>CAZBEC010000016.1:0-93282 GCA_964490815.1 uncultured Thalassospiraceae bacterium
GGCGCGTCAGTTCATGATTATGCGCAGCTTCGAAAATCTTGTTGATATCTTCCAGCGAGTGGCGCTCAACGAAAGGCAACACCTTGATCTTGCCATCAAGGACGAGATCAATCGCGCCGCCGTAAAGGTCCGGTGTGCAGCCCCAGTTTCCGAGGGCGCGGGCGTGGAAAGCCATCAGATTGGATAACCGGAGTTCGGATTTGTCCATTGTGAACCCGACAACGCTTAACGTTGCGCCATGAACCAGCAAGCCGTAGGCCGTCTGCTGACCGGCGGCGGATCCGGAACATTCGAATATGAACCACTCAGTTGTACGAAGGCCGTTTTCTTTGGCGAAGGCGCTGATGCCCTTTTTCAGGTCGCGCCCGGAGACTTCTTTCGCATTGAAGGTTTTGGCTGCGCCGTATTCACCGATCGCCTCCAGTTTGGCGTCGTCAACATCAATGGCGATGACGGTAGCGCCCAAGGCGTTTGCGACCTGAACCGCATAGCCGCCGACGCCGCCAACACCGATGACAATTGCCACGTCGCCTTCGCCAATGCCTGACTGAACCGCCGCTTGATATGGGGTGGTCACCGCGTCGGCGACGACGGAAAGGTCGGCCAGTTCCATACCCAGCGCGGACATGCGGCCTTCATCAACTTCGCTCAGGCCCTTGGCGGGAACGGTGATGTGGCTGGCGAAACCGCCCTGGATGTCATTACCAGGCATCTGCTGGGAGCGGCAGATGGTGCCCTTGCCACGTTGGCACAAGTCGCACTCACCGCAAGGAATGACCGCCGAGATAATCACAGCTTTGTCCATCCAGTCCTCGGCGCCTTCGCCTGCGGCGACGACCCGGCCCGAAATTTCGTGGCCGAGTGCAAGCGGCAGTTCGTGGTTGGTGCGAACCCCGTCGTAGAGGTAGCCAAGGTCTGTATGGCAGACGCCACAGCCAGCGATTTCGATGACGGTCTCTCCGGGTCGGGGGGAGGATACCTCGAAAGATTCCTTGATCATCGGTTCGCCGACTGCGGTCATCATCCAGCGGTGTGCGTTAACGGTCATTTAAAGCGGTCCCTGGTTTTGTTTCTGCCGTCGATCCACCGAATAACTGAGCAAAAAACTCGGAAAACCGTGGGTCTCAGGCTTAAATCAATAATTCAGCACCGTAATGCGTATTTAAGCCCGAGTCCATAATTTTTTTGTGTTTATCGACGGTTTAAATCAAAAATTCCTAAAAATATTAGGTTGGCAAGACCGGCGGATCCGGGTCTTCGTCCCAGCCTTCGTCCGGTTTTGGCTCTTTGGCCAGCCATTCTTTGATAAGCGCCACGTGCTGGCGTTCTTCTTCTTGTAATTCCTTGGCCATATCAACGACCTTGCCGTCGCTCGCCGTTTCAACGACCTGGGTAAAAAAGGCGTAGCTTCTTTCTTCGGCGCGCAAGGCCAAAGCAAGGGCATGATAGGGCGTCATCATATAATGAACCTCCCTAGCCCCGGTCAAACCATGGGATTCGGTCTCAAACGCCTTGAATTCCCAAGGCGCGATATGTGGCAAATCGTTATCGCCAGCCCGTTCGTCAACCCTTTCGATGTGCTTTTTTTCTTCGGCGGCGATTTTCCTGAAAAGCTCGGCTACTTCAGTATTATTATGCACAGCCATCTGCTCAGCGAGGTCCTGGTAGCATTCAAAGGCTTCAGTTTCCATCACCTTGGCATGGGCCAATAACTCACCAACAGAATTAATCGTTTTCGAATCCGACACTTAAGTAGCCCCTTCTCCCAATTATTCTACTTGTTCACTTAATTATACGGCAAATTGCTGCTCAAGGTCAGACGGTGTCTCGACACTTGCTTCAAAGTCCAGTTCATACGGCCTGCGTTTGCCATTATATAGCACGCCCGTATTGAAGCCGTCGTCTGTCATCAGGCGGCGGGCGGCCCGCCCGATATCCTCAGTAGGATCGACGGGCGCTGGATGCACCTCATCCTTCCAACCGCGCTGATCAGGACGGAAGGTGACGCACGGGCTAAGAATCTCAACGAACGAAAACCCGGGGGTTTTGATCGCTTCGGCAATAAGCTTGGCCGTACCGTTCGGATCGCCGGAAAAACCGCGGGCGATAAAGTTGGCGCCTGAGGCCAGGGCAATCACCAGCGGGTTGAACGGCCTGACGCCCGTTCCTTCCGGCGCCAGGGCCGAGTTGTCCCAGTCCGGCTCGGTTGTCGGTGAAGGCTGCCCTTTGGTCATGCCGTAAACCCGGTTATCCATGACAATATAGGTCATATCCACATTACGGCGGCAGGCATGCAGGAAGTGATTGCCGCCGATGGAGAAACCGTCGCCATCACCGCCTGTCACCAAAACGGTAAGCTCGGGACGCGACAGCTTTAGGCCCGTCGCCAAGGCCGTAGCGCGGCCGTGAATGCCGTGAAATCCGTAAGATTTCAAATAGGCCGGAATACGTGAAGAACAGCCGATACCGGAAATTACGGCGACTTCCTCAGGTGACAGGCCCAACTCGGCCAGCGCCTTGGTAATGGCCGAAAGGACTGAATAGTCACCACAGCCCGGACACCAGACCGGCTTTACATCAGACTTGAAATCCCTGGCGCTCAGGGGTTCGGAGGCGGTTTGGACACTCATTGGGCGCTCCATTTTTCGATTTCGTTAACCAATTCTTCCGCACGGAACGGCAAAGGGCCGGGGCGGTGATAGGATTGTACCGGACAAGGCAGTTCGTAGTAGCCTTTCAGATAGCGGTAAAACTGCTCCGAATGACTAAGCTCAACGACCAGAGCACGCTCGACGCCCTCCAGGGCCTCGGCCATCTTGTCCGGCAGAGCCGGAGCCAGCAAGCGCGGAGCAACCATGCGAATGTTGGTGCCCTTGTTGCGAAGCTCCTTCAGGGCTTCGCTGACGGCGGCGGCGCTTGATCCCCAGGTGATGATAGCCAATTCACCCTCACCTTCGACTTCGGCCCAATGGTCGCCATAATCAAAGTCATTGATCTTGTTCGCCCGTTTATCCAATTGGGCGACATGGTCCTCGTTCTGGCTAGAGGGATTACCCAGCGGATTATGCTCCAGACCATCAGCCGTATATTGACCGCCTGCGGTGCCGGGAACCGCCATGGGCGAAACACCGTTTTCAGTAAGAGCGTAGCGCTGATAGCCCTCAACTCCTTCTTCGGCGACCGATCGCTGTGAGACAAAGGCCAGATCCGCAGGTTTATCGATGATGGCCTTGCTTTGGCCCAGCAACTGATCTGAAAGGACAATGGCCGGCGTCTGCATGGCTTCCGCCAGATGGACGGTCCACTGAGTTGCAAACATGCAATCTGAAACAGAAGTGGGGGCTACGACCAGATGGGGTGCATCGCCGTGCAAGCCGAAAAGCGCAATATTCAGATCGCTTTGTTCGGATTTTGTCGGGATACCCGTTGATGGGCCGCCACGCATAACGTCAACGACGACGACAGGCACTTCCGAAGCAACGGCTAGCCCCAGCGATTCGGCCATCAGGGCCAGACCGGGACCGGACGTCGCCGTCAGCGAGGGTGTTCCGCCGAAAGACCCACCAATAATCATACTGATCGAGGCCAGCTCGTCTTCGGCCTGAACCAATGCGCCGCCAATCTTGTCCAGATTGGGCGCGATCCATTCCAGAATTTCCGTCGCCGGGGTAATCGGATAAGCCGCGACGAACCGGATACCGCCGCGAATGGCGCCTAAACCTGCCGCCTCGTTACCGCTGATCATCCAGCGGTCACCCGCATCCCCGTCGCCTTTCAAGGTACGGTCGAAATCAAATGATGGAGCAATTTCCATGCCTGCGGAAACGGCGGCTCGGCTGGCTTCCAGGGCGTCGCCACCCCTTTTTGCCAGCACTTTTTCCAGAACTTCATCAACGATTTCATCGGGCAATCCGATCAACGAAGCAACGACGCCAAGGGCCAGCATGTTGGGTCGGCCTTTCTTGATCTTCTTGGCCATGTCCTTCATCGGGAATTCAATTATTTTCGCACCGCTCTTGGCGATCACCTCCGGAATTTCCCCCTGCGCCGGGTCGGCGAGGACGAGGGAATTCGTGGTTAATGGCAGCTCGACGGCGAAACGGTCAATATTGTGCCAATCCAGCGCGATCATGATGTCGAAGCTTTCGCCGGGTGCGCCAACGGGTTCGGGAGACAGCCGGATCATGGCCGCAGCCTCGCCGCCCCTGATCTGGGGGCCGGACGAACGCATGAATAGGCCATAAAGGCCTGATTTCGCCGCGGCTTCCAGCAGCATGTTGCCGGCTGTGATTACGCCGGCGCCGCCGGCACCCGTCAACGCGATTGATACTGATTTGTGTGTACCTGGTTGTTCTGTCATCGCTTTACCTGATTGGATGGTTACAGACTCCATAATTCAAGTGATCTTGAAAAACTGATAATTGGTAAATCTTTTCAATGGGCTATGCCCATTCTTGACGATGATTTCCCGCTTCACTTGACAGGCTTGGACCGTCGAAATATGTTTTATTCAGTAAAGCGGTACCTTATTACTAGATTGCCGTTCCGTCAAGACTTCTAAGGCTCCCTGTTCCGCAAAAAATGCTTTAAGGTGATTCAGATATGAACCAGTTATCCAAATTTCCATTCTCTTTCGAAGGCCAGGTTGCCATTGTTACCGGCGCAGCCCGTGGAATCGGCCGCGCCATCGCTGACGCATTGCTGGAAAGCGGGGCTGAAGTGCACGGCCTTGACTGGGAAAACGATCAGGCCCTGATCGACGCCGCCCCGTTCGCCATTCATAGGGTGGATATCTCCGACGCCGATGCGGTCGACGCAGTCATCGCCGCTTTACCTAATCCCCCCACCTTGCTGGTCAATAACGCCGGCATCACCCGGGATAAATCCATAAAAAAGATGAGCACCGACGAATGGTCTCAAGTCATCAACGTCAACCTTACCGGTGCGTTCAATGTTTTGAAGGCTTCGGCCCCGCTGATGGCCGAGGGTGGATACGGGCGAATCGTCAATATCACGTCCATCAATGGCATGCGCGGCAAGTTCGGCCAGGCCAACTACAGCGCCGCCAAGGCCGGAATGATCGGTCTGACCAAGACAGCGGCCCGGGAATTCGGCCGCAAGGGGGTAACGGTCAACGCCATCGCGCCGGGTATGGTGATGACGGAAATGGCCAAGCAATTGCCGGAGGAAATCCTCGAAAAAGCGCGCAGTGAAGGCGTAGTTCCAAACCTGGCGACCCCCGAAGACATCGCCTACGGCGTGCTGTTCCTGCTTAGCGAAGGCGCAGGGCTGATTACGGGAGAGGTTATTCGTGTCGACGGCGGGCAGTATATATAAGACCTTTACGTAATTTTGGGCCTAATTCTCCCAAGCCCGACGGTATGAACAGGCTAGACAATCACTGCAAAATAGGTCATCGAGCAAACCGACATTCGTTCGCGCAGTCGATGCGATTACCTCCCCGAACCATGCTTCCCATCCGGGGCATGGAGGAGTAAGGTACCCTTGCCTATAAAAATAATTCCAAGTTGCAAAATCTAAACAAGGCGCACTCTGAAAATTTACCAGTGGAGGCGAAAATGATTGTTGTAACGGTTATGTACCCACAAGAAGAGGGGGCGACCTTCGATATGGACTATTACCTGACGACGCATTTGGCGCTGGTAGGCGACAAATGGGGTTCGATGGGAATGAAGGGCGCCCGTGTCCTGAAAGGAGTCGGCGGCGGAGAGCCCGGCTCACCCCCGCCATACCAGGTAATGGCGGTGGTCGATTTTGAATCCATGGAAGCTTTCCAGGCCGCTGTTGGCGCCCACGGAGACGAAATTTTCGGCGATATTCCAAATTTTACAAACACTACGCCGGTCGTCCAGATTAGCGACGTAGCTGCCTGATTATCAGGCCCTTTTTTTCCGCTAGGACCGTCCTGGCGGGATAGGGGCTTTTAGGTATTTATCTTAATCCACAATTGGTTTGTCGTTTTTCTATTGTTGTTTTGGCAAGAGTTCTTTACGATAATAATTGTTCGGTACCCGAACAGTTTTTTTCGTCCCCTCAAATCAGGATACTGCCATGGCGAAGACGATCCTTAATTTGACCCTGAATGGCCAACCGCGTGAAGACGCTGTTGCCGAAAATACTCTGCTGATCGACTACCTGCGCGAAGTGACGGGTCACACCGGCACCAAGATGGGTTGCGATGGTGGCGAATGCGGCGCCTGCACCGTGCTGGTCGATGGCAAGCCGCGATTGTCGTGTCTTTCGATGGCAACGTCGGTCCGTGGAAAGAATGTTGAGACCGTCGAGGGTTGCTCAAAGGAAGGACGCCTGTCGATCTTGCAGAAGGCCTTCAACGAGCAATTGGGCTCGCAATGCGGATATTGCACGCCGGGCATGATCATGGCTGCCGAAGGACTTTTGAGGGAAAATCCGAAGCCGAGCCGGGAGGAAATCCAGGAAGCGATGGGCGGCAACATCTGCCGCTGCACGGGTTACGTTAAAATCATCGAAGCCGTCCAGACAGCCGCAGGAGAAATGTCATGAGCCCCCGCGACGACGATCGTACCCCCATGGTCGGACGGCGCGCGCCGCTGATCGACGGAATTGAGAAAGTCAGCGGCAAAGCCATGTACACCGCCGATTTTGATCACAATAATGCTTATGTCGGACGCCTGTTCCGCAGCCCTTACGCCCACGCTGAAATAGTCAGCGTCGATGTGTCGAAGGCGCGCGCTCTCGAAGGTGTCATCGCGGTCATCACCGGCGAAGATTGCGACGTTCCCTTCGGCATTATCCCCATCGCCCAAAACGAATACCCCCTGTCACGCGACAAGGTGCGCTATCGCGGTGAACCCGTCGCCGCCATCGCCGCCATTGATGAGGCGACGGCCGAAGCGGCGCTAAAACTGATCGATTTCAAGGTCAAAGAACTACCCGCATATTTCACCGCTGACGAGGCCCGCGCCGAAGACGCCGAGCTGCTGCACGAAGACCGCGCCGGAAATCTGGAGCGCGAAGTCCACAGCGAATTCGGCGATGTCGATGCCGGTTTCGAAGCTGCCGATCTGGTGCGCGAAGAAACTTACGACTGCGCCGAGGTCACCCACGCCCATATGGAGCCACATGCATCGCTAGCCACTTATGATGTGGAGCGCGACCGGGTGACGCTGCATTCGGTTACCCAGGTTCCCTATTACCTGCACAAACGCGTCGCCCAGTGCATGCACATGGACGAATCGCAAGTACGGGTCATCAAACCGTTTATCGGCGGCGGTTTCGGCGCCAGGACCGAGGCGCTGAATTTTGAGATCGTCACCTGCTTGCTGGCGCGCGCTGCGGGCGGTACGGTGCGTATGAAGCTGACACGGGAAGAAACCTTCCTGACCCATCGGGGGCGCCCGCGCACACGGGTCAAGATGAAGATCGGCATGACCAAGGACGGCAAGATGACGGCTTGCGACTGTGTCGTCGAGCAGACTGGCGGCGCGTTCGCCGGGTACGGTATCGTCACCATCCTTTATGCAGGATCCCTGCTGAACGCCATCTACGACATTCCCGCCGTGCGCTACAATGGCTTTAGAATTTATACCAATACACCCGCCTGCGGCGCTATGCGCGGCCATGGCACTGTCGATGTGCGCCATGCTTTCGAAAGCGTAACCGACATGATGGCTGAGGAACTGGGCCTTGATCCCTTCGCCGTACGCCGCACCAACCTTTTGGAAGCACCGATTCGCACCATCAACGACCTGGAAGTCACCTCTTACGGTCTTCCGGAATGCCTGGACTGGGTTGAGGAAGCATGCGGCTGGAAAGAGCGAGCCGGTAAAATGCCTGCTGGCAAGGGATTGGGTATGGCCTGTTCCCACTATGTCAGTGGCGCGGCCAAGCCCGTCCATTGGACCGGCGAGCCCCACGCGGTGGTTAACCTGAAGCTGGATTTTGACGGAGGCATTACGATCCTGACCGGCGCTTCGGACATAGGCCAAGGGTCCAGCACGATTCTGGCACAGGTTGTCGGCGAGGTCATGAAGGTCGACTTCGACCGCCTGACTGTCATCGCCAACGATTCGCGTATCACACCCAAGGACAACGGATCTTACTCGTCCCGCGTTACCTTTATGGTTGGCAATGCCGCCCTACAGGCTGCGGAAAATTTGAAAGTCATCATGATCGAGGCCGCCGCCCGCAAACTGGAAGTGGAACCGGAAGAGGTTGAATGCCTGGGTGAAAGCTATCGCATCAAAGGGCAACAAGGATCCGATATTCCCTACAAGGAAGTCGTTGCATCGGCCCTAGTCGATACCGGAACCATCACCGTCAAGGGTACCTTTACGGTTCCCAAGAAATTCCAGGGCGGCAAATACCACGGCGCGGGCGTTGGCCCTTCCATGGCCTATTCCTATTCGACTTTGGCCGCCGAAGTGACTGTGGATGACATCACCGGACGCGTCATCGTCGACAAGGTCTGGGTCGCCCATGACGTGGGATACGCCCTGAACCCTCTCTCCTGCGAAGGCCAAATACAAGGCGGCGTCTGGATGGGCTTGGGCCAGGCGATCAGCGAAGAAACCAACTATCACGAAGGCCTGCCCATAACCTCCAACTTCCTGGATTACCGGGTACCGACAATCGTCGAATCTCCCGATATCGAAGTAAAAATTGTCGAAAGCCTGGATCCCAACGGCCCGTTCGGCGCCAAGGAAGCCTCTGAGGGATGTCTGTCAGGCATCATCCCGGCGATCGCCAATGCCGTTTATGACGCCACAGGCGTGCGCCTTTACGAGACCCCACTGACCCCCGAACGCATTATCGACGGCCAAATCAAGCTGGAGAGACTGAAGAAGAAACAGGCCAGCGGAGGAGCAAGCTGATGGAATACATGCCCGAATTCAAGGTTCACTATCCTTCCAGCGCCGCAGAGGCCGTTGCACTTTTCAAGGAACACGACGACGCCCGCTATGTCGCCGGTGGAACCGACCTTATTGTTAACATCCGCCGTGGCATCGTTGCGCCCCATACACTGATCGATCTGGCCCAGATCGACGAGATGAACCAGATCGAAAGCGATGGTAACGGTGGCTATCGCATCGGCGCATCGGTCACACTGGCCGAATTGATTAAACACAAGGGAATCGCCAAGAATTATGCTGCCGTCGTAGAAGCCGCCGCGGAAATTGCCGCTGCGACCCATCGCCAGGTAGCCACCGTCGGCGGTAACCTGTGCTTGGATACCCGCTGCGTCTTTTATAACCAGAGCGAATGGTGGCGCTCGGCCAATAATTATTGTCTGAAGAACCAAGGCGAAACTTGCCATGTCGCCCCTGCGGGCGAAGAATGCTTCGCCGTTTTCAGCGGTGATCTGGCCCCGGCCTTGCTGGTTTTCGCCGCCGAGGTCGAAGTCACAGGTCCGGATGGCCAACGGACCGTCCCCCTGCAGGACATCTACGCCAATGACGGCCGCGCTCACTTGCTTCTGGAAAAGGGTGAAATCCTCACAACTGTCGTGCTGCCTGATGCGGCCGGAATGCATTCGGGTTACAAGAAAGCCCGCGTGCGGGATTCCATCGATTTCCCACTTGCCGGTTCGGCTATCGCTTTGAAGAAAGGCGCCAATGGCGTCGATGAAATTCGCCTCGCTTTGACAGGTGTGAAGTCGTGTCCGGTTCTTGTCGAGGGAACTGATGCATTTGAAGGCAAGCCTTTGGATGATGATGCGCTGAATGCTCTGGCTTCCTTGTTGCCGAAACAGATCAAGCCGATGACGTCTACCTTCACCCCGCCCGGTTACCGGCGCAAGGTGGCAGCGAACCTAAGTAAAAGCCTCGCCTCGCAGCTTTATCAATCAGTTTAGGCGTGTACTGATCTTCTTCAGCAAATCGACGAGTACTTTCTTTTCTGATTCATTCAGAGCGGAAGCTATTTGTTGTTCGTGATCGCGCACCTTGGCGTTGACAACGCCAAGCAACGCTTTTCCCTGCCTTGTCAATGAAAGGACGTAGGATCGCCGATCCGAAGTTGATTCCTGACGTTTGACGAGACCACGGTCTTCAAGCACGTTGATGACAGCGACCATCGTTGAACGTTCGATCCCCAATGCGCCCGCCAAACCCGACTGGTTTAAACCTTTATTTTCTCCGATCAGGGTCAAGACCCCGAATTGACCGGGAGTCACCCTTTCGTCCTTCACGGCGTTCATGAAATGGTCGAACACCACCGATTGCGCCCGGCGAAGGTGAAAGCCTACCAGTTCATCAAGCATGCCCCAGTCAACGGCGGCACGAGGCCGTGGCGCTTTTGTTCTTACCGTAGCGTTTTCTTTTGCGTTGCTCACGATGCGGCATCCAGATAATCGGCGGCAATTTGCCGAAGTTTGAAACGTTGGGTTTTGCCTGTAGCCGTTTGTGGCATTTCATCAAGGAATATGAAGCGTCGGGGGCATTTATAGATGGAAAGATTGCTTTTTAGTGTATCCATGATCTCTTCTTGCAGGACGTCGTGATCAACATTGCCTGCAGCCGGGACCAGACAAAGGGCAAGCCGAATCAGACCGCTTGAATCTTCAACCCCTATCACGGCGGCATCGCTAACTTGCGAATTTTTCAAGACATAATCCTCAATTTCAGCCGGGCTTACCCATTGACCGGAAATCTTCAACATATCGTCGTCGCGGCCTTGATAGTGATAAAAACCCTGGTCATCTTTGAAAAAGACGTCACCCGTAATGTACCAACCATCCTTGAAAGCATTCTTGGTCTTTGAATTCTGATTCCAGTATTCCAGAGCCACCGACTCGCAGCGTACCCATAAAACGCCGGGAATACCGGTTTCAGTGATCAGTTCACCTGTATCAGTGACAAGTTTGACTTCAGTCCCTGGATAGGGTTTTCCCGTAGCCCCCGCAAGATAATCATCGGGTCTATTGCCGACAAACATAATCAATGCTTCGGTTGCCCCGATTCCCTGAAGAATGGGATTCCCTGTAACCGAAACCCACTTTTCGGACAGAGATTCAGGCAAATGCTCTCCCGCCGATATAAAATGACGCACCCCGGCAAACCCTTGCGAACCAGCAAGACTTTCCTTCAATAAAGCGCGGTACAGGGTAGGAACGCTTAGGACGATATCGGGGCGATGCCTCTCTACAACCTGGGCAACGGCATCCGCTGCCGGCCAGCCGGCATGGAGAATAATGCTCGCGCCGAGTCGCAGACCCGCCAGCAGACAGTGGCCAAGCGAGAAGGCGAAGAATAATTTGGACGAACAGAATATTTTATCGCCGACACCGACCCCGTAAACTGGCCCCAAATATCGATCCACGTTGACCGTACTGCCCTGGCAATGAACAACGGCTTTCGGTTTTCCCGTGGTGCCGGACGTGTACATCCAAAATGCCACATCATCACTGTTTAGAAGATTTGACTCTAAAGTGTCTGATTGATCTGCCATCAGATCCGTGAACAGAGGCAAATCTCCACAGGCTACATCAATTACTGAGAGAGGAGGTGGCGAGGACAGTTCCGCCAACGCTTCCTGGCAAATTTCAACAAATTGGGCATCGGCCAGAAAAAGCTTACATTCACTGTCTTCAATGATGTACGTCAGATTTTCCGTTGAGAAACGCAGATTCAGAGATACCGGGACGGCACCGATTTTCATTGCCCCCAAATAGGCATAAAAATACTCCGGACGGTCATCGACCATGATCAGAATTCTGTCGCCTGCTTGAATGCCAAAAGAACGGATGGCGTGTCCGGCGCGACATGCAGCGGCTTCCAATTCTGAATAAGTAACCGACAAATCGTCGGTCAAAATTGCTGGATTTTCGCCTGAGGCGGCCACAAGGCCTCTTTCAAGAAGAATGTCTGCAGCATTAATTTGTCCAATTTCTTGATTGTCCGATGTCGTCAAGTCCGATGCCCCTCCGTAAAATGACGTGCGCATGAGAATAATTGTTCGCCTACCTAACTATTTTCATGCCCAGCCATACCCCTGTCAAGTACAGGGGTATAGATTCCGGGGCTGCCGGACAAGAAATGGGCCTTAGTCCCTCATTTCTTTGGCTGTTACGCCATTGGCGCTGCCGTCGGCATACTTGCGGTAATTGTTGATATGGAATTCTTGCGTATTAGCAGTCTGTCGCGCGGACGGATGTTTCGCCATGACTTCCAGCCAAGCCCGCAGTCGCTTGCATTCTTGGGGGATCGGGAAGCCCCGATAATGATCCAACACTGCAAATCTTTCAAAAAACGGATAAAAGGTGAGATCGACCAGATTAGCCTCAGTCCCCATCCAGTAGGGGCCTTCTGCCTGTAATTTTGCAATCCCTTCACTTTCCATGAAGTTCAAAATCCCGGTAAGTTTTTCCTTCAACTCCTGTTGCTTTTCCTCCTCTTGGGCAAGCAGCAGCTTGTAAAACGTTGGGCAAAATTGATTGTTGCAGTAGTCAATCCAAATACGGGCCAGCGCACGGTCAGCCGGATCCTTGGGCATCATGGTGTGATCGGGAAAGGTTTCATCCAGGTACTCATTTATGACAGCGCTTTCGTAAATTGTCCGCCCGTTGTGACGCAGAACCGGAACCTTGCCATAGGGTGAAACATCCGCAAACCAGTCCGGCTTGTCCTTAAGATCGATCTCGGTCAATTCAAAATCCAACCCTTTTTCCAGCAGCACCATGCGGGTGCGTTGGGCAAAAGGACAAACGTTGGCGCTGAAAATCTGAATATCAGGCATGGCAAACTCCGAAAGCTTAATTTGTTCGATATAGTTAGGAGCCGGTTAGTGTCTTAGCAAGGCCGATCCTCATTGGGGATAGCAACTACGACGAAAACGGAATATTGAAAGAAATCATTGCACCGCCTTCTTGACTGTTGTCCGCCCAGATATCGCCTCCAAAAAACGAAACGATTTGTCTGCAGATGGCCAGACCCAAACCTGTGCCGATTGGCATCTCATTCGAGCCTTGTCGGGTCTGGTGGAATTTTTCAAAAATGAAATCCCTGTGTTCCGGCAAAATACCGTTACCGTTGTCCGAGATACTCACAAGTAAACCATTCAGGTGAGAACGCGCACTGACTTTAATAACTCCTCCCGGGTGCTTGCAGAATTTGATGGCATTGGAAACCACATTAATGACGACCTGAGCAAGTTGATCCCGGTCGGCGCGAACTTCCGGGATACCCTCGGACAGGTCCACGACAAGGCGAATATTTCTTTCCTTGATCAAGCCATCCATCGTCGCCAGGGCGTCCTTAACGGTGGAAACCGGATCCACATTGCTCATGGTCCAGTCCATTCGGCCAGCTTCCATTTTAGCCAAATCAAGGATTTGATCGATAAGACGGGTCAAGCGTTCGCTTTCTTTCGTAATAATGCCCAGAAACTGTTGGCGTTCGTCCAACGTAGTTTCCTCGCTATCATAAAGAATTTCACTGAATGCCCGGATTGACGTTAGCGGCGTGCGAAGTTCGTGGGAAATGGTCGAAAGAAAATCATCCTTTAGAGAGTCAAATTCCTTTAGCCGTTTGTTGGCCTGTTGAAGTTTTAACGAGGTTTCCTCAAGTTCAGCGGATTTTACCTCCAGCATTCGGCTGTATTCTATGACTTGCGTGGTTTCATCCAGAATCTGGAAAACCTCATTAAAGCTGACGTTCTCGCCTTTGATCATGGTGCCGATGATGACCCGGGCTGTTGCTGACCCGATTGCCCCGGATAGCAGGCTTTCGGCGTGGGCCAAAAGTTTGCTATCGGCGATATCGTCATTGTTGAGGACAATTTTTTGTTCCTTCGCGAAGGCTTGGAAGTCCTTTTGGGCGCGTCTCGCGCCAACGAATCGCCCGACCAGTTCCTGCAACGATTCAATCGTCGCCGTTCCTTGCGAGTATTGAGAGTTCTTGTGGCCCAAAACGTCGTCAGAAACGTCAACGAAGAGCCCACCCTGAATGCGGTCGATAGGGCTTAACTCGCCCCAAAGGGAAACAACGACATATCCGCCGATATTTGCAAGCATGCTCCAGAACAATGCGTGGGAGAGATTGTCGAAGCCTTCGAGCCCGAACAGGGCATAAGGCTTAAGGAAATGCAGGCCGAACAAGCCATCGCTGATAAAATTGATCGGCAGCCATCCCGACTGGGCGAAAGACGGCAACAGCAAGGTATAGAGCCAGACCAGAAATCCCAGAGTCAAACCCGTTAGCGCGCCTTTGCTCGAGCCCCCTTTCCAGAAGATGCCGCCTATGATCGCTGGTGCGAATTGTGCCGCTGCGGTAAACGAAACAAGGCCAATAGTAACAAGCGAATAGGACTCGCTGGCAATGCGGAAATATCCGTAACCCAGCAAAAGAATAATCAGGATACTGGCGCGACGAATGTTCAATAGCAGCGCTGATAAATCCCCGCGTTCTTTCAGATTGACCCACTCCCAACGCAACAGGAGCGGCATCACCAAGTTGTTGCAGACCATAGTAGAAAGCGCGATGGCTGCGACAATCACCATGGAAGTCGCCGCCGACAAACCACCAATAAAAACAAACAAGGCAAGTTGGCTTTGGTCAAAATGAATTGGTAGTGTCAGGACAAACATGTCTGCGTCACTAACCGTTCCTGCGAAGGCGATCTTGCCGCCGATGGCAATCGGCAGAACAAAAATATTGATGACCAGAAGATAAAGGGGAAAAAGCCAAACGGCGGTTCTCAACTGCGTCTCGTCACGGTTTTCGACAGCGGTTATATAGAACTGTCGGGGCAGAAACAGAATCGCCGCCATACTTAAAATGGTCATCGTTACCCATTGCCCATAACCCCGATCATCGCTAACAACGAACAAATGGGACAGGCCATGCGACTGGGCCTGATAAAAGAGATCACCAAATCCATCAAAGACGCTGAACGTCACAAAAAAGCCGACAGCCAAAAATGCAAATAGCTTTATGAGTGATTCAAATGCGATAGCTGCAACCAGCCCTTCATGATGCTCACTGGATTCGATGTGGCGCGTACCAAAAAGAATTGCGAATAGGGCCAGAGCGACGGCGACAAGCAAAGTCGTATCAATTCCGAATGGATTTCCATAGGTCGGGAATTCAGGGTTCTGAAAACCGACAAGCAGGTTGAAGCTTGTCGCAATCGACTTCAGTTGCAACGAGATATAGGGGGTAGTGCCAATAACGGCGATGATTGTGACAAGAGATCCCAAAGCAAAATTCTTGCCGTACCTCGACGAAATGAAATCGGCAATTGAGGTAATACGATGGACTTTGCAAATCCTGATGATCTTAGCCAGGACAAAAGACCAAACCACAAATACCAGCGTCGGCCCGAGATAGATTGGAAGAAAATCCAGTCCCGTTTTGGCCGCCCTTCCGACACTGCCATAAAAAGTCCAGGATGTGCAGTAAACGGCAATTGAAAGAGTGTAGATGTAAGGGTTGTTGACGAGGCTACGGCCCTGCTCCGCCCGCTTTTCGCCATAATAGGCAATAGCGAACAACAGCCCCAAGTAAGCGAAGGAGACACCGACAACGACGCCCCCTTGCATCAGATATCACCCTGCTTGTTTTTGCGCGAAATATTCGCGCTGCCATGAACCTCCGAGCCGGGTTTTGGACGGGCGCCGTAAGCGACGGCGGCAATCACCAAACCCCAGAATCCAAAAAGCACGACATAGGCTAAGGGTAAGCCCAATACCAGAACCGGCCTGTCAAAAATTGAAAGGATCGGTGGAAAGAAAACCAGAAAACCGACGCAGAACAGCGCCACCGACCATTCTTTTTTGCGTCCGGTTCGTCTCATCTGTTTGAGGTAATCTCTTTAGCGTAAATACCGGGCCTCGCCATCAATGGCCCCCCTATTTACCGACAAGTTCCAACACCCGATCAACAAGTTCGCGGGTTGAGAAGGGCTTGGTTACATAATCATCCGCGCCCAGTTCCATTGCGCGTTGTTTGTCTTCATCACGGCTTTTCGCGGTCAGCATGATAACCTTGACCTTGGACCATTCCGCGTTGCCTTTTATTGTTTCACAAACCGAAAAGCCATCCCTTTTAGGCAACATGATGTCTAACAAAACTACATCAGGGGTTTCTTTTTCCATTTCCCGGACCGCCTGATCACCATTCTCGGCGACCCGGACCTTAAGCCCGGCTTTCTTCATAATGAACTGTAATGACAGGACAATATTGGGTTCATCTTCCGCCACTAACACCGAATATGCCATTCCCGATCGGTCCTAAAAAAGTAAATGTCGTTGCTCGAGCCGGGGATACTACCCCATCACGCCGACCTTTGTCATTTACCCTTACTCCCGGGCGGGAATTTCACAATTGTGAGAACAGAGCCTGCTCCCAGTTCATCTAGTTGGACATAAGAACGGGCGTAGTCATTTCCTTCAGAATATTTTGGGTTACGCCCCCAAAAGCTTTTTCACGCAACCGGGAATGTCCATATGCTCCCATGACTAAAAGGTCAGCTCCGGAATCGGCTAGGAAATTCAAAATTGCCTTGTCGATATCAATATCCTTGACCGTTTCACGTTCAATTTTCGCATTGATGCCGTAGTGGGCCAGATGTCCGGCAATATCCGCTCCCGGTTCCTTGCCGTGTGCGCCTTGACGTTCATCGGCGTTGATGACCAGGATAATAACTTCTTCCCGATCCTGCAGAAGAGGAATGGCGTCATTGACAGTGCGGGCCGCTTTGGCGCCGCCATCCCAGGCGACGACCGCGGTTTTTACCGGCTGAATTTTCTTGCCGACATAGGGAACCAGATAGATTGGACGTCCAGATTCGAAGAGGGCTGCTTCCATCAATGCTGTATTGAAACTGGCGCCGTCTTTTGCATGATCGGTTTGCGCCAGTACGGTCAGGTCCGAATGGCGGGCATGAAAAGCCAATTCTGCCGGTGCTTTCGCCGCCGATTTATCGATGGTGCCCGTATCATAACTGATTCCGGCTTCCCTTGCCGCTGTTTCAAAGGCTTCAATAGCTTTACGAGCAGATTCTTCGACGGCTTCGCGCTGGGCTTCCTGAAACCCGTTTGGCAAAGCTTCACCAATATAGGCTGAAATTGTCGACTTGATTCTCAAGGCGATACCATGAACGTGCGCATCATGCTTCGTCGCCAAAGAAATAGCTGTCCTGATACGGTGGCTACAGGCTTCGCTGTCATCCAGGTGAACAAGAATGTCCTTCATTGCCGTTAATTTCCTTTTGGCCTCATTCGGCTCTTTAGTTGCGATCTTTACGCCGTAGGGGCCGCTAAATGGCTAGATATTCGTGGCGAAGATCTTCGTTATCCAAAACTTCCTGAGCCGTGCCGCTGAAGGCAACCTGCCCCATATCAACAATCAGGGCCGAGTCCGCCAACTTCAGCGCAGCTACAGCATTCTGTTCGACGATAACGGTCGTGATGCCCAGCTCCTTAACCTGGATCAAAATTTTCTCGATCTCCTGAACGATTACAGGGGCCAATCCCTCGTAAGGTTCATCCAGGAAAAGCAACTTTATGTCTCTGGCCAAAGCCCGGGCGACGGCTAGCATCTGCTGTTCACCACCCGACAGAGTGACCGCTTCTTGTTTGCGTCGTTCGGCTAAACGGGGAAAGTGTTGGTAAATTCTTTCTATTTCCCAGCCCTTGCCTGGCGCAACCTGGGAAAGGATCAGGTTTTCCTCAACCGTCAACCCGCCAATGATGCGGCGGTCTTCAGGCACCAGTTGGATGCCGGCTCGAGAGGCCTCGAACGCTTTCATTTCATGGACGGCCTGCCCTTGAAGATAAATCTCGCCGCTTGAAAGCAACGGGTCATCGACACGAGCCAAGGCCCGCAGGGTCGACGTTTTTCCGGCACCGTTCCTGCCCAGGAGAGCAAGGATCTCTCCTTCCTTAACGTCGAAGGAAATTCCCTGAACAATATAGGACTCGCCGTAATAGGCGTGAATGTCCTTAACGCTGAAGAAGATATCGTTTGCGGGCGTGCTCATTCGTGCGCCCCCCCCAGATAAGCTTCTTTGACGACGGGATCCTCGCGAACCGTCTCGGGCAGCCCGCTGGCGATTATCTTGCCACGGGCGAGGACGCTGACCTTGTCAGCAAGGCTGAATACAACATGCATGTCGTGTTCGATGATTACTTTTGTCATGCCGCGTTCTTTGATCTTCTTCAACAAATCAATGGTTCGGTTCGTGTCGTGTCGGGCCATGCCGGCCGTCGGTTCGTCCAATAGCAGCAGGCGCGGGTGCAAGATCAGGCACATACCCAATTCAAGGCGGCGTTTATCGCCTCGCGACAGACTCGCCGCTTCCTGATGCATTTGATCTTTCAGCCCGACATCTTCCAGTATGTGCTCCGCTTCGTCCCGGATTTCATTCTGACTGCGCATCGCTAGATGAGGGTTGAAGGTAAATGAGCCGTCTCGCTTGGACAGCGCCGGGATCATGACATTCTCAAGCAGCGATAGGTCCTGGAAAATTTCCGGGGTTTGAAATACCCGTGCAACCCCGATCTGCGATATTTCGTGGGGTTTTTTTCCGGTCAACTCATCGCCGTCAAAAGTGACTTTACCCGAATCCGGCTTCAAACGACCGACGCATACGTTCAGCAGCGTCGATTTACCCGCCCCATTGGGTCCTATGATTGCGTGTGTCTTACCTTCTTCCACGTGCAGGTTGACGTCAGCCAATGCGCGAAGGCCACCGAAGCTTTTTTGAATATTGTCCAAATGAAGAACTAGATTTTCCATTTATCCGCCCTCACTCAGCAGCTTGGTTTTGTGGAGAAGATGTAGTTGTGCCGTTTTTCTTTCCCGAATTGAAGGCTCGGCCCAGTTTCTGGAAACCTTCGACGATTCCACCAGGAAGAAAAATGACGACAACCATAAACAGCAGGCCCAGGGTCAAGTGCCAACCACCTCCAACAAAAAGACCGACAACCTGGACGACGACATCCTCCACCCCGTCGGGAAGGAATGAAAAGAATTCATGTAAAAGGGTGTTGTTGAATGACGAGAAGATATTTTCGAAATACTTAATCAATCCGACACCCAACATGGGGCCGATCAAGGTTCCGACGCCACCCAGGATCGTCATCAGAACCACTTCGCCTGATGCCGTCCATTGCATACGTTCCGCCCCGGCCAAAGGATCGGTGACAGCTAGCAATGAACCGGCTAGACCTGCGTACATTCCCGAAATAACAAACGCCGCCAGCATATAGGGCCGTGTATTCAAGCCTGTGTAGTTCATCCGGTTCTGGTTGGTCTTGATTCCCCTGAGCATTAATCCGAAAGGAGATCGGAAAATTCTCATTGAAATAAAGAAGCATACGATCAATAGCACGGCGCAGAAATAGAAACCGGGATAGCCGCTCATTTTCAGGCCAAATAGATTTGTGGATGGAAGACCCTCGCCAGCCACAATAAACATGTTGTCAATCATGCGTGGGTCTTCGGCAGTCAACTGCAAGCCGGTTTCGCCGTTGGTGATGGGCGTCAGAACTGAATAGGCCAGATTATACGACATTTGGGCAATGGCCAGCGTCAGGATCGAGAAATAAATTCCTGATCGCCTGAGGCATACAAAGCCAATGGCCAGAGCCATAACTCCGGCAAAGGCAACGCCAAATAGAACAGCCGGAACAACGTTCATTGTAAACAGCTTGAACGACCATACCGCGGCGTACGACCCCACGCCCAGGAAGGCCGCGTGGCCGAAAGAAAGGTAACCGGTCAGGCCGAACAGAATGTTGAAGCCAATGGCGAAGATTCCGTAAATGGCGAATTTTTGCAGCAGATCAGGATAGGCTGCGCCAAATGGAGCGAGCCAGATCGGCATCAACAATATTGCCGCAGAAAACGCCAGGAACAGGTTGGTATCGTTAAATATTCTCTGTTTCATTTTAGTCTTCCATCACCCCGGCACGGCCCATTAACCCACGGGGAAGGGTCAGGAGAATAAATACGGCAACCAGATAAATAATGACTTGGTCGATGCCGGGAATGATTGCTTTCACCTCGTTCATGGAGGCAAAGGACTGCACTATGCCAAGCAGGAAACCGGCAGCCACCGCTCCTCCCAGCGAGCCCATGCCGCCAACGACAACCACGACAAAGGACAAAACAAGGAAATCCATACCCATATGATAATCGGGTGGCAGGATCGGCGTGTACATCACCCCAGCAGTACCTGCCACGATGGCGGCGATGGCGAAAACAATGGTGAACCGGCGTTCGATATTGATGCCCAATATTCCAACTGTTTCGCGATCGCGCATGCCGGCTCTAACAACCATTCCGTAGGTCGTAAATTGCAGGAAGGCGAAAACGCCAAATATCAAAATGCCGGAAAAGCAAAGATAAATCAGCCGCCACCAGGGATAGACAAGGGCTTCACCCAACCCAAACCATGATCCGACACTTGCACTTCCGGCGACGAATTCAGGCGCTGCCTGGGGAATTGGGTTAGCCCCGAATGTAGCTTTGACAATTTCCTGAATGACGATGGCGAGACCAAAAGTAACCAGAATCTGGTCCGCATGCGCCCGCTTGTAGAAATGACGGATAAGCCCCCTTTCCATCAGGTACCCGACAAGCACCATAAAGGGAATGGCAACCAGGATCGACAACGGCACTGCATAGTCGATAATTGTTTCACCCGTTTCGCCGAACCAAATCTTCAAATACGGTTCTTCTTTGTAGGCCGCAAACATCGTGACGCTTTCGTCCTTTACTTTAACGGAAAGCGTCAGCAGTTTTTTGAACGTAACAGCACAAAAGGCCCCGAGCATGAAGAGCGCGCCATGCGCGAAGTTAACAATACCCAATGTGCCGAAAACCAGCGTCAGTCCCAATGCAATCAATGCATAGGCAGCGCCTTTATCGAGGCCGTTAAGCACCTGAATTAAAATTGAATCCATCGTCATCCACCAATGGTGTCCGGGCTGCGACAGCCAAGACAACGGTCTTTAGGTCGAATAGAAAAAAGTCGGGCTGGCGGCTGCTAAAAGCCGCCAGCCCGTTAGATTGAGCGAATTAGACTTTATAGGGGCCTAATTCTCCACCGAATATCTTCGGATCATATTCAACCTGGCTGCGAGGCGTGGTTTGGACAATATCCAAGAGATCGAACTGCGAGCTCGGATTCATGTTACCACGCACGACAAGGACATCCTTGAAGCACTGGTGGTCTTCGGCGCGGTATTCGGTCGCACCGTTGCCCATGCCGTCAAACTTGAAGCCTTCAAGGGCTTTGATGACTTCCGGCGGATAGAAGGTGCCGGCCATTTCACAAGCATTGGCGTACAACATAGTCTGTACATAGCAAGTATGAGCCGCCATTGACGGAGGCGTCCCATATTCAGCGCCGAAGGATTTGACAAAAGCCTGCGAGGCTGCGTCCTGAAGCTTCCAGTTCCAGTTTGTGGATCCAAGGATACCCTTGATATTGTCGCCGGCGCCCTGGGCCATCAGACGGGAGAACAACGGAACAACAATTTCGAAGTTCTTGCCATTAACCTGCTTGTCGCGCAGACCAAACTGAACGGCCTGGGTCAGAGAGTTGATCATGTCCTTACCGTAGTGGTTCAGGACAAGGACGTCAGCGCCGGAATTAAGAACCGGAGTAATGTACTGCGAGAAGTCGCCGGCACCAACCGGGGTTTTGACGGCGGCGACGTTTTCCCAGCCGATGCCCTTAATGCCATCCAGTCCTTCTACATTGTCCGAACCTTCGGTGTACGCGCGCATGGACTGTTCCTGGGTCCAGCCCCAGGTGTAATCGGCGGTCAGGTGATAGGCCCGGCGACCGGTGCCAATTTCCTTTTCCAGAACGGGGCCGAGTGCGGCGCCGGACATGTAGGCGTTGAAGAAATGGCGGAAGCCATAGCGGCGCTTGTCTTTACCCGTGGTATCGTTGGAGTGGGTCAGACCGGCCATGAAAATAACGCCGGCTTCCTGACAAAGACCCTGCACGGCGATAGCAACGCCGGAAGATGAACCGCCGGTGATCATCAATGCGCCGTCTTTTTCAATCATGCGCTTGGCCGATGCACGTGCGGCGTCGGTATTAGTTTGTGTATCACCAGTTGCGAAGGTTACCTTTTTGCCCAGGATACCGTTGCCCTTAAGCGAGGAAGGCTTGAAAGTGTTCAACAAGCCGCCGTCGCCTTCGCCGTTCAAGTGTTGGACAGCCAGCTTGTATGCGCGAATTTCATCGGCGCCCTCATCGGCGTAAGGACCCGTGTAAGGAACGTTGAAGCCAAGCGTAACGTTGGGTTTGTTGCTAGGATCGTTTACGAAATTTTCTGCCCACGCGTTGCGGGAGAAGAAAAGAGGCGTGGCGCCAATAGTTGCCGCACCAGCAGCGCCAAGTTTAAGAGCTTGACGGCGGTTGAGTTTGCTAAAATCGCTCATGGATTTTCCCTGTATATGTGTTGAGCCGCCAAAGCAGCCTGCCAATACACGCGAGCCGATGATGATGAAGAAGAGGCCTTTGTGTAATTCCTTAAATCAGATCGAGTATCGATACGTTCAATACCCTTCCCTAGAGGATGTGAATTTTTCACAAACTGTCGTGAGGCAGCAATAAGATATTGAAAATATGTTGATTTTTATGTAAATTTGAAAAAGAATTTTTTGTAAATATGTAAATTTCGTAAATTTTTTACTTCTGTAAAAAAGGGATGCCATGGCGAAAAATCCAAAGATGGGCAATAGGTTACGCTCTTTACGAAAAGACCGCGGCCTGTCCCAAGTTGACCTTGCGGCCAAAATGGGCATCTCCGCCAGCTACCTTAATTTGATTGAACACGACCAGCGCAACCTGACCGTTCCCCTGCTTCTAAAGATCAGCGAAATTCTGAATATCTCGCTTCACGCCTTTTCGCCGCAACAGGAAGGATCGCAAATAGCGGAACTGACGGAGATACTCAAAGATCCCATCTATGAAGACCTCGAGGTGGGCGACAGTGATATTGGCGAGCTGGTTTCGAATTCGCCAGCCCTGTGTTCGGCGCTGGCCAAAACTTACGGCGCTTATCGGAATTTTATGGAAGATTTTCAAGTCCTGAATGAACGTCTCGCGCAGGACCCTTTACTGTCGAGTAACATTCACCGATTGCGTACCCTTTTGACCTCAATTGTTTCGTTCTCGGAAATTCTTCATGACAATGTCGACCTGGAAACGGACCAACGCCGGAATTTCCAGAAAATTGTCCTCGAAGAAAGTGAAAATCTGAGCGATACAGTCAATTCCATGCTCGAAATTGTTTCCGGTGAAGGCTTGGCCGGAACCGTATCGGACATCACACCGCACGAAGCCGTCACCGATTACATTCAGGCGCATAACAACTATTTTCCCGAACTGGAGGAAGCGGCCCAGGAATTGCGGCGGGAAGCTGGACTGGAAAGTGTCTCGGTCCGCGCGCGTTTGGTGGGATACCTACTCGATCGTCATGGCGTCAGCGTTGAAATCGCCTCGGATGAAGTCCAAGATAATGGTGCTTCATTCTATGAGGAAACAAAGCGGCACCTTGTGTTGCCAATGTCTCTGCCCGCTCCCAGCATTAACTTCCATCTGGCATTGCTGATCGGGCAATTGTCGTACGATCCGGTCCTGAATCGGCTTACAGATACCACGTTGCTGCCAACAGAACCCGCCAGAATCAAAACAAAAGCCGCCCTCGCCAGCTATTTCGCAGGAGCCTGCTTGTTACCGTATGACGAATTCCTTCAGGCCGCGACAGACACCCGTTACAACATCGAGTTGCTGGAGCGACGATTTTCGGCAAGTTTCGAACAGATCTGCCATCGCTTAACCACCCTTAGAAAACCGGACGCCGCCGGCATCCCGTTGCACCTGATACGGGTCGATTTGGCTGGTAATATCTCAAAACGGTTCAGCGCTTCGGGAATGCGCATCCCGCGCTACGGTAGCGCCTGTCCACGTTGGATCATTCATCATGCATTTCTTACACCGGGAGTGGTTTGCTCGCAGGTCACCCAAATGCCGGATGGAAGCCGTTATTTCTCTATCGCCAGAACAACCTCCAAACCCAGCTTGGCCTACGGGCATCCTGGAAGGCATTATTCTATCGGTTTGGGATGTGAGATTACGTTCGCCGAACAGCTGGTTTATTCCGACGGCCTGCACGTAGATTCACCCCAAATGGCCGTACCCGTTGGCATCGCATGTCAGTTGTGCGACCGCGCCAATTGCCGACAGCGGGCTGCGCCGCCGCCTCCCAAAGCGATAATTCCTCCCTATGAGAGAGGGCGAAACATTTCGCCGGGAATCGGGGATGTTTGATATTTGCAGAATATTAGTTCCCGTCCTAACATCGAGTTGGGCAGGAGAACGACTGTTGTTTGAACACTCGTGGGAAGAGCCATGCTGAAATGGATTTTTGGGAAACGTAAAGGCAAGCGCAAAGCCAAGCCTGGAATCGGAAAAAAGCCCAGTTACGAAAAAGCCCGGGACATAGCCGGTTCAGATAATATAGAGGCAAAACGCAAACTAGCCGCCCACGAAGATATGGAGCCGGAAATCCTGTATTATCTGGCGACCGATAAAGCACCGGAAGTGCGCCGGGAAGTGGCCGAAAATGCCGGAACTCCTTTGCAAGCAGACGCCATTTTGGCCAGGGACCCCAACGAGGACGTTCGTTGTGAATTAGCCCGTAAAATCAGCCGCCTGATTCCAGAGTTAAAACCAGAGCAAAACAAGAAACTTGCCAACGTGGCGATGGAAGTCCTTACCACCCTGGCCCGCGACGAACTGCCCAGAGTCAGGGCCATTGTCGCCGAGGAGCTCAAACACACGGAAAATGCGCCAAAAGAAGTGATTAAGGAATTGGCTGAAGACCTGGAGGATATTGTCGCCGCCCCTATTCTCGAATATTCCCCGTTGCTGAGTGGGAAGGACCTGTTACAGCTGATCGCCAGCGGCATGAAAAGCAAAAAACTTGCCGCCATTGCCAGCCGTCAGAAAATAAACTCCAAAGTGGTCGAAGCCCTTGTTGAAACCGGAGAACCCGCAGTTGTCGAAGGCGTCTTGCAAAATGAGACTGCGGAAATAGACGATGAGGCGTTCGATCAGATAGCCGAACAGGCCGAGGATCAGCAGAACATACAACATTTGATGGTCAATCGTGACGATCTGCCGGTCCGCACCATCCAGCGCATTTCGCGTTTCGTCAATGGCAGCCTTATGGAATCCCTTATCAGGCGCCATAGCGAACAAAAGGAATTGGTGGACGAATTGCGCAACACTGTTAAGGAGCGCATCAACCGTGGTGAGGCCATGGATGCGGATATCGAGGTCGAGGACGATGACTATGAACCGGCTTCGATCCGCGTGGAACGAGATTTCGCCGATGGCCTGTTAAATGAAGAGCGTCTGGAAAAGGCCTTGGAGGAAAACGACAACACTTATGTCCGCTTCGCTCTTGGTAAACTTTCGGGGTTTGAGACGGAAGATGCTTCTAAAATGATCAATACTGGGTTGGGCAAAGCCATCGTCTCGCTCTCCTGGAAGGCGGGATTAAGCATGGCAATGGCCGTCAAATTGCAAACGCAGATCGCCCGCGTTAAAAAAGGCAGCCTGCTAACCGCCGACCCCGACGGCGCTTATCCAATCACGGAAGACGAGATGGATTGGTACCTGGAAAGTTTCCTTTAAAGCCTATTCAGCGGGCACAGGGTGGTATTTGCCATCCAATCCCAGAAATTCTGCGCCGTCGTTCCTGTAGAAAGTAGCGGCTCCGGCATCGCTCAACACCTGCAACATCTTTGGGATGTGCCGACTTTCGGATTCTAGACGCTCTATCACCCTGCCGGGGCCGATCGAATCCAACAATTCAAAAGGCCCCTTTGCCCAAGCAAAACCCCAACGCATGGCGCGGTCAATATTGACCACATCGTCAGCGATTTCGGGCACCAAATCAGCAGCGTAACTGAGCACCGCCGAAGTCATCCGCCAACTGAAGCGGCCTTGGGCGTCATCGACGAAAAGCCCATCCAGGCCTGCGTGTGCTTCATCCAATTGAGCTTTTTCAGAAACCCGCCAATCTCCGGCCACGAGATCAAAAGCCTCAACGCTCTTCGTCCCATCATCCTGCTTGATCATGCGGTAAAATCCACCACCGGTTTTACGACCCAATTGGCCGCGTTCTAACAGAGCCTGTACCGGAGCCGGGAAAGCTGTAAAATCGACTCCCATGTCGCCAGCTGGAAGGTTAATCGCCAGGTTCTTTCCAACCAGGTCCATAACATCCAAACCAATCAGGTCGATCAATCCGTATAGGCCCGTGGGCGGTAATCCGACAGGTTTCGACATCAGGGCATCAATGGTTTCCATAGACAAACCTTCTTCCTGCGCCTTGCCGGCCTCATGAAGCCCCATCAGCATCCAGAAGCAGCCGATGCGATTGCCTATAAAATTGACGGTATCCTTAGCGTATACAACGCCCTTGCCCAGAACGCCGCCGCAGAACGCACTAAGCGTTTCGATCACTGCGGGGTCAGTGTCTTCGCCTGGCACCAATTCCATCAGGCGCATAATCTTCACCGGGTTGAAAAAATGCGTGACGGCGATATCGCGACGCAGACGTTCCGGCATGCCTTCAACAATATCTTTCAATGGGATGCCCGAAGTATTGGTGCTGATTACCGAGCCTTCTTTACGCAACGGCTCGACGCGCGTGAACAAATCGCGTTTGGTTTGCAGATCCTCGATCACCGCCTCGCAGATCCAATCGTAACCGGCGATTTTCTCCAGATCGTCGTCGAAGGTACCCAAGGTGATGTTTTCCGCCTTTTGCGGATCATCGATGGCAGGTGGGCGGCCATTAACAATGCGATCCAGGGATTTTTGCGCAGCCTCCTTGGAAATATCCAGGATCAGAACTTTCCTGTCATTTTGGGCGCACAACCCGGCAATGCCTAATCCCATAGTCCCGCCGCCGAGAACGGCAATAGAATTGATTTCTTTGGTCATACCCAGGAGGCTCCTATAGTGAAAATTAATGAGGATTTAGCTAAAGGGACAGGGCCCGGATGTAAAGCGCGAAAACAACCGACTTCTTCAACGAACTCTTGTTTTTTTCGCTAAGAGGGTTATTGAGTAGGGAATGTTAGAACACAATCCACGATCATCATCCCCTATTCGCGCCGCAGCCGTTTTATACACCCCTGAAACGACAGCGGAATTTGTCCTCGCACGCTTTGCCGAGGAACTGAAATCCCAGGGATTGAAGGTCGGCGGTTTGGTTCAGGAGTTCCTGACCGATGACGAGGGCAACAGAATTGGGCTGGATGCCATCGAGGTCGATACAGGCATCCGCATTCCCATCAACCGCCCGACTGAAAGCGACAAGATAAACGGGGTTTGTTCATTGGATCGATCGGCTCTGACAGAATCGACCGGTGCGCTTCGCCGCGCCATCGCTGACAAGGTAGACCTGATCGTCGTCGAAAAGTTTGGCGAACAGGAACAAAACGGTAGCGGACTTGCAGACGAAATCCTGAGCGCCATGTCTGAAGGCATTCCAACCCTGGTACTGGTCCCGGCAATCGCCCTGGAAGAGTGGAATAAATTTTCCGGTGGCATGACTGACCTTCTGCCATGTTCGCCGGAGGCGGTGCGCCGCTGGTGGAAAGACTAATTTAGAACCACCAGTATGACGCCGCCGACCACCAAAGCAACTGTTACCACCGTGCGCGGGGTAATCGTTTCACGCTTGAAAATCAGGACACTAAACAACATCGTAAAGACTGGTGAACAGGCGACGATAGGCGCAACTGTAAGCAATTGACCGTGTTGTAGCGCAGTATTCATCAAATAAATGGATAGACCATTTATCATTCCAGCCAAGGCGAACCAGCCATAACTCCATGAGAGGTTCGAAATAGTCCGCTTTTGAACCCGAAAGGCTATCAAAGCTACAATTAGGGAAACTGAGTAACTGACCATTCCGGCGAAAAAGGGGCTCGACAGTTCCTGAAACCCGATCATGGTAATTGGATGCCCAGCGGCACGAAAAAAGGCGGCTCCAAAAGGAAGAAATAATGCCCATAACGGCCAGCCTCTGGATATCCCTCCGGATCGGATGGCCGATACCGCGACGCCGGCGACAATTGCCCCTGTTCCGACTGCCACCGGCCAAGTCAATGACTCGTCCAGAAGCAATATCGCAAGAATCGCAGCAAAAAGGGGATTTGTCGCGCCCAGTCCGCTGGTCAAGGTCGGCCCCATCATCTTGACGCTGGCGACGGCAAGATTAATCGACAGAAATGGGCGGAATAAACCGACAATGGCAAACATTGCCGCCGCTGAAGTCAGCCAATAGGACAACTCGATAAAAAACGGCGAAAGAACCCAGTACATCAACGTCGTCGCGCCCATATTGACGAGAGCGGCCGAACGTGGGTCAACCTCGCCGAGACCGAGGTTTTGGATATGAACCGTCAAGGCGAATAGCAAGGCCGACATAATCGCCAGCACAGCCGGAAAGTAGGGCACCTCAGCCATTATGAGGTGTACAACGTCTGTTCATGCAGATTATTCGGCGGCCCTGCGTACAGGTGTCTTGGAAACTTTCTTTGCCCGGACTTTATTGGATATTGGGGATTTTACTTTGTTGAGTTGCGCGCGTTTGGCGGTAGCTTTCAGACCATCACATAGGGTCGGGCGCTGTTCAACATAATAGCGTCCCAAAGCCGGTGCATCCGATTTTTGCGCCAATTCCATAGCCGCCATGACGTCGCTGGCGTCATGTTCCTCGGGAACTGCACGCACCGACATACCCAAATTTTTGTAAGTCTTTGTCGTCTTATCGAAGGTGACGCAAGGCGAGAGCACATGCAGATAGGAAAATCCCCTGTGGGCCAATGCCTGTTCGATCATGCCCGCCATGTGGTGAGGATTCCCCGCATATGCCTGTCCGACCCATGACGCCCCATAAGACAAAACCATCATCAACGGGTTCAAAGGAACATCATGGTTTTCGAAAGGCGAAGTAGAAGTCTGGAAACCAAGCACCGACGTCGGTGAAGTCTGTCCTTTGGTCAGTCCGTAAATACCATTGTCGAAAAGGATGTAGGTCATATCGACATTGCGTCGCGCAGCATGGGGAATGTGAGCGCCGCCAATAGCAAAACCATCACCATCGCCGCCAACGGCGACGACTGTCAGTTCCTCGTTGGCGACCTTGATACCCGTCGCAACAGGCAAAGCCCGCCCATGCAACGTGTGAAATCCGTAGGTATTGACGAAAAACGGAAAGCGTGAAGCGCAGCCGATACCGGAGACCACAACGGTTTCATCCGGATCAATTTCAAGGTTGTTCAAGGCTGACGTCATGCCTTCGACGATTGAGAAGTATCCGCAGCCGGGACACCAAGTGGGCAGCGCCTTTGAACGGTAATCCAGACGCCCGCTTTCCTGGATTTCCTCAAGCTTTTCTTCCAAATACACCGGTTTTTCGATGTTTGACATCACTAACCTCATTCAGCTGCCAGTTTGCGGCGGCCCTTCTTCTTACCCGCCAGACGGCGGATTTCTTCCAGAATTTCTTCAACATGCATGGGGGTGCCGTGAACGCGATTCAACCTTGTTACCTGCCGGCCCGTCGCGCCGGTAAGCAGGTTGGCGAACTGGCCTTCGTAATTCAGTTCCGGAACCAGAACTTCCCGGGCATCGCCAAGAAGCCCATTTATGGAATCCAGCGGCAGTGGCGATAACAGCACCACCTTCATGGCTGCACATCGAATGCCTTCTTCTCTGGCCTTTAGCATGGCTTCCAGAATTTCGCCAAAAGTCGAACCCCAGCCGATGATGGCAACATCTACCTTGCCTTTGTCACCAAAGCGCTTCGACATGGTGATGCCGGGATAACGAACGACTGGAAGCAGCTTCTTGTGGCGTTTTTCGCTCATCATCGTGTGAGAATCATCACTGGGGCGACCGTTCTCATTATGCTCCAGTCCGGTAACGGCGTGGCGTAAGCCTTTGTCGCCCGGAATGGCGCGCGGGCTGATGAAATCGCTGGTTATTGCGAAGCGATGGTAAGGCTGGCCCTTTTTCAATTTGCCGACGGGCTTTGAGCAATTTGCCTTAAAGGGATTTTTGGCTGGAAATTCAACCGCTTCGTAGCGGTTGGATAGGTACAAATCCAATAAGACGACAACAGGGGTTTGAAAGCGCTCGGAAATTTCAAAGGCCTTTCCGGCGCATTTGAAACAGCCTTCCACATTGGTTGGCGCAAGCACGATTCGCTGGCCGTCGCCATGGGCGCCAAAAACAGCAACGTTCAAATCTGATTGTTCTGTCTTGGTTGGCATACCCGTACTTGGGCCGCCGCGCTGTGATACGAAAATGACGGCCGGGACTTCCGCCATGGTGCCCAGACCCATCATTTCCGACATCAGTGCGAAGCCGGGGCCCGACGTCGCGGTGGCCGCCCTTACCCCCGCGTAACCAGCCCCGATGGTCGCCGATATGGCCGAAATTTCATCTTCCGTTTGCAGCATCCTTTTACCTGCTGCGGGAAGATCGGTGGCAAGGCGCTCCATAATTGTCGTTGCAGGCGTGATCGGATATCCAAAGAAGACGTCCAGGCCAGCGTCCATACAGCCCTTGGCGATAGCGCCATTGCCGCTCATCATCACCAAATCGCCCTTGCCGGCCTTCTTTTGCGGCGGATTGAGGTAACCTTCATCCAAACGGAATGTATTCTGACCAACCTGAAAAGCAGCGTTAAAGGCTTCAATATTGATCGTGGTTAAAGCTTCCGGCTTCGTCTTGAATTTGTCGGCAATGACCTCGTAAAAAACCTCGCGAGGCATGCCGTACAGTCCCGCCAGATACCCGACCGCGGCGATATTTCGCGAACGGGCCGAACTCGTCACCCGCTCCGACAGCTCGCGAAAAGGCACGCCATAAGGTAAATGAGATGACAACAGATGCCCGGATATATGACTACCCTCGGGCATCATTGATACTGGCGTGTCTTCATAGATAACCGCACCGAAATTCTTTACCTCGCCTACATGAGGAATGGCGTGGGAGTCATCCAGCGAAACCAAGACATCCGACTGAGGTTTCAGCGAATAGGCCTGTTCGGATGTCACGCGAACGCGCGAAATACATTTACCGAAGCCCCTGATTTCCGGCGGATAGACATCGAAAGCGATAACGTTGTAACCGGCCATTGCCATGGCGCGTTTTAGGATATCCCCGGCAGCGATGGTGCCGTCACCGGCAGAGCCGCACACGGCAATCTGGATATCAGTCGCAGTTCTCGCATTTCTAGCCATGGCTAATCTACTTGTACATCCAATAGGGCGAATCGATTTCGCCCTGTTTATTGATATATAGGTGGTCGTCCTGGTCCGTACTGATCTGCTTGTTTCCACCGGTCATGTTAATGGCAGCAATCTTTCCCATCTCCCTGATGTAGTGCCATCCATAGTAAAACAGATAGGAATTTTCTTCCGGCGACCAAATCTGGCAGACGTCACCGGCTGCCCAGATGCTGTCGTTGGTCGTTTTCAGCTCGGGGTTGACCAGAAGCCCGCGTTCGATATCCACATTGGCCCCAATCATGAAATTCAGCGACGGCATCAGTCCACAGAACGGCATCACTGCATCACCTTCAACACTACCACCGCCTTCGAAGACGACCCGGCGGGCGGCTTTTCCCTTGGTGATTTCTTTCACCGCCATGACCTTTTTACCCAGTATTACTTTGAGGCCCATTTTTTTCAGAACTTCGACAAATTTTGGCTTTTCGTCTTCAGTGACCTCGTGGGGCCAGAACAGCTGTTCCCCTGCCACCAGTGTTACGCGATGGCCAACTGAAACGAGTGTGCGAGCCAGATCAAGCCCGGTCATATCCCCGCCAAGCATGATGATATGGCCTTTCTTCGGCAAATTATCGCGCATATCGATGGCGTCTTCATAAGAGCCAAATCCGTGCATCAGCGGCCGAAATTCCCTTAATCCTTCCGGCAGATACCCACCGCCGCCGCTGGCAACTAGAAGCTTGTCAAAGGACACTTCTTCCTTGTGGCGCAGCTGGACCTTCTTATTCTTGGCATCGACATGTTCGACCCAGCTGTTGCGGCGAACGGTGATTCCGTTCTCGTCATAAAATTCGGGTGGATGAGCCAGCAATTCACGCCAGTTATTCACGCCATTAAATACTCGCGGTAATTCATAGCGGCTGATGAAAGGAAGCTTGGAACCAGTAATTTGAGTTATGCGGCAATTGGGGTCGCGTTTGCGAAGCGTCAAAGCGGCTTCACTTCCGGCCCCGCCTGATCCGATGATAACGAAATGTGTATCGGCGCTCATCGTTTCGGTTTCCTTGCCGAATCGTTCTTCATGGACTCGTTCTTGCCGTTCCCTTTGCTGGCTACATCCTGATAGAAAATTTCATTGCGGGTAATGGAAATACACTTTGTTGGGCAAACCATAAAACAGGCGCCGCATCGGATACATTCATTGTTGTCGATCCAGATCGCCCCCACCTTGTCCCATTCCCGCGCTTCCTGAAGATCGCCGTAGGTACCGTCCTTGTTGATATCTACGCCTTCGACGAGCTTGATGCAGTCACGCGGAGCGACTTCGATACAAGCACGGCAATAAATGCAGTTATCGACGTCGATTTCATACCGGTGATAACAAAGGTAACACCGCTTGGCTTCTTCGAAGGCCTCCTCGAGGTCCATTCCCAGTTCGACCTCATCCATCAAATTATCGGTGCGCCCCTGAAGCTTGGAGGTCGGCATTTCCTGTCTTGGGATGAAATCAAAAGCACGTTCACGCAAGGGGGCGTCGACCTTTTCAATCTTGACGACTTCCTTGCGGCGCTCATGACCCATTAGCCAGGCATCCATTTTCAATGCGATTTCGCGGCCGTGACCGACGGCCTCGACAACAGTGGAAGCGCCGCGGACAAAATCACCTGCTGCGAAAAGGCCATCGACGGTTGTCATGCCGTTTTCGTCAATCTTGACGTTGCCCCATTCATCAAGGCCTAGTTTGACATCGATGTAATCGTTGACAGTCTTCTGACCGATAGCAACGAGCAACGTGTCGCAGGCTTCTTCGAACTGCGAGCCTTCGATCGGAATAGCCTGACGACGGCCGTCCTTGCGCCATCCACCCAGCCTGTTCTGAATAAACCGCACGCCTCGGAAACTGCCGTCTGGACCGGTGATAAGGCCGACCGGCGTTCGCAGACCAAGAATCTCGATACCTTCACGCTTGGCTTCAAAAATTTCTTCCTTGGCGACCGGGATATATTCTTCCGTCGTGCGTAAATGGATGGTCACCTCTTCGGCACCCAGTCGGCGGGCGACGCGCGCACAATCCAGCGCTGTGAAGCCGGCGCCCACGACGAATACCCGCTTGCCGACGGTTTTCTTTTCGCCGCGATGCAGGTCCATCAGGAAATCTAGGCCGTACTCGACATTCGGTGTCTTCAGGACCGGGTCATCATCTCCTTTTTTAACGCCATCAAGAGGCAACGGAATCGCCGCCATGCATCCGGTCGCCAGCAATACAGCGTCATGATGTTCACGCAACCAGGCCAGGGACACATCCAACTCACCCTTGCCAACGCCAACGCCTGTCTGGATTTCAACACCCAGTCTGAGGGCATTGCGAAGTTCAATGTCCAGTTCATCACGAGGGAGCCTGAATTCCGGGATGCCGTAGGACAGCATGCCACCGGCTTTTCGTTCGCGTTCGAAGATCAGGATGTCATGACCCAGCGTCGAAAGGTCGTGCGCGGCGGCAATTCCCGCAGGTCCCGAACCGACGATAACGATTCGTTTATGAGTCGGCGTAAACAAGCTTTCGTTAATGCGGTGGCCGGAAGATTTGAAGTCGGCGGCGACCCTTTTCAAATGGCAGATCCCGACTGGCTCGCCATTTCCCGGCCAACCGTGTCTGCAGGCATCCTCGCAAGGGCGTGAACAAATGCGTCCCAATGATCCGGGGAGGACATTTGCGATTCGATTCAATTCATAGGAACGGCCAAATCTCTTTTCCGTAATCATCCTGATATATGCAGGAATATTGGTACCAGCGGGGCAGGCCGTTTGACAGGGAACGTTTTCGCGCACCCAGCCAATGTCCCGAGGATCAGTAGAAAAGCGAACAGGCGTTACGACGCGTTCCCCAAAAGACTGAGCGGAAGAAAAGGTTTCATCTTCTTCCAGATAGATTTTACTGATTGGCTTGTCAGGCATTCTATCACTCCGTCCGTTTCCCAGTAAGCAGTACGACGATACGGACTTCGCTCACTCGTAACATGGGACCAATCTTAAACCTATTTTTGGACGTAGTTACAACACATTCTGATAGGAAATGTAATTTCTTTGAAAAAACTTGAGGATTAGAAACCCTTAATATTATAAGGGCTTAGATCAAACTGCCTTACACGCGGGATAGGTTAGGCCATTTCAATTTCGGTTTTTAGCAGTTCCAGTCTCAGCCATTCTTCTTCTGCGGCGGCCAATTCTGTTTCGGCAATCTTCAACTTGTCCGCCGCCGAATGAAAACCTTCAGGATCATTTGCGAAAAGCGTTGGATCCGCCAGTTTTTGATGGAGCACTTCGATTTCGGTTTCCAGGTTCTCCATTTTTTTTGGAAGACTTTCCAGGGCGAATTTCTCCTTGTAGGACAACTTGCGCTTCGTTTGGGACGTTGGCCTGGAAATTTTCTGTTTTTCCGATTTCTTCTTTCTTGTCTGTTTTTGTATTTCGGATTTTACATCCGTCGATTCACCGCGCTGGCGCAACATGTCGGTGTAACCCCCGGCGTATTCAGTCCACCTGCCCTCACCTTCGAACGCAACAACTGATGTCACGACTCTATCCAGAAAATCGCGATCATGGCTCACCAGCAAAACCGTTCCGGCATATTCGGCCAGCAGTTCCTGCAACAGGTCCAGGGTTTCGAGGTCAAGATCGTTTGTTGGTTCATCCAGTACCAACACATTGGATTGAGTTGCAAACGCGCGCGCTAGCATCAAGCGCCCCTTTTCTCCACCCGACAGGGCGCGGATCGGTGAATTTGCCTGATTAGGCGTAAACAGAAAATCTTTCATATAGCCGATAACGTGACGTGACTTACCCCCGACGAAAACCGCGTCACCGCTGCCATCTGTAAGGGCGTCCTTCAACGTACAGTCCGGATCAAGACTTTCGCGGCGTTGGTCCAGAGACACCATCTGCAGATTGACGCCGAGTCGCATGGTCCCCTCGTCCGGGTCGAGAGATCCGGTCAGCATATTCAACAAAGTCGTCTTACCAGCGCCGTTGGGTCCCACCAGACCGACACGGTCGCCCCGGCTAATACGCGACGAGAAACCTTTTACGACCGGAATACCGTCATAAGATTTCGACAGTCCCTTTGCTTCGCCAACCAATTTTCCAGAAAGCTCTCCTTCACTGGCGGTCATTTTGACCGATTCCGTCAACCGGCGCTGATCCCGGCGTTGCTGGCGTAATTTTTGAAGTGCGCGTAATCGGCCCTGATTGCGTTTTCGCCGTGCCGACACGCCGTGGATCAACCATTCGTTCTCGGCATGAATCTTTCTATCCAGTTTATGACGCTCAAGTTTTTCTTGTTCGATGACGCTATCGCGCCAAGATTCAAAATGGCTGAAACCTTTATCCAGTCGATTTGTAGATCCAAGGTTAAGCCACAGCGTCGTTTGGGAAAGATTCTCAAGAAACCGCTTATCATGGCTGATGAGTATAAGGGCGGAACGAGTAGATTTTAGTTCATTCTCCAACCATTCGATAGCAGGCAGATCGAGATGATTGGTGGGTTCATCAAGAAGAAGGATGTCGGGCTCTGGCGCCAGAACCCGGGCCAAAGCAGCCCGGCGGCCTTCGCCACCAGATAAATGAGTGGGATTTTCCGAGCCATCCATGCCCAGTCTTTCCAGCAGATATTTTCCCTTGTAGGGGTCATCGCTAGGCCCCAGTCCGGCGTCGACATAGTCCTGCGTTGTATTGAACCCTTTCAAATCCGGTTCCTGGGGCAAATAACGAATGACGGTTCCTGGTTGTACGAAAATTTCTCCGTTATCAGGAGCGATCTGCCCTGCCGCTATTTTCAACAGCGTTGACTTCCCTGAGCCGTTTCGACCAACTAGGCAAATTCGATCACCCTCGCAAATTGACAGTTCAGCATCTTCAAGCAGGGGAACGCCGCCGAAGGTAAGACCAATTTCTCTTAAAATCAGAATGGGTGGAGCCATTGCTTGAGCGCTTAGCCTACTCGTATCTAGTCAGCGAAATCGTGAAACAGGCGCCTTCGTGGGTATTTTTGGCCGAAATTTCGCCGCCCATGTCTTGAATGATGCCATAGATAATGGACAAACCAAGGCCTGTTCCTTCGCCGACTTCCTTTGTTGTAAAAAAGGGCTCAAATATTCTGTCGATCAGATTTTCGGGAATTCCGCCGCCGCTATCGCTAATAGAAAGAACCGTACGGGAATCGTCATCTTTCTCTTCAATCTCCACTTTGATGAGTTTGTCATCGGAATTGGGGTTGCTCAATATCGCGTCGCGAGCGTTTCCGATCAAATTTAGCAATACCTGTTCGACTTGGACCTCATGCCCAAGAATCGGAGATGGATGGGCGGGCAGAGAAGTGACGACTTTCACTTCGGATTCTTTTAATTGCTCCCCGATCATCTCCAGAACGCTGGCGACCGATTGAACCAGGTCTATTCTCTCTTTCGCGGCCGAAGATTTGTGCCCGAATATCCGCATGTGATCGATAATGGAAGCAGCACGCGCGGTCTGAGTGTCGATTCGTCCAAGTTTGCCAAGGACATACTCTGCATCATATTTTCCCTTTTCAATCCTTCTTTTAATATTGCCGACTGCCATTCGGATAATATGAAGCGGCTGGTTTAGCTCGTGTGCGACTCCAGTCGCCATTTCGCCAAGGGTCGCCATTTTTGACGTTTGCATCAGTTGCGCCTGCAGCGCCTTGCGTTCGGTAACATCGCTGGCCAACCACATCATGTGGGTTGTCGACCCCGACGTGAACGGCACCATATGATTTTCCAGATCGAGTTCCTTCCCCGCCTGGGTTTTAACTTTGAATTCCCTGAATTTTGGTTTTGCGCTTTCGCTTGCCTGAACGGCGAGATCGCTGAGAAGAGGATTATTCCAGTCCACGCGCCGACGGAAATTCTGGTCCAGAAAATCCTCTCTATTTTCCTGAAAAATTTCACTTATTGCGTTGTTGGCGACAACGCACTGGCCCATATTGTCGTAAATAGTAATACCGATGGGCGTAGCTTCTAGGATGGTTTGGTTAAGTGACAAGGCGTCCTGAAGTTTTTCTAATGCTTTTTTACGTTCGCTAATTTCGGTGGTCAGATCTTGGGTTCGCTCCATGACCCTGCTTTCCAGTTCAGCATTCAGGGATTGAAGCTCCTCATAAGAGTATTTCAGATTGAGGCGCATTTCATTAATAGCGGTGACGAGATCCTTTAATTCGTCATCCCGCCGGTCATCGTTCAAGCGATCAAGGGCCAGTGCATTGTCGATGTTATCCATGGAAAAATCACGCGCATAGTTGGCCATCTTTGACATATGCCGGGTGATTGAGAGATGCACCGCAAAATAGATGATGACAGCGAAGAAGAAGATCACAATGCCGATGCTGGATAGAATAAAACCAGCATCCCGCGCCACTCTGTCGAAGGCGCCGTCAAGGTTTGCCTCCAACTTAAAGTGGCCAATAGTGCGGGATTTTCCACGGTGTACGTAGGGAACATCGGTCGACATGACCACATCGCCCGGCTCCTTTTTGACGCCAATACTCACTTCAATCTGCCCAGTATCACTGACGACTTCAGCAAACTGAAAATCCGGTAACCTGCTGATCCCTTCTAGAATCGTCTGCAGCCGTCTAGTATCAAGCAACCATAAATTTTCGGCCACGCTTTGAAGGTAGGTTTCTTGAACTTGCGTAAAGCGTTTCTCAATTTCGATGATTTCGCTGTCATATTCGAGCTTCACCTGTATCGCCGTCGATACGACCGTTACAAGCAAACCAAAAAAAGTAATATAGGCGATCAACCGGTAGGCCAGCTTCTTTCGGCCCAAATAAAGCCGTATTCCACTTTTTTCAAACATTATGGACAATTTCGATTTGTAGAAGATGGAAATATCGCCCCTATAGGAGCGCCCAGTTCCCAATAAAAAAAATCGTACCTTTTACCCATGGTTTCTTGCGCCCGGATCAGGCAAGTCGATGTTAATCGTCGTGCCCTCGCCCAAAGTGCTTTCAATATTAATTAGTCCGTCATGAAGACGGACATATTGCCGGGCTAGCGGTAATCCGAGCCCCATGCCCTCAAACCGCCGGGTCATTTTTCCATCGCCTTGCCTTAAGGACTCCAGTGAGACATTAATTGTTCGTTCATCCATGCCATCACCGTTATCGCTAACCGATAGACGGATTCCCTGTTCTGTTTTTTCAGCCGTCAACTTAATTTCCACGCCTTCCTTGGAAAATTTTAAAGCGTTTTCAACAAGACAGGCCATCGCCTCTCCCAAAATAGAAGAATCAGCCGAAAAATCGATACCCGGAACATCCAGTTCGATGTCTATCGAACCCTTGCCGGAAGAAATATCTTCTTTGAATCGGGCTTTCAGATTTCGATATAAATCTTCAATAAGAAAATTCTGCCTTTCAATCTTCAGCCTTCCTGACTGAGCCTTTGCAATATTAATAATTTTAGAAATATGGTTCCGCAGCCGGTTAGCCGCTTCGGAAATGTGCTGCGTTAATTCAGACTTTCTTTCTTCTCCATCGTTTTCAAGCATCTCCCGTAATAAATGGGAAAACCCGATTATGCTGTTCAAAGGCGTGTTCAACTCATGGCTGATCATGCCGAGGAATTCATCTTTTAACTGATTAACCTCTTGTAATTCCTGATTTTTTTCCGTCAGCTCTTCATTCCGCCTAGTAAGTTCCTCATGCAGAGTGGCGGCTTCGATAGCACTGGACTCTGCCTCCATTTTCAGACGTAGTTTAAGCTCCCGGTCCTTGTCTCGAAGGATGGCCGCTTCCTGTGAGCGCCTTACAGAATGCAGTAGTTGCTCTGAATTCAAGGGCTTGGTCAGGAAATCATCTGCGCCGAGCTTTAGGGCCTCGATCGCCTCGGCCATTCCTGCATGCCCTGTAACCAGAATTATGTGCAGGTCGCGATCATTTTCTTGCTCCTGCAAAAGTCTTCGCGAAAGTTCCAGCCCACCCATAGCCGGCATGCGGATATCTGAAATGATAATGCCAATTTCAGGATCACCCGCTACCCTTTCCAATGCCTTTTTTGGATCGTTAACTCCCTCGCATTGCAGTCCTTCTTCGCTTAGTAAATCGACGATTTCATCAACGATGTCGGGCTCATCATCGACGACAAGAATTTTCTGAAATGAACTATCATCAAGTTGCATGGGGAAATTGATCTTTTCATTCTTATGATTTTCAAAAGCCAAGAAATCATATTTAAACCATAGTAATACTAATTTTGGACATTCTTCCACGTGAAATAGCGAAAACCCGAATTAATACCGACTAGGTAAATTTGACTGCAAACCCAGTCGACATAACCTATTCGACTTGACAAACAGACGCCAAAGATGTGGTGTGCGCCCGACAAACCGGAAGTATCGAATTTCCGGCGGGTTCCCGTGACATCGCACGGGTCTTTTTTAATGAATGGCATACTTGGAACACCATGAACGCTTATCGAACATATACCTGTGAACAACTTCGCAAAGAACACATTGGTGAGGAAGTCACCTTGTCGGGATGGGTCCATCGCAAGCGGGACCATGGCAATTTGTTGTTCCTTGACCTGCGAGATCATTACGGCATTACGCAATGCGTCCTGGAGTCCGATTCAAGTGTGTTCCCATTGCTGGACAGGGTTCGTCAGGAAAGCGTCGTATCGGTAACCGGCAGAGTAACGGAACGCACTGCCGACACGATTAATCCTTCGCTGCCTACCGGCGATGTCGAGGTCTACATAAGCGAATTTAAAATCCTCTCAGAGGCCGATGAGCTACCCATGCCCGTTTTCGGCGAGCAGGAATACCCCGAAGAAACACGCCTTCGTTATCGTTTCCTAGATCTTCGCCGCGCCACTCTGCACAACAACATGATGTTACGGTCCAAGGTCATGTCTTCGGTTCGCAAAAGCATGGAAAAGCTTGGATTTTTCGAGCACCAGACGCCGATTCTCACCTCATCCTCACCGGAAGGCGCGCGCGATTTTCTGGTTCCCAGCCGTCTCAACCCCGGCCACTTCTACGCCCTGCCACAGGCGCCGCAGATATTTAAACAACTCATCATGGTTGCCGGGTTCGATCGCTATTTCCAGATCGCGCCCTGTTTTCGCGATGAAGATCCGCGCGCCGATCGCAGCCCGGGTGAATTCTATCAATTGGATATGGAGATGTCGTTTGTCGAACAGGAAGACGTGCTGAACGCCATTGAGCCGGTTTCCCACGATCTGTTCGCCGACAATTCCGACAAGTCCGTTACCCCGATGCCGTTTCCGCGGCTGACATTCGCCGAAACCATGCTGAAATACGGCACCGACAAGCCGGACCTGCGCATTGGTATAGAAATAGCTGATGTTAGCGAGGTATTTGCCGGGTCCGATTTCTCTGTTTTTGCCTCAGTCGTCGAAAAGGGCGGCGTCGTTCGTGCGATCCCCGCGCCTGGCGCGGCTGCCCAACCCCGCAGTTTCTTTGACAAGATGAACAGCTGGGCTCAGGACGAAGGCGCGCCTGGATTGGGCTGGATTTCCTTTGCCGATGGTGACGCCAAAGGGCCGATCGCCAAACGCCTGGACGAAGACCGGCTTTCCAAATTGAAAGAGCTTGCCGGAATTGGCGACGGTGACGGCGTCTTCTTCGCCAGCGGACCGGCGGGCGAAGCCGCTGCCTTAGCCGGCAAGGCCCGCGTCCAGATTGGCGAGCAATTGGAAATGGTTGACGAAAGCCGGTTTGAGTTGGTGTGGATTGTCGATTATCCAATGTATGAATGGGACGACAAGGAAGATAAACTGGACTTCTCGCATAATCCTTTCTCCATGCCGCAAGGTGGTTTGGGAGCCTTGGACAACGAAGATCAACTCGAAATCTTGGGATACCAGTATGATCTGGTTTGCAACGGCATCGAACTTGGAAGCGGCGCCATTCGTAACCACGAACCCGAAACCATGTTTAAGGCTTTCGAACTTGTCGGTTATCCCAAAGAAGAAGTCGAAAGACAGTTTGGCGGCCTTCTGCGCGCCTTCCATTTTGGCGCCCCTCCACACGGTGGAATCGCCTTAGGCTTGGATCGAATCGTCATGCTGCTTCTTGATGAAGCCAATATCCGCGAAGTGATCATGTTCCCACTTAACCAGCAGGCGCAGGACCCATTGCTCGGGGCTCCTTCCCAGATTGACGACGCCCGATACAAGGAATTGCACCTAAGCTTTAAAGCCCCGAAAACGGTTAAATCCTAGGGCCTATTCGCGTTCCTTTTGGTTGTCGTCAGACTTTGTTAATGCTTGCCCCGGATACTTAATCTAGCAAGAATTCAACAATTGGTAATAAAAGCACGTCCGAGAGCGCTATGACATCCAGCGACAATGACGATTTGAACGACCCAACGCCCCGAATCGGCATCATCGGCGTCGGCGGCGCAGGCGGTAACGCCATCAACAATATGATCCGGGCTGAACTGGCCGGGGTAAATTTCCTTGCCGCTAATACAGACGCCCAGGCGCTGGCTGCTTCGCTGGCCCCGCATTCCCTGCAACTGGGGGTGGGAGTCACCGCCGGGCTCGGCTCGGGTGCTCAAGTTCCAATTGGGCGTGCGGCTGCCGAGGAATCCGCTGACGACATCAGAAAATGGGTTTCCCAATGTGATCTTCTTTTCATCGCCGCGGGCATGGGGGGAGGAACCGGAACCGGCGCCGCACCCATTATTGCCGAAGTAGCCCGCGACGAAAAAGCGCTGAGCGTCGGTGTCGTTACCCTGCCCTTTGAATTTGAAGGCCCGCAACGGATGCGCACAGCCCTTGAAGGAATGCAGGAACTGGAACGTTATGTAGATACGCTTATCGTCATACCCAACCAGAACCTGTTTGCCGTCGCCAACGCAACCACGACGTTCGCCAACGCATTCGTTATGGCCGACGAAGTTCTTCATGACGCCATTCGCGGCATTACCGATCTGATCGTGCTACCGGGTCTAATCAATCTGGATTTTGCCGACGTCGAAGCCGTAATCACCAAAACCGGTCGCGCAATGATGGGAACCGGAGAAGCCATTGGGCCGAGTCGCGCCATAGATGCAGCCGAAGCCGCCATCGCCAATCCACTGCTTGATATCGTTTCCATCAAGGGAGCCCAAGGCTTGTTGATCAACGTAACCGGTGGACCGGACATGACTCTTTTCGAAGTCGACGAGGCTGCGAACCGTATTCGCACGGAGGTTGGTGGTGACTCTCTTGTAATCTTCGGCAGCGCTTTCGATCCATCCCTTGACGGCAATTTAAGGGTTTCAGTCGTCGCTACTGGTCTGAAGGGACCTGACGAGCAGGCATTACCCATTTCCCAACCCGAAGACGCGGAACCGGAATCAATCGTGGAAATGGAACCCGAACCTTCCTTCTCACCGCCCCCGCCAATTGAACCGGCGCTGGAAGCCGTCATGGAAGCGGTTATCGAACACGCCGGCGAGGAATCGGAGCATTCGACGATATCTCAGGTAGAGCCGGAACCAGATTCCCAAACCGTCGCGCCCTCCGAAAACAGCGCTCATCCCATACCAGCGCCGACAGTACCTAAGCCGGAAAGCTCTCGAATCGAAGCGAGCGTGGAGGCTCAATCCGCCCCCGTTGCGCCCCCTTTACAGAAGCCGGGAAACGAAACGACAGAAAAAGTAAAAAGTGAAATAGTTGTGGAAGAACCTGCCGATCCCGGCAAAGAACCGCCAACAAAGAAAAAATCCAAATTCGGATGGGGAAAGATCTTCCGGTCCTAAAGTCGAACCCTCTAGGTTTTGCTTAAAGCAGAGGGCTTGCTACGCTCCACTTCTTCCTGTGTAAGTCCCTGAAGTTCATGGGGAAAAACCAGCCACTCATCCACTTCATGGATATAGTAGTCGGGCGTACATTCCACGACCCGCTTTGCAGGCTTGTAGTAGACGGTTGCGATACGGATCGTTTGGAGCATATTGCGCCGTGAGACTTTGGCTATTCTGTCGATGACCGCCTGGATACTTCTGCCAGAATCAAACACGTCATCAACAATCAGCAGGGAATCTTCTGCATTAACATTTTCGATGATGTAATGCAGGCCGTGTACGCGAACCTCTTTTCGTTGTTTTTCAATTCCTTCATATGACGACGTGCGAATGGAAATATGATCGGAGGGATAGCCGTGATAGTGAAGAAGTTCCTGAACGGCGATGCCGACCGGCGTTCCGCCGCGCCAGATTCCGACGATATAATTGGGATGAAACCCTGAGTCGATAATTTGGTGCCCCAAAGAAAACGAGTCCTCCAGCAGTTTCTGCGCCGTAATGAAGCGTTTTTCGACCATTTTTCGACCCCCGGAATTGATGCGTTTCTAAAAGAGAGGCGCGCCAAAGCTAACATCCGCAGCGACATTCAAACAAGATACAGACATTCCAATAATGGCGAATGCTCTTCGCGAACCGTTCCAATGCAACGGTTTTCTCCATCCCAGTTGCCGAATGCATTACTTTTCTGTTTAATCGCGCACCATCAACTGGCTGCAATATTGAAAAGGCTTCTTCTTCATGGCGCTTCGCGAAGACATCATCGCCCATAATGTCTCTTGGGCCGAGGTTCACCGTGACACCAAACACCTTGTCCGCCAACTCATGGGTAAAGGACCGTGGGAAGGAATCGTCGCCTTGACGCGCGGCGGACTGGTCCCAGCCGCCATCCTGGCCCGCGAGATGGAAATTCGCATCGTCGACACTCTGTGCATTTCAACCTACGACGAACAACTGAAAGGCAACCTAAACGTTCTGAAGGTTCCGGATCGGGCCGTCGCCGTCGATGGCGAAGGCTGGTTGCTTGTCGATGATCTGGTAGATACCGGAACAACGGCGAAAAAAGCGCGGGAAATTCTACCCAAAAGTCATTTCGCCACCGTTTACGCAAAACCCCAAGGTTTGCCAACCGTTGATACCTTTGTTTCCGAAGTCGCCCAGGACGTCTGGGTCTTTTTCCCGTGGGATACGGAACCCCAGTACATCGCCCCGATTGTCGGCAAAAACTAAAAGAAGTCCCGCCCCCACAAAAAAGTGAGGACGGGAAGTGTCATTTTCTACTGCGGTAATTTGCCCTCAACGCCATCGACGTACCAGTTCATGCCCAAAAGCGTACCATCATCGATGACTGCACCAGCCTCAGCGCGAACCTTGCCGTCCTGATCCTTGATCGGACCCTGGAAAGGATGAAGCTTGCCCTTCTTGATAGCCTCTTCGGTTTCCATCGCCAGTTTTTTAATGTCGTCCGGCATGTTGGTATATGGCGCCATGGAAACCATCCCATCCTTCAGGCCTCCCCAGACATCTTCCGACTTCCAGGTGCCGTCGACTACATCCCTGGCGCGTTTGACGTAGTAGCCGTCCCAGTTATCGATAACCGCCGTCAGTTGGGCTTTCGGCGCAAACTGAATGTTGTCTGACGCCTGGCCGAAACCCAAAACACCCCTGTTTTCTGCCGTCTGTAGCGGAGCAGGCGAGTCGGTATGCTGGGTTATGATATCAACACCTTGGTCGATTAACGCCTTGGCGGCGTCGGCTTCCTTGCCTGGATCGTACCATGTGGAAACCCAGACGACTTTCACTGTTGCATTCGGATTTACTGACCGGGCGCCGAGTATGAAGGAATTGACGCCCCGCACAACTTCCGGAATCGGGAACGAGCCGACATAACCAAGCACATTGGACTTAGTCATTTTTCCGGCAATGACGCCTGCAATGTAGCGACCTTCGTAAAAGCGGGCCGAATAGGTCGAAACGTTGTCGGCGCGTTTATAACCCGTCGCATGCTCGAACTTGACGTTCGGGAAACGCTTGGCAACCTTGACTGTCGGGTTCATGTATCCGAACGAGGTGGTAAAGATCAGGTTATGACCGCTGGAGGCCAACTGCTGGATAACGCGTTCCGCATCGGGCCCTTCTTTAACGCTTTCGATATAGCTGGTCGTAACCTTGCCGCCCAATTCCTTTTCAATGGCAAGGCGTCCAACGTCATGACGGTAGGACCAGCCATGATCACTGATAGGACCGACGTAAACGAAGCCGACTTTCTTTTCATCCGCAATAGCCCCGAATGAACTGCCTAGCGCTAGCACCGCTGTGATGACAGCAAGTGTAATTTTTTTAATCATTTGTCAAACTCCCTGTTGGATTAGAAACAAAATGAGGGCAGTTCTTCCTGCCTTCGATTTAAAAAATTTCCCTCACTTCGCGGAATGAAACGGTTTGCCCAGGCAAGCTGGCGCATTTTGCATAATTTTTACCTTGTCCCGCGAGATCAGGACAAGAACAAGTATCGTTGCTAAATACGGTAACATTGACATCACCTGCGATGGCACGGCAAAGCCGGCTCCCTGAGCATGTAGCTGCAAGACCGTGATAAAACCAAAAAGATAGGCTCCTGCCAACAGTCTACCGGGCCGCCAGGTGGAAAAAACCACCAGCGCCAATGCGATCCAACCCCGGCCTGCGGTCATGTTTTCAGCCCACATGGGCGTATATATAAGTGACAAATAGGCTCCGCCCAGTCCCGACATCATTCCGCCGAACATGGTAGCCAGATAGCGGGTCAGGATAACCGGCAATCCGATCGCATGGGCTGATCCATGGGAAACACCCACGGCCCGCAGGATCAAACCGGCCCGGGTTTTGGTCAAAAACCAGTAAACCACCCCAACCATGGCGAAAGAAAGGTAGACCAGCATATCCTGATTGAACACCAGCGGCCCCAAAACAGGTATTGATGACAGCCCGGGAACATCCAGTTTTTGCAAAGGCGTCAACGCGACACCGACAAAACCTGTTCCGGCAAGTGCGCTCAGGCCGACCCCAAAAATAGTCAGGGCCAATCCGGTCGCTACCTGATTGGCCAGCATGGTCAGGGTCAAAAAGGCGAAAACCGAAGCCAGTCCGGCGCCGGCCAGGGCGCCGGCCGCGACGCCAAGGGTCGCGCTGCCGGTCACCGAGGTAACGGCGAAAGCGGCCAATGCACCGATTACCATCATGCCTTCGACGCCCAGATTAAGGACTCCTGATTTTTCCGTAACCAACTCCCCCAGGGCGGCAAACAAAAGGGGAGTTGAGGCGGTGATAACCGTTAGGATCACTGGAACCAGCTGATCGATTGTGCTCATGCCGCCCCTCCGGTTTCACCGCGGGTGGAACCGAACCGAATGCGATAGTTGGTCAGGACGTCGCACGCGAGCAGGAAAAACAGCAAAGCGCCCTGAAACAGGCCAGTAACCGCCGCCGGAGTGCCGATTTCAATCTGCGCCAACTCGCCACCCAGGTAAGTCAACGCCAGAACCAAACCAGCCATCAAAACGCCGATGGGATGAAGGCGACCTAAAAAGGCGACGATTATGGCGGTGAACCCATATCCGGGGGAAATAGTCGGTATCAATTGGCCGATGGTTCCTGATACTTCCGACAAACCCGCCAACCCGGCTAGTCCGCCGCTAAGCAGCAAGGAAAACCAGATCAGTTTTTTTTCGTCGTATCCGGCAAACCGGGCAGCCGCCGGTGCCAGCCCAACTACCCGGAGTTGAAGTCCGATGACAGCCTTTGAAAGAATTACCCATCCGGTAAAGACGGCGAGAAGTGCAAAGACGCCTCCGAGATGAATACGCGTGCCTGCAATCAGCATCGGCATAGTTCCGGCATCGGGGAACAGTCGGGTTTCGGGAAAATTATACCCGCCCGGGTCTCGCCAGGGTCCATGCACGAGATAACTGAGTAACAGGACGGCAACGTAGCTGAGCATCAGGCTGGTAAGGATTTCATTGGCGGTGAAACGGGTTCGCAGCCACGCAGGTATCGCTGCCCAGGCCATCCCGCCGACTATGCCGGCCAATATCATACCCGGAAGCAAAAACAAGCTGTCGCTATCGTGAAAATAGACCGCCAGCCCACCTCCCAAAATAGCGCCGATGGTTAACTGACCTTCGGCCCCGATATTCCATACGTTGGCGCGAAATCCCATGGCAAGGCCCATGCCGATCAATACCAACGGCGTCGCCTTAACAAACAGTTCGCTCAACCCCAACGGCGTGGCCAACGGCTTGACGAAAAATGTATAGAGCGACAACAAAGGATCTTTGCCGAGTATTGCAAAGACAATCAATCCGAACATAAGAGTAAGAGCCACCGCCAACACAGGCGAAAGATAGAGCATGGTCTCGGAATGTTGCCCGCGGGGCTCCAGCCTGATCATCTAGGAGACCTCCTCCAGATCATGCAGGCCGCCCATCAGCAAACCGATTTCCTCTACGCTTACATTGGATGTCTCGCGGGTTCTGGAAAGTCTCCCTTCCGACAGAACGGCGACGCGCCCGCAAAGGGAAAAAATTTCATCCAGGTCCTGTGAAATGACGACAATTGCCGCACCCTTTTTTGCTAAATCCATCAGCGAGCGGTGAATGGCCTGCGCGGCGCCGGGATCGACGCCCCAGGTCGGTTGCGAGACGACGAGCACACCCGGTTCCTGGAAGATTTCCCTGCCGACGATGAATTTCTGCATGTTGCCGCCGGAAAGGGATCCGGCATCGGCATCGGCTCCGGTTGTACGAACGTCGAAACCGTCGATGATACGACCAGCAAAATTACGTGTCGCCTGGGCGTTGATCAGGCCATTGGCGCTTAGGCCCAGTGACTGCTTGGCCGTCAGAAATCCGTTTTCGAACAATGCCAGTTCCGGCACCGCCGCATGGCCGTTTCGCTTTTCGGGCACGAACGCCATTCCGTGACGGCGGCGACGTTTCGGACCCAAATGCGAAACATCTACCTCATCAATCCGAATTTCCCCTTTTTCGCCCTGAAGGGTTCTCTCGCCACTGAGTACGGCCATCAACTCCTGTTGCCCATTTCCGGCGACGCCTGCGATGCCAACGATCTCGCCACTGCGAACGCTGAGCGACACGTTTTCCAGGTCTGGCTTTTTATCTCCTTGCCCCCCCAATGTGACGCCGCTGACGCTTAATCGTTCCGGTCCGGGTTCTAATTCTCCCTGGCGGGCCGATGGAGACAGGCTTGCGCCTATCATCATTTCTGCAATTTCCCGCGCAGACAGCTTTGCCGGATCGCACTCACCGACAACATGGCCCTGCCGCAAAACTGTTGCCCTGTGACATAAGGCGCGAACTTCTTCCAGCTTATGGCTGATATAGAGGATCGCGCAGCCTTCATCGGACAACTGTCGAAGGGTGACAAACAGCCGTTCTACTTCTTGAGGCGTCAGCACCGACGTCGGTTCATCCAGAATCAGCAGTCTTGGGTTTTGCAGCAAACAACGGACAATTTCTATGCGCTGGCGTTCGCCGACGGACAATTCAAATACATGGGCGTCAGGATCAAGCGGCAAGCCATAGGATTGGGAAACTTCTATCACACGTTCCGACAAACGATTCATGTCCCGTTCCTGATCCATGGTCAGGGCGATATTTTCCAGTACGCTTAAGGAATCAAATAGTGAAAAATGCTGGAACACCATGCCGATGCCCAGTTGACGGGCACGCGCGGGAGACATTCCCTGAACAATCTCGCCTTGCCACGAAAGTGAGCCGGCATCCGGTTCCAGAACCCCGTACATGATATTGACCAGGGTGCTTTTGCCGGCCCCGTTTTCCCCTAAAAGGGCGTGAACCTCCCCTTCGCGGATGCTAAGGGAGATTTCATCGTTGGCGAGACAACCCGGAAAAGAACGGGTTATTCCCCGTACATCAAAAAGAATTTTTTGTTGAGCACTCAAGCCCAACCTCCTTGGTTGAAGAATTGCTAAATTTCAACGGGAATGATCGGACCACACCAATACGCCGCGCTCAAGTCCGGTGTTATCCACAGGCCTGAATAAGTTCAAGAACCCTCAGGCGAGAACGCCGGAATGGTAAATGGTGACGATCCCCAATCCGGTCGAAAAAAGCCCTAAAACGACGCTTAATCCGTTGTACGCCCAGGTCATGGAATGGGCCGCATAGCGCAAGGGAACCGCAATAACGACGCTTAAGAGCCCCATGCCCACCATTGATCCTACTCCAAACAAGACGATGTAGATAATCCGCGATGAAATGGGCTCGACTGACTGCATGGTTAACAGAACCAGAGCCGCCGATCCGGCCAGGCCGTGCATCATACCGACGGCCAGGGCGCGAAAGGATAATCCCTTAAAATGCTCGTGGTCGTGACGGGATGAATCGTGTTCTTTTTCACCTTCGTGAGAGTGGGCATGGATGTGGCGGTTCGTGTTTTCATGGGCGTGAACATGAAAGTGAATGCGTTTTTTTATCAATCGATAGATCACGTCCAGGCCCAGACCGATCAGCATCACGCCAACCACGGCTTCCAACATTTGGGCAATATCCTGCGGAAGGTTCGCATTAAGCATAACAATGACCGCGCCGAACGCGAATAACGTCGCTGTATGACCCAAACCCCACATAACGCCAAGCGGCAAAGCCTGACGGACTGTTTTGGCCCTGGTCGCCAGCACGGCGACGGCGGCGACGTGATCGGCTTCCAGCGCATGACGCATGCCGATCAGAAAACCAAGAAACAAAATGCCGCTCATCGCAACAGGCCAATCCAAATTGGGGAAGTTAACACGGGAGCCCCGTCGATATCACGAACGCGGAGCCTTCGCAATGCATTCAATGGTCCGATAAGACCCTATGTACCACACCGGCGGTTAGAAGTTCTTCGGTACTGGGGAACCAGATGTCGCTATGTGAGGTTTGAAAGATTTTTTTAAGGAATTCCGGATCGATTTTTTGCTCAATATAGAACGCCAAATCGATCTTTTGCTCTTCCTTGGGATCCAAATAGGGCGTCTTTTGAAAACTATCCATCGTGAACTGATGGAACCCCAATTTGCCCGTTGAGCCCATATTCCGAGTTACGCCGCCAATAAAGGCCGTCATGCAGGCGGATTTACAAACGTTGTAAACGTACGTGTCCAGTTGATATTTCTTAATCAGTCTGGCGACGCCCCGACCTTCGGTAACGCGACCACCGCCGCTGTCTAAAACGATCCCCTTAACTTCGCGATTTTGCTCCAGAAGATTTTCTAAATCCTTGGTAAGACCGATATTGAAATCGCCATTTAAGTGAATAAGGGATCGGTTTTCTTCAAGGGTCAAACTGTACTCGCCCAAAAGCGGAGGGGCCTTGACGATCTTACTTCTAAATATCGCTGACGGATCCTCAAAGAGAGACTGAAAAGCAGCAAACACGTAAAACAAGGTAAGCAATAAACTCGCAACGATCCCAAACTGCGCCATCAATACCCTTGAGTAAAAGCCCAGATCGGCCATGTAACGGTCACAAGCCTTGATCAAGCCTCGGATCTGCCAGGCGAAAAACATTCCCTGAAACACCACGGCATAAATAACAGTAATGGCAATCGCCGTGATGGTCTGTTCGGTAAAAGGCGGATGGGTGTATTGCTCGAAAAAAAGAATGATCAGCCTCAGCCCCACCAGATTGACCCAAAAGGACCAAAGCAGTGACTGCTCGCCTCGCCAATGACTTCGGATGTAATCCATGGGTCAGTCTAGCGCGATTCTGATGCGGACACATTTAATAGATGCATTCCCTATATATTAAAAACTTCAAGAAAAATTACTTAAAATTTTAAGTAATTTTAGTATAAGTGTTTTTTTTACTTTATTAATGCCTTTATTAATATTTTCTTTACTGTATTCACAGCGAGCCACGCCCCATCACGCAAATAATATTGATCCCAATATTGCCCCATGCAGCAACAACCCCAATGCGCTTGGCAAGTGATGGAGAAAACCGATGGCCAAACCAGATAAAAAAACCAAAACCCCCGAAGTTGAAGATCTACCCGAAGACGGCGCTCCGGCTCCCGTAATTGAATTTGACGAATTGCCCGAGGACACTTCAACCGCAGTAGGCGGCTTAAGTGAATTACTAAAAGAAATGTTGCCAGGCAGCGAAGAATCCGGCGACAGAGATCCGGTATTCTCCCCTCCCCCTCCTCCCCCGCCCTCTCTAGTGGAAACACTATCCGGCGACGACATATGGTCCTCACCGGGTAAAAGCGATTTTGGCGGCGGCTCTCCGTTTATTGCGGATTTCTTTTCCGCCGATGAAGAAACGAAGGGCGATGCGCCGGGCACATACTATGAACGTCCCGATTTTGACGCGGTAAAACCGGAATTTTCCTTCGGCCCCAGCAGCCGGCCCGATTTCACCCACCATGAAAAAGTCGAAGCGCCGAAACCGTCTCATTATGTAAGCACGGAACACACCAAAACGAACGGAACCAAAGAAGACGACGTCGTGGAAGGCGGCGACGGCATAGATGTCGTCAAGACCCACAAGGGCGATGATGCCGTATCGGGAATGGGCGGTGACGATCTGCTTCGCGGCGGCCATGGCGACGACCTGCTTGATGGCGGCGCCGGAAACGACAGCGTCAATGGCGGCAAGGGAGAAGACGTCCTTGAATACACCCTGGCTGATAACGTCGGAAACGTAGATTACTACGACGGCGGCAAGGGCAATGACACGTTGCGCCTGAACCTGAGTGCCGAAGAATATGCCGAGCACGAAGCGGAAATCGCCGAACTGGAAGCCTGGATCGCCGATAACGCCAATGCCAAAGCCTCGCAGTCACAGGCTTTCAATGATCAAAGCTCCAGCAGCCCTAAACATCCGAAATTCGAAACCTCCTGGGGATTGAACATCCGTAATTTTGAGAATCTAGAAGTCAATGTGACCACCGAGCCGGTTCCAGAACCCGAGCCGGTTCCAGAACCCGAGCCGGTTCCAGAACCAACACCGGAGCCGGAAGCCGAGGCCGTCGTTGTCGATTTGGCAGCCAGCGCCACTACGGAAACACCACCCACCAGCACTGTGGTTACTTCATCAGGCACGGGTTCACTGCCCATCGACTCGATGACTGTGAGCCTGAGTCCTGATTCCGTCATCAATGTCTCAATGGATGTGGATGTCAACGAATTACCGCCCATATTCGATGTCTTTATGGTTCATGACCTGTCGGGTTCGTTCTACGACGACCTGCCTAACGTTCAGGCCAATTTTTCGTCGCTCTACGATGGCTTAACCGGGACCAATGACGTTCAATTTGGCGTCGGAAGTTTCGTCGACAAACCCGTCAGCCCCTTTGGTGAAGAAGGTGGAGAGTACACCTACACCTATTCCGACGGCTCCACCTATACGTACAATTATGAATCCGATTGGGTTTACAATACAGACCTGGGGATCACCGGCGACAAGGAAGCCCTTCAGGCGTCATTGGATGGATTGTCGATCTACAGCGGCTACGACTGGAAGGAAGCCCAATTGGAAGCTCTGGCACAGACGGCACTGCGGGGCGACGAAATAGGTTTTCGCGATGGCGCACAGAAGTTTGTGGTTCTGCAAACGGACGCCGACTATCACGAGGAAGGCGATTACAGTTGGGCCAGCGAAGGCGCCAATAACTACGATACAGTTTTGGGTGACGAGGACTACCCATCGGCGGCGGCCGTCGGCGAATTGCTCGATGCTGCCGGCATCACGCCAATTTTTGCTGTTGCAGACTCTTACGGATACGGAACCCTCAGTGCTTATCAGGAACTCGTCGATATGTGGGGTTTCGGATACGTCACCGAAATCACATCCGATAGCTCCAATATTGTGGCCGCCATTAACGACGGATTGGCTTCCGTCCCGCTGAGCCTGGACATGAGTGTCAATGGCGACGACTACGGATATGTTTCCTCTGTCACGCCGGAAATGTACGAAGATATCGGCCCCGGCACATACAGTTTCGACATCACAACGGAAATTCCCGAAGACTCAACAAGCTATTCTTCCGATAGTTTAACCCTGGATGTCACGGGGTATGGAAGCATCGATGTTGAAGTGGAGATCGCCCGTCTGGATGCAACCGGCGATACCGGCAGCGATACTCTGTTGGGAAGCGCTGGAGAGAATGGCCTGTTCGGCCTTGCCGGTGACGATATTCTCGATGGACGCGGTGGCAACGATGTCCTTTCCGGCGGCGACGGCAATGATACGCTGACCGGCGGCGAAGGTTCCGATACGTTCCTCTATACCTCCACCGACACTGCCTACACCGATGTCATTAAAGACTTTCAATCTGCAGTCGGAGGCGATGTTCTGGATTTCAGTGAAATGTTCGCCAGTTATGATCCTTCAACTGACGTTGTTTCCGATTTCGTCAACTTCCTTGATGACGGCACCAACACAATGGTTCAAGTCGATACCGATGGTGGCGGCGACAGCTTTGTAGATGTAGTTTCGCTGGAAGGCGTTACGGACACGAGCATCGATGACATGGTCACGGATGGAGGCATCGTCATCTAATCTCATCAATCGCCCATAGAGCAACTCGTATTCTAAAAAACCATTGTCAGTTGCCCGGCCCGTAAAATTTGATCAAATCGACTGCATTTAATGATTTTCATTAAATGCAGTTTGATCTTCAGCGGGATTTCTATAGTTTCCGCTTCCATGAAAGTGGACGATTTCGATTTTGAGCTGCCCCAAGAGTTCATCGCCCAGCGTCCGGCCTCGCCAAGAGACCGTGCGCGGCTGCTTATCGGTGATGGCCACCTCGACAGGATCATGCGCAATTTGCCGGATTGCTTGGAAAAAGGCGATATTCTGGTCTTCAATGACACCCAGGTCATTCCGGCCCGCCTGAAAGGAAAACGCGGCGAGGCCAATGTTGAGGTAACCCTGCACAAGCGGGAAAGCGACAACGTTTGGAAGGTATTCGCCAAGCCGGCGAAAAAGTTGAAACCCGGGAATATTGTTGAATTCGCGGAAGGATTTTCCGCCGAGGTCGTGGACAAAGGGCTGGGTGGCGAGGTGACGCTACGCTTCAACCGTTCGGGCATGGACCTGATGGAAGCCCTGGAAAACCACGGCGGCATGCCATTGCCCCCTTACATCAAGCGTGAGGACCTTGCTGACGACCAGGATAAATCCGATTACCAAACCCTTTTTGCAGACCGCAAAGGAGCGGTCGCCGCTCCAACGGCAGGCCTGCATTTTACGCCGGAACTGATGCTGGCCATCGAAGACAAGGGCATTCAACATGTAAAGGTGACCCTTCATGTGGGAGCGGGAACTTTTCTTCCGGTCAAAGTCGAAGACACCGAAGATCACGTCATGCATGCCGAATGGGGTGAAATTACCCATGAAACAGCGAATGCCATCAACGCAGCCAAAGAAACGGGTGGGAGGGTTGTCGCCGTCGGCACCACATCGCTACGGCTATTGGAAACGGCGGCGGACAAAGGAGGCGTTCTCCACCCCTTCAAGGACGAGACCGATATCTTCATCACGCCGGGTTATCGCTTTCGCATCGTTGATGCGCTGTTGACTAATTTCCACCTGCCGCGTTCAACCCTGTTTATGCTGGTTTCGGCTTTCGCCGGATTGGAAAACATGAAAAGACTCTACGAAACAGCCATGGACCGGGGCTATCGCTTCTATTCCTATGGCGACGGATGCCTGCTTGAAAGGGAACGACAAAATTGAGCGGAACCGAATTCAAGATTTTGAAAAGGGACGGAAAGGCTCGTCAGGGGCGTGTTGAGACGGCCCATGGCGGATTCGACACACCGGCCTTCATGCCTGTCGGTACAGCAGCGACGGTGAAGGCCATGCGACCGGAATCGGTTGCCGAAACCGGAGCACAGATCATCCTCGCTAATACTTACCACCTGATGCTCAGGCCGGGGGCGGAACGGATTGAACGCCTTGGCGGCCTGCATGAATTCATGAACTGGAAAGGCCCTATCCTTACCGATTCCGGCGGCTTTCAAGTCATGTCACTGTCGGAACTGCGCAAGCTGACTGAAAACGGCGTTACATTCCGTTCCCACGTCGACGGTTCCAAACACGAACTGACGCCGGAACGTTCGATGGATATCCAGCGCATGCTGGACGCCGATATCACCATGGCTTTCGACGAATGCACGCCATTCCCGGCAACCCGTGAGCAGACCGATGAATCCATGCGGCTTTCAATGCGCTGGGCGGGGCGATCGAAAGAGGCATTTGTCGCACGCGACGGTTACGGACTGTTCGGTATCGTCCAGGGTGGAATCTTCCGTGATTTGCGCGAACAGTCTTCAGAGGCCTTAAAGACACTGGAATTCGATGGCTACGCCATCGGTGGACTGGCAGTCGGCGAAGGACAGGAGACCATGTTCGAAGTCCTCGACTACACACCAGGGTTTCTCCCCGAAGACAAACCCCGCTACCTGATGGGAGTAGGCAAGCCCGACGACCTTGTTGGCGCCGTAATGCGCGGTATCGATATGTTTGACTGCGTCCTTCCGACACGTTCGGGGCGCACATCCCAGGCTTTCACGCGCTTCGGTTCCATAAACTTGCGCAACACCCGCCATAAAGAAGATTCGCGCCCGTTGGATGAGCAATGCACATGCCCGGCCTGTCGTGATTACAGCCGCGCCTACCTGCATCATCTAGTGAAAACCGGTGAAATTCTGGGCGCGATGCTTTTGACGTGGCATAACCTGCACTATTATCAGGACTTGATGGCGGGACTTCGCACTGCCATCAAGGAAGGCAAATTGGAAACATTCGCAGCCGACTTTGCCTACACACAGGCGCAAGGCGATATCGAACAGCTTTAGGATCAGACCATGGCCGAAAACATCTACGACAATCTGACTCAATTGGGTGGAGGCGACGAAGCTCCGGCCTCGCCCGATGAGGCGACCCTTGAAATCGTCCCTAATCCGCAAGCGGGAGAGGATTATCTGGTCCGTTTTACCTGTCCGGAATTTACCTCCGTTTGCCCGGTCACAGGCCAGCCCGACTTCGCGCATCTGGTTATCGACTATGCACCGGACGGACATTTGGTTGAAAGCAAGTCTTTGAAGCTGTTCCTAACTTCGTTTCGCAACCACGGCGCTTTCCATGAAGATTGCACCGTCGCCATCGCCAAGAAGATTTCCGAGGCTACGAATCCAAAATGGCTGCGCATCGGCGGGTACTGGTACCCGCGCGGCGGCATACCCATAGACGTTTTCTATCAAACCGGCACCTGTCCGCAGGGACTCTGGGTTCCAGATCAGGGCGTGCCAACCTATCGCGGAAGAGGATAAAAGCAACAATGAGCGATTACACTCTCTATATCGGCAACAAGAACTATTCATCCTGGTCATTGCGACCGTGGCTGGCGATGAAGGTTGCAGGCATCCCCTTTGAGGAAAAACTGATCCTGCTTTTCGATGAAGACTGGAAGGAAAACATCGCCAAGGTCTCACCCTCGGCTCGGGTGCCTGTGCTGACAGATGGTGACCTGACAATCTGGGAGACTATGGCCATAGTTGAATATCTGGCCGAGCGTCATCCAGAAAAGAATCTGTGGCCTGAGGATCCAAGCGCACGAGCCATTGCGCGCGCCGTTTCCAACGAAATGCATGCCGGCTTTACCGCGCTTCGCAACAACATGCCCATGAACATACGCAAATCCCACCCCGGCAAAGGCATGGGCGAAGGAGTTGCCGAAGATATCGCCCGCATCCAGGAAATCTGGAACGACTGTCGATCACGCTTCGGCGGCGAAGGGGACTTCCTGTTCGGCAAGTTCTGCATCGCAGACGCCATGTACGCCCCCGTGGTCAGCCGTCTAACCACCCACGTGGTCGCACTGGACGAAGTATCGGCGGCATATCGAGACGCCGTCCAGGCTCTGCCGGAAATGATCGAATGGTCCGATGCGGGCCGTGCCGAGCCCTGGATCGTGCCGGAAGACGAAATCGATTAACAGGTGATCTGTAAACCCCTTCCTACGCAGCCTATATCTTAAGTATGGGTTAAAGCTGTAAGGAGGGCTTCAAAATGAAAACCGCATTGCTGTTCACCGGTAACAGCCCGATCGTAATCCTGACGTCCCACGACAATCTGACCGACCCGGTTCTCCTGGAAAAACTGGCGGGCAAGGGCATTGAAAAATTTATCGCCTATGAAGTTCCGCTTGATCTGGCCAAGGAGCGTTACGGCGGCCATTTCAATGTCGTCCTGCACGACCTGCATGAAACGGACGATTTGCGTATTCTCGACTTTAACGGCGTACGCGCTTTCCGCTTGTTTCATTTCAGCGAACTGGAAGGGCCGGTTACTTACGAGGGAAACCTAGACAAGGCGGCTTAAGGGCCTTGTAAGAGCCTAAGTAAATCAGGCGTAGGAGTGCGATCATATCAATTCTCTCCGATTTGATACGTGAATCGCCCTCCCATTTTAGAGAACGGGCTTATTAACGGCACAGACCTATATAGTCTATGCCGATAAGGCTTGGGATTCGCGCCGCCTGATCATCCACCATACGAGGAAAGCCCCGACAAGCTTCGATGCCGTCATCGCCCCGACTCCGACTGGGCTCAACAGTCCGATGCCGCCCAGGAACACGGCGCTATCCACCGGCGCGCCAAGCAGGCTGGAATACAAAATTCGTTGTGACAAGGGACGCTTGGTAAAGCTGTAGACCGCCCAATCGACCAGCTCGCTAATCAGGAAAGCTGCGGCGCTGGCCGTGGCAACGAACGGATTGGCCATGAAATAGCTGATAGCGACACCAACCAGCATCGCCAGCAAAACCTTGTGGCCGATTTCCCGCTGTGCAAAATCCCGTGCAACAAATACAAAGCCAACCAGCAAGGATACCGGTGGCCACATGGTGCCGTCGGGCAGCTTAACCAAGGGTACGACCGTGAACGCGTAGTTGACGGCGACGATTAGGGCGACGTAAAGGGCGGTGAATTTATAACGCATTGAGCCGAATTCCAGATGACATATAAAGTGACGTTTCAAGTTGGGGCCGCTAGATATCATATATAAGACTGTTTTGGCGAGTATCGATTGTTGAACCTGAAAAAATCAATTCGCGACAAAGCCCTGGAAGTTGGCTTCGACGTTGTGGGTTTTGCAGACGCCGCTACAGACCAGCGTCTTGAATCCGATTTAGGCCAATACCTGGGCGAGGGTCGCCACGGCGACATGACCTGGATGACCCAAAATACAGATCGCCGCGCGTCACCCAAAGGATTGTGGCCCGAGGTTCGCTCAGTCATCGTCCTGGGACTCAATTACGGACCCATCGAACCTCCGTCAAAGTCGCTGGCACGGACTGGCCGGGGCAATATCAGCGTTTATGCGCGGGGCAAGGATTATCACGGCCTGATTAAAAAGAGATTGAAGCGAATTGGGCGTTGGCTCGTTGAAACCGAGCCCTGCGAAATCAAGGTATTTGTCGATACGGCGCCGGTAATGGAGAAACCGCTGGCCCAAAAGGGCGGAATCGGCTGGCAGGGAAAACACACCAATCTTGTGTCGCGCGAGCTAGGGTCGTGGTTGTTCCTGGGTGAAATTTATACATCATTGGATTTACCAACTGATACCGAAAGTCCTGATCAGTGTGGCTCTTGTACCGCCTGCCTTGATGCTTGCCCGACCGGCGCACTGAGCGTTCCTTATCAGATTGACGCCCGGCGCTGTATATCCTATCTGACCATCGAGCATAAAGAGGCTATCGATGAAGAACTGGCCGCCGCCATGGGTAACCGTATTTACGGATGTGACGATTGCCTGGATGCGTGCCCATGGAACAAATTCGGCCGTCCCACCCGGGAAGAGGCCTTTTTTCCTAGAGCAGAATTGACGGCGCCAAGACTTACGGATTTATCGGAACTGGATGATGCTGAATTTCGAGAGATGTTTTCCGGATCACCCATCAAACGCACAGGGCGGGATCGATTTGTTCGCAATGTCCTTGTCGCCATGGCCAATAGCGGCAACCCAGACTTTAAACAGGCCATGGAACGAAGGCTCGACGATCCCTCAACACTCGTCGCCCAGGCCGCAAGCTGGGCAATGTCCCGATTCAAAAAGAACCCTTAAGCGCTTAAAAAAGGTCATCTTTTTCTATCTTCCGTTAAAGACAGCGGTTATGCTTCCAGCGGGGAAGTTAGGGACACTGAAATTCGAGCCTGGGAAACGGAGAGAACAGCAATAATGACGGCCCTTTCGCCCAAGGACATGGAGATCATTCGACGCGCGCCGTTGTTGATGGACCTTCCTAGTAATGTTCTGAAACATCTTCTGGAAGAATCTCACGTCGTTGAATTTCCAAGAAATAAACTGCTTTTCCTGCGCGGTGAGCCTGCCGATCACATTTTCCTGCTTCTTGATGGCTGGGTGAAGGTCTATCGGGATACACCCGAAGGTGAACAAACAGTCATTGGAATTTTGAAGCCCGGTGAAACCGTAGCCGAAGCTGCCATTTTCCTTGGCCGCGATTATCCGGCCAGCGCCGAAGTGGTCAGCGACGCCCGCTTGTTGGAACTTCCGTCGGAATCCCTATTGTCCCTGATCAGGGAAGACGGCGAATTGGGCATTCGTATGCTAGGTACTTTGTCACAACGATTGCGTGGACTTGTCCTGCATATTGAGCAAATTCAGGCCCGTTCGACGCCTCAGCGTTTGGGTGAATTTCTATTGAGCCTGTGCAGTGAAACGGAAGGCGCCATCGTCCTGGATTTGCCATACGACAAATCCCTGGTTGCCGCACGTCTGGGCATGAAACCGGAAAGTCTTTCAAGAGCACTGGCGAAATTGCGCACTTACGGGGTCACAACCAACGGTCATCAGGTGGAATTAAGCGATATCGGCAAGCTTAGAAACTTCTGCATAACTAACGACTAGCCCAGTCTGCGTTAAAGTAGTTTCGATTTAATGCAAACAACTTGATCGATATTTAAAGCCTTGACCGGGTAAGGATTGGCCAGAATACGATCGTGAACACGACAAAGCCTCCTGCCCACAACAAGCCCCCTGCTCCGATCAGATAACTATAACCCTCGCCGGGTAACAAGGTTTGGGCAAGGGCGGCTATGACTCGCAATATCGAGCCCAGGATGACCATGAAGTAGGCTACGACAATCGCCGGGGATGCCTTTATTTCTCTTCCTGAGTGGCCTAGCGATACCCTGGTCACCATGGCAATGATCATGGTTCCAATTGCACCGGCCGTAAAGGCGTGTAGACCAGCGTCACGGCTGATCTCGTCACTGAAATGGGACGCCGCCAGCAGGGCGAATCCGACTATCAGCCAAAAATGCCCCGCATGCAGGATCCAGACGATTGGCTGCCTTACTACCATAAAGCTTTTCCATCGCCTCATGCGAATAAGCAATGCCAACGCCGCAGTTGCGGCTGTTACTCCCGCCGCCAGGCGGCCGGTGCCCTCGTCGCCGCCGAAAAGGTCGAAAAGGATGGCCAAAACAATGCTGAGTACAACCAAACGGGTAACGGTCATCGGCGTTTCGGTGAAAACGTTAATTCCCTCTCGGCGCAGGGCGTTTGCAGTAAATCCGGGAATGATGCGACCGCTGATCATCGCCACCAGAAAGATGACGCCAAATACCCCTAGATTCAGCCCCAAACCGGCGCTGTCCGGAAGGATGGCTAACGCCTCAAGGTGCATCAGTAAATTGGCGCAAAAAAGGACGGAAAGAACGACGAGAACAATGTAATTTTGACGGACTCCGTGTGCGACGAGCCTTCGACCGATATATACGGCCAGCGTCGGAATCATCATCAAATCGACAATCGCGACAAATAAAGGGCTTAAAGGCCATCCAAACCACATCACCGCCCGTCCCAATAACCAGACAAGCGTCAGGGCGGCCAGAGGCGCTCCTTGAAAGGGTTTGGAATATGTCCAATTGGGGACGGCCGTCAGCAAAAAACCAGAAGCCGCGGCGATGACAAAGCCGAAAACCATTTCGTGGCCATGCCAGTGGGAAGGTGCAAAATATCCAGGCACATCCCCATCGCCTAAATAAGCCCAAAGCCAAGAAAAAATCGGAAAAAAGCCGTAAAAGCCCGCTAGCAGAAAAAAAGGCCTGAAGCCGGCACTAAATAAAGCCCCTGCTTTTGGCGCAGTCTGAGGGCCGGGGTTGCTTGTTGGATTCTCGCTATTCATGGCTGCTTAATTAGTATCAGACTGTCCTTTATTTTCCGCCCCGTTAAGATGTTTTCGAAAGTTAGTTCATATATGGACGATCCCCCTTGATAATAATCAAACTGCGGGAATTTTGGTCCGTCGCTTGACGAAATGGGCCCACCTGTGTTCCCGTCTTTAGAGAAATTTAAAAGAAAGAGCCAAAATAATGCTTGGACGCCACATTTTAACCGCGTTACCTGCCGTGTTTCTACTTTTCGCCGCTTTTCCTGCGCATCCCGCCGATGCGGGAATGAACACCGGCCATGTTTTCAAAGACTGCGATGATTGTCCTGAAATGGTCGTCATTCCCCCAGGCTCATTCATTATGGGCTCAAATGGCAGGCACAAATACGAACGGCCCGCCCATAAAGTAACCATCGCCAAGCCCTTCGCCATGGGCGTGTATGAAGTGACCTTCGATGAATGGGAAGCCTGTTTTAATGATGGTGGCTGCTCACGTATTCCTGATGACCATAAATGGGGTAAGGGACGTCGTCCTGTAATGAACATCACCTGGTTTGAAACCCAACCCTATGTGGAATGGTTAAGCAAGAAAACTGGACACACTTACCGTCTTCCTTCAGAAAGCGAATGGGAATACGCCGCCAGGGGCGGCACCACCACGGAATTCTGGTGGGGCGACGAGGTCGGGGAAAACCTGGCAAATTGCCGTGACTGCAAAAGCAAATGGAGCAAAAAGGGATCTGCCCCCGTCGGTTCTTTTGCGCCCAATCCATTCGGATTGTATGACGTTCACGGAAACGAGTGGGAATGGCTGGAAGATTGTTGGAACCCGAGCCATGAGGGGGCGCCCACTGACGGTTCTCCTCGTCTGGACGGCGATTGCAAGAACCGGGTTATGCGTTCCGGGTCATGGTACTATTTTTCCAAGAACAGCCGTTCGGCCTGGCGGTTCAAGAATGACGCGCGGGTAAAAAGCTATGGCATTGGTATGAGAGTGGTGCGCGAGTTGCCTTGAAAATCAGACCTCTATGTCGATTATCGAACCTAGCCTGACCGGCTGATGTTCAACCGATGAATCGCCGGTACTAGCATCAAGCGCCGTATTGACGGCTTTATAGAGAGCTACGCCTTCTGATTGTGCGATGTTAATACCCGGGATTACCGCCCCAGACTGGGCCTGCAAAGTCTGCAATTGATCAGGCGCACCTGAGACTAAACGCGACGGTGCTTTTCGCTCCTGAACGAGATTGTTCTTGAGCGGCGGCAGTATCTGTACGTTGCTAATGGCTGAAATATCAGACACGGTTTCAACGCTAAAATAGATCTAGAATGCTCAACAGATAGTGATTCGCCTGACGCTGTTCAATCCTCGCCGAAGAATATGGATAATGCCTTCGCCCGGCTATTCTTTCTCGCTCTTTAACTGATTGAGCTGTTTTTGCATGGCTTCCAACTGGGCAACGAGATCGTCGAAATTTTCTTCCCCCGTTTCTTTTTTCTTGCCTGCCGGTTTAGCCTTGGCGTCGGAATTCTGGCCGGAGGCACCCATGTCGGAACCGTAAAACGGGGTGAACATTTTCATGGCGTTTTCGAATAAAGCCATATTCTGTTTGCCCATTTCTTCAAATTGTTGGAAGGGCATCAAGCCATCAAGGGCGTCGCTCATGTAATGGCGCATCTGTTCCTGATTGCGCGCAAACGATCCCATGGAATGATCCAGGTATTGAGGCACCAACGATTGCAGGCTATCACCGTAGAAACTGATCAGGTGGCGAAGAAAGTTAATGGGCAACAGGTTTTGACCACCCTTGGCTTCTTCCTCGACAATAATATGTGTTAGCACCTGGCGTGTAATGTCTTCACCGGTTTTAGCGTCGAATACGGCGAAATCGGTTCCATCTTTAACCATTTGTGACAGGTGATCGAGTGTAACGTAGCTACTGGTCGCCGTATTATAAAGCCGCCGATTAGCGTACTTCTTGATTGTGATAGGCGCTTCTTCGTTCGCAGACTTATTTGCCATTATGAGTCTTCTTACCCTCAAGTTTCGTTTTTTCTTCGCTTGTGCGGGATCGAGTGCAAAACGAATATCCTTTGGTAACACAAAACGTTTTGCGTGAAAATGCTGCGTTGCAAATAAAAAAATGCTGCACCCCGGCAAAAAACGGACCGGACTTTCTATGCAACTGATGTCACGCTATAGTGAAGGGCAATTAACAGGACCCGAATAATGACGGAAACCCCCAACCTTGACGAATTGGCCCGTCAGTACTTAGACCTTTGGCAGGAACATCTGTCTGATCTGGCCGCCGACGAAGAAATGGCCGAAGCCATAGCAAAGAGTATCGAATTGATGAACGGTTCCGCCGCTGCTATCGCAAGAATGACGGCCCAAAACGCTGCAGAAGAATCAAAAGACACCACGTATGACGAAGGACATTCCAGCACAATCAACCAAGATCCAGGGACCGCGACCCCTGGCCCTGCATATGGGAATCCAGACGATGTCCTGGATCAGCTCTCTCGCCGCATTGCCCAACTTGAGAAGCGGATCGCTAAACTGGAGTCCGCATCTGGCGACGGCGGCGAATGAGCTAAACAAAAATCTTCAAGGAATTGACCCCGATACTTTCCGTTTAGCCGTCTTAGAACAATCGCGCCATCGGCTCGCGGAATTTGCCGATGGCGTACGCCATTATCGAAATTTCAAAAGAACGCCGCGGTTGACTGAACCTGACGCCATATGGTCTGAGGGAACAACCCGAATTCTTGATTACGGGAACGATGTGAAAGCCCCCCCTGTCTTGTTTGTTCCTTCACTGATAAACAGGGGCTACATACTTGATCTAACCCAACGCCGCAGTCTTTTGCGAGATTTGGCAAAAAGAGGCTTCCGTCCTTTGTTGATCGATTGGGGCGCGCCAGGCGACTTAGAGGCAGCTTTTTCACTTAATGATTATGTTTCCGGAAGATTGCTACGGGCTGTAGAAGCGGCCACTGATAATTGCAATCAACCTGTTGCCCTTGCCGGGTACTGTATGGGTGGAACACTTGCACTGGGACTGGCGGCGATCCGACCCGATCTATTTTCGGCGCTCGTTTTCCTGGCGACCCCCTGGGATTTTCATGCCATGGACCAAAGCAAGACGCGAATGTTGGAAGCGATGATTCCGACTATCGAAAAGATGCTTGAAGTTAAATCGACACTACCCGTAGACGTTCTTCAGGCGATGTTTGCAAGCCTGAACCCGCAATTGACGGCCAGTAAATTCAGGGCATTCGCCTCCTTTGACAAACGTTCCGCACGGGCAAGGAAATTCGTCGCCCTGGAGGATTGGATCAACGACGGCGTGCCCCTTGCAGGTCCGACGGCGAAAGATTGCTTGGAGGGATGGTATGTAATGAACAATCCTGGTCGTGGAAAATGGAAAGTTGCCGGAATAAACGTAATTCCGGAACATATCGAACTTCCTTCATTTGTAATCTTACCCACCCTGGACCATATAGTACCGTCCGGGTCGGCTTTGCCATTGGCTGAAAAATTACCTAATTCCAGTTGCCTGAAAATCAGGGCGGGACATATTGGCATGGTGGCCGGCTCAAAAGCCGTAGGGACACTTTATTCCCCATTGGCCAAATGGTTGAGAAATATCATTTCGTGAAATCGGTACCTTTATTCCGAATATTTCAAAATATATGGTGCACTGCAATATTTTGACTTGCCGAGGAATTGAACGCCTTCTATATAGGAGTTGGCCGATGCCAGAGTTTTTTGAAAAACCGTAGCCAGCCCCCAATCCGGGCTGGCTCGAAACATTAAGGAGATTATCTTCATGACCGAGGTCGTCATTGCTGGTGCAGTTCGCACCCCCGTCGGTTCATTCAACGGTAGCCTGAGCGCCCTTCCCGCCCATGAGTTGGGAGCCATAGCCATCGGAGAAGCTTTGAGCCGCGCCAAAGTCGATCCGAAGGAGGTTTCGGAAGTCATCATGGGCCAGATTTTGTCAGCAGGCGCCGGTCAAAACCCGGCCCGCCAGGCAGCCATTGGCGCCGGTATACCTGTCGAAAGCACCGCCTACGGCATCAATCAGCTTTGTGGATCCGGGCTACGCTCTGTGGCTTTGGGATCCCAAGCAATAAAGGTTGGCGATTCCGATATAGTCGTGGCCGGCGGCCAGGAAAGCATGAGCCAGTCCCCCCATTGCATGCATCTTCGCAACGGGACAAAGATGGGCAACGACGAATTGATCGACACCATGATCAAGGACGGCCTGTGGGATGCCTTTAACGGATATCACATGGGCACCACGGCCGAAAACGTCGCCGAACAGTTCCAGTTGACACGCGAACAACAGGATGCCTTCGCCGCTTCCTCTCAGAACAAAGCCGAAGCCGCTATGAATGAAGGCCGCTTCAAGGATGAAATCGTTCCGGTTAGCATCAAGACACGCAAGGGTGAAACGGTTGTCGATACCGATGAATACCCGAAGGCGGGTGTCACCGCCGAAGGCTTAGGTGGTTTGCGTCCAGCCTTTTCAAAGGAAGGCACCGTCACCGCAGGCAACGCATCGGGCATCAATGACGGCGCTGCCGCCGTGGTATTGATGAGCGCCGAAGAGGCTGATAAACGCGGAGTCGAGCCATTGGCACGTATCGTTTCCTGGGCGACCGCAGGCGTTGATCCCTCAATCATGGGCACCGGCCCAATCCCGGCCAGCCGTCAGGCGCTTGAAAAAGCAGGCTGGAATATCGATGACCTGGATTTGATCGAAGCTAACGAAGCATTCGCTGCCCAGGCCTGCGCCGTTAACAAAGACCTTGGATGGGATACCGACAAGGTTAACGTCAATGGCGGCGCCATCGCCTTGGGACATCCCATCGGCGCTTCCGGCGCACGCGTCCTGGTTACGCTACTGCACGAAATGCAAAAACGCGACGCCAAGAAAGGCCTCGCCACGCTTTGCATCGGCGGTGGCATGGGCATCGCCATGTGCGTGGAACGCTAACAAACCTTTCTTTTATTTCAAGCCCGGACCCCAAGGGGGTCCGGTAACTCAGGGGGAACAAAAATGTCTCGAGTAGCACTCGTCACCGGTGGAACACGTGGTATCGGCAAGGCTGTGTCTGTCGCATTGAAAGAAGCAGGATATTCCGTCGCCGCCAGCTATGCCGGAAATGATGAAGCAGCCAATGCTTTCAATGAAGAAACCGGTATTCAGGTCTACAAGTTCGATGTCGGAGATTTCGACGCCTGCGCCACTGCGATTGCTTCGGTTGAAAACGACCTGGGAGCAATCGATATCCTGGTCAACAACGCTGGCATAACCAAGGATACAATGTTGCACAAAATGTCTTTGGAGCAATGGTCCGCCGTCATCAACACAAATCTGAATGGCCTGTTCAATATGACCAGGAACGTTATTGAAGGCATGCGCGAACGTAAATTCGGGCGCATCATCAACATCAGTTCGATCAACGGTCAAAAAGGGCAGATGGGGCAGGCCAACTATTCCGCAGCCAAAGCCGGCGATATTGGCTTCACAAAAGCCGTCGCCCAGGAAAACGCCTTCAAGGGAATTACCGTCAACGCCATCGCACCCGGATATATCGGCACAGAAATGGTTCGCGCCGTGCCGCAAGATGTTTTGGATTCCAAAATTATCCCGCAAATTCCTGTCGGTCGCCTAGGCGAACCGGAGGAAATTGCCCGCTGCGTCCTTTTTCTCGCCTCGGATGAGTCCGGCTTCATAACAGGATCGACCCTGACTGCAAATGGCGGCCAGTATATGGCCTGATCATTCGGGCAACTAGACAACGAATTTTCGTGCAATATCGATCAGGATATTCGGCGTGCGATTAGCGCCGAATATCCTGATCAACACTACTGTTAAAATCTAAAATCGGCGGGCCAGCGTTTAAGAACTTTTAAACCTCTACCGTGGAATTATTTAAGGCGTCGACTTCAAGAGATTCTCGTCGGGGAAGGCCATATAGTTTATAATGATGTTTCTTCGATGATTCACGGGCCCCTGGCAATGCGCCTTTTTTTTAGAACCATTTTTCACCCTAGAGGCGTTCTAACTCATCTAATTTTTTCGGTACTGGTGCTGGCAGCTGTTTCCGGGACTATTGAGGCTGCGCCCAAGAAAAACGATGCAAAAAATGTCGTCGTTGATGCCAATCTATCCAACACTGAATCGAGAGCCAAGAGTTCCGCAAAACGATATCCCAAGCCTGGTTTTTACGGGAAAAACTTATCGAAACAAGTCTACCGCGGAATGACGCTTATAGGGGCGGAAAGCGTTGGAGAGAACCTACCATCCAACGAGGCCTTCTACGAAAAAGTCAAGGATGCGCTAGACCTTATTCATGGGCGAACCCCGGATATATTCGCACTGATGCGAAGCATCAATACCAAAGGACGCCGGGTCATCTACTACACGGGTAAAATGGGGCCAGCCTCATTTGCCGCGTGGAAGAATGATTATGTCGTCAATATTACGGCAAGCAATATCGAAGATGATCCGGCATTTGAGAATACGATCTATTCCCTGTCAGCAACTCTTGTTCACGAACTGGTAGGCCATGGTCGCCAGGAGGCCGACGGACGCCTTTGGATAATGTACGACTGGTGCGGAAAGAGCAGCGATAACGTAAAGGGCGTTGTACTTCAAGCGAACCACAAGGGAGCCAGCAGTGGGCTGGTCGAGTATGAGGCCAATCTGTTCGCAAAATGGTTTCTGGAATCCGTGCGAGGTACTTATCCCGATCTGAATGAACCGGCCGTACGTCGCTACGTCAAGTTGGTGAGGATAATAAAGCATCGCTTTCCCGGATGGTACGACGACCGCAAGACGGCGACTACTCTGCTTGCGGAATTCGAAGACAGATTTCTGGAAGTTTGTCCCGGTAGGAAATTCACCCCACACCCCGTTGCGTCCGGTTAAATCGTGGCAATCTCCGATACGCACCAAAACAAGACAAGGGCAACCTTGATTGGCTCCAGCGCTGTGTTGATGTGGGCGACGTTGGCCCTATTGACGACTCAGACAGGCGAAGTGCCGCCGTTTCAACTCGTCGCCATGGCATTTTCCATCGCCTTTGGTCTTAGTATGCTGAAATGGCATCTGTCGGGTGAAAGCATCGCCCGTCATCTTATGTTACCTCTGCCTGTTTGGGCATTGGGGGTTGGCGGCCTGTTCGGATACCATTTTTTTTACTTTATGGCGCTTCGCAACGCCCCGCCGGTCGAGGCTGGTTTGATTGCCTACATGTGGCCCTTGTTGATAGTCGTCTTCTCAGCACTGCTGCCGGGCGAAAGGCTCAGGTGGTGGCATGTCATGGGCGGCCTCGCCGGCCTGGCAGGCAGTGTTATTCTGGTAACCGGCAACGGGGGTGATGGATTTGGCGGCTTTAAATCCGAATTCTGGCTGGGATACCTGATGGCAGTCGTTTGCGCAATTACCTGGTCTTCCTACTCTATTTTGTCACGGCGATTTTCACACGTTCCCAGCGACGCCGTTGGTGTATTTTGTGGGGCGACGGCTCTTTTGGCCATGATCGCCCACGTTTCTTTTGAGACGACGGTCTGGCCAGAAGGAGGCCAATGGATGGCCGTCCTGGGCCTGGGGATTGGCCCGGTTGGGGCGGCCTTTTTCACCTGGGATATTGGCGTCAAGCACGGACATATCCAGGCACTGGGGGCGATGGCCTATGCCGCGCCCCTGCTTTCAACTCTTTTGCTGATCGCCTTCTCTCAAGGGGAAGCGAGCATTCAGGTCGCGGCGGCATGTGTGCTGATTGTCGGCGGCGCCGTTCTGGCGTCCAAGGATATACTAGGTAAAAAGCAAGGTTAGAAATTGTCCTTGCGGCGGCGAATTTCGGCAAAAGCCGCTACAGCATCCTGACCTTTCAACCCGGCAGCCAGCAGAAGATCATCATTATCGGCCCGAAGGAAAGGGTTGGCTTTCTTTTCTTCCCCAAGGATCGAGGGAACCGTCGGCATCCCTTTTTCGCGAAGGTTGGTCACCTCGTCTGCGCGACGTTTTAAATCGGCATTTTCCGGTTCGACGCTCAAGGCGAAATCGGCGTTCGCAGAGGTGTATTCATGAGCACAATAAACCCTTGTCTCGTCAGGCAGTTCGCGCAGTTTCTTCAACGATTCCCAGAATTGTTCAGGATTGCCTTCGAACATGCGCCCGCATCCAAGCGAAAACAAAGCATCGCCCGAAAATAAAGCATGATCCTGTTCAAACCAGTATGCGATATGTCCAACCGTATGGCCGGAAACATCAAAAACCTGCGCTGAATGATCGCCAATCGAAACACTGTCGCCTTCACCTAAACGGGTGTCGATACCAGAAATACGTGAAGCATCGGAAGCTGCGCCGACGATGGTGCAACCCGTCGCTTCCTTCAATTCCATATTACCCCCGATATGATCCGGGTGATGATGGGTATTAAGTATATGGCTCAGCGACCAGCCTTTTTCTTTCAGGGTGTCAAAAACCGGCCCTGCTACAGCCGGATCAACGGCTGCTGTTTCGCCACTGTCCGGATCGTTAATCAAATAGATGAAATTGTCACTGAGTACGGGTATCTGGTGGATGACGAGATCGGACATGAGGGCTCCTGAGTAAAAAGTATCGAACAATAGCGAGATTACCACCCAGCACGGAAAATAGCATCAATTTGATCGTGCGCCCATTTGCTCTAAACTAACCAAATGTGGACAGATGCCGTTGATTTAAGAGACTTTTATGCGACCGGGCTGGGCGCGGTCACGCGCCGCATGATTCGGCGGCGCATCCGCACCCTTTGGCCGGACGTTACCGGTATGGATGTACTTGGACTGGGCTTCACGACACCTTATATCAGCGCTTTAAAACCGGAAGCCACGCGCACCTTAGCCGCCATGCCCGCCGCCCAAGGCGTTCTTCACTGGCCGGTTGATGACCCGGGATTGACGACCCTGGTTGACGAAACCGACCTTCCCTTCCCGGATGTTTCGATGGACAGGGTGTTGATGGTTCATGCGCTTGAAAGCGCGGAGAACGTTCGCCCGTTGATGCGAGAAGTCTGGCGCGTATTAGCCAGTGGCGGACGCCTGATCATCGTCGTGCCCAATCGCAGGGGACTGTGGGCGCGCTTTGAACGAACCCCGTTCGGGCGCGGGCGACCCTATTCATCGAGCCAGTTATCAATGGTTTTGCGTGAAAATTTGTTTACGCCTTTTCAGACTGAAAGGGCGCTTTTTCTGCCGCCCACCCGCTCACGCATGATCCTGTCGTCTTTCCCGGCCATGGAGGAAATCGGCCGTCGGTGGTTTCCCGCATTCGCAGGCGTCACCATCATTGAGGCGACGAAACAGATTTACGCCGGTCATGCAGAAACGCGCCAAAAGCGTTCCGTCATCCGCATCGCACCACAGGATACAGGCGCACCGACCCGCAGTTAGGGTTGGCTTAATTAGTCAAAAAGTTTATCGATATCAGCCTGCGACACGCCCTCACCGTCAAGTGCCGGACCTTCCATCGGGACGTCGTCGTCCTCGCTTTGCGGTTGTTCTGATAGAGGAAGCGCCGAAATTCCCTCTTCCCCTACAACAGTCACCAACGAGTTAAGCGTGCCCTCAATTAGATTCACGATTTTGATAATTTTGGATATCCGCTGCCCCGTGATGTCGTGAAAACCACACGCCTCAAAAATTGTATTTAACTGGGTGGACATATCTTCGAATGCTTGAAGAGCGTCATCGGATTCGATCGAACCCTTTAACTTGTCCCCAATATCCGTAAGAGACTCAGCCGATTGCATGATCGCATTAGAGGCTTTTTCTGTTTCGTGTGCGATCTCGTTCAGTTGATCGGCGACCGAACTGAAGTGGTTCATTTTTGAGTGAGGGTGTTTGATTGCGGCTAGTTCAACCTTGATATCCTGAACGGCTTCAAAAAGCTTGATCACTTCGTTCTTCAATGCTTCGTGTTGCGAAGCCATTTTATCAGATGATTGGGTCATTCCCCTTTTTAGCATACTTGTCCGCAATTTCTTGCAGATGAATCAAAAAATCGTCGATTTCGTGGCTATTTTCCTCGACGATTTTTTCTTCCTCTAATTCCAGATTTTTTTTGCCGTTAAAAGTATGAATTTGGTCACCCAGAACGCGGTTTATTTTTTCGAGTAATTCGGAAAGGTCTATGGGTTTTTTGGAGACCTCATCCATTCCTGCGGCAATATACTGCTCTTGGTGTTCGCTTACGGCATCGGCTGTCACCCCGATAATAGGAATTCTTGATACTTCGCTTTCAAGTTCGCGAATCGTCGCCGTCAGAATAATGCCGTCCATCACCGGCATTCGAATATCTGAAAGCAGCAGATCAAAGGGTTCTTCTTGAATCATCTCTAACGCTTGTTGACCGTTCTGGGCGATGGAAACCTGATGCCCCAATCCACACAAAAGGGTTGAAATAAACATCTGATTAACCTGGTTGTCTTCCGCCAAAAGCAGTTTTAGTGAACGCTTTGCCGAATAGTCAGACGTAAGGACCGATCCTGTTTTAAGGCCTACTTCTGATGTCGCCGTTCGTCCCTGAACAGTGAACCAAAAAGTGCTTCCTTTGCCCGGCGTACTTTCCACGCCAACTTCACCATCCATCAATTTTGTCAGCATTTTGCAAATGGCCAGTCCCAGGCCGGAGCCTCCGTACGTCCTGCTGGTAGAAGCGTCCGCCTGTTCAAACTTACCAAAAAGACGCCCCTGTGCTTCTTTGGGTATGCCGATACCGGTATCACGAACTTCAAAACTTACTTTGAACTGGCCTTCTTCATCGGTGATTCGCGAAACAAAAACCTCGATTGTTCCTTTCTCGGTAAACTTTATGGCGTTGCCGACCAAATTGAACAGTATCTGGCGAATTCGACCCGGGTCGCCGTTTAGGCCTTCAGGAAGGTCACTATCAATTTCATAGCTAAGTTTCACGCCTTTTCCCGCAGCTCTCGGGCCCAATAAACTCAGGATATCATCCATCAGGGAAGGCAAGTGGTAGTCGACATTTTCAATCGACAACTTTCCCGCCTCCAACTTGGAAAAATCGAGAATGTCATTAATGACGGTCAGCAGCGCCTGACCCTGATCCTTTATGGTTTCAATGTACTTTCTTTGTTTTGCCGTCAATTTTGTGTCTAGCGCCAGATCGGCCATTCCTAAAACGCCGGTCATAGGTGTTCTGATTTCGTGGCTCATAGTGGCCAGGAACTCCGATTTGCTTTGATCGGCGGATTCGGCGCGCACTTTTAACAGGGCTTCTTCTTCAGCCAGTTCCGCCATTCTAACGGCCTGCGCCTCCATTAACCGTCTGCTTTCTTCAGCCTCTTGCATCTGGAGCTCCAGTTGCTCGTTCATTCTGGCGTATTTGGTGATGTTGGCTCCGGTTCCCCTATAGCCCAAAAAAATGCCTTTAGAAAAAACGGGTTTGCCGCTCACCCTGAGCGACAATGTTTCTCCTGCCTTATTAACTATCTTGTATTGAAAATGCTGAAACGGCCTGTGATTTTTCAGGTCTTCCAGGTGCTCCTGAAGAGCAAACAGGTTTTCTTCATCCAAAAAGGCCAATTCTTCCCTGGTCTTGCCAATTACCTCACTTGGATTGGTCCCTGTCGCCTTTTCAAACCCTTGAGAGACAAAAGTAAACCGGCAGTCCTCATCGCTTTCCCACAGCCAGTCAGACGAGCTTTCGGCATAATCCTTGAACCGTGTGTTGCTTTCCTCCAGGGCTTCTTCGGCTTCCTTGACGTGAGTAATATCGGTTCGGATCGCTACGTACTGGTAGGGCTTACCTTTCTTGTTCAGGAATGGAACTATGGTGGCGTCAACCCAATAGGGTTTGCCTTGTTTCGTCAAATTCTTGATATCACCGTTCCAGACCTTGCCGCTGGCGATAGTCCCCCAAAGGTTTTTATAGAATTCCGGCGTGTGGTCTCCCGATTTCAGGATGCGATGATTCTGCCCTATCAACTCTTCACGCGGAAAACCGCTAATTTCACAGAATCTGTCGTTTGCGTACGTGATGTTTCCCCTGACATCAGTGATGCTAACGATAGCATGTTCATCAAGAGCAAATTTCTGGGTATCGAGTTCCTTCACCAAGGCCTCTTCATGGTGATAAATGGCGTACATGCTGAACAGCAGTCCCGTCATAACGCAAATATAGCTTGCCTTTTTCAGCAAATGAGCAGCGTCAAATTCGGCGTCGAAGAGAGCGTCCGAAAATGACATAAACCCAACTTGCCCAACAAACCCGACGATCAGGGAAAGCACAAGCCAGTGTTCGAAAACATCCGTCCTCCAATCCCCCTTTTTCAAATACCCCACCAACGCAACAAGGAAACAAAGGGCGGGAATTAATTCTTCGGGACGATGAAAAATGATGTCCGGATAATAGGCTTGAGGCAGAGGAGCTAAAGCAAAAAACAGAAATGCGACGACGGTAAACACGACCGTGAAAAGGTAGATGGAATTATCGCTAAATCTTCCCGCTGCCCCTAATTGCCGTTCCCGTCGCCAGGCAAGCCATGACAAAACCATCATGATCGATAGGAACTGACGCGAGGCGATCCAACTCCAGGGAATCAGCGTAGGTAAGTCTGACGGCATCATCGGTTTGAAAAACAGGGATGTAACAATGGCGTGGTAGCCATCCAGAACTCCGGTTCCCAAGAACCCGACCCCGACTATCAAAAAGATGCTGTTTTTCCTGGTATAATATCTTATCAGCGCCATGGCCCCGCACATGATAGCCAACAGGGTTGCAAGGCTTTCCATGATGGTATGAAGGTTTGGCCCTCCTTGCCATGGAATCCCACGCAGCAATATGCAACTGGTGAGAAGAATCAGGCCGACTGAGACGTATATTTTGCCACGCTGATTTAAAGCTGCCTGGATCATGAGACCAGCATTCCTTACGGTTCCAGCAAAAACCGCCCGATTGAACACGTAAGTATGTGCCCGCCGCTTTCAAGAAATATTCGTTGCTTTGATAAAAAAACGCCGCTTTCCAGACCGGTGCGATTTTATCCCTTCAACAGGAAAACCGCCTGTTCGCCAAACAAATTGGACAGGAACGGTGTCAGATCGACGCGGCGAATGGCCGAGCCATTGTGGTCAAGGGACATGGAGCGTTCCACCGTAATCCCCATTTCCCTGCACAAAACGGTAAAGTCCTTGATCGTACAGAAATGAATATTCGGCGTTTCGTACCATTGATAGGGCAAGGTCTCACTGACCGGCATGCGGCCTTTCAGGCCCAAATGATAACGAACGCGCCAGTGAGCAAAGTTGGGAAACGAAACGACGGCGTGCTTTCCGATCCGCAACAAATGCTCAAGCACGATCCTTGGATTGTTCATCGCCTGCAGGGTTTGACTGAGCACAACATAATCGAAGGCTTGATCGGGATAATCCTTCAGATCAACGTTTGCGTCGCCCTGGATGACGGACAGGCCGTTGCTCACGCACGCATTGACGCCTTCGGTGCTTAGTTCAATGCCGCGCCCATCAACTTGCTTGAAGTGAACCAGATAGTCCAGCAAAGTGCCGCTGCCGCATCCAACATCCAATACCCGCGTTCCGGGTTCAATCATGTCGGCGATGATCTGCAGATCGACGCGAATTGATTTGCGTTGACTCTCAAGCATCATCATCGCATCAGCTCCTGCGGCGGGGCAGGCCCCGCAGCTCGGCGGCGCCGTCAATGAAGCCTGCCATCACTCTGAAGAATTCAGGTTCATGCAGCAAGAAAGCGTCATGGCCTTTGTCCGACTGGATTTCGGCGAAACTGACATTAGCCGCTACCGCGTTCAGAGCATGGACGATTTCACGATTGCCTTCCGTCGGAAACAACCAGTCGCTGGAAAATGAAAAGACGCAAAAGCGGGTTTTTGTATCTTTGAAGGCGTTTGCAAGAACACCATCATAATCACCAGCCAGGTCGAAGTAGTCCATGGCCCGCGTGATATAAAGGTACGAATTGGCATCGAAACGGTCGACAAACGTAATCCCTTGGTGACGCAAATAGCTTTCCACCTGGAAATCCGCATCGAATCCATAACTGACGGCGTCGCGTTCCTGCAGCCGTCTTCCGAACTTCCGATGAAGCGCCGGTTGCGATAGGTACGTGATGTGCGCCGCCATACGGGCGACGGCTAATCCACGGTGTGGACGTTTGTCTTGGGACAAGTAGTCGCCTCCGCACCAGTCTGGGTCAGCCATGATTGCCTGCCTGCCGACTTCGTGGAAAGCGATGTTCTGCGAGGAATGGCGCGCCGCGGTTGCGATTGGAATGGCCGCGAAAACCCGTTCTGAAAACTTGGCTGCCCATTCCAGCACCTGCATACCTCCCATGGATCCGCCAAGCACGGCAAAAAGCTGCTCAATTCCCAAATGATCCAGCAGCCGGGCCTGAACCCGCACCATATCGGCGATGGTGATGACCGGGAAATCCAGCCCCCAAGGCTTCGAAGTTTCGGGATTGATTTCCTTCGGCCCGGCGGTTCCCATGCAGCCGCCAAGTATATTGGAGCAAATGATAAAAAAACGGTCCGTATCAATTGTCTTGCCGGGACCGACCATCTCACTCCACCAGCCGGGCTTTCCGGTTACCGGGTGGACATCGGCGACAAAATGATCACCAGTCAAGGCATGACATATCAAAACCGCGTTCGATTTATCGGCATTCAACTCGCCGTAAGTCTGATAGGCAACGTTGATGTCATTCAGGCTGGCACCGCAATCAAGGCGAACGGGTTCATCACGGGCCAGGCGCACATGTAACCCCGGAATCGTTGTTTCCGTGTCAGGCGTTTTATTGCTTGTCGTTGTCGCCATTGCGTCAATCCGGTCATTTGAGCGGGAAAAAAGGGCCTCATAGCTAAGAATCATATCGCCCAGTGTCAATGTTTTCTTTGATTTTAGCAGGTCATATGATTATCACTACATCCCTTCCAGGCTTTTCTTAATGCAGGAACACTAGCGATGAGCGCGGAAACGTCACTCGACGCCTTGCGTCGGGAAATCGACGAAATAGACAACAACATACACGACCTGATTATGCGCCGCACAAAAGTGGTCGAGCAGGTTCGTGAGGCGAAACGCGGCCAACCGGTCAAAATCCGTCCGGCGCGCGAGTGTCAAATCCTGTATCGGTTGATGGAACGGCACAAGGGTCCTTTCCCGGTTAGGGAACTGGCGCGTATCTGGCGCGAACTGATCGTCGCGACCCTGTCTTTTGAAGGCCCTTTTTCAATCGGCGTCCACATGCCTGAGGCCCCTAATCCTGACGAGCCGCGCCATGACAGGCGCAGCGGCCGTTGGAACATGGCAAGAGATCAATATGGGTCGTTTACGCCGATGGCCGGATATTCCAGTGCACGCCGGCTCGTCGATGCCGTTCGCTCTCAGGAAACAACCATCGGCGTGCTTGCCGTACCGGAACGCGGCGAAAAATCACCTTGGTGGCCGCATCTTGCTTCCCAAGGCGAAGATATGCCTCGCATCATAACCCGCCTCCCTTTTATCGGCGCGCCGGACGACAGAGGGCCAAACGAACAGGCGCTTGTAATTTGCCCTGTTGAATCCGAGCCGACGGGACGCGACCGCACCTACCTGGTCGTTGAATCAAGCGACGAAATAGGCCTTGAACGGCTGGCTGTAGCTTGCAAACAAGCCCACCTGGAAGCCGTTTTTACGTCCGTATGGTGTGATCCGGAAACGCCTTCGCGTTATCTGCATCTTGCTGAAGTAGAAGGCTTTATAACCGATAAGGATAGTAAAATTCTGCGCCTTTCAGAATGTCTTGAAGGCGCCGCTTCATCGATCATGACCATCGGAAGCTATGGCATGCCGCTTAGTCTTGATCAAATTGAAACCAATAAGCAGACCAAGGATTGATACCTAATGAGTTCGCCAATACCGAAGCCAGGAATTCTTGATATTTCACCCTACATGGGCGGTGAATCCGAAATCGAGGGGGTCCAGAGAGTCATTAAACTTGCCTCTAACGAAGGCGCATTGGGGCCCAGCCCTAAAGCCATGGAAGCCTACCGCCAGGAGGCAGAGACTCTGCACCGTTATCCCGATGGTTCGGCTTCGAAACTTCGCAAGGCTCTGGCAGCGGCATATGGGCTGGATATGGATCGTATCGTTTGCGGGTGTGGCTCCGATGAATTGCTGGACATGCTGTGCCGCGCTTATGCGGCCCCTGGCGACGAGGTAATGTTTTCCCAATACGGCTTCCTGATGTACCCGATAGCTGCCATGGGTGTGGGGGCTACTCCCGTCCCGGTAACGGAGAAAAATCTGCACGCTGACGTCGACGCACTATTGGAACGGGCCAGCGATAAGACAAAAATTCTTTTCCTCGCCAATCCCAACAACCCGACCGGCACTTACCTACCGGACAGTGAAATCAGGCGTCTGCGCGAAGGCCTGCCCGAACATGTACTGCTGGTTATCGATGCTGCTTATGCCGAATATGTCGTTAACAACGATTATTCTTCCGGCGCGCAGTTGGTTGATGAATACGACAACGTCGTAATGACACGCACGTTTTCGAAGATTTACGCCCTGGGCGGCATTCGCCTTGGTTGGGCCTATTGTCCGGCGTCGGTCGCCGATATCCTGAACCGCCTGCGTGGACCCTTTAACGTTACCAGCCCGTCCCTGGCTGCTGGAGAAGCGGCGCTGGCGGATGTCGCCTTTACCGACGAAGTCAGGGTACACACGGCCAAGTGGTTCGACTGGTTGAAAGAACAGTGCATTGAAATGGGATTAGAGGTTCCTTCGGAAGTAGGAAATTTCATTCTTGTGCGTTTCCCCGACCAGGAGAAACATACCGCCAAGGCCTGCGACGTATTTCTGAAATCAAAGGGATTGATCGTTCGTCCCATGGCCGGTTACGGCCTGCCTGATTGTCTTCGCATGACCATCGGCCGTGAAGACGAAATGCGACCGCTTGCCGACGCATTGAAGGAATTCCTGGCCTCATGACCCCAACGCGTCCCTTGTTTAAGCGCATAGCCCTTCTAGGCATCGGCTTGCTTGGCTCGTCGCTGGCCCGCGCGATCAAAGTGCACGGGCTGGCCGAGCACATCGCCATCTACACGCGTTCGCCCTCGACCCTGGATAAAGCCAGGGAGTTGGAATTGGGTGATAGTTATAGCGCCGATCCGGCCGAGGCCGCGCGTGACGCCGATTTGGTTGTTATCTGCGTTCCCATGGGGGCTTTTGCAAAAATTGCAGAAGCCATGGCGCCGGGCTTGAAAAAGGGATGTATCGTTACTGATGTCGGCTCGTCCAAGCAGTCGGTATTTAGCGACGTCGCACCTCATTTGCCCGATGGAGTCTCCTTAATACCGGCCCATCCCGTCGCCGGTACGGAGAATTCAGGTCCGGAAGCCGGTTACGCAGAACTGTTCAGCGGCCATTGGTGCATCATTACTCCCGATGGTTCTGCTAATCCTGAAGATACCGCCAAGGTTCGGAAATTGTGGGAGCAGTGCGGCATGATGGTCGAGGAAATGGACGCCCATCATCACGATCACGTGCTGGCGATTACCTCGCACTTGCCTCACCTGATTTCATTTACAATCGTCGGCACTGCCACGGATCTTGAAGACCACCTGAAAAAAGAAGTCTCGAAATTCGCCGCCGGTGGCTTTCGTGATTTCACCCGCATTGCGGCCTCGGACCCGGTGATGTGGCGGGATATTTTCATTAAAAACAAGGATGCCGTACTTGAGGTTCTGGGCCGCTTTACCGAAGACCTTACGACGCTGCAGCGGGCCATTCGCCGCGATGAGGCCCATGTCCTGAAGGATGCCTTTACCCGCACCCGCGAAATTCGGCGCCGGGTTGTGGCGGAAAAACAGGACTTCATGGACGAGAAACCGGAAGATAGCGACTGAAACGGCAATTATAGCTTCAATTCGGCACCCTTAATGACCTCGTCCCAGACTGTTTCGGGATCGTTAGCGAAAATAATTTCGGCGTCTGCAGGGGCCGACACCCAGTCTTCGCGCTCTATTTCGCTTTCCAGTTGGCCAGCTCCCCAGCCGGAATAGCCCACTACCATCAGATAGCGCCGGGGGCCTTCCCCGTTGGCGAGTATATTGAGAAGTTCCGGATTGGAAGTAACAGCGACATCCTTCAATACATTTTGGCTGGTGGCGATCGTGACGTCGCGGCTGTGAATGACGAATAATGCCGCGCTTTCAACTGGTCCGCCGTAATGCAAGCGCAAGGTCTTCTGCTTTTTGGCCTCCGTGCCGTTCGCTGTCTCAATTCCAAAACCTTGCAGGAAGACGTCCAGCGGACCACTGCCCATGGCCCGATTGACGATCAGCCCAAGAGCTCCGTATTCATCGTGCTCGAGCATCAAGATGACCGTCTTGGCGAAGCCGGGATCCTTGATGGTGGGAGCGGCAATCAGGAACTGGCCCTTCAGGCTCAAGGATTTTGACGCCTGGCCGGCGAAAGCCGTCTCGCCCTCTGTGGTCAAGAGGATAATCAGCAGCAAACTGAAAAGCCGGAATTTCATGATGTCTTATTGTAACAGATTATCGTCCCGTTTTGCGCCATTGGACTTCAGGTATTTCCATCAACCCCACTGGACCGGCATATAGGCGGCGTTCCTGAAGGGTCAGCGCCAGATTTAGCCTAGCCGGGCCTCCGCCCTCAGGCTTTCGCGCCAACACGCCCAAAACCATTTTCGCCGTAACGGCGTCACGCGGTTTGACCAGTCCCAGTCGCTGCAAGGCATCGACAGTTTGAAAAAAGCCCTCGATCCGGGCCGTAAGGGCACCAATCGGTTGCAGCAGGCCATCCAGCGCTAGCGTGCCATCGGCACTAATCTTAAGGGGGCCGTTTTGGACGTTGATTTTTTTAAGCTCGACGGTTCCACCGCTGTCCCGCCAGTTTTCCAAGGATTCGATCAAGGGACCAGCTTCCAGATTACCCATTAGCCGACCATCGATTGTCAGGTTTTTCACTTCATCGCCAAGCGGAGATGCGTTGAACCACGGCAAAGAAATCGAATCCGCCGATCCTTCAAGGAACCAGCTTGGGCTCCGATGATCCGCAAGAGTTGCCTCTGATCGGTCAATCACAAAATCGGCTGCGGTGATTCTTATTTTACCAACGCTGGATTTTTCCTGTTTCAGGTCGACACCTTTCAACCTGATTCGGGTGTTAGACGGATAACCGCCTGAAAGACGGACATCGACCCATACGTTACCAACGGCGCCATCAAACATTGCCGTCCCACCGTTTAACGGGAACGCCAGCATCTGTGAGCCCGACGTAATTGCGCTGATGTAATCAAAATCCCACGGCTTGAATATCAGCCGCAAATGTGCCCCTTCCCAACCCCAAGGGATCCGGGCCTCTGGCGCGCCGAATCCGGGATTTTCAAGTTCCAACCTGATGGAAGATGGAAAGCCCGTGGCCTCCAGACTGTCGTAACGCACGGCGAAACCCCGTGTGCGCTGCTCTTCAATCCATTGCGTTACGCTTTCGCGCGCGCCCATTGCCAGATAAAACCATACGCCGGAGTAAATCAGCGAGATCGCGCCAAGTACGGCGGCGGCGACCCACCATGTGGACAAGCCGCGGCGGCCAATTGCAGGGTTGTCAAAGTTCGACATGACAGTATTTATAGGGGGTTGGGCTTGCGCACCCTAGATCAAAATATTTGATTGAGAATTTATGAACCTGCCAAAATTTAAACCCCAGGAAGGTATCTGGATTTTCGGCTACGGCTCGCTCATGTGGCGGCCGGATTTTCCATACATCGAAGCCCAACCGGCCCTGCTGCGAGGCTATCATCGCTCACTATGCGTCTATTCTACCGTTTATCGGGGTACACCTGAAAAACCTGGGTTGGTGATGGGGCTCGACCTTGGAGGTTCCTGCAAAGGCCGTGCTTTCCTTTTAGCCGCCGGCGATGTCCCGCACGTGATGGAATATCTGCACGAACGGGAAATGGATACCGGCGTCTACGCACCGAAATTCCTGAACGTGCGCCTGGACGACGGACGCACTGTCAAGGCCTACCACTTCATCGTCAGACGCGACCACGACCAGTACACGGGCAAACTGGGCCTGGAGGAGGCGGCCAGGCTGGTGCATCGAGGCGTCGGTCCCAGAGGAACATCTTTGGAATACCTGGAAAACACCCTGGATCATCTCGATGAACTGGGCATCGTCGAAGGCCCACTTCACAGGATTTGCGAGTTGGCAAAAGCCCGACGGTAAAACCCGACTTAATTTGGAGAGGAACATGAACTGTAGGAAAAAGAGGGGCTGGTTACTCTTCTTGACAGCCGTCCTCTTTTCCTATGCCCGCCACGCGCATGCCGAAAACAAGCAGCCCCTGGAATGGCTGATTTGGGACTTGCCGCCTGAATTTGTCGAATCCGGACCATGGAAGGATCAGGGATATGCGGACAAATTCCTGAAATTCTTCATGGAAAACCTGCCCGGGTATGAGCATTCCGTTCTCGTTGTAAATGTCCCCAGATGGAGCCTGGAAGTCCTGAAGCCAAATCGTTGCTCGGCCCATTTATGGGGCGGTTTTTTCCCCGATCAATTGCTGCTTTCCAAGCCCTACAGCTTTACACCGCCGCAAGTAGCCGTCTTCCCTAAACGGCTTAAGGAACGTATCGGCCCGGAGGGAACGGTTGTGTCCCTGGAGGAGTTACTAAAGCAGCCGGACCTGACATTGATCATCATGCGCCTGAACTTTAACGAAGAAGCCGAACAAAGCCGATATCCTGTTTTGCACCCTTACTTGGCGCCATACGTTGGAAAGGAAAACCTGATCGAACAGATGGACATCCGCAATGTGGTCGACTTAAGGATTCTAGGGCTCGGCCGGGCGGATTACACCATCGGTTACCCCACGACGATCACCGCCCAGAAGCGAATCAACAACCTCAGTGATGAATACGTTGCCTACCATTTCAAAGAACATAACCTTTATAAGAACGTGCATGTGGCCTGTAAAAAAGATGCGCACGGGCGTGGGGTAATCAAAAAAATCAACGCGTTGTTGACCAAGAAAACACTACTGAAATTTCTGTCCTATCACGAGGAATGGAACAACAAGGACCCTGAATTCCGGCGCACGACAATCGACTATTTCATCAAGGGAAAGAAGCTTAAAAACGTGATTGAATGACGGCTTTCACGTACGAAGTTTTTTAGTCCTCTATTCGTTGAAAAACGGTCATAATAGAAGTGCTGTGGGGGTTTGAATTTTTCGCCTATAAATGACTTCAAGTTTCCCCGCGCAGGGGCCGGCGACGGTATCAATATTTGATACTCGCTCCGATCTTGCTCGGGAATTGTCGAGAAATATTATGACGGTGGACATTAGCAAACTCAGGATATTGGTCGTCGAAGACGATTCGTTCACCCTTCAATTGATCAGGCAGTCCCTGCATCAGTTGAATTGCATCAATGTCGCCTGGGCGACGAATGGCGAAGATGGATTCGAAAAATACAGATCGGCCTGGAGGAAAATCGATTTGGTATTTTGTGATCTTGCCATGCCTGTTCTGGACGGCTTCGGCTTTATCGACAAAGTGCGCAATGCCAAAGAGAAAATCAATCGCGATATCCCCATTGTCATTTTGACGGGCAATGCCCAGGAAGAAAATTTGCAAAGAGCGCTGGCGCTGGGGATCAATGGTTTCCTGATCAAGCCCGCATCGGCTGCGGCCCTTGAGAAAGTGATCACCAGAGCCATGACGTCGCCGCAAATCGATCCAAAAAACCTCCAATGAACCCTGGGAGTTCAATGCGGATCCGTCATCGCATATAGGAATACTCATAGCCATATAATATAATGGCGATCTTCCTGGAGACGAAACGTCGTCGCGGGTAAACCTCATGATGCAGATAACCGCATACGAATTCGGCAAAATCGTCATCGGTGGCAATAGCTATACCAGCGATGTAGTTATCCATCCCGATCATGTAGAGGCCAACTGGTGGCGTGAACAGGGCCATAATTTGATACCGGGCGATCTGGAAGGCGTCTGGATATCCGATCCCACTGACTTGATCGTCGGCACCGGTTTTTACGGTAACATGAAGATTCCCGACGAGACCCGAGCCTTTATCCAGGAAAAGGGAACCACCCTATCCGCCATGCTGACGAGCGAAGCGGTACAAACTTTCATGCGGCTATCGGCGGACCCGTCCCGTCGTCCGGTCGTGGCCTTTCACCTGACCTGCTGACCAACGGCCCTCGACTTTGCTAACTTCATCGTCGAAGATGTTTTTTTTCGTCATAATTACCCAAGTTTGTGGCACTTAGCTGGCAGCCAATACAACTATGAAAGCGAGTTCAAAACTTCCGCGTTATGCGGGAAATTGAACGTCATATCAAACAGGGAATCCGGTCGGTGTTTGACCTAAAGTTGACGATGGTGTCAGAAAGAAACGATTGAAGACGAAACCTTCTCGACTGAATTGGCGCAAATGCCAGGGTTGAGAACATGCGTCATGTCCTTTGTCTTGAGGTATCCTCGAAATCGTGCTTCAGGGCGACTCATGAATGGAGACTTTTCGATTTCATTGAAAGAGTCGTTGCAGATAAAATATTTCTTGGAAAAAACGCCAAAAGGGATAGCTGGGTTGTTTGTCAGTAAATATTATTCTTGGTGGGGCAAGAGGCTTTTCTGGAGCTTTTCTGTAGTCGGTATACTGCTTGCGGCTAGTCCCGTAGCCGGCGAATCAAAAAGCAACTCTGTACGATTTGCATTTGGCGTGGTGGAAGGATTTATCGAAGAAGGAAAAACAGGAGTTGGTTATGAACTGATGAACTCAGTTCTCTCTCGCCTTCGGGATCAGGGTTTTCAGGTATCTGTATCACTCGTTCCATTCGCGCGGCTACTAACGGGATTCCAGAACAAGCAATACGAGTTGGCTTTCCCCATTGTGAAAATTAACCGTTTGACGTTGGAAAGTTATCAGAAATGGGGTTTTGAAGAAATCCCACTTTATTCAAAGCCTCTCTATAGTGGTGGCAATTTTGTAGTTTACACAAGGGCCGAATCTGAGCGTTTCAATGATTTGCAAGGCCTTTTGGAGAAGGACATTGTCGTAATTAGGGGAGCTTACATCCCTATCGAATTAGTGCCGCCGACATCTTTCAAAGTAAGTCGGGTTTCCTCAGGAAGTCAGGCTTTTAAAATGCTTAAGCTTGACCGAGTGGACGCGTTCCTTGTTCATGAAGGGTGGGGGAAATCTATTCTTGCAGAGTTGGACATTTTTGGACTTCATCACGGTAAGTCATTTGGAGATATTCAGGGAGGCTTTATTGCGCAGAACGATGAACGGGGAGCGAGCCTCATTGCAAAAATAGACCAAATTATCGCAGAAATGATTAAGGACGGCACTTACTCAAGTATTTTGGGCAGGTACCCGAACAACAAACTTGTCATTCGACCCGATTAGAAAAGACAGGCGCTACGGTGAAACGGTTTAAGTATGTTTGAGTAGGAATTGCCATCCTGCTATATCCTCATTTAGTCCAAGCTGAATCAAAATCTGAGAATGGATTTATTACTTATTAGCTCTTAGGTGTGCGAGTCCGTATATGGCTAATAGCGAAATTCAGAACCTGCTTCCTGAAAATTCCGCTTTTCTACTCTAGGCAGGCGTTGCTCCGGCAAACAGCCGTAAGCCGAAGTACAAAACTCATCCGCATTTGCAGGATTCGCGACTAGTGCGGCTTTCGCAATCTTCCCGGCGCACGAGGCTAACGCCGACATTGATGAGAATAAACAGTACGTATCCCGGTCCGCTATTCTAACAAGTTCCCCACAGCTGCTTCCAGGTCGGCCATTCTCGCCGCTTTTTCGGCATCGCTCAGGAACGAGGCCCTGAAGGAGTTTTCTGCGAGTTGACGGAGGTCTTCCATTTCAAGGCCGAAGGCCTTTTCGACCGCGAGGAAATTTTCGTTAATATAGCCGCCGAAATAGGCCGGATCGTCCGAATTGACCGTCACCATCAGACCTCGCGTCATCATTTCCTTCAGCGGATGGCGCTTCATATCGGAGATCACGCCCAGTTTCAGGTTGGAAAGCGGACAGAGGGTAAGTGGAATTTGAGTCTGAGCCAGCCGTGCAACCAGGGCTTCGTCATCCAGGGCCCGGTTGCCGTGATCGATACGGGACACGTGCAATTCGTCCAGGGCTCCACGAACGTATTCGGCCGGCCCTTCTTCGCCTGCGTGGGCGACGCACAGGAGGCCTTCGGCACGGGCTCGGGCGAAAACGCCTGAGAATTTCTCAGGAGGATGGCCCACTTCCGACGAATCAAGACCGACGGCGACGATTCGATCTTTAAACGGCAGCGCCGTTTCCAGTGTTTCCATGGCGTCGTTTTCGCTCAAATGCCTGAGGAAACAGAGGATCAGCCTGGTGCTAAGCCCCAATTCATTTTCAGCGTCCAGCAGGGCATTGTGGATGCCATTGATCACAGTGGCGAAGGCAATGCCACGCTGGGTATGGGCCTGCGGGTCGAAGAAAATCTCCGCGTGTACGATATTTTGCTGCCTGGCCTTTTTCAGATACGCCCATGTTAGATCGTAGAAATCCCGTTGCGTAACAAGGACGCTGGCGCCCTGATAATAGAGATCGAGAAAGTCTTGAAGATTTTGAAACCGGTACGCGGCTCTCAGTTCGTCGACCGTCCCGTAGGGCACCTCAACGCAGTTGCGCTCCGCCAGTTCCAGCATCAATTCGGGCTCCAGCGTGCCTTCGATGTGAAGGTGGAGTTCCGCCTTTGGCAGTTGCTCTATAAATTCACGCGGGGACATGGCCGATGCACCTCAACCTGTTCAGCCTAGTTTCCTTTATTGCGGGAATATATGTCTATGACTAACGTCATTTTTAAGCCCCCAATTGGATGCTAGCATTTCGCAAATGGTCTGAAGATCGGCGAGGGCATTATGTCTAGCGTACGCTTGCTGCATGACGAGAAAGCAATCGCCCGGCGGGTAGAAGAACTGGCCGCCGCCATTGCCGATACCTGCCCACGGGATTTCATAATTATCGGCGTATTGAAGGGGTGTTTCATTTTTGTCGCCGACCTTGTCCGGGAGCTGGACCGAGGGGGGCGAACCCCCTTGGTGGATTTCATGCGTTTAAGCAGCTACGGAAGAAAGCGCGAAAGCTCGGGCGATGTCCGGCTGGTCGGTCCCTTGCCGGAGGGGATTGAAGGACAGACGGTCCTGCTGGTCGACGATATTCTGGATACCGGACTGTCGCTTGCCACGGCGAGAGAATTGTTGGCTGCCGCGGGAGCGAAAGAAATCCACACTTGCGTTTTGGTGGATAAACCAAGCCGCCGTGCGATCGATATTGCCGCCGACTTCACAGGCTTCACTGTTGATAACGGATTTATCGTCGGATACGGCATCGACTTTTCGGAAAGCCACCGCCACCTGCCCTATCTGGGGGTGATTGAGTGAGGCAGCTAAATCTGCAGGATTCCCCTGACAGATGAGTTTTCGAAGAATGCTCTCCCGTCACCTCGCAACGGCGCAGTCGCACTAGCCCTACGGCCTACTCCTCAAAGCGAGTGGTGGCGTCACGATCGCGCTCGTATCGTCTGGAAAGCCGAAACGACGGCAGCCAGGATTCGCGGCGGTCGGTCCAGATTTCATAGGTGGGCGTCAGCTGATTAGGCGCATCCAGGGATCCCAGGTTCACTTCGATCTCGTCTTCGCTGCGTGAGTAAACGGACGAGCCGCAGCTAGGGCAGAAAAACCGCCCGGCGTAATCGCGTGTTTCGCCTTCAATGGTCACCGACTCTTGAGGAAAAATAGCCGAAGCATGAAAAAGGGCCCCATGATGCTTGCGACAGTCCAGACAGTGACAAAGGCCAACCCGGTAGGGACGCCCCGACGCAACAATTCGCACATCGCCACACAAGCAACCACCGGTGAATCGGTCCATGCTCAAATCTCCTTAAAAAATCAAGCGGCCGTAGGCTTAAGATATTAAATTCACCCGCACTTGGAATAATCGCAGCTCATGCAACTGTCGCAGCCTTCCTGGCGCACCAAGCTGGGCTGGCCGCATTTGGGGCATTGACGCAGGCGCTGGCCGTCCGGGCCGGTGGGTGGAGCGCCGGAAGCGTTATCGTCGCCCCCGCCGTCGCCGCCCAGAGCGACAACCTGAGCCTTGGGTTCGTCTTCATTCAGCGTGCCGGGACTTTTCAAAAAACCGATGGAGATCATGTGTCTCTCGATCACGTCGCCGATGGCTGCCAGCAACGAGGGCACATAGCGCCCACCCATCCAGTGGCCGCCACGCGGATCGAATACGGCCTTCAACTCCTCGACCACGAAGGAGACATCACCACCACGCCGGAAGACGGCGGATATCATGCGTGTCAGCGCCACGGTCCAGGCGTAGTGCTCCATGTTCTTGGAGTTGATGAAAATCTCAAACGGACGAGTGCGGCCAGAATCATCCACGATGTCGCTCATGGTGATGTACATGGCGTGGTCACTTTCCGGCCAGCGCACCTTATAGGTCGCACCCTTCAATTCCTCGGGCCTATCCAGCGGCTGGTACAGGTGTGTGACAGGCCCGGCGTCGCCCTGATCGACTGGAGTCACCGTCTTCATAGGTTTTTCCAGCGGCAGTTCTGGCTCGTCACCGCCTGCCTTGGCGTCTTTCTTAAGTTCCAGCACCGAACCGGTGACGTCGTTGGGGCGATAGGTGGTGCAGCCTTTGCAACCCAGATCGAAGGCTTGCATGTAGATGTCCTTGAAATCCTCGAACGAGATGCTTTCCGGACAGTTGATGGTTTTGGAGATTGAACTGTCGACGAATTCCTGCACAGCGGCCTGCATGACCAGGTGGTCGTTGGGGCTAAGGCCTTGCGCATCGACGAAGGCTTCGGGCAGGGCGGCCTCGGAACCATGCAGGCGGTGGAACAGCCGGTAGGCGTAATCCGAGACCTCTTCCTCGCGCCGGGTGCCGTCTTCCATCAGGATATGGCGGTTGTATTTGAAGCTGAAAACCGGCTCCAGCCCTGATGAGACATTGTCGGCAAAAAGTGAGATGGTGCCGGTGGGGGCAACGGATGTTACCAGGGCGTTGCGCACACCGTGCTTGGCGATGGCATCGCGCACGTCTTTATCGAGGGCCTGAATGGCCTCAGATCCCAGGTATTTTTCCTTGTCATACAAGGGAAACGCGCCCTTTTCGCCCGCCAGCCCGCTTGAAGCCAGGTAGGCGGCGCGCTGGATCGCCTTCATCCACTGGCGGGTTAGCTTGACGGCCTCGCCTCCGCCATAACGCGCCCCGCACATGATCAGGGCGTCGGCCAGCCCGGTAATGCCAAGGCCAATACGGCGCTTGGACTTGGCCTCGTGTTCCTGTTCAGGTAGGGGGAAACGGGAAATGTCGATGACGTTATCCATCATCCTGACGGACGTTGCCACAAGGTCGGCCAGCGCTATTTCATCCAGTCTGGCGGCGTCGCTGAAGGGCTGGTTAACCAGTCTGGCCAGATTGATCGATCCCAGCAAGCACGCGCCGTAGGGCGGCAGCGGTTGTTCGCCGCAGGGATTGGTGGCGTGAATGGTCTCGCAGTAATTAAGCGGGTTCAGGCGGTTTATGCGGTCAATGAAAATGACGCCGGGTTCCGCATAGGCATACGTGGCGCGCATGATCTTGTCCCAAAGCTCGCGCGCCGGAAGGCTTTTATAAACGACACCGTCGAAGGTTAACTCCCATGGAGCGTCCTCCTTGACGGCCTGCATGAACGAGTCTGTGACCAATACAGATAAATTGAACATGCGCAGGCGGCCCGGTTCACGCTTGGCTTCGATAAAGGTTTCGATATCCGGATGGTCGCAGCGCATCACCGCCATCATCGCTCCGCGTCTGGAACCGGCGCTCATGATGGTCCGGCACATGGCGTCCCAGACATCCATGAAGGTTAGCGGACCAGAGGCGTCGGCGCCGACGCCTTTTACCGGTGCGCCCTTTGGCCTGAGGGTTGAAAAATCGTAACCGATGCCGCCGCCCTGTTGCATAGTTAGGGCCGCTTCTTTCAGGCTTTCGAAGATTCCGGCCATGTCATCGGGTACGTTTCCCATGACGAAGCAATTGAAAAGAGTGACGTTTCGCGCAGCCCCGGCGCCGGAAACGATGCGCCCGGCGGGCAAAAACTTGAAATCCTCCATCGCTTCATAGAAACGACGGCTCCACAGCTCCTTATCGGCCTCCGGTTCGGCCAAGGCGCGCGCCAACCTGCCCCACGTATCGGCAATAGTTTTGTCCACAGGCTGCCCATCGGACCGCTTCAGGCGGTATTTCATATCCCAAATGCGTTGCGAAATAGATGCGACCTGAACCATGGCTACGTTTTCGTCCTTAAAGGGTTCCCCGCAGTCAATTCGAAGGGGAATACTTTTTTCTAGAGATGAAACATTTCGCAACCCCAATGTTTCAGTGGGGTTTACCCTATGAATCTAGGCTTTTAGCCATATGGGGTCAAGTTTTGTTCCCGTTCTGTTTCCCACAGGTTTTTCCCGTGTTCCATGTCCCGCAAGGTCTTAGGCAGACTGGATTCCGCAAAACTTATTCACAATGTCCACATAGGTCCGTGTGTAAAGTTATCCACAGGTTTTTCCACAAGTTGAATATTTTCGTATTCAACCTAAACCTTTGAAACCTCAGCGATAAGGCGGTTTGTGGCCGATTCCACACGGCCTTCCAGTTCCGCCATGAAGCTTTTTCGGTCCATCCCTTCCGGTATGGGCTCAAGAAATTCAAGGGTGATCTTTCCAGGATTTTTGGAAAACGATCTGCGACCCCAGAACATACCAGAATTCAGCGCCACGGGAACGACGGGGACATTCTCCTGTTTATAAACGGCCGCGATACCCGGATGGTAGGGTAGCTTTGCCCCCGGCTCACTACGCGTGCCTTCCGGAAAAATCACAAGCTGGCGGTCATCGGCAAAAATCTCTCGGCAATCGCGCACCATTTGCTTCAGCGCCGAGGCGCCACCGGCCCGGTCGATAGCAACCATTTTGTCTTTTTTCAGCAACCAGCCATAAAGGGGGATCGATAACAGCTCCTTTTTCAAGACGTATGAGACGTCGTCAAGAACCAGAAAAAAAATGCCGGTATCCCAGGCTGACTGATGTTTGGAAGCAAATAGCGCCGGACCGTCGGGAATGTTCTCTTGGCCTCGGATTTCATAATCAAGCCCAACAGTCGCTTTCAACAAGACTGTCATTAATTTCATCCAGGCTCTGATCCCTTCGTGCAAGACCGGTCTTTTCATCGGCAGTGTCCCCACCAACACAATGACGATGAGGGGCGAAACGCCAAAAAAAAGGACGTTGAAAAGAAAGGATCGAAAAAATGAGATCAATTTGTTGCCTTCCAGGCTGAGATATTTTCGGTTTGCTGACGAATCCAAGCCAACATGAATTTATTGTATTCCCCCGCAATCAGTCCCGCCGTTCCGCGCCACGCCCACCATTTACCAATCTTTACGTGCTCGGGAAACACTGGATGAGAGATAATATCCGCATCAGGCATGGCGTGATGGAACTCCAGCAGGCTTCGTGGCATATGATAAGAAGCCGTAACCAGACGCATCGAGCGATATCCGTGGTCAGCTATCCACGCCGCTGTTTCAGTGGCGTTGCCCATGGTATTAGTCGCCGTGCCGATGCCGACCCGGGTTTCAAGTTCCTCCGGATTTCGCTGAAACATTCTAAACAGCGTTTTTACGTCGACACCCTGATACACCCCGGAAACAAACAAGCGGTTTCCCATATCATTGGCCAACAGGTTCAGGCCTTCATCAAGGCGTCCACTTCCGCCAGTCAGGACGACAACCGCATCCGTTCGCCGCATCGGCTCTTTAATTGAAACTGGGATCGACTGGGCGAAGTAGACCAGTCCAGCCAGCCAAATCGAAAAAAGTCCAACGCTCAGCAGGATGAGCCGCTTTAAAAGATGTTTCCCCCGTCGCTGTGACTGATAACCAGCCATGTTCCTTTTTAAGCCCCCAAATTTCTGTCGCCCGTGAAGCGGACTATAACATCCTCGCCAACGTTTTCATCACCGTAAGGCGCGCTGATATCATGGCGATCATGGCGACCGCCAACGGCAGGCTGGCCAGAATAATCCATTGGAAGGCGCCAAGCGAAAATTCCGGCAGCAACCCGGACTCCAGCGAACGGGCCAAAGCGCCGATTCCCCAAAGTGTCGGCAGCGCCAGCATCAACCCGATAATTCCTCCCCGCAGTCCCAGTATCAAAGCCCGGCTGGCGAATTGCCGGGCGATATAGGAATCCTGGGCCCCGATCAGGTGCAGAACTTCGATCGCTTCGTGATGAATGGCCAATCCCGTTCGGGTGGCGAAAATCACAGTTCCGGTCGTCGCCAGCGCAATAAAAACGAGGACCGCCAAAGCCAGCGCCTTAACCGTCTGAATCAAATTGATCAGATGCTCCAACCAAACACCGTGATCGTCAACGACGGCTCCTGGGGCGGCCGCCTTCAGCCGGCGTTCCAAGGCCACCATGTCAATTTGCGCCCCGCCTGCGAGTTCGACATCGATAAGCATAGGTAACGGCAAGTCCGCGCCAAACGCCCCGCCACCAAGCCACGGCTCAAGCAACGTCATAAGTTTGCTCTCACTAAGAATTTCCGCGCGCGCGATCCCGGGCGTGGTTTTCAACACGCCGAGTGCGGCGCGCAATCTTTTGTCGTCGCGCGCCCGCGCCTCCTTGGCCACTGCGCTGGATCCGCCGGCATTGGGCGACGGCGTCATTTGCACGGTCATAGCCCCGCTCATCCCATGGTCCCAACGCCGGGCGATGTCATCCAGAATCAACATCCCGGCAAGGGCAAGGATCGAAAGATAGACCATAAAAGCGATCAGCCAGGGCAGGAACCGGCCAAGCGAATCGCGTTCCAATTGCAGATCTGAGCGCCGGGTGAACATCCGATATTAACCTTTTAAGCAGCCTTGCCGGGTTTCAGTTCCAGATGGCCATCATCCAGCCTGAGGCAGGGATGGCCCAGGCGCTTGACCAAGGTTTCGTTATGAGTTGCGATAACAACAGTCGTACCCAGTTTGTTCAACTCGTCGAAAAGGTGCATAAGGCGCATCGCCATTTGATCGTCGACGTTACCGGTCGGTTCGTCAGCCAATAAAAGTTTCGGCCGGGCGATGACGGCCCGGGCGATAGCCAGACGCTGTTGTTGTCCACCAGACAAAGTCGGCGGACGCGCTTCCATATGATCGCGAAGACCGACCCAGCTAAGCAGTTCCTCCACATTGTGTTGAATTTCCCCGCGGCGGGTTCCGGCAACCCTGAGCGGCAGGGCGACATTGTCAAAAGCTGACAAATGGCGCATCAGGCGGAATTCCTGAAATACGACACCGACCCGTCGGCGCAGGGCAGGCAAATCCTTCCGGGGAGTCGTGGCTATATCGCGGCCGAACAGGGTGATCAGACCGCGCGACGGCTTCAAAGCCATATACATCAGCTTCAAAAGAGACGATTTACCGGCGCCGCTGGCCCCGACCAGGAAATGGAAAGAGCCCGGCGGCAACGAAAAAGTGACGTCCTGAAGCACCTCCGGCCCTAGGCCGTATCTGAGTCCTACATTTTCAAAGCGAATCACGCCGTCGTTCCTGACCAAGCTGGCACCCCGAATAAAATCCGCGTCACAATGCCATGCCCGTCGCGCCCAGTCCAGCGCCCCGAAAAGTCTCCCGCGCACAAGCCTCAGATGTGGAAAAGGGCTTTTGTGCATCTTGACGATGGACTCGTCAAAAGCCTATAAACGACGGTACTTTAACACATATTGGCGCTCATGATTATCAGTTGCCC
>CAZBEC010000017.1:0-84699 GCA_964490815.1 uncultured Thalassospiraceae bacterium
TTCGTAATGCGGGGGTCGGGTGTTCAAGTCACCCACGCGGCACCATTAATTTTGCGGGGTCGGCCTGAAACGGCTGGCCCCGTCTTATTTCTTACGCGGGTACTAATTGGAAGCTTGTGGGTTAAACCAGTTCTTGATTTCGACGACGTAGCGCGAAGCGGCTTCAACCAGCTGCCCGATTTCGATGGGATTTTCCATTGGGCTCGCTTCTACAACGAAACTGGCCTGGGCATCTTTCAATTCGCTGGGGGGCTTCGCCGTCAATTCATAAGGCACGCCATTCTTCGTTTTTTCCTTGAACCAGACTACGGACCAGGTTGGTTTTCCATCGTAAATCAGGTGAACAGGAGACCAGATACGGCTCGTATCGGCGTCTTTGGGAACTTCCTTCAAGCCAAAGAGGACATCGAATTCTCTCAGGCCATTTTTGGAAGAGGGCGGAAATCCACCCGCACATGCTACGAGTAAAGGCGCCATCAGGGCGATTGCAACGATTGTCTTCATATGTCGTTAGATCATCGAATGGCAACGGAGTTACAAGGCAGAATATGCTAAATATGGTTAATAAGCGGTGAATAGACACAATAATTTGTGTGTTGCCCGCTATATGCGATGCCGGTACGGCAATTGAAGATTTGTCGACCGGTCGTCAAAATTCCGTCATCAATCGCAGGCAAAACAAGGTTGGTTCGTCGTTTACGCTTTGCAAAAAAATCCCAAGGACGCAGATGGATGCGATCGTGTTACAGTCCCGGCCCATGAACAGGTTGAAATCCACCTTAGGTCCCTGGCTGTTTTCCCTGCCTGCCCTGATCGGCTTGGCGGGGCTGGTTTCGTTCGGCCATGTTCAGGCATGGGCGGCGTTCACCATTGCAGCCTTGATCCTGGCGGGAAACGGTTTATGGGTGATTCGGCGGGAGGAACAAGTAGCCGAGCCGACGGATAGAACAATGGATACCGCCGTTGCCGCCACTATCCTCAACGCGCTGCCTGATCCCGTTTTATTGCTGGACGGCAAAAGAAACGTGCTAGCCGCCAACAAAGCGGCCGATGACTTGTTTGAAAGCGATCCTAGAGGCAAGGATTTTGCGACATCATTGCGCCATCCAGAAGCACTTGCCGCCGTAGGAGAAGCTTTGCACAGAGGAGGCTCGCAAAGGATCGAGATCGCCCTCAATAGGCCGGTTGCCCGCACGTTTGAATTCCACGCCGTGGCTATCGCTCCCGGCGCGGCAGGCCCGGCCCGTGTCATGGCCGCCTTTCACGACGTCACCTCGGCGATTAACGCACAGCAGATGCGCGCCGACTTTGTCGCCAATGTCAGTCACGAATTGCGTTCACCCCTTTCGTCGCTCGTCGGCTTTATCGAAACCTTGGGCGACGCCGCCCAGGACGACCCGGAGGCCCGAGAACGATTCCTGGGCATAATGGACGGCGAAGCCCGGCGCATGGCGCGCCTTATTGATGATTTATTATCTCTGTCACAGGTCGAGGCCAACGAACACATTCGCCCCGAAGAAAAAGTCAATTTGACTTTGACGGTTGGCGCCGTCGTCGACGCCCTGTCGGTGAAGGCGAAATTCCGCGATATTAGGATCGAGCAAATTGGTTTTGACGATCAGAGCTCCATCGCCGGGGACGGTGATGAGTTGACCGAAGTGTTCACCAACTTACTGGACAACGCGGTCAAATACGGGGCGGAAGGCTCTACCGTCACAATTGTCGCGGAAAAAGTCGAGCGGATTCCGGACGTCGGCAGCGTCGGGGTTGCGATTCGAATAAAGGATACCGGAGAAGGCATCGCAGAAGAATACCTGCCGCGCCTGACAGAACGCTTCTATCGCATCGACAAAGGCCGTTCACGATCCATGGGCGGAACCGGCCTGGGGCTCGCCATCGTCAAACATATCGTCAACCGCCACAGGGGCCGATTTACTATCGAGAGCAAGGTTGGCGAGGGCTCTACATTCAGTGTTTACCTTCCCCTCAATTAGACGTTCAGCGTAGTAGCGCAGCCCTGAGTCCACACGCAGCGTGTCATAAAAGTGTAACAAGCCTGTCATAAAAGCGAAGTCATCCAAGCCTAGGGTTGCTCACGAAGACGGAATTAATCGTCGCTTGTGATTTTTGACCTTAGAACTTAAGGAGATGACCTAAATGCTCAAGAAAACCCTCGTATCACTTGCTCTTGTAGGTGCGGTTTTCGCTCAAACAGGTACGGCTGAAGCCCGTGACCAAATCAGAATTGTCGGATCGTCTACGGTGTTCCCGTTTGCGACCGCTGTTGCCGAACGCTTCGGCAAAACAACAAACTTTAAAACCCCGGTCGTTGAAAGCACCGGTTCAGGCGGAGGCCTGAAATTGTTTTGTGCTGGAATTGGCAACGAACATCCGGACATCACCAATGCGTCGCGCCGCATTAAAATCAGTGAAGTGGAAAAATGCGCCGCCAACGGTATCGCTGACATTACCGAAGTGAAGGTGGGATATGACGGGATCGTTATCGCCAACTCGAAAAAAACCAGCCGCATGGAATTGTCCCTAAAAGACGTGTTTCTGGCCTTGGCCAAGGAAGTTCCAACCGGTGAAGGCACGCTCGTTCCCAACCCTTACCGGACCTGGAAAGACGTGAACCCGGCCTTGCCTGCCACCAAAATTGAAGTTTTGGGACCACCGCCGACCTCCGGCACACGCGATGCTTTTGTTGAACTGGCCATGGAAGGCGGCTGCAAGAGGTTTCCATGGATCAAAGCGCTGAAGAAAAAAGACAAGAAGGCCTACAAGGCGCTATGCCACACCATTCGCGAAGACGGAAATTATGTCGAAGCCGGTGAAAACGATAACCTGATTGTGCAAAAGCTGGACGCCAACCCGAAGGCCTTCGGAATCTTTGGTTTCTCCTTTCTGGACCAGAACGCCGATACGCTGCAGGGCAGCATAGTTAACGGGATCGATCCCAGCTTTGAAAATATCGCCGGCGGCAAGTACCCCGTTTCCCGTGCTCTATATTTCTATGTCAAGAAAGCCCACGCTGACAGGATTCCCGGTATCGCTGAATACCTGGCCGAATTCACCAGCGAGAAAGCTTACGGTGAAGAAGGCTACCTGACCGACAAGGGCCTGATCCCGATGCCGGAGGTCGAGCGCAAACAGTTCCGCGCCGATGTCGGCTCCATGGCCAACCTGAAGATGTAATCAAGTTATGACTCGACTTGCCCGAAATTTAGTGGAGGCCGGATGTACGTCACGCTGAATCCGGGCAATCGAAAGATCGTGGAAGCGGTGATCCTTTGGATCCTGGTTCTCTCCTCCACGATCGCCGTATTGACCACCATTGGAATCGTCGCCTCGCTGCTTTTCGAATCGCTTAGGTTTTTCAAGGCGGTTCCCTTGGCGGATTTTCTTTTTGGCCTTGAATGGAGTCCGCAGACGGCCATTCGCGCTGACCAGGTCGGGGCTTCCGGTTTCTTTGGCGCCGTTCCCCTGCTGGCAGGAACGGCCCTGATCAGCGCAATCGCCATGGCCGTCGCCGGACCATTGGGCTTGTTCGCCGCCATCTACCTTGCGGAATACGCTTCAAAACGATTGCGTTCTATCATCAAGCCCGCCCTTGAAATACTGGCGGGAATCCCGACGGTTGTTTACGGTTTTCTCGCCGCCTTGATCGTCGCCCCCCTTTTGCGCGGAGGCGGTGAGGCTTTGGGCTTCGAGGTTTCTTCCGAAAGCGCGCTGGCTGCCGGCTTGATCATGGGGGTAATGATCATCCCTATTGTATCGTCTCTTTCAGATGATGTGATCAGGGCCGTGCCGCAAAATTTGCGTGAAGGATCTCTGGGCTTGGGATCCACCCGGGCCGAAATGATTTCAAAAGTTGTTCTGCCTGCCGCACTGCCGGGGATCGTCAGCGCAATGCTGCTGGCGACATCCAGGGCCATCGGCGAAACAATGATCGTAGTCATGGCGGCGGGACTGGCCGCCAACCTGACGGCCAACCCGTTAGAGGCCGTGACAACGGTGACGGTTCAGATTGTTACGCTTCTGACCGGCGATCAGGAATTCGACAGTCCGAAAACCCTTGCGGCCTTCGCGTTAGGACTGTTGCTGTTTTTTGTCACGCTGGTGCTCAACGTTGTTGCCCTTCGGGTTGTAAAAAAATACCGGGAACATTATGACTGAGCTTCTTCTTGACCCCGCTCTTTTGTCTAGACGTCATCGCGCCGAACGGCGTTTTCGGCTTTACGGTATGTTGGCCATTGGCCTGGCCTTGCTGTTCCTCGCAATGATCTTCGCTACCCTGATCGGCCGTGGCTTAGGTGCTTTTCAGCAGACGGAAATGAAGCTGGATATCGTCTTCGACGGCGACGTCATCGGCGATGGCGGCGTCGAAGCCGACTATCAGAAACTGGCGAAGACGGCCCTTCTTGAAATTTTCCCCGGTGTGAAGAAACGACGTGACAAACGCAAGCTTTATCAACTCTTGAGTGATGGCGCTGGGTATCAACTGGGCGATATGGTTCAGACCGACCTCTCTCTCATCGGCACTTCCCAGCCCATCTGGTTGTTGGCGTCTGACGATGTGGACCTGTACCTGAAAGGTAATGTTGCCGTTGACGTGGACGAAGCCGACCGGCGCTTAAAGGACAGGCAAATCGTTTGGATCAAGACCCTGAAAGAAAGGGGTATGTTGGAGCTTCGATTTAACTGGCGCTTTTTTACCTTGGGTGATTCCCGTGAACCGGAACTGGCGGGTATCTGGGGGGCCATAATGGGTTCTTTAATCACCTTGCTAGTCTGCTTTGCCCTGTCTTTTCCTCTTGGCGTTCTGGCGGCAATCTATCTGGAAGAATTCACCCCAAAAAACTGGTTCTCCGATCTGATTGAGATCAACATCAATAATTTGGCCGCCATACCGTCCATCGTCTTTGGGCTACTGGGACTGGCCTTTTTTCTCAGCTTCCTTGCCTTACCCCGTTCGGCCCCGTTGGTCGGCGGCATGGTTCTGGCATTGATGACCCTGCCAACCATCATCATCGCCGCCCGCGCAGCCCTTAAATCCGTACCGCCGTCAATCCGACAGGCTGCGCTTGGCCTTGGCGCCAGTCCAATGCAGGCGGTATTTCACCATGTCCTTCCGTCGGCCATGCCGGGAGTTATGACGGGTGCGATTATCGGTATGGCTCGGGCGCTGGGTGAGACCGCACCTTTGTTGATGATCGGTATGGTTGCCTTCATCGTCGATATTCCGGCAAGCATTGTCGACCCGGCGACGGCGCTGCCTGTGCAGATATTTATCTGGGCAGACAGCCCTGAGCGCGCCTTTGTCGAAAAGACAGCAGCCGGAATCCTGGTTCTGTTGGCTTTCCTAGTGACCATGAATTTAACAGCCATAATCTTGAGGAAGAGGTTCGAAAAAAGTTGGTAGCCGTTATGAAAGATATGACACATCAGGAACCATCCACGTCCCTGCTGCATGCCGTACCCGATGGAGTGCCAGTAAAGATAAGCGCCCAGGATGTCAGCGTCAGTTACGCCGACAAGCAGGCCCTATTCAATATTGATCTGGATATCCCCGAACGCAGGGTAACGGCCCTGATTGGTCCGTCGGGTTGTGGTAAATCCACTTTTCTGCGGTGCCTGAACCGTATGAACGATGTAATCGAGGGTTGCCATGTTTCCGGCACCGTCGAAATGGATGGTATCAATATATTGGACCAGAAGGTTGATGCAGTGGCTTTAAGGGCGCGCGTCGGCATGGTTTTCCAGAAACCTAATCCCTTTCCAAAATCCATTTACGACAATGTTGCTTACGGTCCAAGAATTCACGGGATGGCAGCACACAAGAACGAGATGGATGAAATCGTCACCAAAAGTCTAAGCCGCGCCGGATTGTGGGACGAGGTCAAAAACCGCCTGAACGCGCCCGGCACCAGTCTATCCGGTGGACAGCAGCAGCGTCTTTGTATCGCGCGCGCCATTGCCGTTCGTCCGCAGGTCATTTTGATGGACGAGCCCTGTTCGGCGCTGGACCCAATCGCTACGGCGAAGATCGAAGAGCTGATCGGTGATCTGAAGGAGAAATTCACCATCGTTATGGTCACCCATTCCATGCAGCAGGCTGCACGCGTTTCGCAGACGACAGCCTATTTCCATTTGGGAGAGCTGGTTGAAAAAGGCGATACGGAGAAGGTCTTTACCTCACCGGATGACGAACGTACCCAAGCCTATATTACCGGGCGTATCGGATAAGGATGAAAGGGAAATCTTATGGATACCGATCATATCGTCACATCCTTTGACGATGAACTGAATCAACTTCACGGCATTATCGCCGAAATGGGCGGCCTGTGCGAACAGCAGCTTTCCCGCGCAATAAAAGCGCTGGTCAAGCGGGACAGGCTTCTGGCCGAGCAGGTTATCCGGGACGACAAGAAGATCGATCAACTGGAAGAAGCTGTCGATAATCTAAGCCTTAGCATCCTGGCGCTCAGGCAACCCATGGCGGCGGATTTGCGCAGCGTCATCGCGGGCTTGAAAACAGCCAGCAACCTGGAACGCATCGGCGACTACGCCAAGAATATCGCCAAGCGGTCGGAACCGTTGACCCAGGTTGAATCGGTCGGCAATGCCCCCGGAACCATTCAGCGTATGGCTGATCTCGTTCAGGATATGATCAAAAACGTTCTAGACGCCTATATTGAAAGGGATGGAGAAAAAGCAGATGATGTCCGCGCCCGGGACGAAGAAGTTGATTTGCTCCACACCAGCCTGTTTCGTGAACTATTGACATATATGATGGAAACGCCCAGCACCATAACGCCCTGTACCCATTTGTTGTTTATTGCCAAGAACATAGAACGTATGGGTGATCACGCCACCAATATTGCTGAATACGTTCATTTTAGGGTGCACGGGCATCCGCCGACCGAGGCGAGGCAAAAAAATGACAAAAGCTCTACCATGATTGTCGAACCGGCAGGAACCTGAGCCGAACCAATGGAAGCCTTGATTTTAATCGTAGAAGACGAAGCGCCTCAGGCCGAAATGCTTCGCTACAATCTGGAAAGCGAGGGTTATCGCACGGCGATGGCCAGCGACGGTGAAGAAGGCCTGGCCTTGGCCGAATCCCTGGTCCCCGACCTGGCCATCTTGGACTGGATGTTGCCGGGAATGAGTGGCGTTGATTTGTGCCGCCGACTGCGCGCCAGCGACGCTACACGCGCCGTGCCGATTGTATTGCTTACTGCCCGTGGCGAAGAGGACGACCGGGTTCAGGGCCTGGACAGTGGTGCGGACGACTACGTCGTCAAACCGTTTTCTCCGCGCGAGGTTATGGCCCGTGTGCGCGCCCTTCTTAGGCGATCCCGCCCTTCATTGAGCGATGAGGAACTTAACTTCGGCGACATTTCCATGGACCTGGCCGCCCACAAAGTGACACGCGCGGGCAACACGCTGCATTTAGGGCCCACCGAGTTTCGCCTATTGCGCGCTCTTATGGAAAGGCCGGGGCGGGTGCTTTCACGCGACCGCCTGCTCGATCTCGCTTGGGGGAGGGAAATCTATGTAGAAGACAGAACAGTTGATGTGCATATACGACGCCTTCGCAAAGTTCTGAATGAAAAAGGCGGTGCGGACGTAATCCGTACTGTGCGCGGCGAAGGCTACGCTCTTGATGAAAACCTGTAAGCCTTAATCTTCTTTCGGTACGTCATCGTCATCGAAAAGGATCCGGTTGGCTTCGCCTTCCATATCCTCAAATTGGCCTGTCTTCAGTGACCACAGGAAAGCGATCAGACCGGCCCCGCCGAGCAGCAATGCGATGGGAATCAGGTAGATCAGGACATCCATTTCAATTCTTTTTCCTTACTTGCGCGCCAGCCTCAGCGCATTGACGATCACCACCAGAGACGAAGAAGACATTGCGATAGCCGCCATAAGGGGCGACACGTGTCCCGCCATGGCCAATGGAATTGTTACGGCATTATAGACGAAAGAAAAGCCGATGTTCTGTTTTACAAGGGTATCAGCGCGCCTGGCCGTCTCGATAGCCTCGACAACGGGCGCCAGTTTTTCACCCTGGAAGACAATGTCGGCGGCGTTTTGTGAAATGTCCGCGGCACTGGACGGCGACATGGAAACGCTTGCCGCCGCCAAAGCCGGTGCGTCATTCAACCCGTCGCCAATCATCAATGTTTGTTGACCTTTTTCTTTCAGGTCGTTCAATCGCGTAACCTTGTCCGCAGGCAGCGCCTGAGATCGCCAGGTTTCAATGTTGAGCGCCCCGGCGACGTCCGCGACGACGCTTTCCCGGTCACCTGACAACAGCTCTGGTTGCAAACCCCTTTTTGACAGATTATCGATTACGACGGCCGCATCAGAACGCTGGGCGTCTGAAAATTGCAGACAGACGGGCGGCTTCCCTGGCCTGGCCAGCCACAGTTCCGGTTTGCCTGATTGAGTGACTTCAAGGACGCCACACCAAGTCCTGCGGCCAAGTCGAATATCACCATCGGGCGTTTCCTTATACAGACCAAGACCGGGAATTTCCTTTACGCCGTCCGCCGGACGGGCGGAAGGAACTGCGCGCACCAGAGCGCGCGAAAGGGGATGTTTGGAATTAGCGGCCATTGATGCAGCAAATACCATCGATTTTTCATCCAGATTATGGCTTACCAGTTCCGGCCGGCCACGGGTCAGGGTTCCGGTCTTATCGAACACAACCTTGTCGGCCAGGGCTAATCGTTCCAGGGCCGAACCGCTTTTCAACAGAATGCCTTGTCTGAAAAGCCGGGCGCTGGCGACGACCTGCACGGTCGGCACGGCCAGCGCCAGGGCGCACGGGCAGGTAATGATCAGGACAGAAACGGCGATCAGCAGAGCCTGTTGCCAATCTGACTCGGCAAAGAAAATCCAGCCGATGAACGCGAAGGCGGCCAACAGATGAACCACCGGCGCATAAAGACGGGCTATACGGTCGGCAAGCGTAACATAGCGGGACTTTGACTGTTCGGCGTCCTCCATCAGGCGGACGATACCAGCAAGCAGGGTATCTTCACCCGATGCGGTCACTCGGATTTTAATGGGTGCGGCAATGTTCAGGGAGCCGGCCTCAACTGAGGTCCCCGACTTGACGGGGACCGGCAGTGTCTCGCCATTAATCAAGGAGCGATCAACCTCGCTCGTTCCCTCGATAACATCACCATCAACGGCGATGCGCTCCCCGACGGCGGCTAATACCGTCATACCGGGCAGGACCTGATTGGGGGGAATAACCTTGGCTACGCCATCGGCATCAAAGACAGTGACAGCCCCGGCAGCCAGGGACAATAAATGTTCGCCGACCGCGCGGGCGCGTCCGCGGGCCCGTTGATCCAGATAGCGTCCGACAAGCAGGAAAAAAAGCAGCGTAAGCACTGAGTCGAAGTATACATGCTCGGTTTCGCGAATTGTTTCAAACAAGCTCATCCCCGCCGTCAGGATCAGCGCCAGAGAAATCGGCACATCCATATTCATTCGGCCTTGTCGAAGTGCGCGGGTGGCGGAACTGAAAAAATGCTGTCCGGCGTAAACCGTGGCCGGAAGGGCGATCAGGGCGGAAAGCCAATGCAACAGGCTGCGGGTCGAAGGTCCCATATCGTCGCCGCTGCCTGACCATACGGAAACGGATAGCAACATGACGTTCCCGGCGGCGAAACCGGCGACGGCCATGGCCCTGAGGAGCGCATTCTGTCGTTCATACGTTTCGCGTTCCAGCAGCGCCGGATCATAAGGCGCCAGACGATAGCCCAAGGCGGCTATCTTTGATACGAGATCGTCGGCGTCTGCTTCTCCTTCACGCCATTTCACGACCAATCGCCGGGTTGTCATATTCAGGCGGGCTGAGACAACGCCTTCAAATCTGGTCAGGACATTTTCGATCAACCAGACGCAGGCGGCGCAATGCAGGCCGCCGACCATCAGGTGCAAAGCGCTAAGGCCGTCGTTGCCTTTGCGAACATATGTCGAAAAATTTCTAGGTGTTTCGTCGTCGCCTGGCTTTAGCGCGGCCTCGTTGGGATCGATGGAGCGTTGCCTGTAGAAACGCTCAAGGCCCAAACCCTGGACCATGTTGTAGGCCGCCTCGCAGCCGGAACAGCAGAAATCGCTAGTGCCCGCACTTTCAGCTGGAACTTCAAGACCGCAGTGAAAGCATTCAGACATACGGTCCTTAAGGCGTCACGATGCGCTCGACGCGCTGAAAATTATCGTTCCCTCGCCGGGCCAGAATTCTAAAATCCCATTGGCCCTTCAGTGGCAAGTTAAACTCTCCCCCGTGAACGCCGTCACTCAATGGGCTCAGCATAAATTCCCGGTCATATCCGTCATGGGTAGGGCGGGTGGCGAGCAGGCGAACCGTCAGATCGTCCAGGGGCTTAGCACTCCTGTCCGTAAAACGGATCTGGGCGGTGCCGGAGAAGTCATCGGAAAAAGTAAATTTTGAATCCACATGCCAGCCCAATTCCTGCTGCCGCTTTGCTCCTTCAAGATTGGCGTTGTACTCAAGCCCCTTAGCATAGTGTTGTTCGGTCTCAAGCCCGGTCCAGGTGTTGGTCGCGAAATAGATCAGAAAACCATTGGCGATCAGCACCGTGGAAAATCCGGCGATAAGGTACCACATCGGTCTTCTATTTTGGCGGGACATCGGCATATCCATTATTACTTCTTGGGTCCATAAAAGAAGGTAGGCTGAGCGGCGTCTTCGCCGTTTTCAAGATCTGTCAGGACGAATTCCATATTTGTTGCCTCGGTCTCCAGAATATCAGCTGGGGCATGAACAAATACACGAAATGTTCCAACCGAGTCGGATTTAACCGGCAGCTCTACTGACGACGCACCTTCTTTTTCATACCCAATCACCGTGATCTGCGCCGCAGGAAGATGTCCGGTACGCAACTTGAAGACACGGTCACGCTGTTCCATGTTGAGAATCTTCAGCGTATAGCCATTGCGAATACCGCCGTCGGAAAGGGTTACAAACAAAGGTGAGCGATCCCGTTGCAGATTGATTTCCAAGTTAGCCCGCGTGGCCAGCCCGTAGGTCATCGCGGCCATGACCACGACCAGGATCAAGCTGTAAATAATTGTGCGCGAACGCACGAGGCGAGTTTTTTCCGGCCGCCCTTTGGCGCGGGCATCCATGTTGGCGATAGAATCATAGGCGATCAGGTTGGGTTTGCGATCCAACTTTTTCATAACCGAGTTGCAGGCGTCGATGCACAACGCGCAGCCGATGCACTGCATCTGCTGGCCTTTACGGATATCGATGCCGGTAGGGCAGACGTTTACGCACAGGTTGCAATCCACGCAGTCACCAAGCCCGCTTTGTACTTTCGCTTTGGCTTTTCCGCGCGGCTCCCCGCGCCACTCTTCATAGGTAACGATCAGGGAATCTTCATCAAACATGGCGCCCTGAAAACGCGGCCAGGGACACATATAGACGCACACCTGTTCGCGGGCCAGGCCTGCCAGTACATAGGTTGTGGAGGTAAACAGCGCGATGAAACCGTAGACCGTGAAGGAAGCCTCGCCAGTCAGGATTTCGATGGTGATTGTGGGCGCGTCTACGAAATACCATATCCACGCTCCGCCGGTGGCGAGCGAAATAAGTATCCAGATTGCATGCTTCAGCGTGCGCTTCCAAAGTTTTCCAAAACCGAACGGGGCCTCATCAAGCCGCAATCGTTTGTTGCGGTCGCCTTCAACCCAGCGTTCCACCAGCATGAATAAATCGGTCCAAATGGTCTGGGGACAGGCAAAACCGCACCACACGCGACCGGCAAGCGCCGTTACAAGAAAAAGGCCGATGGCGCCAATGATCAGAAGGCCGGTCAGGTAGTAAATTTCCTGGGGCCAGATTTCAATGTTGAAGAAGAAAAGTCGTCTTCCAGCCATATCGGCGAGAATTGCCTGATCCGGCATGGAAGGTCCCCGATCCCAGCGCAACCAGGGCAAGCCATAATAAATGGCAAGCAGGATGGTCAGTGCCGCCCATTTAAGTTGGCGGAATGTGCCGGATATTTTCTGCGGATGAATTTTCACCCTACTGGCGTAAAGGGGCTCATCAACTTTTGCCTTTACTTCGGGTTCAACGTCTTTTTTCACGTGCATATCCATAAATTCGCGCCTTGAAAAAAGGCAGGGGATTGCGGCTCGGCCACAATCCCCCCCTTTGTACTTTTCTTATTAGTGTTCCGGACTTTTATTCCGGTTTTTTACTGGCCGCCGCCAAGCGAGTGAACGTAAAGGCTGACCTGCTTTATTTCAACATCGCTCAAACGATCGACCCAGGCCGGCATGACGCCATGCTTGGGCGCGCTGACTTGTTCAATGACGGCTTCCTTGGATTTCGAGTAAAGCCAGATGGCGTCAGTCAGGTCGGGTCCGCCCATCTCGGCGACGCCCTTCCCGTCTTCTCCATGGCAGGCTTCGCATTGCTCGGCAAAGATGTCGGCGCCACGTTTGGCGGCATCAGATCCTTGCGGGCCACCTGCAATAGACATCACATATTCGGCTACATCGGCGATTTGCGTTTTCTCCAGCACCTCGTCACCCAGGAAGCTGGGCATTTCGCTTTCGCGTGTTTCGTCGTGACTGGTACGGATGCCGTAGTTGACCGTGGTATGAATGGCTTCACGGGTTCCGCCCCATATCCAGTCGTCGTCGGCCAGGACCGGATACCCGGGGGCTCCGGATCCGGCAGAGCCATGACAGGGCGCGCAGTTTTCGGCGAAGATAATTTTCCCGCCCGCCATGGCATAGTTGAGGAGTTGCTGGTCTGCTCCAATTTCGTCAATGCTCATCGACGAGAACTTTGATGACCATTCAGCGCGGCTTTGCTTCAACTCCGCCAGGTCAGCGTCATGGGCGGCACGCGACGAATAGCCAAACGTTCCTTTGGTGTAGCTCGAAAGTGTCGGCCACGCAGGATATACAACCCAGTAACCAAGTGCGAAAATGATTGTGGCGTAATAGGTATATAGCCACCATTTTGGCATCGGGGTGTTCAACTCCTTGATACCGTCCCACTCATGGCCGGTGGTTTCCGTGCCGCTGATTTCGTCTCTTTCCACGTTAGCCATGGTTTTTAGCTCCGTTTCCTTCGTCTCTGAAGATCATCTTGGCGTCCTCTTCAAAGCGTTTCTTATTTCTAGGCAGGAAGGCCCACAATACGATGCCGCTGAACAGCAACACCATCCATACAACCCAAGAAGAACGGGCGATTTCGTAAAGGGTTTCCAATGACATGGTATTCCTCCTCTTAACGCCTGTTCATTTCGGGTTTGTAGGTTGTGAAGTCGACCATCTGGCCAAGGATTTGCAGATAGGCGATCATGGCATCCAACTCAGTCACCTTGTCCGGATTGCCGTCAAAGTCACCGACAACAGCTTTCGGGTAACGAGCAAGAAAGGCGTCGACGTCGCCATCATCGCCGTTGGCCTGGGTATTCACGTCAGCCACGGCGCTTTTGATTTGATCATCCGTATAGGGGACACCGACCTGGCGTAGGGTATACAGGTGCTCGTCCATATTCAGATAGCTCAACTCACGATCGGCCATGAAGCCGTAGCCCGGCATGATGGATTCCGGAACGACACTACGCGGATCCACCATGTGGGCGACGTGCCAGTCGTTGGAATACTTACCGCCGACGCGGGCCAGGTCAGGCCCAGTCCGCTTGGAACCCCATTGGAAAGGGTGGTCGTACATGCTTTCCGCCGCCAGCGAATAATGGCCGTAACGCTCGGCCTCATCGCGGAACGGGCGGATCATCTGGCTATGACAAACGTAGCAACCTTCGCGCAGATAGATGTTACGGCCCGCCTGCTCCAGGGGAGAGTATGGACGCACACCGTCGACTTTTTCGATGGTGCTCTCCATGGTGTACAGGGGAATGATCTGAACCAGACCACCGATAGCAACGGTGACCAGGATTGCAACGCACAACAGGATCAGATTTTTTTCGAGTATTTTTTGCATTGTTTTTTTCCTTTCCGATCCTAGGCCGTAGCCGTCGTGGCGCCGATCGGCGCTTCGTCACGGATTTGGCCCTTCATGGTCTTGACCAGGTTGTAGACCATCAATAGTGATCCGATCAGGAACAGCACGCCGCCCAAGCCGCGAATGACATAATAGGGATGCATGGCTTCAACTGTCTCGATGAACGAATACTGCAAGAAGCCCAGCTCATCATAGGTGCGCCACATCAGGCCCTGCATGATGCCGGAAACCCACATCGACGAAATGTAGAGAACGATACCGACAGTTGCGATCCAGAAATGGGTGTTGACCAGACGCAGGGAATAGAGACGTTCGCGGCCCCACAGTTTGGGAACCAGATAATAAAGCGCGCCGAAGGTGATGAAGGCGTTCCAGCCCAGGGCGCCAGAATGCACGTGTCCTACGGTCCAGTCCGTATAGTGGCTAAGGCTGTTGACGGCCTTGATGGACATCAGCGGTCCTTCGAAGGTGCTCATGCCGTAGAAGCCGACGGAGGTAACCAGGAAGCGCAGGATTGGATCCGTGCGCAACTTGTCCCAGGCGCCGGACAGGGTCATAAAGCCGTTGATCATGCCTCCCCAGGACGGCATCCAAAGCATGACGGAAAAGGTCATGCCCAGTGTCTGCGTCCAATCCGGCAAAGCGGTATAATGCAGGTGGTGCGGACCGGCCCAGATGTAAAGGAAGGTAATCGACCAGAAGTGAACCACTGAAAGACGGTAGGAATAGACCGGGCGGTTGGCCTGTTTGGGAATGAAGTAATACATGATCCCCAGGAAACCGGCCGTCAGGAAAAAGCCGACGGCGTTATGGCCGTACCACCACTGGGTCATGGCGTCCTGGACGCCGCTCCACAGGATATAGCTCTTTGCCCCCGTCCACGATACGGGCACCGCTAGGTTGTTGACGATGTGCAGCATGGCGACGGTCAGGATGAAAGCCAGGAAGAACCAGTTGGCCACATAAATGTGCTTTTCCTTGCGGATCAGAATTGTGCCGGCGAAGATAACCAGGTAGATCACCCAGACGACCGTCAGCCACAGGTCGATGAACCATTCCGGTTCTGCGTATTCTTTGCTTTGCGAGAAACCTAAAACGTAGCTGAGCGCGGCCATGACGATAAATGCCTGATAACCCCAAAAGACAACATGGGCCAGTCCGGAGCCACCGAACAGCGATACGCGGGAAGTCCGCTGCACGACATAAAGGGTTGTGGCCAGCAGGATGTTTCCGCCGAAGGCGAAAATAACCGCCGAAGTGTGTACAGGACGCAAACGCCCGAATGATGTCCATTCCAGGTCCAGGTTCAAGGCCGGAAAGGCCAGCTGAAATGCGATCAGGACACCGGCGGCAAAGCCGACGACACCCCAAAAAATGGTCGCAACAACAAATTTGCGAATGACCTCGTCATTATAGACGGGGGCAACAGACGCAGATGTCGTCGGACCGTTCAGATCGGTCATGGTATAGCTCCGTTTAGTTTCTTCTGATTGAAATCCCTTGTCCCAATCGCGACATTTTCGATTGGAATCCGGGTAAAATTTAGGTGGAAATTAAGGTTGTCTCTCTATCAAGCTTGAATACTAATTACACCTATGAGGTGTAGAACATTTGACGCTATCTTTCAAGCGTCATTTCGCATTTTTCTAATATAAAGTTAAGCGCGTATTGAATTAACATAGAATAATAACGGGGAAAACGATAAATAGCTGTTTGCCGGAATAAATTTAGCTGTTATCCCTTCATTCAGGCGGCCGGAGAACCCAAAAATGGGCGAAAATGAGCTTTTAGAATTACTGTCCAAGGGATATGCCATTTGCCGGGCCAGCGCCATCGACAACAGCGCCACATTGTTAAGCTTGTTTCTTGCCGGATTGGCCGGGGGCGGCTCTCATTGCGTCGGCATGTGCGGGCCAATCGTTCTTTCCCAGGTGACGTCACGTTTGGAAGGTGTTCCAGCGTCTTCAATGAGCGAGTTCAGCCGACTGAAGGGCGCTGCGCTGGCGCCCTATCATTTGGGCAGATTGACCACCTATTCCGCGTTAGGTGCAGCGGCCGCTTTGTTATCGGGTGGAATAATTCAGGTTAGCGGGTTTAAGTACCTCGCCACTGCGCTGCTAGTCTTTGCGGGCCTGTTTTTTTTGGGGTACGCCGCAAAAATGCTTGGACTGGGCCTGCCGGGTTTTGGATCGTCAGGGAAGCTGGGGCCATTGGCGGGTGCTGTTAGTAGTCTTGCCCGCCCCTTGTTCAGCCGCCCGCTGGGCTGGCGCGGGTATTTGCTGGGTATGGCATTGGGGTTCATTCCATGCGGGCTGCTTTATGGGGCGCTGGCGGCCGCGTCGTCGACAGCGGACCCCTTGGCCGGATTCATGGCCATGGCGGCTTTTTCCATGGGAACGATGCCCGCCTTGCTTGTTGTTGGCATTAGCGGTCATGTTGCACTTGGACGCTGGCGCAGCACCCTGACGTGGATCGCCCCGATATTGCTGATTGTAAACGGTGGCTTTTTGTTGATCATGGCCTGGCGGCTGTAGTTATTGATTACCGGGAAGGGCGTTCGTATTGTAATCGCCCAATGATCAATTAGCCGTTAGTATGTTTGGCGGAGGATGAATTGATGGTTAATGAGGAGCTTTCAGCTCTCGAAGAAGACGCCTACTGCCTAATGGAGGCGGCGGTCCTCATTGATCAAGCAAGAAAGAATGACGCCAGTGGTAAAGAAGGCATTTTGGAAGCAGCATTAAACAATAATCTGGACCTCTGGATTGCCATTCGTTCGGTCATCTCCCAACCCGAAAACCGATTATCGAATGATCTGAAAGAAAACCTGACGCGCCTTTCCGATTTCGTCGCTGCTAAGTCACGCATCGATGATGAGATGATCAGCGATCGCACCCTTACAACCCTGATCAACATAAACTTGCAGATTTCGGAAGGTCTTCTGGAAAGCGAAGAAAATTCCGAGTAAACTAGATACGCGTTCTGGTATTGGGAGCAGGATTCTTCATGGGGCAAGGTGAATCCGATCCACGGGAGAGTGGATTTCAGGAACGAGATAAGTCAGACAGGCGCAGTCATATAGATAGGCGCAGTAATATTGCGCCCTGGACTGGTACCGAGCGCCGCATAGTTAACAGACGACAGGCCATTGACCGCCGTGGATTACCCCATGGCGTTTTTTACAAGGCTAACGGACCACTGAAGGTTCTTTACGGCTGGTTGCGGGACAATTGCTACGGAAAGTGGTCTGTCGGGCACGAGAAAGGCGGACCTGGAACGACTAAGAAAACCGTTAAGGTCCTATTCGAGCTGGAAAGCGACAAAGCAAATTTTTTGGAAACCGTCGTTCGCGAGTAATAGCCACTAGCGACGTTTCTCCAAATACTGCTGATGATAATCTTCCGCCCGATAAAATGTCGAAGTCGGCGTAATTTCCGTGACGATGGGATTGAGGAAATCCCCAGTTCTCATAAGAGCGTTCATAGAGGCCTCGGCCTCGGCCTTCTGTTTCTCGTCATGAAAAAAGATCGCCGAACGGTACTGGGTGCCAACGTCCGGGCCCTGGCGATTCAAGGTGGTTGGATTGTGACAGGACCAGAAGGTATCCAGCAGCGCCTCATAGCTAACCTTGCCCGGATCAAAAGTCACTTCGACGACTTCCGCATGCCCGGTTTGCCCAGTGCAGACATCCTCGTATGTAGGATTTTCGAAGTCTCCTCCCAGATAGCCAACGGCGGTGGATTTCACGCCGCGTACCTTGCGAAAGGTGGCTTCGACTCCCCAGAAACAACCTGCCGCGAATGTAGCTTTCTGCATATGTAGTTCCATCCTAGTTCAATTCGGTACGCTAGCGGATGGTTATGTAGGTATCGAGCCAGAAATCGTCCAGCCAAAAATGAGCCTCAGCGAACAATCGTTCACCATCCGAATCGCTTGCCAGAAAAAGATCAGTAAAAATCTGGTTTTTCCGGCCTAATTGACCGGTCAATTCGCCGCTTCATCGGGCCAGGATGCAGAAATCCAAAAATCATTTATTGCGCCGTTGGCAGTTCGCAACGAACCCATCTTTTGGAAGACTTTCATCGGCTTTTTGGAGCCTGATGAAGTATTTTTGGCGGTACGAAAACGGAGGTCGCAACCGGTCGGCAATATCTAAAATAAAATTTCATTACGAAACCGTACCTTATTGTAATAGAAGAATAATTTTCATTTTTTTGTCTATTGTGCCTATTGGCTAGATGTTATGTTCTTAAGGGGCATGACGCCCTTTCCAGAAGAAAATATGGCTTTGAAAGCGCAATGTACTTTACCTTTCAATTGGCGTCGTATTTTGAAATCTGAAAGTGTGAACAACCCGATTGGAAGGGAAAGTTCAATCGAAAGAATCGGATTTCACTTCACTTTGACAATTAACATTTTTAACTCATATCGAGTTCGAATTTTTGTGTGAAGAAAATTTTTCTTTGGCCCTTATTTCCATTTTCCTGACTGACTGGAAATATGCCGAACTTGCTAACGTGCTTCTTTTTCGGCCCGGCCTGCGAACGTTCAAAAACTTTAATCGGAGAAAATCCTGTCTCAGTCATTTGATCGTATCACTATTCAAATAAAATTCTGGGCACCTGCCCTTTAGGGGCCATTTTTATGGATTGGAAGGCGAGGTCAGAGGGCGATTAAGAGCATGTTTGGCGTCTGGTCATGTGTCGCCGCCGCAATATCTTTAATTGATAAAGAATTTGAATCTAAATTTTCCTTACATTTCAATGCATTGAGCGGATCGCCTTGAAATGTAAAGTGTTTTTTAACGTTTTCGCCAAGAAGGAAAAAAACAACAACATATGCAGTTGTTTACAATGAAACCATTCACTGGAAATGAGATCAGCCGGTTGAATTGAACCCTTCACCTGGACCTAACCAAGACTAAGACATTCCAGACGACAGGCTCTTTGCACGGTCAGCGAGGATTCTATCGCTTGGGTAACAACCTTCTTGGGTTTAAGCTAGCAAGGACCCCACAAAGTCTTGTTAAGGAATTGGCCGCTCCCTGTGAACGGCGGGAAACTTAAGGAATCAACTTTTCCTTAACCATAATCTGTTGAAATCCTCGCATGCCAATTGGGGGATCAGGATCTAAGAGAAGATGACTTCAAAACCAGCCGCAAACCGCAAGCACTCCTATACAATACCCTGCTCAAGTGATTTTCGAGACGCCGTGACGGTTTTAGCAGACAAACGCCGAGTCAATGTCGCTGATCTGGCGCGCTCCGTCGTTCTGGTTGTCGCGCCTGAAGAAATTGCTGCCTACCCCGATCCGGGCGGTCCTTTGTCGGGAGATCGTGAAACCGTTGTTTTGAAATCAGGCGCCGCCAAGGGCAAGCCATGGCAACGCAAACCACGCCTTCAAGTCCGCATGGCTCAAGGATACGATGCCGAAACCCTGCGCCGGGCTTTGGGCATGGCTTTGGCCATAGACCGTGGCGAGATTGATATCGAACTGAAAGGTTCCGAAGACGAAGCGCCAAATACCCCTGTCGTCGATGAAAGCCTCATTATTGAAGCTAGGGATGAAGTAAGACGTCTTCGCTCAATCATATCGGCACTTTCTTTCGAGCCCTTGCCCAAAGGCATTCGCTGCAGGGACGATGCCCTGCATATACTGGGCTTTCCGCCCGGGAGCCTGCCGGACAATAAGTCCGTTAAATCCCGTTTCCGCACCTTGGCCAGCATTCATCATCCGGACAGCGGACATGGCAACCACAGTCGAATGAGCCAGTTGAACGAGGCAATGGATCACCTGAAGAGGGGCGCAGCCTGATTTCCGCACCAATTTTTTGTCCTGTGACAATAGTGATCTTGCCAAGAACCTTAACCACCGGCGATAAATAGGTCCTCGTTAAAACTTGGGGATCACACATGCCTGAAAATAAGAAAATCCTCATCACCCGGAAGGTCCCGGACGACGTGACGGCTCGCGCTTGCGCCAACTATGACGCCATCATCAACACCGATGACGACCCTTATGGCCCGGATCGAATGATTGAACTGCTGGAGGGCGCAGACGGGCTGCTCGCCACCATCACAAATGATCTTTCGCGCGGCGTTATTGAACGCCTGCCGGAAAGTATCAAGGTCATCGCGACTTTTTCGGTCGGCTACGAACATATTGATCTTGATGCGGCGCGTGAGCGGTCCATCGTCGTCACCAATACCCCTGGTGTATTAACCGATGCTACAGCCGACATCGCCCTGCTATTGATGCTGGGTGCTTCGAGGCGTGCGCGTGAAGGAGCGCGGATGATCGATGCAGGATGGAGTGGCTGGACACCTACCCAGCTGATGGGCATCGAGATGCGCGGCAAGCGTTTGGGCATTTTGGGTATGGGTGATATTGGCCGCGCCGTGGCAAAACGGGCGCGCGCCTTCGGTATGGACATCCACTACCACAACCGGACCCGTTTGACGGGCGATCTGGAACAGGGCGCCAATTATCACGACACTATGGAAGACCTATTGAGGGTTAGCGATTTTTTGTCCCTTCACTGCCCGCTTACGCAGGAGACGAAACACCTGCTTAATGGCGATCGCATCGCCTTGCTGCCTTCGAATCCCGTTGTGATTAACACGGCGCGCGGCCCCGTCGTCGATGATGAAGCCTTGATCGCGGCCCTGAAATCGGGACGGGTGGCAGCCGCAGGTCTGGATGTATTCGAGGGTGAACCCAATCTTAACCCCGGATATCTCGATTGCGAAAACGCCTTCCTGCTGCCGCATCTGGGAAGCGCCACGGTCGAAACCCGCAACGCCATGGGTTTTAGGGCCCTGGACAATCTGGATGCTTTCTTCGCCGGACATGAGCCGCCCAACAGGATTGCTTGAGATAGGATTTAGGCGTTCGCCGTCTGTGGGGCAGTCTTAGGCAAGGCAGCAGCGAGAATAACCGCGACTAATGAAAAACCGCTGGCCAATAAAAAAGCGTTCGCCAGATCCGTTTCTCCCGCCAATCCGGCGAGCACCGCCGCCGATGCGGCAAAGCCGTCCATAAAAGCAAAAGCCAGGCCCAGGCTCGTCCCCTCTCGCGCCCCGGCGTGGTCGATAGACGCTGCCAGCAATACGGCCCGAATGGCCACAAGCACTGTCAGCGCGGTTCCCAAGGCCAGCAAGGAAAGTATAAAGCCCGTCGACATCCAGGCGACAAGTGCAGCCGCCGCCGCCATTCCGTTACCCAGGATGATCAGTGGCCTGCGTCCGATGTTGTCGGAAACCTTGCCCGCCCAGGGCTGCAACAGGGCGCCCGGCAACATCATCGCCGCCATAGCCATAGCCGTGGCCAACCAGCCCAGATCATGATTGGCCCTTAAGTAAAGGGGTGTCATGGCGATGATCGCAAAAAGGCCCATGTTATAAGCCGTAAAAAGCGCGATGATGCGCAATCCCGCCCTATTGCTCCAGACCCTCCAGATATCCGCGAAGTCCGCGCGTGTGGGCCGGGTGTTAACATGGCGCGGCACTTTTGGTGCAAGATAGATAAAGAAAAAACCGACCAGGAACGTCGGGATGACAAGAATTTGGATAGCGGTGCGCCAATCCCACATGGTCAGCAGCAATCCTGTTGCGGCCAATGCGACGACTTCGGAAAAATGGCCGCCGATGGCGTGCACTCCCAGTGCATAGGCACGCCTGGCTTTGTGTATCTGCGCCAGCACGCCGGTCGCAAACGGGTGCCAGACCGCGTCACCCATGCCGGCGAAGGCAATCAGAAAGGCGAAGGCCCAGAATCCTTCGGCAAATGAAGACGTCAGATAGCCGAACCCGACCCAGAAGAATGTCCCGGCCAGTACGATCCCGCGATTAGCCACATGATCGAACAGTATTCCCGCCGGAAGATAGGCCAGCGAAGCACCGACACTGTGGATCATAAACAGCAATCCGATTTCCGAAGGCGACAGTCCCAGGGCCGTACCGAAGGCCGGAATCAAGATGTACATCGCAATCGGCGTCAGGTCATTGGCGAAATGGCCGATGGCGAAGGGAATAAAGAAATTTGGTTTCATTTACATCCAAAGCAAAAAAAAGGCCCGGAGCTTGCTCCGGGCCCTTTATTGGAAAATTCAGGCCTTAGCGGCGTTCACCGAACAGATGTAACAGCATGATGAACAGGTTGATGAAGTCCAGATACAACGTCAACGCGCCCATGATCGCCTTTTTGGTCATCACTTCGGAGCCGTCTGCTTCCAGATACAGCGATTTGATCTTCTGGGTGTCGTAGGCGGTCAGGCCGACGAAAACCAGCACGCCGACCACGGAGATGACGAAGTGCAGGGCGGACGACTGCAGGAAAATATTGACCACCATGGCTATAATGATGCCGATCAGGCCCATCATCAGGAACGAGCCGAAACCAGACAGATCACGTTTTGTGGTGTAGCCGTAAAGGCTCATTCCGGCGAAAGCGCCGGCGGCGATGAAAAACACCCGGGTTATGGATGTACCTGTGTAGGCCAGGAAAATATTGGCCAATGAAAGGCCCATAACAGCGGCGAAACCCCAAAATACAGCTTGCGCCGTCGAAGCCTTCATCTTGGTGACGCCGAAAGACAACGCTAGGATAAATCCAAACGGCGACAGCATGACAATAAAGCCCAGCATCGTCGGGCTGATTCTGCCGTCCGGTCCAGCGGCGTACAGCAAATTCAGGATTGCCGGGGTATTCGCCGTTACATAGGCGAGGATACCCGTCAGGACCAATCCCGACGCCATGTAATTGTAGACCCGCAGCATGTACTCACGCAGGCCAACGTCGATTTCAGCATCTGTGCGCGCGTGAGCGGCGGTCGCAGCTTGAGTGCTCAGCGTGAACCGGCTATTGGGATCGGAAACCATGAAAAACCTCTTTTTCAGCCAAAAACAAATCTGAGCTTAATATGGCAGGAAATTCCGCAAAATCAAGGGAATGACGGTAACAGACTGTAACAGTGCTACTCGTTTCTTAAGTGCGTCGTCGCCTTCTCTCCCAGCGCCTTCCAGGTGCCCAGATAGCCCGCCACGACGGTGACGAACAGGCAAATTGTCACTGTAACAACAACGACTTGCGGCAGGAATATCCATCCGGTGCGCATCAGGAAGACCATCACCGCCCAGGCCGTCAGGGTGCCGATGGCGGCGGCGATGACGCCCGTGGCCGCCCCTAAAATGCCATATTCGAAGGCGAATGCCCGCATCAACCTGCTTCGGGTAACCCCCAGCACTTTGAATACCACCGAATCGTATATGCGGCGGCGTTGCCCGGCGGCGATGGTTCCGGCCAATACCAGGGCGCCAGCAACGATGGTGATCAGTGATGTGCCGCTGATCGCCTGACCGATGCCTTCAAGAATATGGGCGGCTGCCTGCAACGCTTCGCGCACACGAATTGAGGTGATGTTGGCGAACTTGCTGGACACCGCATCCTCCAGCTCCTCTTCTATGTCCGCCGGCGCCTCGACGGCGGCGATATGGGTATGGGGCGCGCCTTCCAGGGGACCCGGTGCAAAGATGATGGCGAAATCAAAACGCAGTGAGCGCCAGTCAATTTCCCGCAGGGACATGATCTTGCCTTCGATTTCTCGGCCCAATACATTCAGGGTCAATGTGTCGTCCAGGCCGACTCCGAAACCGCGGGCTAAACCTGAATCAAGGGAGATTGCGGGCGGGCCTGAATAATCTTCGGGCCACCATTTTCCAGCGATGATGTTGGAGTCTTCCGTTGGTTGGGCCGATGACGTAAGAGCGCGATCGCCGTTGATCGCCCATTGGGATTCCTTGGCGACGTTAACCTTTTCAACCGGAACACCGTCGATCTTGACGATGCGGCCGCGAAGGCTGGGCATTCGTTTGAAACCCCTGGCGGTGGGGAAGCCTTTCACCGTTTCGTCGAACTCGGCAACCTGGCCCGGCTGGATATCAATGAAGAAAAAGGCAGGCGCTTCATCAGGAAGGCGTTCGTTGATCTGATAGCTCATGTTGCCCTGAATCAGGGCGACGGCGACCAGTACCGAAAGGCCCAGCCCCAGGGATAAAACGACGCTTGGCGCATTGGTGCCGGGGCGGTGGATATTTGCGATGGCCAGGCGCAATTCGGCATTTTTAGTGCGCGGGACTTTGGAGGCCCAGCGCACCAATCCTGCTGCGCCTAGCCTGAGCAAGGCAACGGTGACGATTGCGCCGCCGACAAACCAATAGGAAAAATACCGGTCGCTGGCAGTAAGGATTGTCAGCAGCGCCAACACCCCGACACCCGCGATGGCAGCCAACAGCACCGGACGCGCCGGTTTAAGGTTGGACGGCTGGATGCGGTCGCGAAACAGGGTCGCGGCCGGAACCTCTCGCGCCCGACCCAGCGGCCACAGGGCGAAGGTCAGGGTCGTCAGGAAACCGAAGATGGCAGCCAGGGCTAGGGGTTCGGGATATAGGCCGATATCCGGTGCGACGGGCATCTGACTGGCGACAAGCTTGAGTCCGATTGCAGGCAGAATACCTCCGAAAACGAGGCCAATGGCGATTCCCATCAGGCCGAGTACCATTACCTGTAGCAGGTAAGTTCTGAAAACCAGTCCGCCCGGTGCGCCGACGCATTTGAAGGTGGCGATGGTGGCGGTCTTACCGTCCAGATAGCCGCTCACCGCGTTGGTGACGCCGATGCCCCCAACCAGCAGAGCCGTCAGGCCGACAAAATTCAGGAACAGCGTCATGCGTTCGATAAAACGCCGGATACCTGGAGCGGCTTCGTCGGGCGCCCGCACACGCCAACCGGCGCTGGGGAAGGCTTCGTCCAATTCGTCCCGCCACTGACGCGATTCGATGCCATCCGGCAAGAGAACCCGTGTGTGGTAGTGAACCTGGGAACCGGGCTGCACAAGACGGCTAGCCTCAAGCGCGGCCATGGACACCATAACACGAGGGCCGAAACTCAAGACACTGGCGACCCTGTCGGGCTCGCCTTTGATGGTTCCGTTTACCGTCAATACAGCATCGCCGACCTTGATGCGCCCGCCGATGCTTAGTCCCAAACGTTTCAGCAAATTAGAATCGGCGACGGTGCCGTACGAGCCATCATTCAATTGCGCCAGAGCGGAATTTAAGGGCTGCTTTGGCTCAAGCGACATCTTTCCGCTCAAGGGATAGGCATCGTCGATGCCCTTAAGTTCGATAAGCGACCGCCCACGCGCGCCTCCATTTATCCCATCGGCCGGGGCCGCCATGGCCCGCATTTCAAGCACCTTGGAAATCCTGGTGGAATTGGCTTTCAGGTATTGATCCTGCCCTTCACTATTGGGGTGATTGTGGAAGCGCAGGTCGATATCGCCCCCAAGCAGGTTCTTGGCATCGGCGTTCAGGCCTCCGGTAACGGAAGCGCTGATCGTACCGACGCCGGCAATGGCGGCGACGCCGACGGCCAGACATCCCAAAAAAATCTTGAAACCTGTCAGACCGGCACGTAGCTCCCGCTTGGCCATTCGCCACGCCAATCCCCATTGCCCCTTATTCTTCATTGGAGATTTTTCCATCCAGCATATGAATGGTGCGCGAGCATCGTTCGGCCAATTCCGGTTGATGGGTGACCAGCATCATTGTCGTATTGCATCTCTCCTTTAAGGAGAATAACAAATCCATGACCTTATGGCCGGTATCGCCGTCAAGATTTCCGGTGGGCTCATCAGCCAACAGGATTGATGGTTCGGGCGCAAAAGCCCGCGCAAGTGCCACGCGCTGTTGTTCGCCCCCGGAAAGTTGCCCCGGATAATGATCGATTCTGTGACCCAGGTCGACGGCTTCAAGCTCTTTGCGAGCGCGTTCAAAAGCGTCTGCGCGCCCAGCGAATTCCAGCGGCATGGCTGCGTTTTCAAGCGCCGTCATGGTCGGCACCAGATGGAAATCCTGAAAGACGATGCCGACATGGCTCTGCCGGAACAGGGCGAGTTCATCCTCGTTCATGCCGTTCAAACCATGACCGGCAATAGCTATATCGCCGCCACTGACTTTTTCCAGGCCGGCGATAACCATCAGCATCGAAGTCTTGCCGGACCCGCTGGGACCAACCACGCCGACGGTTTCACCGCGTGCAATATCAAGGTCAATGCCACGCAGGATGTTGACCTCGCCTGCATTGCTGGTCAGGGTAAGCTCTACACCGTTTAACTGAATGGCTGTATCGGGTTGCTCTAACATGTTCCTCCCAAATCATTTACGCTTCCGTTATGGCGACGCGCAGCAATTTGTCAACGCGTTGTTGGCTTTGGTAGTGGTAACGTTTTTATTACCTGCCGTATCCCATGCAGCGGAAAAGGTCAGAATTTTGGCTTTAGGAGACTCCTTAAGCGCCGGCTACGGGCTGATGAGGGCGGATTCCTTTCCTAGCCAGTTGGAACGCGCCCTGATCAATGACGGCCTAGCGGTGAAGGTTATCAATGGCGGAGTTTCCGGCGATACTTCTGCTGGTGGTCTGTCTCGATTGGAGTGGGCTTTATCGGAAGGCGTGGACGCGGTTATCGTCGAGCTGGGCGCCAATGACGGCTTGCGCGGACTGGAACCTGCCCAAACATTTAGCAACCTGGACGCCATATTGGCAATACTGCAAAAAAGGGGACTGGCGGTGCTTTTGACCGGTATGCGCGCTCCGCCGAATCTAGGCTCGGATTATGGCGGCGAATTTGCGGCTATCTACCCACGGCTTGCCCAAAAATATAAGGTAGCGCTGTATCCGTTTTTTCTTGATGGCGTCGCAGCCATTCCCGAATTGAACCAGGAAGACACCATTCACCCTAATGTGAAGGGCGTAAAGGTCGTTGTCCGGCGTATACTTCCTTACGTCAAACAAGTTATTCAAGGCGTTCAGGCGAAAAAATAATTGGAAAAAAATATCGCATGACATCGTTCAAGGTCGTTCACACTCAATCAGAAGACTGGGCCCAGGCTGCAAAAATATGCGCTGACGGCCTGACTCATCCGCCGGGCACTTTTAACCTCGGGTTCATTTATGTCACCGACCTTTTGGCGGGTGACCTCTCCTCCATTTTGACCTACCTGCGCCAGAAAACAGGTGTCGAACACTGGGTCGGATCGGTAGGCATCGGCGTCTGCGCCATGTCTGACGATAATCAGATGGGTTCAACCGAATATTGGAACCGGCCCGCCGTAGCCGTTTTGGCGATGGAATTGACCGAGGGAAGTTTCAATATCCTGCCCGTAATTGAAAATGAGATCGATGATTTACCCGATGAGAAGCGCAACTGGTTGCGGGATTCCGGAGCAGGATTTGGCGTCATTCATGGCGATCCGTCAAATGCCGTTATCCCGGCATTGGTGGAAGAGCTGGCAAGTGAGACGTCGGGATTTCTGGTTGGTGGATTGACGTCCTCGAAGGCCGATAACTTTCAAATTTGCGACCGGGTCGCCAGTGGCGGATTGTCCGGCGTCATGTTCGCCCCAGGGCTGGAAATCGTCACCAGTCTCTCCCAGGGATGCACGCCGATATCCGAAAGCCATGTCATTTCCGATTGTATCGACAACATTGTCATCGGCCTCGACGGCCGACCGGCGCTGGATGTATTCATGGAGGACATCGACGATGATTTGGCCGACGACCTGGAGCAGGTGGCGGGATTAATTCACGCCGCCCTACCGATCGAAGGTTCCGATACGGGTGATTATCTAGTGCGTTCACTCGTCGGCATTGACCCAGAGCGAGGCTGGTTGGCGATTGGCGAGCAGGTGGAAACCTCTCAGCGCCTGATGTTTGTTCGCCGCGACCCTTTAAGTGCAGAAAACGATATGCGAGACCGGCTGGAGAAACTGAAGGGACGCCTGGGCAAACCGCCAAGGGCCGCCCTTTATTACAGTTGCGTCGGCCGCGGCGCCTCAATGTTCGGCCATGAGGGCAAGGAGCTTTCCCTGATCGAAGATGTAATCGGTCCGACGCCCCTGGTCGGCTTTTTCGGCAATGGTGAGATTTCCCATAATCGGCTGTACGGCTACACAGGCGTGCTTACCTTGATTGCCTAATGTGATGCCGACGTTCTAAAATAGCCTCACGACAATAGATTAGGGCCAGTTCCATGATCCGCCTTTTCGTCGGTATCCCCTTGCCCGGGGATGTTCGCAATAACCTGCAGTTTCTTCAGGCGGGACTGGAAGGGGCGCACTGGATCAGTCACGAGAACATGCATCTGACCTTGCGTTTCATTGGCGAGATCGAGGAATTTCAGGCAGAAGACATCAACGATGCATTAAGCGCCATTCATGAACCGGCCTTTGATATTTCGCTGACAGGTATCGAGACGTTTGGCCGGGGCCACATGATACACACCCTGTGGGTTGCCGTATTGGGCGAGCAGGCGCTGTTTCATCTTCAGGGCAAGATCGAAAGCGCCCTGGTCCGCGCCGGTTTAGAGCCGGAAAGGCGCAAATACACGCCTCATGTAACGCTGGCGCGAGTCAAAAAATCACCAAAAGGAAAAGTCGCAGGCTGGCTTTCCGAGCACGGCGGGCTGAACCTGGAGCCGTTCACGGCGGACAGGTTCGTGCTTTATCGCAGCCATCTAGGCCACAACGGGGCCCACTACGAAACCATCGCAAGCTACGACTTAATTATGGATGCCCAATAGCTCGCCCAATCGCGTCATATCGTCAAAAACGAGCCCCGCCCCGGCGTCGACGAGTTTTTGTTGATAATTGGGATCTGCCTTGGCGTGTGAAGCGCCGGAAAATCCAAAGACACGGATGTTGGCCAGACTGGCGGCAATGACGCCGGACGGACTGTCCTCAATAACGATGGCGTGTTGTCTAGGAATTGCCATTTTTTCCAGCACCAGATTGAACAGATCCGGGGCCGGCTTTCCATTTTTAACCATTGACGAGCTGAAAAGATTTGACCCGAAAAAATCCGTTAGTCCAGTCAAGGCCAGCGAACCGCTGATTTTTTCCAGCGAGCCGGAAGAAGCCACGCAAACAGAAGCGGGAATCGAAGCCAGCGTCTGATGAATGCCATCTACGGCTTTTAGCTCGTTCTCAAAGGCGTTTTTATCTAGGGAACGGAGCCTTTCTTCAAAATCCGGATCCAAAAGTCTGCCCAGTTCCCTTTCGACCATCCCCCGTACTGATGCCAGCGATCTTCCGGTAAAGCGTTCCCTGCATTCGGCGGCGCTTAAAGGGAGCCCCTGTGCAGAAAGATGCTCGGCCAGGACGCGGCTTGCGATCATTTCAGAATCAACAAGGACGCCGTCACAATCAAAAATAATGAGACTGGGAGGTTTCAATATCCGAATTTCCTCAAAATACCATCGACGGACCCGACGTAGGATCCGCCGAACAGGCGTACATGAACCAGCAGCGGGTACAGATTATAAAGATCCCGGCGCTCTTCAAAAAATCCAGGCCGAAGGGGCCTGTGTTCCTGATACCTTGAAAAAAAAGCATCTCCATAGGTGGAAAACAGAGTAGTGAACGCGAGTTCAATTTCCGGATCCGCATAATAGATCGCCGGATCGATGAAGCCTGTGATGCGTCCATTCGAAGCCAATACATTACCGCCCCACATGTCTCCATGGATCAATGACGGACACGCCGGCTCTTTGAGCCACCGATCAAGTTTTCCGGCGATGGCCTCAACCCTGCCCATCAACCTCGCCGGCAGGCGTCCGGCATCCAGGGCCTGGCGCGCCATTTCAACAAGGCGCTTGCGGGCGAAGAAATCGAGCCAACTTTTGGTTTTTGGATTTGGCTGGTGCAATCCTCCAATTACCGTATCGTATTCAAAACCGTAGTTTTCGGCGCTGATACCATGCAGCGCCGCAACTAGGTCAGCGGCGTGAATCTGCGCCTCTTCGTTCAGGCCTCCTCCCGAAGGCAACAGGGTCATAAGCAATAATGTGTCGGCGGAATGAAGCACCTCAGGGACCGGCAGATCGGTATGACGATTGAGATACTCCAGCATTTGGCCTTCAAGCCCAAGGCCACTATCCGCATCTCCCGTCTTGGCGACGAGACTTGATCCATCATTCAGCATCACTTTGTAGACATCACCGACGCAGCCACCGCCCATGGCGGACATTTTGTCGATACGCATGCCGGTAATTGCTTCGATGGATTCGGTTAAGGAATTTCCCATAGAAGCTTTTTCCCGCACTCAAGCGGCGGGCGTCAAGAAGTCAGTTAAGGGACATTGGTTTCCGGATTTTCGCTGCGATCTCGTTGTGACCTTAATAGTTGTCGTTGAAGAGATTCAAAATAACGCATCAGAGCGGGAAACCGTTTTTTGACATTCTGTTCTTGCAGATTGCGCTGGAATTGACGACTGGTTAGCGCTTCTTCGTTTTTCTGCGCCAGTTGCGCCTGTCTGTTGCGCTGATCGTCCAAAAGACTGTTGCGCCGTCTTGCTTCCTCTACCTCCGGCTGGCGTTCTTTTTGGGCAGAGCGCCGTGAGCGGGTGGTTTGTTCCTGCAGCCGCTTTTTGGTCAGTTTGCGCTGGCGCTCCAATAGCAAAAGTTGTTCTACCCTGATTTTTTTCTGTTCAATCAACTGTTTATTCAGGCGTTTTCGGTTTTCCTGACGCCTTTTGTTCTGCAATTGTCGGGGTTGAATGGCCAATACCTTGGTGGTTCACGAAGGACCACACGCTGCCCTGGATATAGGGAGACGTCGGTGTGATAGTGACTGCCAGAGCGATGTTGTTAATTGTTATCTGTGTCAGCAGGACCACCACGGCAATCGCAGCCGTGCTCAAGATCGCGCGCATCATCGGGTCTACCGAATAAAATCAGCAGCTCCCCTACGTCTATATGTTTGTACCCGCTCTTTTTGTAACCGGATGCCCACCCGGTTCACGCGCGGCAGTATATCACAAAAAGCTTCTGAAGCCTAAATCACAGATGTTTGTTGCGGATGTCTTCCAGCAGGCCTTGGGAGGCGTTTTCGATCATATCGAGGACGACTTCGAAGCCGTTTTCGCCTGAATAATAGGGGTCAGGCACGTTGCGTATGGTCAAGTCCTTGGCGAAATCCAGCATCATTTGAATCTTGTGCTCGTTTTTTGGGGGGCAGTGAACCAGCAGATCGTTGCGATTGTCGACGTCCATCGCAAGCAGATAATCGAAGTGATCAAAATCGCCGGACCGGACCTGGCGTGCGCGTTGATGGCTTATATCGATACCCCGCCTTTTTGCCGCCGCCTGGGAACGGGTGTCCGGCGGATTGCCAATGTGGTAGGCCGCAGTGCCGGCCGAGTCGATCGAGATGCTGTCACCCAATCCTTCTGCTTCGACAATTCTACGAAAAACGCCTTCGGCGGTTGGGGAACGGCAAATATTGCCAAGGCAAACGAAAAGGACTTTGACCATTGTTGATCCGATCTGGTTCAAATGACGTCTTCGGATTATCTTAAGTGCTCGTGTCTTTTGCAAGCGTGAGGGCAGCATGAGCGATAACATCGTCGTTTTGACCGGAGCGGGAATATCGAAGGAGTCGGGTTTATCGACTTTTCGCGACGCCGATGGCATCTGGTCCAAAGTGAGAATCGAAGATGTGGCGACGCCGGAAGCGTTCGCCCATGATCCGACAGGGGTGCAGGCCTTTTACAATGCGCGAAGGGCGAAACTTGCCGCCGGGAACGTAAAGCCAAATGCCGCCCACGAGGCGTTGGCAAGGCTGGAAGAAGAATGGCCGGGTGAGGTGTTGGTCGTAACCCAGAACATTGACGATTTGCATGAAAAGGGCGGCAGCAAAAATGTTCTGCACATGCATGGTGAGCTTTTAAAGGCGCATTGCGCCGGATGCGGTGAAATCAGCGAGCATCGCGGCGACATCGAAACAGACCATGTCTGTGTCTATTGTGGTGCGACCGGCACTTGGCGGCCCCATGTTGTATGGTTCGGCGAAATGCCGCTTGAAATGGATCGTATCTATGAGGCGCTGGACGATTGCGGATTGTTCGTCTCCATCGGCACGTCCGGCAACGTTTATCCGGCGGCGGGATTTGTCAGTCACGTGGTCATGCGAAAGGTTGCGCGCACAGTTGAGCTGAATATGGAACCAAGCGAAGGTGCAACGCTTTTTGGCGAAGCGCAATACGGCCCGGCGACGAAACTGGTGCCAGAATTCGTCAATAGCCTGCTGAATGGCGGATGAGCGATCTTGAGGCCCTGTTGAAGGACGTCCGGGCCTGCACCCATTGCGCCGAACATTTTTCCCACCCGCCGCGCCCGGTATTGCGCGCCCGGTCGACAGCTCGATTAATGATAATTGGACAGGCGCCCGGTACTCGGGTTCAGGAATCGGGTATTCCTTGGAACGATCCGTCGGGCGATCGCTTAAGAGATTGGCTGGACATGGAAAAGGACGTTTTCTACGACGAGGAAAAAATCGCCCTTGTCCCCATGGCTTTTTGTTACCCCGGTAGGGACAAAAATGGCGCGGATCTACCTCCCCGGCCCGAATGCGCACCTAAGTGGCATTTTCCGATTTTGGAAAAACTGGATCAAGTCCGTCAGACCCTGTTGGTCGGCAGTTATGCCCAGAAGCACTACCTGGGAAAAAGGCGAAAAAAAACGATGACGGACACCGTGCAAAATTGGCGCGATTATGCACCTAGGTATTTTGTTTTGCCCCATCCAAGTTGGCGTAACACTGGCTGGCTTAAAAAAAATCCATGGTTTGAAACCAGTCTGCTTCCTTGTCTTCGCGAGAGCGTCGGAGAAGTGTTGAAAGATAAGTAACCGGGTTCGAAATGAATTTTAGTGCACTAAATCAGGGCGCCTGTCCAAGGGACCTCACTCATTCGTGAATGCGGATAATAGTTATTACAATTACAAGTAATGGATAATTGTCTAGAATTATCAAGGGGCAGTGACCGTTAAAGTTTATTGAAATGGAGAACGGTTATGACCAACGACAATTCGGCGACGAGAACAATCATTCCGGCCCTGGACCCACTCTATCAAAGCCTGACACCCCTATCCCTTCCGATGATCCGGTTCTTTACCGGCCTGTTTATCATGCCCCACGGGGCGCAGAAACTTTTTGGCTGGTTCGGCGGTTACGGGCTGGACGGAACGGGAGGCTTTTTTGCCGGCAAGCTGGGATTGGAACCGGGCGTCTTCTGGGCGGCACTGGTCGGCTGCACGGAATTTTTTGGCGGCCTTTTGCTAGCCATCGGCTTGCTTACCCGTCCTGCGGCGGCGGGCATCGCCATTGTCTTGCTGTCGGCAGCCTATCTTGTGCATTTTCCCAACGGTTTTTTCTCGGCCAATGGCGGCTATGAGTACACGTTGCTTTGGGCTCTTCTCGCCCTGGTCTTTGTTGTTCGCGGTGGTGGCGAAATGTCCGTTGACAAGAAAATCGGGCGGGAATTCTAGGTTTCCATATCGGCGGATAGGGCGGGGGCTGTGACGGCCTGCCCTGAGGTAGCCAGCAACGTCACTCCAGCGTCGCGAAGGCCCTTGAGCAAAGCCTCGTTAACGCTGTAGCGGGTCTGGAAGTATTGCAGCCCTGGCACCCAAAAGCGCAGGCCCAGTACCACCCCGCCATAGGTGAAGTCATGGACGCCGACCAGAGCCTTGGGTTCATCGACCACGTCCTTTGACTCTTTCAGGACTTTTTGCAGGGCGTCGATGGCGCGCTCGGAGTCCTCGGCAAATCCGATGGCAATACGGGTTTCGACGATTCGGTTTTCGTTGGAATTAACGATCACTTCGCCAACGATTTCCTTGTTGGGAATAGTAATGCGTTCACGATCTTCGCCGATCAGAATGGTGGCGGCGAGCATGATGTCATCAACGGTGCCGCTAATGTTCCTGACTGTGATGGTATCGCCAACTGCGAAGGGGCGGCTGAGGACGATAGACAATCCAGCCCCGTAGTTTGAAAGAGGCCCTTGAATGGCCATGGTGGCGCCGAAAGCTGTGGCGCCGGCAAGTGCGATCAGGGGCGCGATGGAGATTCCAAAGTTGCCGAGAGTGATAATGGCGACGAAGCCAACCATCACCACCTTGACCACATTGCCGATAAAACGCGACAGGGTTTGGTCGATTTCACGGGATTCCGCAAGACCCGAGACCTTGCGTCCGGTCCAGGTTGCGACCTTGAGGCCGATAAACAAAAAGACCAAAGCGCCCAGAATTTGAAAGCCATACTGAACGGCGAATTCGACTATGGTGTCGATCAGCTTGCTGACTGTCTCCAGTTCTTTTTCCAATTTCGCGCCCTCCCATTTTTCAAGAAAGAAATTCACCGCGATAAATCTACACCGCCCAAATAAACCTTGAACAGTGTGTTCTAAACCGGATCTAGGCGCATCGGGGGAAACATCAGGTATGGAAGGTCAATAAAGGCAATAGAAAACTATCAAGGGCGTTCCATGGATGACCCAAAGAAGGAACTAATCGCTTTCAGGGCGCGCACAAGTCTTTCAATGTCCCTTGCCCTGTTTTCCCTGGCGATGCGATCTCGTTCGTTCTTGCGCTCGTGATATGCCATCGCCGGATTATAGGTTGCCGCATATGCGTCGACGGGCGCGGCGTTTGCCGTACACACAACTTTTTGGCCTCTAAGAGCGCATATCGATATTTCGCCCGTGAACGTGTTGAGACGCCAAACCTTGTTGGCCGTAGCCTTCACGATCTGGAAGTTGATTTCGTTCCCGTCAGCTGAGGCACCGGGTGCGACAACAAGCCCAATACTCAGTGATCCAAATAGGAACAGGAATGCAAACAATTTCATGTGAATGACCTCGCGGTTTTCCGAAGTCAACAATACGGTCGCGAGAGCATTCAAGCTCACTGTTAGGGATCGTGGAAACAGCCCAGCGGCCGTCTATTACAGATAAGCATTCTACTCTGAAATTGAAGCTAAAAAATAAGGGCGTGACTACGCATTCGCCAGTCAGTCATCCGCATTTGAAAAACTGATGCGCGTCGGCGCCTAACCCATCAACCGTTTGCCAAGGCGAAGCCGCAAGGCATTCAGCTTGATAAAGCCTTCAGCGTCGCGCTGGTCGTAGACGTCGTCTTCCTCAAAGGTGACGATGGCCTCGTCATAAAGGCTCATGGGCGATTTGCGCCCGACGACGGCGACCGATCCCTTATAGAGTTTTACGCGAACGACGCCGTTTACGACTTCGGAGGCCTTATCGATGGCGGCCTGCATCATCACCCGTTCAGGCGCAAACCAGAAACCGTTGTAGATTAGCTCCGCATAGCGGGGCATCATCTCGTCCTTCATGTGAGCCGCGTTGCGGTCCAGGGTGATGCTTTCCATGCCGCGGCGGGCTTCCAAAAGAATGGTGCCGCCCGGCGTTTCGTAAATGCCGCGGGACTTCATACCGACGAAACGGTTTTCCACGATGTCCTTGCGGCCGATGCCGTTGTCACCGCCCAATTTATTGAGCTTGGTCAGCAACGCCGCCGGGCTCAATTTTTCACCATCGATGGCGATGGGATCGCCTTTCTCAAACTCAATTTCGATGTAAGTGGGCTTATCAGGCGCGTCTTCAGGCGAGACGGAGCGGGTGTAGACGTCTTCCGGCGCTTCCACCCAAGGGTCCTCCAGGGCTTTTCCTTCGCATGAAATATGCAACAGATTAGCGTCGGCCGAATATGGGGGCTCGCCCTGCTTGTCCTTGGGCACCGGGATTTGATGCAATCCCGCGTATTCAATTAGTTTGGTGCGCGAGTTCAAATCCCACTCGCGCCACGGCGCGATGATCTTGATATCCGGGTTTAGCGCATAATAGCCAAGCTCGAAGCGAACCTGATCATTGCCCTTGCCGGTGGCGCCATGGGAAACAGCGTCAGCGCCGACCTCGCGGGCGATTTCGATCTGGCGCTTGGAGATCAGCGGCCGGGCGATAGAGGTACCCAGCAGATACGTGCCCTCGTACAGGGCGTTGCCACGAAACATGGGGAAGACATAGTCGCGCACGAATTCTTCACGCAGGTCCTCGATATAGATTTCCTTGATGCCCATCATCTCGGCTTTGGCCCGGGCGGGTTCGACCTCTTCACCCTGACCCAGATCCGCGGTGAAGGTAACGACTTCGCAGTTATAGGTGTCTTGCAGCCAACGCAAGATGACGGAGGTATCCAGACCACCGGAATAGGCCAGGACGACTTTTTTGATATCGGCGCTCATGAGCTTTGAACCTTAAAAAAAGGGGAAATCACGTGGGCGCGCAGTATAGGCAAAAGTCGGGGCGGAGCAAGAGTAGTTAAGCCGTCATCCATTCTTCCAAAAGAGGCTCCAGCGCCTCAAACGGACGATAACCGACATTCAGGTAAGCGTATTGGTTTTCACCTTTCTCGCCCTTGTTCATGTCAACGGCGACGACTGTCGGAAAACCTGTGACGCCTAGATTACGGGCAACTTGAAAATCATCAATGGTGGCGGCGCGGGCTTCTTCAGAATTGAATACATCGGCGAAGTGGTTTGCATCGACGCCAAGGCTTACGGCCAGCGAAGCCAGTACGGAGGTATCGGTTATGTCCTGATTATTGGCGTAGAAGCTCCTGTGCAGTAATTCCAAATAATTCAGCGTTGCGTCCGTCTTCAGTGCCCGCACAGTAACGCAGGCCCGGCAGGCCGGCTCCGTGTCATAAGTGAAGTCGTCACGTTCGAAAAAATCGAAATCGAAAGGCTGGCCGGATGCCTTGTTGACCTCTTCCCAATGGTGGCGAATGTAGCTTTTGGCCTCTTCGTCCATGACCTTGTCATTACCGGGGCGTAAGCCGCCGACAACGAGAAGAATGTTCAGACGATCACCAAAATTCCGCCGGATTGAACTGACAGCCGGTGAAAATCCCCAGCACCACGAACACATAGGGTCGGCGACAAGAATCAGTTCCTTATTAAAGGAGGTTTCGATCATGGGGCGAATCATATCAGGTTTCAGAAAAAAGAATACAGCTGCACCCGCCAGGCGCTTGCCTGATGGAACAAAAAAGTCTTAAGCCGCCTGATTGTCCGGCGCTTGCCACGCTTCAGGAGCGAAGGCATCATCCAGAGGCGCCTTGGCGAAATGGTTGGTGTAATTGCTGATGGTTTTAAGAGCGATGGCGAGAACGACCTCCAGAACCTGCGCCTTGGTGAAACCGGCATCGATGAAGTCGTCCAGTTCTTCCGGAGAAACCCATCCTCGGTTTTCAACAACTGACTTGGTGAACGCGTGAAGGCTCGCCAGGCGTTCATCTTCGATGGGCGTGCCATTACGAACGGCTTTAATGACAGCTTCATCCAATTGGGTCGACCTGCACGCTATAGAGTGGGCGGCGACACAGTATTCGCATCCGTTTACCGTGCTGGCGGTTAACAACATCAACTGTTGTTCGGCCGGACTGAATGCGCCCCGATTGAGCAATTGGGTTATGGCGGTATAGGCTTTCAACACGGAAGGGGATTCAGCAAAAATTCCGTAGATATTTGGAAGGAAGCCAACCCTCTCTTCAATGGAGGCAAGTTCTTCGCGGGAACCAGCAGGTGCGGTTTCACTTGTGTAAAGATCAAAAGTAGCCATCGACATATTCCCTATACTGAACAATCTATAACCGAACGAACGTTCCAATTATGACTCATGATGCCCACGGAGTCGGATTTCGTCAAGCGTTTATTAGAATGTTCGTTCAAATAAGCGTGAGAATTGGCAAAATTTAGACGAATCAAACATCAATCGAGCTGGAAAAGGGCCGTTTCGGCAATATCCTTCAGGGTTTCCGCTCCCGGATCGACCTTGGACAGGACGATCATTCCTTGTGCCGTAGCAAGGAGAGAGCGGGCAAGTGATCGGGGCTCCCGCCAGGGGGCGATATCTCCTGTTTCCTGCCCGCGCTTAATCAGGGTGAATAAGGCGTCTTCGACATGGCCGACTCCAGCCTTGAACTGGGCCGCCATCTTTTCATCCCGGGCGGAAAGCTCGGTAATCGAGTTGGTGACCAGGCATCCGCGCTTGATGTCACCGCATGTATCGCGGGAAATCAACGCATTGAAAAAGCGTTCTATTTCGCCTCTTGGATCGCCGGTTTCGGCTTTATCCAGCAAGTTTTGGGAGGGGGCGTCCAATTGGTAATGCCGGATCGCCTCTCTAAACAATCCGGCCTTGTCGCCAAAGGTGTCGTAAATCGATCCACGGTTGATGCCCATTGCGTCAACCAAGTCCTGAATCGAGGTCGCCTCGAAGCCCTTGGACCAAAAAACCTCAACGGCCTTCGAAACCACTTCTTCGCGATTGAATTCTTTCGTTCTCGCCATAAAGATAGATTAAGCGTTTTTGAACGATAGTTCAAGAAACGAATTATCCTGGATGATGCTCGTCTTCGATTCCCGCGGCCACCCTTTTCTTGTGCCGGGAGGCGCGTATGCGCTCGCTGTCGGATTTCAACTGTCCGCAGGCGGCTAGAATATCCCGGCCACGGGGAACGCGAATGGGGGCGGAATAGCCTGCATCGTTCAAAATCTGGGAAAATCGCTTCATGTCCGCGTTCTGTGAACAGTCGAACCGGGCCCCCGGCCATTTATTAAAGGGGATCAAATTGAATTTGGCGGGTACGCCCTTTACCAGGCGCACCAGTTCCCTGGCATCGGCGGGGGAATCGTTGACGCCCCTCAACATGACGTATTCGAAGGTGATTCGCCGGGCGTTGTTGGAGCCGGGGTATTCGCGACAGGCCTGCAACAGTTCCTTCAGGGGGTATTTTTTGTTGATGGGCATTATGACATCGCGCAACTCGTCGCTTACCGCATGCAGACTGATCGCCAGATTAATGCCCAAATCGGCGCCGCATTGGCGAATCATCGGCACAACCCCGGAAGTAGACAAAGTGATACGGCGTTTGGAAATGGATATGCCTTCCCCGTCCATGATGATTTGTAGCGCCTTTTTGACGTTGTCGTAATTGAACAGCGGCTCGCCCATGCCCATCATGACGATATTAGAAAGCAGCCGTTCACCTCGTGGCGAAGGCCACTCGCCATATGAATCCCTTGCCACCATCATTTGACCAACGATTTCGCCGGCGCTCAGATTGCGCACCAGCGTTTGCGTGCCGGTATGGCAGAACTGGCAGGTTAGGGTGCATCCAATCTGCGAAGAAAGACACAATGCCCCGCGTCCGTCGTCAGGGATGAAAACGGTTTCGGCCTCATTGGCGTCCTCAAACTTCAAAAGCCATTTGCGCGAAGTGTCTTTCGACGTCTGTACCCGGCTCAGCTCCGGCCTGCCGACCACGAAGTGTTCGGCCAATTTTTCCTGCAGCGGCTTGGCGATGGATGTCATCACGGAAAAATCCGTCACGCCCTGATAATAAATCCAGTGCCACAATTGTTTGGCGCGAAAGGGTTTCTCGCCAATAGCCTCGAGTTCGGCTTTCAATTCATTGCGGTCGAGACCAAGCAATGCCTTCCTGGGATCAGTTTCTTTGTTCATCACGGGCTTGATATAGCGGTTTTGCGATAAAACCCAAGCAAAATTACTGGAGGATCACACTTTGCAGGCCTTGCTAGCAGCCTTGTATGCGGCGGTGAAGCCTGTAAGGGAAAAGGTGTCGGTGGTGGGGGTGCCACGCGAGGAGGTTCCCTTGATGATCATTTTGGCGCCGCTGATCATCGCCTTGACGATGGCCTTGTCGGTCTTATCGTCGCGGGCCCATCCGTCCCCTTCGTCTGTAAACAGCCGGAATGATCGATCGCCAATGGCTACTTTGGCTTCACTGCCTTCCTTGAAGGTGTAACCGGTTTGGAAGTTGATGACGCCGATTGACTTGTCGGCTGGCCGGTGAGTGACCAGAAAAACGACATCGCCGCGCTTTGTGTATTTTCCTTCGGATTTTGTCGGCTCACTGCCGATATAGCAAACCGATTGGCCATTCTGCTTAACGGCAAACGCGCTCCAGTCGCCAAAAACGTCGATTAGGCCGGAATCTTGAGCAAAAGAACGTGAGCCAGCCAAAAGAAAGCTCAACCAAACAAAAATATAGATACGATTTTTCATAGTCGCTAAGTGATAACCCTACAAGGAGCCATTGCCAATACCCGGTACCAAGGCCCGGATAAAAATAATGGCGATTTGAATGAGATAGGGTCACAATCCATCGAATGAAATATTCAGAAGAACATAACCCCATACTTGTAGAAGTAACCCGCGGCGATTCCGTTGAAAGTCGTCATCGCGGGGCCATTGCTATTATTAATGTTGCTGGTGAACTTGTTTACGCATGGGGTGATATAAAGGCTCCTGTCCTGCCTCGATCGGCCATCAAGCCGATGCAGGCGCTGGCCCTAATCGAAACCGGCGCAGCTAATCATTTTGAGGTTAGTGATGCGGAGCTTGCGATTGCCTGTGCATCCCACAGCGCTGAACCCGAACACCTTATTCTGGTCGAGGCCTGGTTGCGGCGTTTGGGCTTAAGCGTTGACGATCTTGAATGTGGAGCGATGGGTTCAATCGAGGAGAGCGTCAACGCTGATTTGATTCGCCAGCGCGTTGAGTTAACCCGACTGCATAATAATTGTTCTGGCAAGCACGCCGGATTTCTGACGACGGCCCTGCACATGGGCGAGCCATCAGAAGGCTATATTAGAGCAGATCACCCTGTGCAGCGACGCCTGATCGAAACCCTGCAGGAGCTTGCGGAAACGGACCTGTCCAAAGCGCCAAGAGGAACAGACGGCTGCGGTATTCCGGTGATCGCCATGCCGCTTGATGCGATGGCTCTTGGCTTCGCCAAAATGGCCTCGCCCGATCTTCTGCCGGTAGGGAGATCCGCGGCAGCCAGACGCATTTCGCGTGCTATCGAAAGGAATCCGCTGATGGTGGCCGGACGCCGCCGCTTCGACAGCATCCTCATAGAAGCCACGAGCCAAGGACCAAAAGGACCCGCCCTTGTTAAAACCGGAGCCGAAGGCGTCTACGGCGCAATTCTTCCGGGGCTCGGTCTTGGCGTCGCTTTAAAAATCGACGACGGCGCGAAACGTGCCTCGGAAGCGGCCATGGCTGCAGTGCTGGTAAAACTAGGCGTCATCGATGAAGGAATGCGTGGCGCTCTGAAGGATACAATTGGGCCGATCATTAATAATGCGGCCGGCGAGCCAGTGGGGGTTGTGCGCGCAGCAGGAGAATTGGATTGGGATTGAATGTGAAGCGGACCGGGATAATCGCCGTCGCATTGTTGACTGTTCTATTCTTTTTCGGCCCAGCCCATGCCGAGCGTTTGAGAATCGGTGTTTTGCTTTATTCGCCTTACGTCACGACGGACAGTTCAGGGGAATTGACAGGGCCCCTTCCTGAATTGGTCCGTTGGTCTCTATCCCAAATTGGACACGAAGCGAACTTCATAACCCTTCCGTTTGCGCGTGGCGTCAGTTGGTTGGAATCCGGCAGATTGGATGCGTTTTTTCCATTCTTCAAAACGCCGGAGCGTGAATCCTTTGCCATATTCCCCAAAGAGCCGATAGGCGCGCTGGTTATGTCCTTGTATGCGAAGCCAGAACTGGCCGGAAAATTTGACGGCGATTTTACTAATCTTGCCGGGCTTTCGGTGGCGCGGGTAAGAAGTACCCTGCAATCACCAGCATTCGATCAGGCCGTAAAAGACAAGGTGCTAAAGGAAGTCTCTGTCGATGGAATAGAACAGCAGTTTCAAATGCTTGCCCATGGACGGGTGGACTTGGCCATCGCTGACCAACTCGCGGCACGGGTTATTATGTCCGACCAGGGGATAACAAAGAAAGTCGTCGAACTTAAGCCACCGGTCATCGTGCGCGAAATATACCTGGCGTTTTCGCGTAAGGGGGAATGGGTGGATTTAGCCTCTCGGTTCTCCGATTCCGTCAACAAATTCCCCGGGCTAGAAAACTAATCTTCCTCCTGGGGATGGACATCGGCCGGCGGGCTGGATTTAAATCGCTTCGCCTTATCGCGAAATTGGGGATCACCGAAAATTGGTTCTGGAAGAGGCTCGCTAGGCCCGCCGGGGCGTTCCGGGCGGCGCTGGAACCGGCCCAGGCTCTGCACTCTGTCATACATGACAATTGCAGCGGCAACGCCGACATTGACACAGAATTTCATGGGAATCTTGACAACGAATTCACAGCGCTCGATCATTTCTGCCGAAAGGGAGCTGCGCTCCGGACCCAAAATATAGGCGGCACGCGTCGGATGACGGAAGCTGGGCAGTTCAATCGAATCCTCGACCAGTTCGATTCCTACAAGGGAGCATTTTTGTGGCAGGATCATTGAATCGATGTCAGGAAATTCATAAAACGGCGTGTGTTCGAGGGCGCTTGAAGTGTCAGCACGCCCGCCTTCCCCCAGGGCGTAACAGGCATCGACAGTAAACATGAAACCGGCGCCAAAGGCATGCGCGCTGCGGAAAATGGAGCCCACATTCATTGCCTTGGAAATTCCCTCGACGCCGACGCCGAAATAACCGCGCATGTGCACGCTCCTTTAGTAGAAATCAATAATTAGTTTTAAAGAGTCTGAGCCCTAACATTCAAGGCCGTGGCGTTGATGCCAATCGGCGATTGATTCATCCGGGTACTCGGGAAAAAACTTATCCTTACCTTGATTTATCAGTGGAACCCATTCGGCTTTCGAGTCTGTCATAAGGTGGACTAATTCATCCGGGGTGGGAAGTGGCGTGTCTATAGCCGAGGCAAACGGGTGAAGCAACTCGGGCCACCTGGGGTCCCAACACCACAGACCGCTGCCGCACTTATTGCAAAATCGTCTTTCCAACGGGCTTGGTTCGGGGGAATGGTCATCACTCCTTTCCCTCATCACCCGATAAACCGTGATGTTTTCCTCTCCGTCAACATCCAAGGTGGTGGCGTCGCCCGAAAGATTAATGGCGTAGCCGCCCCCGCCCTGAGTCTTTCGGCAGATGGAGCAGTAGCAATAATTATAGGGGTAAGGATGGGCTGAGTTCAGCTCAAAGGTGACGCAACCGCAATGACAAGAACCCTTCAAATGCATTCGATTATCCTCCCAAATTGGATTGCGATCATAGCGCGAAAGTGGTTCAAATTTTTAAGCTGTGGCCTTCGCTCTTTGTAAAGGTTTTTCGATAATGGGCAGGTGAAGCAACGCGGCGGCGACGCCAAGGACGACAGAGCCGTACCAGATGCCATCATAACTGCCGGTGGTGTCGAATAGATAACCGCCCATCCAGACCCCGATAAAACTGCCAACCTGGTGGCTGAAGAAAACAATCCCAAAAAGGGTCGACATAAAGCGCGGCCCGAATATCTGCGCTACAAGGCCGCTGGTTAGCGGCACCGTGCCCAGCCATAAAAGCCCCATGGAGGATGCAAACACGTAAACGGCGATGTCGCTCTTAGGCAACATCAAGAAAACCAGTACGACCAGCGCCCGCAGGAAATAGAGTCCACTAAGCAAAAAACGTTTAGGGAATTTACCGCCCAAATATCCGCAGCTATAGGTTCCGATAATGTTGAAAAAACCAATCAGGGCTAGTGAGATGGCGCCGGTTTCCGCGTCCAGGCCTATGTCCAGCAGGTAGGATGGCAGGTGGATGGTGATGAAGGCGACTTGGAACCCGCAAACGAAAAATCCGAGGGTCAGGAAGCGATAACTGTTGTCGCCCCAGGCCTCCTTTAAAGCTTCCTTGATTGTCTGATTGGCGGTTTCGGAAGTATGTCCGCCGAATTTCAACTCATCACCCGCTTTGCTTTGCAGGAAGAATCCGGAAAGCGCCATAAGTGACGCGATCAGGGCCATGCCGACAAGGGCGTCGGACCAGCCGAAATTATCGATCAGGCCTAAGCCGATCGGAGCCATAATAAATTGTCCGACTGAGCCGCCAGCCGTAGCAATCCCGAAAGCCACACTTTGTTTTTCCGGCGCCACGAGGCGGCCCAGTGCGCCAAGCACGACGGAAAAACTGGTCGCCGACAGCCCGAACCCAATGAGCCAGCCGCCCCCAATGTTGAATGTTATAATGTCGCTGGAACCAGCCATGAGCATCAATCCGCCCATATAGGCCAGGGCCCCCAACACAAGCACCCGGCCACTGCCATAGCGGTCGGCGACCATTCCGCAAAACGGCTGGAACAGGCCCCACAACAGATTTTGCATGGCCATGGCGAACCCAAACGAGGCGCGTCCGAAACCCAGATCCATTCCTATGGGAGACTGGAAAAGCCCGAACGTGCTTCGAACGCCCATTGTGATGCTGATGACCATGGCGCCGATGATGACCAGGATGACAGTGTTTTGGCGCAAGGCGGGTGTCATAACGGGCTTTCCTATTTTTTTGTCGTCACTTCAGGTTGACGCTTCTTTTGCTATTTGGCCGCGCCCCTTGGTTAATACAAGCACATTGCCGAACAGGACCAGGATCATACCGGCAACCGCCTCCACAGACCATTGGTAACCTTCGAACACAGTTGATAAGCCCAGGGCGATGACAGGGAATAGGACAGTCGCATAAGCGGCTCTGTCCGGTCCGATGCGCCCAAGCAAAGTGAGGTAAAACCCGAAAGCAAAAACGGACCCGAACAGCGCCAGATATAAAAGGGACCCAACATAAAGGGGCGAGGGATCGAAGTTGAACGTCGCCCCGCCTATCAGGGCGAAAAGGAACATGAAGGCCGAACCGTATCCCATGCCGAAAGCGTTGGCCTGTAAAACGGGCAGGCTACGCCGCTGGTTGGCTGCAGATGTCATATTGCCAAGCGACGCCAGAATCGTTCCGGCGACGGACAGTAACAGGCCGCGCGTTCCGTCGTTGGACAGATCGAAGGCAAGGATTTCCTGCCAGAAAACGATAGTCAGGCCGCATATGCCGAAAACCGCGCCTATTGCAACGCGCGGACGGATCGGATTCCCCAGGAACAGAAATCCAAAAAGTATGTTTGTGACGACGATACCGGAAAAGACAACGGCGATCAGTCCCGTGGTCAGATCAAAAGTCGCCAAATAGAAAACAAAATAATTGGTTGAAAAAAGGAACAGTCCAAGCTGCGCCATCCCAAGATGATCGCGTAAGCCATAGCGCATCCGCCTTTTAGTCGCCAGGCAAAAACCGATCAGGATGATGGCGGCCAATAGAAAGCGATAGGCAATCGATACTTCAGGCGCGACAAGACCCAGCTGGTATTTGATCGCCAGCCAGGTCGAGCCCCAAATCAAGACGGTCCCGGAGTATAGAAAAGCTGTATTCACATACCCTCGCCTGTTTAGCTCCGCCAGAATGGTTTTTTGGCCTCGCGTACAATATCGGCTCTATCAAGCCCGATATCAACCAGCGTGCGATCATCCAGCCTGCTCAGATGATGGCGCTCATTGCTTCGACGCTGCCAGATATAGACCTGGGCCAAAATGCGATCGGGCAGGGTTTCGATGAACATGGCGAGGCGCTCGAAGGCTGCAGTCGCCAGAACAGGTTTGCGGGACTTAAGGGTTGATGTCGTCATGGTTTCCTCCTTCGGCTTTTCGTTTCGCCAGTAAATGATGGTCATAGACATACCTCACGAAAAGGCTTGACCACAAACGATCTTTCCTCATAAAAAGATTAGAAAAACTAATTAATTTTTTTTGTAAAATTTCTATAAAAATCAATTTTATTAGTAAGTTAAAGATATTCTGTGATATTGTATCCTTACAATTAGATGAATAATATAAGGTAAAAAATGTCTCGCCGTATACCACCGTTAAACGCTTTGAAGGCTTTTGAAGCCGCTGCGCGCCATTTAAGCTTTACCCGGGCGGCGGGCGAATTAAATGTCACCCAGGCGGCGATCAGCCATCAGGTCAAGGCGCTGGAGGAAATCCTGGGCCTCGCTTTGTTCCGGCGGGTTAACCGTTCTCTTTTATTGACAGATGAGGGGCAGTCTCTCTATCCGGACCTTGGCGACGCTTTCGACACCATAGCCGGCGCTGTCGAGCGACTGTATGAGCGCGATCAGGCGGGAGTATTGAATCTATCAACCCTGGATTCCATTGCCGCCGCCTGGCTGGTTCCTCGAATCGGAAAATTCCGAAGTCTTCATCCGGATATCGATGTTCGCATATCAACCTCCGACCAGGTGGTTGACTTTACTTCAGGCGGCATCGACATGGCGCTGCGGTATGGCATTGGGCCCTATCCCGGCATGGAAAAAGTCTTGTTAATGGACGAAACATTGTTTCCTGTTCTCAGCCCTTCTTTGCTGGAAGAACATGGCCCATTGGACAGTCCCGCCGATCTTGTTCGTTTCCCGCTGTTGCATGACGATATGCGCGATGACTGGGGGGTGTGGATGGAAGCCGCCGGGGTCAGCGGTATCGATGTTTCGCGCGGTTTGTCGTTTACCCACTCAGTTCATGTCCAACAGGCTGCTGTTGCCGGGCAGGGCGTGGCGCTTGGACGTTCAGTATTGACGGCCGACGACCTTGCTGCCGGATTGTTGATCAAGCCCTTCGATATCGACCTCAAGGCCCATCATTCATATTTCGCGGTCTACCCCAAGGCCAATGCCCAGAGGCCCAAGATTAAGGCTTTCACGGACTGGCTCTTGGTCGAGGCAAAGGAAACACTGGCTCGATTCGCCGCCGCAATAGAAGTATCAGAGGAAAATTGAGTTTTCCGTAAAGCCCGGCTATGTCGATATAGCCTCTGCCGGTGAATTGCCTAGCAACGGATTTTCTAATAGAGTTGTCAAAAGTACTTGGGAGTACAATGTTGGAGGCCTTTCTCCAATGGGTGAACGCGGGCGAATTATATTTCTGGCGCTGATAATGGCCTTTGTCGTCATTGTTACCAGTGGTGTTGCCCTTGGGATCATTTACCAAACATCTTTCAATCAACAACGCCAGGCGCTGGTCAGCATGGCTCAAAGCCAGGCTCGGCTAATAGAAGCAATCGCCCGATTTGATGAGAAATTCCGACGGCAGGGCCACCCTGCAGGCCCTTCCGCGGCAACGCTTTCCCAGGTCAGGGATGCTCACCGGCAGTATCCTGGTATTGGTGCGACAGGAGAATTCACTCTGGCCCATCGTTATCGGGACGAGATCGTTTTTATTCTCCGGCACCGCCATTTTGACTTGGACCTGCCGATGCCCGTTCCCTTTGATGGCGCTAACGCCGAACCCATGCGGCGTGCACTTTCAGGAAAATCCGGAACGGTTATCGGACTGGATTACCGAGGGAAAAAAGTTTTAGCGGCGTATGAGCCCGTGGGAATTCTGAGTTTGGGTATCGTAGCCAAGATCGATATGGACGAGATTCAGGAACCATTCATTAATGCAGGTATTCAAGTGAGCATGATCGCATTGTTTGCGATTGTCGCTGGTACGGGCCTGTTTTTTCGCATCAGCAATCCGTTGATCGATCAAATCGTCAGGGAAAAAGAACGGGCGGAGAAGTACCTTGATATCGCAGAGGCCATCATCGTGATTCTCGATGACAAAGCCAATGTCGTAAAAATCAACCGGCGAGGATGCGATGTATTAGGCTACAGTGAAGAAGAAATTGTCGGTAAAAACTGGATTGAAACTTTCATCCCCGAAGAATTAAGAAAAACCATTTATTCGGTTCATACCAAGGTGGCTTCCGGGGAGATTGAACCAGTCGAACACTTTGAAAACGATATCCTTACCAAGGATGGAGAACTGCGAACCATTGCCTGGCACAACGCCTATTACAGCGACACCAGGAAGAATATCACCGGTAGCCTGAGCTCGGGTCAGGACATTACGGATCGTAAACGAGGCGAGATCGAACTTCTGAAGGCCAAAGAAGAAGCCGATCAGGCCAGCATCGCCAAATCGCACCTGATGGCAAATATCAGCCATGAATTGCGCACGCCTCTCAATGCCATCATCGGTTTTTCAGGATCTATCAGAGAAGAAATCTACGGACCGTTACGCAATGAAAAATACCAGGAGTATATGGAGGATATTAACCAATCAGGCAGGCACCTTCTGGACCTCATAAACGATATTTTGGACGTTTCCGCCTTGGAGGCGGGCGCCATGGAAATGAATGAAGAAGAGGTAGATCTGTCCGAGGTGGTTGAGGCATCGATACACATGGTTTCCCAATTGGCTGCGGTTGGGGATGTGACGGTAAGCAGTTCAATTAGTGCCGATACGCCACACATTTATGTGGACAAGCGAAGAATAAAACAGATTTTGATCAATCTGCTCAACAATGCGGTAAAATTCACGCCAAAAGGCGGGAATGTCTGGGTCTCGGCGCTTCAAAATAAACCCGGCTCTCTTGAGATTTCCGTCGCCGATACAGGAATTGGAATGAATTCCAAGGAACTAGAAAAAGCCTTGAGCAAGTTTGGCCAGGTCGACAGCGGTCTCAATCGAAAGCACGAAGGAACGGGATTGGGACTTCCATTAACCAAGGGTTTGATAGAAATGCATGGTGGTACGATGGATATTCTAAGTGGAGAAGGCAAAGGCACCGTGATAACCCTGAAATTGCCGAAAGAGCGTGTGCTTGAAATCGCCTGATTTAGAGAACGAAAAACGTGTGATTGATTGCCGCGATTTGTTTCCATTGATAAAACAATCGGCATGAACCAAACAAAAAAGTATGAAGTTTTCAAATCCCTTCACGAGCGGCCAGGATCGTTCGTCATTCCCAACCCATGGAATGCTGGAACGGCCAGAATATTGAACTCGCTGGGATATGACGCTCTGGCGACGACGAGTGCGGGGTATGCATTTTCAGCCGGTCTCAGGGATTCAACCGGAGCGCTAACTCGCGATAATATACTTGGGAATGCTCAGGAAATTGTAGAGGCGACAAACTTACCTGTCTCGGCAGATCTTGAAGGTGGGTTTGGCGTTGAGCCTGAGACATGCGCTGAAACAATCAGGATGGCGAGCGAGGTTGGCCTGGTCGGGGGGTCGATAGAAGATGCGACGGGAAACCCGGAAAACCCGATTTTTGACTTTGAACTATCTGTCGAGCGAATAGCCGCCGCCAGCGAGACTGCTCACACCCTTCCCTTTTTATTGACGGCGCGGGCGGAAAATTTCCTGTATGGCCGTCCCGATTTAGATGACACCATCGCTCGTTTGCAAGCCTATGCAAATGCAGGCGCCGACGTCCTGTATGCTCCGGGACTACCGGACCTGGATAACATTCGCATTATTTGTGAAGCCGTCGACAAACCGGTAAACGTCGTCATGGGCCTGAGCGGTCCGTCCTATACCGTAGAGGAATTGCAAGCTGCCGGAGTGAAAAGGATTAGCGTCGGGGGCTCGTTCGCCAGGGCCGCTTTGGGGGCTTTCGTGCGCGCGGCGAGGGAAGTCAAGGAAAACGGAACGTTCGGTTATGCCGTTGACGCTATTCCGGATTCCGTAGCTGTCGGCTATATGGCGGATAAGGATGAGAAATGAAATTCAAAAGAAATCTACAATGAAACGAGCCTTTCCATGACCAATCCCTTTATCATTGCCATGCAGACGGATCCGGCGAAATTTCTTGCCGATCTGGATACGGTCGAGTTGAGGGCCGTCGCTGAAGGTTGCGTCAGCGTCTTGGAAGCCCGCGCCAAACAAGGTGATCCGGAAGCCGCACCCGTTTTACAGGCGCTTTACCGGGCCGTCGCCAATATCGAAATTTAGGACCGCAGCACTTTTCATTCAAAGGTGCTTGGCTAAAAATGTTTTCGCTAACTCGTGGGCTTTTTTAACAGCGCCGGAACTATAAATCATTAATTTCCCGCCAACATCTTTCTTCCCGCTGGATTTTCGGCTGTCAAAGGCATGATAGGCACCGGGAATGATATTAAGGTCAATTCCTTCAATTCCCTTCAATCGCTGGCAACTGAAAACTAGCGAATCTTTATCGCCGATAATTTGCATTAACGGAAATGGGATTTCGGACTTGGCGTTAATGCCTGAACAGTCTCCGTAAACGGAAATTGCGGCTTTAAATTCCAAACCTTTTGACGATTGAAAATCGCCGGAAGGGCGGAATGGGATTAGGACATTATTGATTGCCCGAGACCCTTGAGAGAATCCCATCACCGCGACCCTACTGCCGTCGATATCGGGAAGTCCGGCGAGATAATCCATACCGCCATAAGCGTCATTAATTAGCCATACAAGCCTAGTCATGAAATTGGCTTCATCGCAGGTGCGAATTCCACGACGCGTGTAGGAATCGATGGTGAGGACGGCATATCCTTCTCCCGTCAGGAAGTTGGGCCAGTCTCTTGATACATGTGGCATCACTCCGCCACACGTGTGCAGCAATATCACTGCTGGGAATGGTCCATCGCCCTTCGGCTTGGCCAGAAGTCCAGATACAATTTGATCTTCGCTACTCAGTTTTGATTTTGCACTCTTGAAAGTCAGCCCCGTCGTCTGACATGCAGCGATAAGAAGTGTTAAGCCAACAGCAATAAACCTTTTTGGAATGAACATTCGCCCCCTCCACAAGTCCCTGTTGAATTTGTGTCTATTCTAACACCAACGTGATAGCGAGTCGATCATTGGGCATGGCTTAATAGGCGATGCCACTCATTGCTCCATGTGAATTACGACACAGATGATTGTTACAGGTACGGCTTATAGCAAGGGTAGGAAGACGATTTCAGGTCTGAAGCTCAGCCAGATCCATAAACAAATCCAAAGCCTCCGGGTTGGCTAGGGCTTCCTTGTTTTTAACTTCGCGACCATGGACGACATCGCGTACCGCCAATTCGGTTATCTTGCCCGACTTGGTGCGCGGGATATCTGCGACCTGGATCACCTTGGCCGGAACGTGACGAGGCGTGCAGTTGGCGCGGACCTCCGAACGGATAACGTTTGTCAGTTCGTCATCCAGGCTCATACCCTCACGCAGGACTACAAATAGGACGACGCGCACATCGTTGTCCCATTGTTGGCCGATGACAATGCCTTCCACGACATCGGTGAGTTTTTCTACCTGGCGATAGATTTCCGCCGTGCCGATCCTGACGCCGCCCGGGTTCAGGGTTGCGTCCGAACGACCATAAATAATAATGCCGCCATGTTCGGTCAGTTCTACATAGTCGCCGTGGCACCAGACGTTGTCGAAGCGTTCGAAATAGGCGCTGCGATATTTCGAACCGTCATCGTCCTTGTAAAAACCAACCGGCATGGATGGGAACGGTTGCGTGCAGACCAATTCGCCCTTTTCGCCCCTGATCGGTTTGCCATCGTCGTCGAATACGTCGACCGCCATCCCTAAGGCGCGGGTCTGGATTTCACCCTTCCATACGGCTCCGGTTGGATTGCCCAACATGAAGCATCCCAGCAGGTCCGTACCCCCGGCAATAGAGGCCAGATGGACATCGCTTTTAATGTGATCGTAAACCCAGTTGAAAGCGTCCGGGGCCAAGGGTGAGCCGGTCGAACAAAGAAGGCGTACGCTCTCCAGGGAATGGGTTTTCGCCGGTTCCAGCTCGGCTTTGATGACGGCGTCAATGAATTTGGCCGATGTTCCAAACAGGGTCATTTTTTCCGCATCGGCGTAATCGAAAATGACATTGCCATCCGGATAAAAGGGCGAGCCGTCATAAAGCACAAGGGTCGCCTGCGAGGCCAGCGCCGTTACCAGCCAGTTCCACATCATCCAGCCGCAGGTGGTGAAGAAAAACACCCGGTCGCCGGGCTTGATATCGCAATGAAGTTGCTGTTCCTTGATATGCTGCAGCAAGGTGCCGCCCGCCCCGTGAACGATGCACTTGGGCGCCCCCGTCGTGCCGGACGAATACATGATGTAAAGGGGATGATTGAATTCGAAGCGCTCAAATTCGATGTCCTGAGCCTGAAAATCTGCAATGAAATCATCCAGCATGACAGCCCCGCGCACCCCATCCAAGACGGCGGTTTCGCGCGTGTATGGGATAACGACTGAATGTTCGACGCTGGGCAACTGGTCGACGATCTCGGCCAGTTTCTCCAGGCAATCATGGGTCTTGCCGTTGTAGTGATAACCTTCGGCGGCAAAGATTACCTTCGGCTTAATCTGTCCGAAGCGGTCAAGAACGCCTTTGACGCCAAAGTCGGGCGAACAGGACGACCAGATCGCACCAAGCGACGTTGCGCCCAGCATGGCGATGACGGCTTCGGGCATGTTGGGCACGTATCCACCAACCCTGTCGCCTTGCTTAACACCGGCTTTTATCAGGGCCTGACGGACGCGGGAAACCTGATCATATAGCTGGGCGTAGGTAACTCGTTTGACGACCTTATCCTCGCCGCGAAAAACAATTGCCTCTTCATCGTCGCGCCGTCTAAGAAGATTTTCGGCAAAATTCAGGCGCGCATCAGGAAAAAACCGGGTTCCGGGCATTTTGCCCGGGTTCTCCTGCACGGTCTCGCCCCAGGTTTCGGCGATGACATTTGCGAAGTCCTTTAGCGAAACCCAAAATTTATCCATTTCCGAGATGGAAAAATCATAGAGTTCGTCAAAATCACCAATGTTGACGTTCCAGTCCTCTTCGACAGCCTCGATAAAGGCGTTGATGTTTGAGGCGCGAACGCGTTCCTCGCCGGGTTGCCAGAGCGGTTGTTGCAATAGATCCTCCCAGATCGCGAATTGAATTTTCAAGATCAGTTCACTTTTAGTTTGAATCACCACGTGTTCAAACGAAAAGTGAAAAACTGATCGAATCTTAATGAGCGAGCCGATCTACACGCTTAATCGGAGCCGGGTCGTAATTCCGACTAAGCGTGATCGGATCTAGAGTATGTTCTTCACGCCCAAATAGTGCAAGGCAGCCTTGCACAAACAACACTGGTCCAGCTCAATGACACGACATAAGGTTGCGCCCATGATGGAGGAAACCAAACAAAACCAGCAGGGAAAAGAAACAGTGCAGGGCTTGCCGGGCACCATTCGCGGGGCGCTGTGGATGGTGCTGGCCTCGGCGGCCTTTGCCGCGCTGACATCGGTGATCCGCGAAATGTCCAGTCACCTGCATCCATTTGAATTGGCCTTCTTCCGTAATTTGTTTGGCCTGATGTTCATGTTGCCCTGGTTCTGGCGGGCTGGATTCGGGGCGCTGAAGACTGAGCGCCTGAAGCTTCATGGATTTCGCTCGATGATCGGATTGGCGGCGATGCTGTTTTGGTTTTCAGCCGTCGCCTTGATGCCGATCGCCGAAGCCATGGCTTTGAGTTTCACGGCGCCACTATTCGCGACGATTGGGGCGGCATTGTTTTTAGGCGAAACCGTCAGGGCCAGGCGGTGGGGGGCGACGCTGATCGGGTTTATCGGCACGCTGGTGATTATTCGTCCCAGTGGGTTGGATATAGGTCTCGCATCCTTTCTGGTTCTGGCGGCGTCCGCCTGTATGTCGATGGCGGCGCTGACGGTTAAGTCTTTAAGCCGAACCGACAATCCCAATACCATCGTTCTATTCATGGGCTTGCTAATGACGCCAATGTCCCTGATCCCGGCCCTGTTCTACTGGAGCACACCCGAACCCATCGACTATCTGTGGTTCATTGCAATGGGGCTGTTTGCGACGATAGGGCAGGTGTCGATGGCCCGGGCTTTCGTCAGTGCGGATATTTCAGCCGTTTTACCGTTTGACTTTTCAAGGCTGATCTTCGCCGCCATCCTGGGCTACTTGTTCTTTGCCGAGTCACCGGACATCTGGACCTGGGTCGGGGCCGCCATCATATTTTCGGCAACACTGTACACGGCGCACAGGGAATCCCGTGCGGCGCGACTGTTCAGGCCCGTGCAGGCCAACATGGTGCCGACGCTTCAGGAAGAACCGGCGGTGGTAAAAAATTCTACTGATTAGGGATCGGTTGCGCCTGATCGGTAGTCGTTGGCGGCGCCTCGCCCGTTATCTCATCCAGTGGCTTGGCTTTGGCTGTTCCAGCCTTGCGGATAATGACCTCCACCCGGCGGTTGAGGGCTCGGTTCTCCGGTGAATCATTGGGCGCTAATGGACGGCTGTCAGCGTATCCCATGGCCGCCAGCCGCGAAGAATCCACGTCGGTGTATTCCAGTAAATAATGAACAACGGAGTTGGCCCTGGCGGCGGATAAGTCCCAGTTCGAACGAAATTGCTCAGTCTTTATTGGCCTGTCATCGGTGTGACCGGCGATAATGATGTCGCCCTCGCTTTTTTCGATCACTGTCGCGAGATTATTCAGCGCTACAAGGAAATCGGTGGTTAGCGTCTCTTCTCCCGAAGGGAATGCAAACTTGCCGGGGAAGCGCACTATGACTTCGCCTTCGCGTTCTTCCACATTAGCAGACGCCTTGGAAATCTGTTCAGCGATCGCGGCTTCAACGGTTTCGGCAAGGTTATCTTCCTCAATAAGTGGTTCCTCCGGTTCCTCTTCCACCTTCTCCTCTTCTCCCAGCGTGTCATCGATCTGCAGGTCCAAAACCGCTTTGGGCACTTTGGTTTTGGCGGTTACGCCAGCGGGGCCTCCATCGTCTTCGATCACGCCGGCAAGTTTTTTAAGATACTGGATACCGAAAGCGTTTTTCATGGACCCCGCCAATTGCTGATACTTCTCGACATCCATCTTGGCGAACGTCAGCAACAATACGAACAACACCAGCAGCAGGGACATCAAGTCTGCGAAAGTCGTCATCCATTTCGGCGCACCGGCTGCGGGCTTTTTGTCGGACATTAAGTGCCCCCTTCGGCTCCTTCGCCTATCAGGTGGCGTTGGTGTTCGGGCAGATATGACTGAAGTATTTCGCCCAGGACGTTGGGATTGGTCTGTGCCTGAATTTCAAGAACGGCTTCTATGATCAGCGACGAGATGTTTTCTTCGTCGTCGACCCGGGATTCCAGCTTATCGGCGATGGGCAGGGCGATCAGGTTGGCGATAAGTGCTCCATATAGAGTCGTCAGCATGGCCACGGCCATTGCCGGACCGATGGAACTGGGGTCTGACAGGTTTGCCAACATCTGCACCAGGCCTACCAGGGTGCCGATCATTCCGAAAGCCGGCGCGGCATCGCCAATGCCGCGAAAAATTTTTGAGCCTTCTTCGTTGCGGCGAATCGTCTGGTGCATTTCTGACGTCAGGGTCTTACGGACGACTTCCGGCGACATGCCATCGACACATAGTTGAACGCCCTTTTTAAAGAATTTGTTTTCAATATCGACCCCTTCAAGGGCCAGCAGGCCGCCTTTGCGGGATTTCTTCGCCAGTTCAATGGCGAATTCCACGAGGCTCAGGGCGTCCTGTTTGTCGGATACAAACGCCGCTACCGCACCAACCTTAAAGGCGACAAACACTTTGGAAATAGGGAACTTGACCAGGGTCGCCGCCAACGTTCCCCCGATGACGATCAGGAAACCGGGCAAATTAAGGAAGATGAACAAGTCGGAACCGACCAGGATGGCAGCCACAACCACACCGGTTCCCATAACCAGGCCGAGTAAAGTTGCAATATCCATATAAGCGATGCCCCCTTCCCGAGCGAATCCCTTAGCTTATAAGAGATATAAGATCGCAGGCTTTTGTTCAACTTATCCATTGCCCATGCACGCCGCCAGGGCCACTATGGGATCACAATTTTTCACCCTATTTGGAGAAACTGACATGAACGTTAAGGATTGCGCGGCGCTTGTTACGGGTGCGGCATCGGGTCTTGGCCGGGCGACGGCCGAAGCGCTGGCGGCCGCTGGCGCCAAAGTGGCTTTTGTTGACCTGAACCTGGATGCCGCCACCGAAGCCGCAAGTTCCTGCGGTGGCGACGCTATCGCTATTTCCTGCGATGTCGCCGACGCTGCCAGCGCCAAGGACGCAATCGACGCCGCCAGCGAGGCTCATGGCCCTGCTCGAATACTTGTAAATTGCGCTGGCATCGGTACGCCGGGAAAGATCGTTGGCCGCGACGGGCCGATGGATTTGGAAGATTTCGCTCGCGTGATCAATATCAACCTAATCGGCAGTTTCAATATGTTGCGCCTTGCCGCCGCAGGAATGAAAGCGCTGGAGCCGCTCGATACGGCTGAGCGAGGCGTCATCATCAACACAGCTTCCATCGCCGCGTTCGAAGGCCAGATCGGACAGGCGGCCTATGCCTCTTCCAAGGGGGGAATCGCCGCGCTGACCCTGCCGGCGGCGCGTGAGTTCTCACGTTCGGGTATCAGGGTATTGGCAATCGCGCCGGGCATTTTCGGCACACCTATGTTGTTTGGGTTGCCTGATGAGGTGCAAACGGCCTTGGGGGAATCGGTGCCGTTCCCGTCAAGACTGGGCGAACCCAAGGAATTCGCATCGCTCGCCATGCACATGATCTCCAACGTCATGCTCAATGGCGAGGTCGTACGTTTGGATGGCGCGCTCAGGATGGCGCCGCTTTAAACACTGGCGGTACCAGCAACCGAGTCGATAAAGCGGGCCAGCTTTAGATCGCGTTCGGAAATTCCGCCGACGTCATGGCTGGAAAGGGTGATATGGACGGTGTTGTAGACATTCGACCATTCCGGATGATGGTCCGCCTTATCGGCATGAATGGCGACGCGTGTCATAAAAGCGAAGGCTTCGCCAAAGTCATGGAATTTGAATGACTTGCTCATTGCATCGCGTCCCTGAACGTCGGTCCAGCCATTCATTTCGGCAATGCCCGCTTCCCTGACGGCACCGGTTAATTTTGCGCTCATAAGAGTTCTCCTTGTCTTAAAGTGACAAGTGGTGAGCTTTGCGACCTTTGACAAGCTGGGATAAGCTGATGATCATGAGATCGCCAGGCCTGGAGGAAATTGAAAGCATAGCCGATGCGGCCCTAAAAACGGTGCCGGAAAAACTGCTCGTGCATGTGAACGGTATTGTTATTCGGGTCGAGGACTTTCCGGATCTGGAAGTCGTGCGCGATATGAAACTGGAATCACCGTTCGATTTGTTGGGACTATATCAGGGGGTATCGCTGGATCAAAAAAGCGTCGCCGCCACCCCTGGGGATGTGGACATGATTTTCCTCTACCGCAGGCCTATTCTCGATTATTGGTGCGAAAGCGGCGAAGACCTGAGTGATCTCGTTCGCCATGTCCTGATCCACGAAATAGGACACCACTTCGGTCTTAGCGACGAAGATATGAAACGCATCGAAATGGAGGGATAAGAGTTCCCCAGCCTTATTCCGGCGGGTCTTCCTTGGCGCCGATATTGGCCAGCAGCGGAACGACAAGGGCGGTGGCCGCCAAGCCCAGAGATAAAAGAACGAACGTCCAGACTGACATCGGCTCCGTATCGACCGAGCCGTATGGAGTCATAATGGGGCCGTCGCCACGGGGTGAGACGAACACGACAAGAGCCAGGAAACCCAAGATCGCGACGATGATAATAGCGCCCAATACCCGGCCCTTCAGCAGGCTGACTTTGGGCCCAAACTGCTTTTCCGTAACGCTTTCGTGTTCCAATTCCATGATTCGCCCCTTAACAATGTTGGGGCATTTTTATCTTTGTCGGGGGTGTAAGCAAGAAAATTGTGGGATTTCGATAGCCCCGGCTGGAAGCAGGGGCTGATCAAAAACAAGCAGACATCAGGGCGAAGAACACTAAAGGGACGACGTTTCCCATATCCGGCCCTCGTGTATATAATCCTCCCGAAGAAAACAGGAAGAAAGTAACCTGGATCAATTATTTTTTAGGCCAAAATCCTATAGTATGCGATGGGGTGCATTTTTCGAAGTTTGTTAAATTATGGACGAAAGCGATAAGTTAACCAAAGAACAGGAATTTCGTTTCGCTCAGGCGATGGAAGTTACAGGGGACGGGGTTTACGACTGGGACGTGCAAACCAATGTCGTTAACTTTGCGCCCAGCTACTACACGATCGCGGGATACGAACCCGGCGATTTTCCGATGAATTTTGATAGTTGGGCCAGCCGGGTACATCCGGACGACATGGAACACGTGAGCAAGGACGTTGAAGCGTTCATGTCCGGCCGTTTGCAAACCTACCAACCTAAATTTAGATTTCGCAGGAAAGACGGTAGCTGGATGTGGATCATGGCGCGGGCCAAGATCGTTGAAAGGGATGAAAATGGAGAGCCGACCCGGGTCATCGGGGTTCACACCGACATCGATCAATTTGTTCGCGCCCAGCAGGCGCTGGAGGAAAGCGAAAAGAAATACCGGGCGATTTTTGATAATTCACCGATTGGTATAGTTCTGGCGCTAACGGATTCCAGCCTGACGGAAAGCAATCCCGCCTATCAGAAAATGACAAGTTACAGCGACAGTGAACTCAAGGAACTTGGCTGGAAACCTATTACCCACCCGGACGACATTGAACCGAATCTCAGGCTGATGAACGCCGTCAAGGAAGGAAAAAGCGACTGCTACGAAATGGAAAAGCGCTATATCCAGAAAGACGGTAAAGAAATTTGGGCGCACCTTCTGGTCAATGCCGTAAAGTTGAAATCCGACGGGCCATTACTTTTGGTGTCCATGGCCGAAGACATAACCGATCGAAAAAAATCAGAAGAAGAATTGCGCCTTGCCAAGGAAGCCGCTGAGTTGGCGAGTAACGCCAAGACGGAATTCCTGGCCAATATGAGCCATGAATTGCGCACACCCCTTAATTCGATCATCGGCTTTTCGCAGATGCTGAAGGGGGAGACATTTGGCCCCCTTGGCAGCGAAGCGAATAAGGAATACGTCGAGATCATAAATATCGCCGGGCAACACCTTCACCAGATCATCGGCGATATTCTTGATCTTTCAAAGATCGAAGCGGGCGAAGAAAGCTTGTCGGAAGTCAATTTTGATATTGGCGAAGTTGCCCATGAGTGTTTGGAGATGGTCTCCGATCATGCAAACAGAAAACGGCTGTCTTTTTTCGCCAAAATACAAACGGGCACCCCCTCGCTCCATGCCGATAGGCTTAAGGTCAAGCAAATACTGTTGAACCTTCTGTCCAACGCGATCAAATTCACGCCTTTAGACGGTGAAATGAGTGTGCATGCGCACCTCAATGCAAAAGGGTCTATCCTGCTGGAAGTAAAGGATTCTGGGATCGGCATCTCACCCGATGACATTGAAAAAGTTCTGGAACCATTTGGCCAGACAGGAAACACTCTAACGCGATCCCACGAGGGTTCGGGCCTTGGGCTGGCTCTTGTAAAATCCCTGGTCGCCATGCATGGCGGGACTTTGGAAATTCAAAGCCAACCGGATGCAGGGACGACCGTAACAGTGACGTTCCCAGCGGAACGCACCCTGGCCGGCTAGTCGTCTTGCTTCGTTCCACAACCATACGAACAGGTTGAAATGCAGTGTGCCCGCCATCACCTGAATAATCAGATATGTTTTCTGTAAAAGGATTTTGGCATGTACAAGCGATGGATCGCCGCGGGGTTTATACTGGCTTTCGTGTTTGCTCCCGTTTCCGGCCAAGCGGAAACGTTAACCGTCAACACGGTTGGCAAACATCCCTTTTCGACCGTTTTAGGCGCTATTCTTAAAGAAGCCTTTGGCCGCATCGGGGTAGACCTGATCGTTCAGGAGCTTCCCGGGCGCAGGGCCCTGAAAAACGCCAACGAAGGCATCGAAGACGGCGATGCGGGACGGGTTCGCGGAACCGAAAAGCGCTATCCGAATTTGGTCATGATTCCGGAAAAAATCCTCGACGTTCATATTGTCGGATTTTCCAAAACCATCGACCGGCCTTTAAACGCCAGTTGGCAGGACCTTAAACCCTACAATGTCGGCATCCTGCGCGGGCATCAGCATTCCGAGCGCATGGTGACGGCCTACAAGACGCTGGTAAAAGTAGATGATTCTAAACAGCTTTTAACCTTGCTGGATAAAAATCGCGCCGACGTGGTTGTGACGGTTATGATCGAAGGGCTTTCGGCTATCAAGGATGCGAACCTGAAAGGCGTTAAAGTTGTGGACCCACCCTTGGAGACCGTTCCCATTTTTCCTTACTTGCATAAAAAACACGGCCATCTGGTCGGCAGGCTGGATACGGCTCTCAAGGACATGAAGAAGGATGGAACCTACGCCCGGATTAGGGGCCAGATCCTCGACCCGTATTTTGCCCTTGTCGGGAAGTAAACTGGCGGAAGAATTAATGGGTGAAAAATTCTCAACCTCAACAAAACGTCATTTTCCAGATCGACGCTGATTGAATAAGGTGGTTCCTCGGCCAGGGTATGCCGGGAGTTGGTTTTATCTATGGGTCTTTTTAGAGACAAATTTCTAAATTCTATCAGCCGGCGTTTCGTGATTCTCATTCTTCTCGTCAGTTCGGTTGTGACCCTCGCAATAACAGCCATTCAGTTGTACTGGGACTACCGGGTGGACCTTGGCCGGATCGAGGAACGCCTTGTCCAGATAGAAAGAAGTAATCTCGAAAGCTTGAGCGACGCTGTCTGGGTGTCCAACAAGGGCGCCATTCTCCTGCAGCTTGAAGGCATCCTGAAGCTTCCGGATATGCAATACCTGGAGGTACTGGAAGGGACGGAACCCATCGTTTCCGTCGGCGAGATCAAAAACCAGAACGTAATCAAGCGGGTTTTTCCTCTTCAGTACACCTACAACGACAAGCCTCTGGATTTGGGTTCATTTCATGTGGTGATTACTCTGGAAGGGGTTTACCAGCGCTTGTTTAACAAGGTGCTGGTTATCCTGGGCACCCAGAGCGTGAAAACCTTCATCGTTTCGTTATTCATCATCCTGATTTTCTATTTTCTAGTCGCCAGGCATTTGGAGGCTTTATCCAGGCATGCAAAAGACATTCGTCAAAAAGGCAAGGAAGAAGAATTTACGCTGGCCAGAAATAGGATGTCCCGCGCCGATGACGAACTGGATATGTTGGTTAAATCCTTCAATTCAATGACCAAAAGCTTGAAGGAGCAGGAAGAAGCCCTTCAACATTCTCATGATCGCCTTGAAGCTCGCGTTGAAGAGCGCACCGTTGATTTGCGCCAGGCAAATGAAAACCTTCAAAGAACTGAAGGCCATTTACGCGCTCTGGTCGACACTGTTTTCGACGGCGTTATTTCAACGGACAAGAAGGGCATTATCAAAAGTTTCAGTCCGGCGGCGGAAAGAATATTCCAATATTCCCGCGATGAAGTCATTGGGCGAAAAGTCGAAATGTTGATGCCCGAGCCCTACCACTCTGAACATGACGGATACATTCACGCCTATATGAGTACCGGCGTCCGCAAGGTGATGGGAGGAAAGCGTGAAGTCCAGGGTAAGCGTAAGGACAAGACAACATTCCCCCTCGACCTGGCACTGGGTGAGAGTACGGTGGGCGGCGAGCCTCTATTCATTGCGACCATCCGCGACATTTCAAGACGCAAACAGCATGCCCAGGCTTTGAGCGACGCAAAAGAGCAGGCGGAAGCGGCCAACAAGGCCAAATCGGACTTCTTGTCGTCCATGAGTCACGAATTGAGAACGCCCCTGAACGGTATTATCGGTTTCGCCCAGCTTCTGGAATTCAACCGCGAAGAGCCTTTGAGCGAATCCCAGAAGGAATACGTCGATCACATTCTCAATTCAGGCAGGCATCTTCTGGATCTGATAAATGAGATTCTCGATCTGGCCCGTATCGAATCGGGCAGGGTCGAACTTGAATATACCTCTGTCGACCCGCTCGATATTTTCGCCGAATGTATCGATCTGGTAGGGCCCATGGCGGCGGAAAGAAATATCAGGATCGTCGATCGAGCACCGGACGACCGAGAGGAACCGTTTTCCGTTCTGGCCGACTACACGCGCGTGAAACAAATTTTGATCAATCTTGCCTCCAACGCCATTAAGTATAACCGCCCCGGCGGCGAAATCAGGTTCGGGTGCTGCCCCCTGGGTCAGGGCTTCCTTCGTATAAGCGTCTCGGATACAGGAACGGGCATCCCCCCTGAAAAGCTGACAGATCTTTTCCAGCCGTTTAACCGCGCCGGGGCCGACAAGAGCAAAATTGAAGGCACCGGCATTGGTCTTACGATCACGCGAAATCTGGTCGAGATGATGGGTGGCCGAATTGGCGTTGAAAGCACGCAAGGGGTAGGTTCGACGTTCTGGTTTGACTTGCCTTTGGCTACGGATTTCAGTGCGCCGGCGAAAGTGGGAAACCTGTAAAGGCCTCCATAATTTCGGATTAGGACAACGAAACCCGCCGCTTTTTTCGCGGCGGGTTTCGACTGGTGGAGCCGAGGGGAATCGAACCCCTGACCTCCACGTTGCGAACGTGGCGCTCTCCCGACTGAGCTACGGCCCCAAAGAAGTTATTGGGACGTATATGCTCCGCTCGCTGTGGCGCTGTCAAGAGATCACCTTCAGCTCCTTCCTGCCCCTTGCCAGAAAAACACGGGGAAGCTAGTTTACCGGGGCATTTTCGAAAAAAGGATTCTTGAGCGCCATGGATGTCATTGCCGGCCCCGTTTTGAAACTGATTATAACCGTTGTCGATCTGTATATATGGATCATCGTTATCGGCGTTGTCCTGAGCTGGCTGACCGCCTTCAACGTGGTCAATACGTCCAACCGTTTCGTCTACATGGTCAGCGATTTCATCTATAAAATCACCGAGCCGGCGCTCAGGCCCATCCGCAATATCCTGCCGGTCATGGGTGGGTTCGATTTATCTCCGATCGCCTTGATCCTGATTCTGATCCTGCTTCAGGACGTGCTGATCAATATGGCCGTAAAATTTGCCAGCTGACTCAAGATCCGGTCATGTTCAAATGGAATCATGTCGTTTATCCATTTGAACATGAAAATCGGCTCGCCCCTTTTAGAATCGGTCGGATTCACACGTTTCGTTTGAAAATAACTAATTCCAACGAAACATGATCCGATCTAGCGCGTTTTCAAAAACTTCCGACGGCGTGCGGGTTCGATTGCGCCTGACGCCCAAAGCGTCAGCAAACCGCATTACAGGTGTTCATTTTGACGCAGAAGGCGGGGCGATTCTGAAAGCCCAGGTCACCGCTGCGCCGGAAGGCGGCAAGGCCAACGCCGCCCTGATCAAGATGCTGGCTAAGGAATGGAAGCTGGCGAAGTCCTCAATCGAAATCGTTCAAGGCGCTGCCGACCGCAACAAAACCCTGCATGTCGCCGGAGATCCGAAAGGAATCCTGAATCATTTGAAGGTTTGGGCTTCCAAAAAGCTGTACCCGTAATGAGCTATCGCATAGAACCCTTCGGCCCCGAGATGACCCGGGGCGTCATTGATCTGATATTGCCGATCCAGCAAAGGGAATTCGGCGTCGAAATTACGCTCGCCGATCAACCTGATTTAGGCGACATACCCGGCTTCTATCAAAAAGGAGCGGGCGGCTTCTGGATTGCGATTTCTCAAGAGGCGATCATCGGCGCCATCGCCCTGATCGATATCGGCGGCGGACTGGGAGCGCTCAGAAAGATGTTCGTCGCCTCAAACCATCGCGGTAAAGAGTACGGGGTCGCAGCAGGACTATTGAAAACCCTGTTGGATCACGCACGCAATCAGGGGATGAGCGGCATATATCTGGGCACCACCCCAATGATGGCCGGCGCGCATCGCTTTTACGAGAAGAACGGCTTTCAGGAAATCGCTTCCGTTGACTTGCCGGAAAATTTCCCCGTGATGGCTGTAGACAAGCGGTTTTATTATTTAGGACTCTAATGATCCGAAGGATGGGATAGCCGGTCCGACAATCCCGTATCGTAGTCGATACCTTCCTTGGTTAACGTGATGGCATGGGGGAAATTGGAACGGGCCAGCCCCTTCCTCGCCAGGGCCTTCCAGACGGATTGGTTGGAAAAACCACTGGCGTCACCGGAGGCGACGACGAAGTCCCCGATATGAACATGATCCCCGTGCGGGCGGGGCAGGGTCGCCAGCGTCGCTTCGCCGGTTTCGCGATCGATTGTCGCGGTTTCAGGGTGGCGGGCCAGTTCCTGAAACAACAGCAGCGTTCTCAGTTGCAAATTATTCAGCTTCAGCGGGTTTCTTTTCGGCGGCATCGACCTTAAAACCTTGTTTTTGGGAATCGGAGCCTGAATGATGCGCCCTCATTTCCCGCTTCGCAAGACAATGATATGACCGAACTGTTCGCCGCCATCTCCGCCTTCATCCTGTCCCACGCCATTCCGGCGGTTAAGCCGTTGCGCGCCACCCTGATCAACGCATTGGGCTTCAGGATGTACGTGACGCTTTATTCGATGATGTCAATTGGCGTGTTGGTATGGCTCGGTTTCGCCTTCGCCGCGGCGCCCTATGTGGAGGTCTGGGAATTCAGGGAATGGACCCGTTGGGTGACGATTATCCTGATGGTTCCTTCGTGTTTGCTGTTGATGGTGGGGCTGTTCAGCCCCAACCCGCTGTCTCTTTCCCTGATTCCCGCTCAAAGATACGACCCGTTGCGCCCCGGCATTGTCGGCGTCATCCGCCATCCGGTGATCTGGTCTATCGGGCTGTGGGCGCTGGCCCATATGCCGCCCAACGGCGATGTTGCTTCGCTTTCCATGTTCTCATTACTGTTGCTGGCGGGTCTAAGCGGGCCGAAAAGTCTGGATGCGAAGCGGCGGGCTAAAATGGGGAACGAACGGTGGGATAAGTTGGCGCAGGGCCCGATGACGTTAAAAGGATTGAAAATATGGCCCCTTGCGGCCGGCCTTGTCCTTTACGGCGCTCTATTCAATATTCACGAATGGGTTATCGGCGTTCAGCCGTTGCCGTGAGACTGGAAATCTAATCCAGGGCCTGGCCGCTATCTATCAGGAACGTCTTGAATTCCATATCGGCCTTGATGGCGTCGTCAAGAAGGAGCGAAACCAGTTCAGGGAAGGTCGTTTCCTTGAAAACTTCGTTGTCGGCTGTTGAGAAAGCCTGTTTGCCCATATCCCTTAGTTTCTTTGACAGATCCTCATGAATTGCGGCGTGCCCGTCGATGCCGGGGAAATCAACCTGTTTGAGGATCTCAATTTCTATCTCGAAATGCTGTTCGATTTGCGAGGCAAATTCTTCAATAAGACGGGCGGTTTCCTTGAAATCGTCGTTATTCAAAGAGCGTGAGATATCATTGAGTGTTCCGACAAGAACGCGATGGTCGTGATCGATGGTCGGGTGTCCGATAATCAGCGAATCAGGCAAGGAGAAAACTTGCGCTTCGATTTTATCCGCATCCTTCAGGGCGGGCTTGTTTTCCTTGATCCATGACCCGAGGGATTTGGCCAGTTCGTGAAAATCCTTGTTTCTTTCAATCATAGATAAGGTCAGCAGGCGGCCCTGAAAATGACTGGCGCAACAGCTGAGAAAATGATTTGTGCTATCACACAAATTCAGTTCGCAATTCCCGACTTCCTCCTGGTGATCTTTCCAGATTTCGACGGCCATTTCGTACCTGCCGTCACGCAGGGCGTTGATCGCCTTTTTCTCTGTTGAGGAGCTTGCACTCATTTTCAACGCCCGTCAGTTTTCTTCCCTTAGGAAAGCTACGGAAAACCAGGAATATTGAACTTGATACAAATCAAGAATTAGAAAATTTCTAAAAAACAAAACGCCTTTATTGATTACCCGCTCGTCAGACGAGACCGCAGGAATAAACAGGGATAGCCATTTAACCGAAGCAGTGATAAAACCCGCAGCCCTGAGCATTGAGTAACGAATGCCTTGAGCATTGAAAAACAGACACCATGAGCCAAACCGACCTTTCGCATATACGTAACTTCTCGATCATCGCCCATATTGACCATGGCAAGTCGACTCTTGCCGATCGCATGATCCAGATGTGTGGCGGGCTTTCCGACCGGGAAATGAAAGAGCAGGTGCTCGATAACATGGATATCGAGCGCGAGCGCGGCATTACGATCAAGGCGCAGACCGTTCGTCTGAGTTATAAAGCCAAGAACGGCGAGGTCTATCAGTTGAACCTGATGGATACTCCGGGTCACGTGGACTTTGCCTACGAAGTCAGTCGCTCGTTGGCCGCATGTGAAGGCTCATTGCTGATCGTCGATGCGACGCAAGGCGTCGAGGCGCAGACCCTGGCCAATGTTTATCTGGCTCTGGACAACGACCATGAAATCATCACGGTCCTGAACAAAATCGACTTGCCGGCCTCGGAGCCGGAGCGCATTAAAACCCAGATCGAAGACGTCATCGGCCTGGATTCGTCCGATGCGCTGGAAATTTCTGCTAAAACCGGTCAAGGCATTGATCAGGTTCTGGAAACCCTGGTCGAAAGGCTGCCTGCACCCACGGGCGACAACGCTTCGCCTTTGAAAGCCTTATTGGTCGATAGCTGGTACGATCCTTATTTAGGCGTCATGATCCTGGTCAGGGTTCATGACGGCTACCTGAAAAAGGGCATGAAAATTCGCATGATGGCCGCCGATACGGTCCATCAGGTCGAACAGGTCGGCGTTTTTACCCCGAAGGCGACGAAGGTAGACGCGCTGGGTCCCGGCGAGGTCGGCTACATCACTGCATCTATCAAGACGGTGGCCGATACCAACGTCGGCGATACCATTACCGAAGAAAAGCGTCAGGCCATGGAACCGCTGGCCGGATTCAAACCGTCCGTGCCGGTTGTTTTCTGCTCCCTGTTTCCGTCGGACGCCAACGACTTTGAGGACTTGCGCGAAAGCCTTGCGAAGTTACGCTTGAACGACGCCAGTTTCGAATACGAGCCGGAAAATTCCATGGCCCTTGGGCTGGGCTTCCGATGCGGCTTTTTGGGCCTTTTGCATCTGGAGATTGTCCAGGAAAGGTTGGAGCGTGAATTCGATCTGGACCTGATTACCACGGCACCGTCGGTCGCCTACAAGATCAAGCTTTCAGACGGCAGCGAAATGGAACTGCATAATCCCGCCGATATGCCGGAGCCGACCCAGATAGAGGAAATTTCCGAACCCTGGATCAAGGCTACGATAATGGTGCCGGATGAATATCTGGGGTCGGTCCTGCAACTGTGCACCGAACGCCGGGGCGAACAGGTTGAACTGACCTATGCCGGAACCCGACCCATGGCGATTTACCGCCTGCCCTTGAACGAAGTTGTGTTTGATTTTTATGATCGCCTGAAGTCCATCTCGCGCGGTTACGCCAGCTTCGACTATGAAATGGATGGGTTTGAGGCGGGCGACCTGGTCAAGGTTTCGATCCTCGTCAATGCTGAACCGGTCGATGCCCTGGGCTTCGTGTGTCATCGCTCGCAATCGGAATCCCGCGGCCGGACAGTGTGCGAGCGTCTTAAGGATCTGATACCGCGCCAATTGTTCAAAATTCCAATTCAGGCTGCCATCGGCGGCAAGATCGTCGCCCGCGAGACCCTCAGCGGCATGCGCAAGGACGTGACCGCCAAGTGCTATGGCGGTGATATTACGCGCAAGAAAAAGCTTCTGGAAAAACAGAAGAAGGGCAAAAAGAAAATGCGCCAGTTCGGCAAGGTTGAAATCCCGCAATCAGCCTTCATCGCCGCCCTCCGCATGGGTGATGATTAAGACGTTTTTTTTGGTTTACCCTTTGGGTGGTACATTATCTGGAAGTCAAACCTAACGCGACGACGGGGGTCTAACTCTTTCCCTCTTTCCCGTGGAAAGGATTTTGGCCGTGAACGAATTCCGTCGGCCGGATGGGGTCCAGCGGATCGCCGGTGGTTTCGGCTTCTTCGGGCATCATGTCCTGATAACCGTGCTCTTCGTCCGGCGGGTTTTCCGCCCGCGCCCTTTTGGTTAGTTCATTATATAAATCCTGGGATTCCTCAGCGCTTTTTATGTCTTCGTCGGTGATGTCGCTGCGCTTCGGGCGGTTGAAGACCACCAGCGCGACGCCCGGCCCACCCAGGATCAACCAGGCGGGAAGTTTCATGACGGTGAGCAGGACCGGATCCCACAGCCAAGATCCGAAAATACTCGTCACCCTCAATTCGAAGACGAGCAGGCTCCTGGGCCACAGGGTGTACCAAAGGTCATATGCGGAAAGGATCATCGTTCTCGGGGCGCCTGGTATGGCGTGCGAGGCGTTCTCGGCCGCCGCCGCAAGGAAGCTTGAGAGCATTAAAACTATGCCGAAATAAAATAACACACGCATGACACTATAATAGCCGTTGCACACTTCTTCCGCCTCGGTTAATTTGCGCCGCCTTGGATGATTTACAAGTCAAGTCTTGCAAGACCCTGTGGAGGGGTGGCCGAGTGGCTGAAGGCGCACGCTTGGAAAGCGTGTATGCGGGAAACCGTATCGAGGGTTCGAATCCCTCTCCCTCCGCCATTTTCCAGTTCTTTAGTGTTCGCAGTCATTCGAATATCCCGTACATAACCTACGTTTTTAGTCATTTTCTGTCTGGACGTGTTTGCGAGCGTTCGCTATAATCCGTGCAGTATTTGTGGGTTGTTTTGTGGGTTTATAACATGGCGCGAAGCATTAATCGACTTTCATCGCGAAGCCTCGCAAGCAAAACTAAGCGTGGGCGTTACGCTGACGGCGGCGGGCTGTATCTACAGGTAAGTGACAACGAGGCTAAATCGTGGCTGTTCCGCTTCATGCTGAATGGGAAGTCTCGGCAAATGGGCCTTGGCTCATTGCACACTATCTCTTTAGCCGAGGCGAGAGACGAGGCCTTGCTTTGTCGTAAACAGTTGCGCGACGGCTTTGACCCCATTGAAGCCCGCAAACTCAAGCTTGGTAAAGCACAAGCCGACGCCGCCAAGGTTATGACGTTCAAGGCGTGTGCCGAGAAGTACATCAGTTCGCACAGCGCCGGATGGAAAAACGTCAAGCATGTGAGTCAATGGCAAAACACACTAAAGACCTACGTCTATCCAGTGTTCGGCGATCTGCCAGTTCAAAGCATCGACACTGGCCTCGTTACGAAAGTGATCGAACCTATCTGGGTGACTAAGACGGAAACCGCCAGCCGTGTTAGAGGCCGGATTGAGGCTGTTCTTGACTGGGCATCTGCGCGCAAATACCGCACCGGAGAGAACCCGGCACGATGGAAAGGGCATCTGGAAAACCTGTTGCCGAAGCGGGCGAAAGTGCAAAGGATAAAACATCACGCGGCACTGCCCTATTCTGAGACCGGAGCGTTCATGGATACGTTGCGCAAGCAAGAATCGGTTTCGGCGCGGGGACTTGAATTCTTGATACTGACCGCAGCCAGGACCGGTGAAGTGATCGGGGCAACATGGGATGAAATCGACTTCAACAAGGCAGTGTGGGTTATTCCTGCTGAACGCATGAAAGGCAGCAAGGAACATCGCGTTCCCCTCTCTGCGGCCTCTAAGGCGGTCTTGCAAAAGATGCAAGACGTTGCAGTCTCCAACTATGTCTTTCCAGGCGGCAAACGAAATAGGCCGCTGTCGAATATGGCATTCCTTCAACTACTCAAACGGATGAAACGCGGCGATCTGACGGGCCACGGATTCCGCTCGACGTTCCGCGACTGGGTGGCAGAGCGAACCAACTATCCGAACGAGGTTGCGGAAATGGCTCTCGCTCACGTCGTTGGCGACAAGGTTGAGGCGGCATATCGGCGCGGAGACATGCTAGATAAGCGCCAAAAGTTAATGGACGCTTGGGCGGAGTATTGCAGCAATCTCGAGGGCGTTGGTGGCGCATCAGTCGTATCAATTAATGCTAAGGCCGAACAGTAATGTGGGCATTTCAAACTGTAAAAAACTGCATCAAATATAAAGACGGTGCGGACCTTAAAGAAATGGAGCGGGAACTATCTGCTTGTAGGGGTGACAAGACTCTTCACCCCGATCTTGACCCTTCACTAGCTAAGCAGCGTGACCTTGTAAAACGCCTTCTCAACACAACAGAAGAGCAAATTGCCCTCGTAAAAAAACTCTACGGCACTAAATGCGTGGATGAAGATAGAAAAGAACTCATCATAATAGATGCCCCGCCTTATCTAGAAGATGCTGTAGAGCGCATTGAGACAAACTGCATTCAATTCGAGACACTTCTTCACGGAGTGCCAGAGAAACTTAAATCTGGTCGATTGAAGGATGACTATTTCCGAAACTTGGTTTGCAGGCTTGGTGAGATATTCATCAAGTTCACTGGGCTTCCTGTAAAAACGAGCAGCGATCTAGACGGAATGAAAAGGATGCCTGAGTTTCATATCTTTGCGGAAGAATGCTTTGTGGCGCTTGGTTTTGGCGTAGATGATGGATTTGAAGCAAAACTTCACAAAACAGTAAATATGCTACGCAGCGAAGGTCGACTTCCGAGAAACCGTAAGCAGAAGAAAAAGAAGAAATGACTAAGTTGGGCTGGGTATTCAGTTGACCGTGGCATCATCTGGAACTTCCTCAGACAACAGTTCATCTGCCGCCTTGAGTATCCGCTTCCACACAGCTACACCGTTCAAATCACCTTGATCCAGAAGTTTATCGGCCCGCATGGCTGCATGGATTGGAGCATCTTTCCCATGTTGCTTTATGAGTTCGTTGGCGCTGGCGTAGATGTCGAGGTTAATCCCGATAAACGTACCAACGATTGTCATCGCCTTTGTGGCCTTCAATTTCTCCCTCTCTCAACCACTTGCGAATTGTACTCGGCGAGACGTCATACTCTTTTGCTGCCTCCTCCACGCTGATGGTAAAAAGTTTTGGGCTTCGGGCTTTTCTATTTGCTATGCCTTCTAGACGACGCCGCTCGTTTTCTTCTTCTTCATATTTGCGGTTTAGCCCATATTTATTATTTAAACTTTGAACAATTCCTCCGCCGATCCATACACTTATCATAAGTAAGAAAGCCCAAGAGGTTGCGTTTGACTGACAGTTTTCAACATCCTTCCGAGACCCCGCATATGCAATGCACTCGTTTACATCAGCTTGGGTGTAAAAATAAAATGCTGCAAATATCAGCCCACTAATAAGAACAACCAGCCAGCCAAACGGGCCAAATATTCTCACAATAAAACCCCTTACTAAAATTTATCGCCGCCGCCAATCCCACGGCGCTCTACATTCCCCGGCCCATATCCCAGCCTTATTCCGCATGGCGTGGTGTTCTTCGTACAAGTACCTTTCCGAGTATTGCCGATACGCCCGCGCCAGGCCAGCTACAACCATAGCCCGGTTAATATCCAGGTCGCCGACTTCGCATGAGCCAATTATCCGCCCGTACTTGTCCTTGCCGTGTTCCGAGCATGATACCTCCTTGCCGTTGGTCAGAGACTCGAGATACGCAGTTGCGTCTTGCCCTGCCATCCAGGTATTGCCGTTGGAGTCTTTGCATTCCTGCTTGGCTTCCGGTGCGTCTATGGCGTGGAGTCTTATCTTGATCTCGCCGATCCAGATTGTATCGCCGTCAACGATGCGAGCCGGGCCGGTTACGTCGGCGAGGGCCATTGACGGAACGGAGAGAATTATGAAGAGCAAGATGGTGAGGCGCTTTCTTATCTATCTTTTCCCCGCATTATTTCCAGCAAACCCGCTGGAGGTCCGGAATCATCTGGCTTTGTCTCTGCTGGACGGAACAGTGCATTTAGGACAAGTAGCATTTCGTTTTCGGACGTTTGTGCTTCCCGTTGATGGGACATTGCCATAAAGGTTTCCACCATCGTTTGACGCATCGCAGCATCTTCCTTCAGTTCGAAGTGTGAAACAAACAACCGAGACAAGTGGCGCATAATCCACAAAGCAGAAACCACCGGCAACGCGGTGACGGCGACCGTAGCGCCCCAGGGCAATTCTTTTCCGGAACTTGAAATTTTAGTTAGCCAATCTGGGCCAAGTGCTATAGCTCCCACAACAGCCCCCCCGGCGACAATAAGGAAGAGCGCCAAACTGCCGAGCCCCTTGCCTTTATGGCTATCGTATTTTGTCTCCCAATAATCACGGGGAGCCCGGAGTTTCATGCCGGTATTGTAATCTTCAATCAGCTTTTTGAGCTTTTCGTCGTACTCTGCCATTTGTGTAGCAAACTGCTGGTCTTGGTCTTCCAGAATTTGATCCGACTTTTCACGTGCAGCTTTAGTGGCTACGTTGAGCGCTTCGGTTTGCCCGCTTAGGGCATCGGCTTCATTTTGGAATTTTCGCGCAAGTGCCACCACACGGCTTTTGGTGGGCATCGCCAAGGACTTGATCGCAGAAAAACCTGTAATGAACTTTTGAAATGTCGCCAGGTCTGTTTCCAGAGAACGGATAACATCATCATAGCCCAAGGCAGCAGCAAGCCCCCCAACAACGGTAGGGGCGTCGGCCTTTTTTTTCGTGATGTAAGAAAGAATCGTTTCGCCAATAGCACTTTCTCGATGAAGACATTCCCCTTTTGAATATGCCTTTAAACACGTTTCGATTTTGGACCTAATGGATTTTGTATCTGCATCTTCGCTTAATGCCGCTTGCGCCAACTCAAGCAGTTCTTTTGCGGGAGTTCTTTGCTGTTCTATAAGTTCTACGATTTCCTGGTTGACTCTCCACTCAATATTCCGAGACCACGCACTTACTTCTGCTGTTGCCCAAGCTTCCACCTCTTCGAAGGAAGAAAACTCAACCTCTCCAGGGTTTCCCTTTAGGCCCGCCCTGATAGTTGGTTTGATTGGTTTGCCTTCAGTCATTATCACCCTCTAAACAAAGCAGTTCCCAGCAGCCCGACCTGACCACGGCGCGGCATTATCGGCTTCTCTGCCAACCGCGCCAGATGCGCCCGCGTCGAAATACGCTCTGCCCCAGGAATTACCAACTGGTCGCCATCAGCTATAAACACACACCTGCGCGGCCTAGGTGCCCGCTCTGCGCCCGGAATAACGTACTGCATACCGATGGCTATTCGTTCGATTGTTAGCATCATGTGCAGCCTCCTGTGCTGCTGGACATCGTAACGGAAGCAAGACTGTGTGTCGCTGTAGATAACAAGTTTGACGCGAACATAGTAAGTTTTGGAGTCTTGAGTCGATTTTTTAAACTGTCAACAGTTTACGCAAGAAACTGATTGCTAGATTTTTCTACTTATCGTTATATCTCATTGTTCACAATGGTTTCGTGACAATAATATGGAGGGGAGCTTTCAGTGTGGCCTCTTGGAAACAATAAATCGAAGACCATTACCGCATTGACCAATCAAACTATTGGTGGTCAATCGTTGATATACAGGACATTTCGTGAAGTTCTCTCCTGTGAGGAAGCCTCAATTCGATTGCTAGAAATCACTTACTTCTCTGCCACAGTTACAACCTCTGCATTTCTAATGTTGGGTAAAGACAATGACAAAGAGGAAATACTTGATGGATTTTCCAGAAGGGTGATTGAAAAAAGCATCCCCTCGTCGCAAGAAGCCATCTCATCAAACGTTGCTATCAGCGAATATCAACGGCGATACCAAGAATATTACTCCCTCCTAGAAGGTATCTTTATTCCTCAACCCTCAACGCCCAGCAACCCTACAATCACACTTTTACTTCATTTATTTGAATGCGTTACAGGTTCAGGTGGTAAAGGCCAGATGTTGAAACTCGCAGGGGCTGCCCCAATTATTAATAACTACGTCAACGACCATCTTGATTTTATCAAGCAGATTAAATGATCTCATTACCTTCAAATGCAAAAAACGGCAGGTCAATGAAGATACGGCACCAGGTGCCGCATTGGGTAGAGTGACTCACGAAATACGATTGTGTGCGTAGGTGCTGTATGGAACAGATCAACTTCCCATTTGAACAAAGTTATGACCGACGCGCGACCCCGGTTTGTTCCACCTATCGTCCTGCCCGTGATGGATTGATTGAGAGATTCGGAAAGCGGTATGTCATTTATGGACATTGGCACAAGCTGTTTGGCTGCTGGTTCGTTGACGAATCTTGCTCGCCCCATGCCACAAAGGAAATCTTGCCAGATTGGCCGATTTTTTTTGCTCCGCCTCAGTACGTGCAAGCGAGTCAGATCAGCGCGCTCCATTACCTTGACTTAAACGAACCCCGTCAGTTGATAGTAGGGAATGGTGCAAATTTAAGCTTCGCTTCATACCTGCAAACCATACCGACATTACTGCAAAAACTAGTTCTGCCGTATGGGGCAAAACAATGGCTTGCCCTCGATCTCTGCCATCAAATTCCTAGTTTTTGGAGGTTTCTCTTCACTGAACGTGAAACGGATAACTTGGGGTACACCGGGACATGCTTTGCCGCACTATTTTCCGAGGAGGAGCATTCCCGGACGCACCGCCGCAAATTTGGTGAAATGATCGCACATCAAAATCGTCAAGATGTGCTTAGACAAATGTTGAAACGAGAATTTACTCGATCTGAAATTCGGATAATTAGCAAACTATCACCCGACATCACATGGGAAGGCGTTAAGAATGCTCTTGAGGCGATCTCTAGCCCCAATTCCAATGCAGCTATGCGGAATTCAGAACAAGTTTCACCAGAATTAGTACAGGCGATCAATAATTTGCCAGCGAATTTCGTACACCCAAATTTGTCGATCTTAGTAGATGACAGCAATTCCGTTGAATATTTATCAAATAAAATAAATTGCGTAATAAGAAACATAACGCCAGTACAGGTCCAGGAAGCGGCGAAGGCATTCGGAAAGTTACGGTCAATAAGAGACGTTGATATGTGGGCCGCAAACTGGATGGAAAAAGGTAAAAAAAATATTTCCTATCCACCACTGCCATTCAAGGTCGAGGCTCCACTTAGGCCTATAGAGAATTTTACCGAGCTTGAGGCAGAAGGACGCTTGATGCGAAACTGTGTAGCGGATTTCTTTCAGGAAGTTTTTGACCGCGATCTTTATTTCTTCCATTGGGGCGGGGAAGAACCCGCAACGATTTGTTTTATGTCTACACCTTCTGGGGAGTGGCGGTTTGCAGAAGCTCTGGGATATGGGAATACTGAGCTTAGCCCAGAAACACTGAAAGAAATCATGAGTAAAATTTTCCATTAAAAAACGAGTGCGGCGTTCAAAAATATTGAACGGCCTCGCCCATTTCTTCATCGAAGCCATTTTCGATAAAAAACGCAATAGCAAGATAAAGCTGATCACATCGCCATCTGGGGTGGCAATTTAACAATAGAATTCATCGCAAGTATTGCAGCCTTCCCGCTGAGAGCCCGCAGTGACAACACAACCGGCCCCGCCTACCCCTAACACCACAAAAACCAGCCAAAAGTCCGTTTGCGGCCCATAGCGGCGTGACGCGCCACATGCATTTCGATACGGAATTCAACCGCCTCTCCGGATTCGATGGTGCGCAGCTTTCGGCAGAAGAAGCGATTGTCCAACCGGAGTGGCGCACTCATAAAACGTTTACTATTCGGGAGTACGGTTACCTCAAAGGAACGGGCATGAACAAACTTCCTCCATTTCGCGCGTGTTTAGTTGAAGACGATCCAAAGCCAGGAAGTCGATGGTGGCACTGGTATCCCGCGTCTGTCACAAAACGAGCGAAGAAATACGATGAAGAAGTTCGCCTTCTCTATGATATTCCCGCCGATGAACCTATCCCTGAATCATTAAAGGCGCTTCCAACACCACCGCCGCCACCCACCGCTGAAGAAATTGAACATTTTAATTCCCTCCCCCGGATTTCGTATGTTGATCCCAATCGAACCGAACCAGAATTAACATGGCGCTATCGACTAAGGTACTCGAACGTGGGCATGTATTTCAGGTACAGCGTCTTAGAGCCACTAGCCGATATGTGTGTTGTTTGCGCTGCATCTTTGGTCATTGGACTTATTTGTTTAGTGATTTCCCCATATTACCTGCTTCACGCTCCGTACCGGATGTTTAGTTCTTTCATCCGCAAAAAGCGCCATGCCGTTGGTTCTGCTTAGATACGCTGAATCCAATAGATGCTAGCTGCGTAGCTCAAAACAGTTGGTTTGAGTAAAAATATCGCGCTGAGGCTGCTTACGGGTTTGGGCCTGGGCGCTCCACCAGAATACCTAACGGTTGCCGAGTTTCTTGAACAGGGTTCCCGGTCTTCGGTTGCTACAGTGTCCTCCGACTCTGCTCACCAAGCCCGCGAGGACATTATAGCAGAAAGCGAGATTTATTTGAAATACGGTGCGGGTTTATTAAACCTCAACAGCCTATTGATCTGAGCGCAATCGCGTTGAGATAAGCTAAATTTTTTCGCAATTTGTTGAGATTTATCTGGCTTGTGTTGAGCCTCGGCGCGGTGCCAGAGTCGGCTTATAACTTGAACAGGAGAGACGCTATGACTGAGACAATTTCCACACGGCAGACCAACAACGACACTGGTGTCCTAAACATATCCGCGCTCATTCGAGGGGCGCACCTAGCCAATGACAATGGTGATCGCGCCACGACAACCAGCCTATTAGATATGGCGCGCGATGCCATTGACGCCTTGACAGACGAATGCCTGGGCAAGTGAGCAACATTGGGACGGCGTGGTCATGCCGTTACCTCCGGCTGGGCGGCGATAACTTTAGAATCGTCAGGTCGTTCAGTCGGAGATACGGACGCCAACGCCAGAGAGTGACGGCGGTCTTCTCCGTCCAAGATACTTTCGTAATAAACATTCAGTTGGTACGGCGTCAGCTTTTCCATAACGCTCAACGGAAGATCGCTCCAAAATTCCAACCATCCGCGACGATCTGATTCCGGGACATCAAGATATTCGTCCGGGTCAATGCCGTAAGTGAGCGCATAAAATTCTGCCCAGACTGATTCCGGAACGCGAGCCATGCCTAGTTGAAACTCGTCGGTTGTTCCCTCACTAATCAGATCGAGCGCTTCGAGAGGCAGGGCATAAAGTATCGCTTTAAACGGAGCTTCCGCCATTGTGACCAATTCCAGCGGTGTCATTCCAAGGGCCTTCGCGCTGGCATCTGGAAGTCCGGACCATACGCTTACAGCGTATTCAGGATTGATTGTTCGGCACTTGCTACCCATCAATCGCCACCGTTTTTAATCCTAAACTTTTTTCCAAAGCCTCTATCTTGGAATCTAACTGCTCGTCGCTGAGACGAGAAAGATCGTTTGCAATTTCGAGACGGGCCTCCTTCGGAATCAATGATGCCGCTGTTCTGACGTAGGTAGCAGGATCATTCTCACGGACGGTTTTTAAGGCCGCAACACCATATTCGTCGAAGTCCCTGCATAGAGCATCTAGGAATTGTTCGGATAGCTTCGACCGACTCCCTTTCGGCCTTCCTTTCGGGTTTCCCGAAACCCCAGGTTTGAACCGAGTATCCTGTTTTTTCCCTGTATCATCAGGTTTCATTGCAAATTCCCCTTTGGGTTGCCCCGCCACGGTAACAACCGTTCCATTTCTAAAATTAGCGCATCAATCTCGCGAAAACTTGCCGAAGCAGATTCCGCGTGATCCGCCGAATCAATTAACCGCGAATATTGATAGCGATCTTCCTTTGCGATTAATTTGCGACCTACCCCAGCATAAAAGTCGCGGATTTTTTCAGCCCGAAAACGCCAACGGTCGCCCGCCTCGCCAGCACATCGTGATGCTAAGCGCAAACAAGCAAGGGTAGTTTTCCGATCCATAGCAAAATGAATGTCGCCGTACGGTACTTCGTTCAAAGCAACCAACGCCGCATAGAGGCTCTTAGTCTTATCGTTCATGTTAATCTCCATTACTGCCTCTTTAACCGGCTGGTCGAGTAGGCGTGCGGAGATTGTACAATGTGTCTATGGTCGCCCGTGTCGCACGCGACATCATCGCCAAACGTCCGTCGCTTTATTGTCTGTAAAATTGGGTTATTGGCCGCAACTGCTGTAATAACAATCCCAATCACTTCGGCGGAAGTATCGACGCACAGGGCTTCTTGAAGGTCAGGCATGACTGAAAGCGCTTCTGGTTCGATCTGCGACTCATTAACCATCGCGTCGATAACCTCGCCAAAAGTAATGCCGGAAGTTTCCGCTCGCGCCACCAACGCTTCGAACGTGTCTATGTCTACCAGCGTCCCGCCCGGTATCGGCTTCCGCCCGCCTTTGATTGCATCACGCTGGCGTTTGCGATCTGCCGCCTTCTTTTTTCGTTTTTGAATTTGGGTTGGAGCGGCGTTCATGGGTGCACGACATGCCAATTGGGTTTGTTGACAATGTTGACGAGTTTGGCCCCTAGAGAGAAATTTATTTCATTTATGATGATATATAAAAAATGACTTTTGGTTCCCCGCGCGCAAGCAACATTGTCAACAAATCGAGTCATTTGGGATCAAAATCCCCGTCAACATCGTCAACATATATACCCTGTATATCTCGGACAGTTGCCTTGATCGCCTCCTTCGCGGTGTCTCGTTTCTTCCTCTCTTGATCGGCGCGGGCTTTAAATAACTCATGGACACGCGGATTGACTGTCCATTTTGTCGGTCCGCTCGGTTTGTTTGACTCAACAGGAGCAACCCAACTGGACATAGTTAGGGTGTCCATAATGCGTTGTCGTTCACGTTGGTTGAATTCACGCAACTGTCGTACGTTGGCCTGCAACATTCTGTTTGTAATTTCACTGGCCCCTGATGCAAGGATGTATCCTGCGACCGCCTGGGCCGCTGTGTGATCCGGCGTATCGCCCAGTATGTCCAGATAGAAAGCTGCTGCATGGGAGAAGAAGAACTTCCGCATCAGATCAGAAACGATAGCGGCTGTTTGCTCCGATATGGTGTTTGGCACACAGGTTCCAGCGCCGAGCGATTCAACAACATGAAACACCAGTAACATGCGCTCAAAAATACCCCCGTACTTGCCAAGGTGAGCGCCTAATTTTGGACTTAGAGCGCCCAAGACTCCTGCCTGTGTGGCAAACTCCAGAAACTTCTTACGAATGACCTGCGCATCAGCAGATAGCTTTAATGGCTCGTCTGGCGGTTCGTACCAATAGAGTGTCTGGACAAGATTTTTGTATGCGTTGATAGCGTCCATGTCCGGGCGGCGATCAATTTCCATTTTTGCGTCCCGGCAGATAACCGGCAGGAAGCGTTGCAGCAGGCCGTCGTCTTCAATCTTGTTGGCTATCTTCCGCATCGGTTCCGGTTGGATTCCGCCCAATAGGCAGCTACCCCAATTCGGCACCAGCGTACTGCCGCTTCCTACCCGGTCTACTTGACGAGGCCCGCCGTTCCAAAGTTCCAAATAATGCGCTCGGTCCTTGCTTGCTTTACCTGGGTTGTAAGCACCGAAGCTGCCGAAGAAGCCGCTCAACTCGTCCGCATAGGTCAATATTCCCCGGTCGTTATCGGCAAGCACGCCTGAAAGGGCTTCAACGGTAATGTCCTCTACGTATGTGCGGCGACTGGGCGGCTTTTCGGGCTTGTCTGGCGGGGTGTTTTTTGTTTCCGGCGTTTTATTCGCCTGACGTTTGACATACGCCGTTTCGCGGGCCTTGTAGATTTTTTCTTTAAGGACGAACTCAGCGAGCAAGGGAGCATCTTTCTGAGTCCACTGTACTTGCATTGCTTTTACCGGCCCCATCGCTTTGCCAATGGCGGGCGTCTTTCGCGTTGATGGTGGCCCCATAATCGCACCCCATAACCGCGCTGAATCCGTGTACGTTGAATCGAGTTGCTTGGGTTGAATTTTTAACTTGTCGCTGATTGCCGAGGCACAGACAACAAGAGCCGACAATGCAAATATAGCAGGGTCAGAGCCAATAAGTTCAGACTGCTCGCGGGTGACATCACGAAGCACTGGCGGTAGAATTTCCACCGGGAACTCCATAGGATTGAATTTGGATAGAAGGTCAAGCGGCTCGCCACCGAACAAACTCACTCCCGGTGCGGCCAACTGACTCGCTATGCGATCCTTCACCGCCTCCTCACCCTTGGCCCTCGCCATGTCGTTAAAGTCAGTATCGTCGCCCTCGACCTCGGGGAAGATCACCTTGCAGCGCATGACATCGCCTGCCGCTGCGGCCTTCGATCTGCCGGGGTTGCCGTCAGTGCTATGGTCGTCGTCGCCAGCAATGACGATTTCCGAATCCGGGTGCGCGTCCTTCGCCGCGCTGGTGACTTCGAGCAAGTTACCGGCGTTGAACGCGACATAGACGGTCGCGAAGGTAACTTCATGCAGGGTTGCGCCGGTCGCGAAGCCCTCACAGACGTAAACAACGTCGTACTTGCCTTCGATCCGGAACGAACAGCCTTTGGTTTTGCCGCCGCCCAGGAACTTCTTGCCGCCGTGCGTGTCGATGAATTGCAGCGATACCAGTTCGTCGTTTTCCTTCACTGGTACAATGATCTTGCCGCGCGATACTTTAACGCCGTGTCCGTGTACATCTTTGCCCGCAAGGTACGGGTGTTCGTCGGGCGCTGTCGTCGCGTCCTTCCAGATCGACTTGGCCTTCTCTGCGGCCTCTGCGCGGCGCTGTTTTAGTTCTTCTTCGCGCGCCATCTTTTCGGCTTTTAACTGTTCCTCGAAGCGAGCGGCCTCGGCTGAAGACATCGCGTCTTTGCGCTTGGATGACCAGACGACGCGCTCAGGGTTGTTCTTCCACGAACCGAATACGCCGATGCCGATGAAAGCGCCGGGTTGATAGTCGTCGGGAATTTCGTTGTAGAAGTACCAGCCGCTTTGCTTGCCCTTCTTGTCGTCAGGCGCAACGATACGCTCGACCTTGCCGATGACCGGCGTGGCTGGGACTTTCTGGAATCCATAGCTGCGTATTTCGTCCACGAACGAGCCGCGCGGGTTGCTGTCGCTGATGTACGCAGGCTTTTTTGATAGCACCTTGGCCGCGTTAAGTGGCTTGGAGAGTTCAACCATTATCAGAGTTCCTGATTCTTGAATTTTTTATTTTTGGAACCGCGAATATTTGCGTAAGTACCCCATACACAAGGCGGGGCATACGTTGCGCGATCAGAGGGGAGGCCCCTTCGCGATCTGCTGAAACCTGCCGCCAATCCCAACGAAAAAATGTCGGTAGGAATCACGCTGACAGCCTCCGCGCCTGCCATGCTTTAGCCTCGTCATCAGTAACGAGTGTGGTGCTGCCGATCTTAAAGACCTTTAATCTCTTGTTTTTAACCTCCTCATAAAAGGTGGTCCGCCCGATGCCGTGAGCGAGGCAAAAGTCGTTGACCCGCCAGTTCACACGTTGAATGGTAGTTAGGTTTGCTGCTGGTACTTTTGTCATAATCCGTATCCTTCCGCTCGAATTCATACGGACCTTTAAAACACACGATTACGGGGGCGTCACAGTGCAGAAATTGGTCTATTTTTAGGGTATTTCTGCACTGTAGGTCGGATTGCCAGCCATAAACGTGGTAAGCGCGTAATGTTGTCAGATACGCTGACTCATTTGTGGGCGAATTTGTGGGTAAATTTATAAATTACTATTTAAATGGCTAAATTAAGCCATTTATGGCGGACTCTCCCTCCGCCATCACTACCCATAAACATAGGCTTTGCCTGTGTTTTTTTATGCCTTATCCAGATTAAATCTTCGCTCCGGTCACAACGGATGTCACGTCCTTATTTTAGGGGCGTGATTCATCCACTTGGGTTCATATTGCCCGCTTAAGTGCCCCAAGATGCCCTAAGGTAATCCACCCCAATAAGTGCCCCACCGCCAGCGTCAACGGCTTCCACAGGGGCTTTGCGCCCTGTTTCCATATGCTTCATCGTAAATCCAGAATCTTGATGGGCGATGATGATTATCGTGCTTTGATTGGATTTATTGTCGTCACAACGGTTGTCACAGTGGGGCACTTATGAATGCTGGGCGGTTTTTAGATGGTGGATGAATGGCTGATTTCCGCTGGTTCACTTATCAGCAATATTGCCGGATTGGTTAACAAGGATTCCCTCTCCCTCCGCCATTTTTCTAGCGGCAACTGTCTCTCTGGAAGACGGTTGCCGCAGAAAATCCCAGCTTCCGCGCCACTTTCAAGATGAAGCTGTTGACCTCGGTTTAAGCCAATCTCTCCAAAATCTCTCTCTACCGGCCAATTCTCTCTCAAGCTGTTGACCTTGAGTAATTGGTACGGCGCTTAAGCTCATGGTTCCAAGTATGAAAAGTGCCTCTCTTCCAGAGAGGGTTTGCAACCCCTTCGGCATCCGCAACATTATGTGATCAGAATTACAAAGGGGCTTTATTAAATTTTTCGAGAGGTGAGTTTAGGTCTAGCCCCCAATAATCCATCACTTTCTGGACACTTTCTCGGGGGTAATGCCGCCCTGCATTTCTCATATCATTTTGGATCCGCTCCCAACGCCTCTCGGCGCTTGCTTCAATCTTGGCCGTCAAAGGCATAACGCCCATCGGCACCCCTGATTGAGGCTCTCGCGGCCAACTGCTGGGATAATGCGTCCAATCAGCCCATGCGTTTAGGCCTTTGTTTATGTCTGCCATCTGTTCGTGATCACACTGCCAGCCGTATGTGTTGGATGCACAAATACGCAGCATATTCTTAACTTCCGGAACAACATCGGTGAACGCTTTCAAAGGGGTCGGCAGCAAGACCATATTGGCGACACAGGAAAAGAATTTTGGGTCTTGTACAGTCAAGTTAGCCATTTGATACGAAGGATCATCAACGCCCCAGATGTGACAACACGTCCACCCTTTCGGTCTATTATTTGATCCTAAGCCAAGGGCAGAACACAGGGCTTTGCTGGCATAAATATTCGCTTCAGCTTTGTGGACACTCTCGCCAGTTTGGCGGTTGGTGTTCATCAAAGGTTCAGACCAGTTTGATTTATAGAGCAAGCCTCGTCGCGCGTGCTCGGGATACCAAACCGGAAGCAACTTGAAAGTTTGTGGGTCGACCCATTTTGCGGTTCGCTCAATTAAGCGCATAACCTCGCTAAAACTGAGCTCCGCCATAAGGGCATCTGTGCCATCGGGCAGCATTGTATCGGACATAAAAAACTAAAACGGAATTACGTCGTCATCTAGAACGGGTGCGCTTGAAGGCTGCGAATTATTGAAGCTTTGCGGATCTGACGGATAACTCTCGCCTGCGCCTTCACCAGCCCTTGAGACCTTCCAAGCCTTAACATCAGTATACCAGCGGCCGTTATATTCGCGGCTTTCCAGGTCAACGGAAACAACCAGGTTTTCACCTTGCTTGATATCGAATTGGTCAATCTTATCGCCCCAGGCCATGAAGCAGACCTTTTTGGGGTATTGGCCATCGGTTTCTAAAATATACTCTTGCTTGCGCCATGGTCCGTTTGCGGACTCCCCCGACTTTTCGGGCAAGAGCTCAATAATTTTTCCGTTTATTTCCATTGTGACAACCTTAGTCGAGAAACTGTGTTCTAATTGATTCTCGAGATCATACACTATGAGGCCATATACCCCCAGTCGCTTTGGCCACATGTTGTGGGTTAATTGGCTTTCTGAAGTAATTGACGCTGCGCTCCCCAACAAACAGGAAAGCCCTTTTCAAGGCTTTTGAGTGTCATGGCCGTCGGCTGGCGACCGTCTAGGATCATTTCAACAATCTCCGGTGACAACAAAGTCAGCCGCAAAATGCGGCTGATGTAGGATGTATTGATCTTCTCAGCAGTGGCTATTTCTTCGATCGTGGCGTACTGCCCGCTTTCAAGAAGCCGCTGCCACCGGAAAGCGCGAGCCAAAGCTTTGACCATGGTGTTGTCGATCCGATGACGAGGATTTTTCCAATCTGACCCATCTGGAGAAACCACCAGCTTCCGTCCTCCACGTACTGTGAAGGATATCGGAATGCTGACGGTCATCGTTTTCCCATCAGGACTAAGCCTTGTTTTGGACATCAGGCAGCCTCTCGGCTTTTGAGGCTTTCCCTGATCTCAGCAACAAGAGTTTCGAGGCCATCCATGCGGAACTTGACCTCCAGTCCACTAGGATGAACTTCAACCCGCTCGACCAACAACTGAAGAACCCGGGCCTGCTCATAAGGGAAAAGCTCATCCCAGATCGGATCCATATCTTGAAGCGCCTCCCTGACTTCGGTTTCTGAGATCGTTTCGTCTAACTTGTGAGCCTCCCTCCAGGTGGCGACGATGATTTCTGGGGCTCGGAGCAGTCCGCGAACATGGTCGATGACAGCAGCCTCAATTTCACCAGCGGGAACGCTTCTTACAATGCCCGGAGGGTTTTCTCCTTTCAGAAGTCGTGACGCCACGTAGTATCGATACAGGCGGTTATTTTTCTTCTTCGTATGGGTCGGCGTCATTGCGCGCCCATCGGCCCCGAAGATGATGCCTTTCAGCAGGGCTGGAACTTGCCGACGAGAATTGCCTGCTCGCCGTTGTGGGTTCCGCTTCAGAATGGTCCGCACCTTGTCCCATTGTTCCTGAGTGATGATCGCTTCGTGAACGCCGGGATACGCGGTGCCTTTGTGGACGGCCTTTCCGAGATAGGTTTCGTTATTGAGAAGCTTGTACATATAGCCCTTATCAATAAGGCGACCCTTTTTGGTCCTGACATCTTCTTCGGCTAGCCTTTTTGCCAAGATCGTAGCGGACCCAACCGTCGGAAACCGGTCGAAGATCATCCTGATGATTTTGGCTTCGTCTTCATTGATGACGAGCTTTTTGTCCTTCACGTCATAACCAAGGGGAACATTGCCCCCCATCCAAAGGCCTTTTTTCCGACTGGCTGCGATCTTGTCCCGAATGCGCTCTCCCGAAACTTCCCGTTCGAACTGTGCAAATGAGAGAAGAATGTTAAGCGTCAGCCGTCCCATGGAATTGGTCGTATTGAATGATTGGGTAACGGACACAAACGTCACATTGTGCCGATCGAAAATATCGACGAGCTTTGCAAAATCCATCAACGACCGGCTCAGCCGGTCAATCTTGTAAACGACAACAACGTCTACCAGTCCCGCTTGAATAT
>CAZBEC010000018.1:0-84645 GCA_964490815.1 uncultured Thalassospiraceae bacterium
CGACACAGGAAATCGCCCGTAATATCCGCGAAGTCAGCGAGGACGCCAATCTGGTCTCAAACGCCGTAGCCGATGTCAGCCGTTCTTCAGCGGCATCTTACAGTGCTGCGATTCAGGTTATCTGGGGTGGAGAGGACCTGGAGGAGCCGACACAATCCCTTCGAAACGTCGTCGATACCTTCCTGAACACCGTGAAGGCTGCATAAACAACCGGAACACACGTGTTTCACTAAATAAGTTATCTTTGGAGAAGAAAAATGGAATACAGCTTCAACAATGATGGCAATCAACGCCAGGTGAACCTAAGGGGGCGCCTGACGTTTTCCGATCATGAATTGTTCCGGGAAATCACCGGTTCTTTTCAGGAGCCCGGTCCTAATTCCTGTTCGATCGATCTTTCAGGACTGGAATTCATAGACTCAGCCGGTTTGGGTTTATTGTTACTGGTTAGCGAAGCGGCAAAAGAAAAGAATATCTCTGTTTCGCTGAGCGGAGCCCGCGATCAGGTGAACAAGATGCTGGAAATCACCAAATTTAGCGAAGTCATTCCGGTTCGATGAACTTGGCAAGAAATGCGTGAAGCTCCCCTAAATTTTTTGGGGGAGCTTCGTTTCGCCATTCAGATTATCCGGAGTGGTAAAGGTCTTTCGGCCCCGGCTGAAAATCTTCGTGAAGTCGTAGATAATTTCCTGGGCGATGTATGGGCCTGACCGGAAAACCTCCTCGAAAACATTCTACCGAAACTTTACGGCGGTGCCTTTTTTGTTCTGGCTTTTGGGCTTCTTCAAGCCTAATGAATATTGACGCCTTTAATCATTTTCCGTTCTATTCCCCGACAAACCTTCCTTCATTCCTGCAGAGAAGAAACGGCTATGTCCCAAGTTGCCGAAGCCACCCAAAATTCCACGGCCCACACCTACCGTCGAGGCGTCATTCTGGTTCTTCTGGCTGGCGTATGTTGGTCGACCATGGGGATCGGTGTGCGGATGATCGAAATCGCCAATGTTTGGCAAATTCTGTTTTACCGCTCCCTGACGTTGGCGCCGTTTTTGTTTCTGATCATTTCCTTTCGGTCCGCAGGACGGCCCTTCGCCACAATACGTAAAAGCGGCTGGGCGGGAATTATCGGCGGAATTGGACTGGTCTTTGCCTTCAGCGGCGGCATCTATTCTTTCCAGGTGACGACGATCGCCAATGCCGCGTTTTTGTTCGCTGCGGCCCCTTTCATAGCCGCACTGCTCGGCCTGATAATACTCAAGGAAAATGTTCGCAAAGCCACATGGGCCGCCATGGCCGTTGCCCTGGTTGGGATCGCAATCATGGTCTGGGAAGGCATTGCCATCGGGCACCTGATCGGCAACCTGGCGGCCCTGGTTGCCGCTTTCGGGTTTGCCGTTTTTACGCTGGCTTTGCGCTGGGGCAAGCTTGAAGAGATGATGCCTACCGTTTTCCTGGCCGGTATTTTCGCCCTGATCGTGTCAGCGTTTGTCTGCTATTCCGGCGGATACACACTGGCTGTCCCGGGTGGCGATATATTGATCGCCATGGCCTTGGGCGTGTTTCAGGTGGGCGCCGGGCTTATTCTTTACACCCTGGGATCCAAAGCTGTCCCGGCTGCGGAATTGGCTTTGCTGTCCATGTCCGAGGTCATTTTGGGGCCGATAATCGTCTGGGTCGTTCTGGGCGAAACGGCTGGTTTCTTTACGCTACTGGGTGGCGCTGTCCTGCTGGCCGCCATTGCCGGCAACGCCCTTTCCGGTCTTCGAAAGAAACCAGCACCTATTCTGTAAACAAGGACGGAAAAATCTGTACATGGGTTCTCTGCATGCCATGATGACACATGGACGAGATTACAAACCTGACAGAACGTATCGCCGTATATCGGCATCTGAGAACAAGGTCAGATGCCGTGCGAACACGTATGATTCCGGACGCGGTTCGCGAAGGCACACCGGCGGAACAAATCTTCTATGACATGACGTAGGCCTATTTTCAGGGCGACGTCCGCGCCGGACAACTGGTTAGCACCCTTGATATATTGAAGTCCGAAAACGCAGATGCCTCCCAAGGACCATATGTCCCGACATTGGAAGAGCTGGCCCGTCCGCGCACGCACCGGTGTAAATCAACCGGTTTCGAAATGCTTCACCCGCGATATCTAAAGGGAGTATCCAGTCTTTTCTTCCAGGCCCTGGACAGAGACCGCCCACATCGCCAGCAGGGCGAATTTGATTTGATATACCTCGTTATCGCCAACCTGGTCCTGCAACTGGCTCACATTGCCGAAGACGGAACGGGACGCACAGCCGAAGACATGCTTGTCCTGTTGGCGGCAGAGACCGGGCGCAATTTAACCATTTCCCCAACGGGATACCGGGCTGCTCTGGAAGGGCCGGGATATCCGGTTTTTTTCAGATTGGTAACCAATCGAATCCTGTATCTGGAAGTTGCCGGAAACTTTTATAAATTTCTCGGTTTGGACCTGCCCGAAAGGGTTTCCTTCGACATCAACGATATCATCGCGCGAATGGGCCGGATCGGTTCTTCTGATGGAAAAAACCGTATGGGATGGCCGGACGGTCTGGGGCCAACCATCGGCAAAATTTTCAAGAAAGTCTCAGCTGATTCCAATGAAGACGACCCCCTTTTCAACGCGTCACATCCTTATCGATTCTACGGCGAATTTCTGGCCTGCGAATTGATCTATTTTATATTGTGTCTGGCCTCCCCAGCCCGGTATCTGAAGGGCCTGCAATCCCGATATCCGGCGACTTTAAGCTGTGGACTGCACAATCTGGTGTTTTCGCTGGGCCGTTCCTATCAACCGGTTTCCGGCGATGTCGCCGATATCGCCGACGAAATAATCGCCAGAATAGAATCCGTTCGATTGGGCCGATCGGCCCGCGAAAATCTCCAGGTCGAAAAACAGCTTTCGGAAGTGGAAAAAAGGAACTCCGCACTTGGACGGCTTTTCCGCCATGAACTCGCTTCATTCCTGACGGAGGAAGAAAAGAGCGCCCTGCAATTCAATATCCCCGTCGGAATGACGGGCGAACACCTTGCGCGGCAGATTCAAGATTGCGTGGAAAAAGCGCGGGGTTCGAAGGACGACAACTTTTAAAGAAACCCGCCCTCGTCATCAGAGGAAAAGGGATCGTCGTTGCCGGGAAAGTCATCACCCTCGTCACCACCGAACAGGGTTTCAACGTAGGCGAATTCTTTACGCAAACCACGGCGAGCAAGCAACTTTTGCTGCGCCGGTTCAGGCAGATCGGTGAAACGGAACGTGCCTTTTTCAATCAGCAGGTCAATCAAATCCTCCAGAACACGGGCCAGTCCCAAATCGGACTCGATCATGTCCTTCTTGGCGGTCGCGTCTGGATCGCCGTCGTAAAGAAAATCGATCAATTGCGGATCATTGGCGTTGACTTGTTCCAGTCCCGGCATTTCCGCCGCCGAATAGACAGCGATTACTTTTCCTGACTCGTCGCGTTTGACGAAAGGCATCGGTTGTTCCCCTTTTTTATTTGCCTGCGGGAAGTCTAAACGCTGAGAGCCCGGTTTGTCACGAAATCACGCGATTAGGGAAGGTCGAGCAGTACCACTTCGCCGGGTTCCAGGGCCTCTATTTGAATGTCGGTTTCACATGTAACGGCTATGCCGGCGCGCGGTGGAGCTTCCAATCCATTGACCAGTACCCGGCCACGAACGGCGACGATATAAGCCCTGCGCCCCGGTTCCAGAGTGTGGCTAACACGGTCACCAATTTCTAACGTCGACCCAAAAAGAGCGGCATCCTGGTGAATCATCAATGCACCGGTATGCCCGTTACGTCCGGAAGCCAATGGTTCCAGTTTTGCGCTACGCCCGGCTTCGGGAAATTTTTTCGAATCCCATCGGGGTTGGTGGCCGGGCCTGTCGGTCTCGATCCAAATCTGGAACAACTCCATTTCATCATCGCCCAGATTGTATTCGGAATGAAAAATTCCGGTTCCGGCGCTCATCACCTGCACGTTTCCGGCTTCGGTAACGCCGGAATTGCCCTGATTGTCTTCGTGGGTAATCGCACCTTTGCGAATATAGGTGATGATTTCCATGTCAGCATGGGGATGCATGGGAAAGCCCGTGCCAGCTTTGATTAAGTCGTCGTTCCAGACTCTCAGCGGGCCGAAACCCATGCGATTGGGATCGTAGTAGTCGGCAAAGCTGAAATGGTGGTGGGCATTCAACCATCCATGGTCGGCGTGGCCCATTTCCTCCAATGGAGTGATATCGATCATGCGGCGGCTCCCTTCATTTTTTCCCGCCCGTGTGGCGTGGTGAAGTCGATGTCTGGGCCGTTGGGCACAATACCGGTAGGATTGACGCTGCGATGCGATGCGTAATAGTGGGTTTTTATCTGATCCATGTTGACGGTCTCAGCAATGCCTGGAACCTGATAGAGCTCGCGCAAGTACCCCCACAGGTTCGGGTAATCGACGATGCGGCGCAGGTTGCATTTGAAATGTCCGAAATAAACCGCATCAAAGCGAACCAGGGTGGTAAACAGCCGCCAGTCAGCTTCGGTTATCCTCTCGCCGACTAGATAGCGATTGCGAGATAGTCTGTCCTCCAGACTGTCAAGGGTTTCGAACAACTCACCAAAGGCTTCTTCGTAAGCTTCCTGGGTCGTGGCAAATCCGGTGCGGTACACGCCGTTGTTGACCTTGGCGTAAACCTCGTCGTTGACGACCTCGATTTCCTCACGGAAGGCTGCCGGGTAAAAATCCACTCTTACTTCTGTGAAGGCATCGAATTGGGAATTCAGCATGCGGATGATTTCCGATGATTCGTTGTTGACGATGGTTCCGGTTTTTTTGTCCCATAACACCGGAACGGTCACGCGCCCGCTGTAATCGGGCTTCGCCTTTTGGTAAATTTCATATAGGAAATCGACCCCGTTTACCGGATCGCCGTCAGGTGCGAACGTCCAACCGTTTTCCAGCATCAAGGGTTCGACAAACGAGACGCTGATCACATCTTCCAACTTTTTCAACGCACGAAAAATCAGGGTGCGGTGAGCCCATGGGCAGGCCCACGAAAGGTAAAGGTGATAGCGCCCCTGTTCGGCCGGATAACCGGTTTCACCATTGGCGCTGATCCAGTCCCTGAAGGAAGAATCCCAGCGAATGAAGCGACCATCCGTTTTATCGGTTCGATAACCGTCGTCACTCCAGACGCCTTCAATGAGCTTGCCCATGACCTTTCTCCGTCTTGTTCCTATCAGGCCGCCAATGCGGTGACGGCAGATTTCACTTCCTGATGGGCGATTTGGATTCCTTCCTCACCCATGGCTACACCTTCGGCATTGATAAATGTCACATCGTCCAGGCCAATAAAGCCAAGTACAGTCTTTAGATAGGGTGTCACGAAGTCCATTCCATGGGCGGGACTGGATTCGGAATAATCTCCACCACGAGCCCCCAGAACAAAAACCTTCTTGTCACGAAGCAAACCCTTGGGCCCCTCATCGGTGTAAGCGAACGTACGACCGACACGGGCAATATGATCGATCCACGACTTCAACCCGGAAGCCAGGCCGAAATTGTGCATCGGGGCTGCAATGACGACAACGTCTGCGGCCTCCAGCTCATCGACCAAGGCATCGGATAGGGCCAGTTGCTGACGGGTCGAGTCGTCGGCGTCCTCGGCCGGGGTAAAGAAAGCGCCAATAGTGGCTCCATCCAGATGGGGTGGTGGGGTGAGCCCTAAATCACGGCGTACGACATTGGTCTCGGGTGAAGAAGACGCAAAGGTCTCTACGAATTTTTCAATTAGACCGTTGGTAACGCCCTGCGGATTAGGACTGGAGGTGATGGCGAGAAGATTGGTCATGGGAAGCTCCTTCAAAGCATATTGTGATCTGTGGGAACGAATATAGGTATGCACAAAACAGTAGACAATTAACCATTTTCGAATATAATTGTTTCCTTAATGGAAACTATAAAGCAGCCAACATGGACACCCTGAGCGGTTTTACCGTTTTTACAAAAGTCGTGGAAACCGGTGGATTTTCTGCAGCCGCACGCGATTTGAACATGAGCAAATCGGCGGTCAGCAAGCACATCGCCAAGCTTGAGGACCATTTGGGAGTCAGGCTCTTAAACCGCACGACCCGCAAGCTGTCGCCGACGGAGGTAGGAACGGCCTTTTACGAGCGCGCCCGGCGTATCGTTCAGGATGTGGAAGAAACCGAACAGGCTATCAGCGCCCTGCATACGGAACCACGCGGCACTTTGCGCCTAAATGTGCCCATGTCATTCGGCTACTTGCATGTCGCCCCCGCCCTGGCGGATTTCACAGCCCGATACCCCGATATCAACATCGATATGGACCTGAATGACCGTGTCGTCGATTTGCTGGACGAAGGCTACGACCTCGCCATTCGCATTATCCGCTTGCCTGATTCAACCCTGATCGCCCGCAAGCTGGCTTCATTCCGTCTGGCGATCTGCGCGACGCCGGAATATTGGGAAGAACATGGTGTTCCCAGTTGTCCGGAGGAACTGCAGAACTACAACTGCCTGATGTACAGCTACTTGTTGAAAGAAAATGAATGGCCTTTTAGAGGGCCGGATACCGACATATCGGTCAAGGTTTCCGGCAATATTCGCGCTAACAACGGCGATGCCCTGCGTGCGGCCGCCCTGGAAGGGGCCGGGGTTTTCTTCAGCCCGACTTTTATTGTCAGCGATGATTTGCGAAGCGGCCGCCTGCAAGCCGTGCTGAAGGAATTCATGGAAACCGACCTGGCAATCTACGCCGTCTATCCCCACAACCGGTACCTGTCTGCTAAAGTGCGGGCGTTCGTTGACTTTTTGGCAGAACGCTACGGACCCGAGCCTTATTGGGATAAACCATGACCGACGAAACCAATAATCAAACCTTCCCCAAAGATTTGCCGTTGGATGCCGCAAGCGGTGAGTTCGACATCCGCATCGACCGCTCAGGCCATTGGCACCATCAGGGCGCGCCCATTGGCAGGAAAGAACTCGTTCGCCTGTTTTCCACCGTGCTGAAAAAAGATGAGCAAGGCGTCTACTGGCTGGAGACACCCTTTGAAAAAGGCCGAATACAGGTAGAGGACGCCCCTTTTATGGCCACCATTATGACCGTGGAAGGAAACGGCGAAGAACAAATTCTGCATTTCGAAACCAATGTCGGCGACATCATGAGCGCCGGGGCGGATCACCCGATCAGGATTGAGGTCGATCCGAGCACCCTTGAACCCTCGCCGTATGTTGGTGTGCGTGACAATCTGGAAGCCAAGATCGTCCGCCCTGTTTTTTACGAACTAGTGGAATTGGGAGTCGAAAACGAAAAAGATTTCGGTGTGTGGAGTAGTGGCATGTTCTTTCCTATCGGGCACCTGGATGCAGAGGCTTCGAGATGACCCTGCCCCTTTCTCCATTGGACAGAGACTGGCTGGTAGAAAACCTTGAAAAATCGGGTGACTTTCTGGCCGACGCACCGCGTGGGGATCACTTCCTCAATCCCGGCACCCGGTCCTCAAGCCCTCTGACACCAGCCGCCGTTCTGGTTCCGCTTGTCGCCCACGCAGACACCACCACCGTATTGTTGACACGGCGCACTGATCATTTGAGCAAACACCCGGGTCAAGTCAGTTTTCCCGGCGGCCACATTGAAGACGATGATGGATCACCAGAAGAAACCGCCCTTCGCGAAACGGAAGAAGAAACCGGCCTTAGCCGCAGTCATGTCGAAATTGTTGGCAATCTGGATGATTATGAAACCGGAACCGGGTTCAGAATCACACCGATCGTTGCCATCGTCACCCCCCCTTTTGAGTTGAACCCGGATCCTCACGAAGTAGCAGAAGTGTTCGAAGTACCCCTGGCCTTCTTGCTGGACCCGTCTAATCACCAGCGTCACGCAAGGGAATACAAGGGGATAGAACGACAGTTTTTCGCCATGCCCTACAAGGAGCATTTCATCTGGGGCGCTACGGCCGGAATGCTGGTCAACCTATATCAAGTATTGAGGACCTCATGATTCGTATCTTCCTGCTTTACATTTTGCCGATCCTGCTACCGAGCCTGATGTATTTCTGCTGGGTTGCCTTTGTCAGCAAGAAGAAAGAAGGGCCGGACAAGCAAGCGCTGGTTCGTGAGGGCCCATGGTTCCGCCTGATTTTTGCAGGATTGGGCCTTATGATCATCGGCCTGGTGATAACCGCCGTCACCGGCGGCATGTCTCCAGAGGGAGAGTACCAGGCTCCTTACAACAAAGACGGTGAAATCGTTCCGGGCCGGATGGTGCCGAAATCGGAATAGTTACATGCAGCCCACCGGCAAGCTAGCACCACAACCCTGGATGACCGCCCCCGAAACACAGGCTGTTTTCGCGGCCCTAAATGAGGGCGGGAAGGAAGCCCGGTTCGTTGGCGGCTGCGTCAGGAATGCCGTCTTCGGACTGGACGTCACCGACGTCGATATCGCGACGCCGGAGACCCCTGAGCGGGTAATGGAACTTCTGCAGGCCGCAAATATCAAGGCCATTCCCACGGGCATCGATCACGGCACTGTCACCGCTGTCATCGGTGTGCAGCACTTCGAGATCACCACCCTGCGAGTAGATGTAGAGAGCCACGGCAGACGCGCCACCGTCGCCTTCACCGACGACTGGACGGAAGACGCAAAGCGCCGGGACTTTACCATCAATACCCTGTCCTGCACTCTTGACGGTGATATCTATGACCCGTTGACTGGAATGGAAGATTTGGGCCAACGGTGGGTGCGTTTTGTTGGCCTCGCCAAGGATCGAATCGAAGAAGACGTCTTGCGGCTTCTGCGCTTTTTTCGCTTCCAGGCCACATTCGGCGGCAAGACAATGGACCGGGACGCACTGGCTGCCTGTCGCCTGCTGGCGCCCCGGCTTACGGAATTGTCAGCCGAACGTGTTCGAAGCGAACTGTTTAGGATTTTGGAGGCGCCAAATCCCGCCGATATGATGATAACCATGAAGGGCGAGAGAATTCTGGAACATTTTCTGCCCGAGGCGGAAAACTTCGGTCGACTGAGAATGATGTTTTGGCTGGAAACGACGGCGATCAAGGTGCCAAGCGTCGAAACCGACTCCTTAAGGCGTCTCGCCGCCTTGCTGCCGGATGATGATGCGGGCCATGAAAATCTCGCGCAAAGACTGAAGCTATCCAATAGTCAAAGGGCGCGTCTTGCCGTAATGACCCGCGGGACATATACACCCACCCCTGAAATGACTGAACACGAGCGTCAATTATCAATTTACGATCTTCAGGCCCAGAGCTTTCGCGACCTGGTACTTCTGGGCTGGGCTCAGGAAATGTCCGTCCAGCCTCGTCGCAGTTCCGAGCGTACGCAAAACTGGCTCGCTTTGATCGATGAGGCCGATAGTTGGAAGCAGCCAATATTCCCGATTAAGGGGCGTGACGCTCTCGATTTGGGGCTGGAACACGGACCCGCCGTGGGTGAAGCCCTTGAAGCCGTAAAAGCGTGGTGGCGTAATCAAGGCTTCGAAGCCGGTCGCGATCAGTGCCTTGCAAAATTGAAATCCGTAATTGGAGAGATTAAATGACCGTCTTGCGCATTTGTTTTGTCGGCGACAGCCTGACGAACGGCACCAACGATGAAGAATTTCTAGGCTGGCCGGGACGCCTGTGCGCCGGTGAATGCGCCCGGGGACATGAGCTGACTTACTACAATCTGGGCATTCGCGCCGAAACTTCCGAAGACATAGAAAAACGCTGGCGCTCGGAATGCGCACCGCGCATCCTGGACGTCCATCCGGGCGCCCTCGTTTTTTCTTTCGGCGTGAACGATATGGCGATTGAAAACGGAGAATCGACCAGGATTTCCAGAGAAGATTCCGTCGACGCCGCCAAGCGCATTTTGGCTGAGGCGCAACAATGGCTGCCAACGTTGTGGATTGGCCCCATGCCGGTAGACGATACCCAGCAACCTTTCAATTCGGCCCCCGGCGTTTCGTACGATTTTTCTACCGGGCGTCTGGTCGAACTTGATCGGGACTATCAAACCCTGGCCGAGGATTTGGATATTCCATACCTGGAAATGCTGGCCCCGCTGATGGGGAACGAGGCCTGGCAAAAGTCATTTTCCAAAGGTGACGGCGTTCATCCTACGGGTTCGGGTTACTCTCTGGTCGCAGAAAGAATTGCCAATTGGCCTGCCTGGCGGGCCTGGATGGACACCTAGACGACCTGTTTTCGATTGGTCCGCCACCCTGCTGGAAGATCAATTTCCTAAGAATTATTTTGAATGATTTTAAAACTTTTTTTTTAAATACTCAGAAAAAAGTCGAATCAAGAACAATGGCTATCACGTTCCTGACAAAATACCTCTTCCTCAGACCATAGTAGCTGCAAAAAATATTTGTAATTCAATATTGCCTCTCTACATAACAATTAATGGGTACGGGTTGCTGAGGACTCATTTAAATGTTTGATTACATTATATCAATTAAGTCTAATATTACGGGTTACTCATATCTTAGAATTATTTTAGATATAAAGAGTTCGACCCGTGGAGGCTGAGAGAGAAACCTACCACCGGCAAATAAACCGTTTGCTTGCCTTGAGGACATGGACGGTGATAGTGGCGCTTGCCCTTTTTCTGGGCAGTATAGTGGCGCTTGAAGGCACTTCGGCCGACGAAATCATGACGCCGCGCAAGCAAAAGCCTTCAACGTGGTCACTATGGCTGGATGAAGATGCCGGCCCGTTTCCGGGCGCAGTTTTGCCCGATGAAACCTACGAAGGAAAGGACGTTGAACAACCCATAGAATTTCCCCATGACTTGCACGCAGACACCAACAAGATAAATTGTCTGTATTGCCATACGTACGCGCGCCGCAGCGCCGTCGCAGGAATTCCGCCAACCTCCAAATGCATGGGATGTCACAGCATCATTGCTACCGACCGTCCCCGCATTAAGCAATTGACGGATTATTGGGATAAGGGCCAATCGCCGCCCTGGAAGAAAGTCCACGACCTGCCAGACTACGTGCGCTTCACCCACGAAAGGCATTTGAAGAAATTTCTTTTCGACAATCCAGACATGCCGGTCGAAAGAGTCGATGAGGTCTGTGCGCTGTGTCATGGCGATGTAAAGAAAATGACGGTGGCGAGAAAACAAAAACCACTGACGATGGGATTTTGCACCCGTTGCCATGAGGCCAACGGCGGCACGTTTGATTGCCAGAAATGTCACAAATGACGAACAGGAAGAACAAAAAACAATAATAGCAAAACCAAGGGAATGAACCGGCAATGAGCCACAGCGAATTCGACCGTAGGGATTTTCTAAAGGTAATGGGCGTCAGCGGCGTCGCGGCCACTGTCGCCGGTTGCGACATGCCTTCCTACATCACTTCGGAAGAAGGCGCTGAACAGGTCGTCCCCTACCTGTCGCCGGAAGAACACGTCATTCCCGGAGTTGGTGTTTGGTATGCCTCTACCTGCCTGCAATGCCCCGCCGGTTGCGGCATTAAAGGCCGGGTCCGCGAAGGAAGGGTGTTGAAACTGGAAGGTAATCCCGGCACATCGATTAACACCGGCAAGCTGTGCCAGATGGGACAGTCCGCCCTGCAAACCCATTACAATCCCGACCGTCTGACAACGCCATTGATACGCAAGGAAGGCGCATTGGCCGAGGCGACATGGGAGGATGCGCTGGCCTTGATCGAAGAGAAAACCGGCCCATCTTCAGGCCTTTCAGGCCACAAATTCGCCTGGATTACGGGTACTGTCAGCGGCCATCAACGCGTTTTGTTGAGAGCTCATCTCGAAGCCATGGGTTCGTCCAACCACTACACCCACGAAGTCATCAACGCGCGCATCTGGCAGTCCGTTTGCGCCGATACGCTTGGCCAACCGACGCCCGCATTGCGGATCGACAAGGCGAAGCTTGTATTGTCCTTCGGCGCCGATTTCCTGGGCACCTGGATGTCGCCGATCCAGTTTTCGGCGCAGTACTCGAAATTCCGTTCCGCAGAGAACCGCGGCATGTTGGTGCATGTCGAACCGTCGATGTCACTAACCGGCGCCAACGCGGATTTATGGGTCGCCATTCGTCCCGGCACGGAAGGCGTTATGGCGTTGGGTCTGGCCAACGTGCTGATCCACAAGGAACGCATGGACGCTTCCGCGCTTCCACCTGAAGCCCAGGAACTGATTGCAAGATACAACGTATCCAGGGTAACCCGACTGACCGGTATCGCAGGGGACCGCCTGATCCGCATCGCGCGGCACTTGAAGAACCGTTCGCCAAGCCTGGTGTTGGCCGGGGGGTCGGCCGCATGCCAAACCAATGGCTTTGAAGCGGTTCAGGCGGCGATGATGCTAAACGTCCTTTTGGGCAATGTCGGGGAAACGATCGAGCCCGGGGCATCCTCATTCGCCTTCCCGCAATTATCATCCCAGGGGGGCGGCACAGCCGATTTATCCCGATTTGCAGAAGCCGCCGGTTCGGGTGGGCTGGATGCGGTATTCTTCGATGGGTGCAATCCGCTTTTTGCCGCCCCCGATTATTTGAATCTGAATGAGAAATTCGACGGCATTCCTTTTAAAGTCGCTTTCAGCCAGTTCATGGATGAAACGACGGCGCGCGCCGATATTGTCCTGCCTATTGCCTCGGCGCTGGAAGATTGGGGAACACACGTCGCGGCATATCAAAGTGAACGCCACGAGATAGCCTTCCAACAGCCACTAATGGAACCAATCCATCCGTTGACCAGAAGTTTCGGCGACTTACTACTGGCTCTTAACGCCATGCGAAGTCCCGGAACCTATGACGAAATTGAGGATTACTACGGCTATCTGCAAAGTGCCCTTGGGGCTATTCCGGGAGTCTTGAAAGGAGAAGAGTCCGAGCCCGACGATCCGATCGACATTCAACTTTGGAACAAAATTCTACAGGACGGTCGCCTGGAAGTTCCAGTCCAAACAGAATCCCTGACCACCAACGTCACCCCGAAGGACATTTCCGTCAGGGGCGGGGATGACGCTTTCCCCTACTATCTGGTACCGACGCCCAGGGCCTGCATGTATGACGGACGGCACGCCAACCTGCCTTGGCTGCAGGAGGCTCCAGACCAGATCAGCAAGGTGGTTTGGAATTCCTGGGCTGAGATACACCCGGTTACCGCGTCTAAACTGGGTGTTGAGGAGGGCGATGTCATCAAGATCGAGGCTACCGGCGGCACGCTGGAAGTGCCGGTCTACATTTACAAAGGCATTCATACCGACGTGGTCGCCGTTCCCATGGGTCAGGGACACACAGAATATGGCCGCTACGCCAAGGGACGGGGCGTCAATCCCTTGAAAATTTTGGATAGGGGCGTAGACGCGACAACAGGCGAACTGGCGCTTTACGGCACACGGGTCAAGTTGAGCGCCACTGGGCGCGCCGGGCACATGGTCAAAATGGGGAATGCTGAATCCCAACACGGCCGCAAAATCGTCGCAACCATCACAGCCGAACAACAACGGCGCAATGAAGGGGACACCTGAATCATGTCTCTGGTCAGAAACTTTATCGAGGACTGGTCACGATATCGCCGCGGCATTAATGAAGGCGGTTTTCACGAATACGAGCACATGTGGGGCATGGTTATCGATCTCGATAAATGCACCGGGTGCAACGCATGCTCAGTGGCCTGTTATGCCGAGAACAACCTGGCCGTTGTCGGTGAAGACAAATTCGAACATGACCAAGCTATGCATTGGTTGCGCATCGAGCGCTACTGGGACGAACCCAATATTGGCAACGAACGGGTTCGTGACACCCAGGAACATGGCGGCTCGTTCATGCCGATGATGTGCCAGCAATGCAACTCGGCGACCTGTGAGCCCGTCTGCCCGGTAACGGCGGCCTACCATACGCCGGACGGCCTGAACGCACAGATATATAATCGCTGTGTCGGTTCCCGCTATTGCGCCAACAACTGTCCTTACCGACTGCGCTATTTCAATTTCTATTCCTACTACGAAGATTCGTGGCCGTCGCCGCTGGACATGCAACTGAACCCGGATATCACCGTTCGTGACAAGGGAGTGATGGAAAAATGCACCTTCTGCGTCCAACGCATCCGCACAGCAAAGAATGCCGCCAAGATGGAGGACCGGGAAGTCGAAGACGGCGAATTCCAGACTGCGTGCCAGCAAACCTGTCCGACGACCGCGATTGTGTTTGGCGACCTGCTGGATCATGACAGCGAAGTGCACAAGCTATGGCACAAATTTCAGACCAAACTTGGAACCACGGAACAGAAAAAAGACAATCCAGAACTGCGGGGCTACCGCCTTTACGAAAAACTGAACACGGAACCGTCCGTCACTTATCTTGAACGTGTGCGAGATGTCTGATGCCCGATGATGAACACATAAGCGCACATAAAGAACTGGAAAGCGCTACAAAGGATATCGACGAGAAAATCGCCTGGGCGAAAATCAACACCGATGTCCTTAGAAGTATGCAAAACCCACGCAGGGGTTACTGGGTGACGGTCGGCGTCTGCTTCGCCCTGCTGCTGATCGGCATCTATTCGGAAGTCTACCAGTACAACATCGGCATGGGACCGGCCAACCTGAACAACCCGCACATGTGGGATTTGTACATATCGACCTTTGTATTCTGGATCGGCATGAGTCATTCAGGGACATTGCTATCGGCGATTTTGCATATTTTCCATGCCGACTGGCGTAAGCCCATCTATCGCTTCGCCGAGGCGATGACGACCTTCTCGCTGATGACGGCGCTGTTCTTCCCGATCATTCACTTAGGGAGAGTATGGAACCTGCATTGGGTCATTCCTTATTACAGCGACCGCGGCATCTGGCCCAACTTCCGCTCGCCGCTGGTTTGGGACGCATTCGCCATCACCACCTATTTGACTGCTTCAGTGTTATTCCTGTACATCGGCATGATTCCTGACCTTGCGATCTGTCGCGATAACGCCGTCGGCTGGCGCAAACGCCTGTATACGTTTATCTCCATGGGCTGGCGCGGCGATGACCGGCAGTGGCGCAATTTCCGCAAAACCTATCTGTTGATGGCCTGCTTCCTGATACCGCTTGCCGTTTCGGTGCATTCCATCGTCGCCGCCGATTTCGCCATGGCGATCATGCCGGGCTGGCACATCACCAGTTTTCCACCTTACTTCGTGGCTGGGGCCTTATATTCGGGATGTGCGGCCATCATCACATTGTTCGTGCTGTTGCGATATTTCTTTAAGTTCGAACAGTACATGACGATCCCGATCCTGGAGAAAATCTGCAAACTGACCTTCGCCATCGCCATGGTCTGGACCTACCTGAACCTGATCGAATTCGCTTCCGTGTGGTACGGACATGACGTCCCGTCCAAGGAAGTCTTGATCGCCAAGTTCACCGGACCCTATTCGCCCTTCTTCTTAGGCATGTTGTTCTGCGGCTCCATCCTTCCGTTCACTCTGGCATTCGAGAAAATCCGCCGTAGCCCCTGGCTGTTACTGCCGATTTCGGTCTTACTGAATGTCGGCATGTGGCTGGAACGTTACATGATCGTTGCCCCCACCCTGTCGCTTTCCTATCACCCATGGTCCTGGGATGTGATGTGGCCGGGCTGGGTCGAATGGGGCATCGTCGTGGGCAGCTTCGGGTGGTTCGGCCTTTTGTTCCTTATCTTCGTCAAGGTCTTCCCGTCGGTGTCAATGTACGAAGTCAAGGAGATGGTCTACCACCGCCGCCGCGTCGTCTTTGAAGACGCCGAACTTCGAGCCCATGAGGTCAAGACCGGCGGCCAGTCCGTTACTCCCCCTTCGGAGGGCTCTCAAAATGCTTAGGAAACCCCGCAAGAAAAGGCTGTTGGGCCTGTTCAGTGACTTCGACCAAGCCGTCAACGTGATCGTCGATATCCGCCATTATGAAGTACCCGGCGTCGGCGTCGATAACGTCACCATCAAGTCGCCGATCGAACACCCGGAAATCGAGGAAATTCTTGGCGAACGGCCTTGCCATGTATCGAAGTTCTCGCTTTCGGGGGCTTTGTTCGGCCTTATTTTTGGCGCATTTTTCCTGGCCGCGGCCCAGGCCAATTTCCTGATCCAGCCCCAGGGGGGCAAGCCCGTCATCACCATCACGTCCAATCTGGTGCTGATCTACGAAATGCTCATTCTGTTCGGTGTATTGGCCACCTTCGCCGGTTTCCTGATCGGCAGCGGTCTGATGCGCAGGCGTTCCGTGCTTGACGACGAAAGGGTCAGTCTCGATCAGGTCGGCATCGTGGTGGAAGTCGAGGACGAAAATATAGATCCGGTAAAACGTCTTTTCGAAAAGCACAATGTTCTGGAAATCAGGGACAGGGAGCTTCGGGAAATATGATGCGCTTTTTCCTTGCCTTGTTCATCGTAACCCCGCTGTTGGCGCTTTCCACCGGCCCGGCTCATGCTTGGCCATGGTCGACGGATATGATGAACCAGCCCAGTTTCAAGCCTCAGGAAGGTCAGATGTGGCCTTTCCCGAAGCGTTCGGTGCCGATCACCGGCATTCCGACCAAAGTTGCCGACAGGGACGAAGCGGAAGAGTTACCCAATCCCATACCACCCGATACCCGTTCCGTTGCAAAGGGCCGCACCCTGTTCAAGATTTATTGCTCAGCGTGTCACGGCCTTGGCGGACGTGGTGACACGCCGGTTGCCGAACTGATGGGTACCGTTGATTTGACCGATCCTGACATGGTCGGCGATCTGACCGACGGCTGGATATGGGGCACCATCACGTTTGGAAGCGCCATTATGCCGGCCTACGGCATTCCCAACGAGGAATCCGAGGGACGCGGCTCCAACGACTTGAATGTTGAGGAACGCTGGCATGTGGTCAATTACATCAGAAATGGCCTGGTCGCCGACGCCGACCGAATGGCAGAAAAAGCGGAAGAGTGAACATGGAAGAATTCGGAAGCTGGTCGATCATCACGACAAATTTCCTGATCGTTCTTTATATCGCGTTGGGAAGCGTCATCTTTTCGGCCCTTTTGCACCTCGTAAACGCCAAGTGGCGCTTTCAGGTGCGTGATCTGGCAGCGGCCAACATGGTCCTGTTCCCCATCGCCTTCGTGATGCTGTTGATACTGCTAACAAACGGTGAAGACACCTTCCCTTGGCTGGCGACAGCCCATAGCAGTGACGCCCATTTACCGGGATGGCACAATTACTCCTTCCTGGTTATCCGCGAAATCGCGGGCTTCCTCATCGCTTTCGGATTCTGTTCCCTGTATGTCAAACTACAGAAACAAAGCGAAACGGACGCGTCGGAAGTCATTCAACGTCGTTTCCGCAATGTCGCCCTGATGATTCCCTTTGTCTATGTGACTTACGGCACCATGGTGGCTTGGGACTTTGAAATGACACTGCAGGCCGGTTGGCACAGCGCCAGCTATGCGGCTTATCAGTTCCAAAGCAATTTCCACGGCTTCCTCGCCTACTTCGTCGTTATGCTTTATGTGCTGGAAAAAAGCGGCCGCCTGAAAGAGGGCTTTGAGCGGAAAATATATAATTACCTGGCGCAGTTCATTATGGGCATGACCATCCTGTGGATTTACCTTTATTTTACCCAATATCTCGTTTTCTGGTACGGACGCCTTCCCGACGATATGAGCCGGTATATTCGTATGTTCGAAGGCGGTTATTACACTCTGAGCGCGGTTTTCCTGGCATGCAAGTTCATCATTCCCTTCAGTGTTTTCATCTTCACCCGCGCCCGCCACAGCCGCCCGATTGTCGTGACGATTGCGTTCTTCATTTTGATCGGAACTTGGCTAGAGCGCTACATCTGGATTTCGGGCTCAGTTGACAGCCGCTACTACCACACGCCTTTGACGGATTCATTTGATATTCTAGTAACGGGCTTGATTGTAACCGCCGCCGTGTTGTCCGTGCGCTGGATGTTGATGCGCAATCAACTGTTGGAAGAGCGCGTGGCGCCGGAAACCTGACGCAGACCTTCCCCCAGAACCATCGCCGCCGAAACTGCGACATTCAGTGACCTTGCCCCTTCGGCCATGGGAATGCACAAGCGTGCGTCGACGGCATTAAATACGTCGTCAGGGACTCCGGCGCTTTCACGTCCAACCATGACGATATCATCCTCACGAAAATCAAAATCCGTGTAAGGCGTTTCCGCCCTGGTCGATAGCAGGACAAGCCGCACCCTGTCTTTCATGACGGCTTGGCGAAACACATCCCACGACGAATGACGGGTAATATCAGCGTTTTCCAGATAATCCATACCCGCCCGCCTTAATTGTTTGTCGGAAAAGACAAAACCGCAGGGTTCGATAATATCGACGCCCAGGTCCAAACACATGGCCGTTCTGAGCATAGTTCCCGTATTTTGCGGGATATCGGGCTGAAAAAGGGCAAGACGCATGATTTTTATTACTTAAAAAGGGGAAATTGGTACGAAAAGATCAATTAACACTTAATTCTCCCCATCTTAATCCTTTGCATGCGCGGGTGTTTGGATTATACCCTTCGCCAGTCTTTTTTCACGCGACTATTACAATATAAAACAGGCCGGGATTGGTTCCCATGCAATCGTCCGGATCGGACACCCAAGAGGTTCTTTCATGACAGATCAAGCGAGCAACGACACGGCAAATGCGGAGGAACCCGCAAGCCGCCGCGATTTTCTCCAAATAGCTACCTATACGGTAGGCGCGGTAGGCGCCGGATTGGCCGTTTGGCCCATCGTCGACAGTATTAACCCGCCGGCTGACGTCCTGGCGCTTGCTTCCAGCGAAGTGGACCTTTCGTCCATTGAAGTCGGCCAAAGCGTCACCGTTATCTGGCGCGGACGGCCGGTTTTCGTGCGCCACCGCACCGAAGAAGAAATTGAAGAATCTCGTGCCGTTCCCCTTGACGCCCTGCCCCATCCGGAAAGCGACGAAGACCGGACGATCAAGCCGGAATGGCTGATCATGGTTGGCGTCTGCACCCACCTGGGCTGCATTCCCAACGGCCAGAAGGAAACCGATCCGAAGGGCGATTACGGCGGATGGTTCTGCCCCTGCCATGGATCGCATTACGATTATTCGGGACGCATCCGTAAAGGGCCAGCACCGGCAAATCTAGAGGTGCCCCCGTACGAATTCCTCGAAGATACAATCGTGAAAATCGGTTAAGGGAGACAGAAAAATGAAACTCGTTAAATCCGTTGTTCTGCCTGTCCTTGACTGGGTTGATTACCGTCTGCCGGTATTTTCCTATGCGCAGCACAATCTCGTTGATTATCCAACGCCTAAGAACCTGAATTATTGGTGGAATTTTGGCTCACTGGCCGGGATCCTGCTGGTGATCATGATCATCACCGGCTTTTTTCTGGCCATTAACTATTCACCGCATACGGACTTCGCGTTTTACAGCGTCGAACACCTGATGCGCGATGTGAACTACGGCTGGTTGCTACGCTTTATGCATTCCAACGGCGCCTCCATGTTCTTCATCATCGTCTACATTCACATGTTCCGCGGCCTGTATTTCGGTTCCTATAAGGCCCCGCGCGAATTGCTGTGGATTATCGGCGTCGTCATCTACCTTTGCATGATGGGCACCGCGTTCATGGGATACGTGCTTCCTTGGGGACAGATGAGTTACTGGGGCGCAACCGTGATCACGTCCTTGTTCTCCGCCGTACCGGTCATCGGCGACACCATCGTCACCTGGCTGTGGGGCGGTTTTGTCATCGACAACAACACCTTGACCCGTTTCTTCGTCGGCCATTACTTGATGCCACTGGTTATTTTCATGCTTGTCGTTGTCCACCTGTGGGCCTTGCACGTGCACAAGTCCAATAACCCGCTTGGCGTTGAAATGAAAACCAAGGCCGACAGCATTCCCTTCCATCCCTACTACACCATCAAGGATATGGTGGGATTGGCTGTGTTCCTGATCGTCTACTTCGCGTTTGTCTTCTTCGCTCCGGACTACTTCGGACACCCTGACAACTATGTCGAGGCCAACCCGCTGGTCACCCCGCCGCATATCGTACCGGAATGGTACTTCCTACCGTTCTACGCGATCCTGCGTTCGATCGATAACAAGCTGCTTGGCGTTATCGCCATGTTCGCCGGTGTCTGTATCCTGTTCGCCCTACCGTGGATGGACCGCTGCCGCGTTCGCAGTGCACGTTTCCGCCCGGTCTACAGGCAGTTCTTCTGGATCTTCCTCGCCGATTGCATCCTGCTAGGCTACATCGGCGCGCAGACGGCGGTTGAACCCTACGTCACCATTGGCCGTGTTGCGACCGCGTACTACTTCGCCCACTTCCTGATTATCTGTCCGTTGATCTGTAAGTTTGAACGTCCTATGGAGCCCCCGGAGAGTATCAGCGCCGGGGTCCTCAAGGCCGAGAAGGGAGAATGACCATGGGTATCAGCATCAAACCCGTCATGCTCCGCTCGGTCCTGGCCGCCGCCCTGGTTGGCGGATTGTTTAGCGGATCGGCGCAAGCAGCCGGCGACGCCGCCAAGCCGATCAAACAGGAATGGTCGTTCAACGGCATCTTCGGGACCTACGACCGGGGCGCTTTGAAACGCGGCTATCAGGTCTTTGCGGAAGTCTGCGCCGGCTGCCATTCCCTGAATTATGTGGCTTATCGTAATTTGGCGGAGATCGGTCTCGACGAAGACCAGATCAAGGAAATTGCCGCCGAGTTCGAGGTCGAAGACGGCCCCAACGACGAAGGCGAAATGTACATGCGCCCAGCCCGCCCGGCGGACCGGTTCGTGGCTCCTTTCCCCAACGAGAATGCGGCCCGCGCCGCCAACAACGGCGCTTTCCCGCCGGACCTTTCGTTGATGGTGAAAGCCCGCGTGGGGGGTCCTGACTATCTGTATGGCCTGCTGACCCGCTATCATGAAGAAGCGCCCGAAGGCGTCGAGTTGGCGGACGGCATGAGCTACAACGAAGTCTTCCCCGGCCACCAGATCGCCATGATGCAGCCATTGGATGATGAGACGGTGGAATATGAAGACGGAACCCCTGCGACGCTGGAACAACATGCCAAAGACATCACCGTCTTCCTGGCGTGGACAGCCAGCCCGGAGATGGAGGCCCGCAAAAAACTGGGTATCAAGGTCTTGCTGTTTTTGTTTGTCTGGACCGGCATGCTGATTGCTTTGAAGAAGAGAATTTGGGCCAAGCTGCACTAACTTCTTCTTTTAATACGAACGAGAAAGGTCGTCGCCTCTGGGGTGGCGGCCTTTTTTCTTGTATACAGTCCCCGGGTAATCCTAGTTATTCTGCGCGCCGCGGTTAATCCAACGGCGCAAGAGCACCTTTTCCCACTTCGTCAGGTCTTTACGGCCGTGCGGCATTTTAAGACTTACGTCGGCTCGACCTTCGATCAGCACCATCAAATTGCTGGAGAAAGCATCTCCGGGAACAATAACCGAGCCAAATCTGGTGCCCTTCATCAGCTTGTCATAGGTGCTGATATCAAAGCCGCTCTTCTCATACCCTTGCTGCCCCGGAACATGGCATTCAAGGCAATACTCTTGTAATATGGGATGCACCTCGTTTCTAAAGCTGGCGTGATCGCCCCCAAATGCGGGCATACTCAGGCCAACGATGAGCCCCCCGAACAGAAGCACCACCGGAACGGATATCCACCAATATCTGAATAAGAACATATCGGCCTCCTTTCATTATTGACGCCTCGCAACGAAAAAGGACCCATCGCGCAGCCGAATAGAAACCGGCTGCCTGCAGGTGTTATTGGTAAAAGCCTTAATTTTTGAACTGGGCGAAGCCGCGACTGAACTTAGGTTGCACGCGATCTACAATGACTGCCCTGAAACGCAGCATCGCTTATGGGGGCATATTTTTTTCGCCCCTTCCATTCAAGCTTGAACCCTTAAAAAGAACAAACCTGTAGTTATCCTTGCATTATAGGGAAAAAAAATAACCCTTCATTGATTGTGGTCAATTTCCCTGGGAATCACTTTTTGAAGCCCCCGAATTGTTTCCATACGCTTGCTTACTTGAATTCTAAAGTGTAATGGACATATCGTCTGTACCCCCGGCGGAAGAGCCGGGGCTTATTTGTTTTTCTTTAGCCTAAGAGCATCCAGATGCCCGCTGCCCGCGAATACCGAAATGTTGCTATCCTGTTTGGATCACAGGCAATGCAGTTTTCCAGCCAGATCGTGCTATTCACGCTGGCCGGACTGGTCGGACAGGTTCTGGCCGATGACAAAGCCTGGGCCACCCTGCCCGTTTCGGCGGTAATCGTTGCCGCTGCTACGGCGACCATCCCCGCCTCTTTGTTGATGAAGCGAATTGGAAGACGGGCGGGTTTTATGGTCGGAACGACGATTGGCCTCGTTGGAATGCTAATTGCTTCGTACGCCGTCTGGTCGTCAAACTTCTGGCTCTTTGTCGCCGGAACCTTCATCGTAGGAATCAATGGCGGGTTTGCCCAATACTACCGTTTTGCAGCCGCCGAAGTGGCTTCAAAGGAGTTCCGCAGCCGCGCTATTTCCTACGTCATTTCCGGCGGTATCGCCGCGGCGTTTATCGGCCCGCAAATCGTTCGTTGGACCAATGACATATTACCGGTGCCGTTCCTGGGGTCCATTCTGTCCCTGACTGTCTTATTCGTAGTGACCTTCTTGTTGATATCGTTCCTGAACGTTCCCAATCTTTCCGAAGAAGATATCCGTTCCTCCGGCAGGCCACTATTTCAGATATCGCGCAACCCTACGTTTATCGTCTCGGTGCTTAGCGGCATGGTCGGGTATGGGTCCATGAGCATGATCATGACAGCCACCCCGATCGCCATGATCGGTTGCGGCTTTGGGGTTAACGACTCGGCAAGCGTTATACAGTGGCACGTGCTGGGCATGTTCGGACCGGCGCTGTTCACCGGACACCTGATCCATCGTTTCGGCGTGTTGCCAATCATATTTTCAGGATTGGTTCTGCTCTTAGGCTGCATCGCCATTGCCGTCGCCGGAATCGACATCATGAACTTCACAATCGCCCTGTTGGCGCTTGGACTGGGTTGGAATTTCACCTTCGTCGGGGCCTCCAGCTTGCTGACGGAGACCTATCAACCATCGGAGCGGGCCAAGGTGCAAGCAACCAACGATTTTCTGGTATTTGGAACTGCGGCCGCCGGTTCTCTGGGAGCGGGTGCGCTGCTGAATGCATTTGACTGGAACACGGTCAACCTGTTCGCCCTGCCGCTTATCCTCCTCACTGCTTTGGTCGCACTTTGGTATGCGCTTACCCATCACCGTAAACAGCGGCTATTAAAAGAGGCGAAGGAAACAGCCTAGATTAGGGTGAGATTAGCTCCTGTGGCTTCTTCGGGCGCTATGGCCAGGCCTTGGGCCGTGTGAGCGAAGGTTATCCCGGCCTCGATCAGAAACGACTCTGTGGCACTCAAGTCATTAACCTCGATAGTTAGCTCCACCAAACCCGAAACCCCGTCCTCCGAGATCAGCCTGATTTCCCCAATCCCGGCTTTTACCAAAGCCTCGCCGCCGTTGGAGAAGACCTTGTCAGGCCCGAAGACGTTTGCGTATGAATCCATGGCCGCCGATAAATCGTCGACGTCCACCGTTATCGCGGCTATGCGCCTTGCCCCGTTGGCATGGGATAGCCACCCGGGCTGGCGCATCAACTCCGGTGTTAAATGATGGCAAAAGAACCCGGATAGACCCGGCAGCGTCCCCTTTGGCGGATGGACCAGCTTGAAGCGAGGCTCGACGGTTTCCTCCGGCAGCTCCAGCAGCCGCTTCAAATCCTGCGGCTCGCCCTCCAATCTTTCAGCCAGCCCTTCGATATCGGAACTGGCGAAGGCCATGCCCAGCAGTCCTTCGCCGTGGTCAGCAAGGAACACGTCAAGATTGTTGACGAATTGGGAATCATCGATGATGCCAAGAAGTTCCACGTAGTCGTTTGGGAACATAATGCAGTAATTGGCCGTGCCCCAGCCTATATGCTTGCCGCGGGGGCAGGTGGTGAAGCCCAAACGCTGCCACGCCTCCCGCGCCGCCTCCAGATCACCGACGCCGACGAGGGCATGATCGAAACCGTCTATGTCCCCCGCCATGACCCTACTTCTTCCGTTTGGCTTTGGCCGCTTCCCGTTTGGCCTTCTTGGCCTCTTCAGCCTTCAGGGTTTCATACATGTCCAGGGCTTTTTTCGGGCGCAGGTTTTCATGTACCACCGCGGCGACGGTTTTTATCATGGCGACGGGACTGTCCGCCTGGAAGATGTTGCGGCCCATATCGACGCCCGCAGCTCCCTGATCGACGGCTTTGTAGGCCATTGTCAGGGCTTCCAGTTCCGGCAGTTTTTTGCCGCCGGCAATGACGATTGGCACCGGACAAGCGGCACAAACGTTTTCGAACCCCTTATCAAAATAGTAGCTCTTGACGTAGTGAGCGCCCAATTCGGCGGCGATGCGCGTGGCCAGCAGGAAATAGCGCTGATCGCGTTGCATGTCCGCGCCGACGCCGGTAACTGCCAGGGTCGGAATACCATAACGGTTGCCTGTATCGATCAACTTGATCAGGTTCTGAATCGATTTGTGCTCGTATTCCGCCCCGATATAAATCTGGGTAGTGATGGCCGCCGCGTTTAGGCGGATTGCGTCTTCGATATCCACCGCGATAGTTTCGTTGGAAAGTTCGCTCAGGATGCTCTGGCCACCCGAACAACGCAGCACAACGGGTTTGTCGATCGCGGCCGGAACGATAGAGCGCAGTGCACCGCGGGTACACATCAGGACGTCGGCGTGCTTCATCAGGGGCACGATGGTCAGGTCCATGCGCTCCAGGCCCGAGGTTGGCCCCTGAAAGTAACCATGATCAAAAGCCAGCATGACGGTGCGGCCGCTCTTCTCGTTGAATATCCGGCCTAAACGGTTTTGCATGCCCCAGTCCAGTGAACCCGCTCCTTTGACGTGAAATGGCTTGTTCACCTGCGGGGTGCTTAGACCGAAATCCTTGCCTTCCTTTATGTCGTCCTTATCGGCCATGTGATTTTCTCCTTAAAGCATTGATTATGTGTATGATTTTATCTAAGTGAGGCCTCGATATTGCCGCCGTCGACGGTCAAAGTCGCCGCCGTGGTAGCAGGCGACAAGGCCAAATGCAAAAATGCTCGGGCAACGTCATCGGCCGTTACTTCACGGGCCAATAGATTGCCGGACATGTAATCCTTTTCGCTCAATTCCCGGGCCTGCGAGCGTGAAGCGATCATATCGTCGGTGAGCAGGCCGGAACGGATACGGTCGGCGTTGACCGCATTGGCGCGGATGCCGTCGCGCCCGTGATCCAAAGCATACTGTTTCATCAAGAACAGGGTCGCCGCTTTAGGCAGTCCGTAGGGGCCGAAATCGCGCCCCGGATTGAGAGCCTGCTTCGATGTATTGAATAAAAGGCACCCACCCGTGCCCTGACTCTGCATAACGCTCACAGCCGTTTGGCAAACCTTTTGATGCCCCCAAAAATTAAGCTCGAAACTTTTGCGCAAAGTCGCTTCTTCGACCTCGCCGATACGGCCCTGCCAGGCGGCGCCCGCGTTGGAAACCAGAATATCGACGCCTCCAAAGGTCTCCACCACCGAGGCGAAGGCTGCCTTTACGGCATCATCGTCGGTAACGTCGCAAGCCAGGCCAAGACCGTCAAACTCTGCTGCGGCTTTCTTCGCCTCGTCGATGTTCAGGTCCAATACCGCCACCGCCGCACCGGCGCTTGCAAACATTCTGGCTGTCGCGAGGCCGATTCCCGAAGCCGCACCGGTCACCACCGCGACCTGACCCAGCAAGGGCTTATCGGTTTGCGCACCAAGCTTGGCCTGTTCAGGAGCCCAGTATTCGATGTCGAACAGGTCGGATTCCGACGCTCCTTCGAAATTGCCCAAGCTTTCGGCCTTGACTACGACCCGGGCGGTACATTCTGCTATATCTGCAGAGACCCTCGCATCGGTCTGCGTGCGGCCTAATCCGAACAGGCCCAGTCCCGGCACCAGGATGACACGGGGTTTTGTATCCAGCATGGATTGAAAGCCGCCGCTGTGACGATCAAAATAGGCTTGGTAGCCGGCCTCGTATTCTCGCATGGCGGCGGCGGCGGATTCGGCAAAGGCTTCTAGCTTTCCGGCCTTAGGGGGTTTGACGATCAACGGCTTGTGCTTGATGCGAATGACGTGGTCAGGCGTGACGTTGCCTGCGTTGGCATAGCGCTTCAAACTTTTGCCATTTACATAGGTAAGGACATCTTTGCCGCCTCGAAACTCCATGACGACGCGCTCATGATTTCCTTCCTCTTTACCGGGAAGGGCCGCCAGTCCACGCAGGATGGGGGCAACGTCGGAAATGGAGGCGATCTCAGCGGGAAGTTTCGCAGGCCCTAGGGAGCGCTTGCCTTCCTTAGCCAGATAGTCTTCGGCCACGGTGACGAGATCAATCATGCGTCCGTAAGACTCTTTTGCCGTATTGCCAAACGTGAAAAGCCCATGGCGCGGAATCAGCACGGCTTGGCAAGAACCGTTATCCGCTTCAACAGCGCATTTAGCCAAGGCGAAACCGGACATGACATAAGAGGCGACTGCAACCCGATCACCGAACACCTTTTTACAAAGATTTTTCCCGTTCTTCCTGTTGCTCAAGGCGAGGACTGCATTGGCGTGGGTGTGGTGAATATGTTTGTAAGGCAAAAACGCATGGACGAGGGTTTCCACCGAAGGCATGGGTTGGGCGGAATCCAACATGGCCGCCTTCAGGATGCTGGTCATTTCCCCGTCGCCAAGGGCGTCCAGGGAGGCCAAATCGCGCAGAGGTTCCAGTCGCAAGGCGGGAAACCCTTCTTGTCCGATGGTGGCCATGTCGCGGCCGCTGCCCTTGACGTACAGGGCCTCGATATTTTGGCCGTGGATATTCTTTAGCGTGGTTTTTAGCGACGTATTGCCGCCGCCATGCAGGACGAGTTCAGCTTCGCCGCCAAGCAACCGGGTGGCATAGACCGTCTGCGCCAGTTCGCCCTTGCCCTTGATGTCCTTGTCAGACCACAGATTTTTCATCAATCTTTCTCGAACATGGATTTCAGATCGGCTTCAAGCTGGTCCTTGTTTTTTTCAGGCGTGGAAGGAGCGGAATCAGTTTCATCGTTTCCAAACATTGATTTCAAATGTTGTTCCAGCCGATCTTTTTCTTCCTTGATAGGATCAAATTTGACGGCAAACCCACCCTCGGTCGACCTGACTACATGTCCGGTCATTTCGCCGATGGTTTCGATATGCATATGCACGAAGGCATCGTTGCTCAGATTGGTATCGGCCACGACGGAAACACCGCCTAGTGAGATATCGCTGGTTTCGCCTTCATAGACCACGCCATCGACCTCCACCCGCACATTCTTGTGCAGCGAATGCCGGGGATGGAGTCGTTTATCGGATTTTTCGTCCCTCATGCATACTCCGGATACAGTTTCGCCAACCCTTCTTCGCTAGGCTCGGCAACACCGCGCTCGGTAATCAGGCCGGTAACCAGACGGGCTGGCGTCACGTCGAATGCGTAATTGGCCGCCGGGCTGTCTTTGGGCGATATGGTTACGGTTTCAATGCGTCCATCGTCCGTCAGGCCCGGAAGTCGCGTCACCTCGCCTGAATCGCGCTGTTCGATGGGCACGTCCCGGACGCCATCCTTGATGGTCCAGTCGATAGTAGGGCCCGGAAGGCCGACGTAGAACGGAACGTCGTTGTCCGCCGCCGCCAGCGCCTTCAGATAGGTGCCGATTTTGTTGCAGACATCACCGGCTGCCGTGGTGCGGTCGGTGCCGGTAATGACCATATCGACCTGATTGTGTTGCATCAGGTGGCCGCCGACGTTATCGACGATCAGCGTGTGTGGCACGCCATGCTGTCCCAACTCCCAGCATGTCAGGCTGGCTCCCTGATTCCGTGGCCGGGTTTCGTCGACCCAGACATGCACCGGAATCCCGGCGTCATGGGCTTTGTAAATAGGAGCCAGAGCCGTACCCCAGTCAACAGTGGCCAGCCATCCTGCGTTGCAGTGGGTAAGGATATTGATTTGCTCGGGTTTGCCTTTGTCGGTCCATATTTTTTCGATAATGCCCCGGCCATGCTCACCAAGGGAGGAGCAGATCTCGACATCTTCATCGGCGATTTCCGCCGCCCTGTTGTAGGCGGCCGCCTGGCGTTCGTCTTCCGGCAACGGAGCAAGAAGCGCCTTCAGGTCGTCCAGAGCCCAGCGCAGGTTGACCGCCGTCGGACGTGTTTCGTAGAGCACATCATAGGCCTTCTGCAATCCGGCGTCGGAGGCGTCCTGGCGCATGGCCAGAGCCATTCCGTAGGCCGCCGTAGCCCCGATCAAGGGCGCGCCGCGCACCAGCATGTCGAAGATAGCCTTGGCCGCGTCTTCCAGGGTATCCATGCCGACCACGACGTACTCATGGGGCAGACGGGTCTGGTCGATGATTTCAACCGTCGAACCGTTTTCGCCTAGCCAGATGGTGCGGGTGGGTTTTCCGTTAACGAGCATGGCCTAACCCTTCAACACCCGGCCCGCCACGGCGGAGAGTTTCTCGACCATCTCCGGATCGCGGGCGTCGGGCGCCGTAATGATGGCGGTTTCCAGCGCCGTATGGCAGCCGTCCGAACAGGAGATTTCACGCCCAGATAGTTTGGGCGTCACTTGCTTGACCAGCGAGCGGCCCTTGTCGGCGTTGTCCAGCAGGACTTTGATGATAGCGTCCACCGTGACGTGGTCGTGGTCCGGGTGCCAGCAATCGAAATCGGTAACCATGGCGACGGTGGCGTAGCACATCTCGGCCTCGCGGGCGAGTTTGGCTTCGGGCATGTTGGTCATGCCGATGACGTCACATCCCCAAGAACGGTACAGCTCGGATTCCGCCTTGGTGGAAAACTGCGGCCCTTCCATGGTGAGGTAGGTACCGCCGCGTTGATAGGGGATATCCAGCCCTTTGATCGCTTCTTCAAGGGCGTCGCCCAGGCGCGAACAGACCGGATGTCCCAAGCCGACATGGGCGACCAGGCCGGTTGAGAAGAAGCTTTTGGAACGGGCAAAGGTGCGGTCGATAAACTGGTCGGCGATAACGAAGTGTCCCGGCGGCAGTTCTTCTTTCAAAGACCCACAGGCGCTGACCGAGATGATTTCCGTCACGCCAACCCTTTTCAGGGCGTCGATATTGGCGCGGAAGTTTACTTCCGACGGCGGAATACGATGGCCGCGCCCGTGGCGGGGCAGGAATACCATCTTCTGGCCGTCCAGCTCGCCCATTAACAATTCATCGGATGGTTCGCCGAAAGGGGAGGAAACCTTCTCCCAACGCGTGTTTGTTAATCCGTCAATATCATAAACGCCACTGCCGCCTATAACGCCAATGACAGTGGGCGTACCCGGTTCAGACATGTAATCCCCCTGGGGTCTAGAATATTCTTAAATAACCCGCCGGATTCCAGCGGAGGTGCAGTTTTTCAGGTTCTGCCCTTCCCTTCAAGACAGGTTTTTGCATTGTTGGCAAAGGTCCCTATAATCCGCCCACCAAAACCAGATATTAGCAACGTCAGGATACCGATGACAGAGATTGCCAAAACGGCCGACCTCGACCAATTGAGGGAAATTTTCTCGGCAATTCCCCATTGTCGGGAGATGGAAATGGAAATTGTTTCCCTTGAGCCGGGCAAGGCAGGCATATCACTGCCCTATCAGAAGAGATTGGTCGCCAATACCGAAACCGGCGTTGTCCATGGCGGCGCTGTTTCCTCTCTACTGGACACGGTTTCAGGGCTGTGCGCCATGTCGGCCGTCACGGATACTACGCCTGTCGCCACCCTTGATCTTCGCATCGATTACCTGAAGCCGGCCCATCCCGGCGAAACCATTATCGGCGAAGCCGATTGTTTCCGTCTTTCGGGAACCGTCGCTTTCATTCGCGGCGTCGCCCATCACGGCGACCAGAGCGATCCCATCGCCCATTCGATGGGCACTTTCATGCTTGGCGGCGCCGGCTTTACTTCCGAGAAGCAGGAGAAGGCATGAAATGCTGAGCGAGATAAGAAAACTTAAGGAACAAGGGGATTTCGCGGGGATCAGCGAACTTATTCCCTACTCCGGCGTGCTTGGGCTTGAATGCGAGGTCGTCAACAATTCAATCCTGACCCGAATGAAGTTCCTTGAAAGCAACATCGGCAATTACAAAATGAGGTTCCTGCATGGCGGTACGGTTGCCTCTCTGCTGGAACACGCTGCGATCCTTCATATGTTGTATGAAATGGATATTCAGACATTGCCGAAGATCATAAACATTTCCGTCGATTATCTGCGCCCCAGTACCAGCCGGGACACCCTGGCCAGCGCCGTCGTGATTAAACAGGGCAAACGCATCGCCAATGTTCGCGTTCAGGCCTGGCAGACGGACCCGGCCAAGCCGGTCGCCGCCGCTCACGCCCACTTCCTGCTCACCTGAAAACTAAAAAGCCTCGAAAGAAAGAAATGAAATCTCTCAAATTTGCCCTGATTGCCCTGACGCTCATCTTCGCTCCGCTAGCGACGGCTGGTGCGGAAGAAGAACTGAAAATAAACGATATTGTCGTCGGCACGGGAAAAACCGCCAAGGACATGGACAAAGTCAGCGTTCATTACACCGGTTGGCTTATCAACGACGACAGCCAGTTCGATTCCAGCCACAACCGCGGCGAGCCCCTGAACTTTACAATCGGCGCAGGTATGGTCATTCCCGGTTGGGACCAGGGCGTCAAGGGAATGAAAGTTGGCGGCAAGCGGGAACTGATCATCCCGCCGCATCTGGCCTATGGAGAGCGCGGCGCTGGGAGGGTGATACCGCCGGGATCGACCTTGCGGTTTGAAGTTGAGCTGGTGGCGATCATCGAGCGCCAGTACACCAACATCGACAATGAAGAATTGAAACAGTTACTGTCCAAAGGAACCAAGATCATCGATGTGCGCCACCCCCACGAATGGAAGGAAACCGGCATCGTCAAAGGCTCCATCATGTTGGAATCCTTCAAGCCTACGGGGCGCCTGCGCCGCGATTTTATCGATGAATTTGCCCAAACTGTGAAAAAGGACGAACCGGTAATATTGATCTGCCGCACCGGCAACCGAACCAGTCTGCTTTCGGAAGGCCTGTCGGAACAGTTCGGCTACACCAAAATCTACAACGTTACCAAAGGTATCGTGGACTGGATGGAAAAAGGTAATCCGGTCGTCAAAGCCCAGATCAATTAGTTCATTTTTTAGGCGGCATTCCCGGGAATGACTTGATCGCCGGATCGATCGTATCCCACGCCTGCGCGCTGACCGTGAACAGGTTGAACTTGGCCTCGAAGATGGAAGGGTCGTCCAAGGCGCCCGCGCGCACCACGACCCCGTCCGGATTGCCGCTTGACGTGCCGTACACTGGCGAGCCGCATTTCGGGCAAAAATAACGCAGCATGGTGTTGCCGCTGTCTGCGATGTATTCGTACGTCGACATCTCGCCGGTAGCAGAAAACTCGGCCTTGGAAAAAATCAGATTCGAGGCATGACCGGTACCGGTAAACTTCTGGCAATTGGTGCACTGGCAATGGCCGGCGACCATCGGCCCTTCGGCGCATTCGAAGCGAACCGCACCGCACTGGCAACCACCTGTAATTGTATCGCTCATCTCTAGAAGGCCTCCCCGGCCGGTCTTATTGTTCGATGCCGAATAGTATTCCGTCTAGGGGCGACCAATTCAAGTCTCGCCTTTCAACGCTGGCGAAAATGAATGTCTCGACACAATTTTGGATTGTATTTATAGTTGCAAACAAAGGGAGAATATTTTTAATGATATTCAATCTATCCTATAGAATGAATTCTGGATGCTATCAATTTTTGATCGCTCTTTTTTGCTTAATTACCGTGGCAGGTTGCCAGACGGTTCGTTTGCCGGATTTGACATCAGAATCATCGTCATCAGAAGAGGCGCAATCCAAGAAAATGGCAGCGCCTCCCTTAGCCGAAACGATTGAAAGTCACAATAATCAGCCAAACAGTAACGCTGCGGCCCCACACCCCCCTAACAAGACCCCGTCTCGCCCCAAGCTTGCAGACATCGATCTGGGCGTCGAGGGCGAGCCGAGGATAGGATTCATTGAAACCACATCCAAGACCCTGTTGAGGGACGGCCAGATTGATTTTCCCGTAGGTATCGACACCGACATAGCTGCTTCAGTGGAGAAACTCGACTTTGACGACGCTTTTTCCAATGGGGAAATGCCTGACAAAGATTTAATCATTATCGTCAACGTATCCCTTGCCAAAGCCAGTCGTCGGGTACTCAAACTCAAAACCATCCCGTCGACCTATTTCTGGGGATATCTGATGTCGGACAACACCAAGCGGGCGGTTAGCCCTATTACGTCGGAGGATGAAAGTTTCGAACCTGAATCCATGGATGGGGAAAGCGCCGTATCCTCACACGCTTCAAACTTCTGGTCCGATCAGGTGGGAGTAAGTCAACCGATATTTCTTTCCTACCAGATATCGAAAGCTACCATTCGGGCACGCAAGGTTATGACGGTCCATTACTACGTGATCGATCCGCGCAAGAAGACATTTTTCAAATCCACGTTCGATGTAAGCGAACACGAAAGATTTGAAGTTGGCTACAACGTATCCCGGCGCGATCCGAAGCGAGCTTTTTACGAAAACAAATACGATATTGAAAAAGACGTCGATGACTTTGAAAAAGCGGCGTCCACGATCCGGCTATCGCAGCTGATAGAGATTTACCTGCGGCAGACTGACAAGGCGAAGCCATTTACCGGATTGGCAAACTTGCGGAGAGAAATTTTAGATGAAAAAAATCTCGCGCTTGCAACTGTTCGCGCCAATACATTCGACGACCGCCCACTAAACGATCCACGCTTTGACAGCGTTGTCGCCGTATACCGTGGCAAAGGCAGCATGGGCAGCGGATTTTTCGTCAAGTCCGATGTCGTTCTGACAAACTGGCATGTTGTGGAAAATGCCAAGTATGTCGAAATGAAAATGTACGACGGGCGCGAAACTTACGGCAAAGTCTTAGGTAAGGACGTTCGATTGGATGTCGCTCTCGTCAAAGTTCAGGACAGGGGCAAGCCTGTCCGCTTTTACACTGCTAACACTATTGACCTTGGCACAACGACGGAGGCCATTGGCCATCCGATGCGTTTAGAGTTTTCGATAACCCGGGGCATCATCAGTGCGGTTCGCAACCATTTTAGCATCAACCTGCCATACGGAGCCGGGGACAAAGTGCTCTATATCCAAACCGATGCGCCGATAAATGGAGGTAACTCAGGCGGCCCATTGTTCGTGGGCGATGAAGTCATCGGAATGAACACTTGGGGCTACAGCAAATCGGTAGCTGAAGGGCTGAATTTCTCCGTCCACTATTCAGAACTGTTGAAATTTATGAACGAGCACTTACCCGGTTTTCAGGTCAATCTAGGCGAGGCGAATTGAAAAATGTTCTTTAAAAAACTGAAACCTATGAGTGGTATTCTGTACGTTGCCGCCATTATAACCTTGACAGGATGCGCCCAGAACACCCGCATGGGCATGGTCAGAGACCCTGGCACCGGCCTTATGTATGGATCCACTATAGAAAAAAACCTTCTAACGGACGCGACATTTTACAGAAACAGGAAGATCAAGGTCCGCACCCGCAATACTTCGGGAGACAAGGCTTTCGGCCTAAGCGAATTCACCAGAGGCCTTAACAATGTCTATGCCGGCAAAGGATATGAGCCTACAAGCAACGAGGATTTTGGCTTAATAATGGACGTCAACGTCATGTATTCGGGACACATTCAGAACAATTCATCATCCATTTTCGCGTTTCTCGGCGCCGCCGCCGGCTCACTTTACGGGGCTCGCGCGAACACGGCCTACGGCGAGGATATCGGCCTTGTTTCGGGTGCAACACTGGGGGCCATTGTGGGTACGCATGCTACTCAGGACACATACATGATCATCGCCCGGGTCACTTTCGGAAGCGTCAAGAAAGCAAAGCACTCCAAAAAAACTGTCACATTCAGCCGCAGCGAGAAGCTGAAAAATATCGACGACCTGGACGAGGAAGAACAGGTCTACAACCGAGGTTTCAAGAAAACATTTTCAACTCAAGTTGCAGTTTACGCTGGGGGCGCCAACGTCTCGCAGAAACAGATCGCTCAGGAAGTTCGAAGGCGGATGATCCGCATCGTTGGAGATTATATTTAGGCTATTTCCCTCTATTGAACCAAAGCATCCAGTTGTTTTTGCTTTAGTCTACTCTTGGCCGCATCACCTGATTTATCGAAAAATAAAGAAACGATATTACCTAGATTATCAATTCCCTGACCATGTCCGCCGCTCGCTGTGGTCTGTATAAAGTCAACTTTAAAAGTCCGCCCATCACTGCATTCGGCGTCTGCCGTACCTTGCCCACCTACATCGGTATACAGACTGGGCCTAGAGGTTAATCTTGAATATCCTGAACATGTGACTGAACCATCCAACGTAACGACGTCAATGCTTCCCTGATCGAAAGACACAATAACATTCCCGGTAAAAACCTGTCCGGTATCTTCGAACTGACCGGCAATGTTGTAATTGGCACATCCACCAAGGAAAAATATTCCGCCAAGAACAAGTATTGGCAAATGCTTTTCTAAAACTTTCATCGCTATAAAACCTTGATAAAGTAACTTGGAATTTCCACTATACAGAGTATCTGGATATAGTTATTTATATTTCTTGAAAAATCAATGTCACTAATTTCAGGTATCGAGCAAATGGACACTTTGCCACTTCAGAAACCTCAGCTCGCTGTTGGCTTGTTGGCAGTGCTTCTCTGCGCTGGTTGTTATGGCCCAATGGCGAAAGTGAACATTGGAAAAGTCCAAACGGATGACGATTGTTTATCCTTGTATCAAGCGGCTAATCTGTCTTCATTAGTTGGGAAAATCCCTATACAGCCGACCGATGTACCGACAAGAAGTATGCTGATGGAGTCGGGTGCTCCGACGGAAGAAGAAATTCAAGCCATCAAGAAATTAGAGGAAACGGATCGCTCATGCAGAGAAATAAGAGCAAATAATAAAAACAGAACCACTGCGACGGAAGACATTCTGGCTTCGCGCATAAGCAAACTGCGCTACGGATTATTTAATGGAGATATTCCTTACGCGGTTTACAATTACGGCGTGGCGAAAGCTATGAAGGAACAAAATGCCTTTCACGTCCAGGGGCAGGAAGCCTTTGCCAGGGGACGGGAAATTGGTGGTCAGAAAGCCGCCGCCTTTAATGCCCAGCTGCAGCAGATTCAAACTCAAAACCAACTTAACAGCATTCAAAACCAATTGAACACATACAACTACAATTCAACCCGGTCGTGGAATTGTAATTTTTCAACTCTGCGCACGGGCAGCACCGTTTATTATAACTGTTATTAAACATTAAACCTGAACAGCATGACGTCGCCGTCCTGGGTTAGGTAGTCGCGGCCTTCCTGGCGCATTTTTCCGGCTTCCTTTGCGCCCTGCTCGCCGTTGCAGGCGATAAAATCGTCGTAGGCGATGGTTTCGGCCTTGATGAAGCCTTTTTCAAAATCCGTGTGGATGGCGCCCGCCGCCTCCGGCGCCTTGGCCCCCTGGCGTACAGTCCATGCACGGGATTCCTTCGGACCAGAAGTAAAAAACGTAATCAGGTGCAGAAGCTCGTAACCGGCGCGAATGACTCGGGCGAGGCCCGTTTCTTCCAGTCCAAGGGTCTCAAGAAAATCGGCTTTGTCGGCCTCGTCATCCAGGGCTGCGATTTCCTCTTCGATCTTGGCGGAGATCACCACCGAAACCGCGCCCTGTTCGGCCGCCATTTTGGCCACTTCCTCTGACAAAGGATTGCCGGCGGCGGCGGATTCTTCTTCCACATTGCACACATAAAGCACCGGTTTTGCGCTTAGCAATTGCAGCATGTCGAAGGTTTTTTTCTCGTCCGCCGATACATAAAAGGTGCGCGCCGGTTTTCCGTCCTGCAGCACTGCGAGAACTTTCTCAACCATGGCCAGTTGGGCGCTTGCATCCTTGTCATTGCCGCGCATCTTCTTGGTAAGGGGCGTAACACGTTTTTCAAGGCTCTCCATGTCCGCCAGCATCAGTTCGGTTTCCACGGTTTCAGCGTCGCGCACCGGACCGACATTACCTTCCACGTGAGTGACGTTTTCGTCTTCGAAGCATCGTAGTACGTGGATGATGGCGTCCACTTCGCGGATATTGGCCAGGAACTGGTTGCCAAGCCCTTCTCCCTTGGATGCGCCGCGCACCAATCCGGCGATATCGACAAATTCCAATTGAGTCGGAATGATATTGGCCGACTGGCTTATGGCCGCGATCTTATCCAGCCTGTCGTCCGGCACCCCGACCCGCCCGGTGTTGGGCTCGATGGTGCAAAACGGGAAGTTGGCCGCCTCGGCCGCCGCCGTCGCCGTCAGCGCATTAAACAGGGTCGATTTGCCTACGTTGGGCAAGCCGACGATGCCACAGTTAAAACCCATGAGTGGTTAATCCTTGTCGTTGCTTTGGTTCTTTTTTTCGTTGGGTTTGAGATCCAGCGCCACGCGATTCTGAAATCCCGCGGCGTCTCCATCCAGGGCCATGCCGATGTGGTCAGAGACGGAATCGAGCAAAGGCTCCAGCCATTCTTTGTCCGCCTTGGCGAAATCCTTCAGAACGTGACTGGTTACCTTGGTTTTGTCTCCCGGATGGCCGATCCCCATGCGCAGGCGGCGATAGCCGTCGCCAATATGGGCATGGATCGAGCGCAAACCGTTGTGCCCGGCATGGCCTCCACCCGATTTCATCCGAATCTTGCCGGCTTCCAGATCAAGTTCGTCGTGAATGACCAGAACGTCTTCTGCGGAAATCTTGTAAAAGTTCGCTGCTGCGCCGACGCTGCGCCCTGATTCGTTCATATAAGTTTGGGGTTTCAGGACCAGAACTTTTTGCGAGCCGATGCGCCCTTCCGCCAGTTCGCCATTGAACTTAGAACGAAACGGCTGAAAGGAATGGCGGCGGACGATTTCGTCCACCGCCATAAATCCGATGTTGTGACGGTTCCTGGCGTAATCCCCACCGGGATTGCCCAGGCCAACGAGCAGCAACATAATGATCGGCTCCTGCAGGTGGACCAATCAAGATCCACCGGCTGAATGGCTTTATTCCTCGGATCCGCCTTCTTCGGCTTCGCCTTCTTCGCCCTCGACGCCTTCTTCGCCCTCGACGCCTTCGAGACCTTCTTCGCCCTCTTCGCCTTCCTCTTCTTCGGCTTCAACATGGATTGTCGGAGCGGCAATGGTGGCGACGGTGAAATCGCGGTCGGTGATGGTCAACTCAACGTCGTCCGGCAGCTTGATGGCACTGATGTGAACACTGTCGCCCACTTCCAGTCCGGTCAGATCGACGATAAGGCTTTCGGGAATGCTATCTGGCGAGCAAAGCAGCTCGACAGCGTGACGAACGATGTTCAACACGCCACCCTGACGCAGGCCCGGGCATTCTTCTTCGTTTTCGAAGACCACGGCGACATCAATAGCAAGACGTGTTTTGGCGCTGAAACGCATGAAGTCTACATGAATGGGGCGGTCGGTGACGGGATCCAGTTGCAGATCACGGGGCAGGACGCGATGCTTGGCGCCGTCGGCTTCCAGTTCGTAAACGCGCGAAAAGAAGCCAGCACCTCGCAAATTCATCATCAATTCAACGGGGTCCAGCGAAATCATTACCGGGTCTTGTTTGTTGCCGTAGATTACGGCTGGCACCCGACCAGCCCTGCGTGTGGCACGGGCTGCCCCCTTACCTGCCCGATCTCGCAGCTCGACACTCATAGTAGCGGCTTGAGCCATTGGAATTCTCCTAAAATTCAATACTTTATTGTTGCCGGCCTCCAGGGGTGCCGACGGTTTTGATGACGCCTAAAAACTGCGTATCAAGGAGTGGCGTGTCTTTTATAGGGATGTGGGCCAACAGTCAAACACTGAAACGTTATTATCGACGGTTTAGCCAAAAGCCAACTGAGCAGACAGCCACTATTCAAACAGGCTGGAAACGGAACTTTCGTCGCTGATGCGATTGATGGCTTCGGCCAGAAGCGGTGCGATGGTGAGTTGTTTCAGGCTTTGAGAGACGCGCACGGCTTCGGTCGCTTGGATAGTGTCGGTAATAACCAAACTGTCCATGGGCGAAGAGGTAACGCGCGCCACCGCGCCACCGGACAAAACCCCGTGGGTGACGTACGACGAAACGGATGTGGCGCCCTTATCCTTCAAGGCCGATGCGGCATTACACAGAGTGCCCGCGGAATCGACGATATCGTCGACCAATATGCAACGCCTGCCATCGACTTCGCCAATGATGTTCATCACTTCCGAAACGCCCGCCTGTTCGCGGCGTTTATCGATGATGGCAAGATCGGCGTTCAGGCGCTTGGCCAGACCACGGGCGCGCACGACACCGCCCACATCCGGTGAAACGATGACCAGGTCTTCGCCGTTTTGGGTGTCTTCGATATCTTTTGTAAGCACGGGCGCGGCAAACAGGTTGTCGACGGGAATATCAAAAAAGCCCTGAATCTGTCCCGCGTGTAAGTCCATAGTCAGCACACGGTCAGCGCCGGCTTCCGTAATCAGGTTGGCGACCAGTTTGGCCGAGATCGGCGTCCTGGGACCGGATTTGCGGTCCTGCCTTGCGTATCCGAAATAGGGAATGACAGCAGTGATTCGCCTTGCCGATCCACGCCTTAAAGCGTCGATGGCGACCAGCAGTTCCATCAAATTATCGTTGGCCGGATAAGATGTTGACTGGATCACGAAGACATCCTCGCCACGCACATTTTCCTGAATCTCGACAAAGATTTCCATATCCGAAAAGCGACGGACGCTGGCCTTGGTCAAGGGTAGATTCAAGTATGCTGAAATGGCTTCGGCGAGGGGCCTGTTGGAGTTGCAGGCAAGAATTTTCATCTCGGCGTTTCCCCTTAGGGTCTTAACTCCGATCCGGCGACCGAGTCACACGGCGCCAACGAGAATCGGGTTATCCGGCCCATAAGCAGGGCGAAATCTACCAGCGTCCCTTTCGCCTGTAAACGGGAATCAGGAAAGAACGACTCGCATTAGCGCACAATTACTGCGGAGGTGGCGGAGCACGGCCCGGAATCTTATCCAAATCTGGTGTCGGTGGTGGCGATCCCGGGGTTGGCGTTACCGAAGGACCTGTTCTTCCCGGCGCAGCCCCCAGGATTCGCTCGATACCGGTGACCGCCGCATTGGCGATCTTAATCGCATCCTCGCCCCATTTGCCGTTCAACTGGCCGGAGGGCAGGGTGTTTTCCTGGGTCGCCCGCCCGATTTCAAATCCTTCAAGGGTTTTGACGCGCCACACAACGAGCACCTTATCACGACCATTACCCATAGGCTGAACGCCGATTTGGCCGGAAAGAGTGACGCTGGCCTGACGTCGGTCTTCGGTGATGGAGACATCGGCTTTTCTAAGTGCATCAATAATGCCATTACGCAGGGCTATGTTCCCGTCGCCCGGCGCACCTATAACCGGCTCGACCAGGATTCCAGCACCCAACAACAGCGCCGGAAGAGCATCGTCTTCTTTTTCAACGATCATGGCGGCCAGGGGTTTGGCAGCGCCATTGCCAACAGCGCGGATGATGCGCGGATCACCGTATTCCCATTTCCAGCGCGCACCTCGGACTCCTTGCGTATACTCACCGACCAACTCGCCATTGCGATCGACAAGAGTCCAATAGATCAGCATAACAAAAGGGACTCTGCGGTCATTCCAGTTGGCTTCCGCCCGGCCCTTCAGTATGAAGCGTGTGACCTCCTTTTGGCGAATGGTCGAAGAAACTTCATGTTCGATCAGGCCGGTCGCCACAGAACTGGAAAGCAGCTTCGCCATCGGCAGGGCCGGACCCTGGACCAGTTCAACCCGAACATCGGTGACTTTGGCCACTTCCACCTTGGGAGCAAGAGGCGTCTCAATCGGTTGGGTAAGGTAAGGTATCTCCATAGACTCGCAGGCGCCTAAAGCGAGCACCGCCAACAATATCATATAGAGCCGCCCCATCATATCGCCTTACCCCAAACTCGCCACGCACAGCGCCAACATGAAGACCAAAGGGATCGCCAGTATGAAAAACAGATACGGCATTACTTTCTGATCAGGTCCAGTGATGAACGCGACAGGCGTTCGGGCGTCGACTCAGTGACGCGAACCGACTCGCCCAGCGTCATTGCCAGCCCAGCATCGCTGTCGAAAATGATCATGTGGGTAAAGAATACCATGTCGGGTGCGACGATGACCGGGTTGTCGTGGTAAAGCATGGGCCAATCCATCCAGTTGGGCGCATAGGTCGTTCCCATGGAATATCCGCAGGCATTCAAACGATGGTCAGCAAAGCCATGACTGTCCATGACTTGGGCATGGGCGTCAAAGGCTTCGCCAATAGGCCGACCCGGAGTCAAGGCCCTGTGAACGGCTTCAAGAGCCTCCCGGGCAGCATCGTACATCGCCAGTTGCCGGTTCGGGATGGGTCCGATGCAGATGGTGCGCATCATGGCGGCATGATAGTGGCGATAAACGCCGGCCCATTCCAACGTAAGCTGATCCTGCTCGCTAAGATGCCGTCTTCCAGTGAAATAGCGGCACAATAGCGCGCCGGGTCCAGAACCGATGATGGTTTCATTAGCCGGATCATCTCCGCCGCCGCGAAATACGGCCGAATGCATGGCGGCGAGAATATCACCTTCGAAGGCTCCCGCTTCCACTATTTTCGTTGCCTCGTCGAGGGACTCATCAGCCAGTTCCGCAGCGCGGCGCACGTATTTCAATTCGGCGGGACTTTTTACAAGTCGAAGATAGCTGACTAGATTGGAAGCGTCCACCAGCGTGCAAACCCCGTCCAGGGCTTCGCTCAACCGCAGTCCGTTCAGCGCCGTCAGGCCATAGGAATCCCACTCGACACCCAGGCGTTTCCCGCGCAGGCCGTGGCTATCAAGAATGTCGGCCAGTTCCCTGGCTGGAGAGGCATCAGGACCGTCGACCCATACGCGAATATCTTCAATGACCGAAGTATGTCGCGCCTGACGAAGGTCCGGAGCGCGGGTGAGAAGGGTTAAGGTTCCATCGGCTCCAAGATAGAGACACTGGAAAAACACATAACCGAAAGTGTCGTAGCCGGTCAGATAGAACATGCTTTCCTGACGGAAAATAAGCAGCCCATCCAGGTTTGCTTCGACCAATTCTTCACATGCCCGGCGGCGTCGGTCAGCAAGTTCTTCTTTACTGAAATGCAGCGCCATAGTTTTACTTCTCCAACATGATGGCCGACAACAGGCGACCGTAATCCTTTTGCCCATTAAGAGTACAGCGCCGATAACTATAGAATCTTTGTGCATCGGTACAGGTGTCGACCCCCAAACCTTCGACGGAAGCCAGGCCGAGTCCGCTCAGGCGATGCTCAACATAACCGCTGAGATCGAAGTGGTAATGTCCGGCCCGTTCTGAGGTTACGAAAAACCTTTCATTGACCGCTTTCTCACCCATGAAATCCTCATAAAATTCCGGCCCTACTTCGTAGGATACTTGCGCGATGCAAGGACCTACAGCAGCGGAAATATTCGCGCTCGCCGCGCCAAGAGCGACCATTTCCTGCAGGCAGGATTCCAGGACACCCGATCGCGCGCCGCGCCACCCGGCATGGGCTGCACCGACAACCCCGGCTCGTGCGTCGGCAAACAATACCGGTGCACAATCGGCGGTCAGTATTCCCAACACGACGCCAGTATTGCTACTTGCCATGGCGTCGGCCTCGGGCGCGTCTTCGCGGTTCCAAGGCTCGTCAACCCGGACGGATCGGGCAGAATGAATTTGATAGGCAGTAACCAGTACATTGTCTGCGGCATTCAGGCGCGCAAGAGCAATGCGGCGATTTTCACTGACATTCTCCGGTGTATCGTCGGATCCATAGCCGCAATTTAAGCCACCCATATCGCCGTCCCGGCTGACCCCGCCGCGGCGGGTGAAAAAGCCGTGTTTGACGCCCTTCAGGCCAGATAGGTTCGATGCCGTTAACATGGCGGCATTATGCTTTTTTTCTGCACCTTAAGGAAAGGGTGGAGCAGTTCTTTTTGCAGGAAACCGACTACCTGCTTACTTTCTCTCGCGTGCCTGCCTGGAAAGCGCCGATTTGATGCGTAAAAGGTCTCCGTCGAGCGCCGCATGACCGTACCACCACTGATAATCGGGGGACTGATGTCCGACACCTAGGCGCAGGTTTCTCAAGGTTTTCTTCTGCATGGTTTTCAACATCCCGGCTATCTCCGGCGATCCGTTCGCTTCAGCGGCTGCGTAAGCTTCAGTCACTTTGAGGTTGGCTATTTCAAGCATCCGACTTCCGGCGTCATTAATAGTCTGGACATAGCGGGGCGAATGGCAATCCAGACACGAGGCTTCCAGCACATCAGGTGAAAGCAGGCGACCATGGGCGCCATCATGCATGTGGCAGTAGGCGCAACTCGGTGCCCGGTAGTTTGCCTCGGTCAGTCGCGCCGACCAATTCCAGCCCGCCTGTTCCAGGGTTGCGATGACACCATGTTTGGAGGTCCGATAACTGCGCGACGTGGCTCCCCGTTGGCCACCATGGCATTGAACGCAGGTCTCACTGCGGCGCGCCTTTGTCCCCGAAGTGGCGTGGCGGGAACCGTGACAGGCGACGCAACCCGCATTCTGAGCTGACCCATGTGGGCCGTCCCGCCAGGCGGCAGCTGTATCCGCATGACAGGCAATACAGGAAGAATCCTCAAGCAGCCCCTCGCCCGGCAACTCTGCGGCCTCTACCGGTAACCCACAAAGCATAAGCAACAGGAACAGCGCACCGCGCATCAGTTCTGCTCCCGGTTCATATCGGTGTAAGGCCCGTGCAGCCACAGCGGCCGGGGATCGACGCGGTGGCGGTTCTCCTGTTCACTGCGGGCGATATCGCGAAGGGTCCCTACCTCCCGAAGAATGTCCTCCAGGCTGCCTTCAAGGCGGCGATGGGCCTTTTCAGTGAACTGTGTGGCGCCGTGGGCAGCCCCCTTGTATGCGGCGAGATTGTCGAAATACCACATCTCGAAGTAATCCCGTTCGATAGCCGATACATTGTAGAAAGCCGAGGCCTGCCCCTCATAAAAACCAATGCGGGCCGTCGGCAGGTATTTCTCCCACCAGTCTACGGGATACAGAGGCCGCTCGCCGGGTTTCGGATAGAGCAGACCATCACCACGCAAACCCTTCAACGCGTCTTCAGCCTTGTAAAGTAGGTTCCAGGCGCGTTTTCTTTCTTTGTCGAGCTCGTCGAGCCATGTACGCGCTTCGCTTTCCTCGTGACAATCAGTGCAGACGGAAATCCATCGTCGCCGCTTGACGTTATTTTCCGCCGTCTTCGGATTAAATTCGCGGATGCCGAATTTCCAGATCGCCTTATCAGCGACCTGGTGTTTACCGTCCCTCATGTGGCAGTAGGCGCAAGTCGGCGCCGGGTAGTTGCCCTTGGCCAGCGGCTGGGACCAATTCCATTTCGAACCTTCCGCCAGATACTTCTGGCCGTGGGCGGAAGCGAAGTAAGTTTCGTCATCCGGGTGCGGTGGGCCGGAATGGCAGGTCAAGCAAGCTTCCGGGCGGCGCGCCTCAGCGGCGGAAAATTTATGGCGGGTGTGGCAGGAATCGCATTTGGTCGCTACTGAATGACATTGAAGGCAAGCCGTAACTTCTGGCTTGGGTTTGTCGACGAAATGTTTTGAATCAACGGCCCTCTCCATAGCTAAAGCATGACTTGGGAAACCGTAGCGCCTCTCCTCGCGAAACTGAGCGTGTTGCTTGTTGTGACAACTGCCACAATCGGCCGGGGTGGGAAAGCGCAGATCCTGATGATCCTCACCATGACAGGCATCGCATCTCACGGGTTCGCCCGTTTCGGGGGCCGAATGTCGGCTCTGCCGCCAATCCTTGACGATGCCGGGAGTGACGTCCAAGTGGCACTCGATGCATTCCGCGCCGTCGAAAACTCCTTCAATGGAGCCGTTTTCCGGCTGGTGATAAGTTCCTGGATCCCAATATTCATGGACGGGATCTGGACGCCACTCATCTGCATAAAGTCCAACGCCTTTCGCATCTTCCTTCATGCCGGCGAGCGCGGGCAGCGCGATCATGAACAGACATACCGTCGGCAGGGATCTTAGTGGGTTAGGCATAACGCAGCCCACATGGTGGTGGCCAATTCAAACGGTGTGCCGACAGTTTCGTGCGCCCACCATGATCCGGCCACAACAAACGCCATCAGGCCGGCGAAGATAGCCAGATGCCCGCGAGCTCGCGTCAACTTTCCAACGGCCCAATCCCTCAGCCAGATCCGATCCCGCTTCGCCGTAGTGAAAAAGCTCCGGGCGTCATGAAATCCGAGGCTGTTTTTAGAGCACTCTGTGACGCAGCGCCCGCAACCCATGCAATCGGCAACATCAATCTTGCCTTTAGAGCGACCCTGCGCCAGCACCGGTATGCCCATGTCGCAGACCTGGTTGCAGACGCCGCAGTCGTTGCAGGTTTTGCCGTCAAATTCGATGTGATAGAAACCGATCCGGTTCAGGGCCCCGAAGGTCGATCCAAATGGACACAGATAGCGGCAGTATCCACGGTTGCCTATAACCGGTGATAGAAGCATGGAGGCGAAATAGGGCAGGATGACGATCATTCCGAAAATGCCCATATAGGTAACTGACCAACTGTTTGGCGGAAACAACAGCACCACGATGGCGACCATATAAAGGGCGAAGAAGAACCATTTCATGTGCCGCAGACGCCACGCCCATTCACCTCTGGGGGTGACGTGGCGAAACGGAAACCCTGCGGTTTCCCGAATTCCGACGCAAGGACAACCCCAGCCACAAATTACCCGCCTGCCGAACAACGTAACGGCAAACAACACAGCGAAGAAAGTCGCCGTCCCCGGCGTATGAATGGAAGGAAATACCGCCTGCGTGCCTAAAAAACCAATATAGGGCTCAAAGAACGGCAGTGCCCAAGGGATCAACCACCACAAGATAGTGACGACAGCCACCAGCACGGTCAGACGCCGTTTGGTATAGGGATTCTGCTCGGCCATGATCCGCCAAGTTCCAAAGCCCAGGATGATCGCGTATTCGGTATAGCGGTTCAGCCAGATAGGGGAATCCCACCAGAACAGATACGTCTCGTTGAGCCAGCCAAGGAATACCCAGCCAAATGCCGCCAGCGAAAAAATCTGGACGGGCAGTGTGTACTTTCCTGCGAGAGAGCGCTGCTTTGAAGACGGCAGCATCTTGGGCTTGTAAACCCTTGAAAGCCTGCCAGCCGTTGCTGCGCGGTCTGTCATTATCAGTTCCACCTAGGTTTCAATAGCAAGCAACCATTGACCCGGTTGACTTGTCGTTCTATTATTCTATTGATTACTTGAATAGTCAAGCCGATAGGGTTGAAGAATGGCCGGTGAGGTTTCCGTTAAGAAGGCGTTGTTCGAGCAGTTCGCCCAGATCGCCAAAGCGATGGCCAACGCCAATCGCCTTGAGCTATTGGAGTTCCTGGCCCAGGGCGAACGCACGGTCGAAGTCCTGGCCGATCTTGCCGGACTATCTGTTGGCAACACCTCGCAACACCTTCGCCAACTCTCACACGCCGGGTTGGTGAATTCGCGTAAGAAGGGCCTGTACGTCCACTACACCCTGGCCGACGAGAGCATTGTCGCCTTGCTGGGCTCCTTAAGAAATGTCGCCGAAAAAAGCTTCGCCGAAATTGATCGTTTGGTCGATACCTACCTGAAGGAAAAGGACGCGCTGGAGGCCGTATCCCAGGAAGAGCTTCTTTTACGAAGCCGACGCGGCCTGATCACGGTTCTGGACGTTCGCCCGCCTGAAGAATACGCCGCCGGTCACCTGGCCGGGGCGCTCAATATCCCCTTAGCCGACCTGAAACGCCGGATCGAAGAATTGCCGCCTGACCAGGAAGTCATTGCTTATTGCCGCGGCCCATACTGCGTACTGGCTTATGACGCAGTGGCGGAACTAAGAGCACAGGGAATCCAGGCGCGCCGCCTTGAGGGGGGATTACCGGAATGGCGGCTAGCCGGCTTGCCGGTGGAGCAGGACTCAGCTGCCGGTACATAAGGGCATTTCTTCGCGCAGTGCGACTGACCTAGGTTAGGGAAAGAAAACATACGGAAATATGAACTGATTTAATGCATGCTGGGATGACGGCTTAGAAAATCTATTTTTTTACGCTTGAAAGAAGAAAAACGGGAACCAACTGTAAGGTTAATGTAAGAAAAATTCGTTAGCTTTTGCGCGTTATGTGGATTCGGATTCTCTTGGGGGAAAAGTGAGAAACCGGAGTAGGTGTAAAGTGATCGATTTTTCAAAATTTGGTTGTTTCGTTTTCGCCGCGTCAGCGTTGTCGGCTGCGCTTCTTTGGTCGAATCCCGCCAATGCCGCCGATTGCCCGCAAATCCCGGCTGTTGAATGGTGGGGCGACACATCAGTTGAAAAGCTGAGCGCCTACGTGGAAAGAAAACACCATGGAGACTGGGCGATATACATAGATAAATGGGAACGTCACAAAGAAAAGATGCGCGATACTATGTATCGAGGCAAATCCGCAGCTATTAAATCCCACAATATCATTCTGGAAGGCGAAGAGCTCGCCAACTATATCCAAATCGTCAGAAGACGAATCGACGCCATGCGTTGCTTTGCAAACGACATTACCGAAGCCAGATTGATTGACGGACTCAACAATATGGAAACGGCGGCCGGGGGAACCCCCGAACAACACGTTGACGCTAAAAATGATGGTGATTGCCCCAAATTTGCCAGGGTTGAATGGTGGAACGCCAGCCATGAAAAAATCATCACCTATGTGTCGCGGCGCCATGATGGCGACTGGGATCCCTATCTTGAAAAATGGGGCAACCAGTTAGAGAAAATGAAATCACTTTACGAACGCGGCGGCAGTGCAATTTTCAAGTCGAAAAATGTTAGATTGCAGGGCGAGGAGCTTCTTAAATACATCGAAGCCCTGGAAGGCCGCTTGTCCGTGACGAAATGTCTGGCCCAGCGCGAAATGAGAAAAGCCCTCCAAAAAAAGATCGGCCAAGCCGGTAACGGCTGAATTTCAATCCTCAAACCCGGGAGGAACTGGGGCTTCAAGAGGTGTCACAGCCATGACCTTGAACAGCTCGCCCATTTCGTTCTCGTCAGTAAGGCGCAATAGGGCGCGTTCGATTTCCTCAGCCTGTTCAGTGCTGGCGTTCTCGCGCAACATCTGAGCCCGCTCGGCAATACCAAGCGTCTGAAGAAAATGCGACTGGGTAACCGGCCCCAAGGCCCTGCCGCCGGTGGCGAAGATTCTTTGCGCTAGCGCACCGAAATCTACATGCGCGGTCAAATCGGCTTCGCCGGGAGTTTGCAGGGGATCGTGGTATTTATGGCTTTTCAGGGCCTGTAAGGTTTCCCCGGGGGCGCTTTCGGCATGTCCGTAATCGATAAACAAGGCCGCGCCACCGTGCTCGCAAATACGCCGGGTGATGTCCTCGGTGATATCCAAGGCCGCCGGAGAGAACTCGACCATGACGTCATTGGGCACATCCATCAGCCCGGGCGGCAGTTCCGGCGGATCAAACGGCGGCAACAACACGAAACACAGCCCATCGCCATCGGGCTTGATATCAACCATGCGCGGGCACCAGTAGTCGCCGGCGCGGAAATACTGCTCGATAGGTAGGGCATCAAAAAATTCGTTGGCAATGACGATGGAAGGGCCTTCCGGCACGTCGGCCAGGGCGCGATGCCAGACAGGTTCCTGCATCAAATCCGCACCCAGCAGCGTATTCTGCTGCATTTCCCGGAGCACCGGGCTGGTTTCCACCATGTGCACTTCCAGGGCCTCTGGGAATTCGTCGACCAGCTTGGCGGCGCGCAGCATGTCCGACATCAGGGTTCCTCGTCCCGGTCCCAGTTCGATCAGATTGACCGACGTTGGGCTACCAGCCATTCGCCAGGCGACCCCGGCCCACAATCCCAGCAATTCGCCGAACATCTGAGAGATTTCCGGCGCGGTAATAAAATCACCGTCCACACCGAAGGGATCGCGGCGCATGTAGTAGCCTTGTTCCGGGTCGGCCAGTGCCAGTTCCATATATTCGGCGATGCTTAGGGGTCCGTTTTCTCGAATTCGCTCGATCAGGATTTCTTCCAAAGACATAGCCCGGTTAACTCTCTTTGGCGGAACGGATAATCAGGAACAGCCCACCCAGAATCATCGGCAGCGACAGCCATTGCCCCATGGTCAGTCCGGCCGAGAGGACACCCAGATGTGCATCGGGTTGGCGGAACAATTCAACGATTGCGCGCGCACCGGCATAACCCAGCATGAAAATACCGGTTAGCATTCCAGGTCGACTTCGAACCACCATTTTGTTCGCCAAAACAGCCAGGACGACAAAAAGCACCAGACCTTCAAGGAATGCCTCATAAAGCTGACTCGGGTGGCGCGGCTCGGGTCCGCCGTTTGGGAACACCATGGCCCAGGGCACATCGCTGACGCGGCCATACAACTCACCATTAACGAAATTGGCAAGACGCCCCAACAGCAAGCCAATTGGTGTTGCGCAGGCGACAATGTCCGCAAACCTGAGTGGCGAAATGCCGCGGCGTTTTACAAAAACAAGACCGGCGACGATGACCCCCAGCACCCCGCCATGAAAGGACATACCGCCACGCCAGATCTGTAGAATTCCGGACGGATTGCCGAGGTAATAATCGAAATTGTAAAACAAGACGTAACCGATGCGCCCGCCCAGCACCACACCCAGCGTCGCCCAAATCAAAAAGTCATCAATGTCTTCTCGGCTGGCGACATCCGGGGTTTGCGCCCCCAAGCGCAGCATGAACCGCCAGGCGAACAGCAAACCGCCGATATAGGCAAGGGAATACCAGCGAATAGCCAGCGGCCCAATTTCAAAGAGTATAGGGTCAATGCTGGGATAGGGCAGAACGAACAAATTCATGTGCGTTATCGGTAACGGTCGTTTGTGGCGAGATAATGGCTGACATAGGCGCCGATTCCGTCCTCAAGGGAGGTGAAGCCTTTGTCATAACCGGCCTCATTGAGGCGGCTCATGTCAGCTTGGGTGAAATACTGGTACTTGTCGCGAATCTCTTCGGGCGTGGGCACAAAGTTTATATCCGCCTCCTTGCCCATGGACTTGTAAACGGCCTTGACCAGATCGTGGAAAGAACGCGCCTGACCGGTGCCACAGTTAAACAAGCCACTGACGCCCGGATTTTCAAGAAGCCACATCACAACATTGACGCAGTCGCCGACCCAGATGAAATCGCGCACCTGGCCGCCGTCCTCGTAATCCGGATGGTGGGACTTGAACAAGGTTGCGGCTTTACCGGCGCTGGCATCCGCGAACACCTTGGAGGCGACGCTCTGCATCGAACCTTTGTGATATTCGTTGGGACCGTAAACATTGAAGAATTTCAGGCCGGCCCATTGCGGCGGCTTAGGCTCGCCGTCGTCCATTTTGCGCATGACCCGGCGATCAAACAGATGCTTGCTCCAGCCGTAGGGATTGAGTGGCCGCAGTTTCGCCAGAGCCTCGATAGATGGGTCATCGACAAATCCATTTTCGCCGTCGCCGTAGGTCGCCGCCGACGAGGCATAGATAAATGGCACCTTTTGCTCAGTACACCACTCCCACAAATCCACGGAAAGTTCGAAATTGTTGCTGTAAATGAGGTCTGCATCGGTTTCTGTGGTAGACGATATCGCCCCCATGTGAATGACGCCCTTTAGGCTGGTTTCATTGTCGTACAGGAAATAGGGCAGATCATCCGGATTGACGATTTCGACCAGTTCTCGCTTGGCCACATTGCGCCATTTATCAGCGTCACGAAGCCTGTCGCAAATGACAACCTTGCCAAGACCGCTCTCTTCGATGGCGGCTGCGATATTGGAGCCGATGAAACCGGCCCCCCCCGTTACCAAATACATGGTCAAATCCTTTATCTGTCAGGTGATGTGTTTATAAGGCCGCGCGAGGATTGGGGCAAGCGGCCAGCCTGTTGCACCCGTCTTTACAAAGGATCATAATGCGCGGCCTTCAACTTTCGGAGTTCAGGAAAATGCAGACTTCCAATCGAATCCTAGACGATCTCGCCAAAGTCGCAGGCGGGGCTGCTTCTACACTGACCGGCGTGAAATCCGAAATCGAAAATCTGGTTCGCCAGCAGTTGCAGCGCTTGCTCAACGACGTCGATTTGGTCACCCGCGAAGAATTCGACGCTATAAAGGCCGTTGCCGTCAAAGCGCGCGAAGAACAGGAAAAACTGGAAGCCAGGGTGCAGGAGCTTGAGGTTCAATTGAAGCCTAAAAAAGCAACAAGCAAGCGCAAAAAGCAGCCAACCCGCCGAAACGAAAGATAAAAACCAGCATAGACCCTTAGATGGTAATGGGTAAGACGGGCTGTCTTATCCACAAAAAACTTCGCCTAAAGCTAAATCCACCCTTGCGCCCGGACTCCTCTATTGTTTAGGCTACACCTAGTGGTGCATGGGGGGTCATTCCACCATATATCGGGTGACATCCTATATTTCGTTGGTTTACTCCTCCCGGCTACTATTTCGATCGTTAATACCGCATGGGGAGACGCACTAATGACCAACATCACCCTTGCCACAGAGATCCCTACACAACATCCGCTGGACGTAATCGAGAGAATTGTCGATGACAATGACTGGATTTCCGACCGCCGCAACGACCAGGAAATGGCCGTACAGGTACCGGGACGCTGGTGCGATTATTCCATGTTCTTCGCCTGGAATGATACGGCCGATGCCGTTCACTTTACCTGTGCCTTCGACATGCGGGTGCCCAGCGAAGCCCGCGAGGCGGTTCACGAGTTGCTGATTCTGATTAACGAAAAAATGTGGCTGGGTCATTTCGGTATCTGGGACGATGAAGGGTTGCCGATGTATCGTCACGCCCTCCCCCTTCGCGGCACCCGCGGCCCCAGTCAAGGGCAACTGGAGGACATGGTCGACACAGCGATCATGGAATGTGAACGATTTTATCCTGCTTTCCAGTACACCATCTGGGGCGGCAAGAGCGCTGCCGATTCGGTTACCGCCGCCATGGTCGACACGGTCGGGGAAGCTTAAAGGAGCAACCTGCGGCATTTAAACACCGACGAGCAAACCACTAACTTATTGAACTGCGAGTGATTCAGGTTCATTAATCGGGACAAATCGATGAACCAACACTTGAGGGATACATATTCATCATGTCTATCAAGTTATTGCTTGCCGGGTGCGGCAAAATGGGCGGAGCCATGCTGGCCGGCTGGCTGGATAAAGGGATCGAGCCCCCCAATGTCACCGTCGTCGAACCCAACCAGGACACCGCGGAATCTCTGCGCACGCAGCACGGTGTAAAAACTGTTTCCCGCCCCGACGACCTTGACTTCAATGCTCAACCGAATGTGGTTATTTTCGCCGTCAAACCCCAGGTTATGGACGATGTAGCGCCCGCCTACGCCCGGTTCAAGGGCCCGGAAACAGTGTTCCTTTCCATCGCAGCGGGCAAGACTCTAGCCTATTTTGAAAAAATGGTTGGTACGGACGCAGCCATCGTTCGCGCCATGCCCAACACCCCGGCCGCTGTTGGGCGCGGCATAACTGTCAACTGTGCCAACGCTCACGTAACTAGAGACCAGATTTCCCTTTGTGGGGACCTACTCAGCGCGGTTGGCGAAGTCGCGTGGGTCGATGATGAAACCCAAATCGACGCCGTTACCGCTCTTTCTGGGGGCGGTCCGGCTTATGTTTTCTTGCTGGCTGAGAGCCTTGCTCAAGCCGGTATGCAATCAGGACTACCGGAGGAACTTGCCAGCCGGCTGGCCCGGGTGACTGTAGCTGGCTCCGGGGAATTGCTTTATCGCTCGCCAGAAGAACCGGCAACTTTGCGTCAGAACGTCACCAGTCCTGGCGGCACTACGGCCGAAGCCTTAAAGGTGCTAATGGCCGATGACGGCTGGCAGCCGCTCCTGGACGAAGCCATCGCTGCTGCGACTGCGAAATCAAGGGAGTTGGCAAGATAATTTTTCCTTTTTCTCCTGCCTAGACCATTTTTATCTATTAACATATTGAAAACACTGTTTAATTTATTTATTGTGCAGTGCAACATAATTGTTGACATATAGCTCGGACTCCATCATATTATGCTCATTGTTGCAGTGCAGCATAAGCAGATTTTCAGGAGTTTAGAGTTATGGCTAAGCAGACCAACACGAACCCGTTCTTCAATTTCGACGTCACCAAGGTGATGAGCGAATTCGATCCGACCAAGATGGCTGATGAGTTCGCCAAACTGGCCGGTAACTACAAAGTACCGACCCTCGACATAGAGGCCGTTATGGCTTCCCAGCGCAAAAACATCGAAGCGCTGACCGCCGCCAACAAAGCCGCTGCTGAAGGCATGCAGAAGGTTTCCAGCCGTCAGGCCCAAATTCTTCAGGAAGCCCTGGACGAAGCCACCAAGAACTTTGCTGATTTCAGCAAGTCCGGCACCCCGTCCGACGCCGCCGCCAAGCAGGCTGAACTCTATAAGGCCGCTTTCGAGAAAGCCCTGGCCAACATGAGCGAACTGGCTGACCTGGTCACCAAGTCGAGCACCGAAGCCACCACACTGGTTAACGAGCGCATCAGCGAAAGCCTCGAAGAGATCAAGGCGCTTTCGAAGAAGCTCGCTAAATAATCCCGATTTCTCCTCCCCTTATATCGGGATCCCTGGAGACCGCCCCTTATCGCAGAGGGGCGGTTTTCTTTTTGCTTGATAGTCGCCTTTCGTTGCGTCAGCCTCAATCCCTTGATCATTAGCGAGGAGTAAGCTGTGGGCGAGCACGACAACGAACAGATTTCATACGACGATTTCGCCCGTGTCGATATACGTGTCGGCACCATCATTCGCGTTGAGCCTTATCCTGAAGCCCGAAAACCCGCCTACAAGATGTGGATCGATTTCGGCCCTGAAATCGGCGAGAAAAAAACATCCGCCCAAATAACTAAGCACTATACGTCCGAGACCCTTACAGGTAGGCAGATAGCCGCCGTAATCAACTTTCCTGCGCGCCAAATCGGCAAGTTCATGTCGGAAGTCCTCGTTCTGGGCTTCCCTGACGAAAAAGACGAAGTTGTCCTGATCGGCCCCAGCCGAGATATCCCCAATGGCGGTAAACTGTATTAGCCGGTAGGCTTTTTTTCCAGTAGGGCAACCAGATTGGCTTCCCATATTTCCGGATGTTCCGGCAAGACCCTTGAAAGGAAGCTGTTCAAAACATTGAAGGCAAACTGTTTGCGGCGCTTGCCAGTTTTCTGCCCCATTATTTTCTCCACCCTAAAAGATGTCTTGTCGGCTATTTCTCGTACTCGGTCGGGTGAATATGGCGTTATATGGTCAAAACACCCGTAGTAGATACGCGCGCCCCAAGGCGACGACATGTTGGGAACCCTGACGACGATTCGTCCGTTCGGTGAAAGAGCAGAATGCAAGGCATTTAACATGGAACGGGATTTTTCAAAAGAGAGATGCTCCAGAACATCCTGCATGACGATGAGGTCGAATTTCCTGTCATCAGGCAGAGAGGCGACATAATTCTCCGCATCATCGAAAATGACCTGGTATGGATCCAGATCATTCAAAACCGGAGCCAGGCTTTCATCCACATCCAGGCAGACCACATTCGTGAAGCCCTTTTTTTGGAGATAGCGCGAGAAAATACCTGTCCCGCATCCAATTTCCAGTACCGACATTTCGGGCTGGGCCTGGGAGAAGGATAGGAATTCATTATCATATTGGCGCACATGCTTTTTATTAAGCGCATGGTATGTAAGATCCCGAACGGCGTCCGTAGGCATCGATTTCGTCATATTCGGGCTCTATTTTCCTATCAGTCCTATTGATGCGACAAATATTAGAACCTTCCCGAAGGCCGTTACAACGGGAGTTTGATTCGCGCGCGCAATCCTCCGATTGGGCTTTCGTCCAGTTCAATGTCGCCGCCGTGGCCGCGCACCACATCACGGGCGATGGTCATGCCCAATCCCACGCCGCCGGTACCCGGATTGCGCGACTCATCGATCCTGAAAAAAGGTTTGAAAACATCGTCGCGGCTTTCCTCTGGAATACCCGGTCCATCGTCCTCAATGGTGATATCCACTGAATCGCCCCGCTTGCCCGCTCTTACAGAGACATGCTCGGCATAACGGGTGGCGTTATCGATTAAATTGGTTAGGCAGCGTCTGAAGACTTTCGGCCTGAGCGGCAATTTTATTTCGCTCTCCACATGGAAATCGATCACGCCGCCATTACGCCGTGCCTGGCTTATGACAGTATTCAACAATACACCCACATCCGTTTCTACTGGTTCCTCGCCACCTTCTCCCCTGGCGAAGGCCAGATAGGCTTCCAGCATATGCTCCATTTCGCCGATATCTTCCTTCAAATCCGCCAAGGCGGCGGCATCAGAAGACATTTCCAATTGAAGTTTCATACGCGTCAACGGAGTGCGCAAATCATGCGAGACACCAGCCAACATTTTCGTTCGCTGTGAAATTTGGCGCTGAATCCGGTCACGCATGGCGATAAAGGCGGCGGCAGCCTGGCGAACCTCGGTGGCCCCTTCAGGTTTAAATTTCGGTGCGTCGCGACCTTTTCCGAAATCATCGGCGGCCTCCGCCAGTCGCCTGATCGGCTTGACCTGGTTGCGCATAAAAATTGTAGCGACCCCGAACAGAATCAGGGAACTGCCGACCATCCACAACACGAACACATAGGTGGTCGTACTGAACAGTCTTTTGCGCGAGGTAACGACATGGAGCACCCCTTCCGACAGTTGAACGTCGATTACCACATGACGATCAATAGATTCGGTATCAATGTTGAAGGGGCGCTTTACGGCTTCCCGCAACGCCTTGGCGAGGGTTTTTTCCATGGTTCCGGAAATTTCAGTTTCGGTGCTGGGAAGGTTCTCCCCTTCCCTAAAACTCATCTGCATTCCCATATTTTTTGCCGGCAGATTGAATATCCATTCCCGGCTTTGCCCCTCCGGATTATTGCGCATCAAGTCGATAATCGAGGCGATGTCCCCCGCAACGCCGCGAGAAAGGGTAATAGAAATCTTGTCCCAGTGACTTTCGTAGAAAATCAGGCCAGAAATCACCTGCAGGATAACCAACGGCATGACGATGATCATCAGCGAACGGCCGAGCAAGCTCTTCGGCAATACATTCTTTATGAAGGATTGCTTACTCACTTTTAATTAATCCGGGCGAAGCACGTAGCCTTTGCCACGCACCGTTTGCAAATAAGTGGGAAGCTTGGGGTTAGGCTCTATTTTACGCCGCAAGCGTGTAACCTGAACATCTATTGCCCGCGAACCCCCGCTGGCGCCGGTCATTTCGCTCAGGTCCTCGCGGCTCAATACGGCGCCGGGAGACGCCGCCAATGCCTTAAGAAGAGCCGCTTCCACATCGGTCAAGCGGATGGGTGCGCCGTTTTTGCAAAGCTCCCCTCTGGTTGAATCATAAACGACTTCGCCCAGTTTAATCTCCAAGGGCGCAACCGGTTCAGCCGGAACCCGGCGCAGGATATTGTTTATCCGCAACAACAGCTCCCGCGGTTCAAATGGCTTTGTCAGGTAGTCGTCGACGCCGCCTTCCAGGCCGTCGATCCGGTCCTCCGGCTCGCTCATGGCAGTCAACATCAGGATCGGCACCATACTTTTCTTGCGAAGGTCGGAGGCAAACTCCAATCCGTTCTCGCCAGGCATCATACGATCCAGAATCAGAAGATCGAAATGCAATCCCTTAAGTCGTTCGCGTGCGTCGGCGGCATCCGCAGCGGTTGAAACCCAAAATCCGTTCTCGCTGAGGAATTGGCGCAGCAGTTCGCGCAGACGATCGTCATCGTCGATCACTAGAATATGGGGTAGTTCGATGTCCATTGGCCTGACCTTCCCCGAAAAATGCATCGGATTCGAGTATATCACTCTCGCATTCAGCCGCTAACCCGTCCCCGGTCTTTCTCATTAATAATACCCCTCAGCACGTCCTTGAAGCCTTTTTGGGCAACCGCATCGACATCATCAAAGGCGGCTGAAATACGCTTCGCCTGCCTTTTGGTCAACTGAAGCTCAATTTCTTGCCCCTTGTCCAATAGGTGAAGCAGTCGGCGGCGGCCATCTTGCTCATCCAGACGCTGCTCAATAAATCCATCGTCAACTAGTTGGCGCAACACCCGGGCCAGGCTCTGTTTCGTAATTTGCAGGATTTCCAGAAGTTGGCTAACGGTAATGCCTGGATTGCGCCCGACAAAGTAGATCACCCTGTGATGGGCTCGGCCAAAACCGTAATCAGAAAGAATGGCGTCCGGCTCGGAAGTGAAATCCCGATAAGCGAAAAACAGCAGTTCGATCGCCTGACGCATTTCGCTCAAATTGTCCGGATCGGCAGGTATTTGATCATCTGATGTGTCGGTGTCGAAATCGCTCATGGCAGCCTTTGTAGGATAAAGTTAAAAAAATATGTCAGCCTTGTTGACATATATGCCTCATACTGCTAGATAACGCAAGATACTTTTGCCTGACAATGACTTTAAGAAAGATAATTACATGCCTGCACCTTCATTCGCCGACCGCGACGGCCTGATCTGGTTTGATGGAGAACTCATTGATTGGCGGGACGCCAAGCTTCATGTACTTAGCCATGCGCTTCATTATGGCTCGTCCGTTTTTGAAGGTGTTCGTTCCTACGGCGGAAAGATATTCAAGCTAACGGAACATTCCCAGCGCCTGATCGATTCGGCGACATTGCTGGGATTTGAAATTCCCTGGACGCTGGAAGAAATCGACAACGCCTGCATCGAAACCTGTAAGGCCAACAATATTGTCGACGGATATTTGCGCCCGGTCGCCTGGCGCGGCAGCGAGATGATGGCGGTCAGCGCGCAAAACACGACGATCCATTTTTCCGTCGCCACTTGGAAATGGCCATCGTATTTCTCGCCGGAAGCCCGTATGAAAGGCATTCGCCTGAAGACCGGCCCCTGGAAGCGTCCCTCACCGGAAACAGAGCCGGTTCATTCAAAGGCGGCGGGTCTGTACATGATCTGCACCCTTTCCAAGCACGCGGTGGAAGCCGAAGGTTATGACGACGCCCTGATGCTGGACTGGCGCGGCCAGATCGCCGAGGCCACCGGCGCTAACATTTTTCTTTATATGGGGGACGGCAAGCTTCACACGCCGACACCCGATTGCTTCCTGGACGGAATCACCCGGCGCACGGTGATCGACCTGGCCAAGTCGCGCGGCATCGAAGTCGTCGAACGCGCCATTATGCCCGAGGAACTGGCCGATGCTAAGGAAGTGTTCCTGACCGGAACAGCGGCCGAGGTTACCCCCGTAGGCGAAATCGACGAGTATACCTTCACGCCCGGCGAAGTTTGCAAAATGATGATGGAAGACTACGATCGCGCGGTCGGCAACTGGCCGGCGAACTAGGGATATCAGGTATCGATTCCAACGCCCCCCCGGGTTTCCCGGTGGTGGTTTACAATGGGGGTGACGGGGACTGGCGGCAGCTTCACATATACGGTGGTGCCACTTCCTACAGCGCTCTGAATGGACATATTTCCGCCATGCAATTCAACCATGGCTTTACAAATAGGAAGTCCTAGTCCCGCTCCCTCGTGTGTTCGCGTATGGCCGTCTCGAACTTGTTCGAACTTTTCGAATATTGTCTCGAGATTTTCCTGGGATATCCCAATTCCTTCGTCGGAAACGGCAATTATACACTCGCCTTCACCGTCCGTTGAAGCAGTCACAACGATATTCCCGCCCTTAGAGGAGAACTTGATCGAATTACTTATCAGATTCAATAGCACCTGTTTGATCCGGGTATCATCTGCGAAGACTGAAGACGTACCTTCAACTTTGCCAAACCTCAATTTGATTTCTTCTTTTCCCGCTCTGGATTCAAAAATTCTTTGGCACCAATCAAACAGATAGTCGATTTCAATTTGCTCCGGGGCAATCTCCATTTCTCCGATTTCGATCTGCGAAATATCTAGGATATCGGAAATAACTTCTAACAAATAATTTCCCGCTTCGTTGATATCTTCTGCATACTGTTTGTATTGCGGATTTCCAATCGGGCCGAGCCTGGCACTTTTCATCATTTCCGAGAAGCCGATAATGGCGTTTAGAGGCGTTCGTAATTCGTGGCTCATGTTGGCTAGAAACTCGGTCTTGCTCCGATTAGCCATTTCAGCATCCAACGCCGCAGACCTAAGAGTGTCTTCCATTTTTTTACGCAGGGAAATATCACGACTGATCGATTGAATAACTTCCAGATCGTCGTGTTCGATCAGCTGGGCGCTTACCTCTACCGGCATTATCTTTCCGTCCCGGCAAACGTGTTCTCCTTCAAAGAACGCATTCCCCTTTTCCTTCAATCTTGAAAGAATGGTCTTCGCTTTTTTGGAGAAAGGCTTCCTGTTGATGTCGCTAATCCCCATCGTCAACAGTTCTTTGCGCTTATAACCTAGGCGTTTAGCGGCATTCTGATTTACGTCGACGAAGTTCAGGTTTTGCGGGTTTATCAGAAAAATTGAATCATTGGCGTTATCAAAAAGGCTTTTGTACCGTGCCCTTTCTTTCCTGATTTTGCGAGAGTGGCGCGAAAAAAGTAAGGCCATCAGGATGAAAGAGGCAGAAATTAGACCACAAAAAACAACAAAAAAGTTTCGTACCGTTTTCAGGGGACGGTAGGCCTCATCGTAATCCTGCTCTGTGGCCAAACCAATATTCAGGTTGTCACTCCACAACCAGGCGCCTACTACTTCGACGCCCCGATAATCCAAATACCCTTCGAGATTAGCGCCTTTTCGTTTTTTCAGAGCGTCCTCAGCCATCAACGTTAATGGCGGGCGGGAGGATTGTGTCCTTTCTAATCCCTGGGCAAATGGAACGCGCAATTTGATATTCAGAATACTTGGATCGCCGCGGGCCAGAACCCCCATTTTGTAAAGCTGATCGTCGAACCGGCTATTGCTGACCATTAATCCTTTTCTGTTAAAGGCATAACTTTCTCCGGTCTCGCCTATTCTTCCCCGATGAAAAATTTTAGTGAAGTTTTGGGTGGGCTCGATTCGCAAAGTCAAAAGCGCAAGGATTTCATTATTTTCATCACGAATGGCGGTTCCACTGAACATGGTCGCCAGATTTGGCGTTAAGAGCCCTGAAGCATCTTTTAAAGGAACGTCGGAAGATTGCGGAGGAGTGACGATGGTTTTCCCTTCCCACAAATCGTTAAACAATTCAGGTTGATGAATCAGTAAGTTCTGGGTGCCGGTGTTCGCATCTATCGACGATGCAAGGTTGAAGTTGTCAGGCGCGATGAGAAAAAAACCCCTAAAATAGTGCGCCTCTAGAAACGGCTTCATGCGTTCGCGCAGTTTATTTTGCGCCGAGGTCCTGATGAGAGCCTGCTTCGTTCTTGGCACGGCCAGAAGTTGTTTGGTCAGGGCTACTATTTCTGGTGAATTGGCGAGCGATACAACGGTATGTTTGTTCTCATCAACCCAGCCCGATACGGATTGGTGAGTAATTTCCAGAGCGGTGTTCAGAGTTTCAAAAATTGAGTTTTTGATCTGTCGTTCAATCATCGAGAAGGACCACCACCCCAACAGGATGATGAAGGCCACACCAACCGCCAGTACCGAAAATATGCTCTTTTTCGCTGTTTTCACATCGGCTCACACTCACCCGTTATAAGCTCGCCGTTTTTCTATTTTCAAAAAACCTTACTACATTTTTTAACTGTTATAATTGACGAAGGTTATCTTTAAGAAAACTTTGGGTTTCCTTGTTACCGCTCAAACGGCGGTCCGTAGCTAGGATGGAATCGGATTCCGGCTCAAGACCGGGATAACGTTTTCATTTTTCCGAAGAGGCGTCTTCCGAAAAGAAATTTCGCTGCGCTCCGATGCTGCACGCAAGCGTCCGGCTGACTTGGGCCATGGGGCGTCCGCTTTGTTGAGACCATTCGTTGAAAGCCGCCTGCACTTTCGCCAAAGCAGTTTTCGACGTCGGCTTTTTGTCGACGACGCCTGCGCGGATCAGGGCAGCGGAAACATCGTCGTTGATGATGAACGAATCCTTACCCATGGAACGCAGGAACACAGGGCCGGTCATACCACCAAGGCGCTTGCCCCGTTTTTTAAGCACGTCCAAAAGCCCGACGAAATCCTCATCCGGCCACTCGGCGAAAAAGGGGCCTGCCGAGCCGTGCTCACGCGCCAAGTCACACACAAAGGCGGCATTGGCCTGGGTTGCTGTAATTTTCTGCCCGTTACGAATGATCCGGGTGTCCGAAACCAGCGCGTCCAGATCTTCGTCGCTCATCAGGGCGACCCGACCCGGGTCAAATCCCCAGAAAGCTTCTTCGAAGCCGTCCCATTTGTTTTCTATCACTTTCCAGACAAATCCGGCTTGGAAGATGCGTTTGGTCATTGCCGCGAGCCAACGGTCGTCGGGAATTTTGCGCAAGACTTTTGGGCTATCAACCCTTGGCATCAGGGTCTCCAGCTCTTTGTCGCCGCCTTTCCGACCGGCTGCGATCTCCCAGATTTCTTCGAAGCTTTGCATGGCCTCACCCGTCCCTACAAACTGCCACCCGGCATTTTCAGCGCCGCCTTATTGAGCTCACCAGTGATGAAATCAAATGCCTGATCGACCGTGTCCAGGCGCTTGAACAGTTTCAGATCGTCCGCCGAAATTGTCCCGTAACGGACCAGAGCGTCGAAGTTGATCACTTCGTTCCAGAACGAAGCACCATAGAGAACGATAGGTACTTTTTTACCCAGCTTCTGGGTCTGCAAAAGGGTCATTAATTCAAAGAATTCATCGATGGTTCCAAAACCGCCGGGAAAGGCAACCAGAGCTTTGGCAAGATAAGTGAACCAGAATTTACGCATGAAGAAGTAATTGAATTCGAAATCTAGTTCGCGCGATATGTAGGGGTTGTCATTCTGTTCATGGGGAAGCGAAATATTCAGGCCAATATTGAGGCCCTTGGCTTCAGAAGCGCCCCGATTGGCGGCTTCCATTAATCCGGGCCCGCCACCAGTACAGATAACGAAGCGCCTGCGCCCTTTTTCCAGATTCTTCGACCATTTGGTCAGTCGTTTGGCCAATTCCCGGGCGTCCTCGTAATAACGGGACATATCCAAGTCACGTTTGGCGGTATCGATATTCTCCTCAATACCTTCTAGTTTCGCCTCTTTTAGGGCGGCGCGGGCTTCTTTTCTTGGCAATACCCGGGCGGAACCAAAGAAGACGATGGTGTCGCTAACGTTGAAATCTTCGAAACGGGTTTCCGGCTCCAGATATTCAGACAGGATGCGCATGGTTCGCGCCTCGCGGCGCTTCAGAAAGGCTATGTTCTTATATGCCTTGACCGGCCAGTCGTCGTCTTGCTGCGACATTGTTTTCTCCTCATTTAATAAGAGAAGTCTACACCGTCAATTCCCTCAGGTCGCGAACGATCGTCGTATTGGGCGGAAATGGGTTGTCTTGAGTTTCCGTGACGCGGCCGATGAACTGCAAGGCGTTTTCCTGCGCTGCCCTGTAATCGGCCATGGCGTCGCCGACAAACAGGCACTCGGCGCCGTTCAAAGAATGTTTTTCGAGCAAATCCGCAACTATCGGCGTTTTGCGCCGGGGCGACCCATGAACCGACGTGAAATAACGACCCATCTGACGGCGGGCGACCACATCGATCAGTTCATTTTCCGGCGTACCGGAAATGACAAATATGGGTATTCTTTCATGAGTCTCTTCGAGGAACTCCACGCTACCGGGAACGGCCTCGCAGTCAACCACGGCATCGACGACCAGACGGCTGTATTTTTCCGCCCACCTCGCGAGATCGTCCTCGCTCAAATCCACTCCCAAATATTCGCTATGACAGTGACGGATTTTTTCGACCCGCGAAATACCTTCATTAGCGAGGTAGTGACGGGTGATGGCATCGATCACCTCTTCGCCTTCATCGCGATAAAGGGCCTGAAAGGCGGTGAACTTTATTTGGGTAGATTCGACGAGCACGCCATCGAAATCGAAAAAAATCGCCTGATAAAGGATAGCCCTAACCTTTCGCGTCTTTTCCCAGCCAACGATCGTGGGCTTCGTTGTCGGACTCCTTAGCGTCGACCCATTTTCCGTTTCCTTCTGATTCTTCAAGTTTCCAGAACGGCGCTTTTGTTTTCAGCCAGTCGATAAGGAAGCGGCAGGCGTCGAAAGCGGCGTCACGGTGAGCCGACGACGCGGCTACAAGCACGATTTGGTCCCCTGGCTCAAGGCGGCCGTAGCGATGGATGATCAGCGTTTCTTCCAGCGGCCAGCGGCGATGGGCTTCCGCTTCAATTTCCGCCAGGGCTTTTTCGGTCATGCCCGGATAGTGCTCCAGGGTCATCGAGTCTATCCTGCTTCCCGCCGCCATATCGCGAACCAATCCGCTAAAGGCGCAAATACCGCCGACGCCATGGTTCCCTTCGCCTAAGGCAGCGACTTCCTGGCCGAAATCGAAATCTTCCTGTTGAACGCGGATCAAGGTTTATCCCCCTGTAACAGGTGGAAAGAAAGCAACCTCGTCATCAGAGCCAAGGGCGTGATCCAGCTTGACGTGCTCCTGATTAACGGCGGCGCGAATAACGGTGACGTCTTCGAAAGCCCTCTGGTATCCCTCGCCCTGTTCTTTCAGCCAATCAATCAGCCCTTCAACATCGGTGACGCTTTCGGGCGGGCTCATATCCTCGCTGCCGATGCCAACGCGATCGCGGACCCAGGAAAAATAAAGAATTTTCACGTTTTCTCCTTGATTAGTACTAGATCAGTTCACTTTTAGTTTGAAACACGGTTTGTTCAAACTAAAAGTGAAAAACTGATCGATTCTTAAATAGCGAGCCGATTAATCGTGATCGGATCTACGGACACATTTCCGAAAAAGGCAGGAAATCGATCAGATCGCCTTCTTCTATCTGATTCAGGTCTTCGGCTACTTCAACGAGTCCGTCGGAAGCTACCATCGAAGTCAAAACCCCTGAACCACCTGCCGGATACAGATGGGCATGGTTAACTCCGCCTTTGTCTTTCTTAAGGTGGGCACGCAACCATTCGCGCCTTTCGCCCTTTGCTTTGAAGCTGAAGGCGGCCGGGACCTTGTACAGAGGTGGCCTTAAGTCCTTCGCACCTGAAAGCCTGAGAACCATCGTGCGGGCAATGCGCATAAAGGTGACCATCGCCGCCACCGGATTGCCGGGCAGTCCGACAAATGCTGTGCCCGCCACCTGGCCAAAAGCGATAGGTCGTCCCGGTTTGATCGCCAGGCGCCAAAAATGAAGGCTGCCCAGTTTTTCCACTGCAGGCTTGATGTGATCTTCATCGCCGACCGAGACGCCGCCCGATGTAAACAGAAGATCGTGGTCATTGGCCGCTTCGCTTAACGCATCGGCGATGATCGCTTCATCGTCCTGAAGTATCCCCAAATCGGTGACTTCACATCCCAGCCGGTCGAGCAGGCCCATGACGGTAAAACGATTGGCGTCATAAATGCAGCCGGCAGGGGCATCGCCGGAAGGATCGCGGATTTCATCACCAGTGGAAAACACCGCAACACGCAGCCTTTTGTAAACAGCCAGTTCGCTGCGTCCAACGGAAGCAGCCAGGCCTATTTCCTGCGGCCGCAAGCGTTTCCCACGCGCCAGGATAACGGATCCTTCCTTGACGTCCTCGCCCATGAAGCGGCGGTTTGCTCCCAATTTGATTCCAGCTGGCAAAACGACGAAATCGCCATCTACTTGGACATCTTCCTGCATGAACACCGTATCCGGGCCGGCGGGCATGGGTGCGCCGGTAAAAATACGGTACGCTTCGCCTCTTTGCGCATCATGGCCCAAGGGATGACCGGCGGCGATACGCCCACCCAGGGGCAAACGAATTTCCTTATCACCTGATACGTCATCATAAAAAACCGCGTAGCCATCTACGGCGGAATTATCGTGGGGCGGCACGTTCCTGTCGGACTTAACATCTTCAGCCAGCACCCGCGACAACGCCTCGCCAAGGGGCACAGTTTCAATGCCAACGACAGGCTCCAAGGTCGTTTCCAACTCATCCAAGGCGGTTTCCAGAGGCGTCAGTTCGTCAGCGTGGGCGAAACAATCATCCTTAAGCTGCGCCATGCTTCAGGCTCCCTTCCAGCCTGCACCTTCCGACGATGAAGTCTGCTATGGCTACGACATCATTTAGGTCAATAACCGGTATATCAAGGTCTTCCAGAGGCGTATCGCAGGTGACGGCAACGACGTCTTTGTCGTCCCGGCACCGCAAAGGCTTGCCATTTGCTTCCCGGTAGACTTCAAGCTTGTCGTAACGGTGGGACTTGAAGCCTTCAATCAAAAGCAGGTCAACAGGGGTCATTTGCTCAATCAACTCATCCATATCCAATTCCGGCTCGCCCCTTAATTCGTGCATCAAAGCCCAGCGATTGGATGACGAAATCATTACCTCGGTGGCGCCCGCCTGACGATGTTCGAAAGAGTCTTTTCCCTTTTGGTCAAGGTCGAAGCGATGATGAGTGTGTTTCATCGTCGATACCTTGAATCCGCGACCAATCAATTCCGGCAACAGCTTCACCATCAGGGTGGTTTTGCCGCTTCCGCTAGAACCGGTTATGCCAAATACCTTCATTATCTATAAATCCTCAATCGTCAGTCTCTGCAATGTGCTGCAATCCGGCCTTTAGGTAGTCATATCCGGTGCCCATTGTAAGGGCGGCGGCGATCCACAACCCGACGACGCCGATCTCTTTGGTCGTGACAGGTCCGAAATCCGGTCCTGCGACGCCGACGATCAGAAAACCCAAAGCCAGCATTTGTATTGTCGTCTTCCATTTCGCTAGCACCGTCACCGGCACTTTAACCTGCACTTCGGCCAAAAATTCGCGCAGGCCCGATACCAGGATTTCCCTGAACAAGATAATAGCCGCCGGCAGGATGGTAATGCCGGAAACGGCATTGGTCGCAACCAACATCAGCAACACACCGGCTACAAGCAGCTTATCGGCAATCGGATCCAGGAAACGCCCCATCGCCGATTGCTGTTCCCAGGCACGAGCCAGATAACCATCGAAAAAATCGGTAATGCAGGCGTAGGTATAGACTCCGAATGGCAACCAATTACCCAATGGCGACGGCAGAAACATCAACCCGATGATTACCGGAACCGCGACGATCCGCGAGAAGGTTAGAATATTTGGCAGGTTCGCCCACATGCGCTTTCCAATATTGCTCTTGTAGCTAAATCTTCAGGTTTTCCCAGCGGCCAGAGTTTAACCTTCTGAGTGGAACCAGTCATAGATTTTCTTGGCCATGGCGCTACTAATTCCTTCAACCGCCTCTAGATCAGCCAAACCGGCCCCTTCGACAGAGCTTGCGGAGCCGAAATGGTGCAACAAGGCCTTCTTCCTACCGGGTCCAATGCCGGGAACACCATCCAGGCTGGATTTCGACACGGCTTTGCTCCTTTTTTGGCGATGAAAGCCGATGGCGAAACGGTGCGCCTCGTCGCGAAGCCGTTGCAGGAAATACAACACCGGATCACGCGGAGCAAGACTGATGGGGTCGCGGCCCGGCAAAAATATTCTTTCCCGTCCGGCATTGCGATCCGGCCCCTTGGCGATCGCGGCGACGACGACATCGTCAATTCCCAGTTCATTAAAAACATTCATGGTGACGCCTAATTGCCCCGCGCCGCCATCTATCAGCACCAGGTCCGGCCATTGACCGCTTTCACGATCCGGATCCTCTTTCAAAGCGCGGGAAAATCGCCGCGTTAGAACTTCGTTCATCATCGCGTAATCATCGCCGGGCGCGGTATCGGGATTCTTAATGGTGAATTTGCGATAGGCGTTTTTCATCATACCGTCAGGGCCGGCTACTATCATAGCGCCAATCGCCTTGGTGCCAGAGATATGGCTGTTGTCGTAGACTTCGATCCGTTCGGGGGCGCCGTCCAGGTCCAGTGCTTCCGCCAAACCTTCCAACAGGCGGCGCTGGGAAGCGCTTTCCGACAAACGCCTACCTAGAGCCTCCCGCGCGTTATTTAGCGCGTGTTCGATCAGGCTCAATTTGTCGCCCCTCTTCGGGCACGTAAGTGAAATCTTTCGCCCCGTATTGACCGACAGTGCGTCGCTGACCAGGGTTTGATTGGGAAGCCGGTGAGATAAAAGTAGAAGACGAGGTGGTTCCTTGTTGTCGTAAAACTGGCCGATAAAGGCTTCTAGCACCTGTGCCTCGTCTTCATCCTTGGCATGGGACGGGTAATAGGCACGGTTGCCGAAATTACGTCCACCTCTGAAGAAAAAGACCTCAATACAAGTATTCCCGCCCGCCTGATATGCCGCGATGACATCGGCCTCGCCTACACCTGAAAGATTGATTCCCTGATGAGCCTGAACGCGGGTTAACGCGCGGATACGGTCGCGATAGCCGGCCGCTTCCTCGTAATCCAGTGAGTCGCTGGCTTTTTGCATACGTTTGGCTAGTTCACGCTGGATTTTCTGGCTATCCCCGGTCAGGAAAGCACGAGCTTCTTCTATCAACTCGCCATAGCCAGACTCGTCAATGCGATCCACGCAAGGGGCCGAACACCGCTTGATTTGATAAAGGAGACAAGGTCGGGTTCGATTGGCGAAAACGCTATCCGAACAGGTGCGCAGGAAAAACGCCCGCTGCAGGACGGTCAATGTCTCGTTTACCGCCCAAGCCGATGCAAAGGGACCGAAATAATCCCCCTTGCGGTTCTCTGCTCCCCGGTGCTTCAGCACCTGTGGATACGGATGACCGCCGGTAAGCAGGATCTTCGGAAAAGATTTATCATCACGCAACAGGATATTGTACCGCGGCTTGTATCTCTGGATTAGATTGGCTTCAAGCAACAAGGCTTCGGCTTCTGTATGGGTGGTGACGAATTCCATTGAAGCCGTTTCGGCGATCATCCTGCGCAGGCGGGTCGATTGGCGTTTCAGGTTGGTATAGCTCGCAACCCGTTTCTTCAGGTTTTTAGCCTTGCCTACATAAAGCACATCGCCCTTGGAATTAATCATCCTGTATACGCCTGGAGCGGTATCCAGGGTGCGTAAATACGCATCGATGACCTCTACCCCGCTGGAAACGAGTGAAGATTCTGCTTCGGTATCTTTCACTTTTTCATTTTGCGTCGTGTTCAAATCTGCAGTACTGGAATCTTTATTCGCCATTGGAACCGTCAATAGTAGAATCCCGACAATTACCGTCAATAGAACTACATATTTCACAGTTTCGTGATAACTATCCACGACTCTTGTGGATAATGTTGTTGATAAACGCCCCTTATGGGGAAAGTTCCCCGGATGCATATGGAGTCTTCCAATTTGCACAAATTTTGTGCAAATTCATAAGTCGTTGTTTTGAAAGACATTTTTTAAAATCAATAGGTGATTGTACAAGTAGGGTATTTTTCAGGGATTATTTTACAAGCGAAACGATACAATTATCAGCCCTGTGCACAACTCGTTATGTTTTTGCGCCATGAATCTATTTATTGCAATGGGTTGCGGGGATTTCTGGATTCCTTTTTATAGGTAGATAAACAAGGATTTATCTTTTTTAAGGCTCGGGATTGAACCTCTCGATTTCCACTCCAACGCTCACGGCGTCTTTCAAAATATCCAGCTTCTCAATTCGCACCCTTGCGGAACGAACACGGATATCGTTCAGGCATAAAGATGCGACGTCTTCGGCTAGAGTTTCGACGAGGTTGACATGTTCCCCGGCGACAAGGTCGCGAACGCCTTTCGTCAATTCTTCGTAACACACGACATTGGCAAGCTTATCGTCGAGATTGCCGTTGGTCTCTCCCTCGCGAACGGCAAGATCCAGATTGATTCGAACCCTTTGCAATGCCTCGCGCTCGTGTTGATGGACGCCGATAGAGCAGTCGAGAATCAAGTCGCGAACGAATACGTGACGAATTGCTGCGCGGGCATCCGCAATATTACGGGGTTGAACGAGTTCCATCTGGCTGCCAGTCATATGCCGTATTCTCCTGTTTCCCTACTCAGTGGCCCCGGCGCCGGGCTTCTCGTGAGACCAGCCCATATGCTGCCCACCGTCGAGAGCAATCATCTGGCCGGTCATCGACGGCGCCTCGAGAATAAATCTCACGGCATCGACTATTTCCTCTAACGTCACATTACGCCTCAACGGAAGCGACGACCATTGTTTAATAAACGCCTCTTCCGTCTGTCTGGCGCTGGGCAAGGCCGGGCCGGGGCCTATGGCGTTGACTCGAATGGTTGGCGCCAAAGCCATGGCCAGAGTTTGGGTTAAAGTCCATAGCCCGGCTTTGCTTAAAGTATAAGTAAGGAAATGCGGAGTTAGGTTCCACACTCGTTGATCAACAATGTTGACCACATTGCCTTCAAGCCCTTCTGGCAATTGCTCCTTAAAGGATTGGGTCAGAACAAACGGCGAGCGCAAATTCACCTGCATGTGGGCATCCCAAGAGGCGCGGGTTGCCGTTTCGGCTGAATCCTCTTCAAAAAGAGAAGCGTTGTTGATCAGGCAGGATATCGGGCCCGTTTTTTCGCTGGCGCGACTGAATAAAGAGCACGCTTGATCCTCATCACCTAAATCAGCTTCGATGGCAACGGCCTCGCCGCCTTTATCTGCTATCAATTGCGCCAACTCATAGGCTTCGTCACCGGACGTATTGTAGTGCAACGCTATCCGCCATCCGTCGGCGGCCATGCCAAGCGCGATGGCCTTACCAATACGCTTTGCAGCGCCTGTAATCAGAACAGTATTTTTATAGTTGTCAGACATGGCGGGACTTTGCGCGATCAGCGCCCGTGTTTCAAGAACTCGTTTATTTGATCAACCGATCATCGCCAATAGTTTCGGAACGCCATAGGCCTGAGCGATCACATAAACCGCGTATCCGATCAGAAACAAAATGGCCACCGAACGGCCCAATCGCCATCCGCCAATAAGAAAAGGCAACAAAAGAACCGTCACCCCGATCATCAGCCACAAATCGAAATCGAGAACCTGTCTTGGCACTTCGAGCGGTATAACCAATGCCACAGCGCCGACGACAGCAAGAATATTGAATAGATTTGAGCCTACCACGTTCCCAAGGGCCACATCCGTATGGCCCCTTAACGCGGCGACTGTAGAAGCTGCCAATTCCGGCAATGACGTGCCGATCGCGAGAACCGTAAGGCCGATCACTTCGTCAGCGACGCCAAAGGCCTGCGCCATTTCGACGCCGCCCTCAACCAATATATCAGCGCCGAATATAACGCCGGCCAATCCCGCCAGGATCGCCATCCAGATAACGCGCAGGGATTTAAGGCCTTCATATTCTTCTACTTCTTCGAGGTGACTTTCGACGCTGACATCACCATCATGGGAAACGCGCCAGTACGAGCGCACAAGGAATATCGCCAATATGGCCAACAGGATTCCGCCCTGCCATGCTTCGATCGTGCCCAGCCAGCAAAACCATCCAAATAATAAAGAACTGCCAAGCAACATCATGCCATCGCGCGTAAGTGTGAAAGGTTTGGTTCGGATTGGCTTCAACAGAGCCGCAGCACCCACAATCAGGAGCATGTTGGCCATATTTGACCCGATGACATTACCCAAAGCCATTGCCGACGAACCAGCCAGGGCAGCATCAAGGCTAACAAGGAGCTCTGGCGCGGAGGTCCCAAAGGCAATAATTGTCATGCCGATAACAAGAGGAGCAATTTCCATTCTTCGGGCAAGCCCGACGGCTCCTCGAACTAGAATGTCGGCGCTTCCCAAAAGGAAAACGAAGCCTAACAGGACCTTCAGATACATCATGCGCTTATTCGCAGCCTTCAACCATGGGACGGAATTCGGCGACGATATCCGCATACAGCGCGCGTTTAAAGGGGACAATTAAATCGATGATTTCATTAACATTGACCCATTTCCAGTCACTAAATTCCGGATTCCCGTGGGCTGTTAAATCGATATCTGTGTCATTTCCTAAGAACCTGAGAAGAAACCATTTTTGGCGTTGGCCACGATATTTTCCACCCCATAGCTTGCCGATCAACTCATCCGGCAAGTCATATTCACGCCAGTTTTCGCTTTCGGCGACTATTTCAGCTTTGTCGGTACCGGTTTCCTCCAGCAGCTCGCGCAACACAGCCGTCGCGGGATCCTCGCCTTGATCAATCCCGCCCTGCGGCATTTGCCAGGCGTCACCCGGAGTATCGATCCGCTTGGCGACAAAAATTCTGCCCTCTTCATTAAACAGCATTGCGCCGGCACATGGCCGATAAGCCAGTTTGTCTTTGGCTAGTTCAATCATTGAAGGAACTGCTTGTCAGCCAACGCCGACAAAGGCGCCAATACTAAATCTTTAGATTCCAGATCAGCCGTCCAGGCGGCGAGACGCTCGATGGAAGAAGGATAGGCCTCGGCGATGGCAACCGCTGCAGGTTGTCTTCCCAAAACACCCTCCAATTCAATAAGTTGGGCATTAATTGCATCTTTTGTCGGAATGGAATCCACCACAATATCCGTGAGAGCACGCGGCAGACCGATTTCCGTCGCTATTTTTGGCGCCAGTGATTTTTGGTTAGTTCCCCCTTCCAGGAACATCAACCCACGACCTTTTATTTCGTCGAGTAAGGTTCTTAAGTGTTCGTCCGAGGTATTGAACTTTGATCCCATTACCGTCATGACTCCGATATAACCAGTCATTCGGCTCAAGACGTATTCCAATCGCAAACGATTTTCCTCTGGCGCATTTGTCGTCATCAGTCCCTGAGGGCCCGGGTCTTCGGCAGGGAAAGTCTCAGGCTCCAAAGGCATCATTATCATGATCTCATGACCAGCTTGACGCGCTTTTTCAGCCCAATCCAACAATCCGGGAGCGTACGGGTCGAAAGCGAGAGTGACCTTTCCCGGCAACAGGCTGATTGCAGCCTCCGTCGCGGCTTCGCTCTGGCCCAAGCCACTGATTACGATGGCAATACGGGGACGCACATCCTGATTTTTAAAAGGTTTTGCGTACACCTGCCAGGACATCCGGCCATCTTCGGAAATAACCGGCAACGGGCCTTGCGGGCTTTGTTCCAATAGAGACGGATCATTGCTTTCGCCAAGAGGACCATCGCTCACCTCTGGGGGAGCAAGAGAGGCGAACACCATCGGCGATACGACAGGTACGACAACGCCAGCCCCCGGACCGACCGCCCCAGCTGCGATAGCGTTTAGGGAATTTCCATTCGCCGCCTTTTTTTTCGGAGCAATATCAAGAGCCACTTTGGGAATTTTCGATTCTTCCTCGGCTGTCTTTTCCTCTTCATCGCCCCCCGAAAAAAGGAACCATGAAAGACCAACGATCAACAAAAGGCCAAAGGCAGCGCCGCCACCTACCAGCATTTTTTGCTTTTTCGTCGCGCCGGCAATCAGTTTCTTTAGTTTGGCCGCGCCGCCAGAGGTTTCATCGTCTTCGTCATCTTCATCGTCGCCGAAATCGATATCTTCCAGATCGTCATCGAAATCCGGCTCATCACCTAAATCATCGTCCCCGGCTCCTCCAACGACTTCATCCTGGCCATCACCCTCTTCGCCTTCGGAAGTTGGCGGCGCCTCTTCGGAGGGTGGTTCTTCCGTCGGGGATTCGTCAGCCGGGATTTCATCAGACTCGGCATCGCCTCCACCAATTTCGTCCTCGTCTGCGCCTTCCGAGGCTGGTGATTCAGGAGCCTCTCCTAGATCGGCATCAGGGTCCCCTTCAAAATCGGAAGGATCGAAATCGAAATCGTCATCGAAGTCATCATCTTCGTCGTCGGCTTTTTTCTTGCCGAATTTCGGAAGTTTGATGTTGGGTACTTTGAAGGGCAGTTTCAATTTGCCACCTGCCTATCCCCTGCCATCACCGGCCAAGGGCAACCTTGCCGGAGAACATAGCGACTCCCCGGATCAGATCGAGAGCGCGGTCCAATTGATAATCCCTGGGTGTATTTTCCACGGGCTTGGGCTTGTCAGTGTCTTCGTTCTTTTCCCCATCCTTTTCGTCGCCATTGCCATTATCCAGCGCGCCACGCAAATCAGCTTCACGGGTTGTGCGCGAACGGGAGATGGATTCGATCCGGGCAAGTTCAACGACAATATCGGGCTCGATACCGACCGCCTGGATAGATCGGCCTGACGGGGTGTAATAGCGCGCCGTCGTCAAGCGCATGGCGCCCTGTTTTGACAGAGGAATAATGGTCTGCACTGATCCTTTGCCAAACGATTTAGTACCTAGCAAAATCGCCCGGCTATGGTCCTGCAGTGCGCCGGCGACAATTTCAGAGGCCGAGGCGGAGCCACCATTGATCAGCACGACAAGCGGTAATCCTTTGGTTAAGTCGCCTTTGCGGGCATTGTAGCGCGTGGTTTCATCAAGCTGACGGGATCGTGTCGAGACGATTTCGCCCTGCTCAAGAAAAATATCGGAGACTGACACGGCCTGATCCAAAAGCCCGCCCGGATTATTACGCAAATCCAGGATAACTCCCTGCAAGTCAGCACCAACTTCTTTTTTGAACTTTGCTATCGCTTTCTTGACCCCATCGGCGGCCTGAGCGCTGAACGACGTAATGCGCAGATACCCTATATTGCCTTCCATACGCGAACGTACGGAACGAATTTTTACAATCGCGCGGGTAATTGACACCTCGAAATCCTCAACGCCCTTCCGACGCACGGTCAACTTGATATCTGTTCCGACCTTGCCGCGCATTTTCTCTACAGCCTGCGACAGGGTTAGCCCAAGAACCGGTTCGTCGTCCAAATGGGTAATAAGGTCCCCGGCTTCAATTCCGGCCCGATGGGCAGGAGTTTCATCAATTGGCGAAACCACTTTGACGAGTCCGTTTTCCATGGTCACCTCGATGCCCAGGCCTCCAAATTTTCCACGGGTCTGGACCTGCATATCCTTGTAGTTCTTCTTGTTCAGATAACTGGAATGGGGATCCAGCGAAGACAGCATGCCCCCGATCGCCGCCTCTATCAGCTCCTCGTCTGTCAATTCCTCGACATAGTCGGCCCTAACACGTTCGAAAACGTCACCGAAAAGCCTAAGTAAACGGAAGGTCTCTTCTTCGCTTCCGTTAACGTCCTGCGCAGCGCTACCAGTCGGCAACGATAGACTAAAGACAGGGACAACGAAAATCGCCAAGGCGATCAGGTGGAACAATCGATTTTTCATCCGTTTACCTTACTAATTCGCGCCGCCAGCCACGGCAGGGGGTTGATGGGCTGTCCGTTACGCCGCAATTCCACATAAAGAACCGGGAGCCCATTTTTCGGATTCCCCATAATACCGGCAGGTTCGCCGGACAACACCTGTTGCCCGATTACATTGTCGATGCGGGCTAAACCCGCAAGAAGGCTATGATATCCCTCGCCGTGTTCGATGATCAAGAGTTGCCCGTATCCCTTGAACGCTCCGGCAAATACCACCGTTCCTTCGTGAGGCACGATGACCTGGGCCTGTGGCCCGGTTTCGATGGTGATGCCTTTCCTAGTCAGCCCGGTTTCCATGGCCTGACCGTAGCGTCCGACCAGTCGTCCAATCGCGGGATAAGGTAATTTACCCCTGGATTTGCTGATTGACATACCGGGAAGTTCCTTCACTGGAGGAGATACGGATGCCTGCTTTTTATTCTGCTCGGTTTTGGTTTTTTCTCTTTTCTTTCGATCTGCTTCCAGGCGTATCATTAAGTCGCGCAGGCTTTTAGCCTTTTTCACCAGTTCGAGCACGCGTTTTTCCGCCTTCTTTGTTTTCGAATCGGTTTTCTTCTTCAGATCCGTCTTTTTCGCTAACAAACCATCCAGTCGCTTGCGTTCAATATCCAAATCGGTACGCGCCAAAGCCAGTTGTTGACGTTTTTGAACCGCCTGCCTGCGGGTTGCGGCAAGGTCAGTCAATTCCTTTCGCAGGTTCAAAGCGCGGTCTTCAATGGCGGGAACGGCAGCGCGCAGCAAGATTGCGCCGCGAACTGTGTCGGAAGGGCTGATCGGCGCGACGATCATTGCTTCCGGGGGATGGCGGACCATTCTTTGCAAGGCCATCAGCACCTGTGAAAATTGCGCCCGTCGTTCGCCAAGAAGAAGAACCTTGTCTCTTTCCTCTTTTTCCAATTCCACGAGCCTGTCTTCCAGGTTTAGAACGGCCGTTTCATGGCCCTGAATAGCCGCCGCGATTTTCACGGTTTCCGCCTTCAAACGATCTAGGTCGCGTCCCAGATCGCGGGATTTCTTTTTTAAAGTTTCGTGCTGTTTCTTGCCTTTATCCAAGGCCCGTTCAATATCCTTCAAATCCGCGCCGGCCTTGGTTTCCGCCGCATTTGAAGGGATCGGTCGCCAGACGGCCAAGACCAGCGCCACAAGGCTTATGATTTTAAAGGTTTTCCCAGCCGTTCCAAACATGACTATTCCTGTATTAGACAGTGACCGGTCATTTCTTCAGGTTGGTCCAGTTGCAACAGTTTCAGCACAGTCGGTGCGATATCGGCCAGCGAACCATCGTTCAACCCTTTGATCCAATCCGTCGCGCCAACCATCAGCAGGGGTACCGGGTTGGTGGTATGGGCCGTATGCGGTTGGGCGGGATCTTCGGACGCATCCCACATTTGTTCGCAGTTCCCATGATCGGCCGTGATCAGAAGCACGCCACCTGCCTGAATAACGGCCTCTTCAAGCCGCCCGAGGCTTGTATCGAGGGTTTCCGCAGCCTTTCGTGCCGCTTCCAATACGCCCGTGTGGCCGACCATATCGCCGTTGGCGTAGTTGACAATGATCATATCGAACGTGCCGCCTCGGATGGCCTCTACCAGTTTGTCGGTCACTTCGGGGGCGGACATTTCCGGTTGCAGATCGTATGTGGCGACCTTCGGCGAGGGAATCAAAATGCGTTCTTCGCCATCGAATACCCTTTCACGTCCACCGTTGAAGAAGAAGGTGACGTGGGCATATTTTTCGGTTTCGGCGATGCGCAATTGCTTCATGCCGGCATTAGCGACTACTTCACCGAGTATATTTTTTAATTCCGTTGGCGGGAAAAGCGCCGTCAAAAAAGGTTCCAGATCGCGCGAATATCTAACCATGCCCGTACAAGCGACAAAGGAGACAGTTCGCGCGCGTTCAAATCCCTCAAAATCAGGGTCGACCAAAGCCGTCAGAATTTCACGCGCCCGGTCGGCCCTGAAGTTGGCCATCAATACGCCGTCACCATCCTTCATACCGTCGTAATCGGCAATGGCCGTTGGCAACAAGAATTCATCAACCACGTCGGTGTCGTAACTGGAAGAGATCGCCGAGATAGGGTCTTCCGCCTTTTCGCCCTTGGCGTCGACCATAATGTCGAATGCTTTTGAAACGCGCTCCCAGCGGCTATCGCGATCCATGGCGTAGTAGCGTCCCGAAACAGTGCCGATTCGAACACCCTTTACCCCCGATAGACTTTCAACAAAATCCTGCATAAACCCAAGGGCGCTTTTCGGTGGCGTGTCGCGTCCATCGAGGAAGGCGTGAATAACCACCGGCACGTCTGAAGCGGAAACGACGCGCGCCAATCCTGCGATATGATCGCTGTGGGAGTGAACGCCGCCGGGAGATATCAACCCCATCATATGGCATGTCCCGCCGCTTTCCTGCAATTTGGAAATATAGCCAGCAAGGACAGGACTTTGGGCCAGCGATCCGTCGGCAAGGGCGGAATCGATCAAGGGTAAATCCTGCATGACGACACGACCGGCGCCTAGGTTAGTATGCCCGACCTCGGAATTGCCCATTTGACCTTCCGGAAGGCCGACATCCAGCGCAGACGCCTGCAATCGGGCTTTGGGCAAGACCGCGCTGAAACGATCCCAGTTCGGGGTCGCCGCCATAGCTATGGCATTGTTGTCGCCGTCCGCCCGTTCGCCCCATCCATCAAGGATACAAAGGACGACGGGTTTTGGCCTGTTTAAAGAATCTGACATTCCAGGAATATAGCGGTATTAGCCTAGCAAGTCCCTGACGTATTGACTGACGTCGCTGGCACGTAGACGGGCCTTGCGATCGCTTGGCGGCAAGGCTTCGTCATGGAAGAATTCCGGCAAATCATCGTCGCCTTCGCTGAACCCCGCCGCTTCATTGAACGCATTTTCGTACCTCAATGTTTCCAGACCGATGTTCCAGATGAATTCCGCATCGAGATCCGTGCCGTGGGCATTATTTATCCCTTCGGCGATCAACCAGTGATGCTCGTTGGTTACGGGGCGGCCGAACAGGCATAAGCCGAGCGAGTCGGCAATGGCGGTATAAACCTGTTTGTCGTAGCTTTCGTCGGCCAATTCCTGAACGGTCTTGTCGGCGCATTCGAAGGCGGGCATGTTTCCGACTGTATGGTCGGCCCCTTGGGCCGTCACCATCATTGATATTCCCGTTACTTCGATGACACGTGGATCGTAGGCGCTGAGAGCCTGTTTCTTAATCACGGGAACGCGTCTGAAGCCAAAATGTTCCCCCACCCGGGCCGTTCCTCGGGACAACAAGCGACCATGTTCGTTGCCTTGGCGCAAATCATCAAGACAGGATGCCATGAATTCCACGTCTCCGAATTCACCCTTGCCGCCATCCATTAACATTCCCAGCATGGCGCCAACTTCTATCGTATCGACGCCGAGATCATTTGCGATGTTGTTCAACCGAGCGACATCATCCGGGTCGCCGACACCGCAATTGGAACCCAAAAGGCATAGCGTTTCATATTCCAGAGGGGAGACAAGTTCTTCACCGTCTTTATTGACGTAGACGTTGGAACACATGATGACACACCCGGGCATACAAGCGTGGGATGGGTCGCCACCCCGCTCGACGTTCGAATCATGGAGGTACTGCCCACCCAGTTTTAAAGGTTCCTTGTCGATATCGACGAATTGACCGGCCGAAAAGTTACGAGTAGGCAGGCCGCCGGTGTAATTGGTCAGATCGGCAACCATGGCGGTTCCAAGTTTTTTCATCGTCTGAACACCGGCATCGGCCTCGAGCCGGGCCGCATAATCGCGTACTGTGGCGATAGTCTTCTTTTTCTCGAACAGTTCCGGCATTCGGTCCATTTCGACAACAATGGCTTTAACCTTCTTGGAACCCATCACCGCGCCGACGCCGCCGCGCCCGGCGAAACGCACGGGCCGGTTTTCGCGATCGCTGAAGGCGATAGCGGCGACCAGTCCCTGGTATTCGCCGACTGGCCCACACAAGGCTATTGAGACTTTTTTGCCATACTTCTCATGCAGCTTTGCCGCGGCGTCGAAGTTGCCCATGCCCATGTAGGAGGAAGCGTCATCAAAAGAAATCGTGCCGTCCTTGGCGAAATGAATAACCACCCAATCAGCGGAGGCACCATGCAGGGTAAACCCGGCCAAACTCTGATGACCTAATGCGACGGCAAAAGTACCCCCGGAATTGGATTCCTTGATGCCGCCAGTAAGCGGGCTTTTACAGCCAATGCTCATGCGGTTGCCGTTCGACATATTGGTGCCGGCGAATGGTCCTGCTGAAAAGATCAATGGATTGTCGGGAGATAAAGGGTCAACCGTAGCGACACCCGCTTCGAGCAAGGTTTTTGCGATAAAGTGACGGCCGGCGTTGGCGATATCTTCGCCATTCAGTTCATCGGTGGCAATCGATTGGTCTTCAAGCTTGATGTGCAGGTACTTCCGCATGTGTCATAGTCCCGTCGGTTAGTCATACAATATTTAATTAGAAAACTATCATGTGAAGGCTGGGCATTGCCATGCTCGTTTTTATTATTCCCTATGGTAGGGATGCCCCCCCAGGATGCATTGAGTTCGATAAATCTGCTCGGCTAGCATGCCCCTGACCAGCATATGCGGCCAGGTTTGCGAACCAAATGCCAATGTCAAATCGGCCTTTTCCAGAACCCGGTCATCCAGGCCGTTGGCGCCGCCGATAACAAACACCAAATCCCGATTCCCTTCATCGCGCCAGCCCCCGATTTTACCCGCGAAGTCGGCGCTGGAAAGGGATTTTCCCTTTTCGTCCAAAGCGATAACCAGAGCTCCTTTCGGTACGGTCTCAAGCAGCAAGGCCCCCTCGCGTTGCTTCAATTCCGCTCCTTCCAAAGGGCGTTTTTCCTCGACCTCTTTCAAATCCAGTGAAAAGGGTTGCTGGAGACGGGCTTGATAGTGCTCAAATAAAGCCCTCTCTGGGCCTGCTTTGGCGCGGCCCACCGCGGCGATCAAAATTCGCATTCTCTATTCCAAACTTTCCCGCACAGCGGGAAAGGACGTTAGTTCAAACCGTCAAGACTTAACCATCAAGCTGTGGCCGTTTGGCCGTCGGCGCCTCCGGGAAGAGGTAATCCCCACATCTTTTCGATGTTGTAGAATTCCCTGACTTCCGGCCGGAACAGATGGATGATGACATCCCCGGCATCAATCAGAACCCAGTCGCATTGGGCCTGCCCTTCGATGGACACGCCTTGAATGCCGCTAGCCTTGATTTTATCACGAAGATGATCAGCCATCGCGCCAACCTGGCGCTGCGAGGTGCCGCTTGCTATGACCATGTAGTCGGTCAACGAAGTCTTGCCAGCGAGATCGATGACAACGGTGCCTTCGGCTTTGTCGTCATCCAACGAAGTTTCCACCAGTTTCAGCAATTCAGCCGGCGCCGGTGGCGTCTTTTTCATGCGAGGTATGGTCGACTCCTTAAACTCTCACTTTTGGCGACGGGACAATCCCGTAGCTCACTTTTTTGCGTCTCTAGCCGATTCTCGGCCGCGGATGCTGGTAGCGGACTGTTGATTTAGCCGGGTGCGCAGAAAAGCCCACGCCGGTGGCCTCATATCCGCCAATGCGCTTGTGCGGAATCTGGCGATCCTTGATGCCGCGAAGCGCCGCGCCGCCTTGGAAGACAACGCCCTTGAAGAATAGGCCGGACGGGCGAAAATCGCAATGGGAACTGTCCTGAAAAGGGTTCGCCAGCGTTTCCAATGGGACACCTCTACAAGCAGGTCCGCGCCCATCACCCAGACGAAGGAAACCCCTGGAAACTGCCGTTTGAGGGCCTGAATGGTATCAACTGTGTGTCTGGTTGAGAGCCATTTTTCCAGATCGGTAACAACTATGCGAGGATCGACCGCCGCGATTTTTTCAGCTCCTTTGATCCTTTTGGCAAAGGACGCCATTCCTGATTCGGGTTTTAAAGGATTTTGCGGGCTAACCAGCCACCATAGCTGGTCCAGCTTTAAGCGCCGCAACGCCAACGAGGAAATATGCAGGTGTCCTTCATGGGCCGGATTAAAAGAGCCGCCCAAAAGGCCAATGCGTTGTCCCTCTTTTACGGACGGCACTGTCCCGTCCCGCGCACCACATATTTGAAGCTGGTAAGTTGCTCTACGCCGACAGGGCCGCGGGCGTGTAATTTGCCCGTAGAAATACCGATTTCCGCCCCCATGCCGAATTCGCCGCCGTCGGCGAATTGGGTCGAGGCGTTAACCATGACGATGGCGCTGTCGACTTCGTTCAAGAAAATCGAGGTAGTTTCCGCATCCTCGGAAATGATCGCGTCCGTGTGTTGAGAACCATGTTTAGCAATATGCGCTACCGCCTGGTGGACATCCTCGACAATTCTTACAGAAATGATTGAATCCAGATATTCAGCATCCCAGTCCGCTTCCGTAGCCGCATTGATGCGCCCGTCGAGTCCTTGCGCTTCTGTATCACCTCGAACCTCGCACCCGGCAGCGCTCAAATCATCGACGATACCGCCCAGCATGGCCGAGGCCGAACGTTGGATCAAAACCGTTTCGGCAGCACCGCAGATACCGGTGCGACGCATCTTGGCATTGACGATGATATCCCTGGCCATCTGTTCCTTAGCTGACTGATCAACATAGACGTGACAGATCCCCTCCAGGTGCTTGAACATAGGGATACGGCTTTCCGCCGTAATCCTTTCGATCAGGTTCTTTCCACCGCGCGGTACGATTACGTCTACATAGTCGATTAGCTTCAGCAGTTCGCCGACGGCCGAGCGTTCCCGGGTAGGCACCAGCTGTATTGCGGCTTCCGGCAGGCCGGCCTCCTTCAACCCTTCGGCCAGCGAATCCATGATCGCCCTTGAAGAATGGAAGCTTTCGGATCCACCGCGCAGGATCACCGCGTTGCCTGCTTTCAAACACAAGGCGCCAGCGTCCGCTGTTACATTGGGACGGGATTCATAGATAACGCCGATGACGCCAAGGGGGGTGCTGACCCGTTCGATCTGCAAGCCGTTGGGACGATCCCACTGGCTTAGGGAAGTCCCGATGGGATCGGGCAATTCAGCGATGGATTCCAGGCCCGCCGCCATCCCTTCGATGCGCTCGTCGTTCAGCAGCAGCCGGTCAAGAAAAGATCCCTTTAGGCCTTTCTGCTCACCCGCCGTCATGTCCAGGGCGTTGGCTTCCAGAATATCGGATGCGTTCGTGCGCAAGGATTTTGCGGCCTCGCGAAGCGCCCTGTTCTTGGCATCAGAAGACGCCGTGGCCAGTTCCGAGGCGGCTATTTTGGCGGCGCGCCCCAGCTCTTGCATCAAGGCGGGTATGTCGTTTTTTTCGAATGCGGTCATGACAACACCAGATTGTCCCTGTGAATGAGTTCATCGACGCCACGGTAGCCCAGCAGCCCTTCTATTTCACTGCTTTTATGGCCTACCAAAAGGCGCGCATCATAAATCGAGTAGGCAACCAGCCCACGCGCCACCTCCTTGCCGTCACCGTTGATAACAACGACGGCATCGCCTTTTTGAAAATTACCTTCTACGTTCACGACGCCCGCAGGCAACAGACTTTTACCACTTTGCAGGGCTTTCAAGGCCCCGTCATCAACGATCAATTTTCCGGACGGGTTAAGCGTGCCAGCAATCCAGTGTTTGCGCGCCGTGCGCGGCGTTCCCTTAGGCAGGAACCAGGTGCACGGCGCTCCATCCTCGATCCTGCGTACCGGATTGAGTTCATGACCGTTGGCGATAACCATCCGGCAACCTGCACCCATGGCGACTTTGGCGGCCGCCAACTTAGTCACCATGCCACCGGTACCGACACTGGATTGAGCCCGGCCGGCCATAGCCTCAATTTCGGGCGTGATCTCGTGGACTTCCGGAATAACAGTCGCACTTTCATCTTGACGGGGGTCAGCGGTGTAGAAGCCGTCTACGTCGGAAAGTAAAATCAACGTATCGGCACTGACCATTGCTGCGACACGCGCCCCCAGCCGGTCGTTATCACCCAGGCGAATCTCATCCGTCGCCACCGTATCGTTTTCGTTGATCAGCGGAACCGCCTTCAATTTTAACAATGTCTCTAACGTGTTGCGGGCGTTGATGTAGCGGCGGCGGTTTTCGCTGTCATCCAACGTCATCAGCACCTGGGCCAAGGTCAGGTCGTGATGGGCCAGTTCCTCCTGATAGGCATGGGCGAGACGTAGCATGCCGGTCGCCGCCGACGCCTGCTTTTCCTCCAGGCGCAGATTACCCGCTGTGAATTTCAAATGACGCCTGCCGATGGCGATCGCTCCGGACGAAACGATCACAACTTCCTGTCCGCGTGCGCACAATCGTGCGACGTCTTCGGCCAAAGCGGCCAGCCATTTACGATGAATGGTCCCATGGTCCTCATCAACAAGAAGCGCCGAGCCGATCTTAATGACGACACGTCTGGCCGAGGCGAGATCGGTGGTTTGGCGATGAGGATTCATACTAAGTCCTCTTCGGGCCTAAACACCGTGCGCACTTCTTCGATATTATCACCGCGTTCTTCATGGATAACGACGTTCAGAGCCCTGAGCATTTCCTGTACCCCAAATCCGGCGATACTGGAAAGCTTCATCACTTCTGAGCCCGAAACCTTTTTTAGCTCCGATAGCTTTTCGGCGATGTCTTCATCCGTCAAAGCATCGCTTTTGTTGAGCGCCACTATTTCGACCTTGTCCTTCAATTCACCACCATAGGCTTCCAACTCGCCGCGAATGGTTTTGTACGAATCGGCAACATCTTCCGCCGTGCCGTCAATCAGATGCAGCAACACACCGCAGCGCTCCACGTGGCCAAGGAAGCGATGGCCCAGTCCGGCGCCTTCATGGGCACCTTCGATCAAGCCCGGGATATCGGCTATGACAAACTCCTCCTCGTCCACGCCGACGACGCCTAGGTTGGGATGCAGGGTGGTGAAGGGATAATCTGCAATTTTCGGCTTGGCGCGTGAAACAGCGGCCAGAAACGTGGATTTTCCGGCATTGGGCAATCCAACGAGACCGACATCGGCGATCAGTTTCAGGCGCAGCCATATCCACATTTCTTCGCCCGGCCAGCCGGGATCGAAACGCCGAGGCGCCTGATTGGTGGACGTTTTGAAGTGCGCATTGCCGAAACCGCCGTCGCCGCCTCTTAGCAAAGTCTGCGACTGGCCGACTTCGGTAAAATCGGCAAGGACGTTTTCATTGTCCTCGTCCAAAATCTGGGTGCCGACTGGAACCTTGATGACGACCGATTCGCCCTTCGGCCCATCCCGGTTTGAGCCCATGCCATGGATGCCCCGCTTGGCCTTGAAGTGTTGCTGATAGCGAAAATCTATAAGCGTGTTCAGGCCGTCGACACATTCGACAATAACGTCGCCGCCGCGCCCGCCATTACCGCCGTTGGGGCCGCCGAAAGGGATGTTTTTCTCACGACGAAAGCTGACACAGCCGTCGCCGCCGGTGCCACTCTTGATAAAAATTTTCGCTTCGTCGAGGAACTTCATAATGCCTTCACTTTAGATCAAACTGCATGTAATTCAGCCTAATTAAATGCAGACAATTTGATCGATTCTTAAAATATCGGGCAACTTATCTGAATCAAAAAGGGGAATGGCTGACCATTCCCCTTTTCAATAATTCACAGTGAATGGCAGCGCCGCAGTTTATCCCGCCGCCGGCTCCACTCCAACATACACACGGCCTTCGGCCTTGTGCTGAAATTTAACTTTACCCTCTACCTTGGCGAAGATGGTGTGATCCTTGCCCATGCCGACGTTTTCGCCCGGGTGCCATTTGGTGCCGCGTTGGCGAACGATGATGTTGCCGGGAATAACGGATTCGCCACCGAATTTCTTGATGCCGAGACGGCGGCCTGCTGTATCGCGGCCGTTGCGGGAACTACCACCTGCTTTTTTATGTGCCATCTGACTTTACTCCTTGGTCTTCTTCTTTGCCGGAGCCTTGGCCTTGGCCTTTGGCTTGGCTTCAGATTTATCTTCGGTTTTAGCGGCGGCCTTCTTGGGCGCTGCTTTTTTCGCCGGGGCTTTCTTGGGCTTTTCGTCTTTGGCTTCAGCCTTTTTAGGCGCTTCCTTGGCTTCGTCTACCTTAGCCTCATCTTTCTTTGGCGCGGCCTTCTTGGCGGCAGCTTTCGGCTTGGTGCCGGTGGCGCTGATGCCGGTAATGCGCAAGACCGTCTGATGCTGACGATGACCAGCTTTGCGACGATAATTGTGACGACGCTTTTTCTTGAAAACAATTATCTTGTCGGCGCGGCTCTGATCGACAACTTCGGCGAACACCGCGGCTTTAGACAAATCGGCGGAAGCGGTCTTGGCGGCTTTGCCGGTCTCTCCGATCATTAGCACATCGTCCAGTTGGACGGTGGCGCCGGTTTCGGCAGCCAATTTCTCGACAATGATAATATCGTTCTCGGCGACCTTGTACTGTTTGCCGCCGGTTTTAACTACTGCGAACATGATGCACGCTCTCTTCTTCTTTCTACCGCGTCGTGTGGCGCCACCTTTAAAAGCGGTCTTTTGGAGCTATAGCCCCGCCTCGGACTGCGCATTACAAAACCCCGCAAACTTCGCCTGCGGGCTGGAAAGGCGGCAATATACCCTCAAATCCGCCCATGTCAACGCTTTCGTAGCATTTCCGACGGTTCGATATCGCCCCCATTGGGACATATATATATGTGTACCCTAACGGGCCCCAAAAACGCTGATAGAGCGCCTTGCATGGTTGTGGGCTTTGGGCTAGTCTCCGCCCGCCCTGACTACGGGAGACGCGATCTTCAGGAGAGGTGCCGGAGTGGTCGAACGGGGCGGTCTCGAAAACCGTTGTGCCTTTACGGGTACCGAGGGTTCGAATCCCTCCCTCTCCGCCAGCAACTCGAATACCCTTGGTACATCAAGGTTCTAACCTTCCCAAAAC
>CAZBEC010000019.1:0-81939 GCA_964490815.1 uncultured Thalassospiraceae bacterium
AGGTGCAAGACAGCGGTTTTTCTGCTGCGGCGGATAGTGGCACGGCTGACACGTACGCCATTGCGCTTTCTCCGGCTGTAACAGCCTACGCAGCCTATCAGCGCTTCTCATTTAAAGCCACAAACGCCAATACCGGCGCCGCCACACTTAATGTTGATGGTTTGGGCGCGAAGGCGATCAAGAAGCATCACGATCAAGCCTTGGCTTCTGGCGATATCGAAGCGGGGGCAATCATAGATGTTCAATACGACGGCACAAACTTCCAGATGCTTTCTCAATTGGGGAATGCGGCTGGTGATGTCCTAGCCGCCAACAATGGATCTGAATTTACCGAAGCTACGTTTAAAGCAAACCTCAATCTTGAGATAGGCACAGACGTTCTTGCCGAGTCAGATACCTCAATAGGCAAGCACACAATCTTCATTCCCGCCGCAGCGATGCGGCCCACTTCCTCAAACGGCTGTGCGGCTATTACGGATGTTGAGACGACAGCCGGACGCCCTGACCTTCAGGTTTTGGACTTCGACGCCAGCGCCGATGAACACGCACAGTTTGGCGTTGCCATGCCAAAGAGTTGGAACGAAGGCACAATCACATTCAAGGCGTTTTGGACTTCCACAGCTACCGATACTGATGGCGTGGCCTGGGGCCTTCAGGGAGTGGCGTGTGCCGACGACGACACAATAGACGTTGCTTACGGTACGGGTGTGGTTGTTACGGACGACAATATTTCAGCAGCAGAGGACATGCTTATTACAGCGGAAAGTGGGGCGGTAACGATAGCCGGTTCACCCGCAGCCGGGGAGATGTGTTTCTTCCGAGTTTATAGGGATGTCTCGGACGCTAACGACGACATGACCGAAGACGCCCGTCTGGTCGGTATTCAAATGTTTATCACCACAGACGCGGGAGAAGACACATGATTTTCGTAAAAATAGAACGTGCCACGGGTGACATTCTCAAGCGCAAAGAAGCCCCTTCAATGGATCGCGTTTTCAATAAGAAGGCGGTCTGGATTGAGTTAGAGCGAAAAAGTCAGCCAGACTTCAACCCCGAGACACACAAGCTTGTTGCGACCGTGGAACAGCCGGATTTATCCGACCTGAGTACAGATGTAGACCCGTCAACAAAACGTGTTGAGGGGTGGCTTGCTGTACCACTGGACGGCGGAGAAATTCAGGGCCGCACTAATGGAAAGATTTCTGCTACTGACCATAAGCTAGCGCGAATTACCGAAGATATTATGGTCGCTATTGCTACAGGCGAACCCTTAACCCGCGATACCTTCCATCCCAAGGTTTGGGAAAAGATCAACAAGCGGCGTCAACTCCGTGGGCAGAGCGACGTATAATGCTAATCAGTAACCACTTGATCGGCTTTGGTGCCGGGGGCAGCATCGTTCCCGCGACACTTTCTTTTAACGTGAAGGCCGAAGATACGGGAAGCGCTAGCTCGTTTACGTTTTCTGCGTTGTCAATTGGTTCAGCCGCCGCGAATAGAAAAGTTATTATTACCGTAGGAGCCAGTAACGGGACGGCAACCGTTTCAAGTCTTACCGTTGCGGGTAATAGCGCGACATTCGTTGCTAGACAGCAATCCTCCGGAGTGACGTCCGAGATTTGGGCTGTCGATCTAGCCACAGGAACGACGGGCGACGTTGTTGTCAATTGGTCCGGTACTCAGGGTAATGGTTGTTCAGTCGGTTCGTATTCAGCTTACGGTGCGGGAAGCGTCCACGATACGGGCGGGGGAACGGGTGATCCCGCCTCAGACACTTTGGACATCCCCGCTGGTGGAGTAGCCGTCGGTGTTGTCGAGCAAAATTCCGGAACGACCTGGACATGGACCGGCCTTACAGAGCGATATGAAGACGATAGGGCGGGTAACGCATACGGCGGCGCCGGTGATGCCTTCGCTTCACAGCAAACCGGACTAACCATAACAGCAGACGCTTCGTCAGGGGGCACGGCTGCAATGGCCCTCGCGTCATGGGGGCCAGCGTAATGACCGATAAAGAGGACGCCATGAAAAAAGCAATGAAGGAAGCGTTAAAAGAATGGCTTGACGAAAAATTCGCCGCCTTCGGCAAGTGGTCTCTGGGCGCTTTAGGCGCGGCTGCATTGGTGGCGTTGGTCTACTTCATTCTAACCGCCAACGGATGGCACAAATAAAGGAACACCCAATGCCTTTAAAATAGCTCTGGCCCTCATTTCGGGGGCTATTTTTTTATCTGCCTGCTCGACAAGCTCTATAGAGCCTACCAACGCTTTCGATCAGTGCGCAAACCAAGACATGACGCTTAAGCACCTTAAGGAGTATTGGGCGTCCAGAGGCGCTAAGAGCGTAGAGTTTGGTGAACCTCTACCGGATGAAGTTGCAGACCACTTTCTCAAACGCTTCAACGAATCCCCACCCGCCAGCCACTACACCCGTGAGCAAGCAAAGCACATTTACCTTGTTAGCTTTGGTTCTCATGTATCCGTGATTTTCCACGACGGCAGTTGCATAACGATGATGAATTTCTATGAAGTGAAATACATCCAGTTTTGGTTGTCGAGCGTGGAAATACGAAAACCTGAGCCAGCCGGTCAGGAAGTCTGAAACAACCGATAGGTGATGCGTGTCATTAGATGCCGCGTTAAACGCCGTCCGTGGTGGCATGTCACAGCGGAAGGCCGCAAAGCAGTTTGGTGTTCCACGGTCCACCATTCAGGACAACCTAATCCGTGAAAGCAGAACCCCGCCTACAAAGGCAAAATCAAGACAATCTGAAAACTCCTCTATCCTCGTTATCTCAGATCTTCACGCCCCCTACCATCACCCCGATTCAATTCCGTTCCTGAAAGCAGTTAAGAAGAAATACAGACCCGACAGGGTGATTTTCACAGGGGATGAACTCGACTTCCACGCTATGTCGTTTCACGACTCGGACCCCGACCTTCCAAGCGCCGGAATGGAGCTAAAACGCGGACAAGCCGTTTTAAGGACTCTGGAGGGCATCTTCCCCTTAGCGGACCTTATGGACTCCAATCACGGCTCAATGGCCTTCAGGCGGGCTAAATCGGCGGGCATTCCGAGGCATTTAATCGTTTCATATCGTGACGCCATTTTTGCGGACCGCGAAGATGGGGAAATGGTCAGAACCGGTAGGGGTGAGGGTTGGAACTGGCACCCCAAATTAACTCTAACAATGTCCAATGGTGAGCGGTGTTGTTTCATACACACTGCGGGAGTGGATTGCCTGAGAAACGCAGAGCATATCGGCATGTGCTTCGTTCAGGGTCATCACCACGAAAGGTCCGAGATCCGCTATACGTCAAATCCCGATAAGCTCTATTGGGGAATGACAGTAGGTTGCTCGATTGATGATGACGCCCTTGCTTACGCCTACAACAAGATCAACAAAAACCGCCCCTTGATTGCCCACGCAATTATTCAGCACGGTCAACCAAAACTGCTGCCGATAGTCCTTGAACGCGGTGGGCGCTGGAATGGATGGGTGCCATGAACCAACCCCCTATGACACTGCACAAAGAGGCTCTGGTTGACGTGAAGAAAGTCGGCCCCACCCGGTTCCTAACCATTACCGACTTAAACGGAAATTCTCACGAAATAATCAAGATGTCAGACGAGCAATGGACAACCCTCTTGGACAAGGCGGATAGGCTGAAAGATGTTTAACGTCGTTCAGTTCCGAACGGAGATTATTGAACCCACACTCAAGCATTTGGGGATGTATTCAGAAGCAGCGAGCAACCTACTTGTAGGCACGGCTATTCAGGAATCGGGCCTGTCAGCCTTACGGCAAATGGAAGATGGGCCCGCTCTCGGCGTTTATCAGATTGAACCAAACACACATGCCGACGTATGGGGGAACTACTTAAAATATAGAAGTGATTTATCAGCGAAGATCACGCACCTATCCGCTTCCCTGCCTGTCCTAGAGCAACAACTTGTAACCAACCTCTCCTACGCAACAGCGATAGCGAGAATCGTCTATTACCGACGTCCTGAATCCCTTCCAGGGGACAAAGATATCGACGGTCTTGCCCAATACTGGAAATCACATTTCAACACCCACAAAGGGGCCGGGATAGCTTCTGAGTGGGCTTCAAAGTACAGGAAATATGGAAATGGCTAAACAAGACCCAAACCCACCCCCGTGGGATGTGTCCATGTCAGACGGCTGCACGGGTGTTTTGGACTGGCTACCCTTTGTTGGGAATATGACTAAAGCCTGCCAGGAGCACGACAGGGCGTATCATTATGGCGGTACAAAAGAAGACAAACTGCGGGCTGATAAAAAACTTAAGGAAGACATCATCGCACTTTCTGGGTACTTCGCTTGGTTGTGTGCAAAGATACGTTTCTGGGGTGTTAGAAAGCTTGCTCACGGGGCCTTTAATTGGGAGGGCCCTGGTCTTCCGGAGAAGGGGGTGTGACGTTACTCAGCGTCTTCAACCTCGTCTGCATTGTTGTGATACTGGCGTTTCATCTAAACGCGCAGAAAGAATCCCTGGATACCTCTTTCAGTCTTGATAAATGGAAAGACGGGGTGGACGAGTAGGCCGAAAACCCTCGTTAAACGAACTGTGCCGGAATGGCGCATTTCGCTTCTGTTAATAAATCCCGTAACGCTTCGGCTTTCTCTTTGGTTGCCATGTGGAAAAGGCGCGTCGAATTAAAGTCGCTATCCCCAACCGGACGCACGGCCCACATATCGTAGAAGGCGTGATCTAAAAAGATTTCCCAATCCATATTCACCCTCCTTAATCGACCACCGTCACGATGGTGTTGTCCTTCACAATAAATTTCAGGCCATCAACGCTAATCCGTCCAGCTCCGGCTTTAATTGCGCTTATCCGCTCCGGTGTCAGGATTTCCGCCCGAAGACCGTCTAGGTCGAGCTTAAAGCGCCGTTCTAGGTATCGGATAAGAGCGTGGTCAGAAACATTCACCCCGTTCTTTTGTCTGGGAGCGAGTTCATGCACCAGCACCTTTTGACGGTTTTCAGCAACCGACAAGGCGCGTTGAGATTGCGCGACAGTAGTCTTTAACTCGTCAATCTTGGCGGTTAGGTCTTTAAGCTCTCGTTCCATTTCGCGGCGTGAAGCCATGTCTATATCTCGCTCGTCTAATTGCGCAACTGGTTACACCGCTTGTGGACAGCGCGAAGGTTGGCAAGCTCACTACTCCCGCCATCACGCAGTCTTTTGATGTGATCCACAGTCGCCATAAATTCCAAATCTCTTTCAATGTCGTCTTGGTGTATGTGCATCATCCCGCCACATAAGGCGCAAAGCCCCCGTTGTCGGATATAGAGCAACATCCTTTTTCGCCTCCTATCCCCACTATTCATCGCCATACGTCGTTAACTCGCTCGTCTAAAGTGATACCCCTTTCCCGGCGTTCCCTCCGGGCGCTCCCTGTTAATTCAGGTGCCGCTGGTGCGCTGTACTAGAACAGACCATGTCCATTCTTCGAACTCGCGTCGGGGGCTATTCTGTTCTCCTATTCGCTCGTTTATGAAAATTCACCGGGGGAGAAAGAATGGCCTTCGTCATCCTTCCAGTTTTCCCGGTTGTGTTCTGGATGGTGAACGGCGCAATAATCAAAATGATTGAGAAGCCCGCGAGGGTGTGACCTGTTTTCGACAACACGCCGCATTTCCTCAAACGATTTTTCATCGCCGTATTCATCGAATATCTTGCCGCCAGATTGGAGAACCTTCTTCCAATCTTCCCATGACCTGACTTCCTCTGTGCCATGAAAGCTGAATGTCCAACCGGCGCTAGACTTCCCGATATGAAGCCCTTCGCTCTCATGTCCACAAGAGGGGCAAGGTTCCGGGTTTTTGTACCAGTAATAATTTGTTCCCATGCTCTGTTATCCCGCTCGTGTTTTCAGTTCAGTTCATTCATCACGTCGATGTGGCCCCGGATAAATCCGGCAGCGACTTCCGGCACAATTGCGTTGCCGTAACCCTTGGCCGCACATCGTTCCACTGCAACGGGTACCCCATCGCCAGGCAGTAAATCCTCGTAATCACCGTCCAAGGCACGCCGCACTCTAAAGAAACCGTCGCCATGCTCGGTGAGTGGCGCCTCCGCTGCGAAAGGAACCCACGGCCCTTGCTGATATCCCGCCCATCCCTCGCGGCCGGCGTCGGCAACCCAATAGAACCGTTTCCTTTGGTGATCGGCCCCGATAGCGTCTGCTCGAAGTACCGCCGACGCACAGGCGTATGCTTCATCTTCAAGGTCCAATGCGGCTCTATCCCACCATCCCCAGCCGACAGCATCTGCAACCTGTTCGCCATAGACCACTGGAGGCTTTCGCTCTTTGACGAGCCTGCACATATCCGGCCAATGGTCTCGTTCATCGCCTTGGCCTTTCGCCCCGCCATGACCAACGCTAGCGACGCTGTAGGGCTGGCAGGGGCAAGATCCTGTCCAAACAGGTCTTTCGTCGGGCCATCCGGCTTGTCGCAGGGCGTAGCTCCAGACGCCAATTCCTGCGAAGAAATGGCATTGGGTAAATCCAACAAGTTCATCTGCTCTGACATCCTGAATATCTCTTTCATCAACTTCGCCGTCTGAAATGTGGCCTTCGGCTATTAAATTTCGCAGCCATTGGGCGGCGAATTTGTCATGCTCGTTGTAGTAAGCGGTCATAATTCGGTTGTTCCGAAATCCCATCGTTGATTCTGGGTATAGTTTCGGCACACTTTCGGCACACTTTTCCGTTTAACCATTTGAACCCGCTTCCTGTTTTTCGCTCAGAGCAATCGGAACAGTTCCAGCCTTCGCCGTCCGCACGGCGTGTTTAATATTCGTGTAAGCGTCTTCCTTTGATGTGTTTGTAGGAATGGCAGCGATGTTGTTTAGGGCTTCCCAATATCTGCCGCTTTCCTCCATCAAATCTCCCATTGAAGCGCCACACGGCTTTCCAAATGGTGTGTCGGTGTGAAACGGATTGCCTTCAAAATCGGCTATGTCGCCTTCAAATATCAGTGTGAAACTCATTGTGGCTTCTCCTGGTCTGTTTTCACGGAGGCTAGTTTGCCCCTTGCTATCCGCAAGGCTTCGTAAAGGCGCTCATTCGCGTCTTCCAGCGACTTGATCTTATTGCCCTGCTCGAATATCTGTTCGTTGTTGGCGCGGCACTCGCTCTCAAGGCGATTAATTTCTTCATTCAGCCGATCAATTTCCGCCGTATACTGCTGGCGCACATGATCTTCCATTGTCGTCATGTTTCAGTGTTCCTTTATCTCGGACAATTGAACGGCCTTCCCAAAACCATTAAGGAAAGAGCCAAAATCGACGGGCATCCAACCAACACCAAAAAGAAGCCAGAAGACGCGCCGCACATATCCGTGTTTTCGGTATTGCGGAATCATCCAGAATTGACCGCCAATTTCTAACCAGAATGTCATTTGTTAAGCCCCCCTGGGGAAGATGGGTCTATGTGACCCACCCCCACGTTCCGGGCTTGTGGGAAGTCTTGCGAATCTTCCCGTCTTCCAGCCGGGTAAAGCAAACCAACGTGTCGTCCCCCTTGAGGACCAACGCGCCGCCTCGGTCGCTGCGCTCTGCGAAATAACGAGCCGCACCTTCCCAAGAACGCTTGCGCGTGTTGCGGGCGAAGACCAGCCATTCGGCAACGGTCAAAAGATTGTTCGGCATTACCGAACGGTCGAAAGAGGAAAAAAGAACGGTCATGGAAAAAACCTCCACTAGGGTTAAAGGGGAATATGTTTTTGTTGTTTCCATGATTTAAATATACGCCACGTAGATATTTAATGCAAGATAAAAATATACGTTGCGTAGATTTTTTTATCTGATATGCTTTTTCTATGGTTGATCCAAAGTTAAAAGAACTCGGCTTGTCTGGTGTGAAGCTGGCGAAGTTGACAGGGCAGAACCCCAATACGGTTTCGCGCAAATTGCAGCGCAACCAGGGGCTTGAACTCGGCGCACGGGAGGCGGGCGTCATGGCCTGTTTCACCGTCATGGATGAAGAGCAAAAAGCCGCCGTTGATGCTGAGTTTGACAAGATCATGGATCAGTTCTCTTCCGACGATTGAGAGTGTTCTGGAATCACGGACAAGGCGGCACGGGCCATGTCGCGCCACACGTCCTTGCTATCGTTGGCAGACCAGAGAGCGCCGTCCTTGCCGTATTTGCGTAGGTAAATCAGTTCCGCCGTGGCATCGACTAGATCAGCCTTGAGCCGTTCAACTTCGTTGACGTGGCATTTCACGCAAACGATGTCAGCGTTACAAAAGAACTCGTTACATTTTGTGCAATAACAATCAGCCATCAGAACCGTTCCCTTTATCGGACGGCTTATCAAACGGCGGACCCGTGTAGGCCAACTTTGCCCTAGCGTCCTCCAATTCAGGGATTGCCGCATCGATTTCTGCAATAGCCTTTTCACAACGGACCCGCTCTGTTTCTATCCTTTGGCGATGCACATTTAAGTCCTCAAGGCGCTTATCAATAATGTCTATCGCCTCATTCATCCTTCTGCTCCTTATTCACCGACGGCCCATCTTCCGCATCCCATTCGACAACCAGATCAAGCAGTTTTCGGTATTTCGTGCGGCCTTCGCGGTACACGGCGAGGACTGCTTGCTCCTGCTGCGACAGCCCCCCGAAATACTCCGCTTTACGAGACACAAGATTGTTGATGCTGCATTTCAAAGCCTTCGCCAGCCTTGCCATTGTCCAGACTGACGGGTGCGGTGATGTCGTCTAGTCTTTGAAGTAAATCACTCATTCGTCTTACTCCTTGTGTTCTGAAATCACCGAGTCCTGTCGCCAGTGTTCCTGTTGCCGGTGTTCCTGTCGCCAGTGTTGGTTTTATCGCTCATCTTTCTTCTCCGCTTTCAATTTCCTGATTGTCCTGTGTGCGCTATCCAAATCCCACTTCAAACCTTCAATCTGCTTCTCAAGAGTGGTGATGTGCTTATCAAGGCGTTGTATTTTTCTCGACTGACCTTTGACGCGCTCTAAAAGTCTATTTGCGTTAGCTTCTAGCCGCATGGCGTTAGCAAGGTGTTCGTTTGTCATCTCACTTCTCCTCTAAATGTGTCCCCGGCGGGTACTCATGTATGCCTGCATCCACCCACGCTTGCATCACATCAACCAGCATGGCTACCGTGTTACGGTCACCGACAGGTGAGAAGGTAAGTTGCATTTCACCCATACTGATTGTAAGCGCACCTGTTTCGTGACCGGGATCAAGGCCGATGCGTACAGGCCCACACTCAGCCTCAACAACCATGTCCATCACCTCGACCTTGTCGCCAAACAAAGCCTCTGCGGCATAGTAGTATGGTGATTTGTTAATCATTGCGCTTGCGTCCTCTCAAACTTACTCAGGTCAATCGACCAGTATTTAAATCCATCTCTTGCCACACAAAAGCTGGCGTCTTCTGGTCCACATTCATCCCCACTATCGTCATACCAGTCGTCGATATAACAACAGGTTCCATCGTCGAATAACGCAATGCCTTCTGTGCGGTTTACAGCTTCAACGTCTTTCATTTATTCAACTCCTGCAACAATCCAACTTCCAAACACACCCCGTCCAAAATCTGCGCGGCGTACAGGCACGACTTTAAAGATGGGAAAGTCCACATAATTTCATAGTAGCCTTCGTAGATGATTGTTCTTGCTCGGCTTTCCATGCGAGATATTTGGCGTCGGCTTCCGTTGGCGGATTGGTGTCGTCAAAGGCCGTGCAAACCGGGCTGTCTCCTTCGTATCGCCATTCAACGGGATACTCTTCGTCGTTGATGCCATAGCAAAATGACCGCATTTGAATATCGCAATGCTTCCCGCCAACTTCCGGGCAAGGCTCGAACTTGGCGCAACTGGCGCACCACCTTTCCATGAACCAATCGCCCTCGGTGCCATTGGATGGCCGATATAATTCAATGGTTGTCATGTGGAGTTGGTTCATGGCGCACCCTTGTGGTGCTTAGCGTGTTCAACGGCTTCCTTAAGACCCTGGATGATTTGTTGTTCTGGGGTAAGCAATTCACTGTTTAGGGCGTAGAACCAGCAACCCAAGCGATAGGCCCAAGATGTGCCATGACAGCCCGTCTTAAAAGCCATCTCACAGAAGAACCAACCAAGAGCGTCGGTGATTTTATTTCTGAAATTCTCCATCACAGGCTCTCCACGGAGTAACGGAGAACGGGACGCAAAAAGGTTTGGGGAACCTTTATAAGATTTGGCAGTTTCCCGTGGGGCAAAGTGCTAAAGTTTGGGGGCATACAGCCTTGGTATAAAACGCTTACTGTACTATCGCTGGGGGCACCATTTTTTCCTATAATTGATGTTGGTTGCGAGATAGCTGATCTCGATAGTCCGCTTTCATTTAACTGAGCGGAGAGGGGTTATCAGGTTTCGGCAAGTCAGCCGACGACCCAAAAGAGACATTGATTTTGATAATTTCAAATGCCTATGCTTAATAGATTCGAAATACAAAGAACATACTGTCTGGATATTGCCTGGCATTCTCCGAAGATAAAATACTTGTCCAAGTTCGAACCAGAGTCGATTTTTTATGAAGGTGGCGCTAGTCAATTCACGCAAATTCGGGATTACTAAATGAAAATCTGGCGGTCCTTATTCGGAGTATTGTTCTTCTCGTGGTTTGAGGTTAATGGAACTGCATTAGCATCCGACTCAGTTGTATTCGCCTGCAATGAATTCCCCCCGTACAAAATGGAAAACAGTGAGTCCGGCCTGCCGGGCTTTGATGTCGAGTTTCTTGAGGAGGTATTCAAGCGGGCCGGCATTGATTTGATAATCACATATATGCCCTGGAACCGCGCTTTGAATGAAGCACGCTATGGCAGGGTCGCTGGCGTGTGTAGTTGTTCCAGCACAAAGGAAAGGGAAGAATACCTTTATTTTTCCGATCCATTGGGAAAAGCGTCATCCGGTTTGTTTAGCCTGACGGAAAATGATTTTTCAGAAGTGAGCCGGGTCGAAGAAATTGGCGACAAATTTGTTGGTGTTATTAAGGGATACAATATCGTTGAAAATCTTCATTCTGCAAAAATCAAGAATATTGTGGAACTGACCGATGAAACCCAGGGCCTCATGATGCTCTTAAGAGGCCGCATTGATTTTTATTATAGCTACGCTGCCCCCACTCGTTTTTATCTGAAGCAGCAAAACATAACCAGCAAGGTGACGTATCACGAAATTGCATACGGCAATTATTATTCGTGTTTGAGCAAAAATACGGACGGCGCGGAAGATTTGCTAAAAATTTTTAATGCCGGATTGCAGCAAATCAAAAACGACGGGACTTACGATAAAATATTGGCCAAATATCGTTGACTCAGTTCTTTGATTGGCGGAAGTGCATATAACCGCCAATACATATCGGCTTTCAACCCAAACCGAATCGAACCCGGATGCCATCGCGTTGAGTTCGGCTGACGTCTTCTCGAGTGTTGTTCTGGCGCTCAATTAAATTGCCTTGTAGGCTACCGCCTCCGCCATCCCTTTAACCCAACGCCCTGGAATACTGCCTCATGCCCCAATACGCGGAACCGCAATATGCGGCTGATCGGCCTGATAGCGCCTATTCCTGGTGGCGTCTGGCTCTGTCTTTGATCATGAGTACGATCGGCGGCGTTGGATTGTGGTCCGTCGTTGTCGTTCTGCCGACCATCGAGGCCGAATTCGGGGTTGATCGCGGCGGCGCGTCTTTGCCCTATACGGCGACAATGATCGGCTTTGCCATCGGCGGCGTTTATATGGGCCGTATCGCCGATCGATACGGCGTGTTTGTTCCGTTACTGATGGGCTCGGTAATCCTGGGTCTTGGGTATATCGGCGCGGCGCACACGGTCAGTTTGTGGCAGTTTGTTGTCGCCCAGGCGTTGTTCGTGGGCATGTTTGGAAGTTCGGCGACGTTCGCGCCTCTCGTCGCCGATGTCACCCACTGGTTCGCCAAGCGCCGGGGGATCGCCATCGCCGTTGTCGCCAGCGGAAATTATCTGTCCGGCGCCTTTTGGCCGCCGGTCTTGACCTATGGCATTGAAAATTACGGATGGCGTGACACCTATTTGGGAGTTGGAGTTATCTGCATCATCACCATGGTGCCGTTGGCCTTTCTTTTACGCCGGCGGCCAACCCTCGACCTTGCGGTCGCCAGTGCAAACGGGAACGGAACTCAATTCTCGCTCAATATCTCTCCACGCGCGTTACAGCTATTGCTGGTCGTCGCCGGCCTCGCCTGTTGCGTCGCCATGTCCATGCCACAGGTCCATATCGTCGCCTATTGCGGTGATTTAGGTTACGGCGTCGCCCGGGGCGCGGAAATGTTGTCGCTTATGCTTGGGTTCGGCGTTGTCAGCCGTTTGGCGTCGGGAATGATCGGCGACAAGATTGGCGGTGTCGGAACCCTGATCCTGGGCTCCTTCCTGCAATGTTTGGCGCTGTTATTTTATATTCCCTTCGATGGCTTGACCTCGCTTTACGTTGTTTCCGCGCTTTTTGGACTTTCCCAGGGCGGTATCGTGCCCAGTTACGCGCTGATCGTCCGTGAATATTTTCCCGCCAAAGAAGCCGGAGCCCGGGTGAGCCTCGTCCTAATGGCCACCGTCGTCGGCATGGCGTTGGGCGGTTGGATGTCCGGGGAAATTTATGATCTGACGGGATCGTACAAGGCTGCATTTCTGAATGGGATTGGCTGGAATATACTTAATATGGCGATAGCCTTCTGGCTGCTGTTTGGGCAGATCAGGTCGCTCAGGAAGAACCAATTGGCGCGCCAAAGTGACCCCGCGCAATAGATCTATTTGACGATCGCAGATCGGCTAAAAATTCGCGTTGCTTTGCGGAAATTCGTATTCATTCTCCAATATTCATTTTGATCTTGCGTGAGATAGCTTGATTGGGCACAACCGGCCAGACCTGAATTCTGGAAAGGATAATTCATGCTTAAGGTTGCCTCGATTTTCGTTGCTGTTTTTCTCGCAGAGTTGGGAGACAAAACCCAATTGGCGACATTGTTGTTTGCAGCCGAAGGCGAACATCGTCCGATGACAGTTTTCCTGGCTTCGGCCGGAGCACTGGTTTTGTCTTCCGCTATCGCCGTCTTGATTGGCACAATGGGGGCGAAGTACCTGGAATTCATTCCCTTGAAACTGGTTGCCGGAATTGGCTTCATCGGCATCGGCGGCTGGACCCTGTTGGAGCATTTCCGCGGTTGACTCTGTCGCTTGTCGGCGATTCTTGCTATCCTGGTCGCTTGATCAATTTTTGAAAAGTCCTAGCAATGACCCTGCGTAGTCACGGAAAGGCCTGGAACGAGTTTTCCAGATGGTGTGAGGCGAGAAAACTGCAGGCTTTACCTGCCCACGCCTGGACGGTTGCCACCTATATTCGCTGGTGCGAACCGCGCCTGGATTATTCGGATATAGTCGCCATAACCAAAGCGATAGCCAGACGGCATTTGATAAAGGGCTTTCCGGACCCGGATCGCAATCCATTGGTTAAACGTACGCTGGCGTCGATCGAGCGCCGCATCGCAAACAGCCATCAGCGCTCGGCCCTGTTTGATGATGACATCACGAAAGACGAAATCGAAAATCCCGAGGACCCGGAAACTTTTTTTGAAGAACCGCCAAAAACCCGCCCCACAAAACGGGTCATCAGATCCATGCGCTCGACGCCGAAACTTGTCAGCCGCCGTCGCCCGCGATAATGGTTGCTAATTAACGTCGATAATTCTGATCACGCTGTACTCTTCGTCGCTTCCCGGGCGAATCAGGCGAATCTCACCGGTATAGGAGCCTTTTGGCCAGGGCTTGTCGTTTTTTCTTTTAATTCCGGCGTAGGCGAACCTGCGGGCCTGTTTTCTTTGCAGCGTCGTGTTGTGGGCCATGATGGTTTGGCCTTCGGGGCCCGTAATCTGGAACTGCAGTTTGTCGCCTGGGTTTACCCAGAACATATCCGTCCACAGGGCGATCACCGGGGATTTCTGGAATAGCACCTCGCCGCCGTACAGGCCTTCTCGTGCGATGCGGGCATTGGGCGTGGTCGATGAAAAACCGGCACTGTAAATGGCTGTCGGCTCGTACAACATGGACAGCAGGGCGCTTGTTTTCCATAAGGGCGCCTCGCCGATGCCGCATTTTTTCTTGCGATTCAAACCGGCGAATGGGTCGACGACCTGCTCGTTATATTTGACCTGAATATGAATATGGGAGAACTCGGTCAGGCCGGATAAACCGACTAAACCCAATGTCTGCCCGGTTTCGACGGTATCGCCCTTGTTGACCGTGACACTGGCGCGCAACATGTGACAGTACTGGGTCGTCCAGCCGTTACCGTGGTCCAGCAGGACTCCGTTGCCGCATTCCTTGCCCTTCACCGAATCACGGCCGCCCCCGAGGTTAAAGTCGATATCGCGCATATCGTTTCTTAGACCCTTTACTCGTCCGGCGGCCGCGGCGAAGACTTCGACGCCCTGGCGCATGACATTGGCGTCCATAATGGCGATGTCGGTTCCCTTGTGGGCGTCGTAGGAGGCGACACCGCACATATAATCCTTAACTCTTGGAGAGGGGTCCATATCGACGTAGTTGACGATCCAGCAATCGCTGCCTTGCGAACAACGAATAGGCAGGTCCAGCTTGAACGGTTCTTGAGCATGGACCGAACCATTGGCGAGTAAAGACAAGGTGGCAAAGGCAAAAAGCCTCAACACACTGCCTGCAAGCGAAATCGGCAACGCTACATCGGATGGACTTTTCTTCTTGCCGGTCGAACCGGTTTTGTTTTTAGCCGCTAACATCGTTCTTCAATAGCAACTTTTAAGCCGTTTGGGAATGTCCGTATCGGGCATATGCGTACCCCTCAAAAATTATCAATTTCTTGTTTGAAAAAGGCTAAGGCAGTATATTCGCGCCGCGCAGCGATGTTGCGTTGCAACATGTGCATTTTATCATCATGACAATTGATCGGACCTTAAGTAATGGACTCCCTCGACGAACTACACGGTTACTATTTTGAAGACATGGAAGTCGGTATGACCGACATCTACGGCAAGACCATCACAGACGCCGATATTATCATGTTTTCAGGAGTTTCCGGGGACATCAATCCTGTTCATCTGAACCACGAATTCGCCAGCGAAACCATCTTTGAGGAACGCATCGCCCACGGCATGTTGACCGCCAGCCTTATTTCAACGGTGGTCGGCACCAAATTGCCCGGGCCGGGTTGCATCTACGTCAGCCAGGCGCTGCGCTTCAAGGCGCCGGTCAAGGCGGGCGACACCGTTATGGCCCGGGTCACCGTCACCAAGGTGATCGAGGAAAAGAAATTTGTCGAGTTGAAGACGGTGTGCACGGTGAATGGTAAAACCGTTATCGATGGTGAAGCGACCGTTATGGTGCCTTCCAAAGGCTGATTCTATTCTCTTACCGCTATGCATGTATTTCGACATTTCGAAAATTTACCAGAGGAGGTCCGGGGCGCATCCGTCGCGGTAGGAAACTTCGATGGCGTCCACCTAGGCCATCGGGCGGTTATCGGCGAGGCCGGGCGTATTGCGCGCGATCAGGACTTGCCATGGGCTGTGCTTAGCTTCGAGCCCCATCCACGAAGTCTGTTCGTTCCCGACCAGGAGCCGTTCCGCCTTACGCCATTCCGGATCAAGGCGCGCCATATCGAGGAGTTGGGCGTAGACAACATGATCGTACTGCATTTCGATCAGGAATTCGCTCACCTGAGCGCCGATGATTTCGTCAGCAAAGTCCTGGTTGACGGTCTTGGGGCCAGGCACGTGGTTTCCGGCTATGACTTTGTATTTGGCCACAAACGGGCGGGAAACGTTGAGCTTCTTCTTCACAAGGGTCAGGAGAAGGGATTCGATTTCACTTGTGTCAGCGCCGTAGAAGATGGAGAGACGATATTTTCCTCTACCCGGGTCAGAGACCGCCTCAAGGCGGGCGATCCACGCGGCGCGGCGGAATTACTGGGCCGTCCTTTCGAAATTGAAGGCCGGGTCGAACACGGGGACGAACGCGGTCGTACGATTGGTTTCCCAACGGCGAACCTGCATCTGGGCGAATATCTGCGCCCGGCTCTTGGCGTTTACGCGGTCAAGGCCGGTATTGACGAAGGGACCGACACCAAGTGGTTGGACGGCGTTGCGAATTTCGGTAACCGGCCGACTTTTGATAAAAAGGACGCCATATTCGAAGCCCATATCTTCGATTTCGATGGCGATTTATACGGCCGACATCTGCGTATCGCCCTGGTTGATTACTTGCGCGAAGAAAAGAAGTTTGACGGACCGGACGATTTAAAGGCACAAATCGCCCTTGATAGTGATAATGCACGGCAGATATTGGCCGCGGAGCAATAATGACCATAGACTATAAACCGACGATTTACCTGCCCAAGACCGGCTTCAAGATGAAGGCCGGACTGGCCCAGCGCGAGCCTGAAATGCTCAAGCGATGGGAGGAAATGGACGTCTATCGCCGTCAACGCGAAGCCGGTGAAGGGCGCGAGAAGTTCGTTCTTCATGACGGACCGCCCTACGCCAACGGTCATCTGCATATCGGTCATGCCCTGAATAAGATTCTGAAGGATGTGATTTCGCGTTCGCAGCAGATGATGGGCAAGGACTCCAATTACGTTCCCGGCTGGGACTGCCACGGCCTGCCTATCGAATGGAAGATTGAAGAAAAATATCGCGACGCAGGCAAAAACAAAGACGATGTGCCGATCGTCAAATTCCGCCAGGAATGCCGCGAGTTCGCCGACAAGTGGATCGATGTGCAGCGTAATGAATTTAAGCGCCTGGGCGTTATCGGCGACTGGGATAACCCATACACCACCATGGCCTATGACGCAGAAGCGCAGATCGTTCGGGAACTGGGTAAATTCCTGATGGATGGTTCGCTGTACAAAGGCGCCAAGCCGGTGATGTGGTCCGTCGTCGAAAGGACGGCGCTGGCCGAAGCCGAGGTGGAATACCACGATCACACGTCTACAACCATTTTTGTGCGTTTTCCTATCGCCCAGACAAATATGTCCGAACTTTCGGATGCCGCCATCGTTATCTGGACTACCACACCCTGGACGATACCGGGCAACCGCGCTGTGGCTTACGGCGAAGACGTGGATTATGTCGCCCTGAAGGTCAACGACGTTGGCGAGGATAGCCGGGCGGTGGAAGGCGAAACCATAGTCATTGCCGAAGCCCTGATTGGTGAATTATGCGAAGCCGCTGGAATTACGAGCCATGACGTCATGCATCGTATGAAGGGCGCGGATCTGGCAGGAACGATTTGTAAACACCCCCTGCATGCCGGGGGGTATGATTTCGACGTTCCCGCATTGGCCGCTGACTTCGTGGAAATAGACACCGGTTCGGGGTTTGTCCATATCGCCCCCGGACATGGCGCAGATGACTGGGAATTGGGTACCGCCAACGGTATTCCCGTGCCCGACACGGTCGGACCCGACGGCGCATTCTACGACCACGTGCCGCTGTTTGCGGGTGTCCTGGTGTTAACTGCCGAAGGCAAGGAGGGAGAGGCCAACCAGCGCGTGATAGATGCCTTAAGCAATGCTGGCGGCCTGTTAGCCTCCGGCAAGTTAAGCCACAGCTATCCCCATTCCTGGCGTTCGAAAGCGCCGCTGATTTTCCGCAACACGCCACAGTGGTTTATTTCGATGGAAAAGAATGGCTTGCGCGATACGGCACTGAAGGCCATCAATGATACGCGCTTTGTCCCCGAAGCTGGTCGCAATCGTATTTCCGGTATGATCGAAACCCGCCCAGACTGGTGTGTTTCGCGTCAGCGGGCATGGGGTGTTCCGATTACTGTCTTCGTGAACAAGAAATCCGGTGAGCCCCTGCGGGATGAAAAGGTCCTGGAACGCATCGTCGAAGCGGTCGCAGCCGAAGGCGCCGATGCCTGGTTCTCCTCGGATGCCTCGCGCTTTTTGGGAAATGACTACGCTGCCGATGAATTTGAGCAGGTAATGGATATCCTCGATGTGTGGTTCGATTCCGGTTCGACCCACAGTTTCGTATTGGAAGATCGCGATGACCTTGAATGGCCGGCCTCGCTGTACCTGGAAGGTTCCGATCAGCATCGCGGCTGGTTCCATTCTTCGCTACTTGAATCATGCGGCACGCGCGGACGTGCGCCTTACGATGCTGTGCTTACCCATGGCTTTGTTATGGGCGGCGATGGACACAAGATGTCGAAGTCCCTTGGCAACATCGTCTCGCCTCAGGACGTCGTTAACGTCAACGGCGCCGACATCCTGCGTCTTTGGGTCGTCGGATCCGATTATTCGGAAGACTTGCGTATCGGCCCCGAAATCATCAAGAGCCACACAGACGTTTATCGGCGTCTCCGCAACACGTTGCGCTTCTTGCTGGGCAACCTGAATGGCTTCGAAGAAAGCGAACGCCTACCTATCGCGCAAATGCCGGAACTGGAGCGTTGGACCCTGCACCGCCTTTGGGAAATGGACCAGATGATCCGCAAGTCTTGCGAAGATTTCCACTTCCATCCACTGTTTACCGAGTTGCATAACTTCTGCGCCATGGACCTTTCGGCTTTCTACTTCGATGTCCGCAAGGATAGTCTTTATTGCGACCGCGCCACATCGACAACACGGCGGGCCGCCCGTACCGTGCTTGATGAAGTCTTCAACTGCCTGACGGCCTGGCTTGCGCCGTTTATTTGCTTTACTGCGGAAGAGGCCTGGCTGTCCCGAAATCCGGGAGATGAGGAAAGTGTTCACCTTCGCTTGTTCCCGGAAATTCCCGACAATTGGCGCGACGATGCCTTGGCGGCCAAATGGGCCAAGATTCGCCGTTTACGCCGCACGGTTACTGGCGCTCTCGAGGTCGAACGGGCTGAAAAACGCATCGGTTCCAGTTTGCAGGCGGCCCCTGTGGTTTACGCAGACGTGGAATACAGAGACGCCCTAACTTCGTTGGATGCTGGCGAACTCGCCGATCTGTTTATCACCTCCGCAGTGACCTTCACTGATGGCGATGCGCCAGGAGGCGCTTTCAGTCTGGAAGATGTCCCTGGCGTCGCCGTAATTCCCGAACTAGCAACAGGCGAAAAGTGTTCACGCTGCTGGAAAGTCTTGGATACAGTTGGGTCCAGTCCAGATCATCCTGAAGCTTGTCCGCGGTGCGCCGATGCAGCCAACCACCACCCGGGCCCTTCTGAATGAGCTCCAACATAAGGCAGGGATATTTCTCGCTTGGGCTGATTGCGGCCGCAATCGTCGTTGTTCTGGATCAACTTTCGAAGTGGTGGATCGTGTTCGATGTCATGCGGCCACCCAGGGTGATCGAAGTCTTTCCCTTTTTTAATCTGGTCATGGGATGGAACAGAGGCGTCAGCTTCGGCATGTTTGATTCGGACTCGCCGCTTAGTCAATGGCTGTTGATAGGCCTGGCCTTGGCCGTTGTTGGGGCGTTGCTAGTCTGGTTGAAGCGGGCGGATGATAGACTGATTTGTCTTGCAATCGGCCTGATTGTCGGTGGAGCTTTGGGAAATGTAATTGACCGCATCCATTTCGGGGCGGTAGCTGATTTTCTGGACTTCTATATCGGGTCCTATCATTGGCCGGCATTTAATGTTGCAGATGCAGGGATATCTGTCGGCGCGGTCATTTTAGTGCTAGACTCCTTGTTCGCGAGTTCTAAAGGGGATAAAAAAAGTCCTGAAAGCAAGGAAATCGGGAAAGATGACGAATAGGACTGCATTATTCTTCAGCCTTTTGGCAGCCACTTTGATTTTGAACGGCTGCTCTTCCTCGGAAAACAATGTTTTCGGAGAAGAGAAGGCTGCGCCGGACGAATTCGCGGTTTATTCGCGCGCACCTTTGAGCCTGCCTCCTGATTTCGGCCTACGCCCGCCCAAACCTGGCGCTACCCGCCCACAGACGGTTATGCCCCGCAATGAAGCAAAGGAAGCGCTTCTTTCCAACAGTGTTCAAACTCAACCCAAGCCTTCCCCTGAATCTCAAATTGATCAGACTCCGGGCGTAAGGGCGCTGTTAATTAATGCAGGTGCAGAGAACGCTGATCCGAACATTCGAAATATCGTCAATAATGAAACGGCAGCATTGTCGGGTGTAGGCGACGAAAATTTTGCAGACAGTATTTTGTTCTGGCGTAAAGGTGACGGTGGATTGAGGGGTGCGGTAATTGATCCGGCGGTCGAAGAACGTCGCATGCGCCAAAAGCAGGCGCAGGGCGACGCTATTGAAGAAGAAGCCCCATCGCCGACAATCCAACGCCGCGGCGGCGGTGAATCCCGCCCCGAAGACGATAAGGGCTTCTGGGGTGGCCTGTTCGATTAAGAATTCAGTTGTATCCTCCTTTTTTATTTTTGCGGCTTTTGTAGCCGTATTGTCGCCTGCCAGAGCCGTTGCCGATCACGGCGTTTTTAACCCGCAATCGTTTTTCCTGGACAACGGCATGCAAGTGGTGGTGGTTCCAATCCACCGGATGCCCGTGGTTACCCACATGGTCTGGTACAAGGCAGGTTCAGCCGACGAACCGCCTGGTAAGACCGGTGTCGCGCATTTGCTCGAACACCTGATGTTCAAGGCAACCAAAACGGTTCCATCAGGCGAATTTTCAAAAATCATTGCGCGTGTTGGCGGTTCTGAAAACGCTTTCACCTCGTTGGACTATACAGGTTACTTCCAGACCGTTTCGGTCGACCATCTGGAAAAGATGATGATCATGGAAGCCGACCGGATGAGAAACCTGGTTCTCGATCCAAAAGAGGTTGAAACTGAACGCCTTGTCGTTCTTGAAGAACGCTCCCAGCGCACCGATAACGATCCCGGCTCCATCTTGCGTGAACACGTCAACGCTGCGTTGTTTCTGAACTATCCTTACCGGCGTCCCATAATCGGCTGGGAGCATGAAATCCGGGGGCTCAGTGTTGAGGATCTTCGCAGCTTCTATCGCCAGTGGTACACGCCTTCAAACGCGATCCTCGTGGTAGCCGGCGACATTACAGCTTCCCAGTTGAAGCCTCTGGCTGAGAAAACTTACGGCAAAATTCCGCGGTTTCCGGCCATCCAAAGAACGCGTCCGTCGGAACCCAGGCAAAATGCCTCCAGGCGCGTCGCTTTGAAAGATCCCCGGGTACGCCAACCTTCCATGAGCCGAACCTATTTGGCCCCCAGCGCCCAAACGCCCATTGTGGGCGGGGCGGGAATCGAACACAGCGATGCGCTCGAGGTGCTCGCTGGCGTCATCGGAGGCGGCGCTACCAGCCAGATATACCGGTCCCTGGTCGTCGAGCAGAAACTGGCGGTATCGGCGGGGGCCGGTTATGGGTCCGATTCCCTCGGACCCGCCCGTTTCTCATTTTATGCCTCGCCAGTTCCTGGCGTGAGTCTGGAAAAGATTGAAGCTGCCCTGATATCGGAAATTGAGAAATTGCTGAAAGACGGGGTTGCCAAGGAAGAGGTCGATAGGGTCAAAAGATCGATGATTGCTGAGGCGATTTACGCCCGTGACTCTCTTTCCACTGGAGCCAGAGTACTTGGGTCGGCTCTGGCTTCTGGCAGAACGGTCGAAGATGTTGAATCCTGGCCGCACAGGATAGCCGACATTACGGTGGACCAAGTCAATGCGGCGGCCCGCGCCGTTCTTGAAGGCCAGCCTTCCGTCACCGCCCTTCTGGAAGGGGAAGAGAAACAATGAAAATCAGGCAATTGCTTCCTTCTGTAGCAATTATTGTCTCTTTGATTCCCTTTCTTCTGGCGTGCGCGCAGAATGTTACAGAACTCAATCAAAAAGATACCAAACCGTCATTAAATGTTGTCCGGGTCGTTAGTCCCGGCGGGATAGAAGCCTGGCTGGTCAGCGACCACATCAACCCGATCATCAATATGCGTTTTGCTTTCCTGGGCGGCGCGTCGCTTGATCCAACCGGAAAGGAAGGATTGGCCAATATGGTGTCAGGTCTATTGGATGAGGGCGCGGGTGACCTGGATAGCCAGTCTTTTCAACGCCGCCTTGAGGACCTGTCGGTATCCCTTCGCTTCGATGCTGGTCGCGACACCTTTCGGGGCCGTCTTAGAACGCTGACGCGGAACAAGGATCAGGCCTTTGAGTTGTTGAGGCTGGCCCTCAACAAACCGCGTTTCGATGAAGAACCGGTAAATCGAATTCGTGGCCAGATATTGGCAGGGTTACGCCGAGGCTCGGAGGATCCGGATACCGTGGCTGGGTTGACTTTGGCGAAGGAAGTTTTCCCCGACCATCCCTATGGACGTCCTGTCGATGGCACCCAGGAATCTGTCAAAGTGATCACTAGGGATGACTTGATAACTTTTGCCCGTGAGAGGATGGCCCGGGACAATCTTATCGTTGCCGTTGTCGGGGACATAAAACCAGATGAGTTAAGCCGCAGACTGGATGAAGTATTCTCCGACTTGCCTGAGAAATCGGAAACTTCAACAATTAAGGAAGCAAAGCCCCAATTCACCGGCGGAACAAAAGTCGTCGATATGGCTGTGCCGCAAAGCGCCATTGTCTTCGCCCAGAAAGGCTTAAAGCGCGATGATCCGGAATTTTATGCCGGTTTCGTGCTGAACCACATTCTTGGCGGTGGGGGGTTTACCTCCCGATTGTATGACGAGATCAGGGAAAAAAGGGGCCTTGCTTACTCAATCGGCAGCTATTTGTATCCGCTGCGGCATGCGGGCTTGATTCAAGGATATGGCGGTACAGCCAACAAGCGCGTGGGCGAAACCTTGAATATTCTGAAAACCGAATGGCGCAAGATGGCTGAAAGCGGGGTTAGCGAGGAAGTATTGGTGGACGCCAAGACCTATCTTACTGGTTCATTTCCGCTTCGACTGACATCAACCGGGCGCATTGCTTCTCTTCTCGTCTCTATGCAAATCGAAGACTTAGGTGTCGATTACCTGGACAAGCGAAACGGATATATCGAGGCGGTCACTCTGGAAGACGTCAACCGCCTGGCGAAAAAAATGCTCGATGCAGATAGTCTTGTCGTCGTCATCGTCGGCGCACCGGACGGGGTAATCTCGACTCGTTAATGGGTCTGTGTGTTAAGGTAGGGCCGATTCTCATCCTTACGGGATTCTTTCTTTAATGCTTTACCACCACGACACTGAAAATTGCTTTGCCACCGCGATCGGCGACAGGGGATTGAGCGAAGATTCATTCGCCGATGCACTTAGCCAATCCATGGCGGCGTTGGACGCAATTCGCCAAGCCTATAACAACAACAGTTTGCCCATGCTGCGTCTACCCGAAGCCAGCAGCGATATCGAGGCGTTGGGGGCTATAGCCGGAAAATTCCGCCGGGAGTTCGATCATGTCGTCGTGCTGGGTACCGGCGGGTCCAGTTTGGGCGGACAAACCCTTTGTGCGTTGGCCGATATCGGATTTGGTCCTCGCGAGGGTGCGCCCAAGGTTCTTTTTCTCGATAACATTGATCCCAACACGTTTGAAACGTTGTTTGATCAGATCGGGATTGAACGAACCGGTTTTATTGTCATTTCCAAATCCGGCGGTACAGCGGAAACCGTCGCGCAGCTTGTCGTTTGCCTGGGAGCGGTGGGCGAAAAACTGGCGGCGGATCAGATGCTGATGATCACCGAACCGGGCAGCAATCCCATGCGGCAAATGGCCGATAAATTGGGAATGACGGTTCTGGACCACGATCCCGGTGTCGGAGGGCGTTTTTCCGTCCTGTCTCCCGTTGGTTTATTGCCTGCGATGATTGCCGGTCTTGATCCGAAGGCGGTTCGCGCCGGAGCGGCAAGTGTTCTGGATAACACTCTGAACGCTGAAAAACCGACCGATTGCGAAGCAGCCATTGGGGCTGCGATCAGTATTGCGTTATTTCGGGACCATGGGGCAACAACGACGGTTCTGATGCCCTATGCGGACAGACTGGCCAATTTCGGATTATGGTTCCAACAGCTTTGGGGCGAAAGTCTGGGCAAAGAGGGCACCGGATCCACACCGCTTTCGGCACTTGGTGCACGCGACCAGCACAGCCTGTTGCAACTGTTTCTGGACGGCCCCCCCGACAAGATGTTCACAATACTGATGTTGGACGTTGCGGGCTCGGGTCGTGCGGTCAGTTCCGGCCATACCGGCGAAGATTCACTGGCATATCTGAACGGGCGCACCATGGGTGATCTCTTGGCCGCCGAGCAGGACGCTACGGCGGTAACCCTTGCCCAAAAAGGTTGTCCGACTCGTCTGTTCAGACTTCGCCAGTTAAATGAACAAACCCTGGGCGCGCTGCTGATGCATTTCATGCTGGAAACCGTTATCGCGGCGCATTTGTTGGGCGTAAACCCCTTCGACCAACCGGCCGTCGAAACGGGTAAGGTGCTGGCGCGCCGATATCTTTCTCAAATGGATGCGCCCGGATGATCATTCGCCGCTTGCCGGAAACCCTGGTCAACCGCATCGCCGCTGGCGAAGTGGTCGAACGCCCGGCTTCGGCAGTTAAGGAATTGGTGGAAAATTCCATCGACGCCGGGGCCAGGCGTATCGACATTGTCGTGCGCGATGGCGGGCGCACCCAGATCATCATTACCGACGATGGCAGGGGCATGTCGGCGGATGAGTTGACCTTGGCTGTGGAGCGCCATGCCACATCGAAACTTCCCGACGATGATTTAATGAATATCGCTAGCCTCGGATTCAGGGGTGAGGCGTTAGCTTCAATTGGCGCCGTCAGCCGAATGACATTAACCAGCCGCCGCGCGGATGATTCGGAAGGGTGGACTTTGAAGGTTGAAGGCGGTGCGCTCGATTCGCCCCATCCGGCCGCACATCCCCCGGGAACAAGGATTGAAATCCGCGATCTTTTTTACGCCACACCGGCCCGCCTTAAGTTCCTTAAAACGCCGCGAACTGAACTGGGCCACATCAGCGAGGCCGTTAAGCGCCTTGCCATGGCTCATCCGGGCATCGGTTTTTCCTTAAGCGATGGCGAGCGCTCTCTGCTTCAATTGAACCCGGCCCAAGGAGAGTTGTTGGACAGCCGTCTGGAGCGGCTAGGCGCGATCATGGGACGGGATTTTGCCGACAACGCCATCACCGTCGATGCACGGCGCGAAGGTGTGCGCCTGAGCGGCCATGCGGGCTTGCCAACCCTGAACAGGGGCAATGCCCAGATGCAATTTCTGTTCGTCAACGGCCGCCCGGTACGCGATAAGTTGTTTTATGGTGCGCTAAGGGGCGCCTATCGGGACTTCCTGGCTTCCGACCGCTATCCCATGGTGGCGCTGTTTTTGGAGGTGCCGCCTGATTCCCTGGATGTAAATGTCCATCCCGCTAAGACAGAGGTGCGTTTTCGCGACGCCGCCCTGGTACGGGGGCTGATTGTAGGGGCTGTCAAACACGCGCTGGCGGAAGCGGGCCATCGGGCGTCGACCACGGTGGCCGAGGGGGCGCTGGGCGCTATTCGACCGGGTTCCCTCCCCATGGGAGGCGGCGGTACGCAACCCTCCTATGGCAGCAACGCCATATCAGGCGGATTGGCCGAACGGGCGGCAACCTTCTTCGCCCCGGACAGCGGATTTGAAGCGCCTTTGGCGGCACCTGATGCTTCCGGCGGCATTGGCGTCGCTGTTGACGACAGTGAAGACCTGCCCGATTACCCCCTTGGTGTGGCGAGGGCGCAGTTGCACGAAACCTATATCGTGGCGCAAACGGCCGACGGTATCGTGGTCGTCGATCAACACGCCGCCCATGAACGTCTCGTACATGAACGCATCAAGCAGTCCCTCGAAAGTGGAGGGGTTACCCGTCAGGGATTGTTGATACCGGAAGTCGTCGAAATGGACGAGACATCCGCCGACCGCTTGAACCGCCGGGGAGGAGAATTGTTGGAATTGGGACTGGCCATCGAGGCTTTTGGCCCCGGCGCAATTGTCGTTCGAGAGGTGCCGGCCCTCTTGGGCGAATGCGATATCCAGGGCTTGATGCGCGACTTGGCCGACGATCTGGCCGAAGGGGACGAAGCGCTGGCCCTGAAGGACCGGCTGGGCGATGTGGCGGCGAAAATGGCCTGCCACGGGTCGGTCAGGGCCGGAAGGCGCTTGAACGCGACGGAAATGAACGCCCTATTGCGCGAGATGGAAGCCACGCCCCATTCCGGCCAGTGCAGCCATGGAAGGCCCACCTATGTGGAATTGAAGCTGGCCGATATTGAAAAACTTTTCGGCAGAAGGTAATGCTTTACGAGCTTTACCAATACCTGACGACTCCCTGCCCGCGCCCCCTTAAAGACATGGGTTACCTGAAGGACCTAATCGGCATGATGGCCCGTCACCAGCGTTGCGAGACGGCCTGGAAGCCCCACCTGGCATGTTGCCGCGATTGGATTGTTCGGGCTGTGAAGGGCTGCGACAAACGAGACCGGGTGGTCGTTTTGGGGTCGGGGCTTTTGAATGACCTACCGCTGGATGAACTGGCGCGTGAATTCAGGAAGGTCGTTCTGGTCGATATTCTGCATCTTCCGGTGATCAGAAGAGCCCTTGGGCCCTACGGCAATGTCGAGTTGGATGAACGGGACATTACGGATTACGTCATCCCGATTTATAAACACATCACCTCCGGTGGATTGTTGACGGACCCAACTGCTCCGGATTTGTCCTTTGATGGGACGGATCTGGTGATCTCATTGAACGTCTTGAGCCAGCTGCCCTTGCTGCCTATGGAATTCGCCGCTAAGAAAAAGAAATCCATCGATGAAAACATCCCGGCGCGCCTGATCGCCGCCCACCTCGAGGCCCTTGCCTCACTTTCTTGTAGGGTTTGCCTGATCACGGAAGTCGAGCATAGCCTTTGTCTCGACGGCGAAGTGATCGAACGTTTCGATCCCTTGATGGGTGAAAATATCCCACAAGACTTGAAGACTCATGCCAAAAGCTGGGACTGGGATTACGCACCGCATCCGGAGCGCCACCCCAAGTATGATCTGGTTTATCGGGTGGAGGGGTTTTTCGCATAGAAAATTGGAACCAAGATTTCAAAAATCTAGTCCGAATCTTGGTTCCGCACTCAATTGCTTAAAAGTCCGCAGCCAATTTTAGGGTTGCGGTATGGCCACTGTTTCCGGTTCCCCCGACTCCGGTGCCGTAATCCTTATCGCGCAAGTATTCGGCCGTTACGGCAGCGTGATCAAAAACCTGAACGGTTATGGCTCCCCCATACCTTTGATCCGGCAGGCTCAGCGCCAACGCCTCGTCCGTGCCCTGGATGGTGGCAGCGAGAGTTGTTTCTTTGCCTGAAACGTCGGTCACGTAAGCTGCTTCCAGGTTCCATGCTTTGGGTTTCGCGCCTCGTCCGTTGAAAGCCACTTCGCCGGATTGGAATGATTTCGCCGCTGTCATGTAGCCCGCGTAGACTGTAAATGGGCCGTTACCCACGCTGGCGTGCGCCTCCCAACCGGCGATGTATTTATTGAGAGCCGTGGCTGTTCCGCCAAGAGTACTGGTCAGCGTATCGGAATCAGCAATGTTGGAAAGATAGCCGCCTCCGATTGAGATCAAAGTACCGTTCATTTCCGCGGCATAGCCTGCCGAAATGCCGAATTGGTCGATATTATCGCCTTCCCCTGTTTTTTGGGTGTCGCCATTGTAGCCATAACCTTCAGCGGTAAAGTCGCCATTCGTATAACCAACGAGTACAGCGGCCTCCTTGGTTTCGCCCAGGTTTTTTGTCAGAGGATCGGTGCTCATAGCCGTATCAAAACCCCCAAAAGGAACGGCCCATTTACCTGTCTGCAGGTAAAACGGATATTTTTCCGCATCCCCAAGCGTTACAAAAGCCTCATCCAAATTGACGTTTTCATTACCGTCATCTTCGTAGATTACCTGCAAATGGGTTGATACATACTCGAAAGGCTTGGCATCGAAGAAGGCCTCGACTTTAGCAAGGGTCAAGTCGCTGCTGTCGGTGCCGGCATAGGATTCAGCACTCGTGGCCTCGATTTCTATTGCGCCTCCAAGCTGGAATCCTTTCGGCAATCCGGGTGCCGACTGAGAGGCCTCTTCGGCCTTTGTAGCTGCATCGCGGGCCTGGGATTCAGCCTCTGCTAAGGCATGTTTCAGGGCGTTCAACTGTGACTGCTGCGATTCGATCATCTTCAGCAGTTGTTCGGTTGAGGGAGCTTTCCCGGCGAAGGCAGGCGGGCCTAGTACTACGCCGACCATGATACCCGAAAGCAAGACGGTCCGGTTCGCGAGACTTTTTTTGGTCAACATTATCATTATGTCCTCTTGATTTTTTGGTTGGCGAACTCGCCAATTTTTCTAGAAAAGGTTTAGAGGAGATCGTTTTATTGCAAATAAGAATCATTCGCAATAAAAATAGTTTGGCATTTTGATTTTTTCTATTCGGATTATGGGAGTTTTTCTGGTCTTGGCGGGTTCAAAACCGGGAGCGGCGGTTCGGTTGAATAATTGCCAGAAATACTCCAAACCTTTTACCGCCTAGTGACTTGTTGAAACCGCGACTATAGTTAGGTTGATAAGGACTCTTTGATGGGGGGAAGGCGGGAATATGAAAAAAACAATTAGGTGGGTATTGCATGGCGTTGGTTTTGTGATCGTCGTCGCCGGGATCATTGCCTTCTTCAATCGTGAAAAAATTGTCCGCCTATACAAAGTCAATACGCTGTTTGATGAGGCCAACATCGTTCATAATTTCTCCCACATGAAGGACATGTTCTTCTGGGCACCGGTTAAGGCCGGAGGAAAGGCCGCCCCCCTGGATCAGACGCTTGCCCCACTGGAAAACTCTCTGAGTTACGAATTCAACGGCAAGCGAGGAAATGTTGCCGATCGACTATCTCAATTTCAAACGACTTCTCTTCTGGTTCTGCACGAGGGCAGAATTGTGCACGAGCAGTATTTCTTGGGCACGGAAAAGGAAGATCACAGGGTTTCCTGGTCGATGGCCAAATCCGTGCTTTCGGCCATATTCGGTATCGTGATCGAAGAGGGCAAAATTGCCTCTCTGGACGATCCGGTCATCAAATATGTCCCCGCTCTTGAAGACACCGCCTACCGGCGGGCTTCGATCCGCAATGTGCTGAACATGGCCAGCGGGGTGAAGTTCAACGAAGATTATCTTGATTACAACAGCGATATCAAACGCATGGGGCGGGTGTTGGCTTTGGGCGGATCGATGGATGAATTTGCCGCCACTATCAAGGAAACCGAGCGCACTCCGGGGACTAACCGCCAATATGTCTCCATCGACACCCATGTACTGGCGATGATATTGCGCAACGTTACCGGTAAATCGATGATGGACCTGGTGGCGGAAAAGTTGTGGTCTAAAATGGGTTCGAGGGAGAGTATTTACTATTTAACCGACGGACACGGTGTTGCCTTCGCGTTAGGAGGGTTAAACATGCGAACCCGCGACTATGCCCGCTTCGGTCAGCTGTTCTTAAAAAATGGAAAATGGGGGGGCGAACAAATCGTCCCGGCGGACTGGATCAGTCAATCCACCAGGGTCAGCGCTCCGGTTTCGGCCGTGAAAGGAGATTCGTTGCAGTATGGCTATCAGTGGTGGATGCCACCAAAGACCGACGACGAATATTTCGCCGTGGGTATTTACGGCCAGTATATCTACGTCAATCCGAAGGCAAAAATTGTCGTGGTGAAAACCGCAGCCAACAGAAATTTCCGAGCCGACGGGCAAAGCGGACGACTGATCAAACAGGAAAACATTGCCATATTCCGTGCCATCGCCGAGTTCTACAGCGACTGGCGCTATCCGGCCGATTGGGTAAATACGGCTTCTAATTAAAAAAGGCCGCACCCGGTACACCCGAATGCGGCCAGTCTTAACAAACGGCGCCTTTTGATCTAGACGTCTTCGTGATCGATCTTCCCGTGGGAATCTACTGAACGCGACTGCATCTTACAGGCGAACGCCAGCAGGAACTGCATCGCTTGCTGGGTTTCCGGCTTGGACAGCATGGCGATCGTCGACATCAGGCCACCGCTGGGTTTGCCCTCTTTTTGAGTTTCATCGACAGCTTCTTCCATGGCCATGCGGGCATTGTGCGCCATGAGGGCCATTTCCTCGTTGGCAAGATTATTCATCATGTGCTCAACGAATATAAACAGCCGCTCTACCATGGCATCGGTCATGGCGCTGCGCGCGCCATGCAGCAGAGCGATGGTTTCAAACACCGTATCCATGGCGCCGCTGCGGTGCATTTCCGTCACCCTGTCCAGCAGAGCATGGACCGCTTCGCGGGTGTCTTCGTCGTTCAGGCGATCGACGACTTCCAGTGAATTGGCGGCAGTAATGGACATGCGTTCGACCATGCCGTCCGTCATCGCCTCGGCGGCGGCTTGCGCCAGCCGGCCGAGATCGGGAGTCGGATCGTTGCGGGTTATGTCATCCATGACTCGTCCCCTTTACAGCAGACCGCGGGCCGACAACCAGTACATCCGGTTGTAGGCTAGCTTGAACCAGTGGATCATCTGCGACGGCGGTCCCGGTTTCGGCGGTGTGGTGTAGTTGAACCAAACATAGGTTCCCGTCTTCATGCCGGTCTCAACGAAGCAGAACACCTTGCCGTCGTAGTTGCGCGCCCAGCGGCCTTCGGTGGTCAGCGACACCAGGTTGTCGATGATGGTGTCGGCTTCGAAGTGGGCGGTAGATCCTGCTTTCGAGATCGGAATATTGGTCGTATCGCCGCAGATGAAGACATCGTCGGAGCCTTCACGCAGCAGCTTCTCGCGGTCCGTCGGCACCCAGCCGCCGTCGCCGAGGCCGGAATCGGTGATCACTTCGGCGCCGTTGTGGGGCGGGATAGTGACCAGCATGTCGTAGGGCAGGGTTTCGCCTTCTTCGGAAGAGATTGTCTTGGCTTCGGGGTCAACTTCCCTGGTGTTGAAGAAGGTTTCGTACTTGATACCGGCTTCATCCATGGCCGGTTTGGCCCATTCGGCGACTGGCTCCAGGGAATGCAGGCGACCGATCGGATAGGTGTAGGTTATTTCGGTCTTATCCATAAGGTCCTTGTCTGTCAGGTAGTCGTACAGCATGAAGGTGATTTCCAGCGGAGCGACCGGACACTTATGGGGAGCGTTGACGTTGACAACGATTTTGCCGCCTTCGAATTCGTCCAACGCGTCGCGCATCTTGCGCGCGCCTTCCAGATCATAGAACCAGTGTGCGCCTTCGGCCAGGCCCGGAACATTCTGGGGCATGATCCGAGAACCGGTGGCGATCACCAGATAATCGTACTCATGGGTTTTGCCGGATTCGCAGGTTACTTTCTTAGCATCCACGTCGATGTTGGTTGCCGGGTCAATGTGATAGGGCACGCGGCGGTCCAGAACCTTGCGCTGTTCACGGAACAGTTCTGCCTCGCGAATTTTTCCAAACGGGATGTAAAGCAGGCCTGGCTGATACATGTGGGTTTCCGACGTGCCCAGCATGGTAATGGTGATCTCGCCGCTTCTGATTTGCGGACCCAACTGCCGGCACAGGCCGTTGGCGATGATCGTGCCGGAAAGTCCTCCCCCGACGATCAATATCCTTTTAGACATGTTGCTTTCTCCTAGTTGTAAGTTGCTTATTCATTCAGCCCTGTTAGCCGGGCCTTGATATTTGAAAGTGAATTATTTGGCCTTACGGACGATGACGCTCCAATGTTTGCCGTGATCAATGGTGTCGATCATTTCGTGGCCGACTTTGGCGACCCATTCAGGCACGTCCTTGACTGTTCCCTTGTCGGTCGACAGCACCTCGATATCGTCGCCGACCTCGACAAGTTTCAGGGCTGCAATTAGTTCCATCAGCGGGCCTGGGCAGAATGCGCCGCGGGCATCGATGACTTTTCGTTCGCTCATAGTAGTATCTCCGACTTGGTTCCCGGTTCCTTCGGGTTTGTTACAGTGTAATCAATTCGCCTTCTTCGGCATCAGACAAAAATTTAGTAAGGCCCATACAGCCGTTAAAAAGATTTTCGACCAGTTGGTCTTCATCCCAGCCGAGTACGTCCAGAGCCATGGAACAGGCATGCATGGTCATTTCGCCCAGCATCTTGCCCTGTTCGAACAGCTTTATGGCGTCGGGCGCATTCTTGTCTTTCAGCACTTGCGAGAAACGGCCCCCTTTATATCGGTCCTCTTCGCTAAGGTTTTTCTGGAAGGGGTAGATCGCCCCCATTGAAACAAATACGTGGACGGGGGTTTCAGATACGGCGGCGATTGAGGCCATCATTGCGGCCATCTGTATTTTTTCGTGTTCCTCGGAACAAATAAGAATAAAAAGCGGCTTGGCTGACATAAAGAAACGGCTCCACTGGTTTATTAGAGAAGCGACATATTGAAGATTTTGTGGGGCTTTGAATATGCTTTTTTTCCACAATGAATTTGCGAAAATAGCAAGGCGCGATCGTGAGAGTTAGCTTTTTAACACAATACTCTTGTGCTTAAGTGGCTTCGTCTTGATCCTGAAACTTCAAAATCAGGACTTTGGCGGCGCCATAGATGCGCTCGTCGACGGCTTGAAACTCCCGGGGCAAGGTGATTTCATCATCCTTTCCGATTTCGACGACAACCACGGCACCTGATGCCAACCACCCCTTGTGACAGAGCCCCAGCAGGGCCTGATCCGTTTGATTGGAGCCATAGGGCGCGTCCAAAAAGGCGAGCTTCAGCGGTGCATTTGCCGCTCGTGGTGGCGGTGCCAGGCGCGTCGCATCCAGTTTCAGTGGCGTGATGTCGCGCGCGATGCCCAGCGCGGCGGCATTGGTGCGCACGCTTTTCAGCGACGCCGGGTCATTGTCGATGAATATGCCTTGGGCGGCCCCTCTGGACATCGCTTCCAATCCCAACGCGCCAGATCCGCAAAATACATCCAATACGCTTAAGCCTTCGAAGCCTATCCATTCGATGGAATGGGCGAGAATATTAAATATGCCCTCTCGCGCCCTGTCAGATGTCGGGCGTACATCGCGTCCGGCGGGAGCACTTAACTTCCAGCCCCGGAATTTTCCGCCGACGATCCTCATTTTTTCCCCTTAGACAGGGTCAACGTTTTCTTTTTTAAAGGGCGTTTTTTCTTGGGCGCCTTTTTTGCCTTGGCCCAGCCAGCACCCCGGAACTTGCCGGTCGCCTTTGGGGCCTCGTCGCTCATTTGTTCGCGTATGATCTTGGCGGGCACTTCGTCGACGTCGCCACGGCCAAGTTTGCCTAGCTGGAAAGGGCCGTAGGAAAGCCGGATCAGCCGATTGACGCTCAGGTCCATGTGCTCCATGACTTTACGAATTTCCCGGTTCTTGCCTTCGGTTAAAGCGACGGACAGCCAGGCGTTGGTTCGGGTCTGGCTGTCCAGGGTCGCTTCGATGGCGCCGTAATTGATCCCGGCGATAGTGATGCCGTTTTTCAGGGCATTCAACTTACTCTCATCTGCGCTGCCACGCACCCGAACGCGATAGCGCCGAACCCATCCGGTCGCCGGCATTTCAAGACGGCGGGCCAACTCACCATCATTGGTTAGCAGCAACAGGCCCTCTGAATTGAGGTCCAGTCGGCCAACGGATATCACCCGTCCTAAACCTTTGGGAAGGCGTTCAAACACGGTCGGGCGGCCCTGCGGATCCTTGTGGGTGGTCACCAGCCCGGTCGGCTTGTGATAGCGCCACAGCCTGGATTCCTGGGCCTGGGGCAGGGGCTTGCCGTCAACCAGAATGGTGTTGGATGCATCGACGGTGAAGGCCGGACCGTCCAGGGTTTGCCCGTCGACCTGGACCCTGCCATCGGTGATCCAGCGTTCGGCTTCACGCCTGGAGCACAATCCGGCTCGTGCCAGCACTTTGGCGATCCGTTCAGGTTTTTGTTCGCTCATATTCTCTCTTTGCCGGCGGCAGCGACGAAGGCACGGAAAATTTTCGCATCGCCTGCATTGATATCAAATTCCGGATGCCACTGGACGCCTAGGCAAAACGTGTAGGTGTCTTTCTCGATGCCCTCGATGACGCCATCGGGCGAGCGGGCGTTAATGATAACTCCATTTGGCTCATCCAGGGCCGCCTGATGATGGGCGCTGTTGACCGCTAGTTTTTCGACCCCGACGATCTGATGCAGAAGGGTGTCTTCCTTGATAAGAACCTCATGACCGGCCTCGTCGCGGGGATTGGGTTGTTCATGGGCAAGGCTGTCTGGGACTGCATCGGGAATATGCTGAATCAGCTTGCCCCCCAAAATAACATGCAGCAGTTGCTGGCCGCCGCAAATACCAAAGACCGGCTTGTCTCGTTCCAGGGCGCCCCTAGTAATGGCCATCTCGAAGCCGGTGCGGTGTTCCTTGACGATGACGCTTTCGTGGCGTTCCGTATCGCCGAACAGGGCCGGATCGACGTCGAAATTCCCGCCGGTGACCATCAGCCCGTCAATCAGGTCCAGATATTCTTCAACGCGGTCTTCCTCATGAGGAAGGGCCATGGGTAACCCACCGGCCCGGGAAACTGCGCCCGCGTAGTTTTCGCGCAGTGCATACCAAGGAAATTTTGAGTACCCACCCGGGTCTTCCGAATCCATCGTAATGCCGATAACAGGTGTCTTCATGGTGCGGACTGTATTCTCCTGAAGCTCGATGAGCAAGCTGTTCACTTGACGTGCCATTATGCCCGGTCCAATCTTAATAAATGGAAAAGTCGACTTACATGGAAATGGCCCTAAAAGAGGCACAAATGGCGGCCGCCCGCGGCGAGGTGCCTGTAGGAGCGGTAATCGTCGACACAGTTAGCGGCGAAGTCCTCTCCTGGGCGGGAAACTGTACCGAGGAAAATAACGACCCCACGGCCCACGCCGAAATACTGGCGATCCGCGTGGCCGCGGCAAAATTGGAAAATCCCCGGCTGGAAAACTGCGACATGTATGTCACGCTCGAGCCCTGCCCCATGTGTGCTACGGCGATCTCGTTTGCCCGCCTGCGCAGACTCTATTTTGGCGCTTATGACCCGAAAGGAGGTGGCGTTGACCATGGCCCGCGCGTGTTCGAACAGTCATCCTGCCATCACCGCCCTGAAGTCATTGGCGGCATGGAAGAAAGCGAGGCTTCGGCGCTTCTGAAGCAGTTTTTCAAGGATCTACGCTAGGGCGATCAATGAAAAAACTGATAGCCGTACTTCTTGTTTTTGTCTGCAGTTTCAATTCCAACGCTTTCGCAGACCACTTGAAACTTGCGCTCGTGGGCGCGGAGAAAGGAACGAAAGGCTTTCAAATTGCCCTTTCTTTGGCTGAGGAAATCCGCAAGCGCACGGGAATTGAAATCATCACGCATGCGCTTCCTGGCGAACGAGCAATAAGACATCTGAAAGATGAAGAAATAGATGGAGACTGGGCTCGAGTTGACGGGTTCGAAAATGAGGTATCCGGTTTAATCCAAATCCCGGAAAAAGTAATGAGGGGGCCTTATCTCGCCTACTCCCTAAGAAATGACATTAAGATTGAAGGGTGGAGGAGTCTGGAGCAATATAGCGTGGCTCACCTCAGAGGCTGGAAAATAATCGACCATAATCTGAAACCGTTTCATAAAAAACTTTTTCCCGTTGACAGCATCGAGTCTGGATTCAAAGTCGTAGCTGCGGGGAGGGCGGACGTTTTTATCCATACTCCAATCGTTGTGGGCGCATTCTTGGAAGAAAGCGGATTAAGAGCCAAGGGGGTAAAGGCGCTTCAACCGCCGCTGGATTTTTTTAGTCTTTATATTTATTTGTTGGAAAGACATGCCGGGCTGGCGAAACGGATTGAGGCTGCTTTAAAAGCGATAAAGGCGGATGGCACCTACGACAAGATATTACGGGGAAAAAATTAACCAATAGGTTCAATGCGATTGCGCCGTCCAGAAACATTTCTTCTAGGATTTGCGTTAATTTTTTGTTCGGCTGAAATATCGGCTATTCCCATATGTTCCTAGTGAAGGGAAAAAATTATGAGGATAATCGGTTTTTTCGGCCTGGGCATGATTGCTGTCATCTTTTTGTTCGTTGGGCGTCTAGCTTTTAGCGAACAGGCCGTCGAAGATTCCCAAAATGTCCAACGCCTGGCCCACCAGATATTTTCCACTCTTCCGGACCGGCGCAAAGCGGCGCTGCAGGCGCTGGCCGAAAGGGGACATTTGGATGCAGTACCCGCGCTAATTCAAGCCTTGCGTTTTGTGCCCAGTTTCTCGGCAATCAACGAGGTTCTGGTTCGCCTGGTCGGCAGCCAGGAAGGACCGTCCTGGCATGACTGGATGCTGTGGCTGGAGGAACATCCGGAAATCAGGCCGTTCGATGGGTTCGACGCTTTTAAGGCCGACGTCATGGCCAGGATCGATGAAAACTTCCGCCTATTTTTAAAAAAGGACGTCAAACACGATATCAGGCTGGAAGAGATCGTCTGGGGTGGTGTGCGCAAAGATGGTATTCCGGCCCTGATCAATCCGACGCTAACCGATCCTTCTAAAGCGACGTACCTGAAGGACGAAGAACTGGTTTTCGGCGTGTCGATCAATGGTGACGCGCGGGCCTACCCCCTGCGGATCATGGATTGGCATGAGATGTTCAATGACGTGATCGGTGGTGTCCCGGTAGCGCTGGCCTACTGCACCCTGTGCGGGTCAGGCATCCTTTATGAAACACAATTGCCGCCTCGTCCCGCCTTTGTCTTCGGCTCGTCGGGTTTCCTCTACAGGTCAAACAAGCTGATGTATGACCTTCAGACCCACTCCCTGTGGAACCAGTTCACCGGACGACCCGTCGTCGGTCCTTTAAGCGGTTCCGGTATCGAACTGAAGGTTCGGCCTGTCACTATTACCAGTTGGAAGGATTGGTCGACGCGCCATCCCGAAAGCACAGTTCTGTCATTGGATACCGGCTATGAACGGGACTATTCAATTGGACGCGCCTACGGTGAGTACTACGCCGATCCCAATCTCATGTTTCCGGCCCGGGTTACCGACACCACGCTCGATCCCAAAGATTATGTCTTCGTTTTGAGGGCCGGAAATAACGAAAAAGCATGGCCGTTGTCCGCTTTTCAGACTGGCGCCATCATCAATGAAAGCGTTGCTGAGATGGACGTAGTGTTGATCGGCGATACCGAAACCCGAACGGTTCGGGCTTACCGCGCAGAAGGGTTTGAATTCCAATATGGGGAAGGGGAAGCCAAATTAACGGACCAGCACAATGATGACTGGATGATAAAAGAAGATGCGTTGGTCAACGCCGCAGGGCGGCGCCTGGAGCGTTTGCCCGGGCATATTTCCTATTGGTTCGCGTGGGCGGCGTTCCGTCCCAATTTTCCTAGAGTGACAGTCAATCCGCAGCCAAATTAGTGGGCAGTAGCTTCTATTGCCGTACACTTCATCAGAAAATTCCAAGTCAACAAAAAGTGACCGTCAAAATTGATTTTTCGCAAGGAATATTCTTGATCGCCCTTATCTAAATCAGCACAGTCATTTCAATAAAAGACTAGGGCATAAACTGTGGCTAACCATTTTAACCTGGCTAAAGTGGTCCTTGCGGAACCGAGCGCCAAATTTCGCAAGAAAATAGAAGAAATCCTTAAGGGCATGGGTTTCTTTGATATTTCGTCCACAGGCAACCTCGCCGCCGCGGAAGATATCCTGCGCGAAAAGAACATATCCCTGTTTATCGCCGATACCTCCCTGCCCGAGGGGGACGTGAACGAAACGGTCGCCAACATCAGGATGTCCAAATTGGGTGGGAATCCTTTTGTCGTCTGCATGACGATGACGACGGATAAATCTGAAGAAGAAACTGCGAAGGTAATCAACAGCGGGGTAGATGATATCGCCCTGAAGCCATTCCACCCCAACCAGATCCAGGACCGTATTAACATGCTGGCCTATCAAAGGCCCCGGTTTGTCGTCACCAGTGATTACATAGGTCCCAGCCGCCGGGAGCCGGACCGGGACAAGGAGGAAGACAATCTTTTTGTCGTCCCCAATCCCCTGGCGTCGTCCATCAGCCTGCAAAACTACAACAACGCCCTGAAGATCATTAAAGAGCACCGAATCGTCCGTGACGGCATGAAGATTGATGAGATTTCATCGAAGGTAATCGAAAGAATTGAGAATGGAATTTCCGTAACCGAATTGCAGAAGGATTTGGACTGGCTCAATCAAACCGCCGACGATCTGGATGAGCGATTGAAGGAATCGGTCAACAAGCCTATCCGGGCAATGATTATGACTTTGCGGAACCTGACCGCCAAAATAACTGCTGCCGGATATGCCGATTTAGAAGACATCGATACCCTGGAAAAATTGGGCATGAATATCGCTTCACGTTTCGATAAGAAACGCCTTGCCTTCAGTATTCAGGAATACGAACGCCAGGCCGAACCTGCGCAGGAAGGCGATCTTGATCCCAGCGAGAACTTCAGACCACTTTAGCCGGGCGTCTGAATTTCGCTACGGCGACGTTATTCCACCAAATTGAATTCCTGACAATTCGGCCATCTGCTTGCTCCAGGTCGTGATATCCGAAGGCTGAAACTGGTTCAGATGATCATGACCACAGGCCCGGGCCATGACTTTCATGAGGTCCACCGAAGCCTCTAGGAATCGCGCCAGCTTTTCAGCCGATTCCTGGACATTGAGGCGCGAACGCAATTCTGGTTTTTGGGTGGCGATTCCTGCGGGGCAATTATTGGTGTTACACATGCGCGCACCGATACAGCCTACGGCCTGCATGGCGGAATTAGCCAACGCCACCCCATCAGCGCCCAGACACAGCGCCTTGATGAAGTCCGGCGCCATACGCAGGCCGCCGGTAATAATCAGGGTGATATCGGGCCGTTTCAATTTATCCAGATGTTTGCGGGCGCGGGCCAGTGCGGGAATGGTCGGAACCGAAATGTGATCACGGAATATAAGGGGCGCCGCGCCGGTACCGCCGCCCCGGCCATCGAGAATGATGTAGTCGGCCCCGGCCTCGACAGCAAAACTGATATCCTCTTCGATGTGATTGGCAGAGACCTTATAGCCGATCGGGATGCCGCCGGTGATCTCGCGGACACGGTCGGAGAACTTGGAAAAATCGGCAACCGTCTTTAAATCTTCGAAAGTGGGCGGCGAGATGGCGGGCGTTTTTTCCGGCAGGCCCCTGACTTCGGCAATTTTCCCGACGACCTTGGTCGCAGGTAAATGTCCGCCGGTGCCGGTTTTTGCGCCTTGGCCTCCCTTGAAATGGAATGCCTGTACCGTCGGCAACAGGTTTTCGCTGTAGCCGAATTTGGCGGAAGCCAGCTCGTAAAAATAGCGGCTGTTGGCGGCTTGCTCCTCAGGCAGCATGCCGCCTTCGCCGGAGCAAATACCTGTCCCGGCCAGCTCTGCTCCTATCGCCAGGGCGGTCTTGGCCTCTTCGGACAAGGCCCCGAAACTCATATCGGAAACAAATAGTGGCATTTTCAAAGTAAGCGGCTTCTTCGCATTTGGGCCGATGATCAGTTCCGACCCCACCTCGACATCATCCATCAAGGGTTTGCGTGCAAACTGCGCCGGCAGGATTTGAATGTCATTCCAGTCGGGCAGGGAGTGGCGCGGCACTCCCATGGCGCCCAACTCGCCGTGATGGCCAACCTTGGTCAATCCGTCCCGGGCAAGATCATGGATCGCTTTCACGGTGGGTTCTTCAGGTGTTGGCACGGCTTCCAGGGAGCCGCCGCTCGTAGCTGGAAACACGTCCTCGCCTTCCTGAATTCGCTTATGGGTACCGTCACAGTAAGGGGCGTTGTCCGTATGTTTGCATTGGCACAAAAAAGCCTCACCGGTTTCTTCCGCCTCGAAAGCCAAGGGAGTAAACGAAGTCGCCCGATGAGATCCGTCGCAGAAAGGCTGGTTCTGGGATCTGCCGCAGCGGCACCAGTGATAGGTTTCACCGGCTTCCAGTTCGACTTTTGCGGGCTTGCGGGCGGCAATGACGGGTTTTTCCATGAGCTCCCCTTTCATGATCCCTGGATTGTTTAGAGCGTAAATTGGACCTGCTATTTGTTGTGTCCGCTGATGACAGCATGCAGGGGCTTGGTGTCCTCGAAAATTTGTTTTTGTTCTTCCGAAGCTTCGGCTTGATAGTCGCGCTTCCATTCGTCGTAGGTCATGCCGTAAACGATTTCGCGGGCTTCGTCATAGGACATGTCGATATCCCGCTCCTTGGCCGCCGCCATGTACCATTTGGACAGACAGTTTCGGCAAAACCCGGATAGATTCATCAAATCAATGTTCTGCACGTCTTTCCTTTTTTGCAGGTGTTCGACGAGTCCGCGAAAGGCGGCGGCTTCCAATTCAATGCGTGTTTGGTCATCCATGGGCGCTCTCTCATACACTTTTTTGTATTCTGAAAAGAGATATGGGGGTTAAGGGGCTGAAAAACCAGTCCGTATTTGGTCTAACGCTTGATCGCCCGCCAGCCGATGTCGGTGCGGTTGAATCCACCGGGCCAGTCGATCTTTTCGACGGCCTTGTAAGCCAGTTTCTGGGCCTGGGCGACGGTTTTAGCTTTGGCTGTGATCCCCAGTACCCGACCGCCTGCGGCGCGCAAACTGCCATTGTCGTTTTTAGTGCCTGCGTGGAAGACGAATACACCTTTCATGGCGTTTGCTTCCTCGACACCCTTGATTTCCGTGCCCTTGTCGTAGCGCCCAGGATAGCCATTTGCGGCCATGACGACGACAAGGGTGGCCTCGTCGTGCCACTCAAGCTTGATTTTATCCAGCGTCCCGTCGGCAGAAGCGATCAAAGCATCCAGGATGTCCGACTTCAGGGCGACCATCAACGGTTGGCATTCCGGATCGCCAAACCGAACATTGTATTCGATCAGCTTGGGACCTTCCTGGGTAATCATCAGTCCAGCGTATAGAACACCCTTATAGGGCCTGCCTTCGGCCGTCATCGCCTTCAGGGTCGGATAGATAATTTCATCCATGATGCGTTCGGCCATGGCGTCGTCGACGACTGGCGCCGGCGTATACGCGCCCATACCGCCCGTATTGGGACCTTCGTCACCGTCATAAGCTGCCTTGTGATCTTGGGCCGAGCGTAAGGGGACGGCGTTTTCGCCATCGACAAGGGCGAAGAAGCTGGCTTCCTCGCCTTCCATGAATTCCTCGATTATGACCTCTTCGCCAGCGCCGCCGAAGGCGCGTTCCGTCATGATGTGGTCGACAGCGGCATAAGCCTCGTTCTCGTTGCGGCAAATGATAACGCCTTTACCTGCGGCCAATCCATCGGCCTTAACGACGATTGGCGCATGGTGACGCAGGATGAATTCCTTGGCCGAGTCGGGGACATCAAAGCGTCCATATTCGGCGCTTGGGATATTATACTTGGCGCTCAGGTCCTTCATAAAACCTTTCGAGCCTTCCAGAATGGCCGCCTTTGCGTTGGGTCCGAAGGCCTTGATGCCTGCCGCTTCAAGTTTATCAACTAATCCTGCAACCAGAGGAGCTTCGGGTCCCACCACGACAAAGTCGATGGCGTGGTCGCTTGCAAAGTCAACCAAGGCGGTAACGTCATCGGCGGCGATATCGACGGAAATGGCGATGCCGTCTATCCCGGCGTTGCCAGGGGCGCAGAACAGCTCGTCGCATTTTGGCGATTTGGCAATAGCCCAGCACAGGGAATGTTCACGTCCGCCCGAACCGACAACCAGTACCTTCATCGTAATATATCCTCCCAGGGCAACTTGCGTCTATTTAAACGCAGATAAGTTGCTCGAGTCCTCAAAAAACGATCAAATTATCTACATTAAAGCAAGACTACATTAATGCAGTTTGATCCAGTGGACGATGGCTTGTATCCGCCAATTGCACCTTTAAACCATAGCATACATACTGTCGGGCATGACTGAAAAGCCATCCATTGAAGAATCTGTGCATAATCTTCCCGAAATGAGCGTCGGAGAGCTCTCAAAGGCGCTGAAAAGTACGCTTGAGGACCGATTCCCATTGGTCCGGGTGCGAGGTGAAATATCCGGATTCAAGCGTGCGGCCTCCGGCCATATGTACCTTCGGCTTAAAGATGAAGACGCGGTGCTTGACGGAGTGTGCTGGCGCGGCACTGCCGGACGCTTATCTGTTGCGCCCGAGGACGGCATGGAAGTGGTGGCCTCGGGGCGGATTACCGCCTATGGCGTACGCTCAAGCTATCAGATCGTAATCGATTCCATGGAACTGGCGGGCGAAGGCGCGTTGCTGAAATTGCTGGAGGAACGAAAGAAAAAACTGGCTGAAGAAGGGCTTTTTGATCCTGAGAACAAACGTGGTCTGCCGTTTCTTCCAAACATCATCGGCGTCGTCAGTTCGCCCACAGGGGCGGTAATCCGTGATATCCTGCATCGTTTATCGGATCGTTTTCCGGTCAGGGTTGTCTTGTGGCCGGTCCTGGTTCAGGGCGAAGGGGCGGCAGCGGAAATCTGTGCCGCGATTGAAGGGTTTAACCGGCAAGGCCGGGGCGACATTGTTCCCAAACCCGATCTGCTGATCGTGGCGCGCGGCGGCGGTTCGCTGGAAGATCTGATGGCTTTCAACGAAGAACCCGTCGTTCGCGCCGCAGCGGCAAGCGCTATCCCGCTGATTTCCGCCGTCGGCCACGAAACGGACACCACGCTGATCGATTTTGCCGCCGACATGCGCGCTCCGACGCCGACTGCTGCGGCGGAACTGGCGGTACCGGTCCGTGCCGAGCTTCTGGCTCAGGTCATGGACAGTGGGGCTCGGCTGGTTAATTCCATGAACCGTACTTTGAGCGAAAATAGAAATATGGTTGAAGGCCTGGGCCGCGGATTGCCCAACCTGCGCCGCGTCGTCGAGGAGGCTTCCCAACGACTGGACGACTGGACCGAACGCCTAGGGCTAAGCCTGCGCACCGGCCTGCAAAGCCGCCGAGCCCGACTGAATCAATCGGCTGCCGCTCTGCCAAAACCAAAGCAAACGATAGAACACGCCCGCCTGCGCCTGGACGTACAAACCCGGGCGCTCGCCCAATCCGCCAGGAGCCTGTTCAATGAGCGTGATCAGCGTCTCAAGCATACAGGCGCCCTGCTGGAGAGCTTTTCCTATCAACGGGTCCTTGAACGTGGATTTGCTCTTATCAGTGATGGTTCCGGAAATCCACTCGCCTCGGTCGGTGAAGTCAAGCCCGGCATGGGACTTGCTATTCGATTCCACGATGGCAAGATCGGCGCGACGGCCGCCGGCAAGCCACAGGCTCCAGCCGGAAAGCCGCGAAAATCATCGAAAAAGAAGGATGATGATAAACAAGGAAGCCTGCTTTGAGGCGCTTTCTGTTTATCTTCGCCATAGGCCTGTTCCTTGGTTTGTCCGGCGCGAGCGCAGAAACCCTGCTTGAAGGCAATTTCACTCAGGGAGGACTGGTTTTCGGTAAGACGGAACCGGGCAACCGGGTTGTTCTGGATGGTCGGCCGCTCACCCTCAGCGCCGATGGCCGTTTCTTGATTGGTTTTGGGCGAAACGCGAACAATGAGGCAAAGCTTGTCGTAACCGACGCAGAAGGAAATTCAGAGGATCGCGCCCTCAAGATCGCCGAAAGAAAGTACAAAATCCAGCGCATCGACGGCTTGCCGTCGCGCCAGGTAACGCCAAAGCCGGAAGATGTCGCCCGCATCAAGGCTGACAACGCCGGTATCGGCCGTGTGCGCGGCCTCGATACCCGCCGGGCTTACTTCGCGTCAGGCTTTACCTGGCCGGTGAAAGGGCCGATATCGGGCGTTTTCGGCTCCCAGCGTATCCTCAATGGCAAGCCGAAAAATCCCCATAACGGCACCGACATCGCCGCCAACGAAGGCGAAACGATTGTCGCCCCGGCTGACGGCGTCGTCGCCCTGGTCCACGAGAACATGTTCTACACCGGACAGACCCTGATGCTGGACCACGGGCTTGGCTTGACCAGCGTCTACGCCCACATGAGCGCCATGCTTGTGGGAAAGGGAGACTTCGTAAAAAAAGGCGATCCTATCGGCAGGATCGGCAAAACGGGCCGCGTCACCGGCGCGCACCTGCATTGGGGGGTTACGCTGAGACGCACCCACCTGGATCCGGCCTTGCTGGCCGGGGAAATGAAATAGGCGGGAAAGCGGCGAAAATTGCATGTACTTTTTTTGGAATAGGTCAAATTTTCCCTGTAATCGCTTCTCCAATAGGTTGAATAATAATTGTTGAATAAGCCACAGCGTAAGATAGTATTCACTATCGAAAATTGACGATTAAGAAGGACTTGGGGTACTTGGGAGCACTAAATAATTCGCTTGGTCATATCAACCAAAGCCACATGGATTTGATTTCGCGAATCTACGACCTTCCACTGAGGCCGGAAAAATGGCAATCGGTGCTGGACGATTTCGCGCCAATAATGAATGCCGCCGGGGCGGCGGTTCTGGCCTTCGACCCCATTTATGCCGAGCATCACGTGAACATCATCAATTCGAATTTTTTGAAGATCGCGCCTCATTTCATACACGAATTTAACGAACGCTTCGGCGCTGTTGAAAAAGAAGGTTACGCCCAAATGGCGCTGGATCCGAAACGGAAGTTTATCTCGGATATGGAAGGTATGGGGGTTCGCACGCTGGAGGAACATGCCCAGCTTCCGGTCGTTCAGTACTTGAATGAGAATTTCAATGTCCGCCATCGAGCGGCCAGTTGCCTGAACCTGGAGCGGATCTGGACCGACCTGATCACTGTGCAGTTTTCTAGCGATCGTGGCCCGATCACCGATCAGGAAAGGGAAATAGGGGCGTTTTTCCTCGATCACTTCGCCAAATCGGTTGAACTGGGCCGCGCTTTCGGCGTCCTGAAAAGCCGCTTTAATGGGGTTTTGAGCGCGCTGGACCGGTTTCACATCGGCATTTTTGTACTTTCGCCCAGTGGCGCGGTCGTGGTTAAAAATGCCGAAGCCGAGCGCATTCTGGGGGCAGGCGACGGGATTTCCCTGTCCCGGGAAGGCAAAATGCTTCCGGCTGACGATAGTAAACGGGCCGAATTAACGGACGCTATTGGCAAAGCCGTGCACACTGCGCAGGCGGAAAACAACCGGGCTGAAACAACTCTGACGCTGAAACGCCAATCCGGCGAGGATCCCTATTTGGTGGAGGTTGCCCCGATCAGGGACGACGGCGAAATAGAAAGCCAGTTCAACGGGTGTCTGGTATTCGTCATTGATCCGGCGAAAACCGATGTCGTCTCCACCGAAGGCATGAAAGTGCTTTACGGGCTATCGGCATCGGAGTCGGAAATATGCAAACTGGTCGCAGAAGGCTTCGAAACCGATGAAATGGCGGAAACCAGGAACATCACCCGCGAGACCGTGCGCTCTTACATCAAAAAAATCCTGCAGAAAACCGGCGTAAACAACCGGGTGCAACTGGTACGCCTGGCTCTGAATGTGAATCTGCCAATCGATCCAGTATCGCCGGAAGAATAATTTGCCTCTCCAACAGAGAGTTGTAGACGGCAACTCGCGTAGTTGATCTATACGATCAATAGAATTTTTTTCTTCGCCTTTCTTGACATATCCTTTGAATGTCTCAAAATACTTGAGGAGGCGAGGGGCCATGCTCTGGCCCACGAAACGGTGACTTCATGGAAACATGGGGAAACAAAGTTCCGGCCTAAAGCGATAAGCAATGGCCTGGGAACCGCCGAATGGGAGAGTGAACATTACAATGCTCGGCATAACTAAAGGAATTCCAGCCAATGGAGGCATGAGCCTTTTGGGGGCGGTCTTCTTTATGTTTATGGCTGTGGGAATCGCTGGAGCTGGCGAAACTAAAACAAAAATTCTTAAATATGATGACCAGGGTAAGGTTATTGGTTTTGAGCAATCCGATGTCGGAAGCGATTCCAAGCGCAAACAAAAATCGCCATCAACCAACACTGACAAAAATTTCGATCCGGATACCGCCTATGAAGAAGGCGAACTGATCGTCGTTAACCCCTCGAAGAAGTTTTCATCGGACACCCGTTCATTGGGTTACCGGGTCATCGAGACGATCAATATTCCGACGGTGAAGATGGCCGTGCGAAGATTACGTATTCCTGATGGCGTAAGTGTACCAACTGCGCTTCGCACACTACGCGGGCGCTATCCAGGCGTCCTGCTGGATGCTAATCATCAATTTGATCCTTCCGCAGGAGTCGAATTTCCCAGCAAGGTGGCACGCGCCTTAATCCGCTGGACAAAGGCGCCTAAAAACTGCGGTAAAGGCGTCACAATAGGAATGATTGATTCCGGCGTTGACGTTAGACACCCTGCCTTAAAGGGGCAAAATATCACCTACAAATCCTTCCATAGCGCCGGACGGAAGGAAGGGCCAAAAGATCACGGTACGGCCATTGCGTCGATTTTGGTCGGAACGCCCGAATGGGGCGGATTGCTGCCTGGGGCACGGCTGGTAGCCGCCAATATGTTCGAAATCAATAAGAATGGCAGGAAAGTAGGCAATCTTTCCGGTCTTTTGAAATCAGTCAGCTGGCTGTTTCAGGAGAATGTCCATGTTATTAACCTTAGCTTTGCCGGCGCCGAAAACAAAGTGATGCGCAAGGTTTTCAAGAGCCTGCAGCAACAGAAGGTCGTTATGGTCGCCGCCGTGGGTAACTGGGGTCGCTCCGACGTAAACGCCTATCCGGCGGCTTATAAAGGCGTAATAGCGGTGACCGGGATTAATGATAGGGGGCTGGCTTACGCAAAGGCAAATTCCGGCAAATATGTTGATTTCGCGGCGCCTGGAGTTCGTGTCTATACGGCGGCCCTAGGGGGCGGCGGGCGATTGCGGACCGGTACCTCTTTTGCGACACCCTTTATTACCGCGTTGACGGGATTGGAAATAGCCAAAGGCAGAGCCAAAACCACGGCTGATATCACTAGGATTGTGAAGAAGAATATCAAGGATTTGGGATCACCCGGCCGCGATAATATTTACGGATGGGGCTTTGTTCGCGAAAAGCCAAAATGTTGAAATGTTTTATGCTCGGTTAAAATTGGCTTTGCCAAAAAAACAAGCCCGCGGACAGAGACATCGACAAACTATTAATACCCTTCACAAATAACCGCTCATGAAACTTGTAATATTCGACTGCGATGGCGTTCTTGTGAATAGCGAGACGATCTATATCGCGTCAGAGCTAGAATTCCTCCGGCGCGAAGGGCTGTTTTGCGAGCACGGAGAATATATAGAAACCTTTACCGGGTTACCGCCGGATGTCTGGCGTTCAATGCTGGTTACCGATGCCAGAGAACGTGTAGGTGAGGCGCTTGAAGATGATTTCTTCGAGGCGCTTGATCGATATGTTATGGGGCGTTTCGAAACCGAGCTGGAGGTTGTTCCAGGTGCTTGGGACAGCGTAGCAAATCTTGGCTACAAATGCTGTGTCGCCTCCAGTACGCCGTATAACCGATTATGCTGGAAATTGTCCCATACCGGACTCGTCGATCTTTTCATTGATGCAATCTTCTCAAGCGACATGGTGAAAAACGGCAAGCCCGAACCGGATCTTTTCCTGCATGCGGCACGTATCATGGAAGAGAAACCTGAGAATTGTATTGTTGTGGAAGACAGTTGCAACGGCGTTCTGGCGGGAAAGGCGGCCAATATGGCCGTGATAGGTTTTAGTGGCGGCGATCACTGCCTGGAGGGACATGTTGACGCCTTAATGGAGGCAGGCGCTGACTGTGTGATCGGCGAATTATCCGGTCTAAAGTCAACAATTGATCAAATGATGTAAACGAAAGGCGAGGCTAGATTGTACTGCAAGTTTTCTCCCGCAAAAAACGGCTCTAGTTTCTTCGCCGAGCATACAGGCCGTATGCAATCAGGCCCATGGACAAGGCCATAACAGGGAATAGAACGAAATCAACCCAAGCCACCCACGCTGTTAGTCCGATACCTCCCAGAATAATGACTAGAATCGGGGTGAAACAACAAAGGGCGGAAACAACAAAACCGCCGATACCTGTTTTAAGAATATTCATCGCACATCCCTCTATCGAAAAAGATGTAGGAACAAAAGCGGCTATTTCCACAATTATTTAGGTGAGATTATCGGGCCAGCGATTATGTAGCCACAACCATTGGGCAGGTTGATCCCTGATCCAGCTTTCCAGGATGCGGTTGACTTCACTCGTTATCGCCAAAATATCTGCCTGCCGATCGCCGCTGTCTTGAACCTCCAACGGGGGGTAACAGGTAACCCGGAACTTAAGTCCCTGCATACGTTCGACCCGGATCGGAATGACTGGACAGTCGAATTTCAAGGCGAATTGCGCCAACGCCGGTGCGGTCATGGCGTCGTGTCCGAACAGTGGAACGGGGATGCCGTCGTTCATTTTCTGATCGACCAGCATGCCAAGGTGTCCGCCGTTGGTAAGGGCTTTCAAAGCTATTTTGGCGCCTTTTGATCCCTTGGGAATAAGGGTTCCCTTTCGTAAGTGGCGGCGTTGGAAAAGCCTTTCCACGTATGGGTTGTTGGGTGCCCGGTAGACCAGGTGGGAGGATACCCCGGTTTCGGATATGCAAATTGGGGAAATTTCCCAATTAGCGATATGGCCGGAAAAGAAAATACCGGGCTTGTCATCGTCACGAAGCAGCTCGATGTTTTCTTTTCCAATAATTTCCACGTGGGGTTTCTTGCCGAACACCCTGATGCGCCCCAACAGGGGGTACTCCATCACCGTTCGGCCCAAATTTTCCCACATGTCGTGGACAAGACGCTCAATCTCATCAGAATTTTTTTCGGGGAAAGCGATGGCGAGATTGCGCCGGGCTCGCTTCGATATACCCAGGCTAGGCCCTATGGTTTTACCCAACCATCCGCCCATGGCCGAAGCCCAACTTATCGGCATGAGTTGTATAAGCGCAAAGAAAACGTAGCTGGCGAGTCCCTGCAAAGGATGGGACAGATAACGCTTAAGCATGGATCATCCCGTCCAGAAGGATATCCAACGCCGCTTCATCACTCCACCGCAGGGTTATCGAAATGATGCCCACGTCATCCAGGAATGATGAAGGCAATCGCATGGCGTCTTTCTCGGTTGTCAGCAAACGGGCGTTCGCGTTGTTAGCCATTTTCTTCAACTTCGTAAGCTCCGCTTCTTTGTACGGATGGTGGTCAGCAAAGGGGATGGTTGTAACGATCGAACAATCCAGTTCGGAAACGGTTTTGAAGAATTTTTCCGGTCGGCCAATACCAGTAAAAGGGATAACCGCTTTTCCGGTTATATCCAGAGGCAATTCACCAACAACGAGATCCGCGCGCAAAGGCGAAAGGCCGTTGCTGGCAACGATATCAAAGGATCCCGTTGTATCTTCACCAATGATGACGGCGGCCTGTGCTCGGCTCAACCCATCTGGAATAGACTCCCTTAAGGGACCCGCCGGAATCATTTTTTCATTGCCGAAGCCGTAGCTTCCGTCGACAACAATCATAGAAAAATTTTTGTGGATGTAAGGGTTCTGAAATCCGTCGTCCAGGATGATGATGTCTGCGCCTGCGTCTGCAGCCGCCAGGCAACCAGCCTTGCGCTCCTTGGAAACCCAGGTCGGTGCGTTGGCCGCCAGCAACAGGGGTTCGTCGCCAACTACAGTGAAATCGTGTTTGGCTGGGTCGACGCGAAGTAGGCCTTTCTCAGTGCCGCCATAGCCGCGCGACAGAAAGTGAACAGATTTTCCTTTTGACTGAAACCTGCGGCCTAGATCCAACGCCACTGGCGTTTTACCGGCACCTCCGGCGACCAGGTTCCCGACACAAATAACGGGAACCGTCGACATCCACGCCTTCGTGGCCGCAAGTTTTTTTTGCGTTACCAATCCGTAAATCCAGCCGATGGGGGACAGCATTTGCGAAACGATGCCTCCTTTTCCATTTTGCCAGAAATCGGGTGCTCTCATTTCAACGGTCACTTCTCAGGTAGGGTTCAAGTTCATCCATCACGGCGTCCAGAACTCCCGATTCATCCTGGGCGACGGCGGCGGCGGCTTCCGCAAGGCGGTTACATTCATTAGTCTCGCCCAATAGTCGGGCCACGGTATCTTTCAAATCCTTTTCGTTGGCCACTTCAAGGCATGCTTTTTTTCGTTTGAACGTGGTGGTGATTTCCTCGAAGTTGGTCATGTAGGGTCCAAACACGACGGCGCAATTCAGGCGAGCGGCTTCCAATGGATTCTGACCGCCCAAAGGTACCAGCGACTTGCCGATAAATACAATCCGGGCCAGACGATAAAATAGCCCCAACTCACCCACGGTGTCAGCGATGTAGACGTCGGTGTCTTCGGTGATCTCGCCTTTCGTCGAACGCAACGCCACCCGCAAACCCATATTTTTTAGAGCGATTGAGATGGCGACTCCGCGTCCGGGATGACGCGGGACGATCACGCTAAGTAGATTGGGATGGCTTTCCTTCAAAGAAAGATGGACGCGCCCGACGAGTTCTTCTTCCCCAGCATGTGTGCTTGAGGCGAGCCAAAAAGGGCGTCCCCCAATCAAGGCGGACAGTTTTTCAAGGGCTTCATCGTCTGCCGGAAGAGGGGGCGCGGCAAACTTCAGATTTCCAACGGATTTCGCTTCATGCGCCCCCAGGTCGGAAAGCCGGTCAGCATCGGTTCCAGTTTGTCCCAAACACAAAGAAAATGCCTGTAATAGCTTTTTGATCGACCCCGGGAAACGCCGCCAGCCTTTGTATGAATTGTTTGATATCCGCCCGTTGATCAGCACCATGGGCAGGTTCCTGGCGGCACAGCGCGATATCAGATTTGGCCAGAATTCGGATTCCGCCCATAAGACAAAGTCCGGTTTCCAGTGTTTTAGAAACCTCTCCACGTAAGCCACGCGATCGACCGGAACGAATTGATGGAAAGCCCCTTCCGGCAGGCGTTCGCGCATCAGGGCGGCCGACGTGATGGTTCCAGTCGTTACAAGAATATTCCAGTCAGCCCAATCTGCACGCATGCGCTCGATTACCGGCAATAGCGAAATGGATTCGCCGACGCTGGCTCCATGAATCCAGACCAAAGCGCCTTCGGGCCGCGCCATGCCGGCCACTCCCAATCTTTCGCTGAATCGGTCCCTGCTTTCTTTGCCCTTGGCCAGGCGTCTGGAAAGATAAAAACGGATCAATGGTTGGCCAATCGTGGTAACCGCCCGGTAAAGAGACAGCATCATGATGGCGTCTCCTTGGCTTCTTTCAAAGGAAGCTCCGCCGGGGTCACTGGATCTAGTCCGCACAACTGATCGGCTTGGGCGCTGATCGCGTTCATGCTGTTTTCGACCTGTTGGCGAACGCGTTCCAGTACTTCTTTATCGGCGGTATGGGGAACCTCGATAGGTTCTCCCCATACAAAAACACCCCGCCCGAAAGGAAGGGCGGCAACGAAGCGGTCCCAGGAACCGAATATTTTCGAACGACTGGAAGCATAGCTGACTGGAATGATCGGTACCTTTGCCAAGCGGGCGATGGTGACGATTCCTTCCTGGGCGCGCATGCGGGGGCCGCGTGGTCCATCTGGCGTGATACCGATGTATTCGCCCTTCTTGACGGTCTTCAACATGGCTCGCATGGCCGCCGCGCCCCCTTTGGAAGTCGACCCCACGATAGTCTTGATACCGAAATGAGCGACGGTGTCCGAAATCATTCGCCCGTCCCGATGCATAGATATCATCATGTGAATGGGTTTTTTAAGATCCCAGCAGCGCGGCATCATCAGCAAGCGGCCATGCCAAAAAGCGAGCAGAAATATCCGGTCTTCGTCCCAAAATTTCTTCGGGATATCGTCACCGACCACTGTCCAGCGGCTGGTCAGGTAAACGAAACGAATATAGTTGGCGGCGATAAAGCACAGGATATCCTGCAGCGCCTTCGAACGCAGAATTCTCTTGTCCAATCTCACTGGTTCACTGCCTCATCATTGTTATCGGAGGCGAATTGCAGCGCGTAAAGCTTGGCATAGGGTCCGCCTTCCTCAATCAGGGCATTATGATTACCCGATTGGGAAATTCGTCCATCTTCGATAACATAGATTTTATCTGCGTCGACGATGGTAGAAAGCCTGTGGGCGATAACCAAAGTGGTTCGCCCGCTCATCAATTCATCCAGAGCTTTTTGAACCTGGCGTTCCGATTCCGTGTCCAGCGCTGAGGTGGCTTCATCCAAGAGCAGGATCGGGGCGTTTTTCAGCATCGCCCGGGCGATGGCCAGGCGCTGGCGCTGGCCGCCGGAAAGTTTGACGCCTTGTTCTCCGACCTTGGTTTCGTATCCTTCCGGCAATTCCGTGATGAAATCGTGGGCTGCGGCATGGCGGGCGGCTTCCTCGATTTCCTCAATGCTGGCATCTGCTCGTCCGTAAGCGATGTTGGCCCGGACTGTGTCGTCAAAGAGGGTGATTTCCTGGCTGACCAAAGCGATGTGTTTGTGCAGGGAGGCCATGGTCACATCGCGCACGTCATGGTCATCGATACAGACAACGCCCTGATCGACATCGTAAAAACGCGGGATCAAATTCAGGATCGTCGATTTTCCGGCTCCCGAAGGTCCGATCAGAGCGATCCGCTTCCCGGCCGGGACTTCCAGGGATACATTCGACAGGGCCGGTTCGCCCGATTCGTACGCGAACGTTACCTTTCTCAGCGAGACATTCCCTTTAACATCGCTGATGGGTTGGGCATCGGGTTTATCAAGGATGATCGGTTCTGTATCCATGACGTTGAATAGGCGTTGCGCACCGGCCAGGCCTTCTTGAATGGAGACGTTAAGATTGGCCAGTTTTTTCATCGGCTCATAGGCCATTAACAGGGCTGCGATAAATGAGAATAATTCCCCCGTGGTGCTTTCGCCATTGATCACCTGATTACCGCCATAGGCGATGACGACGGTGATGGCGACTCCCCCTAAGGTTTCCATGATGGGGCTTACGCGTGCCCTGATCCGGGCCGCTTTGTAGGACAGCCCAAACAGCAATTCGACAAGGGATGAGACGCGGCCTTTTTCATAATCCTCCATGCCATAGGCTTTGACAACGCGGATACCCTGAAACGTTTGCCCCAGTAAGGCCATGAGCAATCCCTTTTCAGCCTGTGTGTTGGCCGTCACCCGGCGCATGCGCCGGCCAAGTTTCACAATCGGCAGAATGGCGACCGGAAAAACAAAAATGGTGATAATCGCCAATTCAAAATTCTGGTAAAACATTACGCCTACCAGTGCGATCAGGGTCATGAAATCCTTGCCCAGACTGGTCAGGGCGTTAGAGACGACATTGCGGATTTGGTTAAGATCCACAGTAAAGCGCGAGGCCAGGGTGCCGGAAGGGTTGCCGTGAAAAAAGGCTAGATCCATTCGTGTCAGATGGGCGTAAAGGCGCATCTGAGCATCGGCGATAATGCGCAAGCCGACCTTGCTCATCAATACAGTCTGGGCGTAATTCGCCAAGCCTTTAACGGCAAAAGTGGCAAGCACGGCCAAGCTAACCCAGATCAACATATTCCGATCCTTGGCGAAGAAAACATCGTCAATTACCGGTTTCATCAGATAGGCTGAAAAGGACGTCGCTCCCGCCATAAGAATCATGAAGAAGACAGCAAGAGCGATCCAGCCTAGATAAGGCCGAACATTTTCGCGTACCAACCTTTTCAACAGAAGAGCTGTTGATTGGTATTGAAATTCAGTTGCCAGGGACCGGTCGTTCAAGGTCACTATTCCCCCGTTAATTCGAGCCGGACAATAACACGGCAATGGCTGGCGAGCCAACGTCAACGGGCTTGTTAATTGCTAATTAGACGGTGTTTTTTGGGAATTAGCGCCCGGCGACGGTCATGCCCTCGACGCGCAGGGTCGGCGCGTCAATGCCGTAACGGAATTCAAGGTCGTTGGCCGCACTAAGTTGCGCAAACATGTCGTTCAGGTTGCCGGCGATGGTGACCTCGCTGACAGGGTAGGCGATCTCGCCGTTTTCGATCCAGAAACCACTGGCGCCGCGTGAATAATCTCCGGTTACGCCGTTGACCCCAAATCCGATTAATTCGTTGACATACAATCCTTGTTCGATATCCGCCATCAAAGATTCAGGACTGACGTTGCCCGGTTCCAGATACAAGTTGCTGGATGATGGCGATGGCGGGGACGACGTACCGCGTGACGCGTGGCCGGTGGTGGAAAGACCCAGTTGCCGGGCCGAGCGCAAATCCAGAACCCAGGTTTGTAACTGTCCGTCTTTAATCAAGTGGGTTCGTTTGGTGGCAATCCCTTCGCCATCGAAGGGGCGGGATTTCAGTCCCCGCTTGCGATGGGGATCATCGACGATATTGATGCCATCGGTAAAAATCTTCTCTCCCATTTTATCCTTCAGGAACGACGTTCCCCGGGCGATGGACGAACCATTGACGGCCGCGGATAAATGACCGACCAGACTTTTCGATACCCTGGGGTCGAAAACGATCGGCACCGCGGCTGTTTCGGCCTTCTTCGGATTTAGACGCTTAACGGCCTTTTGTCCGGCGCTTTTTCCTATGGCTTCGGGACTGTCCAGATCAGCCGCGAAGACAGCGGCGGTATAGTCATAGTCGCGCTCCATCTCTGTTCCTTCACCGGCAATGACGGACGCACTGACTGAATGGCTGGAATTGGCATAAGCCTGGCCAAAACCATTGGAGGCTACCATTGCTACCGTGTTCATTCCCCATCCGGCGGAACCGCCTTCAGAATTGGTGACCCCATCGACAGCCATGGCCGCCTCTTCGGCGCGGGCCGCTAAATCACTCAGGTGATCGGCGTCGGGTTCAAACCTGTCGCAGGATTCAACATCAGGAAAATCTGTCGCTAGTTGATCCGGATCAGCCAGTCCGCAATAGGGGTCCTCCGGCACGGCCCGCGCCATGGCAACAGCCCGCGCCGCTAACTCATCCAGGGCGTCAGCTGCAGTGTCGGACGACGAAACCATGGCCTGGCGCTTGCCCATAAAGACGCGCAGCCCAATATCGCTGCCTTCTGAGCGTTCCAGATGTTCCGGGTTGCCAAGTCGTATGGTCTTGGAAAGTGAAACGCCCTTGACGAAAACAGCATCGGCGGCTTCCGCCCCGGCGCGCTTCGCCCTGCCAATCAGGTCTTCCAGCAAATTGAGGGCGTCGGCCCTGTCTTTCTCATGAGAATCAGTCATTAAGAGAAAGTGGACTTTTAGCCGGCCTCTTGCAAGTGCGACATGCAGCGAATGATCCATTGGCGGGTCAATTTCTCTTGAACTGCATTCTGGCGCAGGCGTTGCTGCAGGGACGGGAAGACGACGTGGTCCAAAGTCTGGTCCTGATTGAAACACGAGAAAATGATCGTTTCCTCACCGGTTTCCGGATCCTTGTGTAATTGCAAGCACTGGGCGCAGATTTCTTTCATCATGCATTGCATGGGTGAGTTGATGGAACCTATCGCCGTGTGATCCGGGTCCAGATGTTCTTTCAGGATGCCGTGGCGGGCATCGGCGACGGCTTTCATCATTACGTCTGAACCGATAACCAGCATACGGTTGGCGTCTTTCATGGAAATGGGTGTATCGCCCAATTCCCCAAGGGCATAGGCTGTCATGGCTTCGACAACATTGCCGACGAAGGCTTTGTCGCCATCGCGTCCAGGCTCGAAACCTGGAACTTCATCGCAGCACCAGATAACCGTATCGGCGGCGGCTTCGATGTTGTCGATGTGATAGCGGTCGTTTACGCCCTTGTAAGCCGCGAAGTAGAGTACTTTCGATCCGGCCTCGCGCAGGGCTTGTCCAATGGAAAACAACACTGCGTTGCCAAGCCCGCCGCCGACCAGCACGACAGTTTCACCGCCCGGGGTTTCAGTCGGCTCGCCCGTCGGTCCCATCAGGATAACGCTTTCACCTATCTGCAACAATTCGCACAGGCTGGATGAGCCTCCCATTTCAAGGACGATGGTGGATACCAGGCCTTTTTCCCTGTCGACCCATGCGCCTGTAAGCGCCATGCCTTCCATTCCCAAAACCGTGCCGTCCATGCGCTTGGCATTGGCTTCGTAGTTTTGCAAGCGGAAGAACTGGCCCGGCTTGAAGGCCTGAGCCGCTAACGGCGCATGCAAAATGACTTCGACGATATTGGGATTATGGCGAATGATATCGACCACATGGGCGCGTAATCCATGATCCAATTGTTTGACCAATTCGCCCGGCTTGATAGCGCTTGGCGGGTTTTTCGCAAGCTGCCGGTTGATCACGGGATAACCCTGCTTGGCGCTTGCCATCGCCTTGACAACGTTTCCGGCAAAGGAGGGGTGCAGGTCGCCGAAGAAGGTAATGGAGTGGTTATCGTCGTTGACCTTCATGGTAACCAGGGGGTCTTCCGGCTTGGATGACCATTCCGGAGTTACTGCGTTGCCGTCTTCGTCTTCGGCCTGGAAGTATTTCCCGTCCAAATCGGCAAATCCCGGATATTCGCGGGCAATCACCGTGTTGGGCTGGGTTCCGGCGGCGATCAGGACCGAACGCGCGGGCATGTTGATGACGTGGCCTGTCGCATTGGGTCGGTTGTGTTCGTCGATTTCCTGCAACTCCAGTTTAATCGCTTCGACATGACCATGATCGTCTACCTCGATCGCGATGGGAGACAACATCTCGGCGAACTTGATGCCCTGCTCGAAGGCTTTGGTGATTTCTTCGTGGTTCAAGGTGTAGCTGGGCGAATCGATCATGCGGCGGCGATAGGCCAGGGTCGCGCCACCCCAGGAATCCAATAATGGTTGGAAGTTGGGTTCACGACCTTCCGCAGCGGCTGCTTCTCGCTCAGCGCGAATGGCGCGGCCGTGCTCCAGGAATTCATCGGCGAATCCCCGTTCCTCTTCGGTCCAACCTGGAGCCGCGCCGCCAGTCGCCTGAAGCGCTTCATAACGGGCCAGGAATTTCTCTACCTGCTTGACGTAGTACGCCAGTGCCTCAGTCGCCGTGTCGATTGCGGTTAGCCCGCCGCCGATGACAACCACAGGCATACGGATGTTCAGGTTGGCCACCGAATCTGACTTGGCCGCCCCGGTCAGTTGCAGGGCCATCAAGAAATCCGATGCCTGGCGCACGCCGCGCGCCAATCCGTTTGGAATGCCCAAAACGGTCGGTTTTCCGGCTCCCATGCACAAAGCGACGTGGTCGAAACCCATCTCGAAGGCATTGTCGGCCGTAATCGCACCGCCAAAGCGCACACCGCCGTATAGAGTATAGTTGGCGCGCCGTTCCAACAGGATACGGATAGCCTTCAGGAAGTTTTTGTTCCAGCGCACGGTAATGCCGTATTCGGCGACGCCGCCGAAACCGGCCATGACGCGCTCACCAAGCGGCTCTTCAATATCGGTGAAATCATAAATCGGCTGGAACGGGACGCGCTCGCCTTTTTGCGTGACGCCACTCAATTCGGGCTCTAAGGGTTCTATCTTGGCCCCATCGATGGCGACAACCGTGTGGCCTTCGTTCATCAAATAGTGGGCCAAGGTAAAGCCGGCTGGTCCCTGACCGACAACCAGAACCTTGTATCCAGTGTCATCGCCCGGGAAAGGACGATTCAGATTCAGCGGGTTCCAGCGGGTCATCAGGGAATAGATTTCAAATCCCCAAGGCAGCCCAAGCACGTCCTTTAACGTGCGGGTTTCGGCCTGGGGAATATCCACCGGTTCCTGTTTTTGGTAGATGCAGGCTTTCATGCAGTCGTTACAAATGCGGTGACCAGTGCCTGCCGTCATTGGATTGTCGATGGCGATGATGGCCAGTGCAGCCAGCGAATGGCCGTCCGCCTTAACCTTATGCATCTCCGAGATTTTTTCTTCCAGCGGACATCCTGCCTGAGGCACCTTCAACTCGTTGCTGGCGAAGTCCCCACTGTTCTTGTCGCGGATACCTTTCGAGCAGGAATCCTTTTGACGGTCGTGACATATGACGCAGTAATTGGCCTGGTCCAGCGCGCCGACCAAATCGCAACCATGATCGGTCAACGCGAAACCGTCGCGTGGATGCTGTTTTTCCGGCGGCAGGCAAAGCATGTCGACGCCATGCTCGTGAACGGTTTCGGCTTCGACCAGGTTTTCAAAGTCGACTTTCTCAGGTCCCTTGAATAAGACGTCTTCTTTGTGGCGCTGTTTTCCGGAGTCGGTATGAAACGCCCAACCCGCATAGCGCCTAGCCAGATCCAGGGCATCCCTATTGGCTGCTTCGTCGTCAAGCCAGCCCATAACGGTTTTAGCGAAAGTCAACTGATCGAAAGCACCGCCCATCAGTGCTGTCAATTCACCTTCCAGTGCCGCGCCATCGATCGTTTCAGCTTCATCTGCCTTGATCTTCTTCGCCGCTTGGCGCTGTACAAACAGCCTTTTACAGGTAAATAGCGGGGCCAGATCATGGTGACGTTCGGCCAGTACACGGGCTTCTTTATCGATGCCAAAGAACTGCGCGATAAAATCATCCACATGAGGCGCCAAATCCAGCAACAAGTCAGAGGTCGCATTCGGGTCCAGCGCGTCCGGGTCTTTTCTGGCATCGACAAGACGCCCGGCCAATTCTCCGTCGATCTCTTCAAGATGTTCAACAAAGACTCCATCAAGACGGGTCAATCCATCTTTGGAGTAAAGATCTTCGAAAGAAAAATTGTGGGCAAGGTTTAGGACGGGCATGTTAATCTTTCTATTATTTTGATAATTAGGTAATTCGATGCGCAATTACGCCATTTATTATATAACTGCGACGGAATTGGCAAGAAAAACCCTTTTCTTACGAAAATTCTGAAAGGATTTTTCCATGAACGACGGAACTTATGCTGGGGATGTAACTCCTACACAAACATGGATGCGGCTAATTGAAAATCCCAAGGCAAAGTTACTGGACGTGCGAACTCCGGCCGAGTGGACTTATGTCGGCGTGCCGGATTTGAGCACAATTGCGCGTCAAATCGCAATGGTGCCTTGGATACTTTTTCCTTCCCAGAAGCCTAACCCGGAATTTCTAAAACAAGTATCCCAAACCGAGATCGACCCTAGTCAGGACCTTTATATCATCTGCCGATCGGGCGTGCGGTCTAAATCTGCCGCAATAGCCTTAACCGAAGCCGGTTTTAAGACCTGTTACAACGTCGCTTACGGGTTCGAGGGCGACAAGGATGATTCGGGACATCGCGGTACAGTTAACGGTTGGAAGGTCGAAAAGCTTCCCTGGAGCCAGGGGTAATGAATGAGATTGAACCAAATAATAGCATCCCTTCCGTCGTTATCTGGGATATGGGGGGAATTCTCTATCAATTTTTTACCGAAAAACTGATTACTATCGGCGCCGGCAAAAACTGGCCCTTGGACAAAATTCCCCTGGGACCGACCGGAACGGTTCCCGACCCTCACTATGCGGCATTGGATCGCGGTGAAATGAAGGAGCCCGATTATATCAATTTGCTTGTCGGGGAATTCGCCCGGCAGGGAATTGATTGCGACCCTTACGAATTTATACCGCCGGAACGTCCCGAAACGTGGGAGGTTGTTGCAAAAGTAAAAAGCGCCGGATTTCGCCAAATGCTGCTGACCAACGACGCTACCGCCTGGTTGGGTGAGAATTGGTGGGAGACTTGGCATCACAGTCACTTTTTCGATGAATTGGTGGACGTAAAAACCGTTGGTATCAGCAAGCCTGCACCCGAGCCCTATTTGGCGTGCGTAGAAAAAATTGGCGTGCAGCCGGAAAATTGTATTTTCATCGACGACATGCGCGTTAACTGCAGGGGCGCAGAGGACGTTGGAATGCGGAGTTACTGGTTCGATATTACCGATCCAAAGGCTGCGCTCAAAGGCTTGAGAGTCCGCTTGGGTGTTTAAAAAAAGTATCCGACCTTAAGCGCTTAAGACGATTCGCTCTGACGGAAAAGTCAACGTGACAATGGTGCCTTGATTTTTTTTGCTTCTGATTTCAAGCGCGCCGCCATGCAAGTCCATTAATCCCTTAGTCAAAGGCAATCCCAGGCCGCTTCCTTCGTGTTGACGGTCCAAACCGCTGTCTACCTGACCGAACTTGCTTAAGGCTTTATCTACGTCCTCTGGGGCCATGCCGATCCCCGAATCGCTGATTGCGGCCGACAGGGAACCGTCGTCGTTCAGCCACGAATTGACCGAGACCTCGCCGCCTTCGCGGGTAAATTTAACAGCATTGCTGAGCAGGTTCAGAAGCACTTGTTTAATGCGCCGTTCATCGGCATAAATCTGTGGGCAATCGGGATCTATGGAGGCCGTGATCGTGACATCCCCGGTTTCCGCCCTTGGCCTGATAAGGCGAACGGAAGCCTCAACGACGTTGGACAGGTTGATGTATTCTTCCTGCAGTTCCATTGCCCCGGCTTCGATGGCCGACACGTCCAGAATGTCATTGATCAATTCCAGAAGATGCTGCCCTGAATGCTGTATGTCTTCCAGGTATTGCTTGTATTTTTCGCTTCCGATAGGGCCAAAGGTCTCATCCTTGATCATGCCTGAAAATCCGATGATGGCGTTCAGGGGCGTACGCAATTCGTGACTCATATTGGCCATCAAATCGGATTTGGCCCGGTTGGCTATAAGGGCGACCAGTTCGGCATCCTTACGCTCGGTAATGTCGTTACCTGTACCACGATAACCAAGGAAATCGCCGTTGCCTGCAAACACAGGCATGCCGCTTACTCGCACGTGCGCAGTTGTTCCGTCCTTTCGCCTGAATCCGTATTCGAAATCCCTGAACGGTTCGTGATTTTCCAGGGCGTCAAGATGTTCTATCCATTTCTCGTCATCAATTTCGGGTTTGCCCAGTTCCTGTCTTGTTTTGCCGATCAGTTCCGAGCGAGGAGCGCCGATCGTGATATCAAGCCGCTTTGAAAAATAGGAAAAACGCAAATCCGGCCCCATCTCCCAATACCAGTCCGAGGCGGCTTCAGCGAAATCCTTGAAGCGCAGTTCGCTTTCGTGCAATGCCCTTTCGGCTTTGGTGCGTTCCGTGATGTCCAGAAACAGGAAATCGATATGGCCTTCTGCCTCGTTATAATGGCCATGAGAGCTTATCGATACAATCGAGCCGTTCCGGGTCCTGTAGTCGGATTCGGTTATCTGATCGGGATTATTCCGGAAATTCTCGACCAAAAAATTTCGCGCATGTTTGTCGACAAAATGATCCGCAAAATTGAATGTTTCGATAAATTCCTCCGTATCGTCATAACCGAACATGCGCGCCAGTTTGTCGTTGGCCTCCAACACTTTGCCGTCAGCAAACCGCGTGCGGCCAATGCCGACCTTGGAATTGCTGAAGATGGATTGAAGTTTATATTCCCTGTCAGCGAGGCTCTGCTCCCTTTCCTTCCTTTCGGTAATATCCTGGATCGTTCCGATTGTCGTTGTCCAAGCGCCGTCGACTTTTTCCAGCCCGGAGCCGATTTCGTGAATCCATCTCAGGCCGTCATTAAAGCGGGTGATCCTGTATTCAATCGAGTATTTTTCTCCGTCCTGGCGGCACTTTTCATAAGCTGCCAATACGGTGTCAACGTCATCCTTGTGGACATCCGCAAGGTCGTCTTCCTCGCTTATTTTTTCCCCCAGGATCTCGTCTTGGCTTTTTCCGTAAATACGTGCGTAGTAACTTGAGACGTAGAGATATCGCTGGCCATTTTCATCATAAATCCAATGGCCGATTCCGGCGATTTCAGCCGCCTGTTCAAGGAAAATATTGTGCCTGAGCTTCTCGTTCATTTTGTTTTTCGTAGCATATTGCACGGGCTAAATCGAATACGTGAGTGTGAATTATATATCATATTCAGATGGTGATCGAATTCGTCGGTTGTTAGCCTGACAGAAACGTCAAAAAAGTCTTCGGGGCCCTCTCGGAAACCGGATTACAATGACCGGCAATCGGCAGACTGGTGGGGTTGTAGATCGATAAGGGGGGAGTATATGAGCAACATTCTTAATTGCACAGGCCACGAGATAAAGATCCCCAACGTCGTCGATGGGGACGAGGCCCATGTTTTTGATGACGTGGGTAAGAAATATCTGGACCTGGAATCGGGTGTCTGGTGCTTGTCGTTGGGTCACAAGAATGCCCGCATCAACCGGGCGATTAAGGATCAGATCGATAGGGTAACCCATGTCGGTTTCTGTTATGGCAATCAGACGGTAGAAAAAGCCGCCGAATCCGTGCTGGATATTGCAGGCTTTCAGGACGGCAAGTGCGTCTTTTTATGCTCCGGTAGCGAAGCCATTGAACTGGCAAGACAAATCACCCGCCACATTACTGGACGGAATATCACTCTGGCGTTGCATGACGGCTATTTCGGATCCTTCAGTTCCACCGTCAACAGGGAAGGCGGCTGGCATCTGTTCGATTGGAGCGAATGCCGGGAATGCCAGCGAAAAGACAATTGCGACGCGGCGTGCGATAAACTGAAAAGCATCCCGGACGATATATCGGAGTTTCTGTTCGAACCGGGAAGCGCGTCCGGCTTCGTGCGCTTTCCTCCCTCTTCAATGATCCGCAACATGGTCGATATCGTTCGCAGCAAGGGCGGCAAAATCATCGCCAACGAGGTGACCACGGGGATCGGCCGCACCGGAAAATGGTTCGGCCACAATCACCATGAAATCGAGCCTGACATCATCGCCATGGGCAAGGGTGTGGGCAACGGCTATCCGGTCAGCGCCGTCGCCATTAAAGCCAGTACGGTAGGGGAACTGGAGGACGGGTCTTTCAAATACATGCAATCCCACCAGAACGATCCTTTGGGTGCGGTGGTCGCCAAAGAAGTTCTCGATACAATTAAGGACGAGAAACTGATTTCACGGGCCGCAAGGATTGGTCAGAAATTCCTGCGCGAACTGGAAAGTCTGGCGGATGGAAAAACGATCACCGAGGTGCGCGGCCGGGGCTTGATGTTCGCCGTCGAGTTCGGCGACAGCAAGATTTCGGACAAGCTCTATGACGCTTTGTTGGATGCCGGGTACATCGTCTGCAACAGGGGCGGCATGTTCAGGATCGACCCGCCTTTAACGATCGACGACGACGACTTCATGGGGTTTATCGAAACCTTTAGGGAGTTGCTGGCCAGTCAGGATCGTTGAAGCGCCGAAAGATCAGGGTTCCGTTCCGTCTTTAAATTCAATCATCGTCATTCCCGCGAAAGCGGGAATCCAGTACAAGCCGCGAAAGCGTGGATTCCCGATCAAGTCGGGAATGACAGGTGGGCGTGGGGCGCATATGTTCTCCACTTTCTATTCACGTTTTCGGCCACTCAGGATCATTGAAACGCTGAATTTCAAGAAGGTGCCCGTCCGGGTCGCGCAGGAAACAGTGATAAATGTTGTACTCGACGTTCTCTGCCGGGGCCTTTTCGAAATGGACGCCGCGGGCTTTCAGCCTTTCGTACCAGCCATCGACGTCGTCGGTTACCAGGGTAACGATCACCCCGTCATCCGAAATGCCCATCAAGTCGGAGCCCTCACAGACACCGAGAAACCCGTCTTTACTGATGCGGTAAATCCGGCAATTCCCCTGATCCAGCACTAGCTCAAGGTCCAACTGGTCTTCATAAAAGGACGCGCTTTCTTTCAGGCTTTTAACGCCCAGGAAGGTGACTTGTTGGTCGAACATAATGGATACGATTTTGGGATTTTGAGTAGGACAATTCAAGGCGCGTCGAAGCTTTATTCTGTTAGTTATCCAACTAAGGAGAAAGAACTAAAAAATTTTTTTTGAAGCAACTTTTCTAGAATACCGCTTTATGGTTGAATTATATGTACTATTGGGCAATCAGTGTTGGTGCCAGATGAGTACTAAAATGATATTGGGGATGTAGAAAAGGGGTTGGAATGGACGATCTTTTTGTAGGGCTATCGGATGAAACACTTCGCATTCTTGAAGTTGTTATTCTGGCCTTTATCGCCATTATTATGTCTTTCTTTATTTGCTTGGCGATCAATATCTCGGGAAGAGAGCCTGAAAAGTTTAACGACGAAGTGAAGACACTTATTCGAGAGAAAAAGATATCAATTATTTTCCTGTCTTCTTTAGCCCTACTGGCAATTTACGTGTTTTATCAGGCGATGAAACTTGATCCTGTTCCGGATTATTCAAAAGAAACGGGAGCATTATGGTTCGGGCTCGCAAGAGCTGATTTGATAAGAATGTTAGAGATACTCATTTTGAGTTCGGCGGCCTTATCATACGTGTTCCTCGTCTTTCCCTCAGTGTTAAAAAAGGGGTTTCAGTTACTTGGTGTATTTGTCGGAACAGGGGACTTCAATGAGCCGTTATCCTTAAAAACCCCAGGCATAGTGCTATTACCGGAAAAAACTCGGAAATGGCTTTTGATGCTCACCCTGATAGCTATTTCATCGTTACTAATGCCGCCAATTACACTTCAAATTTTTTTCCTCCAGAAAAACTCGGACAACGTCAGCGCTGAGACTGCTCCAAATTCCACAACAGAAAATAACAAGACGAATGAACCACAGGCTCTATTTTATGGACTGAATAAGAATGATCTTCTCCGAGTTGCAGAATATACGGTCCTGATACTAATTCAGGTTCTGGTCATATTCTTGGTTATACAACCGGGAATGCTAGCGTTCGTTGCTGAGGTCAGCCCCGTTCAGTTTGTAAGGTGGGAGAGTTGGCTGATGTCCATCGCCATTATCCTAGGCAGCAGTGCTGTGTTCTTACATATTTCTGCGGATGGCATAATGCCGGTTATCGAAAAAATTGGTCATCCACCTCAACCAGAGCCTGAAATCAAGCCAATGCTGAGTTAAACTCGAAAACGGATTGAGGAGCTATCTCACAAGAAGCCTCATCGCCGGTGCAGAAAGGTTATCATCCGGGCTCCCCGGCAGCACCCCCAGCATCTCAAGAATTATGGCGACGAAAAACAAGGCACCGAAAATCGCCAACCAGATAAGAAGTGAACCGGGCCTATTAAATTTCATTAGTTCTCAAGCATAGGGGGTTCTAGTTGAGATGCCCTTCCCTCTGCACAGAACTGATAGGCAATTGACAAAACACCAACGGATATTGTGAAAAACAGAAAATTGTTCAGGATGCTGAGCAAGTCAAAACCGTTAAACACCCCGCCAATATCAATAGATCCGGTATATTCTTCTGCTACCTCCAAGATGTGAAAGATGAGCCTTTCAGGCACCATAGCCAGAATGTAGACCGCCCAAACCCGAAGCAGGTTTCCTTTTAAGATTTTTTTTGCCTTACGATAAGACGCCCGTTTTCCGATCGCGACGGAAGGCAAGATCACCAAAAAATATGAAACCGGCAAGCTGGCAATGGCCGATGCAAGCGACAGGACAATTCTGCCTTCAATGCTGGGAGCATGTGACGGGCCGAGTTGAACAATTGACGACAACCCTGCATTTATTCCGCCATAGATCAAAGCTAGAAAAAAACCGAAGACAATAACGAAGGTTATAAATTCTATGAGATACCCCCATTCTTCCCTGCGAAACGAAAGCCGAAAGTTCACGGAGTTTTTATATTCACCAAGAATGATAAATTGATGCCACGAAACAATTGCTGGGATGGTTAGAAGAAAGGCAAGGAACCCGACCATAATCATAGAGAGCAAATTCATCAGTTCTTTACTGTCTGTGGCGGTCCCATTCTCCAGAAAATATTTGAGTGAATAAAAGGCGCAACAGACGATAAGCGGGAACCAAATCAGTCTTGCATAAAGACCAAGATTTCCAAAAAGGATACGGTAGGATCCAATGATTGTCGGAAAGAGTGGGAGCTTTGGAGTATTCATATCGATAGAATCAAATTTGAAATTTTATAGCAATGATTGTAAAGCGGTCGGAAGTCCCTTTCAATTGTGATCTCTGAATATGTTTGAGATTTTAAATAGTGAATAAGTTTTTTAGGCGGGTCTTTGAGGTTAGATTTCTTACATAGGGGCTAATATTTCAAAAGTGGCGATGACATCCCGCACTGCACAAAATGGGTTCGTTTCCCAACTTTTGTGTTTTTTGCGGGTTTTCCACTGAATAGAAAACTGGCAAATCACACACTTGATTACGCATTTGGCGTCTCTATCTATTGAATCATGACTATATTAGAGAAGCTTAACACGCTGACGGATAACGAAAAAATTTTGGATTTCTCAAAATTTGTTCTTGCCGGTTTGAAAAACGAAGAGCTGCCGAATTTTTCATCCCTCGATTTTGACGATGTTCCCGATTTGAAGCCTCAACTTGTCATCATCGATTACCGGGACGGCATCGAAAAAGGCATTCTCGTTCATCGCAGCGGCTCCAAAATTGATGAAAATTTCGGTCACACCCTGCAGGGCAAATATCTTGAGGACACCTACACCGGCGTGGAGATTAAGTACAAGCTAATCGAGTTTTTTCAGTCCCTGTACACGTCCAAGCGACCCTTCTTTATCAGCAGCTGCGTCCATTACGAACAAGATGACAAGAGCTGGAAGTATAAAAAATCATTCGGACTTTTCTTCCCCTGCTCGCCGGATGGAGAGCGCATCGAGTTTGGGGCCGGCCTGGTGGATTACCAGGACACGGACCAAGGGGGAGATCAAATCTTCGAGTACCTCACTCCCTGAAATTGACGGAATGCCCGGCGCTAGCGCATCGCTTGCAAAGCCCGTTCCAAATCTTCCTTCAAGTCGTCCGGGTCTTCCAGGCCGACGGACAGGCGGATTAGGCCGTCGCCGATGCCCATGCGGGCGCGCTCGTCCTCACCCAGCCGCTGGTGGGTGGTCGTCGCCGGGTGGGTGATCAGGCTTTTTGAATCCCCCAGGTTATTGGAGATATCGATTATCGAGACTCCGTTGAGAAACTTGAACGCGCCGTCCCGGCCGCCGGGAACCTCGAAGGCGACGATGGTCGAGCCGCTTTTCATCTGCCGGGCGGCCAGTTTGAATTGGGGGTGGCTGGCGATGCCCGGGTACAGGACCCGGTCGATGCCGTTCAGGCCCTCAAGGAACTGGGCCACATCCAGTGCGTTATCCGACATCTTATTGATCCTGAGATCTAGGGTCTCCAGGCCCTTCAACTGCAGCCAGGCATTGAACGGGCTGGCCGAAGGGCCGGTGTTGCGCAGGAAGGGCTTCAGTTTTTCTTCTGCGAATTCCTGGTCGTTGGTCAGGATGGCCCCACCCATGGCGCGGCCCTGTCCGTCGATGTGTTTGGTTGACGAATATGTGACGATATCCGCACCCAGCTCGAGCGGGCTTTGCAGGATCGGTGTTGCAAAAACATTGTCGATGACGACCCGCGCGCCCGCCTCGTGAGCCAGCTCAGAAACCGCGCCAATATCAATGATTTCCAGGGTCGGGTTGGATGGGGTTTCTATGAAAACCGCCTGGGTCGGCTGCGACAGGGCTTCTGCCCACTGATTCAGATCAGTGCCGTCGACCAGCACGCCTTCGATGCCGTAAGAAGGCAGCAGTTCGGTGACGATGTAATGACATGACCCGAACAACGCTCGTGAAGCGACAACGCGATCTCCCGCTTTCAACATGCAGCCCAGGGATGCGAACACGGCGGCCATGCCGCTGGCCGTGGCGTTGCAATAATCGGCCCCTTCCAGAAGGCCAAGGCGTTCCTCGAACATGGCAACGGTGGGGTTGGCGTAGCGCGAATAGACGAAACGGTCCTTTTCGCCCTTGAAGGCCTGTTCAGCTTCCTCGGGTGATTCGTAGACGTAGCCCGAGGTCATGTAGAGGGCTTCGCTGGTCTCGTCGAATTGAGAGCGTTCCTGGCCGCCGCGCACCAATCGGGTCGCCGGGCGCCAGTTAGATGAATCTTTCTTTTTGGTCCCCATGGGATGTCTCTCTTTCTTGCGTCTTTTGTCCTTCACTTGGGGCGGGCGGACAATAAAAAAAGCCCCGACAGATTGGTCAGGGCCCTTTCAGAGCGCCGACCTTTTAGCAGTTTTTTTAACCGTGGTCGCAAGCTGGTCGTGCAAATCACCACGTGGGTCATTATCTACTCATGGACGGCCAAAAGGTCAAGAAAATTGGAAGATCAGTCGCTCTTGCCAAGCTTGTGGTGGATGCGCCTCATGCCATACCACACGACGGCGACGACGAAAGGCAGGGCAACAGCGGTGGCGATTTCGGCATTAACTGGCAGGCCCGCCCCCTTAGCGCCTTTGGCGGCGTAGGAGACCAGTCCCAGCAGGTAGTAACTGATAGCGACGACGGACAGGCCTTCGACGGTTTCCTGAAGGCGAAGCTGTAACCTAGCCCTTCGGTCCATGGATTCCAGCAAATCCCTGTTTTGTTCCTCCAGGGCCACATCAACCCGGGTGCGCAGCAAATCGCTGGCCCGGCCGATCCGTCTGGAAAGGGTATCCAGCCTTTCCGATGTCGACCGGCAGGTTTCCATCGCCGGAGCCAGCCTGCGGGTGACGAATTCACCAGGGGGCTGCAGGCCCTGGATCTGGCTGATGTCGTCGATGCGAACTTCCCTTAAATCCTCGATCCGGCGGTTGACCAGGGCGTGGTAGGCGCGGGTGGCGGTGAAACGGTAATTGATGTCCAGGGACAGGGCCTCGACTTTGGCGGCCAGATTCGTCAGGTTTTTCAAAGTGTCACGTTCATCTTCACCGTTTCCAGCAACATCCATGCGCCCGATCAGATCACTGAGTATGCGTTCATATTCGCCCAGTTTCGGCATTACGTCACGGGCAATCGGGAATGCCAGCATCGCCATAATACGATAGGTGCCGATTTCCATGAGCCGTTGGATAAGTCTGCCTGCCTGGCGCTGGTTCATGCCATTGTCGCGAACCAGAATGCGATTAAAGCCGTCATCGTGAAGACGGAAATCCGTCCACACCAGCGCTTCACCGTCTCGCATGCCGCTGCCGGTGACGGAATTGTTGGCGAACAACTTCGCCAATTCGTCGAAGGTTCGTTGCAGTGCGTCCGCAGGCTCCAGGGCCAGGTTTGTGGCGTTCAGCACATCACCGGGTATATTCGCGATCCAGTGACCGGGAATTAGGTTAATGGGCCCCCCAGTGAAGGGATGCTCGAAAGGACCGTTCTGATAAAAGGTGTAGGAGGAAAATTCCGTATGGCGTTCCCATTTGAAGCGCAGCTCGCTTGTTTCGCTGTGAACGAGAACGCCGGAGTAATGTTTAGCCCCTTCTTCCGGTTCATCAATGCTGAAATGACTGCACAATTTTGCGACGTGGCGGCGATCGCCCTCGGGATCGGTTTCCCCCGACAACACGGCAAGTTGAGTGACGCGCACGGGTGGACGCAACAGGCCATAGGGTCTGGCATGGACTTCTTCGGCCAGACTTTTTCGCAGGTGGTGTTCGCTAAATTGGTTCATGACGATCAGAAAAATCTCAAAAATAAGGGCAAAAAACCTCAAGGAATTACTATATCAGCATAATCTACCCGCTATATTGTTACCACTTGATGATGAAAATTTAGGACCTGTAATGAGCGACCTTAGCCAAACCGATGATCTTTTCTTCAACCGCGCCGGAATGGACCGGGGCCGGGTCGAAAACTTGACCGCAGACGCCCTGAACGGGGCCGATGACGGTGAGCTTTTCCTTGAATACAGCCAGTCGGAGGCCGTCGTCTTCGATGACGGGCAATTGAAGAACGCCAGCTTCGACACCTCGCAGGGCTTCGGCCTTCGCGCCGTCTCGGGCGAGGTGACGGGATATTCCCACGCCTCGGAGTTGAGCGAAGAGGCCATCAAACGGGCCGCCCAAACGGTCAAGACCGTGCACGCAGGCCAAGGCGGCACCCTGGCGGCACCTCCCGGCGGAACCAACGCCCAGCTCTACGTTGATGACAACCCCTTAAGCTTGGTTGATTTCGAAACCAAGGTGAAATTGTTAGCCGATATGGATGCCTACGCGCGTTCCAGGGACGAGCGTGTCGCCCAGGTTTCGGCCTCTTTGACCGGCAACTGGCAGGCCATACAGGTGATCAGGCCCGATGGGGTCAGGGCAGGGGATATCCGCCCATTGGTTCGCCTCAACGTCACCATCATGACGGCCGATGGCGATCGCATGGAAACCGGCAGTTACGGCACCGGCGGCCGAGTTCCCTACGAGGAATACCTGAAGCCCGAAACCTGGAAAAAATGCGTCGACGAGGCTTTGCGCCTGGCGCTGGTCAATATGGAATCGGTTCCTGCGCCAGCCGGCGAGATGGATGTCGTATTAGGTCCCGGTTGGCCGGGTATCCTTCTTCACGAGGCCATCGGGCATGGCCTTGAGGGAGACTTCAACCGCAAGAAAACGTCCGCTTTTTCAGGCCTTTTGGGAGAGCGCGTTGCCGCCCCCGGTGTGACTGTCGTCGATGACGGCACCATTTCCGATCGCCGCGGGTCACTGACCATAGACGATGAGGGCACGCCGGCGCAGAAGACGGTTCTGATCGAAGACGGCATCCTGAAAGGCTATATGCAAGACCGCATGAACGCCCGCCTGATGGGCGCAGAGTCGACGGGCAACGGACGGCGCCAGAGCTATGCCCACGCGCCGATCCCGCGCATGACTAATACCTTCATGCCGGCAGGCGATCATGATCCGGATGAAATCCTGAAATCCGTTAAAAATGGTCTATATGCGACGAACTTCGGCGGTGGTCAGGTCGATATCACCTCGGGAAAGTTCGTCTTCACGTGTACCGAAGCCTATATGATTGAAGAGGGCAAGATCGCAGCACCCGTCAAGGGGGCGACGTTAATCGGCAACGGACCGGACGTGCTGACACGGGTTTCCATGATCGGCAATGATATGGCGCTGGATCCGGGTGTCGGCACGTGTGGCAAGGACGGGCAGGGCGTTCCTTGCGGCGTCGGCCAGCCGACCATCAGGATCGACGGCCTGACCGTGGGCGGCACGGCGGCTTAATCAGTCAATAAGTTATTCGATATCGTTTTCGCCCAAAAGCTCGGCAATTGCCGGGATGTCCTTGGCTTTCTCGACATCCAGCTCGTCGAAGGTTCGTTCCAGATCGCGCTCGACAATACGCGAAACCTCTGCGTCCACCACGTCGGAATATTCAAGGAAAATGCGGGTGGCGCGGGCGATATCGCGGGCCCTTGATTCAGTTCTGATCGCCTTGATCAAAGATGCGCCCGCGGCGTGCATCAGTCGATGCGGTTCCTCCAGGCGTTTGTATTTGCGCATGCTTTCTTCGGTTTTGCTGACTTCGCCCATGTACCACTGACCCAGGCGGCAACGCGCGGGACTGTGGGCCAGATCCATCTTCGGTAACGCGTTCCATTCTTCCGGATCCGTCATCGACAGGGTCAGGGCTGCATCCAGAACCTTGCGCCGATATGAAATGTGATTGACCCAGGCGTTGTACAAAAGGCCGAAAGTCGAGCACGGCCATTGCGGCTGGTCTGCGCACAGATCGATGTAATCCTTAAGCGGCAAGGGTTCACTGATCCAGTAGCCCTGCACCTCATTGCATCCTGACGACATCAGGTAGGTATAGGTTCCTTTGCTTTCGACGCCTTCGGCCACCGTCTTGATAGAAAGTTCTCTGGCCATGTACAGGCTTGATCGCACGATATGGGTGTTCTTGACGTCCTCAGTCATTCTTCTGACGACGCCCTGATCGAGCTTCACGGTCGAAATCGGCAAGCGGCTCAGTAGATCGAGCGATGAATAACCTGTGCCGAAATCATCCATGGCTATCTCGACGCCGAGCGCCACCAAATCCAGCAGCGCCATCGTGAAGCGCTCAGAGTTATCAACCACGGCGGTTTCAGTAATTTCAATCTGGATATTGCCGGGATTAATGCGCCGCGAGCCGATAAAACTGCGCAGCATCTTCACCAGATAGGGTGAGTAAAGATCCAAGGCTGAGATGTTGAAGGCGATTTGGGCATCCGTTTTAACTGCCTTGATTTTTTCTATGTCTTCGATCAACTCCGGCAGCATGACGGCAGTGATGTTGGTGATGAAACCGGATTACTCCGCCTGGGGCAGGAACAAGTCGGGCGGCACGATTGAGCCGTTTGGCTTGACCCAACGCAGCAAAGCCTCGCCACCGACAATTTGGCCGGTAACGAATGATACTTTTGGCTGATAATGAAAGCAGAACTCCCCTTCGTGGAGAGCCCGTTCTATATCGATCAGGTCAATACTGGCGTCCGGCATCGTCTTAAGTTTGTCATTCAGCCCCAATAAATGAACTGCCTTTATATACCCAGAGGCATTAAAGGGGAAAGCCAAACCCGAAAGGTTTAATAGGCGTATTCCTTGAAGATCTGGTCGATATTCTGGTGCCACCGCCGTTCGTAGGCGCAAAGCAGATCTTCAGCAGGTGTAAATCCGGATTCGGCGATCTGGAATAAAGGATTGAGGAAATGGGTTTCGTCCAGGCCGACGCCATCCTGAATGCCACGTCTTGAAAGGCCTTCGTGGGCAATTTCCAGCGCATCGAGGGCTATATCGCCGACGGTTACTTTCCTGAACGGCGTATTTAACGCCAGTTTCGGGACTTCATCGCGCAACATCTGGTGTTCTTCGGTCGTCCAATCCTTGATCAGGTTCCACGCGGCTTCCCGGGAATGATCATCATAAAGCAGGCCGACCCAGAATGCAGGCAGAGCGCACAATCGGTTCCACGGGCCGCCGTCGGCTCCGCGCATCTCCAGAAATTTTTTCAGACGAACTTCCGGGAAGGCGACGGTCAAATGGTCTTCCCAATCCTTAATGGTCGGATATTCTCCCGGTAGGGCGGGAAGTGTGCCGTTAAGAAAGTCGCGGAAGGATTGCCCCGAAGCGTCGATATAATCGCCACTTCGGTACACAAAATACATCGGCATATCGAGCATGTAATCGACGTAGCGTTCGAAACCGAAACCGTCCTCAAATACGAACGGCAGAGTGCCGCACCGGTCCGGATCCGTGTCGGTCCAGATGTGGCTGCGGTAACTCAGGAAACCGGAAGGTTTGCCATTCTTGAAAGGAGAGTTGGCCCACAGCGCCGTAGCGATAGGTTGCAGGGCCATGGAAATGCGGAACATTTTGACCATGGTGCTTTCGGAATCGAAATCCAGATTGACCTGCACGGTGCAGGTCGATTGCATCATATCGAGTCCCAGCGAGCCGACTTTGGGCATGTATTCGCGCATAATCTTGTAGCGGGATTTCGGCATCCATGGCGCTTTTTCTCGTGGCCATTTCGGCTGATAGCCAAGGCCAATAAAGCCTATCCCCAGATCCTTTGCGACGCTTTTGACCTGCTTTAAGTGTTCCGAAACTTCCGAACAGGTCTGGTGAATGTTCTCCAATGGTGCGCCGGAAAGCTCGACCTGCCCGGCCGGCTCTAAGGTAATGGAGCTGTGATCCGGCTTGCTGAGGGCGATGGGGTGGCCGTTTTCCAGCACCGGTTTCCAGCCGAATTTAGTCAGGCCTTCAAGCAGCGCACGAATGCCCGCTTCTCCCTCGTATTCAAGCTGGGTCAGGTCACTAATGTGATAGGCGAATTTTTCATGTTCAGTGCCTATGCGCCAGTCTTCCGGTGGCTTGCAACCTGATTCCATGTATTCGATCAGCGGTTTTTTGTCGGTGATGACATCACTTGTAGGGGCGCTATCTTCGGGCATTAAAAAAGTATCCGTTGCTAAAGCGGGGTTTCCTTTCCCAGTCGCCGGCCATTGCCTGAAAACATGCCAGCGCCGCGAGGGCCGCCGTCTCGGCGCGAAGGATGCGTGGTCCGAGGCCGACCCGGGTAACAAACGGCAGATTGCTCAGGTCGTCAAGCTCGGAAGGTGCGAAGCCCCCTTCGGGACCGATCAAGAAGCCGTGAGGCGTGATATATTCCTGCTCTGTCGACTCTTCAAGTACCGCCTTCAGGGATTTTCCGCCGCCGGTTTCGTCCGGGACAAGCAGTGTGCGTCCTTCCGGCCACTTCGCCAGCAAGTCTCTAAAATCCACCGGTTCCTTTACCTCGGGAACGCTCAGGCGATCGCATTGTTCGGCGGCTTCCATGGCGATCAGCGCCAGCCGTTCCGCCTTCACCCGGGTAGCGTTGGTGTGCTCGGTAAACACGGGCATCAGGCTTGAGACTCCAAGTTCCGTGGCCTTTTCGACTACGAAATCCGTACTGGATTTCTTTAGCGGTGCGAAAGCCAGCCAGATGTCGGATTCGGGCGCTTGGGGCCGCAATTGTTTTTCGAGGCGCATTGAGCAGGATTTCTTAGCTGCGTCTTCAATAGAGCAGCGCCATTCCCCATCTCGACCGTTGAAAAGTATTACCCCATCACCATTTTTGGCCCGCATGACCTTCAGCAAATAATGAGCCTGATCCGGGCTTGGATTAACCGAAGCGCCATCGTTCAGGTCATGGCTGACGAACAGCCGGGCTTTGATTTTTGACTCGTTCATGCCTTTATCATAAGCGGCGGTGGCTTTCGGGCAAGCGACAGGTTATTTATGCACTATGACCACGGCTTATAAATCGACAGCCAGCGATATGCCCGCCCTGACCTGGATCGACAGATGGGCGCCCGTAGGCTTGCGTCCCTATCTGCATTTGGCCCGCATCGACCGGCCTATCGGCACCTGGCTGTTGCTGCTTCCGTGCTGGTGGAGCATCGCTCTGGCGAGCCCCGGATGGCCCGACCCGGTGCTTGTGGTTCTGTTCGCCATCGGCGCGCTAATCATGCGCGGGGCCGGATGTACTCTAAACGATATCGCTGACAGGGATTTCGATGGCCGGGTCGCCCGCACGGCGACGAGGCCCATACCCTCCGGCGCTGTAACGATTCCTCAGGCGTTTGCCTTTTTGGCCCTGCAGCTTCTCTTGGGACTGGCGGTGTTGCTGCAGTTCAATCTATTCGCGGTGATGATCGGCACCGCCTCGCTGGTGATCGTCGCCGTCTATCCGTTTATGAAGCGCATTACCTACTGGCCGCAGGCCGTGCTTGGCCTTGCATTCAACTGGGGCGCCTTGCTGGGCTGGGCAGCCGTACGGGGCGATCTGGCCGCGCCGGCAGGTGTCCTCTATTTGGCGGGAATTTTGTGGACGCTGGGATACGACACCATCTATGCCCATCAGGACCGTGAAGACGACATCCTGATCGGCGTAAAATCCACGGCTCTGAGACTGGGTGAAAATACCCCTATTTGGCTTGTCGGTTTCTATTCCGGCTGCATCGTCCTGATCGCGTTTAGCGGCTATCTGTATGGCCTCGGCTGGGCCTTTTATGCGGTGCTGGCGCTGGCGGCGGCGCATCTGGCGTGGCAGGTGGCGACCCTGGACATCGACGACGCCAAGGGCTGCCTTTTGCGGTTCAAATCCAACCGGCATTTCGGCCTGATCGTTTTCGCCGCCATCATTGCAGGGCAGTTACTCTAGGCGACCGACCTTGTCGCAGATGGGCGGCTGTTGGCCTTTGATCATATAGACCCAATTGGTGATCGTGGGGTTGGTGTAGTGGCCCGGGCAACTTGGGTGGCTGAAGCGATGGTCGGTGGCTAAAAGTGAAAGGTAGACGATAAACATCATCGCCCCGGCGGCCAATAAAAACCCCTTTCCCACCCGTGGAACACGGCTTTGATAGAAAAAATCCCGGGCTCCGAATTTAACCGGGTCCAGCATACCCATGCCGTCGCGGTTGAGAGCCTCGCGGGCGCAATGACGAACCCAGGGCGGCACCACCTCGTGGAACATGTAGGCGGCGAAAACCTTTTCCAGCTTTTCGGGTTTGATGTCGCGGGAGAACCACTTCCTATAGGCCAGACGGAAGAAATCGACTTCGCGCAGGCCAAGCGCATTCGCCGCTTCAACCACGACGCGGGTATCTTCGTTAACGGGGCCGAAACCGTCTGCCATGTTCTAGATTTAGTACTGAATCTCTAAATCGCAACCACGCTGATTTTCGGCCAGGTGAAAGGCAGTGCGTCTTCGGCCAGTTTTAGAATTCTTTCGCGCCGGGTTGAATGGTCTTCGACGTTTTCTGCGATGAAAAGATCCAGATCTCTTCGTGGCGACAATCGGTTGCGGGCCAGGGCCTGAACCTCGTCCTGGCTGACTTCCGGCCATTCCCTGCCCGATGCCGGGACACTTTCCAGGGCCAGCGGCTTGCCGTCGTGGTTCAGCGAGCCCCGTGAGGAAATGTAGGCGTGAACGCAATCCAGCTTGCCGACGCCAGTCATTTCCAACTCGATGCCATCCAGGCGGGCGTAGTGATAGTTTTCCGCCCCTACTTCCGTTTCGTGCATGCGCCCCAGCTGTTCGTCGTGCAGCCAGGTGACGGCGAGTTCGCACTGAACGCCCGGGTGATGGTGCAATGTTGCCGGGATCGAGCCATAGTTGCTGAAATGGGGCGAATGGACGGCGTCAAAATCCTTGATCCGGCATTTCAAAACCGGAATCGGGCAGCGGTCCAGATTGTCGAACTTGCGCGCCAGCTGATCCGGAGACTGGTTGGAGCCGCATGCGAGTATCGGCGTTAATCCATGGAGATCCGGAATTGCTTCCGAAGGGAACAGTTCCGTGTATCCATTCGCATGGACGACGTAAGACCTCTGCGGAATGGCGAAGGGGTAGGATTTAGCGTGGGCGACGGCCGGAGACATATTTTAACTTAGTCCAGATATTGCGAAATATCGACCTCGTCGATCTGGCTCTCCATCAGGAATTTATCGGCATATTCCTTGTAAATCCCCGACTTCAGGAACAATTCGAACAAATCAGGATCGATATGCTGATCCTTTTTCATGAACCACAGGATTTTGATGCTCTCGCTCAGGGTTTTGGCCTTCTTGTAAGGGCGATCGCAGGCGGTCAGGGCCTCGAAGATATCGGCGATGGCCATCATTCGCGCGGGTAATGTCATGTCTTCCTTGCTCAAACGCCGGGGATATCCGGTGCCGATCATGGTTTCATGATGACCCCCGGCGATTTCCGGCACCTTTTTCAGGTGTTTGGGAAACGGCAGGTAATCCAGCATGGCGATGGTCTGGATCATGTGGTGGTTGATTTTGTAGCGCTCTTCGGCCGTCAGAGTGCCTTTCTGGATGCACATGTTATAGAGCTCGCCCCGGTTATACATATCGACGGGCTCATCCATCTTGAAGCCCAGCGGATTGTCCGGCGCGATCTTGTTGGCGACGTCGCGCTCGATAACATGCTCCGGCCGGTCGGACAGCAACGGCTCAATGGCGGGCAGGGGCTTGGCGGGTTCGCGCTCCATGCGCTTCAATTCCTCGTGGCAAACGCCCAGCCGATCATCCAGCGTTCGCGTCCATGTCTTTGCTGCAAGGGCCTCGACGCGCTCGATATCTTCGTCGGACATAAACTCGCCGCCGATGTTGGCGTTGGCGATAAAGGCGAAGTCGTCATCCAATTGGGCCAGGGTTTCTTCCAACTTTGATTTCAGGGCCGCCTCGTCGCCGCCGTCGACAATGGCCTTCAGGCAGTCGATTTCCGCGTCCCGCTTCAGCACTTCAAAGCGGGTGCGCACCTCGTGAATGCGGTCGTAGATGGTTTCCAGTTTGGTCGCCTTGTCTACCACGTATTCCGGCGTCGTCACCTTGCCGCAATCATGCAGCAATGCGGCGATTTCCATCTCGTAGCGTTCGTCTTCACTCAGACAAAAGCCGTTGAATATCCCTTCATTTGATTCACAGGCTTTGTCGGCAAGCATCATCGCCAGCACAGGAACACGCTGGCAGTGTCCCCCTGTGTACGGGGACTTGGCGTCAATGGCCCCGGCGATCATGGCGATGAAGCTATCCAGCAGTTGTTTCTGCGCTAAAAGCAGATTCTGGTTATCAAGCGCCACGGCCGCCTGCGACGTGAGCGACTCAATCAACGGCTGGATTTCAGTATCGAAGGCGATGACCTCGCCGGTTTCCCTGTCCTGGGCGTTGAGCAACTGGATGACGCCGATAACGTCACCATCGTGGTTTTTCATCGGTACCGTCAAAAACGATTTCGACCTGTATCCCGTACCCTCGTCGAATTTCTTGGTGCCGGAAAAATCGAACCGGTCGGTTTCGTAAGCATCTTTAATGCTTACAGTTTCGCCCGTCAGGGCTACATGGGTGGCGACGTTTTTGTCGTTGGGTTTACCCGTTTCCGGATCGTAGATGTTGAGGGGCGGGAAGGTGATTTCCTCGCCCGTGGTGCCGCCCTTGGCGAAATTGAGCGAATCGGTGCGCATGATCTCGAATTTCAGGCCATTGTCCTCAGTGCGCAGATAAAGCGTCCCACCGTCTGCGTTACACAGATCTTTTGTCTCAAGCAGGATCAATTCCATCAACCTGTTGTGGTCGCGCTCGCTGGAAAGCGCGATGCCGATATCGATCATTCGCTTGAAGGTGTTGTCTTCCTTGCGGCGTTCCTGGAATTGTTGCTGTTTAGTCATATATCCATCCCTCGGCAAATTGGATAATCCGGTGGAGGGGCCCGTCTTTTTGATCTTGCTTTTACTTACGATGTGAACGTATCGCGCTTTTCACACCATTACAACATTTGGGAACGCTTCCAGTGTGTTATCCGCTGTTCTTGGGGCGCAGAACGCGCTAAACATGTCGCCATGTCGTATAAAAGTTTAAGAGAATTCATCGATCGCCTGGAGAGTGAGGGCCGCCTGATTCGGGTCAGCGAGCCCGTCTCGACCGACCTCGAGATGACGGAAATCCAGACCCGCCTTCTGGCCGAGGGCGGCCCGGCGGTGCTGTTCGAGAACGTCGTCAACGAAAAGGGTGAAAAATACTCACTGCCGGTGCTGGTTAACTTGTTCGGCACGGTTGAGCGGGTCGCCTGGGGTATGGGGCGTGAACCACATCAATTGCGCGAAGTGGGCGAGACCCTGGCCTTCCTGCGTCAGCCCGAACCGCCCGGTGGGTGGCGAGAAGCGCTGGAAATGTTGCCGCTATTGAAAACCGTCATGTCCATGAAGCCGAAAATGGCGTCCAGAGCGGCCTGCCAGGAGGTGGTGCTGACCGGCGATGAGATTGATCTCGCCAAGCTGCCCATTCAGACCTGCTGGCCGGGGGAGCCCGCGCCGCTGATCACCTGGCCGCTGATCGTCACCCAGGGCCCGGACGAGGGCAGCGAAGGCGGCGACAAGCGCGACACGCCCAACCTTGGCATCTACCGCATGCAGGTGACGGGCAAAAACACCACAATCATGCGCTGGCTGAGGCACCGCGGCGGCGCGCAGCAGTTTGCCCGCTGGAAGGAAAAAAGCGACGAGCCGATGCCCCTGGCCGCCGTTATCGGGGCCGATCCGGGCACCATCCTGGCTGCCGTAACGCCGGTGCCGGACATCCTTTCGGAATATCAATTTGCCGGACTGTTGCGCGGCGAAAAGGTTCAGCTGGTCGACTGCAAGACTATACCGCTTAAGGTGCCGGCGGAGGCCGAAATCGTACTGGAAGGCCATGTTTCTTTGTCGGACGAGGCCGACGAGGGGCCCTACGGCGATCACACGGGGTTTTACAATTCCGTCGAACGCTTCCCGGTTTTCACCATCAGCGCCATCACCATGCGCAAAAATCCGATCTACCTGTCCACCTTCACCGGAAGGCCGCCGGACGAGCCGTCCGTTCTGGGCGAGGCTCTGAATGAGGTGTTTATCCCGCTGATGACCCAGCAGTTTCCGGAAATCGTCGATTTCTGGCTGCCGCCGGAAGCGTGCTCGTACCGGGTCGCCGTGGTCTCCATCAAAAAGGCCTACGCCGGCCACGCCAAACGGATCATGATGGCCGTGTGGTCTTACCTCAGGCAATTCATGTACACCAAGTTCGTCATCGTGGTGGATGATGACATCAACGCACGGGACTGGAACGACGTCATCTGGGCCATGTCGACCAACGTGGACCCGGCGCGCGACGTCACCATGATCGAGCGCACGCCCATCGACTATCTTGATTTCGCCTCGCCTGAGTCGGGGTTGGGCTCGAAAATGGGCATCGACGCCACCACCAAGATCGGGGCGGAAACAAAGCGCGAATGGGGTCAAAAATTACGCATGAGCGATGACATTATCGACGAAGTCACCAAGAAATGGGCGGCTTACGGCCTGCCCGGTTCCGGCAAGCCGATCTGGAAGTAAGGGCCAGCACACGGCGTGTCAGGGAATATTATCCAGTTTAACGTCTGCTATATTCACTAGTAAAAAACTCTAGTGACTCGACTCTTGCGCAACATTATGGATTCATTGTTGTGGTAGTCGCTGCCCCTATTCTCTCTAAATGCACCTACGCCCTGAAAAGAAGAGGCGGGGTAATGGTGCCCCAAGAGCGCGAGGCTTATACCTCGCACAGAATAGGAGAGCGACATGGCTTGTAAAAAAGTAGTTCGCAAGGTCCGCAAGGGCAAAAAGCCCGGGCCTAAAACCGTTCCTGTGCGTAAGCACAAACGGTCAAAACCCGGGCCTTGCTAGGTAACTAGCTAGCCTTTGTGAGACTGGCGGCGGCTGCCGCTCTTATTGGTTGGATTAGAATCCTGATTCGGTTTCATGTCCAACTTTTTCGAGTCATGCGGCTTCGGCGGCGTTTCAAGCATACGCTTAACCATTACTTCAAATTTGTCTTCCGCTTCTTTGTATTGATCTTCTTTGGATTTATTTGTCATGGGTTATACCGATTTAGACAATCTAGAACACGATACCAAGCTTGCCGAAGCTCTAGGCAATATGATGATTGCCTGGGCTAAAGCTGAAACCTCGCTTCTATATACTTTTTCATGTGTTTCAGGAATCCACGTTAACAAAGCCATGATGGCATATTATCGAATACCGACTTTTGAGGCCCGCACAAAAGTTATACTTGCCCTTATCGCGGACTGGGAAACGAACGAATATGACCCCGCCACCGTGAAAGCTGCCGTCACAAAACTTAGTAAATTATCGAGCACGCGTAATGGATGGGTACATAGTGTGTGGTGCAAAAATAAAGATACCCAGGAAACAGTAATTTTTGACTTCCGCGCCGCCCACGGTGCGGAAAAACGCCGTAGACCAGTTAGATCCACTGATGTTAATAACCATATTAACGCCGTCAGGAGGCGAACAGAGGATCTACTTAAGATAATCCGCCTTCCAAACGACCTATCGTGAACATTGATTAAAAAACAGCACTTATCATTCCTTGGTCAAGAGTGTCTCCAGTGCCGCTATCGGGGTATTTTTCTAAAAATACAGTAACCCCGCCTCAATCATCTCGGGCGTGATCTCGATTTCATCGGCTATTTATATATTTCAGGGCCGTGGTTGACGCTGGGGCGACATAGGCCTAGGTTCTGCGCCTTCAATAGTTGACCCGAAAATCGGACGCTACGACCCATGAGCCAAAACACCCTCGGCCCCGTATCCTCGCATACCCGCGAGCACGCCCATCATTCCAACGCCTGGCCCTTCGCCGAGGCCCGCGCGCTGATCAAACACCTGGGGGACACGGCGCCGGAGAAAGGCTACGTGCTGTTCGAGACCGGGTACGGGCCTTCGGGGTTGCCGCATATCGGCACCTTCGGCGAGGTCGCCCGCACCTCCATGGTCCGTCACGCTTTTCATCAGCTTTCCGACCTGCCGACCAAGCTGTTTGCTTTTTCCGACGATATGGACGGCCTGCGCAGGGTGCCTGACAACATTCCCAACAAGGAAATGGTCGAGCAGCACCTGGGCAAGCCCTTGACGCAAATTCCCGATCCCTTCGGCACCCACGAGAGTTTTGGCCACCACAACAACGCCCGCTTGCAGGCATTCCTGGATGATTTCGGTTTTGACTACGAATTCAAAAGCTCGACCGACTATTACAAGGGCGGCAAGTTCGACGACATGCTGCTGAAAGTGCTGGCCGAATACGACAAGATCATCAACGTCGTG
>CAZBEC010000020.1:0-74456 GCA_964490815.1 uncultured Thalassospiraceae bacterium
TGAACGATAATCGTAATCTTATCCTGGCGATCGTCTTTTCCGTCGTCATTCTGGTTGGTTTCGAGTTTTATTCCGCTTGGCGCTACCCTAATGCCGGATTGCCCCAGGAAGGTCAAACGACCGCCACGGACGCCACAACGCCAAGCACGCCAGCGCCTGCTCCCCAAGCTCCGGGATCCGTTCCGGTACCCGGCAGCCCACAAGTGAGTGTACCCACACCTCCCGGCGCAGCCGTCCCCAGTGCCGCCGAGGTTCAGATGGCCGAACGGGGCACGTTGCTTGAAAAATCGGCCCGTGTAAAAATTGAAACACCCAGCCTGACAGGCTCTCTATCCCTTGTCGGTGGCCGGATCGACGATCTGATTCTGCTTAATTACCGAGAGCAGCTTGATGAAACCAGCCCTGAAATCGTTCTGCTATCACCCAGTGGGGCCAAGGGCGCTTACTTCGCCGATTACGGTTGGGTCGCCGAAGGCGTCACCCTGCCGGGACCAAAGACGCTTTGGACGGCGTCGGCGGCGACACTGAGCGTAGATAAACCCGTTACCCTGAGTTGGGACAATGGTCAGGGTCTAATTTTCAAGCGTACCTACGCCCTGGACGAACATTACATGTTTTCGGTAACGCAAGCCGTCGAGAACAATACCGACAAGCCCGTTACCCTGCACCCGTATGGATTGACATCGCGTCACGGCACCCCGCAGGTTACCGGTTTCTATATCCTGCACGAAGGATTGCTGGGCGTATTCGACGAAACCCTGCTGGAAGTCGATTACGACGAAATGCAGGAAACCAATTCGGTTCAGAACACCACCACCGGCGGATGGCTTGGCATTACAGATAAATACTGGCTTGTCGCCCTGGTGCCCGATCAAAAATCGACGGTGACGACCCGTTTCACCTATCGCAATGACGCGGGCCTCGAAAAGTACCAAGCTGATTTCCTCGGAACGCCCTTAACTGTTCAACCCGGTGCTTCGGGCCAGTCGGTCAGCCACCTGTTTACCGGCGCCAAGGAAGTCAAGCTGCTGGATGGCTACGAAGAGGATTTGGGCATTGCGCGTTTCGATTTGGCCATCGATTTCGGCTGGTTCTACTTCCTGACCAAGCCGATCTTCTACACCATGATCCTCATCAACGAGCAAGTTGGCAACTACGGCGTCGCCATTTTGTTGCTGACGGTCCTGATCAAACTGCTGTTTTTCCCGCTGGCAAACAAGTCTTATGTGTCGATGAGCAAAATGAAGAAGTTGCAGCCCGAAATGGTCAAACTGCGCGAGCGCTTCGGCGATGACAAGACCAAGCTGAATCAGGAAATGATGGCCTTGTACAAACGCGAAAAAGCCAACCCGGCCTCTGGCTGTTTGCCGATGCTTGTGCAGATACCGGTATTCTTTTCGCTCTATAAGGTTCTGTTCGTCACGATCGAAATGCGCCAAGCACCGTTCTTCGGCTGGATCCAGGACCTGTCCATGCCCGATCCGACGAACGTCTTCAATCTGTTTGGCCTGATCCCGTGGAATCCGGAAGCCTATCTGCCGGAGCCAACCTGGATCGGCGTCTGGCCGCTTCTAATGGGCATCTCGATGTACATGCAGCAAAAACTGAACCCGCAACCCGCCGATCCGGTGCAGGCCAAGGTTTTCATGTTCCTGCCGATCTTGTTCACCTTCTTGCTGGCGCGCTTCCCGGCCGGTCTGGTTATTTACTGGGTCTGGAACAACCTGTTGTCGATTCTCCAACAAAAGATCATCATGAACAAAATGGGCGTCAAATAGACGGCGCCGGATTTTTTCAGGACGATGAGCCATGCAGGCATCCGACCCCGAGCTGGAGAACGAACAGGCAATTGAAGCCGGGCGGTGGCTGTTTGCGCAAACCTGCGATTTTGTCATTGGCGCGGTCTCGATGGGCGACCTGCCTGAAACAGACATGACGGAAATCGCCTTTGCCGGACGTTCCAACGTCGGCAAATCAAGCCTGATCAACGCGCTGACAAATCACAAGGATCTGGCGCGCACCTCCAATACACCGGGGCGCACACAACAAGTCAATTTCTTTAACTTGGGTCAGCGCCTGATGATCGCCGATCTGCCCGGTTACGGCTATGCCAGGGCGCCCAGGGAAACAGTTCGCCAATGGACGGAACTTGTTGGGGACTATTTACAGGGCCGTCCGCAACTGCGCCGGGCCTGTTTGCTGATTGACGCGCGCCATGGCATCAAGGAATCGGATCGCGAGGTCATGACCATGCTTGATAAAGCGGCTGTTTCCTTTCAAGCCGTATTAACCAAGTGCGACAAGGTTAAGGAGGCAGAACTGGAAAAGCGCTTCAACAGCGTCTCGGAGGAACTGGCGACTCACGTCGCGGCTCATCCCTACCTGATCGCAACCTCCAGCGCCAAGGGGCAAGGCCTTGAAACCTTGCGCGCAGCTCTTGCAGCTTTGGCTCCGCCAAGATAGGTTCCTCTCATGAAAAATGATCAAACAATGGAAAACAGAGACAAAACCCGGGATGATTGGCTGGCTCAGGCGCGAACGCTTTCGGAAGCGCTTCCATATATGCGCCGTTATTCAGGCCAAACCATGGTCATCAAATATGGCGGCCACGCCATGGGTGATGACGATCTGGCCAAGTTGTTCGCACGTGATATCGTCCTGCTGCGCCAGATAGGCTCCAACCCCGTTGTCGTCCATGGCGGCGGACCGCAAATAGGCGAAATGCTGGATCGCCTGAAGGTCAAAAGCGAATTTGTAGAAGGACTGCGCGTCACGGATGAAGAATCCATTTCCGTCGTTGAAATGGTGCTGTCGGGCAATATTAACAAACAGATCGTATCAGCCATCAATGGCGCGGGCGGGTTTGCCGTCGGCCTGTCCGGAAAAGACGGCAATCTGATTCTGGCCGAAAAACTGCGGCGCACAAAACGAGACCCGGATTCCAACATCGAACGTATTCTTGATCTGGGACTTGTTGGCGAACCGACAGCCATCACATCCCATGTCCTTGAAAACTTCGAAGAGTCCGACATCACCCCGGTCATCGCGCCGATCGGCCTAGGCGCCGCCGGCGAGACCCTGAATGTCAACGCCGACACCGCTGCCGGAGCCATAGCGGCGGCCCTTTCGGCAAAGCGGTTGTTGATGCTGACCGACGTCGTGGGTGTTCTCGATAAGGAGGGCGATTTGATCCCCCATTTGAGGGTCTCTGAAGCTAAAGAACTGATCAAGGACGGAACCATTCAGGGCGGCATGATTCCAAAGGTCGAAACCTGCCTGCAAGCCATCGACAGTGGCGTCGATGGCGCAGTGATTATCGATGGGCGGGTTCCCCATGCCCTTCTTCTGGAGTTATTTACCGAACACGGCGCAGGAACGATGATTGAGCCAGATTGACTTACTTGGAAAGGTCTTCCAGGAAATTAATCTGCCAAGTCATTTCTTCCTCGCTTAAAGGATAATCCTGTCCGAATGGCGGCGTCAGAACGTCTTGGCTTGGGATTTTACAAAGCCGCAGTTGTAGTTGTTCAACCAGCCAAGGCTCAAATTTGGCTTTCCAGGCTACAGCGATGATTCCTTTCGCGCTACGCATGGATATCGCGTGCTGGATAACTTTTTCGTCCAGCCCTGACATGAAAACCAGCGCCGCTGCGGCAAAATCCCGATCGCCGGCCTGCAATGCATCATTCAAACGGTCCGGTTTCAACATCCCAGCATCCGCGAGTTCCTTGGCCTCTTTTATCTTTGCAGGGGGAATGGGCTCTAACTCGGAAGATTCGTCCGCGGGTATTTCAGCCGGTTCTTCAAGGCGGCGTTTTACGATGGTGCGCACCTCCTTGGCGGTTTCGGGATCCAGGTCTTTTCTGGCGGTCAAAATATCGAGCATGTTGTCGGCGACAAACCGGGCCAGACGACCGGCAGCTCCAGCCGGCAATTGAGGCCGTTGAACCAACGGGGCGTGCCAGGCGTCCACATCAATGGCTTTGTCGATCAAGCTATTCAGGGTTTGTTCACGGATCTGCGCCGAATTATTGCCCAACATCTGGGTTATGGCGTCCTGATCATCGCTTGAGGCGATGGCGTCGGTAACCGCTTCTCCGAGATTATGCCGTCTCGAGACCGCGCCTAGCGCACCGCTGACCGGCTCGCTGGCGATGATTTCAAGCAAATCTTCGGTAGACAAAACCGGTGAGAATTCCAGGATAGGACCGGAAACGACCAGTTCGGCGTCCCGCGCCAGTTGTCCAATGACATCCGGCGGAGCGTCGGCGACATCTTTCAGGGTTTCCGACAAGACCTGACGGACCTTGGTAATCTGATCGCGGGCCAGTAGCTGCAGGGCCTCATAGGTCATTTTGCGAATGGCGTCTTGTTCATCCACCGTAAGTCCAGGCGCTAGAAGGGCTATTTTTTCCGCCAATCCAACCCGCACTTCCTGATCGTCATCCACCGCCAGAAGCAAATCGGCCTGACGCGGCGTAGCCGAATTGGCGGCGATAGCCCGGCGTACTTCGGGATCCTTGTCCTCGGCCATGTAATAGAGAATTTCAGGCTTAATATCGTCACGGCCGGCCAGCTCCAATCGAACGTCTGTATCCTCATGACGAGCCAGTTCCTTGGCCTTCTCGTAGGACATGGATTTGTCTTTTGTTAGTCCTTGCAGGATTTTTTTTATGACCATGAATTTTGGGACTATTTATTTACTCTGGTATCAAAATAGGAGAGTTGCCATTCCATCTCGTCCGGGGTGAGCGCATATCCACCACTTGCATTTACATCAAGAATATCACCTGGCGCTATACCTGCCATTCGTTGCTGAATCATTACCGCGAGCTTTGCTGGTAAACCAGATTTCCAGACGACCGCCGTTACCCCTTTTGCGCTGTGGGACATAAAAATCTTCTTCACGACTTCAAGGTCTATTCCGGTACGAACGGTCAAGGCGGCAAAGACAAAAGAGTTGTCATTTGCATGAAGCGCTTTACCGATAACGTTACGGTCAAGCCTATCGGCTTTCATGAGACGTTCGGCAACATCAATTGGAATTTCTTCACGCAGGTAATCAAGGCCATGGCCATACGGCGAAGGGCTTTCACCATTCCCGCCTTTTGACAGTCGGTGGTGAACCATAGATTTGACGGCATCCAAGGTTTCACTATCAAGATCATCGCGACCGGAAAGTTTGTCCAATAGTGTATCGGCAACAAACTGAGCCAACCTTGTCGCCGCGCCGCTTGGCAACTTAGGGCGGCTGACCAAGGGTGCGTGCCATAATTCAACCTTGTCGGCTTTTTCAATCAAGTCATCCAGGGTTTGCTCCCTGATCTGGGCAGTATCGTTGCCAAGAAGATCTGCAATGGCTGTTTCATCGTTTGTGGCGACGATGGCGTCCGCGACACCTTCACCAACACCGTTGCGTGACGAAATAGCATTTAGGCCACCCTTTGCAGTGCCCAGAGAAATAATCTCAATCAGATCCTCGTCCTTAAGAACCGGTGAACATTCCAGCACCGGTCCAGCAACAACGAGTTGGCTGTCCATCGCCAGTTGCTTGACGACCTCAGGCGGTGCGTTGGTGACATCCTTTAAAGTATCGGAAAGAATTTGGCGAACTTTGGTGATTTCATCCTTGGCCAGCAGATTGAGACTGTCATGGGTACTCTGACGCAATTTATCCCGCTCGTCCTCGCTTAGATCAGGCGCTAAGCGGGCAAGTTTTTCGGCCAGGCCGAAACGCACTTCCTCATCTTTATCTTTGGCCAACAGCGTGTGCGTCTGGCGTGGCGCCGCAGCGTTGGCTGCGACGGTACGGCGAACCTCGGGCGAGTCGTCTTCGGCCAGGAAATAGAGGATTTCAGGTTTCACATCTTCGCGGGCAGCCAGCTGTCGACGAACTTCGGGATCATTGTCATTGGCGAGATCGCGGGCTTCGTCGTAACTGAGGGGAGCTTCGGCGCTCATTTGGCCTCTCCCGAAACAAAAGGTGCGGCTATGTTGTAGCCGCCCTTACCTGCACGTTTTACATCATACATCGCAGCATCGGCCCGGGCGACCAGAGACTCGAGATCTTCGCCGGAATCCGGATCATATTGGGCGACGCCTATGGATACGCCCAAGGGGTGGTCGTCATCTCCGGAAAATTCAAGCAGGCATTCACTGGCCTTTAGAATGGTTTCAACACGCTTGATCATGACATCCGACGACATTCCGTCCATCCACATGGCAAATTCATCACCACCCATACGCACCATTGCATCCCTGGGGCGGGAGAATTCTATCATCATATCGCGAAGACACAGAATAGCATCATCACCTTTTTGGTGCCCATGGACATCATTGACCAATTTAAAGTTATCCAAGTCCAGATAAAGCAGGACTGCGCTTTGCTTGTTGCGTTCCAGGCGCTTGAAACGACGCGGCAATTCTTCTTCAAAAAAAGCGCGGCGGTTCAAAAGCCCCGTCATACTATCGGTTCGAGACAGGTTGACGATACGTTCGTGGTTGGCGATTTGCTCGTTGGCGATGCCGATCTGGTTAGCGACGTCTCCGATCAGGATATGATAATTATCATCCCAATCGTCGGAATCAACCGGTTTCCAGATGCAAATACCCCCGTTAATCGCCTGACGGTAATGGGTCGAAGTCGCCAGAACACGCCATGGACCTATTTCGGCCGGATGGGCGCCTATTTCTTCACCAATTTCACCAAGAAGCTCTTCAATGCCTTCGATGTTTTGAGTCTCCCCATATTCCGCGGCCATATTGTATTCGTTGTTGGAGAATTTCCGGTAGATTCTGCACCCGCTGGCTCCCAACGCCTGAGAAGTAGCCGTCGCAGCCTTGGTCAGCATATTCAAAGGGTCCAACTCGTCACGGATTGAATTAACGATATAGCCCAGCAGGTATTCACGTTCCTGAGCGCTGCGAAGAGCCGCCTCGCGTTCGCGTTCTTCAGTCACATCGCGGCAAATGCCTCGTGCTCCACGCCATTCACCGTTTTCGCTGCTTAATGGAAGGCATGAGACGACGACGCATGCGTCATTCCCTGCTGCCGATTTCATCCAGACTTCGACATTATCCATCGGCCGGTCGCTGCGAAATGGCAACGGCTGATAGTGTTCGGCATCGATGACAAATTCTTCAGGGTGGCGGCCAATCATATCATCGGGAGTGAAGCCAAGCGCTCCATCCGGTGATACGAAACAATAAGTCCCATTTTCGTCAACCTCCCAGGCAAAGTCGCTTGAAACCTCCACCAGATCCTTGTAGCGCTGGCGAGATTCAACCAATGCCGAACGCAGGTTTCTTTCCATGGTCACATCATGGGACAGAACCAGCAAATCGCCACTGGGCGACCCGGCTGCGTCCAATTGAGGCATCACCGATACCTCCAGCAAAATTTCGCCTTTCAAGCCTTTGAACAAGACCGGGCCAACAACGACAGTCTTTTCGGTCGCAGCCTTCTTGATCATATCGGGAATAGGGTCAGCCTCGTCGTGCTCAAGCAGAGCCTTCAGGCCCAAACCTTTTTCGTTGGCGCTAATCACGAAACCGTCGCCACGCACCATTAGCGCGGCATCGGGATATCCGTCCAGCAGTCTTCGTAACTGATCGTTTTCGTCTGACGGCATCGCTTGAAGCCACCTTTTATTCCTACCCTGCAGAGGACAAACATACCTGCAACAAGGTCGCTCGGGCTACCGATTCTTGGGAAAATACTCATTTGCCGATAAACGGGACTTGCGTTGCATGCGGATGAGGGCCACAACTAGAGTATGTTGATTAGAATGTTCTGGAGCCATGTTGACTTCACCAAATAGCCTGGCATCTACCGACGCCTGGATTTTCGATCTGGACAACACGCTGTATTGTGCAACAACGAACCTGTTCGGACAAATCGATGTGCGAATGAAATCATTTATCGCCGAATTTCTTGAACTGGAACCGGATGAAGCTTTCGTGGTTCAAAAGCGCTATTTCCGCGAGTATGGAACGACCCTGCGTGGATTGATGGACCGCCACGATGTCAACCCTGAAACATTCCTGGCCCACGTCCATGATATTGATCTGGAAGTCGTCAATCCTAACCCGGACCTGGACAAAGCCCTGGACAACCTGTCGGGAAGAAAGATCATTTTCACCAATGCCGACGTAAAACACGCCCAAAGAGTGATGGAGCGCCTGGGTGTGTCGCACCATTTCGAAGGAATTTTCGATATCGTCGCCAGCGACTATGTGCCGAAACCCGAACCGATCGTCTATCGCGCCCTAGTTGAGCGCTTTAAACTTGACCCGCACAAAACGGTGATGGTGGAAGACATGGCGCGCAACTTAAAGCCGGCAGCGGACATTGGGATGACCACCGTGTGGGTGCGAACCAGCAACGACTGGGGCCGGGAAAGCTCTGAAGGGGATCACGTTCACCATGTCACCGACGATTTGGCGACATGGCTAGGCGAAATTTCCGCTTAGATCAAACGACCTGAAAGGGAAAAACACTTTCAGGCCGTAAATTTGATCGATAATGAAAATCGAGCAGCTAAATCTGCGTAAAAATATCGCGAGTCGCACTAAATACCTACCCGCCGGTGTATTGACATCGCCGCGCGCGCAAAGCATGTTCTTGGGCCTTTTTCGCCTTTTTCAATCAACTTGTTAGTGACCGAGCTGGAACCATGAGCCATAGCGACCTGCAAACCACCATCGATGCCGCCTGGGAGGCGCGCGATACCATCAATTTGAACACTACCGGCGAAGTCCGCGAAGCCGTCGAGGAAGCCCTAGAACTGCTCGATTCCGGTAAGGCGCGCGTCGCCGAACGCCAGGATGTCGGCGAATGGACAGTCAACCAATGGCTCAAGAAGTCCGTTTTGCTGTCGTTCCGTCTGAACGACATGGGCATGATCGAGGGCGGCCCCGGTGGCGCCCACTGGTTTGACAAGGTTCCCTCCAAGTTTGAAAGTTGGGACGAAGCCGAGTTCCGTGCCTCTGGCATTCGCGCCGTTCCCAACTGTATTGTCCGGCGTGGCTCTTACGTCTCGCCTGGCGTCGTCCTGATGCCTTCTTTCGTCAATATCGGCGCCTACGTTGATAGCGGCACCATGGTCGATGGCTGGTCCACGGTCGGTTCCTGCGCCCAGATAGGCAAGGACGTGCACTTGTCAGGCGGGGCCGGTATCGGCGGCGTTTTGGAGCCCCTGCAAGCCGGCCCGACGATTATCGAAGATAATTGCTTCATCGGCGCGCGTGCCGAAGTCGCAGAAGGGGTCATCGTCGAAGAAGGCTCGGTGCTGGGCATGGGCGTCTTTATCAGTGCGTCGACCAAGGTCGTAGACCGGGAAACCGGTGAAATCCATTATGGGCGCGTTCCGGCTTATTCGGTCGTCGTCTCGGGTTCGATGCCATCGAATAAGACCATGCCCGACGGTTCGCCCTCGCCAAGCCTGTATTGCGCGGTGATCGTTAAACGCGTGGATGAAAGGACCCGCGCCAAAACATCCATCAACGAGTTATTGAGAGACTAAAAGCCGTGAGCGAAATCGATCCGCTCGAGTTAAGTCAAGCCCTGATCCGCTGTCCTTCCATTACACCGGAAGATGCAGGTGCTCTGGATGTGCTTGAGCAGACCCTGAGAAATCTCGGCTTCAACTGCCAAAGACTCATGTTCGCCGATTCTGGCACCCCTAATGTCGATAACCTGTACGCACGTTTTGGAACCGGCAGTCCCAATTTCTGCTTTGCTGGCCACACGGATGTAGTACCCATTGGCGATCGCGACAACTGGTCCATAGACCCCTTCGGCGCTCAGGTCAGAGAAGGCGATCTTTTTGGCCGTGGCGCTTCCGACATGAAGTGCGCAATAGCCTGTTTTACCGCCGCTGCGTCGCGTTTTATAAAACGTCATGGCGAAGATTTCGGCGGTTCGATCAGTTTTCTTATCACCGGCGACGAAGAGGGACCGGCCGTAAATGGCACCGTCAAAGTGCTGGGCTGGATGGGTGAGCAAGGCGAAACCATGGATGCCTGCCTGGTCGGCGAGCCGACTAACGTGAAGGATCTGGGAGACACCATCAAGATCGGCCGCCGCGGTTCAATGAACGGTTATTTAACCGTATATGGCACCCAGGGTCATTCGGCGTATCCGGATCTTGCCGACAATCCCGTGCCTGTGATGATAAAGATGCTCAACGCCCTGGATTCCGAGGTGTTGGACAACGGCTCGGATCATTTCCCGCCGTCGAATCTGGAAATCACTACGGTAGACGTTGGAAATACGGCGGCCAATGTAATTCCGGCCAAGGTCGAAGCCGGTTTCAATATCCGGTTCAACGACTTGCATTCGGGTGCAAGCCTTGAAAAACAGTTGGGTGACATCATAGAAGGCATCGCTTCGCAAAACGATACCCGTTACGGAATAGAATTTACAATTTCCGGCGAATCCTTCCTTACCCCGCCGGGTCCCTTGAGCCAGATAATCCAGCTTGCCTCCAAAAACGTTACGGGACGGACGCCTGAACTTAGCACCACCGGCGGCACATCGGATGCCAGGTTCATCAAGGATTACTGTCCGGTAGCGGAATTTGGATTGATTAACGCCACCGCCCACAAGGTTGACGAGAAGGCCGCCGTCGATGATATCAGGGCCCTGGCCGACGTTTATGACGCCGTGCTTGAGGCTTATTTTCAAGGTTAGAACAAATGGCCGCCCCTCCCGGTGAATCATCAAAGGCGGTTTACGGCGCTTTCCTGCTTGCGCGCCTGGACGCCAGCGGCATGGATTATTTCAGAAACACCTCGGGCGCTTTTTGGCGTTCATTTCGCGTAGCCCTGTATATTGCGCCGTTTTACGCCGCCCTGTTGATGATGCGCTACGCGGCGGGTGAAGTATCGACGCCGGTATTACGCTACATCGTCATTGAAATCATCGCCTACGTTATCGCCTGGGTGGCGTTTCCTGTGATCATGGATTACCTGACTAAGGTGATGGACCGGCGCGAAAAATTCATCCGCTATATCGTCGCTTATAACTGGGCGGCCATATTGCAGAACATGCTTTACCTGCCGTTGGCCATGTTGTCGGTCAATGGCATTTTACCCCCAGATAGCGGCAGTTTTTGGGCTTTATCGTGTTGCTTGCCATCATGGGCTATGTCTGGTTCATCACCAAGACAGCGCTGGATATACCCGCCGGACGCGCGGCAGGTATCGTTGCCATGGATTTAGCGCTGAGCCTGCTGATTAACGGTTATGCGGAAAAACTCTTATAGCCCGACGATTGAAGCCAGCCAGGCGACACCCAGGAAGGTCAACAGCACCGGTGAAGTCAACAGCCCGGCAATGCTGAGCAACAGGCCGAAAATTCCCCAGATTATTTGACCCGAAAACAGTGCGATAATGCTGGCGAGAAAAGCCAGCGGCACGAAAATATACCCCGTTGTAAATATACCGAGCAGCGCCAGGCCAATGGCCATATACCCGGCAACGGGTGTCGGCGCCGACGGGGGGGGTGGGTTGTTATCCTGCCCTCCCGTTTGTGAACCGTTTTCGTTTGATTGAAGGCTCAATTTGATATCCGACATTCGGGACTCCGGGTTGGAATTTTTTTTATAGGGCTCGCTACCCTTTTAATAGCTGACGCCCGTCAAATAAAGCCCGCCGGCAGGTGCGGTCTCCCCTGCGGCCCGGCGGTCCCTTGCCTCAAGGGCGGATTTTAAATCTTCCGACGTCCACTTGCCGACGCCCACTTTTTTTAGCGAGCCAACAAAATTTCGTACCTGGTGGTGCAGGAAAGAACGTGCCTGAGCATGAATCAGAATTTGATCACCCTCGCGTTCCACATCCAATCTATTCAAGGTTTTGACCGGCGAATCGGACTGGCAGATGGCGGCGCGAAAACTGGAAAAATCATGCTTGCCAACAAGTACCTGGGAGGCTTCATGCATGGCCCCGGCGTCCAGGGACGCCGGAATCCACCAGCTTCGTCCCTTTTCTATGGTCAAGGGCGCACGCCTATTTGTGATGCGATAGGTGTAGGAGCGGCCCGTAGCGGAAAACCGGGAATGGAAATTGTCGTCGACGATTTCCGCATCCAGTACAACGGCCGGATAAGCCTTCATGTGGAAATTCAGTGCGTCGCGAACCGTATCGGCAGTGTAATCGCCCTGCAGGTCGAAATGGCCGACTTGAGCCAGGGCATGAACGCCTGAATCGGTACGCCCGGCGCCGAAAACCCTTGGCGAATCGCCACTGAAAGCCTCGACAGCTTCCTCCAGCGCCTGCTGCACGCCCAATCCATTTTCCTGGCGCTGCCAGCCGACGAACCCAGCGCCATCGTATTCAATCGTCAGTTTGAAACGCGCCATGTGTTTTCCGTGGTCTAATACTCGTAACTTTGCACTGCTTATAAAGGAAAATTCCCCTTACGAGGGAATTCTTTGTTATACAACTATATCGCTGGAAGGGGGGTCCTTCGGCGGCATAAATTTTTTGGGGCTGGTCATTAAGCATGAGCACAATGGATGACATCCAGGATGGCGACAGAGATGCGCTGCATATACTGCCGCTTTCGATGTTACCGTTCGAAACGCCGGCCCTAAAACGCGCCCGGATGATCAAAAACGTCCGCCTGGAAAGCGTGATCGAACTTTTTGCCGATGACGATACCGGCAGCGGCCAGCTTAGCATTCGCGACATCGGTCAAGAGTTCAGTTGGCCCGAAGGCGAGACCCACAAGGATTTGATTTTGCTTCGCAAGCTGGCCCCGATGCCGAGCTTTGACGTTTATTCCCTGCGCATCCTGCTTCGCCAGCAGGGGATCGATGTCGAAAACCAACAGGCCCTGAAACTTTCACCCAAAAAGACGTCCGAATTGACCGAGTACATGACCGGCTTCACTCATGCCCTTATCAGGGAAATCTACGGCTCGTCTGACGTCAATATTGAAAGTTTCGAAGACATCATCGCCCTGTTCCGGGATCCCGACATAAAAAAGGCCAAGGAACAGTTGGACATCATGGCCAAGAAACTGGGCATCGGGCTTGGTGATATTCCGACGTTCCTGGAAGACTACGGCGATATCTTCCTTTCTCTTTCGTACTATCGTCAGAGCCTGGACGAAATCGAACCGGTTATTGAGGAATTCCTGAATTCAATGGATGAAATTCGGTCCAACTGGCAGTTGAAACAGGATCAGAACCTGATGAAAACCTGCACCATGCTGCAATCAACGATCAACGAGTTGATGGCGGAAATCACTGGTCGATTCGAAAACTTCGAACAGGGCACCAAGGACCTTTGGAACGATATTTCCGCCAAGCGGTTTGAACGGGTGAAAAACCTGATTGAAAGTTACCATACAACAATCGGCGGCGTGCTGTGCGCTTTGAGTGTTAAAATCGACGCCTGGAAGGCGCTTTTCCCAGGCAGGGATATCGGCGGGCCGGTCAAGCGCGCTGAATTCATCATGTCCGAGATGAAGCAGGGTATCGAAAACATACAGAAAATAGAGGATTCCGCGCCCATGCTAGCCGGCCTTGAAGATGACGATGAGAGCGAAGAATTGGAGGTTGAAATCGTCGAGGCTGATTAGCCCAGCCGAGTTCCCACAGGCAACTCGAAGCCGCGCAGGAAATCTTCAGCCGCCATCGGACCCTTCCCCTGCTTTTGCACCCGGGTCAGTTTCAAGGCCCCTTTAGCACAGGCGACGCTTAAAGCATCTTCCAATACCGTTCCGGCCTCGCCCGAGGCGTCGCTTATCGTTGCTTCTAATACCTTGATGCGGGTTCCGGCGTGTTCAAACCAGACCCCCGGCCAAGGATTTAAGGCGCGGACTTTTCTTTCCAGTTCATCCGCACTCAGACCCCAATCAAGGAGGCCTTCGTTTTTGTCCAGTTTCGAAGCATATGTGACGCCCTCATTCGGCTGGGGAACGCCTTTCAATGTACCTGCATCCAACCCGGCCAGCGCCTCGATGATCAGCTTGGCCCCTATCGCCGAAAGCCGGTCATGCAGATCTGATGCCGTGGTTTCGGATGTGATCGGCGTTTCTTCAACAAGCAGCATGTTGCCCGTATCCAGGCCTTCGTCCATATGCATGATGGTGACGCCACTTTTATCATCTCCGGCGATGATGGCCCGCTGAATAGGTGCTGCCCCCCGCCATCGCGGTAAAAGAGAGGCATGAATGTTCAGGCAACCCAGACGCGGGATATCCAATATAGCCTTCGGTAGGATCAGCCCATAGGCGGCGACTACGCAGGCGTCCGCATTCAATTCTTGATAAGCTCGTTGTTCCTCAGCGTCCCTCAGTGATTTAGGGGTCCTGACTTCCAGTCCCTTTTCAAGGGCGAAGGCGTGAACCGGGCAGGGCCTCTCCTTCTGGCCACGCCCGGCGGGCCGGGGCGGCTGCGCATAAACCGTAACAACCCGATGACCGGCATCCAACAGCGCCTGCAACGCGGCGACGGAAAATTCCGGGCTGCCCATGAATATCAGGTTCAGCGACGTCATCAGCTGGCGGCTGCTTCTTGTTTTTTGATCTTCGTCAGCTTGCGCAAGATCATGTTGCGCTTTAGCGCCGATATGTGATCGACGAAAAGAATGCCGTCCAGATGATCTATTTCATGCTGGATGCAAACGGCGAGGATACCTTCAGCGTCCATTTCACGGATTTCATTTTCTTCGTCAAGGTAGCGCACGCGAATACTGTTTGGCCTGACGACTTCGGAAAACTGCTCGGGCAACGACAGGCAACCTTCTTCGTGAGCTTGATCGTCCTCGGAAACCTCAATGATTTCGGGATTGGCCATGCGCAGAGGATTGGGTTCTTCTTCTTCGCGCGCCGTATCGACGACAATAATGCGTTTATGAATGCCGATTTGGGGGGCGGCCAAGCCGATGCCCCGGGCCGAATGCATGGTATCTAGCATGTCGTCCATCAGCGTGCGAGTGTCGTCATCCACCTTGTCGATGGGTTTGCTTTTTACTTTAAGGCGCGCATCGGGCGCGACGATGATTGAATGGACAGCCATAAATACTAAAACCGGTTGTTGGAATTTCGCCGGCCAATATTTCAGAACCGGGGCTCTTAGTCCAGATGTGGTCAAAGAAGACAATTTGTTCAAGACATTCGAGACCGCCCTTACCCTTCCGCAAGGCCCTTCATTGCATTAGGATAAGGCGCAGAATCGAAGGGGAATCAAATGCTTGCATGGCAAAGTCTATTCGGATTGATTGTTCTCACCGCCCTGGCCTGGGCGATCGGCCGAGGGCGGGCAAAGGTGCCGGTGAAGACGGCATTAGTCGGACTGGGACTGCAAATCGTGATTGCCCTGGTGCTTTTAAAGATGCCGCTGGTTAAAGATTTCTTCCTTCTGCTGGGAGATGGCGTTCACGCGGTACTGGCCGCAACAAAGGTTGGCACCTCTTTTGTTTTCGGTTATTTGGGTGGCGGTGATCTGCCCTTCGACGAGAAGTACCCGGGTTCCAGTTTCGTACTTGCTTTTCAAGCCTTGCCCCTGATTCTGGTGATGAGCGCCATATCCGCATTGCTGTTCCACTGGCGCATATTGCCCGTCATTGTACGCGGTTTTTCCTGGTGCCTGCAAAGGACCATGGGCGTCGGCGGCGCCGTTGGGGTGTCGGCGGCGGCCAATATCTTCGTTGGCATGATCGAAGCGCCGTTGTTGATCCGCCCCTACCTTAGGCAATTGAGCCGATCCGAACTGTTCATGATTATGACCTGCGGCATGGCGACCATTGCCGGAACGGTGATGGTTTTATACGCGACATTTATTTCCGGCATTATTCCGGATTCCATCGGCCATATTCTGTCTGCCAGCGTCATCAGCGCGCCAGCGGCGATCCTGGTTGCCCGTCTGATGGAACCGGGCGGCGACGAGGCGACAGGCGGTTCGATGGTTCTGCCGCCATCGGATGTGCGCACTTCGATGGAAGCCGTAACGCGCGGCACCATGGACGGCATAACCTTGCTTTTGAACGTCACCGCCATGCTGATCGTACTGGTCGCCCTGGTAGCGCTGGTAAACATGGCCTTAGGACTGATCCCCGCCATGGGAGGCGAGCCTATATCCGTACAACGGATTCTAGGGTGGGGCATGGCGCCGATTGTCTGGCTGATCGGCATACCCTGGAGCGAGGCCCTGGCCGCCGGCGCCTTGATGGGCACGAAAACAATCCTGAATGAATTCATCGCCTATCTGCAGCTGGCGGGGCTGCCCGAAGGTACCCTTAGCAACCGGTCCCGGCTGATTATGACCTATGCGCTGTGCGGCTTCGCCAACTTCGGTTCGTTAGGGATCATGATCGGCGGATTGAGCGCCATGGCCCCGGATAGGCGGGCAGAGATTGTCTCCCTGGGCCTGAAATCGATTGTGTCAGGAACCATTGCGACCCTGATGACCGGAGCCGTGGTCGGAATTCTGATCTGATGTCCAATCTGATAAATATGCTTGAAGAAGCTGTCGCCCATCATCAGGCGGGCCGCTTCGGCGAGGCTGAAGCGCTATATCTGAAAGTGCTGGACGCGGATCCCGATAACACATTTGCCAATCACCTGTACGGAGTTATCGCCATTCAGAAGGGCGACCCGCAAACGGCGATCGGCTTTATAAGCAAATCCCTGGCAAAGGAACCAGGCAATGTGGAGGCCCGAAAAAACCTCGCCAGCGCCTTGATTAAAGCCGGAAATTTCCCTACGGCAGAGGAACATCTTCTTGAAACCCTGAAACAGAAACCCGATTACCCAGAAGCCCTGAACAACCTGAGCGTCGTGCAGAAAGAAACCGGACGCCTCACCGAGGCTTGCGATAGCGCCCGTAAGGCGATCCGGTTGAAGCCCGATTTCGCCGAAGCCTACAACAGCCTGGGCAACGCCCTGATGGCAGTTGGAGAGGTGGCGGAAGCAGAGCGCAGTTACCAGCAGACTCTCCAACTTAACCCCGCCAATCCGGAAGGCTGGAATAACCTGGGACTGCTCGCCAAAGACAACATGGCGCTCGAGCAGGCCGAAGCCTGCTTTTCAAACGCCATTCAACTAAAACCCGATTTCGCCGACGCCCACAACAACCTTGGCATGCTTTTTTTGCTGCAAGGCCGGCTGATTGAGGGTTTTGCCGAATGCGAGTGGCGCTCCAGCCTTGCTAGCCAGAAGCTCTTCCAGCGCGAACTGCCGGGAAAAGAGTGGAAAGGCGAGAATTTGGGCGGCAAACGCCTTTTTGTTTACGCCGAGCAAGGGCTAGGCGACACATTGCAGTTTGTTCGCTACCTGACTTTACTGGCCGGGCTTGGTTGTGAAATTCTTTTCGAATGCCAACCCAAATTGGTACGTCTGCTCTCGAAGCTGGACGGGCCGACCAAAATTATTGGCCGCGGTGAAGAACTGCCCGAATTCGACCTGCATGTGTCCCTGATGAGCCTGCCATACATGCTGGCAACCTCACCCGATACCATTCCCGCCGTCGATTCCTATCTTTCGGCGGAACCGGATCTGATCGAGCAATGGAAAGCCCGGATCGGTGGAAGCGGTTTCAGCGTCGGTATTGCCTGGCAGGGCAACCCGAATGCCAGCATCGACAAGGGGCGTTCATTACCCTTGGCATGCTTAGCGCCACTGGCTTCGGTGGCTGGTATCCGACTTATAAGCCTGCAAAAGCATGACGGCCTAGATCAATTGAGCGGTTTACCCGAAGGCATGACGGTGGAAACCCTAGGCGATGTCGTGGATTCTGGAGCCGACGCTTTTATCGACACCGCTGGAATCATGAAAAATCTTGATCTCGTCATTACCAGCGATACAGCCATCGCACACCTAGCTGGGGCGCTTGGCTGCCCGACGTGGGTGGTGTTGAGAAAAGTGCCCGACTGGCGCTGGCTGCTCGATCGCGACGACAGCCCGTGGTATCCGGCCATGCGCCTGTTCAGGCAAGACAAGTCCGGCGACTGGATTGGCGTCGTCGAACGAGTTTGCCAGGAACTGCAGCGACTCTCAAAGTGATGACAGCCTCGGCGCAAGATGATAAAAGCGCCTCCAGATTATATGCCTCCTGAAAATGGGAAATGAAATATGTACATCAATGGTGCATGGACCGAGGCCGCGCCCGAGGCCAGCTTCGACGTCATCAACCCGGCCGACGGGGAAGTCCTGGGCCAGGTTTACGATGGCGGCAAGGAAGCCGCGCGCACAGCCATTGACGCGGCTGCCGAAGCCATTAAGACCTGGTCGAAGACGACCGCCTATGAGCGCTCCGCCATTCTTTATCGCGCCTATCAATTGATGCTGGAACGCCGCGAGGACCTGGCCCGCACCATGACCACCGAACAGGGCAAACCTTTGAAGGCCGCGCGCACGGAAGTCGGCTACGGCGCGGATTTCCTATTGTGGTTCGCCGAAGAAGCCAAACGAATTTACGGCGAAACCATTCCTTCGGCGCGAGCCGACCAGCGTTTTGTCGTCGCCCATCAGCCCGTCGGGGTCGTGGCCGCCATAACGCCCTGGAACTATCCGGTCTCCATGATCACCCGTAAGGTGGGACCTGCCCTCGCCGCCGGATGTACGGTGGTCTTGAAACCGGCGGAAGCCACACCCCTGTGTGCCATCAAGGTCTTCGAATGTCTTATCGACGCTGGCGTGCCTGAAGGCGTGATCAATCTGGTAACCGGCAAGGATCCGGCCCCCATCGGCGAGGAATTCGTCAACCACCCCAAAGTGCGCAAATTGACCTTTACCGGGTCTACCTCTGTCGGAAAGATGCTGGCCGGAAAGGCCGCGGCGAATATGAAACGGGTGTCGTGCGAACTGGGTGGCCACGCGCCGTTCATGGTGTTTGAAGACGCCGACCCTGTCCATGCGGCCAAGGGCGCACAATTGATCAAGTTCCTGAACACCGGCCAGGCCTGCATCAGTCCGAACCGGATGTTCGTTCACGACTCGCTAGCCGAACGGTTTATTGAGGTCTTGTGCGAGCGCGTCTCTAAATTACGCGCTGGAAACGGCCTGGAGGATGGTGTTGCCATCGGTCCCCTTGTAAACGAGGCCGCCGTGGACAAAGTTCATGCCCAGGTCGAGGATGCGATTGCCAAGGGTGCGACCCTGCACTGTGGCGGCCATCGCCTGACCGATGGCGGCCTGGACAAGGGATTCTTCTACGCCCCGACGGTGCTGAGCGGCATCACCGAAGACATGCTGATCTATCGGGAAGAAACCTTCGGTCCAGTAGCCGCCGTAATGAGCTTCGAAGACGATATGAAGGCGCTGGAAATGGCCAACGATACAAATTACGGCCTTGCTGCCTATGTATATACGAGAGACGTGGGCCGGGCGATGCGCATGTTCGAAGGACTTGAGTTCGGCATCATCGGCATTAACGACATCAACCCGACCTCCGCAGCCGCTCCTTTCGGCGGCATGAAGGACAGCGGACTGGGCCGCGAAGGTGCGCGCGAAGGCATCATGGAATACCTGGAAACCAAGATGGGCGGATTTTCCATCTAAATTTAAGAAAGAAGACTTTCAATGAAGTTCGCTGGAACAGAAGATTACGTCGCAACCGAAGACCTGATGGTCGCCGTCAACGCCGCCATAACCCTGGAACGCCCTTTGCTGGTCAAGGGTGAGCCGGGCACGGGCAAAACAGTGCTGGCGATCGAAATCGCCAAGGCCCTGGATGCTCCGCTTTTGGCCTGGCACGTAAAATCCACAACAAAGGCCCAGCAAGGTCTGTACGAATATGACGCCGTTTCCCGGCTGCGGGATTCCCAACTGGGCGACGAGCGGGTCCACGATATTTCCAACTACATCAACCGAGGTAAATTGTGGGAAGCTTTTGAGTCTGAGACCCGCCCGGTGCTGCTGATCGATGAAATCGACAAGGCTGATATCGAATTTCCCAACGATTTGCTGCTGGAACTGGATCGCATGGAATTCCACGTTTACGAAACCGGCGAAACCATCAAGGCGACAAAACGCCCCATTGTGATCATTACGTCCAATAACGAAAAGGAACTGCCTGACGCCTTCCTGCGGCGCTGTTTCTTCCACTACATCGCCTTCCCCGATTCCGATACCATGGCCGATATCGTCGAGGTTCATTTCCCGGGCTTGAAAAAGAACCTTCTTCGCGAGGCGCTGTCCGCCTTCTATCTGGTGCGTGATGTCCAGGGCCTGAAAAAGAAACCTTCAACATCGGAGTTGCTTGACTGGATCAAGCTTTTGCTGGCCGAAGATATACCGCCAGAAGCCCTGCGCAGCGAAAATAAGAAGGACATGATCCCGCCATTATACGGGGCGCTGCTTAAAAACGAGCAGGATGTTCACATGTTCGAACGCCTCGCTTTCCTGAATCGTGGCCAAAAAGGATAAATCTGAACCGTGTTTGTCAACTTCTTCACCGAATTGCGCACCGCCCACGTACCGGTAAGTTTGCGGGAATATCTGACCCTGCTGGAAGCGGTGGAGAAAAACCTGGCGTGTTATTCCATGGAGGATTTCTATTATCTATCACGCGCCTGCATGGTCAAGGACGAGCGCAATCTGGACAAGTTCGACCGGGTTTTCGGCAGTGTCTTCAAAGGGGTTGAAAAACTTTCCGAGGCCTTTGGCGATGAAATCCCCGAAGAATGGCTGCGCAAGCTGGCTGAGAAGCACCTGACCAAGGAAGAGATGGAAAAGGTGAAATCCCTTGGCGGGTTCGAGGAACTGATGAAGACCCTGGCCGAACGGCTGGCCGAACAAGAGAAGCGCCATCAGGGTGGCAGCAAATGGATCGGCACCGCCGGAACCTCCCCCTTCGGCGCTTATGGCTACAACCCGGAAGGCATTCGCATCGGTCAGAAGGAATCCCGTCATCGCCGCGCCGTCAAAGTGTGGGACAAGCGCGAGTTCAAGAACCTGGACGACACGGTGGAACTGGGCACCCGCAATATCAAAATCGCGCTTCGGCGCCTGCGCAAATTCGCCCGCGAGGGCGCCGAAACGGAACTGGATCTGGACGACACCATCAAGGCGACGGCCAAGCAGGGCTGGCTGGATGTGAAAATGGTTCCGGAGCGCCACAACCAGGTCAAGGTGCTGATCTTCTTCGATATCGGCGGTTCGATGGACGATCACGTGAAGGTGTGCGAGGAATTGTTTTCGGCTACCAAATCCGAATTCAAGCACCTGGAATTCTATTACTTCCACAACTGCCTGTACGAAGGGGTGTGGAAGGACAACCATCGCCGCTGGGACGAAGGCATCCCCACTTACGATGTCATCAATACCTATCCTAAAGACTACAAGCTGATCTTCGTCGGCGACGCTTCCATGAGCCCTTATGAAATAGTCTATCCCGGCGGGGCGGTGGAACATTGGAATGAAGAAGCCGGCGTGACCTGGATGCAACGCATGCTGAACCAGTACGAGCATGCCGTATGGATTAACCCAACGCCGCAAGCTTGGTGGGATCACACCCAGTCCATCAACATGATTCGCCAGATCATGTCGGACCGCATGTTCCCGCTCACCATCGACGGCCTGGACGGTGCAATGCGGGAATTGAATAAATAGTATGGGCCGACTGTCGCGTCGGCCGAAAGGTTTGTTCGTCTTCCTTTAAAAGCCAAAGAAGAATTCTGCACTATCGTGTCGGACGGCTTTTAAATAGAAGCGATCTCCAACTTCGATTCACTACAATTTTGCAAATTTTCCAATAGCGAAAAGGAACGATCAGAATCATTTTTCGTGCCAAATAAAGGCGACACTGGCAACGGGGTAACCTTGCTCAATAATAACACCGATAGTCCGTCGGCTTCTCCACAAGAATGGTGAATTGGGTTTAATCTATATAGGGTATGGGCTAAATTTGGGTCTATGCGCGTTCTAAAGTCATATAGATTGAGTTTTGCCCTAACGGCCATATCTATAATTCTTGGTTCAAGTTTCGTGCGTGCCGATGAATCGTCAGCTAATGTTCTGGCAACGACTTTTAGTATTCCTCCCTTCACTTACGTGTCTCAATCAGGAAATATTTCTGGAGTAAGTGTTGATCTGTATTTTGCAATAATCGAAAGTGCAGGACTTTCTTCAGAACTAATTGACTATCCGTGGAAACGAGCGTCGAAGCTGGTTCAAATTGGGGTTCGTGATCTCGTATTTCCATGTGCTCCCAGACCAGAAAGAAAAGACTATTTTTTGTTCACGGAAACAATTGATTCTGGCGACATTGTAGTGGCAACGCTGACCGGTTCTAAGCTTGAAGGAAAGTTCCAATCGATAGATCAGCTCAAAGTATTAGGAAGCAAGTTGGGAGTTTCCGACGGATATGCGACCGAGAGTATTTTGCTTTCTTTGGGTATTAAGGACTTTATCACGGTATCAAGTGATACAAGTATTCTGCCGATGCTTTTTGCAAAACGTTTTGACGCATTCTTAGGCTATCGAAGGGTTCTTCAAGCCTATTTGGCGGACGATGATCACGACTGGGCAGGAAAGGTCCACCTTAAAACGCTTGAAGAGATACCTTATGGAATTTGTGTCAGCAAATCTAAACCAGGCTCTAAGGAACTCGTTGAACGTTTGAACTTGGCAATTGGAAAACTGAAATCAGAGGGCGGGTTTCAGGCAATTTTCAAAAAATACGAGAAGTTACCAAGCGCCTCTTCATATTAGTCGTTACAGGCTTGTAGCCTGGGAGGAAGGATTCAGCGCCAAGCTGATTAATTCCCCACAACAACTAAACTTTCAGCCGAATTCCTGGATGGCACGCGCCAACAAATCAAAGAACTGTTTTTCCTTTCCCGGAGTCATAACTTCCAGCGCTACATGGCTTGAAACGAATTCCTCCCTTGCCATATCGCCGTCGGCCAGCGTCATCATTGGCTCATACGAGGTCGTCATAACCAAATCCGGATTTTCTGCTGCGCCTGCACGAATATGTGCATCACAATCGCGGGCCGTCAGATTAAACGCTTCACCGTCTATTAGCAGCGTCGCTGCAAAGTCGTCATCAGGACCAACGGCCCTTTTACATGCAGTTCCAAGCGAAACCGCAATGGTTCTGAGATTACCGGGTTTTTTAACTTTTGATGGGTGCGGCATCAGCCGGCCAAATCGCGCAAGTTCAAACAACAACTGATCAGTTTTTTCGCCCTGCGAAGTCAGTGAATACAAGGACACGTCAAAATCTGACTGGTTTTTCTGGACCAGCCCGCTCGCCTCAAGTGCCTGCAGGCGGTCAGACAGTAAGTTGGATGCAATGCCTTTAAGGCCTGTTTGCAGGTCTTTGAAACGCGCAGGGCCGGCGTGGAGATCTCGCAAGATCAACAGCGTCCAGCGATCACCAACGTGATCCAGCGCCCGCGAAATAGGGCATAGCAAATTGTAACTGCGTGAATTGGTCATTTGTCCTCATAATGTTGTCACTTTATATTATAAAGTTGATAGTTTAAAAAATAAAGTATAATGTCGATTCCGAAGTTGGCAACAGAAAAGGCAAAGGTCTGTTTTTGGTGACAACCACGAACTAAATCCCTGAAAGGAAAATCCAATGTCAGCCTATATGATTTCACAAGTGACCGTGACCGACAAAGAGAAGTTCCAAAGTTACATTTCCAATACCCGAACCGTGGCGGCCAAATTCGGAGCAAAACCGGTTGCTGTAGGCGCTCAGCCAAAAACGTTACATGGTGAAAGCGACGGCCATCAGATGATATTTGTCATTGAATTTGAATCCATGGAGAAACTCGATTCCTGGCACAATTCGGATGAATATCAAGCGCTTGTTTCCCTGCGCGAGGAAGGGTCTGATCAGCGCATGACGGCCTATGAACAATGGGCTCTGCCACCTTCATAGAAGTCCAAAATGGCTAACTGAAAAATGCCCGAAGGGCGTCGGCGCAAATTACCGGCTCTTCCTCGGCGATGAAGTGGCCGCAGTCGATGCGAATCTCACTGACATTGTCGGCCCACTTCTTCCAGGTCTCCAATGGTGATGCGCCGGTGTATCTGGCGCCCCAGGGCACGAACACCGGGCAGGTCACTTTTTTTCCTGTCGCCCGGTCTTCTTTGTCATGCAGGAGGTCTATGGTCGCCCCGGCCCGGTAGTCTTCGGCCATCGCCTGCAAGACGGAGGGTTTGCGAAAATGTTCCCTGTATTGAGCCACTGCAGCATTGTCCAAAGCATCCGGCCCTCCGGCCCAGCGTTCCAGCAGATGATCCAGATAAAAGTCGGGATCGTTTCCGATTAGCCTCTCCGGCAGTGGCGCGGGCTGAGCCAGAAATGGCCAGTGATAGGCATCCAAGGCGACGCTCCAGTCCATTGCCTCCCATACGTCCAGCGTAGGCACCGTATCCAGGCTGGCGAGCGCTAGGACCCGGTCCGGATGATCAAGGGTCAGGCGATAGGCGACCCGTGCTCCCCGATCGTGAGCTGCCAGAAAAAAATGCTCATACCCAAATTCATTCATTATTGAGATCATGTCCTGCGCCATGACACGCTTGGAATAATTGTGATGCTCGGGATCAGGTGCAGGACCCGAGCTTTCGCCATACCCCCTAAGATCGGGGATCACCAGCGAGAAATGTTTCTCAAGTAACGGGGCGATACGATGCCACGCAGCATGTGTCTGCGGGAAGCCGTGCAACAGTAAAACGGGTGGACCATCACCGCCCGAAACAACATTGATTTGAGCATCCCCGACATCAATTCGCCTGCGCGTAAAGCCCTCATACATACCCATCACCTCTTTAAAAACCGGTTTCGGCTCCCAAAAAAGTATTGACGGCTTCAGGGGAAGTGTAAAGCAGGCTGTTGTTCAGGCGATTGCCAGTTCTTCCTTTTGGATTTCTTCCGATTTTTCGGAGTACGAGCGATCAGAGAATTTCTCGGCGATCTGAATGAATTGAGCTTCGATGGCGATAAAGGCATCAACCACATCCGGGTCGAAATGTTCTCCCTTGCCCTCTATCAGAAACGTGCGGGCTTCGTCGTGGCTGAAAGCTTTTTTGTAGACCCTTTCCGATATCAGCGCGTCATAAACATCGGCCAACGCCATCAGACGGCCCGAAACCGGAATGGCGTCGCCTTTAAGGCCACTGGGATAGCCACTGCCGTTCCATTTTTCATGGTGGCTGAGGGATATCTCCCGGGCAAAATGCAGGAAAGAGCTCGAACCCAGCTCTTTTTCCGAAACTTTCAATGCCTCCGCACCCAGAGCCGGATGGGTTTTCATGATTTCGAATTCTTCTTTCGTCAGCTTTCCGGGCTTCAAAAGAATGTTGTCGGGAATGCCGACCTTACCGACGTCATGCAACGGAGCGGACTTGTAAATCAATTCAATATTTTCCTCGTTCAACACGTCGGCAAAACGAGGGTGGTCCTTCAAATGTTCGGCCAGGACTTTGACGTAGCGCTGGGTACGCAAGATATGCGCACCGGTTTCATTATCGCGGGTTTCGGCCAGCGACGCCAACGTCAGAATGGAAACATCGCGGGTACGACGGATTTCCTCCGTCGTTTCGCGCAAGCCCTTGACCATTTCGTTTGTGTGCAGGGCCATAATGCCGAATTCGTCGTTGGTGCCGACAGGGACGAATCCATCCAATTCGCCGCGTGTCGCCTGCTTCAACACACCGTTTTCATTGTCCAGGAAGCCACGCAGGTTTCTGACGTACGAATAAATGACATTCAGTACATGAACCAGGATCACACCGACGACAAAGGCGATTTCAGCCAATATCCACATCTGCGCGTCTTCATAAGAAACGCTTCTGCCGACTTCGGAAAGCCAGAACAGGTCTTTGCTGATGACGAGGAAGACGACGCTAAGAATGAAGATGACGCTGATGGAGGCGAACAATCCAAGCTTTCCCGAAAGCGGGAAATAGTTTTCGTCAACCGCCATGTGTTGCCCGGTGCGGCAGATGTGGTCGACCATATCGCGCTGCCACTCCAAAGCCAGATCAATAGCAGCGAAAAAACCCAGCATGGCAAATCCGATGAAGACTTTGGAGCCACTGATCCATGGGAAGTCGTAGACAATAAAATTGAAAACCGCCAGGGCCGCGCCGGTAAGAACAAACAGGACAAATTCGACCCCGAAAATTCTCAAAGTTCGGTGTTCCTGAACGACGCGGCCAACGAATATCGAACGAACCGGACCACGCAAGGCGTACTGAACGACGAGTCCAATGACAATGGGGATGACCAACTGAAAAACGCTTAGGGTTTCAAGGAACGGGCATACCTGGACGCCATAAACGGCCAGGATAATACTGGCGCTGGAATAATGCAGCAACGGTCGCAGCGACTTGTGCGGTGCTTCCATGGACTGTCTTCACCCCTCATTAGTTCGACTTATACTATCATAACCCGGCAACCACGAAAACTGAATCAAAGGGTTTCACATCTGCGTTATACCGCAAGTTTTTCATGGGTATTTGCCTTTCTGATCCGTGTCGGGCAATCTTTTGCAATAAGGATTCGGAAAGATTCGGCTATGGATATCATTACGCTGATTGTTGCTTTGATGGCTCTGGGCATCGTTGTCGCAGCCATCATTATGTTGCGAATCGGTCAGGCAAGGGCCGCGGAGCAGGCGCAAAAATTGAGCGAAACTCAATCTGAACTGGCCGGACGCCTGGCGCAGATGGGCGAAGCGCAGGCAGCCGCTCAAGCCCAGGTCAATCTGACGTTGGAGCAGCGCCTGGATGCGGTTTCCAAGCGCATCGGCGATGGCCTGACCCAGCACACGGAAAAAACCGGCAAAACCATGAACGACCTGCACGAGCGCCTTGCTGTTATCGACGCCGCCCAGCAGAAGATCACCAACCTCTCCGAACAAGTCGTCGGCCTGCAGGATATTTTGTCGAATAAGCAGGCCAGAGGCGCATTCGGTGAAATTCAGCTCAATGATCTGGTTTCTTCGATGCTGCCCCCGTCGGCTTTTGATTTCCAGGCGACATTGTCCAACGGAAAGCGGGCCGATTGCCTGCTACGCCTGCCGGGACCGCCGGGCTCCATCGTCATCGATGCCAAGTTCCCTTTGGAGAGCTATCACGCACTCAGGGACGCCAACGATGAAAATTCGAAAGCGCAGGCTTCTCGCGGTTTTAGCGCCGACGTCTTGAAACACGTCAAGGACATCAGCGAGAAGTACATCATCCCCGGCGAGACCGCCGAATCGGCGTTGATGTTCCTGCCTTCAGAAGCCGTGTATGCGGAACTTCATGCAAATTTTCGCAGCGTAGTTGAGGAATCCTTCAAGCGACGCGTATGGATCGTTTCACCGACGACTTTGATGGCTACCCTGAATACCATCCGCGCCGTATTAAAGGACGCCTCCATGCGCGAACAGGCCGGGCTTATCCAGGCCGAGGTTTTGAAGCTGCTGGAGGACGTCGGTCGAATGGATAAACGGGTCGACAACCTGGAAAGCCACTTCAACCAGGCCAGCAAGGATATCCGCGAAATCAGGATATCTTCGGACAAGGTCACCAAACGAGGCGTCCGTATCGAGGAAATGCAGTTGGGTGAAGAAGCCTCTGGCGATGAACTGCCGGGACAAGACGACGACCCGCCGCAGCTTGTGCCTTTCCCGGGAATGAAGGATTGATCTCCAGCCCACCTCTCACGACAAAGTGACGCCAACGTGAACCTGGTTTCCTATATGTAAGAAACCATGTTGGCAGAGAAAGCACCCGGTCTTGCTCCGGCCCAGAGGGCAATTTTTTTGGTCGGCGGCACAATCGCCGCGGTGCTGTTTGCCGCCATATTTTTGGATAATCCAACCCGCGCCCTGCTTTTTATCATCGGAATAGCCATGGGCGTCGCCCTGTACCATGCCTCGTTCGGTTTTACCGGCGCATACAGAAAATTGCTAACCCAGCGCGATATGACCGGCGTCGCGGCCCAGATCGTCATGCTGATGGCGGCGATTCTGTTGTTCGCACCGATCCTGGCCCAGGGCAGCGCCTTCGGTCATGGCGTGACGGGGTCGGTTGCGCCCATAGGCATCTCGATGGGGTTCGGGGCCTTTATTTTCGGCATCGGCATGCAACTAGGTAGCGGTTGCGCCTCCGGTGTTCTTTATACGGCGGGAGGAGGCAATATTCGAACCATGTTGGTTCTAGTGTTTTTCTGTGTCGGGGCATTCTGGGGCAGTCTGGATATTGGCTGGTGGCAGACGTTACCCGGCGTTGGTGGTATTTCACTTGCCCGCGAGCTTGGATGGGAAATCGCCCTTCCCCTGCAGGTCGGTGCGTTGGCCTTGGTTTTCGCCGGATTGCGATTGAGCGGCTGGACCCTGCAGCCTATTACCCGATGGCGCAATGGTCTTAATAGAGCTTCCATACTGAAAGGCCCCTGGCCGCTTTTTGTCAGCGCCCTGGCCCTGGCCCTGCTGAACTGGGCGACACTTTTGGTCGCCGGTCACGCCTGGTCGATCACCTGGGCATTTACCTTGTGGGGCGCAAAGATCGCAGCATTTGCGGGCTGGGATCCAATGAGCAATGCCTTTTGGAGCGGCGGCTTTCAACAAGCTGCTTTAGGGCGTTCCATACTGAGCGACACCACGTCGGTAATGAACATCGCCGTCTTGCTGGGCGCCCTGTTGGCCGCAAGCCTGGCCGGAACTTTTTACAAACGCATGCCGTCCAGGCCTGGGCCTCTTTTGGCCGCGATCATAGCCGGTCTTCTGATGGGGTACGGGGCCAGATTGGCGTACGGCTGCAATATCGGTGCATTTTTCAGCGGCGTAGCATCCTCTAGCCTGCATGGATGGGTTTGGATTTTGTGCGCGCTTCCCGGCAATGCCGTCGGTATTGCTTTACGCGGCCGTTTTCGATTGGACTCCGCCAATGTCACGTCTTCCGCTTAATTGGATTTTGGAGATTTAAATGTTCCGAATTTTCATTCTTTTCCTCCCCGTTGTTGCTTTTTCCTTTCCAGCAACTTCGGCCGAACTTATCGAACTGACTCAGGTCCCCTGCCAATTTCTCGACGTGGAAAAAGATCAGGGATTCAAAACCACCAAAAAGGCCGACTGTGAAGCTATCAATGCCAAGACGACAAAATCCCGGCTCGAAAAGGCACGCGTGATGGAATTGAAGGCAGGCGACTTTATCTTCAGCGTGACCAACAAAAACGTACCCTACGAGCTTGGGTTTTGGCTCAGGGAGAAAGACTATGACTGGCGTAATCCATTGCACAAACTTTCCAAGATCAGCGTTTCCGGTGGGGGGTTGACGACGGGAAAGAGCCGCAAATACGAAGTGACCCTGAAACCCGGCGAGTACCTGTTTTCCTGCCCCCTGAACACCACGCCCGATTATCGCCTAATCGTGACGAACTAGCCGAAAACCAATCAGGATGTGTTTCAAGTTTTCCGGCCTTGAATGGCGCGCCGCCGGTCGGCAGATTCCGCAACCCTTGTCGTCCCACGATCCGCCCTTGACGATGAAGCGCCCATTGGCCACCTGATTGGCAGTCCATTCGAAAACCTGCCCGGCGGCGTCCAACAGCCCGAACGGACTCGCGCCGGTCGGAAAACTTCCCACCGGCACTGTGTCGAACGGCCCTCGGTCATGAGAGTTCACACGCGTTGGATCAAAGTCGTAGCCCCAGGGAAAGCGACGACCGTCGATCCCTCGCGCCGCTTTCTCCCATTGGGCTTCACTGGGCAACCGCCAGTTTTGACCCGTCTTTTCACTAAGCCAGCGGGCATAGGCCTTGGCGTCTCCATGGCTGACCAGCACCACCGGATGATCCTCTCGCCCATTAGGCGGATCAGAACCAGTCCAGGAAAATTTCTTCGTCCGGGCGAATGGATGGATGAGACCGTACCCGTTCCATGTTTCCCTACCAACCTGAGGGCGACGATGGCCCGTGTCCTTAACGAACAAAGAATACGCAGCATTCGTGATCAGGTTCCGGGTGATAACATAGGTATCAATTGAAATCTTCCGGCGCTCTCCTTCGCTTTCATACCATCGGCCATTTCGGGTTGCGCTGTGCCCATAGGCTTTCTCGTCCAACAAATAGGCGGCTTCCCGCTCGCTGCGGTCCGAACCCGTGAGGAATGGCCCTGCGGCTACTATGATCGTTTCGGGTGGATGAAACCCTTCGGCACTTGCTGCAGGAACTGCATGGAAATAAATAAGCGCCAGCAAAATGCTTGAAGCAAACCCTACCAGAAGATGTACAAATTTAGTCATCGCTTTTCTTAAAGTTGCCGAAAACGCCTTTTTGGCTCCTATTTGTCGCCACTCAATTATGTCATTTTATGTCAGAACGCTTTTTCGATTGAGCAGGCTTCCATTTTATTTAGCTTAAATATCAATGAGTTAAATCTTTTTTTCGCCTAATCGGCTGGTGTTTATAGTCACATGGCAATGTAACGTAGATCACAATTCGCTCGATTTGATATTCCTCCAAGATTTAAAACCCGATAATATGAGCTTCGAATTTGAATAAATTCAAGAAAGCCTTGTCCTGATTGAACCTTGGGGAAGGGCTGCGAAGAATGGTTTGCAGCGGGCATCTTCTGAACGTAAGCGCTTTATAATCGACCGATAACGACCCGGCCTCGCCGGCCTGTGACTAGATATTGCTGAAACTATTTTTTGGGAAATTCGCCTGGACAATGTTCGATACGTTTTTGTTGAAAATCCGCACCTTCCTTTTATTGATTGTTATCGCCACCTTTGCTGCGGCCACGAATTCCCAAAGCGCGTCTGCAGCAAACATGGGGCACCGGTTGCAGCAAATTCCGGAACGGCCAACTGCTTTGGATTTCACCCTGTACAATCTCAGTGGCGAAAAAGTCCAGCTATCTGATTTTCAGGGCAAGGTCGTTGTTGTCAACTTCTGGGCCACCTGGTGTCCGCCGTGCCGGTCCGAAATACCATCAATGCGCCGGGCCTGGGAACAGATTAAGAAAGAAAACGTGGTTATGCTGGCAGTTCATGTCGGCGGCAAACTGGACAAGGTTCGCTCATTTGCTGAGAAAAAACGCATGGAATTCCCCGTGCTTTTCGACGCGGATTGCGGTGTCGCCCGTTCATGGCCGACGAAGGGCTATCCGACTACTTTCATCCTCGACCCCGAAGGGCGCATTGCCTATAAGGCTGTCGGCGGTCGCGAATGGGATAGCCCGAAAATCCTCCAGACCATCCTGGAATTGCGTCGGCAATCCTAGATTTCCTATTTGCCGTTTTCTCCCTTTCCTGAAAAGTTTGCCGACCTTGGCATAGCCGGGGCTTCCTTGCCTCCCGATAATAGGCAAGCAGAGCCATCTTGGGTCTCACCACGACATCTTTTCTTCTGAGTAACTATTCATGGTTGTCACAAATATGTGAATAACCGTGATTGGAAAAACCCGACTTATTTTGTCATTTATTTTCCAATTGTTATTGCGTTTTAAAATCATAACAAATCAACAGGAGAGACGACGTGAAATCCTTCGACATGAGGCTGATGTCCTCTACTGTCTTGCCCGCACTTATTGGCGGAGGTGTCGCTTTGGGCGGCGCCCTTATCGGACCCCAGCCGGTTCAGGCGGGCGCGGGAAATCTTAACCCGCCTGCTATGTCTCGCGCCCAGGCTCAGTTGCTGAAACACATTGCAACAAAGAACCCGTGTAGTCCCTGTAATCCGTGCAATCCATGTGCAGCCAAGAACCCGTGCAACCCATGTAACCCCTGTGCAGCTAAGAACCCGTGTAACCCTTGTAACCCCTGTGCAGCCAAGAAAAATCCCTGCAACCCTTGCAATCCATGCGCCGCAAAAAATCCCTGTAATCCATGCGCAGCCAAGAAAAATCCCTGCAACCCCTGCAATCCGTGCGCTGCTAAAAACCCTTGTAACCCTTGTAACCCTTGTAATCCCTGTAATCCGTGCGCCGGTGCCGAAATCGACCCTAAACTGGTCGTTCGCCCGAAAGGAACAGTACTTTACAAGGGCAACATGGCCGAACTGGTGGCCGAAGGCGAAAGGCTCTTCAAGGACACCAAGCTTTCGACCAACGACATGTCTTGCCAGACCTGTCACGCCGACCTGGAGCTTTTCAACAATACGTTCATGAAGCCTTATCCCCATATGGTCGAGATGCCCATGGAAAGCAGCGGCGTGAAATCCGTTTCTCTGGATGAAATGGTTCAGTTCTGCATGTTGGCCCCGATGGCTGCGAAACCGTTCCCGTGGGACTCACGCGAACTGGCGGCGGTGACGGCCTACACGGCGAGTTTGCAGCAGGCATTCATCGCCAGGGGACCAAACCCGTGCAACCCTTGCAATCCTTGTAATCCATGCGCGGCCAAAAACCCGTGCAACCCATGTGCTGCGAAGAATCCGTGCAACCCGTGCGCGGCCAAGAACCCTTGCAATCCTTGTGCTGCGAAAAACCCGTGTAACCCGTGCGCGGCAAATTAGGCCAGAAAGGCTGACGTCAAATGAAGACGCGTCCATCCATGGTCCGTCAATAGCCTGATTTGGGAAGAATCATGTTTAGATCGAAAGTCACAACTACCGCCATCGGCCTGGCCCTCTTAACCGGCGTCGGTGCAGCCGTAACCCTTAGTCCGGCGGTGGCGGCATCAAACGTTCAAATCGCCGACAGCCACGGATGCAGTCCCTGCAATCCCTGTGGCGCGAAGAAAAATCCTTGCAACCCCTGTGGGGCGAAAAACCCGTGCAATCCTTGTGCGGCAAAAAATCCATGCAACCCATGTGCGGCGAAAAACCCGTGCAATCCGTGTGGGTCGAAAAACCCTTGTTCCACCAATTAAGGCTAATCGCCTACAAAAAACCAAGGACCGGTATTTGCCGGTCCTTTTTTTTCCGGCTATTGCCCGGCCGCCACTTTCAGTTAACAATTGAGATATGAGTAAACCCATGACACTTGACTTTGCGAACCTGGGCAGAGACGAGCTTGAAGGTATGCGTGAGGCCGGCTTGCAGATTCTGGAATGTTATCGGGTGCTGCAAAAATCCACCGACAATATCGTCGGCGAAGTGCTGCGCGGCAACGAGCCTTTCATCGAACTGGATCACTATCCACCGGGCGATATCTACGATCCGGAAAGCCACAGTCAATATTACTACCACGCCCACCGGGAGGGAGAGCATGGCCACTTCCATACATTCCTGCGCGAGAAGGGGATGGCACAAGGCGTCCAACCAATAGAACAAACCCATATGGACTACATGGATGAGCGCGAAGACACGATTTGTCACTTGATCGCCATTTCCATGGACAACGCAGGTTACCCAATATCCCTGTTTACCACCAACCGGTGGGTCACAGCGGAAAACTGGTACAGCGCCGAGGACACTATAGACATGCTGGAGCATTTCGAGATCGATCTGGTGCCGCCGTCTTGGCCGGTCAATATCTGGCTGACAGCCATGCTGCGTCTTTTCAGGCCGCAGATCGTCAACCTGATAAATCAGCGCGATGAGGCCGTTGAAAACTGGTGCAAAGAACATCCCGATACGGACGTGTTCGAGGATCGCGGTTTGGACATTAATTCCGAGGCCGCCATATCGGTCGAGGAACAAATCACGGCCGTTAATGCAGCGTTAAAATTAAATTAGACTGGATGGCGCGCCTTTAGTGCGGCGCTTAAAGTTCCTTCGTCCAGATAATCCAACTCGCCGCCGACCGGCACCCCGTGGGCGAGTCCCGATATCTTGACGTTGCAATCCGCCAGCCGCTCGGCGATGTAATGGGCGGTCGTCTGGCCATCGACAGTGGCATTGGTTGCCAAAATCACTTCCTGCACTTCTTCCGTCCTGGCTCGGCTAAGCAAGTTCGGAATATTTAGATCCTCCGGCCCGATGCCGTCGAGCGCTGACAGGGTGCCGCCCAGCACATGGAAGCGGCCACGAAAAGCGGGCGTGCGCTCCAAAGCCCACAAGTCGGCGACCTCTTCTACAACACAGATATAGGCATCGCTGCGTTTGGTATCCTGGCATACCGAACAGGGGTCCCGGGTGTCCAGGTTGCCGCAAATAGAACAGGTGGAGATATTCTCCGCGGCGTCTTCCAGCGCCCGGGTCAATGGCGTTAGCAGGGATTCACGGCGCTTCATTAAGTGCAAAACTGCGCGCCGGGCCGAACGCGGCCCCAGGCCCGGTAACTTGGCCAACAGGTGGATCAGACTATCAATCTGGTTTTCGGCCATTTGAAATACCCGATCCTAGAAAGGAAGCGACATTCCAGGCGGCAATTGCAGGCCGCCGGTCAGCTCTGACATTTTTTCCTGCATCATGGTCTCGACCTTGGCCTTGGCGTCGTTGAAGGCGGCGGCGATCAGGTCCTCCAGAACTTCGGCGTCGTCGGCGACAATAAGCGAGGGGTCGATCTTGACGCGCCTTGTTTCGTGCTTTCCGCTCAGGGTGACTTCAACCATGCCGCCGCCGGACGATCCGGTAACCTCCATTGCGGCCAATTCGTCCTGCAGGCTTTTCATCTTGTCCTGCATCTGCTGCGCCTGTTTCATCATACCGGCCAGGTTTTTCATAAACTTTCTCTCTTTGGTGTTCGGTGTTAGATATTAGATATAAGAAGCGCGCTCTTTATATCACTAAGGGGGGGAGATGCAGCATCAAAACCTGTTTGTTTTCGATATCGAGACCATTCCCGATACTGACGCCGTTCCCAACCTGACCGGTTTCGACGATCCGGATATTGAGGCTCGGCGTGAAGAGTTGGAGCGCTACCATCTGGAAATTACCGGCGGCAAGAACCCGTTTCCCCGCCAACCCTTTCATAAGGTTGTCGCGATCAGTTTCCTGGAAGCGGAAATTGAGCGTTCCGGCGGTGGCGAGAGCTATCACTTGCGCGAATTGCGCAGCGGCGGTGAGACCGGATTCGATGAGAAAACACTGCTGCAGGGGTTCTTTGGCTATTTCGAAAGACTAAAGCCGCGCCTGGTAAGCTACAACGGCCGAGGATTTGATTTGCCGGTGCTGAAATATCGGGCCATGGCCCACGGCATCCAGGCCCCCTGGTTGTATGGAGCCGGCGACAAATGGAATTCCTACCAGTCTCGTTACTCCGCCGACTGGCACTGCGACCTGTTGGAAGTTCTGTCCGACTACGGGGCATCGGCCCGGGGCAAGCTGGACGAGGTCTGTTCCGTCCTGGGGTTCCCCGGAAAGTTCGGCGTTGACGGCTCGAAAGTAGCATCGATGTTTGACGAAGGGCGAATTACGGAAATTCGCGATTATTGCGAAACCGATGTGCTGAACACCTACCTGGTCTTCCTGCGAGTCATGCATCACCGTGGAACGCTGTCGACGGACAATTACAACCAGGCTGTCGCCGACATCGTCGCCCTGATCGAAGCTGAAGGCGAAGCCCGCCCGCACTTGAGGGAATTCATGGAGGCCTGGGGCGAGGCCTCGGGGAATACGTTTACGCTTTGATTTTATGATTTCCTTTTCTTTCGGGCTGCAACAGCGAGGATTAAATCGGTTACCTGGCCTTAACGGGTCATCCCCTTTAATACATTTGTGAAATTGGTTATCATCAACCAAAGCCCGGTAACGCTCCGCGTCAATACAGAAGTATCTGGAAGCCGGTCTATGGAAAACGATTCTCAAGGGCCAACGGCGACAGCCGTCATTAACGAACAGCGAGACATAAAAACCTTGTTGTTCGGTTCTCTTGCGTTCCTCGGCGCTGGAACATCCCTTATATTCTGTTATGCTCAGGTACTTATTTCCCTGATGGCGCCTGTTTTCGGATTCGGCGAATTCGATATCAACATCCACTTGCAGGCCTTCTTCATGTGGGGCTTTGGCCTTGTTACTGTGATCGGTTTGTTGCGGGACCGCTCGCAGCATTACAGTAATATCCCTCTCATAATGGGAATCAGCGCCGTGCTTGTCATCGCGGGTACGTTGTACGCGTACTACGACATCCGCATTCTTATCCTTGGATATGTGCTTCTGGTTATTTCCGCCCTTCTCAACCAGAACATGAAGCTGGCGAACCTCAACAAGGAAGTTCGGGTTCAGGCGCAACAATTGAAGGAATTCAACAGTTCGCTGGAGGAAAAGGTTCAAACGCAGGTTACCGAGATCGAGCAGTTGGCACGCCTCAAACGGTTCCTGTCGACGGAGGTTGCTGACATGATAACAGCCGAGGGCAATGAATCACTTCTCGACAGCCATCGCCGATTAGTCGCCTGCCTTTTTTGCGATGTTCGAAATTTTACGGCGTTTTCAGAAGCCGTCGAACCGGAAGAAGTTATGGACGTACTGCAAACCGTCCACGAGCGCATGGGTCAAATGGTGGCCCAACACGGCGGCACTATTGGATTCAGGGCCGGTGACGGCTTAATGGTGATTTTCAATGATCCCCTGCCGAGCCCCAATCCTGTTGCCGAAGCGGCAAATCTGGCTTGCGAAATGAGGACGGTTTTTGCCCAAATTCAGTCCCACTGGAAAGAACTTGGACACGAAATCGGTTTGGGAATCGGTATTTCGTACGGTTACGCGACACTTGGCCTGATCGGTTCCGAAGGGCGCTATGACTATACTGCCATCGGGAACGCCGTAAACATTGCCGCCCGACTGTGCGATAAGGCGATGGATGGCGAAATTTTGCTCGATAAGAGGGCGCAGGTTGAAGTTGACAATGAAATCCAGCTTGAGCCGGTCGGTCTTTGTGACCTGAAAGGCATCCGCACCCCGGTAGAGACTTATAAGGTTGCCGCCTCCGGTTCAGGCTTCGCTGAGAACATTTAGGCTCCCTAGACGAACGGAGGCTCGATGTCTTCGGCTGCGAATGCGCCTTTGACGGCGTCGCGCTCAGCAATAATTTTCAGCGTGGAGCCCAGGTGTTTCATGTCGCGCGGAGGCGTTTTCAATGGCCTTCCCCAGCGCGACACCATCAGAAGGTAATAGTCGGCGGCCGAAAAAGTTTCTCCCAGCAGGTAGGGGCCGCCTTCGCCCAAGTGATCATCAACGCGCGAGAAGAAATCGATCAGGCGATTTTCCGCCGCCGCCTTTACAGCGTCAGTCTTTCGGTCGGTGGTATAGCGGTCCGGGTAGTAGTACATCAGGATATCGGGCTGGATGGTATTGGTCAGAAACATCAGCCACTTATAGAAATGCGCCCTTTCGGGCGTTCCTTGCGTCGGAGCAAGCCCGCAATTGGGATGGGAATCGACGAGGTGCAGGCATATGGCCGCGGATTCGAAGAGCACCAGATCGCCGTCAACCATTACCGGAATTCGCCCGAACGGGTTCAGCTTCATATATTCCGGCGATTTATGGGCGTTTACGGACCGGTCGACTGGGACCAGTCGGAACTTGGCGTCGATGTCCAGCAGGATAAAGTGTGGCGCCAGGTTGGCGTTCCCCGGCGAAAAATGAAGCTCGATCATTGGCGTCTCTAGTCTTCTTTTAAGGTGGAAGGACTTCTGACCTCGCCGATGGTCGCATCGGGGAAGGTTTCCAGTACCGCCTTAACCAGGGGGTGATCAGCGGCGCGGGCGCGCTCGTGGGCAGCCTGGGCGTCCCATTGGTGTTGCAGGGGTAAATCTCCGGCCTCGTTAGAGACCGTTACGACCCAACGCCGGGATGTGTTTTCGCTTAAGAATTTGGCCAAATCGTAAGGCAATTCGCGGCGTGCATGCTCGCCAAGGGCAACCTCGATCCGGCCTGGCTCGAAGGCGACAAGATGCACATTGTTGATGATGTTTGCGCGTAAGATCGCTTCGCCCTTGTTTCCTGCTAATTCGGCTACTTGCGTCAAATTCTTAGGGTCCGGATTGTCTTCCGTATCGGCCTGGAAAACAGATTGTGTTTCGGGTTCAGGGTCGATCGCCGGTTCTGAGAGCGGTTTCAGCGCTTGAACTGTGTCGCCACCCGACAGAGTCGCACGTGGCTGGTCTGGATCCGGCGGTGATACCGGCAGGGATTGGGGTTCGTTGGCAACAGGTTTCGATGCAATGGGTTGCGGCGAAGGTGCGGCCGATGCGGAGGAAGAAGCAGCCCCAGGAGCCTTGTTGTCGTCACCCTCCATCGTTTTTAGGGCTTCCGCCGGAGTAGGCAGGTTGGCGGCGTAAGCCAAACGCACCAATACCATTTCAGCAGCTTGTACCGGCGAAGGGGCGTTTCGTACCTCGCCCAGGCCTTTAAGCAGCATTTGCCAGGCACGGGCGATGGCCGCCATTTGAAGCCCTCCGGCCATATCACGGCCACTAACCCGTTCGATCTCCGGCACACCGGGATCGTCGGCAGCGCTGGGCACGATTTTAATGCGGGTAAGCCAGTGGGTAATTTCCAGCAAATCTTCGATCACCGTCGAAGGGTCCGCTCCGTCCTTGTAGAGCTGTTCGAATAATTCAAGCGCCGGAGCGATATCGCCTTTCAGAACAGCCTCAAGAAGCTGGAATGTCTTTGAACGGTCTGCAAGGCCCAGCATGTCCCTGATTTGCTGGTCATCTACGGCGCCGGAACCATGGGCGATAGCTTGATCGAGCAGGCTGAGGCCGTCGCGCACGGAACCGTCTGCTGCACGGGCGATCAGGTTCAGAGCGGCATCGCTGATCTCGGCTCCTTCCTTGTCGGCGAGACCCTTGAAATGAACGCAAAGTGTTTCGGATTCAACGCGCCTGAGATCGAAGCGCTGACACCGACTCAACACGGTGACCGGAATTTTGCGGATTTCCGTCGTCGCAAAAATGAATTTCACGTGTTCAGGCGGCTCCTCCAAAGTCTTCAGCAGGGCGTTGAAGGCGTTCTTGGAAAGCATATGCACTTCATCGATGATATAGACCTTGTAGCGGGCCGAGGTAGGCCGATAGCGCACGCCTTCGATCAATTCGCGGATATCGTCGACGCCGGTCCGGCTGGCTGCATCCATTTCCAGGACATCGACATGGCGGTCTTCGGCAATCGCGCTACAGTGCTCACAGACCCCGCAGGGACTTACCGTCGGCCCGCCTTCGCCGTCCTCGCCGATACAATTCAGCACCCTGGCGATAATGCGCGCCGTTGTCGTCTTGCCAACACCGCGAACGCCGGTCAACACGAAAGCATGGGCAAGGCGTCCGGATTCGATGGCGTTGGTCAACGTCCTGACCATCGCTTCCTGTCCGATCAAACCGGAAAAGGAAGTTGGACGGTACTTGCGCGCAAGTACGGTATAATCGTCGGAAATATCGGATTCGCTCGAGTCGGTCATAATGGGTTTGCAATAACCTTCGGTTACTTGAAAAGAATAGGACCAACCTAATGGAAAAAGACCGAAGTGCAAATAGGGTGGGAGACCGAATGCCGACCCGAACTAAATCTCGTTACGGCTGCTTCCTTCCGGACCTGACCGGGTTGGCGAGTCATCCGTCCAGCACCGATCTCCCGCGTGCACTATAGCAGTCCACCGGGTGGGTTGGTCAACGAATTCCGAAGCCGATCAACGGGGAATAAATCGGCCTTGGAAAATTTTAATCTCAGCCCGTACTACCAAGCAGATCCTCGCCACTATCTCCGCCGCTACCGGGACCGGTATTCACGGCGTCGGGTGGGTCTGAATAGATATCTGCCGGCGGGCCATCCAGGGGCGCATACCCTTCCGGTATTGCGGAGGGAACCTCGGGAACAGGCACCGCTTCGGGCACGGTTTTTTCTGTTTCAGCCGTCACGCTCTCGGGGACCTCATCCACACTTTCTATCGGGGCTTCAGGCAGCGTTTCGTCTGGAATCTCTGTCGTAGGCTCCTCTTCGAAAAACAGCTCTTCTTCGGGCTCGAACAGTTCTTCTACGGGCGCCTTTGGTTCGGTTTCGACAATTTCCTCTTCTTCTTCAATAACTTCCGGATCTACCTCGAACAATTCCTCAGCAGGCTCATCGGACGGAATTTCGGGCGTCACATCGACAATCGGCGCTTCTGGCGGAGTTTCGTCCGGCACTAACTCAGGCGCCGGTTCGCCAAACAAGCCTTCATCGGGTTGCGGCTCCGTCACGTCCGGTTGGATGGGCTCACCGAATAAGCCTTCATCAGGCTTCTCTTCAGGCTCCAGATCCGGCGCAGGTACAGATTCGACGGGCATGGACGGCGATGGCTCAATTGGCTGTAGAGGTTCGTCATCATCGAACAGGCCGGTCGGCGGTTCGTCAGGCACGTCCTCATCGTCAAACAAGCCCGGGGGTGGTTCTGTGGTTTCCTCCTGATCATCAAACAGGCCCGGACCTGAATCTTCTTCCGGGTCGTCGAATAGTCCCGGAGGTTTGGCTTCTTCCTCTACCGGGCCGAGGGCAGAGCTTTCCCTTAATTTCAATGATTTAAGCGGGCTTTCTGAAATAATTCTGGGCGGTTCAATGGTGATGAAACCGCCGCTGCTGCCGACCATCGCCAGGGAGATCATCAATGGATTGGAATCAAATTCATAAGTGCCATCGCGGACGGCGACGAAACGCAGTTCCATGGTTTTGCGGGGCGGTATGGCTATGCCGTCCAGGCACTCAACATTCTGAAATGACTCGCCAACCTCGCGAAGGCCTTCCAGGGCTACAGCACGGAAAAACTCTATTGCGCGAAACGAATGACTTGAATCGTCGGCATTTTCAATCGACATGACATAGGCTTGTTCCATGTACATGCCAATATAGGAGGGCCGGAAATCACCCTGGCGAATTCTGACCTTAATTTTTTTGGCTTTTTCCCAGTCGATACCTTGCAGATATTCGCTGTAGTCAGCCCCGCAACGATTCACGATGAACGAAATATCACCAGGGGCGTATGCGCACGAAGTAAGCGCGAACAGCGCGAGCATCAGCGCAGTTGGCCGTAAAGCCTTCATCCGTCAGATCGTCCCCGTTTCCACCCCCCCCAACTGCCCTTAAGGAGGTCTTTTCTATCGTGCATGAAAATTATCAAGTAAGGCATTGAGAACCAACAGGTAAATCCGTTGAACTTAGCGGATTGCCTAAATTGTCAGTTCAGGGTTTAAAGCCCAACGCCCACATGAGAGTATGGCGGCATAAAAAACACTCTTGAGATCAGGCTGTTACCATGTTTGAGAAAATCTATTACAGCGAAAACCGGCTTCTTAGATCGCCTGCATTTTTTTCCGATGAAAGCTGGTTTATAGCCCGCTTAAGAGACAGAAACTCGCGAATTGTACCGGTTTGGCGGAATCGCAACCTGATTCTCGGGCGCGATTCGCCTGTCGCCGTTACACTTTCAGGAGATCACGCGCGGGGCCTGCTGGAAATCGCCGGAGAGATCGCACTACTGGGATTGGACGCCGACGAGGACGATCGCGCTTATTTCTCCGTTGATTTGTCCGAGCATGAACTGCCGACTTTGTCGCCTGTCTTGGGGAAGGCTGAGTTTCTGGATTTACGTCAGGTCGGGGTCCTGATGGACGGTCATGACGGCTCGCTTCTGGCCCATGCGCGTGGATTAATGTATTGGCACCGCCATAGCCGGTTTTGCAGCGATTGCGGCAACCCGACCCTGTCGGACCAAGGCGGGCGCATGCGGCGATGCAGCAACGAAAATTGCGGACGCGAGCATTTCCCCAGAACCGATCCGGCGGTTATCATGTTGGTCACCCGTCCAGGCCCCGAAGGCGGCGCCTGCCTTTTGGGACGCCACCCGAATCTACCCAAAGGAATGTATTCGACGCTGGCCGGTTTCGTCGATCAGGGAGAAAACCTGGAACAGGCCGTAATCCGGGAGGTTTTCGAAGAAACCGGCGTTCGTGTTGACGATGTTCAATACCGGGCGTCCCAGCCATGGCCGTTTCCGGCCTCGCTGATGCTGGGATATCGCGCCACAGCGCTAAGCACAAAAATCAATGTCGGCGATGATGAACTTGAAGACGCCCAATGGTTCACAAAGACTCAAGTGATGAACATCAAAGACTTGGGGATTCGCCTGCCGAGAGAGGATTCCATCGCCCATTGGCTGATCGCCGAATGGCTGGCCGGGGACAAGTAGCCTACTTCGTCTATCCCTGTTCCTGGCGGAACGGATTGGCTGGAAAAACGCCCAGAACTTTAACCATCGAAGTAAAGAAATCCAGTTCCTCCATCGCCAATTGAACGCTCTTGTCGTCGATATGGCCTTCGATTTCCGCATAGAACTGGGTAGCGTAGAAATTGCCGTCGACCATATAACTTTCCAGCTTGGTCATGTTGACACCGTTGGTGGAAAACCCCCCCATGGCCTTATAAAGCGCCGCCGGTACATTCCGGACCTTGAAAACAAAACTGGTCACCCAGTTGCTGCCGTCGTAGCGCGGAAACTCGTCTTCCTGGGTCATGATTAGGAAGCGGGTGGTGTTGTGCGCCGCGTCCTCGATATTGGCGCGCAGGGATTCAAGGCCATAGATTTGCCCGGCCAGTTCCGATGCTATGGCTGCATGGGTGGTTTCGCCCTGTTCGGCGATCATCCGTGCGCCTGCGGCGGTATCGGCATAGACGACCGGCTCCAAACCTAATTCACGTATCACATTACGACACTGCGGCAAGGCATGAACATGAGAATGAACATGGGTCAGGTCCTCTATTTTGGCGCCCGGCAAAGCCAACAAATGATGATCGACCCGTTGAAAATGCTCTCCAATAATATGCAGATTCGACGCCGGGAGCAGATGGTGGATATCGGCAACCCGCCCGGCGACTGAATTATCAATAGGAATCATCGCCAGTTTGGCGCGGCCATCCTGAACTGCGGCGAAGGTATCCTCAAAGGTATGACACGGCAGGGTTTCCATATCGGGATGGACGTTACGACAAGCAAGATCCGAATAGGCTCCTTGCGCGCCCTGGAAAGCGATTTTGTTATCCGCGTCAGTCATTTGCTACAGCCTTTAACTTTAAAAAATTCATGCGAGCATACGGCGTGCGCGCTCTAAGTCCGCCGGAGTATCGACACCCAAAGGCACCGTGTCAACGAGCGCGGCGTCAATACGCATCCCCGCCTCCAAAGCGCGCAACTGTTCCAGTTTTTCCCGCTGCTCCAGCAGCGCCGGATCGAGCTCAACGAAACGTTCGAGCGCTCCGCGGCGAAAGGCGTAAAGACCGATGTGATGGTACAGCGGTCCGTCTCCTGAAGGGACGCGCTGGCGGCTGAAATAAAGCGCCCTTCCGATAACCGATCCGTCTTCCATCGATACGACGGCCTTGACTACATTGGGGTTGTCTTTTTCCTCTTCTTCGGTGATTTCGCAAACCAGGGTAGCGATATCGACTTGAGGATTTTCAAGTGGTTTTAGGGCGGTACGAACTGCCTGGGCTTCAATTGTCGGCAAGTCCCCTTGAACGTTTACGATGGCGTCGTGGCTTCCTTGCGGGTCAATTTTGGTTAAAGCTTCAAAGGCCCTGTCTGAGCCCGAAGGGTGGTCAGGGCGGGTAAGCACCGCACGTCCCCCGGCATCACAGATTACATCGACAATTTCCTGCTCGGCACAAGCGACGACGACCGGTCCGACGTCGGCTTCCATCGCCCGTCGCCAGACCTGAACGATCATTGCATCGCCATTGATGTCAGCCAGAGGTTTACCCGGCAATCGGCTTGAGGCCATTCTCGCAGGCACAATAACCAAAGGGTTGGCCGGAGCCAGACGGGAGGGTCGATCTTCGTTCATTGATAAATCTTCACCATGGTTTCAACTACATTCGTCGTGCAGTATAACGGCGGGGTATCACGCGGGAACAGTTATTACATATTTCGAATTCTTCGACTGGTACATTGGAAAGGGAAGGGATCGCTTACGCCATGGAATCGGGATTCATCCGAAGTGTTATGATTTCTATCGCCATCGCCCTGGCGTTGGTTGTCGTCGTCAATGTTATCGGCGAATTGACGTTAAGGCCCCGGGCCGAATTGCCGCCCCCCTCAAACAACGAAACTTCGTCAGCCCATCAGAAAGAAGTATCCTCACAGTCCGAAACTTCCGACGAAGACAAGAACGAACCGAAGGGCTTTGCTAGTCTGCTGGCGGCTTACGACCCCGGCGCAGGTGAAAAAGCCTTTCGCAAATGCAAGGCCTGCCATACGTCCTCTAAAGGCGACAAGAACCGCATCGGTCCCAATCTGTGGGATGTCGTCGGGCGGAAAAAAGGCGGTATCGAAGGTTTTAGATATTCTGACGCCATGAAATTGAAAGGCGGCACATGGACCTTTGAGGAACTTGACGGATTTCTGAGCAATCCCAGAACCTTCGTCATGGGCACTAAGATGTCGCAAAAAGGAATCAAGGATCCTACCCTGCGCGCGACGCTGATCGGCTATTTGCGATCATTAAGCGACAACCCGAAAGCTTTGCCCCAATGAGCGAACTCTATTCGAAGGAACTGGCCCTGGCCGAAAAGCTGGCCGACGCCACCCGCCCAATCGTCATGAAGCATTTTAGAGCGCCATTGGATGTCATCGCCAAGGAAGATGCGACCCCGGTAACCGTCGCCGACAGAAAAGCCGAAAAGACCATGCGATCCATGATCGCTGAAAGTTTTCCAGTTCACGGCATACTGGGGGAGGAATTCGGCGGCGAAAACACGGACGCCGAATTCGTCTGGGTCCTTGACCCGATCGACGGAACCAAAGCCTTTATAACCGGAACACCTTTGTTTGGAACCCTGATAGCTCTCTTGAAAGATGGGGCCCCAATTATCGGCATTATCGACATGCCCGCCCTTAACGAGCGCTGGGTCGGTTGCGAGAAAAGACCGACGACTTTCAACGGCAAGCCTGTTCAAACTCGCTCCTGCAACGCCATAGGCGATGCCTGGCTATATGCAACCACGCCGCACATGTTCGAAGGAGATGATTTCTCGTCTTTTGAACGGGTGCGAAAACAAGCCCGTCAGACTCAGTACGGGATCGATTGTTATTCTTATGGGCTGCTCGCCAATGGCTCGTGCGACTTGGTCATTGAAGCGACAATGGGAGCGCACGATTTCTGTGCCCTTGAGCCTGTCATTACCGGTGCGGGAGGCGTAATCACCGATTGGCAGGGTGCGCCCCTGGGCTTGAAATCCGATGGACGGGTCGTTGCCGCCACGGACGAATCCCTGGCTAAATTGGCGCGAGACATCCTTAACGTCTGATATCGAAACTGATAAAAAAACCCCGGACCGATATACGGTCCGGGGTTATAGGGGTGCCTAAGCGAGGGGGAGCGGTTCCCTCACGCTAATTAGCATCCCCTTGGGGCCTCGTGGCGCGCACGGAGCTTAAGCTCCTCCGGCGGCGCTGGCATTCGTTCCACGGCGATCCCGACCGGCATAGGCGATCGATGAAAGGCCGCGGCGTTCGGGTCCGTTGGCATTGCCGTTCATTCGGCGATTTTGGCCGTCATAGGCGTCCTTGCGCAAACGGCGGCGGTCGGGCCCGAAAAATTCCTCATTGGATATGAACATCCGGCGTTTTTCGATTACGGAACAAACCCTTGAATATACCCGCTTTGCCGTAATCGGCTTGGCCAGGAATTCCGTCATGCCGGAATCGCGCGCAATATAAATATGGCGGGATTCCGTATTCGCCGTAATAACGATCACCGGGACGAACGGGTTGGGGCTTTTGTCCTCGTCACGCAATATCTTTAGCAACTCGATGCCATCCAGGCCCGGAGCCCAGTCCGTCAGAACAAGATCGGCCTGCTTTTCCTGGAACATTTCGAAAGCATGCTGGACGTTGTCACAGTCGCGCACTTGGCGAATACCCAGCTGACGCAAGACGTCGCGAAGCAGACGGCGCATATAGCCGTGCTTTTCGACAAGCATTACGTTGAGATGACTAAGATCGTAACCGTTCATGGACTTTAATATCCTCTGTTGGAACCGTTATAATTCCGAAAAATGACAACAACCTGACACCGGAATTTTCTTTAGAAGAAGATGTGCACAATGCAACGTCACCCTTGATCGAGACACGCTGTGACGCCACAATCTTTCCTAATTTCAACGCTATAGTCGGATTAGCTGTTTTTTGCGGACCTTTTAGGAGCCATTCATTTGAAACGCATTGCCACTGCCTTGCTTTCCACCGCCATATTGATGGCATCGACCGTTTATGCCAAATCCGAGCCCATGCATGCCCTGGCGATGCACGGAAAGCCTAAGTACGGCCCCAACTTTGAACATTTCGATTACGTCAATGCGAACGCGCCCAAAGGCGGCGATGTCAAGCTGGCGACCACGGGAAGCTTCGACAGCTTCAACGGCTTTATCATCAAGGGCGAATCAGCGGCCGGGATCGGTGGAATTTACGATACATTGCTGGTTTCCAGCGCCGATGAGGCGTTTACCGAATACGGACTCCTGGCCGAGACCGTGGAAACGCCCGAGGATCGTTCCTGGGTCCAATTTGTGCTGCGCAAAGAAGCGCGCTGGCATGACGGCAAGCCGATAACAGCCGATGACGTCATCTGGACCTTCAATACCCTGGTCGAAAAGGGGCAACCATTTTACCGCTTCTATTACGGCAGCGTGGACAAAGTTGAAAAAATTGACGCGCGCACCGTAAAATTTTCCTTCAAGCCCGGCGAGAACAGGGAACTGCCCCTTATCATGGGCCAGATCTCGGTTTTGCCGAAGCATTACTGGGAAGGCAGGGATTTCACCAAAACGACGCTAGAACCTCCTCTGGGAAGCGGCGCCTATAAGATTGACAGTTTCGAGGCAGGAAGATTCGTCAAATACAAACGCGTCGCCGATTATTGGGGACGCAACCTGCCGGTTAACGTGGGCAAGGACAACTTCGATACACTACGCTACGACTATTACCGGGACGCGACAGTTCAGGTCGAAGCCTTCAAGGCCGGAGAGTTTGATTTCAGGGCCGAAAACGCCTCGAAAAGCTGGGCCACGGCTTATGATTTTCCGGCCCTGGACAAGGGATTGGTGATCAAGGAGGAAATCAAGCACAACCGTGGCGCCGGTATGCAGGGGTACGTCTACAATACCCGCCGGGCTTTGTTTTCAAATCCAAAGGTCCGTCAGGCCCTGGCCTACGCATTCGACTTTGAATGGTCCAACCGTAACCTGTTTTACGGTCAATACAAGCGCACCCGCAGCTATTTCGACAATTCCGAATTAACCGCCAAGGGGCTGCCCGGCAAGGAAGAACTGGCGATACTGGAGCCCTATCGCGGGCGCATACCGGATGAGGTTTTTGCCAGCGAATACAACCCTCCCATGACCAAAGGCAACGGCCGCATTCGCGCCAACCTGAAAGCTGGCGACGCCTTATTGAAGGAGGCTGGCTGGATCATCAAGAATAAGAAACGCATCAACGCCGAAACAGGTGCAGCAATGGAATTCGAGATCATGCTGGTCAGCCCGGCCCTGGAGCGGGTAACCCTGCCGATGATCAAAAACCTGGAGCGCCTTGGCGTCAAGGCGCGGGTGCGCACCGTCGATACAGCGCAGTATCTGAGGCGATTGGAAACCTTCGATTTCGACGTGATTACATTCGTCTTTGGCCAGTCCCTGTCACCGGGAAACGAACAGCGGGGCTATTGGGGAAGCGAAGCTGCGAAACAAAATGGCAGCCGCAATTTTATCGGCATCAATGATCCGGTGATTGACGAGTTGATCGAAAAACTGATCGCCGCACCGGACCGCGAAAGCCTGATCACCCACACGAAAGTTTTGGACAGGGTCCTGCAGTGGGGGCATTACGTCATTCCCCACTGGCACCTTGATTATGACCGGCTGGTTTTTTGGAACAAATTCCAGCGACCCGAAATCACCCCGCTTAGAGGAACGCAGTTCTCCACCTGGTGGGTCAATCCCGAAAGCGCAGATAAAACGGAAAAAGCCAAGAAAACCCTGAAGGCTGAATAGTCCATGCTCGCATACGCCCTCCGCCGACTGCTGCTGATAATTCCGACCCTGTTTGGTATCATGGTGGTTAATTTCATCATCGTCCAGGCCGCTCCAGGCGGACCTGTCGAACAGGCCATTGCCAAGTTGCAGGGCATTGATGTTGAAGCCACCGCGCGGGTCAGCGGCACCGGGGGCAGCGAAGTAAGCGAGGCAAAAAGGCCAACGCAACCGGGACAATCTTCCGCACAAAGCAAATACCGCGGGGCGCAGGGTCTGGATCCGGAATTTATCAAGGAAATAGAGCGCCAGTTCGGTTTTGACAAACCCGCCCACGAGCGCTTTTTCCTGATGATGGGCAATTACATCCGTTTTGATTTCGGCGACAGCTTCTTTCGCGATCGCAGCGTTTTTGATTTGGTTGTCGACAAGATGCCCGTGTCCATCTCTTTAGGTCTATGGACGACAATTTTGGTTTACCTGATTTCAATTCCCTTGGGAGTCGCCAAGGCGGTTCGCGACGGAACCCGTTTCGACGTTTGGTCCAGCGCCGTCGTTATTATCGGCAACGCGGTTCCCAGTTTCCTGTTCGCCATATTGCTGATCGTCATGTTTGCCGGCGGACGTTATTTCGACTGGTTTCCCCTTCGGGGCCTGACCTCGGACAATTTTGACGATCTTTCCATGCTGGGCATGGTTACCGACTATTTCTGGCATATCACCCTGCCGATCCTGTCTATGGTTATCGGAGGATTTGCCGGCCTGACCATGCTGACGAAAAATTCCTTCATGGACGAAATCAACAAGCAGTACGTGATCACGGCCCGCTCGAAGGGACTGACTGAAAACAGAGTTCTGTACGGCCACATCTTTCGCAACGCCATGCTGATCGTCGTCGCCGGTTTCCCCAGCGCCTTCGTCGGCATTCTTTTTACCGGCGCCTTGCTGACCGAGATTATTTTCTCCCTGGACGGCCTTGGTTTGTTGGGTTTTGAAGCGGCTATAAACCGAGACTATCCTGTGATGTTCGGCACCCTTTATTTTTTTACCCTGCTGGGTTTGCTGCTTAATCTGTTGGGTGATCTGATGTATCACGTCATTGATCCGCGCATCGATTTTGAAAAGCGCGGGGCCTGATCCTATGAGCGGAGAAAGCCAGATTTTCTCAATCCATATAACGCCGCTTACGAGGCGCAGGTTGGCGAATTTTCGCGCCAACAAAAGAGGATACTGGTCGTTGTGGATTTTTCTGGGTCTTTTCGTCGCCAGCCTGTTCGCCGAATTGATCGCCAATGACAGGCCGATCATGGTCAGCTACGACAACGCCCTGTATTATCCGGTTTTCGTCGATTACCCGGAAACCACCTTCGGCGGTTTTCTTGAAACAACAACCGAATACGCCGACCCGGAAGTGCGCGAAATGATCGAGGAAAAGGGCTGGATTCTCTGGCCGCTGGTTCGTTTCAGCTATGACACGGTCAATTACGAACTGGATGTTCCTGCCCCGGCTCCGCCATCGGATTTGAATATTCTCGGCACCGACGATCAAGGCCGGGACGTCGCCGCCCGCCTGATTTATGGCTTTCGCATTTCAGTCCTATTCGGCCTGACTCTCACGTTGATAAGTTCGGTCATTGGTATCGCGGCAGGGGCCGTACAGGGTTACTTCGGCGGATTGACCGACCTGCTGTTCCAGCGCTTCATCGAAATCTGGTCAGGATTGCCGACCCTTTATCTGCTGATCATCCTGGCCAGCGTGGTGGAGCCGAACTTTTGGTGGCTTTTAGGGCTGATGCTGATGTTTTCGTGGATGGCCCTTGTCGGCGTGGTGCGGGCCGAATTTTTGCGCGCCCGCAACTTCGATTATGTGCGCGCAGCACGGGCGTTGGGTGTCACGAACACGACAATCATGTTCAAGCACATTTTGCCCAACGCCATGGTCGCGACGGTAACTTTCCTGCCGTTTATCCTGAATGGTTCGATCACTACGTTGACGGCGCTTGATTTCCTCGGCTTCGGTCTGCCTGCCGGGTCACCGTCTTTGGGCGAATTGCTCAATCAGGGCAAGGCCAACCTGCAAGCGCCTTGGCTTGGACTGACCGCCTTCTTCGTTTTGGCGGTGATGCTGAGTCTGTTAATCTTTGTTGGCGAAGCGGTACGCGACGCCTTCGATCCCAGGAAGACGTTCAAATGAGGAACCGGTCATGAGCCTGCTTGAAATACGTGATTTGAGCGTTTCCTTCGGCGAAGGGGCCAAAGAGGTCAAGGCGGTCCAGAACGTATCTTTGAAGATCGACAAAGGCGAAACGGTGGCGCTTGTCGGCGAATCCGGTTCGGGCAAATCCGTAACCGCCCTTTCGGTTATGCGGCTGCTTCCCTATCCCCTGGCCCGCCATCCTTCTGGCTCGATCTTATTTCAGGGCGAAGAATTGATCGACGCCGATGAAGCCCGGATGCGCGACATGCGTGGCAATCAGATCGCTATGATCTTCCAGGAACCACTGACGTCCCTGAACCCCTTGCATTCCATCGAAAAACAGATCAGCGAGGTGCTGTTTGTTCACAAACTGATGAGCAAGGACCAAGCCCACGCCCGCGTTATCGAATTGATGGAACTGGTTGGTTTGGAAGAAGCTATCAATCGATTGGACGACTTACCCCACCAGTTTTCCGGCGGCCAGCAGCAACGTGTGATGATCGCCATGGCGCTGGCCAACGAACCGGACCTGTTGATCGCAGATGAACCGACTACGGCGGTCGACGTCACCATTCAGGCACAGCTTTTGAAGTTGCTGAACGAACTGAGGGACAAACTGGGCATGGCCTTGCTTTTGATAACCCACGATCTAGGCGTGGTCAGGAAAATGGCCGATCGTGTATCGGTGATGAACGGCGGACATATCGTCGAACAGGGAGATGTTGAAAAAGTCTTCGACGATCCCCGGGATCCGTACACTAAACGTCTTCTTGCGGCCGAACCCAAGGGCGCGCCCGAGGCTGCGGACCCAGACGCGGCAAGCCTTGTGAGCGGCGACGACATCAAGGTCTGGTTCCCGATCAAGCAAGGGCTTATGCGGCGCACCATTGACCACGTCAAGGCGGTCGATGGCGTCACGGTGGATGTCAAACGTGGCCACACGTTGGGAGTCGTCGGCGAATCCGGTTCCGGAAAAAGCACCCTGGCCCGTGCCCTGCTGCGGCTGGAAGGCTGCGACGGCAGGATCGTATTCGCCGGTGAAAACCTGCACGGCCTTGGCGAGGCGGACCTGCGCCCCTTGCGCAAACGCATGCAGATTGTCTTCCAGGATCCCTTTGGTTCTTTAAGCCCCCGGCTTTCCATCGGCCAGATCGTCGGTGAAGGCCTGAAAGTTCACGGACTTGGCGGCACGCCCGAGGAACGCCGCACCCTGATCGCCGACACGTTGAAAGAAGTTGGGCTGGAACCGGACATGATGGAGCGCTATCCCCACGAATTTTCCGGCGGCCAGCGCCAACGCATTTCCATCGCCCGCGCCCTGGTCCTGAAACCCGATTTTATCGTGATGGATGAACCGACCAGCGCGCTGGATATGTCGGTGCAGGCGCAAATCGTGGAACTGCTGCGCGAGTTGCAGCAGCATCACGGCCTGACCTACCTGTTCATCTCCCACGATTTGAAAGTGGTGCGCGCTGTATCCCACGATATTGTCGTCATGCGCCGTGGCAAGATCGTCGAACAAGGCCCGGCCGGCGATGTCTTCGCCAATCCGAAAGAAGCCTACACCCGCGCCTTGATGGCTGCCGCCCTTGAAATGAAGGCCGACGACACCGGCGTGGTGGGAACCTGAGGTTCAAGAATACCCATGGCTAATTCAATCGTCTTTATCAGTCCTTCCGAGCCTTCATCGCGTTGGCGGAATGCTCTTATACCAGTTCTTCCGGAATTCAATTTCGGGCGAGATTTCCATGTCTGGCCGCAGTGCATGGATGAGGGAAGCAGCCTTGAAGACCCTGGCGAGGTCGATATCGCCATTGTCTGGCGACCCGAACCGGGAGCTTTGAAGAACTTTCCCAACCTCAAGGCCGTCATCAACCTGGGAGCCGGAGTCGATGCGATTCTGGCAGATAAAACGTACCCCAGAAATATCCCATTGGTTCGCATGGTCGATCCGGCGCTGACCCGCCACATGAGCGAATTCATCGTCCACAGAGTGTTGCATTTTCACCGCAAATTTCACCTGTACGATCAAATGCAGCGTGATCATGAGTGGAAAGAGCTGGTGCAGGACGACACCCTGGAGAAGCGCGTCGGTATCATGGGACTTGGCGCATTGGGAGCCGATGCCACCCGACGCCTCGCTCCTTTCGGTTTCCGGCTTGCGGGCTGGAGCCGTTCGCAAAAGCATCTGGACGGCGTCGTATCGTTCCACGGAGAAGACAGCCTGCCCGGGTTTCTTTCCCGTACCGATATTTTGGTTTGTCTTTTACCGCTAACTCCCGAAACCAGAGGAATTATTAACGCTGAGACTTTGGCGCTGCTGCCTGAAGGCGCTTACGTCATCAACGCCGCACGCGGCCCCCATGTCGTAGAGGGCGATTTGTTGGCTGCGCTGGATAGCGGACATATTGCCGGCGCCGGCCTGGATGTCTTCGGCGAGGAGCCTTTGCCCAATGACAGCCCCATGTGGGATCACCCCAAAGTTTTGGTTACGCCCCATATCGCCAGCCTGTCCTCTGCGACGTCATCCGCACAGGATATCGCCGACAACATCCGTCGTATCAGAAGGGGCGAAACGCCCGACAATGTGGTTGACATGGAGACGGGATATTGAATCGGATCACGTTTAGTTGGAAGCGGTCTGGTTCCAACTAAACGTGTGAATCCAATCGATTCTTAAAGGAGCGAGCCGATTTACTAGTTCAAATGGAAACACGACATGATTCCATTTGATCATGATCGGCTCTAAGGCGAATTAACTAACTCAAATACCCGTAGGACAGTCCCAACAGCCCACAGCCGAGAATGACCCGGTAAATAACGAATGGGGTGAAGCTTGCCCTTTTCAACCAGGCCATCAGGACGGCGATAGCGATCAAGGCGGTCGCGAAGGAGAGTCCGGCCGCCAGCATCGCGTCGGATGTCAGGCGAATGTCGCCTGACTGATAAAGTTCCAACCCCGCCAATGTTCCGGCGCCGATGATGGTTGGGATTGACAGCAGCATCGAAAAACGCGCGGCATCCGTTCTTTCCATGCCCAGCATCCGCGCTGCGGACATGGTGATACCCGAGCGGCTTGCCCCTGGAATGAGGGCCAGCACCTGGGCCAGGCCGATGACCACTACGTCGAAAATCCCTAAATGCTCGATCCGGCGCAAAGTCATGCCAGCCTTGTCCGTAACCCACAAAACGACGCCAAAACCTAGCGTCGCCCAGGCAATGATATTTAGCGAACGGAGACCGCCACTGCCATATTTGTTAAGCGCGTAACCTGCCACAAGCACCGGAATCGTCGCCAGAAGCACCAAACCGGCCATTTTAGCGTAAGGATCGCGCCGCCCCCTTGCCGCTCTCAGCAGCCCCTTGAGCATGCCGAAAACATCTCGCCAGAAGTACAAAAGCACGGCGCCCAGGGTTCCAACATGCACCGCAACGTCAATAATTTGTCCCTGATCCTGCCAACCTGTTAAGATAGGCACGAGCACCAGATGTCCCGAGGAACTGATAGGGAGAAATTCGGTAGCGCCCTGAATAAGGGCTAGGACCACAATATGTAGAACGGGCACGTTAATCCTTCCAATATATAGCGAACTTTATAGCACCCCACCCAAATAGTCCCAAGCCGGAAAAGCCCAAAAAAAACGGTTTTGGAGGCATCGACGGACAATTTGAAACAAAAGTTCTGCTTTTTAAGATTGGCAATACCCGTCCTGATTTGATATTTAAACGCCCCCGTCTAAATCTTAATGAATAAGAGAAGTATCACATGAGCCAACCGGTTTGGCCCTCAACGCCCGGGCTGCCCCAAAAACAGGGGCTTTATGACCCGAAGAATGAACATGATAACTGTGGTCTCGGTTTTATCGCCGATATTAAGAACCGCAAGTCCCATGACATTATTCGTCAGGGTTTACAGATTTTGATCAATCTGGACCACCGTGGTGCGGTCGGCGCCGATCCACTTGCTGGTGACGGGGCCGGTATCCTGTTGCAAATTCCCGATGGCCTGTATCGCGAGGAATGTTCCAAGCTGGGTTTCGACCTGCCGAAGTTAGGAGAATACGCCGTCGGCATGGTCTTCCTGCCGCAACACAAAATGACGCAAGCTGCTTGTCTCGCCGCTTTCGACAAGGTTATGGAGGAAGAGGAACTGCCGATTCTCGGCTGGCGCGACCTGCCGGTCGATAACAGCGTTCTCGGCGAAAGCGTCAAGCCTATCGAACCCAAGATTCGCCAGATATTTGTCGGCCGCGGTAAAAACTGCGCCGACTCCGATGCGTTCGAGCGCAAATTGTTCGTCGTACGCAAGCGAATTCATCATGAGGTCTGGGATATCGACATCGAGGAAGGGTCACATTTTTATATTCCCTCTCTTTCGACCCGAACAATTGTCTATAAGGGCATGATGCTGGTCTCGAACGTCGACAAGTATTTCAAGGACTTGAGCGACGAACGGGCAGAATCAGCCTTGGCGCTGGTCCATCAGCGTTTTTCGACCAACACCTTTCCCTCGTGGCGATTGGCCCAACCTTTTCGCTATTTATGCCATAACGGCGAGATCAACACGGTGCGCGGCAACATCAACTGGATGCAGGCGCGCCGCCAGAACATGAGCTCTGATATCCTGGGTGACGATCTGGAGAAACTATGGCCTCTGATCGGCGATGGCTCATCGGATTCGGCGACATTCGACAACGCGATGGAGCTCCTGTTCGCAGGCGGTTATTCGCTGGCCCACGCCATGATGATGATGATACCCGAGGCTTGGTCGGGCAATCCACTCATGGACGAACAGCGCCGCGCTTTTTACGAATATCATGCCGCCCTGATGGAGCCCTGGGATGGCCCGGCCGCCATGGCGTTTACCGATGGCCGCCAGATCGGCGCGACCCTGGATCGCAACGGTTTGCGTCCGGCCCGATATATCGTTACCGATGACGACAAGGTGATCATGGGCTCGGAAGTCGGCGCTCTTCCGGTCCCGGAGAGTAAAATTGTTAAGAAGTGGCGCTTGCAGCCCGGCAAGATGTTGTTGATCGACCTTGAAGAAGGCCGGATCGTCGATGACGAGGAGCTAAAAGAAACTCTGGCTCTTGCCAAACCCTATCAGAAGTGGCTCGACAAAACCCAGATCATGCTGGCCGATCTTCCGGACGAAGTCTCGCCGATGACGCCGGACCGAAAAACCATTCTGGAGCGTCAGCAAGCGTTCGGTTACACCCAGGAAGATATCAAGTTTTACATCGGACCAATGGCCGTCGGTGGCCAGGATCCGCTTGGGTCCATGGGAAGCGACATCCCGCCCGCGGTTCTATCTGACCGCTCGAAAATGCTGTACAGCTATTTCAAGCAGAACTTCGCACAAGTCACCAATCCGCCGATCGACCCGATCCGAGAGGAGTCGGTGATGTCGCTGGTATCCCTGATCGGCCCCAGACCGAACCTGCTTGACCTTAGAACTGGCGGCAAACACATGCGCCTAGAGGTTCATCAGCCGATTTTATCTAACGTCGATCTGGAAAAAGTCCGCCGTATCGAGAACAAGGTCGATCACGCTTTCGTCACCTACACACTGGATATCTGTTATCCGGCGTCCGATGGGGCCAACGGAATGAAAGCGGCCCTGGATCAGTTGTGCCAAAAGGCCCAACAGGTCGTTATCGAGGGACACAATATCCTTATCCTGTCGGATCGCGGCGTCAACGCTGACCGCATTGCCATTCCCGCCTTGCTGGCGACGGCAGCCGTTCACCACCATCTGATCAGGGAAGGATTGAGAACCGAGGTTGGGTTAGTCGTTGAAACCGGCGAAGCCCGGCAGGTTCATGATTTCTGCCTGCTTGCCGGATATGGCGCAGAGGCTATTAATCCCTATCTGGTGTTCGAATCCCTGTCTCACATGCGCCACGACTTCCCGGAAAACCTGAGTGAGGAAGAAGTTCACGCGCGTTACGTCAAGGCCGTCGACAAGGGTATTTTGAAGGTCATGTCGAAGATGGGTATCTCGACTTACCAATCTTATTGTGGGGCGCAGATTTTTGACGCCGTCGGATTATCAAGCGCCTTCATTGAAAAGTATTTCACCGGCACCGCCTCCTCCATCGAAGGCGTCGGCCTTGCCGAAATCGCCCAGGAAACCGTATCGCGTCATGGGGATGCCTATGGTACGGCGCCGATCTATCAGGAAGCTCTGGATGTTGGCGGCGAATTGGCTTACCGGGCTCGCGGTGAAGAACATATCTGGACACCCCAGACCATTTCGGCATTGCAGCACTCTGTGCGAAACGACGACTACAAAGGCTACAAGAAGTTTTCCGCCATGGTCGATGATCACGATCAGAAGCTTAAAAATCTGCGCGGCCTGTTTTCGTTTACCGAAGGGAAATCCGTTCCCCTGGATGAAGTCGAACCGGTCTCAGAAATCGTCAAGCGCTTCGCTACCGGCGCCATGTCCTTTGGTTCGATATCCTGGGAAGCCCACACGACGCTGGCGATCGCAATGAACCGTTTGGGCGGAAAATCAAACACGGGCGAGGGCGGCGAAGAATCGATTCGCTTCAAGACCTTGGAAAACGGTGATTCCATGCGTTCGGCGATCAAACAGGTCGCTTCGGGGCGTTTCGGGGTGACCACCGAATATCTGGTCAATGCCGATGATATCCAGATCAAGATGGCTCAAGGCGCAAAGCCTGGGGAAGGCGGTCAGCTCCCAGGCCACAAGGTTGATGAGTGGATCGGCCGGGTGCGTCACTCGACCCCCGGCGTCGGCCTGATTTCGCCGCCGCCGCATCATGATATTTATTCCATCGAAGATCTCGCTCAATTGATCCATGATCTGAAGAACGTCAATCCGAAGGCGCGCATTTCTGTCAAGCTGGTGTCGGAAGTTGGCGTCGGCACGGTTGCTGCGGGCGTCTCCAAAGCCCATGCCGACCACGTCACCATATCGGGTGCGGATGGCGGCACCGGGGCCAGTCCGATTACGTCGATCATGCACGCGGGCAGCCCCTGGGAGTTAGGCCTGGCTGAAACCCATCAAACGCTGGTCCTGAATAAACTGCGCGGCCGAATCGCCGTTCAGGTCGATGGCGGCCTGCGCACGGGCCGCGATGTTGTCGTCGGCGCAATGCTGGGGGCCGATGAATTTGGATTCGCCACCGGCGCGCTGATCGCCGAAGGCTGCATTATGATGCGCAAGTGTCACCTGAACACCTGCCCAGCGGGTGTGGCCACCCAGGATCCCGAGCTTCGTAAGCGCTTTACCGGTAAAGCGGAAGATGTGGTCAACTACTTCAACTTCATTGCCCAGGAAGTTCGCGAACTGATGGCCGAACTAGGGTTCAGGACGATGGAAGAGATGATCGGTCATTCCGAACGGCTGGAAAAATCCGCTGCCATCAATCATTGGAAATCAGAAGGACTGGATTTTTCGCGCGTGCTGGCCACGCCTGAAGCCGGAGACGATGTCGCCATCTTCAACTGCGAGGATCAGAACCACGGCCTGGACAAGGCCCTGGACAACATGCTGATCGAAAAATCCAAGGACGCCATTGAAAATGGCAAGCCGGTAACCATTGAGTCGGATATTATCAACGTCAACCGTTCCGTCGGCGCCATGTTGTCCGGTCGAATCGCCGAAAACCACGGTCACAACGGCATGAAGGACGACACCATCCATGTCAAACTGACCGGCACCGCAGGCCAGAGCTTTGGCGCTTGGCTGTCGCGCGGCGTAACCCTTGAACTGGCTGGTGATTCCAACGATTACGTCGGCAAGGGACTATCCGGCGGCCGGATCATTATCTACCCCAACGACGAAAGCCCGGTTGTCCCCGAGGACAACATCATCGTCGGCAACACGGTTCTTTACGGAGCGATTTCCGGGGAATGTTATTTCCGCGGCGTCGCCGGTGAGCGTTTCGCGGTGAGAAACTCCGGGGCGACCGTCGTGGTCGAAGGCGTCGGCGATCACGGCTGCGAATACATGACCGGCGGGTGCGTCGTCGTACTGGGATCGACGGGGCGCAATTTCGCTGCCGGTATGTCAGGCGGTGTGTCCTATGTGTTGGATGGCAACGGAGATTTCGAAAAGCGCTGCAATATGGCCATGGTCGAACTTGAGCCTATCGCCGATGAAGACCGCGCCATCGAGGAAATGGAACACCAGGGAGGCGATTTGGAGGCCCATGGCCTGGTCGATATCATGCACGATATGACCAGCCAGGACGCCCAGCGTCTGCGCGTTTTGATACACAATCATCTGAAATATACGGGATCTTCCAAAGCCAAGGAAATTCTAGACGATTGGGACAACATGTTGTCCAAATTCGTCAAGGTTATGCCCGTCGATTACCGCCGCGCCTTGCAGGAAATGCAGGGCAAGAAGAAGGCCAGCGAGCAAGACGGCATTAGCCTCGCGGTGGGGAGCTAAATTATGGGAAAGCCCACAGGATTTAAAGAATTTCAACGCCAGGACCGTGCCTATTCACCTGTAGCTGAACGTTTGACGGACTACCGGGAAATGTTAATTCCCCTGGCCGAAAACGAGCTGCGCGACCAAGGCGCGCGTTGCATGGATTGCGGCATTCCATTTTGCCATAATGGCTGTCCGGTCAACAACATCATTCCCGAATGGAACGATCTGGTCTATTCCGGCGACTGGAAAGCTGCTGCCAGAGTTTTGCATTCGACCAATAACTTCCCAGAATTCACCGGTCGCATCTGCCCTGCTCCATGCGAGGCGGCCTGCACGCTGAATCTCACCGACGAGCCGGTAACCATAAAAACCATCGAGTGCGCCATTGTCGACAGGGCCTGGGAAGAGGGCTGGATGGAACCCCAGGTACCCAAACGCCTGACTGGCAAACGGGTTGCCGTCGTCGGCGCTGGACCCGCGGGCATGGCCTGTGCCCAGCAACTGGCGCGGGCCGGACATTCCGTTGTGGTGTTTGAGAAGAACGCCAAAATGGGCGGTTTACTGCGGTACGGCATTCCCGATTTCAAACTCAACAAGGATTTGATCGATCGCCGCATGTCGCAGATGCAGGCCGAAGGTGTCGAATTCCGCCCGAATTCCCATGTTGGCTACAACGTCTTGCCGGAGCGACTTTTACTGCGATTTGACGCCATCGCTTTAACCGGTGGATCCGAGCAACCGCGCGATTTGCCTGTGCCGGGTCGTGATCTTAAGGGCGTCCACTTCGCCATGGATTTCCTGACCCAGCAAAACCGCCGCAATTCCGGCGAGCCTCTTGGCGGTGCCGAGGAAATTCTCGCCACCGGCAAACATGTCATTGTCATCGGCGGCGGCGACACCGGGGCCGACTGCGTCGGCACCTCAGCGCGCCAAGGTGCGGCATCAATCACCCAGATGGAAATCATGCCGCGTCCCCCCGAAAAGGAAAACAAGGGTACGACCTGGCCTCTATGGCCAAATAAGCTTCGTTCATCGACGTCTCACGAGGAAGGCTGCGAGCGCGACTGGTCCGTCGGTACGACGGCCTTCGTGGGCACCGAGGACGGTATCCTGACCACCCTTAAGGGCGAACGCATGGACTGGTCTAGCGGAAAACCAGAACCGATCGGAGGGTCGGAGTTTGAATTGAAAGCCGATCTGGTGCTGCTCGCCATGGGATTCGTCAATCCAGTACATGAGAGCATGCTCGATGATTTCGGCGTCGAATATGACGAGCGCGGAAACGTCAAGGCTGCAACCGACGGTGACAAATCCTATCAGACGTCGGTCAAGAAAGTCTTCGCCGCCGGAGACATGCGCCGGGGTCAGTCCCTGGTTGTATGGGCCATCCGTGAAGGCAGGCAGTGCGCGCGCGCTATTGATGAATACCTGATGGGTTGTTCGGAGTTACCGCTGAAATGATCGTCTATAGCCTCAATTGCTCAAAAGGCCACAGTTTCGACGAGTGGTTCACGTCTTCAAGCGATTACGACGCGCAGATCAAGGCAAAAACTCTGGCCTGCCCGACCTGTGGCGACAAGAAGGTCGGCAAAGGCCTGATGGCCCCCAACGTCGCCAAAAGCGCTGCTGCGCCCGCACCAGCCTGTGGCGCACCCGCTTGCGGCAATACCGGCTGTCCGATGTCCGGGGCTAAATAGGGTTTAGCTTCAGTTCGCCTGCGAGAGTTGTTTTCGACGTGACCCAGATCAACGAGGGCGGAAAAGGCCGAGGCGAGGTCATCCGCTTTTTTTCCCGAAGACTCGCTGATGGCGCGGTGAAGGGGCCTTTTGGAGACCACGTACGGCGCTTCCTTAAAATGATCCGTCATAGATAATTGCGACAATAAATCCTTCGCGATGTATCCGGGGACGATGGCTGCTAGGTCCAGTGCCAAAAAAACCGGCTATTCAGAAATCCTGTTCCGCCCTGCCTTTTTTGCTCTGTACAATGCCTTGTCGGCGGCTTTCATAACCGTATCGGGATCGACCGCATCCTCGGAAGGCTGGGCCACTCCCATAGAAACCGTAACACTGACCGTCTTGGGTTTCTTGTTGGTTTCTGTCCGGTTTTTATCTTTCGGCGCGATATTCGGTCGGTCCTCTCCGCGCAGGGTAAACGTTGACCCAGCAATGGCTTCGCGCAAGGATTCCAGGTGGGCTGTTACCGTCTGCATATCCTTACCCGGGAATAAAACCGCAAATTCCTCGCCGCCGTAGCGAAAGGCACGGCCGCCGCCCGTGACCCGTTCAAGGTTTGCGGCCACCATTTGCAGTACCTGATCGCCGACATCATGGCCATAGGTGTCGTTGAACTTCTTAAAATGATCGACGTCAATCATGGCGATGGAAAACCGTTTTCCTAAACGTTTGAAATCGGCAAACAGGGCACGCCTGCCGGGCAAGCCCGTCAGCTCATCCAGGAATGCCATGTGATAGGCATCCTGAACAACCGCGACGATTACAATCGCCAAAGCGGCGCTTAACAGCAAAGACGGCGTCGCCCCATCACCAACATGGTGCAGGGTCGCCCATGCGGCTCCCATGGCACCCAACATCGCCCCTTCCATAGGTGTAGGATTTAATACGAAGCGTCCCGTCAGGAATAGCATGGCAGCTCCGAAAAGCAGGATCGCTGGTTGCGGCAAGTGGCTCCAGAAATCGAAATCGGTCGAGAACGCACGTGCATGAAGCATCTCTGCAAGGGATTTCTGGGCTTCAGGAGGAACCATGTCATCGACAGCGATGAAAACCGCCATAAAAGGCAAGAAAAGCCATAACAAGCGAATAAAGCCGCTGCGGCTAAAGATGCCGCGATCCTTAAAAAAAGTAACAGACAGAAGATATAGCGGCAGGCCAATACACAAAGCGGCATAAGCAATTTCCCATAGTGGGCCGCTTGTCGGCGCATAGGGCCAAAGCCGAAGCATGGCGACATTTACCAAACCAAGAATTAGCGCGGTGAAGAAAACTCTTTCGCGTTTGAACCAAAGCCCCAACACCATTGCCAGCAGCGCCAGTCCGTACGGCACACCGGGCAAGATGCGTTCGACCGAAAGACCTATGGGCAGGTGTCCTCCGGCGACAGCTAGGGAGAGCACGACCAGAAACGTCGGCACCAGTAAGGCGATTATGGGTTTTCGAAATTCCCACATTGGATTTGAATCCAGGCTCTCAAGTTGATCGAAACCTTATTAAAGCGCTGATTTTTCAATATTACGTTAATTTTTTTTGGTTATACCGGAGGGTGTAAAAAAGGGGCTCGGGAGAGATCATGTCCGGACTATGGCTGATTGTTGGCGCACTTTTCGGGATGAGCGCAGTTGGAGCTGGCGCCTATGGCTGGCACAGCCTGGGCGAGGACGAGCCAATCCGGGAAATATTCATGATGGGTGTCGACTACCAAATGTGGCACGCCCTGGCGATCGTCTGTGTGGCTTGGATAGCTTCTCGACCGGAGTTTTCGAAATCCCGACTTCCTATGATTGCGGGGATAACTTTCAGCCTAGGAATTTTTCTGTTTTCCGGCACCCTATATCTATTTGCAATGCTAGGTTATATCCCCATTGAAGGGGCCGCTCCCGTCGGCGGATATCTGATGATGGCGGGCTGGGTATGTTTGATCATCTGCGGCTTGAAAACCTGGAAGGAGGCCCCATGAGCAGCGGTCTCACGAACCCCTATGGCTACCCCAACCGCGATGGACCATCGACCCTGCGTCAACGAACCCATGAAATTCTCGATATTTCCCTGCCCCACGACAAAACAGGGCGCATTGTCGATGCGATTCTGATCACGCTGATTGCGCTGAACGTCCTGGCCGTCATTTTTGAAACCATGCCAGGCCTGAGCAAGGAGTGGATCGAAGCTTTTTTCTGGTTCGAAGTGTTTTCAGTTCTCATTTTCACCGTTGAGTATGTCTTACGGGTTTGGTCTGCCGTCGACGACGACGAAATTGACTACAGCCATCCAATATTGGGACGATTGCGCTATATGCTCACGCCTATGGCGTTGATCGACTTTTTTGTCATTTTGCCTTTTTATCTTGGCTTCTTCGTAAACATCGATCTGCGCTTCCTTCGGGTTTTGAGATTGCTGCGCGTTTTCAAACTGACCCGCTATTCGTCGTCAATGTCGCTTCTGTTGAATGTGCTGAAAGAAGAAGGACGCCCCATCGGTGCGGCCATGTTCGTGCTGATGTTGATGATTGTCATGACGGCCAGTCTGGCGTATCTGGCCGAACACGCCGCCCAGCCGGAAGCCTTTGGTTCTATCCCTGCGGCCATGTGGTGGGCGGTCATTACCATGACCACGGTCGGTTACGGTGATGTTGTTCCGGTTACGGTGTGGGGAAAATTGATGGGTGCCGTGATCGGAATTCTTGGAATCGGTATGGTTGCCCTTCCGGCGGGTCTTCTTTCATCGGGTTTTTCGAACGAACTGCACCGCCGCCGCAAGGAATATTCCGACATGGTAGGCGCGGCCCTTGAAGACGGGGTTATCACTGCGGAAGAAGAAGAGGTACTAAAGGAGGTCCGCGAGGATCTTGGCATCCGCGCTGAAGATGCAAAGGAAATCCTCAATACGGGCATGAAAGTTCATGGCGACAAGGTCGGCAAGTGTCCTCACTGCGGTGAAGCGTTAATTATGCATGACCGGCGGGCAACCGACAAAAAAAACCTGGATCGTTAGAAATAATAAGAGCGCTAACCGGAAAATTCAGCCAGCGCCCCTTTTTTGAGCTCGATCAGGAACCTTGCAATTTCCATACATCCGGCGCCTTGTCCAGGCGTTCGTTCAACAACTGACGCTGCTGTTCCATTTCGCCGGGCAGATTGTCGCCGAATTTTTCGAAATGGCCTTTTTGTTCCTCAGCTTCCGCCTTGCCGGCGGCGCGGTCGACTTCCATCAACTTGTAGAACGTCTCTGAATCTAAATCCAGGCCCTGCCAGGTGATGTCTTCGTGTCGCGGCATATAACCGAACGGGCTTTCTATGCCTTCTGCGCGGCCATTGACCCGGTCCACGATCCATTTCAGCACACGCATGTTTTCGCCGAAACCGGGCCATATGAACTTGCCGTTTTCGTCCTTGCGGAACCAGTTGACGCGGAAAAATTGCGGCACCTTTTCGACCTTGCTCTCCATATCCAGCCAATGCTGCCAATATTTGCCCATGTTGTATCCGCAGAACGGCAACATCGCCATCGGATCACGACGGATTGCCGCCTGGCCGATGGCCGCAGCGGTGGCCTCAGAACCCATGGTGGCGGCCAGATAAACGCCGTGCTTCCAATCGAAGGACTGGAATACAAGGGGGAATGTCGTCGAAAGGCGGCCGCCGAAAATAAAGGCGGAAATGGGAACGCCCGCGGGATCTTCCCACGCCGGATCAATGCTGGGGCATTGGTTGGCGGGTGCCGTGAAACGCGCATTGGGATGGGCGGCCGGCTTGTCTGAAGCCGGTGTCCAGTCGTTGCCTTGCCAGTCGATGGCGTGGGCCGGGGGTTCGCCGTCGATGCCTTCCCACCAAACATCGCCGTCATCGGTTAGCGCAACATTAGTGAAGATGCAATTGCCTTCGATCGCCTTCATAGCGCTGGGGTTGGACTGGTAGGAGGTTCCAGGAGCAACGCCAAAATAACCGGCTTCGGGATTGATCGCTCTGAACGTTCCGTCTTCGGTCGGCTTGATCCACGCGATGTCATCGCCGACGGTATGGACTTTCCAGCCATCGAACCCTTCCGGGGCGATCAGCATTGCCAGATTGGTCTTACCGCACGCGCTTGGAAAAGCAGCGGCGACATAGGTTTTTTCCCCTTCTGGGCTTTCCAGACCCAGGATCAGCATGTGTTCGGCAAGCCATCCTTCATCGCGGGCCATGGCAGAGGCAATTCGAAGGGCGAAGCATTTTTTTCCCAACAGGGCGTTACCGCCGTAGCCGCTGCCAAAGGACCAGATTTCGCGGGATTCCGGATAATGAACGATGTACTTGGTCTCGTTGCAGGGCCAAGCGACATCTTTTTCACCCGGCTCCAGCGGCGCGCCAATCGAATGCATACAAGGCACGAAGTCGCCATCGCCCAGGGTATCCAGCACTTTCTGGCCCATGCGTGTCATAATGTTCATGTTGGCGACGGCGTATGCGGAATCGGTTATCTGTATGCCGATGTGGGCGATTGGCGATCCCAACGGCCCCATTGAGAAAGGTACGACGTAAAGAGTGCGACCCTTCATACAACCATCGAAAAGGCCGTTCAGAGTGCCGCGCATCTCCTGCGGGTCGGTCCAATTGTTGGTCGGTCCCGCGTCTTCTTCCTTTTGGGAACAAATAAAGGTGCGGTCTTCTACCCGGGCGACATCGCTGGGGTGTGAGCGGGCAAGAAAACTGTTGGGGCGTTTCTTAGGGTTAAGGCGGATCATGGTTCCGCTGTCGACCATCTCCTGACAAAGGCGGTCGTATTCCTCGTTCGAACCATCGCACCAATAGACGCTTTCCGGCTTGCAAAGCGCCGTCATTTCCTCGACCCAGGCCAGCAGTTTGGCGTTGGTGGTCCGGTTTTCACCTGTAGTGGGCATTGAAACTCCTAAGAAACTTTAGTCTTCCCTTAATTAGCGCCCGCAACATACGAATAAATCATCCTCATGACAACAGGTCACGGTGGATAAATGGCAGAAAACCGGGAAAATTTAACGATTACAAATTTAGAGATCAGGCTTTGCGTCGGGCGTTGCCGTTGCCTGTCATCTGCTGGCTTTTCAAGGCGTCAATATCTCGTCTTAACTCCTTGATTTCAACGTTCGCCGCTTCGCGGCTTTTCACCACGTCGCGAACCCGGCTGACAAGTGCTTCCTGGGTTTTGCTATTCTTCTGAACGAGATGGGCAAGTTCTGAAAAAGAGTTCTTCAGTCCTTTGGTTTGGGAATCGACAACTCTACGGGTGCGAACATCGATTTTCTTTACGGCTTCGGTAACCATCCAAAGGGCGCCGAGTGCGGCAAATAACGCTATGACTGCGATTATTGCTGAAATCCCACCCATTCTAGACGCTGCCATCCCTCAAAAGACATAAAATAATACTGCCCTTATTGAAGCGGATTCGGGCTTGTTTTTAAAGATACAAAATTTAACTTTTTCTGCAGAAATGAGCCTATTTTGCCAGTTTTTTTACTTGACTCGTCACTCCTCGGCCTGTTTTGACGGTATTGAGGAATTCAATTCGCCGGTGGGTGTTGTTTCTGGCTAAATCGAGGCCTTCCGGGTCGAGGCCATATGCTTTCCAGAATTTCTTCGTTGTTTTTTTTGGTTTTTCAATCAACTTCGAAAGGGTTTGACCATATTCACGGTTCAAACGCTCGAGTATTTCCGTTTCCGTAGCCGCGAGAGTTTGCGAGGCGTCTCGATCAAAGAGAAACTGTTTTGCACTCAGCCAATACGCCCGGCCGAAGCCGCCGACATAATGGGCGCGCTCTACTTTCATTCCATAAAAGCAAAAATCTGCAAAACCGGCATATTGTTCGGCGCCGGGATGGCGGGCGAGGAACCGTCTGGCTAGGTCTTTATCGGTCGTTGGTATCAACCTGCCGGTTATGGTGACTCTGGGTCCGGTCTGCGGATTGGGCAACGATGACGCCTCTTCAAAAAGCAATGATGCGCGGGAGTCATCGATCAAATTTCGGGTATGGTCGGCTAATGTCGACATAAGCAGGATTGGGCTTGCATCGACGGCGCAAGCGACCGTGACCAGGGATGCATAGGGCCACCCCTGCCGCCGCCCCCTGAGAGCCGTGGCCAAGGTTGCCGACCGGCATCGCCGAACAAGGCCACGCGCAATTGAATCAATTTGTTCGCTTTGCTTTTGTTTCGCCATCAGTCCAATGTGGCGGGCGACCTGACGGACGTCAAGGAAGCCCGTATCGAATTTATGGTTGTCTGGCCGCCTTTGAAGCCGCATTCTCAGGCTTCTAGCTTCTCAGCAAAGTTTTTTTGAGGAATATTTTGATACCAACGCCGCCGAAATCCCGAACCGCAAAACGCCGCCGCAGAATTACGGCCTGGTTTGGCATTCTTGTGCTTGCGTTGCCGATGCTGATTCCGGTAGCGCAGGGTATTCCTTTATCCAACGCCGCTGAGGGCTTCAAAACACCTTTTTACATGGTGCTTTGCAAGGCAATGCAAAAAGGTACGGGCGGAACTGATCATGCGCCTGACGATATACCTGATTTGTCGGATTGCCCGGTTTGCATCGGTTTCGCGTTTGGTAAATCTGTTCTTTCCACACCTCAGGCATGCGATCCGAAACCGCAAAGTTCTTTGCTTGCCTTGGTCTTCGGCGCGACAGATGATGTTATAAACGGGCGCGAAGTTTCGAGTTCTCTGGCCCGCGCGCCACCTGAAAAAGTCTGATCCCCAAAACAGCTACCTCCTGATGTTGTTTGCGATCGGCAGAGCCGACGCAAAATCATCGTACATTGTGATCTTTCTATTTCTAGGACTCAGACAAATGAAAAAAATTACCGCCATCCTGGCGCTTTTCCTCCTTACCCTTTCTTCCGCCAATGCAGCCGATACAGCGACCGTTGGCGACATCACCGTCTCCAAGGCATGGAGTCGGGCATCAACCGGGGCCAAACGTCCGGGCGGCTCTTTCCTTACCATCGTGAACAATGGATCGGCCGCCGATCGCCTAATCGCCGCCGAAACTCCGGCGGCAGGTAAATCCGAACTGCACAACCACATTATGGAAGACGGTATGATGAAGATGCGCCACGTCATGGCCGTCGATATCCCTGCCGGCGGCATGACCATGCTGAAACCCGGAAGCTTCCATGTCATGATGTTCGATTTGAAAGACCTGCTAAAGGAAGGCGACATGTTCCCCATGACGTTGACCTTCGAAAAAGCGGGCAAGGCGACAGTTATGGTCCATGTCGGCAAAGCCGGAGGTATGACGGCCCATGATCACAGCGCGAAGCACATGGAACACATGAAAGATCCCGAACATATGAAAAGCGAAGAGCATATGGAGCACATGAAGGATCCTGCTCACAAGAAAATGCACGACGAACATATGAAAATGAAGACGGAATGATTCGTCTGAAACCGGCCTCGTATTTGTTTAGGGTGATTTCACCCTTGGGAATCAGGCGCTTGCGGCTATAATTTCGCCACAAACGCACGGTTTTATAGCTCTGCCGTTTTTTATTCGGTTCGCAGCAACATATTACGAGGCCGTTTCATGTCCCGCACAATCGCCCTTGTCGACGATGACAAAAATATCCTGACTTCCGTTTCGATGGCGCTGGAGTCTGAAGGCTTTATCGTCAACACCTATAGTGACGGCGAAGAAGCCCTGAAGGGACTAAAAGAAAGACCAGTCGATCTCGCGGTATTGGATATCAAAATGCCCAGGATGGACGGCATGGAATTGCTGCAAAAAATCCGCGCGCAATCAAAGCTTCCAGTCATTTTCCTGACCTCTAAAGACGACGAGATCGATGAATTTATTGGTCTTCGCATGGGCGCAGACGATTACATAACCAAACCTTTTTCGCAGCGCCTTTTGATTGAACGGATTAATGTCATTTTGCGTCGCTCAGAAACTCTGGCTCAACAAGAAAACGATGATAACGTTTTAAAGCGTGGCGACCTAATCCTGGATTCTTCACGCCACCAATGTACCTGGAAGGGAGAAGAGATTGTCCTGACGGTAACCGAATTTCTTTTGCTGCAAGCCCTTGCGCGACACCCGGGACATGTAAAAAATCGCGACCAGTTAATTGATTCCGCCTATGGCGAACATATCTATATCGATGACCGCACCATCGATTCTCATGTCAAACGTTTGCGAAAAAAGTTTCGCGCCCATGATGCGGAATTCAAACAGATCGAAACCTTATATGGCGTCGGGTACCGCTATCGCGGCGACTAACGAAATGAGGGGGGTTCGATGACGAATGAAAGTCCAGCGCCCCGACGTCGGCGGCTGACATCGCCGATCATCCGCCGAATCCTGGCGATCAATATTCTTGCCCTGGGAATACTTGTCGCAGGTTTGCTTTATCTGGGTCAGTACCGTGAAAGCTTGATAGCGTCAGAAATATCGGCGCTTCGCGTGCACGCGGAAATGCTGGCTGCTGCTCTGGGCGAAAGCGCCGATGAAGATATTTCATCTGGGCGCCAGCATCTTCGACCGGCAATGGCAGTAAGGATGGTTCACAGGTTGGTCGAAACCACTGGCGGGCGGGCACGCCTATTCGCACCTGACGGAGTTTTGATTGCCGATACCCGACGCACGACAGCCAGAAGAGGCATAGAGCAGGAAATTCTCCCTCCTCCCGGAGCGGAAAATGAGAACAGTGCTTCCGTGCTTGATCGGATGCTCGATAGTTACGAACATCTGCTCACATTGTTACCGGGTCGTGGCTCTATGCCGCCGTATATTGAAAAAGTTCGCCAAAGGGCCGGTGATTTTCCCGAAGTGGCTTCAGCTCTATACGGCGAAGCGGATTACGCCGTTCGCTCAACAAAAGGCGGCGGAATGATGTTGATTATTGCCGTTCCAGTGCAACGCTATAAACAGGTGCTGGGGGGGCTTATGCTGTCGAAAAATTCAGATGATATTGAACTGGCTTTGCGCGAAGTTCGTATCGATATTCTGAAAGTTTTTGCCGTTGCCCTAGCGGTTACGGTGTTTTTGTCCCTTTATCTGGCCGGAACCATCGCCAGGCCCGTTCGGCGACTGGCGGAAGCCGCGCAGAGAGTCCGTCACGGTCATCACCGGCAGCATGAAATCCCGGATTTTGGGGCGCGAGGCGATGAGATCGGTGAATTGTCGCTTTCATTCAAGGAAATGACGGAAGCGCTGTGGGCGCGAATGGACGCTATAGAAAGTTTCGCCGCCGATGTCTCTCATGAAATCAAAAATCCTCTTACTTCGCTTCGAAGCGCGGTTGAAACTGCAGCGCGGGTGAAAGATCCCGAACAGCAGAAAAAACTGATGGATATCATCCTGGATGACGTCGAAAGGCTGGATCGGCTGATCAGCGATATATCCGATGCATCCCGCCTCGATTCAGAGCTTTCCAAAGCTGAAACGGCTCCAGTAGATTTAGGCGCGCTGCTATCTACGTTGATAGACGCCCAAAATGAAATTGAAGGGCAAAAAATTGATTTCGCCCGACAGGGAGACCTTATTGTTGATGGAATTGAAAGTCGCTTAGGACAGGTTTTCGCCAATTTGCTGGCAAATGCCCTTTCCTTTAGTCCAAAGAATGGGTCGGTTCGCGTGCACGCCAGCAGCCAGGGCAAACAGATCAAGATTGTCGTGGTCGACGCCGGGCCAGGCTTACCAGCCGGAAAACTGGAAGCAATATTCCAGAGGTTCTATTCCGAAAGACCAGAAAGCGAGAAATTCGGCATCCATTCCGGACTTGGTTTAAGCATATCACGTCAGATAGTTGAGGCTCATAACGGGTCCATTGCAGCTGAAAATCTCGTCGATGAAAAAGGCGATGTCACTGGCGCACGATTTAGTGTAACTCTTCCAAAAGGTTGACTCTTTTTAACTTCCGCCGCACCATTTTCCGGTTATGACGAACACAACTCCTGAAAAGATGCATGCAACCTGCGTCGAGGTTGAGGGACTGGGCGTGTTGCTTCGCGGACCGGCCGGCAGTGGCAAATCGGATTTAGCCTTGCGCTTGGTTGATAGCGGCGAGCGACTGGTTGCTGATGACTATACGGCGCTTTCCATTGAAAATGACAGACTGATAGCTCGCGCCCCGGACGCCATCGAAGACTTAATGGAAGTTCGCGGCGTCGGAGTCGTAAAAATTGGCGGCGCCTTGAAGGCTGAAGTTGGGGCCCTTATCGACTTGGTAGCATCCGATCAGGTCGAGCGCTTACCTGAAGATGAAACCGTGGAAATGTTGGGCGTTCATATCCCGTATTTTCGTCTTGCTCCTTTCGAAGCCTCGGCGCCGGCAAAGGTTCGGCTTGTCGCTCGCCGGGTTAAAGGGGATATAATGCATGTTCCTTAAACCTGCATCTGGGAATCATGACAGATAAAGCCATATCCATACCCGCCTTTACTGGCGGGAGCGAAGCCCCAGATGCGACTGCAGTGGGTACTCTTGGCGTTTTGCTGGTAACCGGTATGTCTGGCGCGGGAAAATCTTCGGCCTTAAAAGCGTTCGAAGATATGGGATACGAAGCCGTCGACAATGTTCCTCTTTCCTTGCTCAGCGCACTGGTCAAGCCGCCTCAGAAAGATTTTCCGGGCCCAGGATTTCAACGCCCAATTGCTATAGGCATTGATATCCGCACCCGTGATTTCGCCGTCGATTCTTTTATAAATGAGTTGAACGCGATGCTGGACGAGAGTTCCCTGGAAACCAGTGTCCTGTTTATCGATTGCGATGACGACGAGTTGAGGCGACGCTACGCTGAAACCCGACACAAACATCCTTTAGCCCAGGATCGTCCGGTTAGCGACGGTATTGCCCATGAAAGAAAACTTGTTTCTGAATTAAGAAACCGGGCCGACATTGTCATCGACACAACCCGGTTCGGTCCTGGTGAATTAAAAAGAATATTGAGCGGTCATTTTGGCCTGGAACACGAAACATCCTTAAACGTGTTTGTTACTTCATTTTCTTTCCGTAAAGGGTTACCGCGAGAAGCCGATCTGGTTTTTGACGTTCGCTTTCTCGCCAACCCCCACTATGATCCGGCTCTTAAGGAAATGACGGGAAAGGAAGACGCGGTCGGCGATTTCATATCCGCTGATACTGGGTTTGAACGCTTTTTCAATGGCTTGATCGGCCTGCTCAGTCCCTTATTGCCGCGCTACGCCGCGGAAGGTAAAAGTTACCTGACCATCGCCATCGGTTGTACCGGGGGACGACATCGTTCGGTATATGTTGCCGAAAAATTGGCAAAGTGGCTGGAGTGTGAGGACCGGCCAATCCATTTGTTGCACAGAGATTTGTAAAAGGACTGCATTATAAAATGATTGGAATGGTTTTGGTCACCCACGGACGCCTTGCCGATGAATTTATCAACGCATTGGAACATGTGGTAGGAAAACAAGAACATGTTTCAACAGTGTGCATCGGCCCAGACGACGACATGGAACAACGGCGCAAGGACATCCTGAAGAGCGTGGCCAAAGTCGATCAGGGGAAAGGCGTCGTCTTGTTGACAGACATGTTTGGTGGCACACCATCAAATCTCGCCATTTCCGTTATCGATAAAGCCAACGTAGAAGTCATTGCAGGAATCAATTTGCCGATGTTGATCAAACTAGCGTCGGTCAGAAAATCCGGCACGATGATGGATGCAGCCAACAACGCACAGGAAGCCGGACGTAAATACATCAATATTGCCTCGCAGTTGCTGAATCAAGAACAGGCATGAACCATTCATGAGCCCCAAATCCAAAGGTGACGGCGAGCAACTATCCTTTATCGCGGAAATTCTCAATAAAAAGGGATTGCATGCCCGGGCCGCCGCCAAGTTTGTGAAGACGGCGGGCGCTTTCGAAGCGGACATCGCCGTTAGCCGGCAGGGTCAAACGGTATCTGGACTTTCAATCATGGGCCTGATGATGTTGGCGGCAAGCACGGGCTGCGAAATCGAAATTTCCTGTTCGGGAAAGGATGCCAAGGCCGCGCTGAATGCCCTGACCGAACTCATCGCCAATAAGTTCGAAGAAGATTAGGGCCTTACATATGATGGGACCCAAGGAACAAGTCTTCTCCGGCCTCGGCGTTTCGTCGGGTATCGGCATTGGTGATGTGCATGAACGTGAAAGCGGCGCAATTGACGTGCCTGAGTACGGCATTTCCGCCAGGGATGTTGATAAGGAGCTGGCCCGTCTGCAGGCCGCAGTGGCCAGCGCCAGACGACAAATCGGAAGACTCCGCGCGAAGGCTAAAGCATTACCGGGATTGGCCGCTGATGAACTGGAATTCTTGCTGGATGCCTATATTCAGATGCTTCGCGATTCTCGACTGGTTCGGGGCGCAGAAGCCCGCGTAGCGTCAGATCGGATCAATGCAGAAGCCGCGGTTCAGGCCGAGTTAACGGAAATTTCCATCGCCTTCACCAACATGGATGACGCCTATCTGGCAGCACGCCTGGATGATATTCGCGAAGTCGCAGCTCGACTAATCCGGAACTTGATAAAAAAACCAACCCGTTCCGTAACGCGAGTTCCCAAGGGGTCGGTTATCGTCGCAGAGGAACTGACTCCGGCCGACACCGCCCAGCTCGACCCTAACCGTATCGCCGGTTTTGCTACCGCCCTGGGAGGAGCGGAAGGTCATACCGCGATCATGGCCCGCGCACTTGGTTTGCCTGCTGTTTTGGGTGCGCCGGAACTTCTAAAGGACGCAAAAAACGGTGATAAAATAATCATCGATGGTGATAAGGGGCGTATCGTCGTCAACCCGAAACCGGCGACCCTGGCCGCGTATGAGCGCCGTCTGTCAGAGATTCAACGTGAAACCAAGCAACTCAATCGCATCCGCAACCAACCCTCGATTACACGGGACGGAACCGAAATAGGCCTTCAGGCGAACCTGGAGTTACCCCTTCAGCTAACCCCTATCGGCCAGGCGGGAGCCAGTGGCATCGGCCTCCTGCGTAGCGAATTCATGTTCATGAATCGATCCGATATTCCAAGCGAGGATGAGCAATTCCAGGCCCTTCACGCCATTGTCAAAAGTATGGACGGTCAGCCGGTAACCATTCGCACTTTGGATATCGGTGGCGACAAAATCGCGGCCTCTCTGCTGGACAAGTTTGGTGACAGCGTGTCTTCCGCTTTAGGTTTAAGGGGAATACGTTTGTCGCTCGCCCACACCGACGTCTTTGAAACTCAAATAAGAGCCATCCTTCGGGCTGGTGCGGCAGGACCTGTCCGCATCCTGCTGCCGATGGTTTCAACCACTGGGGAAATTCGCAAGGCCCGTGAGATCATCAAGCGCATGGCCAAAAATCTGAAGCGCAGAAAAATAGCTATAGGAAAGGAGTTTCCGCCAATCGGCGTCATGATAGAGGTGCCGGGCGCGGCCCTTTCGTCGGATGCGCTGGCCCAAGCGGCCGATTTTTTCGCCATTGGGTCAAACGACCTTACCATGTATACGCTGGCGATCGACCGCTCAGACGAACAGGTCGCCAGCCTTTATAATCCATTGCACCCAGCTGTGCTGCGCTTGATCCAGTTTTCAGCGGAAGCCGCCTTGCGTGCACGTATCCCGGTTAGTATCTGCGGGGAAATGGCCGGTGACCCCAGATATACAGCCCTTTTATTGGGGCTGGGCTTTCGGGAACTGTCCATGACGGCGTCTTCGATCCCCCGGGTCAAGCAGCGAATTCGCGATTTGGATCTGCTGGCTGCTGAAGCGCGCGCGAGAGTTATCATGGATCAAGTCGATGCCGGTCGCATCACCATGCTCCTGGAAGATTTCAACGCTTTGGCATAGCCAAAACACTTTACTAGCGCACACTTGTCCGCTTTCGCTTGAGCGGACGGCATGACCTTCCGGCGAGCCAAGGACGCAAAGAGCACCCGGTGCTTGTGGGGCTATAAACATGGCACTTGCGAAGCAAGGGTTACCCTGCTAAACCCGCCGTCTTAATTCACAAATATTCACCAGGAGAACGTCGAAATGAGCGACTTCACCGATTACAAGGTCGCCGACATGTCGCTGGCCGACTGGGGCCGCAAGGAAGTGGCCATCGCCGAAACCGAAATGCCGGGGCTAATGGCTCTGCGTGAAGAGTACAAGGGAAAGAAACCCCTTGAAGGTGCGCGCATTGCAGGTTGTTTGCACATGACCATTCAGACTGCCGTTTTGATGGAGACACTTGTCGACTTGGGCGCCGAGTTGCGCTGGAGCTCCTGCAACATCTTTTCGACCCAGGACCAGGCCGCTGCAGCCATGGCCGCAGCGGGTATTCCTACCTTCGCCTGGAAAGGCGAAACGGAAGAAGAATTCCTGTGGTGCATCGTGCAAA
>CAZBEC010000021.1:0-73528 GCA_964490815.1 uncultured Thalassospiraceae bacterium
TGGAAATCAGGTGACGGGGCAACGCACATGGTTCTATACGCTTCCACGAAGGGGAGCCAATTTAGAAAGGGCTGGACCAAATTTGGTCCAGCCCTTTTGCTATTCCGGCAACTAATTCATAACCACCTAGTGGCTGGTAGAATAAAAGCCTTCAAATTCCATAGAATGTGGCTGCAAATTAACGTCAGTGTTCCAAAGACAAAGTACTTTCCTAATTTTCTCCTATGGCCAAGTAACTGACGTTTCCAAAATCGATAAAGATTCATGCATTTGGCGAATAATTTTGTCTTTGGCGGCTCGAACGATATGGAGGTCTGTCCCACCATCTAGGTCCGCCCTGTTAACAAGGGCAAAAATCTTGACGGCGTCCTTGGAAAATTCCGAACCAGCAAAATTGACGGTAAATACGACTTGATATGACCGCCCGCTTGCAACCGGAATGACCTGATAATCGGTCGTAGCCATGGCAATTTCCTTCAAATTTTGAATTTTGCACCACAACGCATTCGGGCTAGGTGTGTGCGTTATGCACCCTGACATCGTCCCCCAAAATATGAAATGAAAATGTGGAGCGTCTTTGTAATTTTTCTTGTGGAATTCCGTAAAAGTAAATCAGCGATCGGTTTTAAATCCTGGACAGCTTTTCAGGTAGCTTAACCCGCTTCGGGTTCCAGAAGAACGCAAATGGAATCCCCCCTGCCCTGTTCGTTCAATTCGATGGTTCTACGCTGAAACTCAGCAATTTGCCCATCGCAGAAAATTGATTTTGCAGGATCTTGGTCATAGGAGTTCTCAGCGTACATAGAGATATCCTTGGAATACTGCTCACTTGCCCAGAACTGAAGAATATCGCTGTCACACCACAATCTGACGACACGCAATCCAACCTGTTCCGCCAACAGGCGGATACTTTTATGAGAATGAATAAAAAAATGCCGGGGCGCGTCCAGCGCCGCCCAATTTACTCCGTAAATATCCCAAGCTTCGCAAGATACCGATGGAATGCGAACGAGAACTCTTCCATCTTTTTTTAGAAGTTGCCTGGCCTTGCGCAGAATGTCGTGTTGTTCGTCCATATGTTCAAATGAGTGATGAAGTGTAATAAGGTCAAACTCACCCTCCACCGACATAATGTCGCCTTTCTTAGCAACGAGAGTATTGCCGACAACAATGTTGCTCTCGATGAATTTGTCCACGCACAGCGTGTGCTCAAAGCCGAGGCATTTCAATTGCCAGGAGTGTTCGCCGGTACCGCCTCCTACATCAAGAATTCTATCAGATAACTTCGTGCCCAAGTCCGCATACATCGATAGAATCGGATGCTCTCCCTTAAAGTGATGAAGGATAGCGCCAAATATTCCCTTTCCCTCTAGTGCATAACGTGAGCGTGCCTTGCGAAAAAAAGTCTTTATCGGGAGATTTTTCTTCTTCTTTTTGTTCGAATAGCTGTAGTAGTCGTTTGGGTAATAGTCAGAAATATTATCCGGGACTTCTACAATTTGAATACAGCCACAGTCAGTACATTGAAAGTAATCGAAGAGTTCGCGGGTCCCATGCAACATTTCCCGAATAACAAACTTCTCGCCTGCCGGCCCCCCGCAAATCTTACACTTGTTCTTGTCTTTCATATTAGGCGTAATCTCCAATTGCTCCCCTATTTTAAAAGAAGGGAAACTCCCGAAAAGGGCATATTAACGAATTTTCTAGATTTTTGGCTTTAAATCCCAGCTGGTGCTCACTAGTTATATACCTGCCATGTTTTCAACAGATGAGCCTAAGATTTTGTCTTTGGTTAAGTGATTAAAAATATTTGGATAATTTCAGCAGGTTCAATTGTCGAACTCATAATGGCATTATCTTTTTAGTTTTCAAGAGACTTTGTGGGGGTCCCCAGTGCGAATAGAACTCATCCATCCTCCTCACCCCGAGGCTATTGACGATCGTCTGGATGTACCGTTGGGCCTTCTTTATGTTGCCAGCATGGCAAATCAGGAAGGCCATGACTGTCGCGTTACCGATTTGGCTGGTATTCCGATTGATCAATGGGAGATTCCTGAAGCGGACATCTATGGGGTTTCGGTTTATGTCCCGACGATGGAAATTAGCGGCGAAATAGCCCGCATGTGTAAGGAAATAAACCCCAACGCCAGAGTCGTCGCTGGCGGCGCTCATCCGACAGGTGTGTTTAATTCCGGAATGTCATTGGAAGAGAATATTCCGGCAGATTTCGATTCGGTGGTGGTTGGAGAAGGCGAATTGGCCATTCTTGAAATCATCAAGGACTACCCAGATTTGCAACCCGTTTACAAATTTTCACTCGATAAAGACTTAGATAACTATCCCAACGTCGACTATGACCTAGTCGATCCTTTTAGCTATAGCCGCACAATCGAGGGTCAGCAGTCAATTACCATGCTGACAAGTCGCGGATGCCCTTATAGGTGCACATTTTGCGGTCTGCCGGCTCAACATCGGCGGGTAAAGTATCGGTCTGCTGAAGAGGTAGCTGACGAGGTCAAGGACATTATCAATAAGTACGGGATCCGCGGTTTCCACTTTCAAGATGATTTGTTTTTAGTCAACAAAAAGCGTACCCACAAATTACTGGAACTCCTGAAACCTTTGAACATCACCTTCAGATGCCAGGGCCGGGTCGGACTGGATACTCAGGATGACTATTACCGCCTAAAGGAGGCTGGCTGTGAAACGATCGCTTGGGGAATTGAAAGCGGGTCGCAGAGAATTCTCGACCGAATGAATAAGGCCTGTACCGTAGAACAGAATTACGAAGTGATAGAATGGTCCAAGAATGCAGAAATAATGGACCGTTCCTTCTTTATTCTTGGTTTTCCTGGAGAGAACCTTGAAACGGTCGCCGAAACCAAAGCATTCATTGAAGAAGCCGACCCGAGCCAGTACTTCGTTAGCAATTTTCAACCTTATCCGGGAACCGAGGTTTGGATCAAACCCGAGAAATTTGGCGTAACCCATATTGACAAGGATTTTTCAAATTTTCTGCAGATCGATGAATCCGGGTATGGCAGGTACAATATCGAAACGGAATGGATGACGCGAGACGAGTTCTTCGCAGTTGAAAAGGATTTCCGGGAGTGGATGAATCACCGGCATCGCAAGGGACCGCTTCTTGAATATGAGAAAAAACTGGAACTCAGGGCTGCCGCAGCGGAAGCAGCGCCACCCGCTTAAAGTGAGAGCCACCTGTAGCTATATACATACTTCTAGGATTTCCAGATATTCGGACCTAATTCCAAGCGCATGATGTCGCTGGTTTTTGACTGGACACCTTTGAAATAAATTGTAAATTCCGCAAAGGGGATACGGCTGGACCGTAGGATCCCGAACAGGTATAGGGTTCCTTCCATGCAGCCGTCTCACGTCTCCAGAAATGACCAAGTGTCGTCCCCCGTTCCGGACATGTCGGATGTGACCGTTATCTGCATAACGTATAATTCCGCTCACGTTGTCGAGGACTGTCTGCAACCTCTTTCAACGATTGAGAACATAATTATCCTGGATAATGCCAGCCAAGACGATTCTCTGGATCGTGTGGCGAAGATTATGCCTCAGGCAACCTTCATTCGAAATTCCGAAAATGTCGGATTTGGTATCGGCATAAACCAGATAATGGAATTGGTGAAAACCAAGTACGTTCTAATGATGAATCCTGACGCCGTCATTTCCCTGGAAACTGCGGCAAAACTCAGGGATGCGGCGGCACAGGACCCAAAAGTCGGAATAGTCGCGCCCTTCCTGTACAGCCCCAATAGGGGATTGGAATTGACCATGATGGGACCAAGGGAATTCACCCATAGGAACGTAGATATTATCCCCGAGGGGCAAACAACTACATGGTTCCTGACAGGCGCAGTTTGGCTATTTAGTACAGAAGCAATGAGAAAAATTGGAGGATTTGACGAAAAAATTTGGGTCTACTGTGAAGATCTGGATGTCTGCATACGAATGGCGAAAAATGGATATTCAATGGTGATACTTCCGGACGCTCAAGGAGAGCATTTGGTAAGCCGCGCAGCACCACCAACATTAAGAATTAGATGGCGGAAAGAATGGAATATCGTGTGGGGTCATCTATATCTAACGCGTAAATATGAATCCGAAGCCGCGACAAGAAACGAAGCGTTGCGCCTTATCAAACGTCATGGGCCGAAAACATTTTTTTATGCTTTAGTATTTGATTCAAAAAGGTTTATGCGAGATCTCGCGGTTACACATGCTGCCTTATCCTTCCTGCTGGGGCGCACCCCGCGGTAGGGGCAATCGGGAAAATATAAATCTGCTTTGGAATCCATTTTGAAACAACCCGTTTGGGCTTGTAGGATTTATTGAGTAAAGACCTAAAATCCAAGATCTTTCAACTCCTGCAACCCACACTCTTTTTCTTTGTTCCTTTTTTCTTCTTCGCCAAGCTTTTCCTGGTTTTCTTCCAGCGATTTGTACTTGTTGCTTTCTATTTCAATTGTATGGGTTAACTCATTCGGAGCATTTGAGTCGTGGGCGGAGGAAAAATACTTGAGCCTAAAAATATCGTCGTCTTCTATTTTGAAGTAGTGCCCTTCGGGGACGACGAAGCGAGTAATGCCTCTATAATCAGGCATGGCGTCTTTCACTTGTTTAATGTTCTCTTCGTTAATTTCGTCAATGTCGAATTTCTCAATTACTCTCTCTAAAAACATCTCCTCACTAACGGATGTGGCTACATAGGAAAATTCTTCCTTCACGACTGTCTCAACGCCATCAACGTAGATTAGATTAAAAGAATAGTTCTGGGATTCCACGTTTAGCGTCGCTTTAAAGGATGTTCCATTTTCGAATACGAAATCTTCTTCTTTGCAGTGCACTTTATTTTCCACCGACTCCAACTCAATATCAGGGAATACTTCTTTTACGTCTTCCAACGTATCACCAATTCTTATCCCTCTAATATTAAACGGTTCTTTGGCGTAAACTAGCTGTGCAGAAAAGATAACGGCACAGAAAACCAAAACTAAACGGTACAGCGCAAATTTCACTCACTCGTCTCCCCTGCCGACCTACTTCCCGATAAAGAATCAATACATCAGCAATTTTACCAACACCTTGTCCAAGTGGGCTAGAGGCTTGCTGGCGGGCATTCGATATGCGACGGTAATTGAAGCATGTCAGATATAATTAATAAAGGTGGCGCACATGGATATGGATGATGAACTTGCCAGGAACCAACGCTTCCTACAGGAAACCGAACAGGCGATCCGTCTTACCAATAAAGAAGTTATCCACAGGCAGGTTCCTCCGATCACTCAAGACCGAATGCTTTCTTTCGCAATTGCCGTGGCGAAACTAAGGGCTGAATATATCGAAACGGCCTTTAAGTTTGCTGACGCTAAGCATTTAACCGGGGCAGAAGGAGCCTCGGAAATAGACGAACTTGAGTTATGTCGAAGGCGTTTCGAGGAGGCGCGGGATTCCTTTATCGCACTGCAACGCGCCATTGAATTGGGATATATGGCGGTCGAATAATCTGGTTCGACTTAGACTGTTTGTGACCCACGTCACTGGTTCGAAACATTCCAAACTAGTAGAATATCTCTCCTTCGTTAGTAAACGATCTAATATAGGAGGACCTCGGATGAAAAAAATTGTCTTGGCGTCAGTCTATATAATCCTGGGCGGATTTGCGATTAGCGAAGTCGTGGGATACAGCGATCCAAATCTAAGCAACCCTTTTTCCGACCTGACTAATGAAGAGATAGTCCAAGGCGTGCCTACCCTGGTGGTAGCTGCGGGTGAAGATCAGGCTTTAACGGAACCACCATACGAAAAAATGGCGACCGTCGAAGGCGTCTATTGAAACTTCACTCCTTGTGACGGATGTCACGGCAAGACAAAGGCAATCATGTTTTTATAAACGTGTCGGAGGCTTAATCCCCTTCTCTCATTTATACCCAGCGCTTCAGTAGCGCACTTCCGACACATGATTCCTGTCAAACTCGCCGGCCCATTGTTTGGGCCGGTCTTTTATTCCACACTGATCGTACTTATTTAGAGACTATAGATATGAATTGTTCTCGAGGGAGAGGGAGATGCAACAGCAAGATGATGTCGTCGAACCCCGCGTTAACAAGAACGACCGGCGCAGTGGTGTTGACAGACGCGATATCGGAATAGAAACACGGGAAATCAAGGATAAGCAGTATATATTCCGCCAACGCGAAACCGGCGAAATTGCTTTTCTCGTAGCCTCCGGCACCGTGGAAATCGTAAAGACTTTTGAAGAGGGGGACGTCGTTCTCGCCACTTTGCAAAAAGGTGAAATGTTTGGCGAAATGGCGCTTATCGACAATATGCCTAGAATGGCTTCAGCCCGCGCCGTGGGACCCGTTCAGGTCAAAATCATAACGCGGGAAATGATGGACAAAAAAATCGCCTCTCTGGACCCCTTTGCGCGGGGACTCATCCGTGTACTGTCCCAACATGTTAGGGAAATGGCCAAATCTCTAAAAAATACGGTGAGTTAGAACAAGCGAGCCATCACGCAATCGGCTCTTCGGAGTCGTTTCGCCAAAAACAGCCTGGTTTTTTCCTGTCCATCGCTCTCGTCACGGCTCCAGAAAACAAGCGTCGCAAGAAAAATCGCCGTCAGGCCCATTTCCTCGATCTGACGTTGACGTCCCTTAGAGGCGATGGCGGAAGCGTCAAGCCACCAATGGATCAAGCGTGACAGACTGAAAATCATGGGTATCCAATGGTGAACGTGAGGAGGATGCATCTTTAAACAAATCATCTGGACCGTTATTTTCCGGTGTTCACTAAGCGCATCCAGCCAATGGACTAAAGAAACCTGTAACCGCTCGCGGGCGGGTAGCTCGGAAAATCCCGCCACCTTGTTGGATAACATTGTCACAAGAGCGCGTTCGAACCAAACGTTGGCTACGGCGTCCAGGTCACGGTAGTGATGATGAATTTCGGCCAGGGAAAGACCCAGCTTATCGGCAACCTGGATCAAGCGTAAATTAGACCAGCCACATTCTTCGGCAAGGTCCAGACAGGCCTCCAGAATGCGGTAGTCTTTTGTTTGCTTTGGTGTCGCTTTTCCTGATGTCATGGAAAGATCAGCTCCCAAAAGTACATGTGGGGGTTATTTAGAAAACATGCAACTTTCATGAGCGTTGCCTGAAACGATTTGATGCCTACATAATGAAGAAGACTCTAGGCCTTCAATCGGGTGGGAGCCGCAGCGATGGTCGATAAGAAAAAAAAATCTAAGAAGAAAAAGCGCCAACCAGAAGAAGATCCCGCCGCTCGGGTTATCGACGTGGCGTTGGAAATCGCGGCAGTTTCGGGCTGGCGCACGTTGAACATGGCTGACATCGCGGAAGAGACGGGCCTGGGATTGGCTGAAATCCATGCCATCTATCCATGCAAAACCATGATACTGAACGGGCTGGTTCAACGCATTGACGAGCAGGTCCTAGCCGGTGGTGAAGCCGACGGCGACAGTACCCGTGATCGCCTGTTCGATATGCTGATGCGCCGTTTTGACGCCCTGACGCCAGTCAAATCTTCTATAAGAGCTATTGTAAGCGATACATGTTGCGATCCGGGATCTCTCTTGCTCACGGGCCCCAGGATGCTGTCATCCATGTACTGGACACTGGAAGCCGCGAACGTCAATGCCAGCGGCCTGATGGGCGTGGCGCGATGCGAATTCTTGTTGTTGGTCTATGCCTATGCGTTCCGGGCCTGGCTGAAAGACGAATCCGAAGACATGGCTGCAACCATGGTGGCTTTGGATCGTGGCCTGCAACAGGCGGAACGCCTGGAATCTTTCTGCCGTGGCCGATGACAGCACATTAAGCGGCCGCGTCCGACGTTATGCACGGGTTGGCGCAACGGCTGGCAAGGCAGCCTCGCGGCTAGCAGGAGGCCGCATTTTAGGCTTTCCCCTGGATCGAGATTCCCACGCCGCCGAATTGGCCGCTGCTCTAGGCAAACTTAAAGGGCCGTTAATGAAGGTGGCGCAAATTCTCGCCACAGTTCCCGATGCACTGCCACCCGAGTATGCGGCTGAACTTGCACAGTTGCAGGCTGACGCGCCATCCATGGGATGGGCCTTCGTCAAAAGGCGAATGAACAACGAGCTAGGGCAAGGCTGGATTGACAAATTTGATGAATTTGAGCATCAAGCCGCCTTTGCCGCATCCTTAGGCCAGGTTCACCGGGCAAAAGATTTCGAGGGAAGGACTTTGGCCTGCAAGCTGCAGTATCCGGACATGAAGTCAGCCGTTGAGGCCGACTTAAGTCAGCTTAAATTGATCTTCGCCCTGTATCGTCGCTATGACAACGCCATTGACCCGAGCCAAATTCATACGGAGTTATCAGAGCGCCTTCATGAAGAACTGGATTACCTTCGCGAAGCCCGGCATATGAACCTGTACCGCTTGATGCTGGCCGATGAATCCGAAATCAACATCCCCGAACCTGTCGAGGAGTTATCAACCGGACGTTTGTTGTCAATGACCTGGCTTGATGGAAGGCGTCTGTTGGAGGTCGTTGAAGAGGATCAGGAAATCCGGAACCGGCTAGCCCTGAATATGTTCCGTGCTTGGTACACGCCCTTTTATCACTATGGCGTCATTCACGGCGATCCTCATCTGGGCAATTACACAGTGCGTTCCGAAGGAGGGCTTAATCTTCTCGATTTCGGTTGCATCAGAATGTTCAAGGCAGATTTCGTAGGCGCGGTAATCAATCTTTATCGCGCCCTGCGCGACAACGACATGGATCTGGCCGTTCATGCCTATGAAACATGGGGCTTCGAAACTCCCAACAAAGAAATGCTGGAAGTCCTGAACCAGTGGGCCCGTTTCCTATATTCACCATTGTTGGAAGACAAGGTCAGGCGCATTCAGGACAGCGACAGCGCCACATACGGCGCACGTGTCGCCTCTAAGGTTCATACGGAACTACGAAGCCTGGGAGGAATCGCACCACCCAGGGAATTTGTTCTCGTCGATAGGGCTGCCATTGGTCTTGGAAGCGTTTTTACCCGTATTCGGGCTGAAATAAACTGGCATCGCATTTTCCATGAGTTGATCGACAGTTTCGATGAAAAGGCGTTAGCCAATCGCCAGAAAAAGGCTTTGAAACAAGTTGGCCTTGAGCCGGCGATTTAAATTTCAAATGTTCGCGTCATTGCTGAAATGACATTTTTTTCCGTGTAAACTGAAATGTGTTTCGGGGGAAAAGGAACAACTGTCGGGAAAATAATAATGACGGCCTTTGAACAAAAAACCTTCGATATCGGTGAAACCCTTTTTAAAGAGGGCAACGCTGGCAACAACGCGTACCTGATCAAATCTGGAAAAGTAAAAATCGTTAAGGATAAGGGTGACGAGTCAAATCGCACGATAGCCACAATCGGCGCTGGGAATGTTATCGGTGAAATGGCGTTGATCGACGACAAGCCCCGGGCGGCTACGGCGATAGCCATCGAATTGACCGTCGCCATGGTAATAACAAAAGACAATTTTCAAGAGCGGCTCAGCAAGACGGACCCCGTTATCGTACGCTTGCTTAATACATTTGCCGATCGCCTTCGTGTCCAGTCCCAGAAGGTTATCGACTTGATGAATTAACGGCAGCCATTATTTCCGCGTGGCGTTTTCATGGGCATGCCTGAGAACCATATCGCGAAGGGTCACCAAGCCTTTCAGTTGCCGGTTAGCATCAGTGACCAGGGCCCGGCTAAGACCAAATTGCCCAAGCAACCTGACGGCATACCGAATATCCATTTCCTCTGACACGGTCAGCACGGGCTTACTCATAATTTCGTAGATTCCAACCCTTTGCGGTGCCTTGTCAGGGCCGATCACCTTGGTAGCGATATCGGAAACGACAACCATACCGAATTCATCATCATCGTTGCGGCGATCGACGACGAGCGAGCTGACCCCTGAGTTGCGCATTAAATCAATCGCCTTGTCGACGGTTTGTGTTCCCTCGATGGTTTTCACCTCCGGCGTCATGACTTCGCCGACCCTGATAATAGTTTTTTCGTTCATATCGATTCCTCAATTTCCTGAAGGATAGTTCCTTCTTGTGTGCCTAGACCAACGGCGTCTTCAATACTGACTTGGAATGCGATGCCGCTGCCGGGCTCTTCGTCAAAGCGGCCTGCGCTTGCGATGGTTTCCAGAATTTCCCGGGCCAGAGGTGCTGCGACGATAAACAGTAAAATGTCTCTCTGCGAGGCTACTTCCAGGCCCAAAAAAGTTTTCACCGGTTCCAGGCCTTCACCTCTTACGCTTGTGATGACGGTTGCTCCAGTCGCGCCCGCATTACGGGCAGACTCAAGGACCGTTTCAGTTTTTTCATCGGCCACCAGGGCCATTATCATTTTCAGGTCCACAGTTACACCTCCTCTTCCGCCTTTTGAGATTTCTTCCGGCGCAGAAGCCATGAGTTGACAATGTCATAGCCCAACACCGTGATGATTGGAAATACACTTGCAAATGCGATCAAGCCAAAGCCGTCCAACAGAGGGCTTCGCCCCGGTACGGCAATCGCCAATCCCAGCCCCAAGGCAGCCAACACCGGCACCGTCACTGTCGATGTCGTCACGCCGCCTGAATCGTAGGCCAGGGGGATGATCGTTTTTGATGAAAAGAATGTCTGTATGATCACAACCACATATCCCGCCATGATGTACATACCAAGAGAGTCACCGACGACAATCCTGTAAACGCCGACGGTAACCCCGAAGGCAACTCCGAAAGCGACGGCGAGTCGCAATCCCCAAGCGCTTAACGTTCCACCGGCGATCTCCTCTGCCTTCAGGGAAACCGCGATAAGCGAGGGTTCGGCAATAGTCGTAGCGAAGCCGATCATCCAGGCGAACGCATAGACCCACATGTACTTGGTCCAGTCAATGCTGGCGGCGTCGGGTAGCTGGCCGGTAAAAAGCGGATCGGTCAGTTGCTCCGCCATCGCCTTGCCAATTGGGAACAAAGCTTTTTCAAGACCAACCAAGAAAAAAGTCAATCCCAACAACACATAAACGAGGCCGATCAGAATGCGTGACAGGTGCCGTGGTTTTTGGCGCAGGACAAGGATTTGAAAACCCAGCAACACCGCAGCAATTGGCAAGACGTCGATAAACGTCGCAATAGCCGTCTGGATTATGTTGGCAAGCAAATCCATCAGACCAAAATTCCGAATATCATAACGAAAATCATCGGCGTTAGGCTTGCGAAAGCGATTAGGCCGAACCCATCGGTCATAGGATTACGACCACGAATGGTCTGGGCCAGGCCAACCCCCAAAGCCGTAACCAGGGGAACGGTAATGGTTGAGGTTGTCACGCCGCCAGCGTCATAAGCGATGCCAACAATCTCAGCAGGCGCTAATGGTGTAATGGCGATGACCAAAATGTAACCGCCGATGATGAAGTAATGGATCGGCCATCCCTTCAAGATCCTGAAAACACCCAATACAAGGGCGAAGCCGACGGATAAGGCGACTACAAGGCGAAGGCTGTCCGCGTAGGTAGCGCGCGCCTCGTCACTCGCGCTAATGGCGCCGGCTTCCGCCGCCACTTTGGCCGCCTCCGCCGAAACTGCAATCAGGGCCGGCTCGGCAACCGTTGTTCCGAAGCCTAGGCAGAAGGCAAAGGATAACAGGGCTATCAGGCTGCCTTTCTTGGCGAAGGCTTCCGCCATATCATCGCCCAGCGGAAACAATCCCATCTCCAGCCCTTGAATGAACAGCGTCAGGCCAAAGACAACAAAAACAACTCCAACGAGCACTTCAGTCAAATTGGGAAAAGGCTGCTGCAGGACAACTATCTGGAAAAAAGCGACGGTAAGAACTATCGGCAAAAGATCGCGAAATGAACCGACAAGAAGTCTTAGAAAACCGCTAATTTCGCTGCTCATGTCATTTCACTTCGCCGCCCGAAATCCCTGTTTATTCTTAACGCGGCTTTATCCCATCTGGCAAGAATCCATTAAAAAGGCCACCCCTACATGCCTGGGATGGCCTTTATAATAATCTGGGCAGAAAGCCCCCCCCGGTAGTAAGAATCACTCGCTAACGACAAGATTTTCCGCGCAAGACTTGCCATTTTGGCCCGGGGTTAGTTCATACTCGATCTTCTGGCCCTCGCGTAGAGTCGTAAGTCCGGCACGTTCTACAGCGGAGATATGAACGAATGCATCCTTTTCGCCGTCTTCCGGCTCAATGAATCCATAGCCTTTTGTCGGGTTGAACCACTTTACAGTCCCTGTTGTCATATTTTTCTAGTCCTTAATGTCATACAAGCAGCTTTTGCCGTGAATATAACAGGCAAGCCAAGAACAATCATAGAAAAAACCTGCAAGTGCAAGAAAAACCTGATGAAATGATTATTAAATTAATTCCATAGTCCAGGCTAATCGACGTTCATTTTATTGATTTCAGCGTCGCGGGGGATAGAAAATAAAGCTGAAAAGAACGATACCGCCGAACAGGCTGTAAACGGTAACGAACACCCATTCGGGCGCTTGGTAATACAAAAGTCGATCCAGCCAATAACCGACAAAAGACACCTGAGAGTCTGAACGGCGTAAATCGGCCTCAATCACAGTCAACGGACAAGGAATGCCAAACCAAGCCTCAAATACGACAAAACCGATCGCCGCTAAGTGCAAACATCTAAAATCCCAGCGTCGCGTCCATACCCATTTGAAGGTCCACCCCAGTAAAATGACCACCTGCCCGCCAACGACGAACAAAACAAACAAAGCATGCAAAATGCCAACAATATCGGCCAGCAACAGGTCATCCATAGTGGTTCGCTCCCGCTGTTTTCCTGACAACGATCCCACAAAAACCAAAATGAAACTACCTGGAACCTTGACGCCCCGGGAAATGCTGGCGAGACTAAGCAAAAAAGGATGCAATCGACTGAAATGTCATGCAATTAATAGCTCCTGGGGGTCGAAGAAAATATGAATGCTCAAGGCGCCAATGTGCAAAATCAAAATCATCCGGATAACGACAAGGATGATGAACTGTTGAACGCCCAGGCCGATATCCGGCACTTGCGAAGCACCATTACGACCCTGCGCGAAGAAATGGAAAGCATGAATTTCCAGAAGGATGACGCGGTTCAAGAGGCCGTATCGGTTTCCAACGATGAACTTGTGCAGCTGAGAAACACCGTCGGGGCGCTTCGCGAAGAACTGGAAAATATGCGCTATCAGGCGGAAGAAGATGTTCAAAACGCTGTCGCCAATGCCAATGACGAAATCATTCAACTAAAGAAAACCGCTACGGCGTTGCGTGACAGTTTGGAGGAATTGCGTTTTCAAAAAGACGAAGAAATTCAAAACGCTGTGGCCAGCGCTACCGATGAAATCAAACAACTGAAGCAAACGGCTAGTGCCTTGCGTGAAGAGTTGGAAAATCTTCGCTTCGAAAAAGATGAAGCCGTTCAACACGCCGTGACGACTGCCAGCGATGAAATAACGCAGTTAAAAAGTACGGTTCACGCCCTGCGGGATGAACTGGATAAAGTCAGCATAGACTACGAAGAAAAAATACAAACAATGGAGCGTGACGCCCGTGATGAAATCGCCCAGCTCCATGATACGATCAATGAATTACGAGTTAAGCTTGAATCCGATGGTAAACCGATCAAGAAAACCAGGGCCACGAAAAAAGGCAAAAAATGATGGCAAATAAAGTTACCGCAAATACACCGAAGGGCCGCTTGAGCGCCGAGGAAAAACGTATGCTCCAGGCGGAGATGCTACTTGACGTCTCGCGCAAGGTAGCCGCCATTGAATCCCTTGACGAAGTTCTGGGCGTACTGATGGAAATGAGCACCTGGGAGCTAGGCGCGGAACGCAGTTCGCTGTTTCTCAACGATCCGCAAACAGGAGAATTGTACTCCCGATTCGCCCAGGGCAACTTCCAGCGGGAAATCCGCATACTCAACGACAGCGGCATTGCCGGGCACGTTTTCACGTCGGGCAAAGGTCTGATCATCCACGACGTTTATAAGCACAAGTGGTTTAACCGGTCCGTTGACGAGCAAACCGGTTTTCGTACCCGCAACATGATGTGTGTGCCTATCAAAACGGTCAAAGGAGATGTTATCGGCGTCGCCCAAACCCTGAACAAAAAAAAGGGCCGTTTCACCAAGGAAGACCTGTCCCTTCTTGAAGCGATGACGACCCAGGCCTCCATTGCCCTGCAAAGCACCCAGTTCGTTGAAAAGATGAAGAAAACCCGCGAAAAGGAAATGGAATTCCTGGACGTGGTGTCGGATGTAACCTCGGAAATAGATCTTGGCGCCATGTTGGCGAAGGTGATGACGGAAGCCACCCGAATGCTGCAGGCGGACCGCTCGACCCTGTTTTTGAATGATGAAAAGACCAACGAGCTGTTTTCCCGAGTCGCTATGGGTGATTCAATTGGTGAAATCAGATTGCCCAATCATTTGGGTATCGCCGGTGCCGTATTTACCAGCGGCAAGACAATCAACATTCCATACGCTTATGCGGACCTGCGCTTCAATCCGGCTTTCGACAAGCAAACAGGGTATTTCACCCGCTCGATTCTTTGCGTTCCCATCATCAACAAGGACGGCAAGACCATCGGCGTGACTCAGACCCTGAACAAACGCGGCGGGCCCTTCACTGACGAGGATGAACAACGCTTGAAAGCGTTTACCGCCCAGGTCGCCATCGGTCTAGAGAACGCCAAGCTGTTTGACGACGTCCAGAACATGAAGAACTACAATGAAAGCATGCTGGAAAGTATGACTAATGCCGTCATCACGACCGACGAAGACGGAAAAATCATTACCTGTAATGCGGCCGGCCATAAAATTATGCGGGTGGAAGGGGATGGTATCCTCGGACAGAAAGTGGATGAGTTTTTCGTCGGTCCAAATGTCTGGATTATGGACAAGATCACCAAGGTTGATGAAACCCAAGAATCTGATTTGGTCATGGATGCCGAAATTGAGGTCGGCAACGATGAGGACGAAACCAAAGAGACACTTTCCGCCAACGTCACATTCCTGCCCCTGATGGATGCCGAACAGAAAAAGCTTGGCTCGCTGGTGATGATCGAAGACATCAGTTCTGAAAAACGCATGAAGTCCACCATGTCCCGCTACATGGACCCGGCCCTGGCCGATCAAATGATGGAAGGCGGTGAGGCTAATATGATGGGCGGCCAGGACACGACCGCCACGGTTCTGTTCTCCGACGTGCGCTCGTTTACAACCATTACCGAAGCCCTGGGTGCGCAGGGCACGGTCGAACTGCTAAACGAGTACTTCGAAATCATGGTCGATTGCATCACTTCGGAAGGCGGCATGTTGGACAAGTTCATCGGCGACGCAATCATGGCCGCCTTTGGCATCCCCATGGCCCATGAAGATGACGAGGATCGCGGCGTACGCGCCGCCATCGCCATGATGACGCGATTGTGGGATTACAACGAAACCCGACTTGAAAAGGGCCTGATGGCTATCGACCACGGCATGGGCCTGAACACCGACAAGATTGTCGCCGGCAATATCGGCAGTTCAAAACGCATGGACTACACCATGATCGGCGATGGCGTGAACCTGGCTGCCCGACTTGAAAGCGCGTGCAAGCAATACTCGGCACACATCCTGATCAGCGAATACACCATGGCGAAGCTAAAGGGCACCTATCGCGCCCGCTATATCGACGATGTGGTGGTGAAGGGCAAGACCGAACCGGTCGGCGTCTATGAAGTGCTGGATTACCACAACGATGAAACTTTCCCAAACCTGATGGACAATGTGAACTACTTCAACGAGGGGCGAAAACACTACCGCGAAGGTAATTGGGACAAGGCCATCAAGTCGTTTCAGGAGGCGCTAAAGGCCAACCCGAACGACAAATTGGCCAATACTTATATTGAAGACCGCTGCAAATTCCTGAAAAAGAAAAATCCGAAGGATTGGAAAGGCGTCTGGGTCATGACGTCCAAATAAGGAGGATGCCCCCATGAAGGTCTATATTATCGACGACGACTGGGACATGGTTCAGTACCTGACAACCTTGCTTGAAAGCGGCGGACACACAGTCTACTCGGGGGTTTCAGGGGTATCCAATCTACCCAAAATCGTCTCACGCCAGCCGGACGCCATCCTGGTTGATTTGATCATGGCGGAAATGGACGGCATTGAACTTGTCCAGCAATTGCGCGCCCGCCCGGAACTAGCGAAAGCGAAAATCATCATGGTGACTTCCAAGGATCACGAGCACTGGCGAAAACTTGCGGAAGACGCAGGCGTCGACGGGTACGTCACTAAACCGGTGGATGAAAACACTTTCGCGTTGCAGGTAGAGGAAATAATCCAGCCGTCGGAATAATCGCTCAAACCTACTTTGTTGTCGCGATAAACACGCCGTCCCAGTCCTCCGGCGGCGGGGTGACTTTGTACTCGGCAATGCGCTCCGCGTACAGATCGCATAGTACGTCAAGATTGGCGTCCAGAATCCATGGCTTGTGTTCGTCATCGCCCAGGACTCTAATTTCCTTGAACATCTCGGCCGCCTTATCAAAGTCCTGACTTCGATAAACATCCATCGCATCATGTATCATGGTCTGGATTTTGATGAATTCCGGGTCGTTCTTGACGTCCAAATCACCCATCAGGCCGTAGATATACGTACCTTCGGTTTTACCCTTCACCTGAATGAAGTCCAGGTCGATGGTCGCCAGACGGTCCTTAACTTTCTCGTTGGTGGTTGGGCCAAGGACCACATTCATGCCGTAGCTCTTTGATTGGCCTTCAAGACGGGCGGCCAGGTTAACCGTGTCGCCCAGCACTGAATAGTCAAAGCGCTGGTCGGATCCCATGTTGCCGACAACACATTCGCCGGAATTAAGCCCTAGGCCGACTTTCAACGGGATATGCTTGCGCCCTTCTTCTTTGGCTTCGACTTCCAACCTGTCGTTAAGCGGTCCCATTTCAGCCAGCATTGCTAACGCGGATTCACAGCCGTTGAATTCGTGGTCTTCATCATCGAGCGGCGCATTCCAGAATGCCATAATGCAATCGCCCATATACTTGTCGACTGTTCCCTGCCGGTCCAGGATGGCGTTCGTGAGCGGCGTCAGCAGTTTGTTGATCAGGGCGGTCAGGCCAACGGCGTCAAATTGTTCGGAAATGGTCGTAAAACCACGAACATCGCAGAACAACAGCGTCAACTGGCGTTTGTCGCCACCAAGTTTCAGGCTGGAAGGATCGCCCGCGACCCTTTCAACCATATCCGGCGAAAGATATTTGGAAAATGCATCGCGTGTCTGACGCCTTTGCGCTTCTTCCTTGGCGTATCCTGTATAGGTCAGCGTCGTATAAAGCAACAAAGTACAGGCACCCGCGTACCCGGCGTCAAATAGCAGACCGCCATCCAGTTTTATCGCCAGGAAAGGCATCAATTCAGGCAAGGGGTTAAAATCAAGCCCCGCAAACAGGAACCAGGAAGTCGCCGCCGAGCCACCCGTTACAACAAAGAAAAGCAACATGGTCCATTTGGCGCCGACCCAGGGCACGAGTATGACCATAAGCAGGCCGCCGACTATGATCAGGAACATTTCCGCCGCGTTAAAATAATTGGGACGGGCGAGGTAGGTTCCATGCATGGCCGCTTCAATCAATTGGGCGTGAACCTCGACCCCGGGAATAACTGCGTCGATGGGTGTGGAGCGGATATCAAGCAGGCCCGCCGCCGACGTACCGACAATCATCAGTTTTCCCCGTACCATTTTCGGATCCACATTGCCGGAAAGTACATCGCGGGCCGAAATGTATTTTGTCGGATCGCTTTTTGAAAAATAAGGCCAGACACGGCCATTTCTATCTGTCGGCAAAATCAGTCCGTGGGGCGGGAACATGCGCTTGGAAGCGATGCCGATACTTTTAACCCCGGCGGCATCGGCAGAAACGAGAATGGTAGGACGGCGAAAGGCCACACGCATCATTTCGACCGACAGGGCGGTGTACATGTCGCCTTGATAGCCGAAAAGTGTCGGCACACGGCGCACGATACCGTCTTGTTCCGGAACAACTGTAAAGACCCCATGTCCCGCCGCAAATTTTTCGATCACCGGGATATTTCGAACCAGTGACGGAAATTCGCTGATAAAACGGGTGGGTTTCTGCCCTTTAATGGCAATTGATTTCTTGATCGGCGGTGGGGCTGTTTCATCGGCCTCGCGCTCTTCCCAATAACCCGCCTGTCCCAGCACCACACGCGATTTCTTGATGACTTTTGCTAAAAATTCGTCGTTTGAAGGAAGGATACTCAGTTTAGCCCTCGTTTCCTCATCCAAACCAGGCATCGTTGCGGCTATCAAGGACGGATTCATCGGGTCGTCTTCAGCAAAGACAACGTCGAAAGCGACCAGCGCGGCGCCCATTTGCGTCAGATTGGAAACCATTTTTGCAATGATGTCGCGCGACCACGGCCATTGGCCGATTTCGGCAAGGCTATTTTCGTCCAGATCGACAATAGTGACCGGTTTGCCCTGCGGGGGCGGAATTTCGCGAGGCTTTATTTGCTGATAGATATCAAACGTCTTCATGCGGACGAATTGCAGGGGATATGGATCGTTGTAATAAACGGCGATAAAGCCGACGATCATCGCCAGGCCAATCAGCCTTTCCAGAGAGAAAGCGCGTCGTAAGCGAGCACCCATCCGTCACATCCCCCGTATACGGCCTTTTTTTGGCCGGGTGTTATTATTAATATTGGTCTTAAACTTGAGAATACTACTACAACGGGCTAACAGGCGAAGGTCAAGATGTAATTGCCTGTTTAAGGGAATCCGGTAAGTATCTCAATGTGTTCGGATTTACAGAGATTGGCATGGGGGACGGGAGGCGCTTATACTCCCATCGAAGATGGCTGAACAATCAACCACATCATGGCTTAAGCCGTTTCTGAGGCCACTGAGGCAGACCTTCAATGAAGTCGTCGCCATGTCGGCGTTCATCAACATTTTGGCCCTGGCCGTGCCTATCTTTACTTTGCAGGTTTATGACCGTGTTGTTGGGCACAGCGGCATTTCCACGTTGCAAGGCCTTGTAATCGGTATGATTATCGTCGTGGTGTTCGACTACGTTCTTCGCCAGGCACGCTCGCGCGTCATGCAGACGGTAGCCCTGCGCATCGATGTTCAGGTCGGACGCAAGCTGTTCAACAAGTTCATGTCCCTGCCCTTGCAGACCCTTGAAGGAAAGCCCTCGGCTCATTGGCTGGCCCTGTTCAGGGACGCCGATACCGTACGCAATACCCTGTCCGGCGCGTCAGCTATTCTGGTTGCCGACCTCCCCTTCGCTATCCTGTTCCTTATTATCATTTTCGTTATTGCTACGCCCGTCGCCTGGGTGTTGTTGATCGTAATGCCCATTTTCATGTTTGTTGCCTGGCGCTCCAGCAATGTCATGGCCGCCGCCAATCAGGCAGAAAGGTCAACGGCGCAAACCAGGGACTCACTTGTATCGGAAATGATCAACGCTCGAACCACGATCAAGGCGCTGTCGCTGGATCCGGTTATGCGACCCATGTGGGAAGACATGCAGGCCGAAAACATCGAAACCTCAATCGTTCGAGGCTCGAAGACGGATAGCTTTTCAAATTTGGGCGCTTCGTTAAGTATGACGACATCGATTGCGCTAACTACGGTAGGGGCGCTGGCCATTATCGGCCAAGAATTGACCATCGGATCCCTAATCGCCACCAACATGCTCAGCGGCCGTTTGCTTGGCCCCCTGAATCAACTGGTTGGACAATGGCGAACGTATTCGTCCTTCCGACAGGCCGTTGACCGCTTAGGCGAGCTTTTCAATTCTGTCAGCGAACGCCAGGAAAGCGAAGTCGAAATGGACAAGCCGAAAGGCGAAATTACGATGGAGAATATTACCTTCGCTTATTCCGAAGAATTGCCGAAGGTCATCAACGACATTGAAATCACGTTCACATCCGGTGGCGTCCATGCTCTGGTAGGGCGCAACGGCAGCGGCAAGTCGACCATGCTGAAACTGATTCAGGGCCTGTACCGTCCAATGAGCGGTCGGGTACTGATAGACGGCGCGGATATTTCCCAATTTTCCCGCCGGGAAATGGCCTCATGGATGGGATACGTGCCGCAGGACTGCATCCTGTTTACCGGCAATGTCCGCGACAACATCGCCCAGCGCGAACCCGACGCCACCGACGATGAAATACTAAGCGCGGCTCAGGCAGCCGGTGTCCACCAGTTCATCATCGATATGCCTGATGGCTACAGCACCGAGATCGGCGAAGCCGGCCAGCGACTGTCCGGTGGCCAACGCCAGCGTATCGCCATCGCCCGCGCCCTGGTCGGCGATCCGCCAGTCGTGCTTTTGGACGAACCGTCCAGTAGCCTGGACAGACAGGCGGAATTCGAACTACGAAACACCTTGACCGCCATAGGCAGGGATCGAACTGTCATCATCGTCACCCACAGCCCGATCCTTCTGGCTACTTGTGACGATCTTGTTGCCCTTGATAAGGGCCGTGTTGCCCTAGCAGGGCCATCCAAAGACATTTTGCCCAAGTTGTTCGGAACCGGAGGGAAAAAACCCAAGGGTAAAGAACCGCCGTCTGGAGCCGCCCCCAAAGGCCCGCCGGCGCAAAAACCTGCGACACAACAGCAGCAACCTGCAGCGCAAACTCAAAAGCCTGAAACACAACCGCAAAGACCTAAAAAACCGCCTCAATCCGCACCTCAAGCCCCCCGGCAAGCCGTCCGGAAACCACAACCCGGTTCGCAACCGGCTCAGCCCAGTCAGGCTCAATTGATTAAGGCTCAGGCGATGAAGGCGAAGGCTCCTCAAGCCACGCCTACACAAAAACAGCCGGTTTCGAAGCCCCCCGCTCCCGCTTCCGCAGCGAAGCAACCGGAAGAAAAAGAAGAAACGATTGACATTCCCCCTCCGCCTACAAAGATTGAAGGGGATAAGACATGACGACATCAAGATTAGACGCCCTTCTCGAACACCATCCAATGCCAAGTTGGCGTATCGCGGCTTGGCCGGTGATGATCATGCTTGCGGCGGTTATCACTTGGGCTAATTTTTCACAGCTTGAGGAAGTGACCGTCACTGAAGGAGAAGTCGTTCCGCTGGGTGATGTAAAAACCATCCAACACCTTGAAGGCGGCATTGTTAAAGAAATTCATGTCACAGATGGTCAGGTTGTCCGTGAAGGAACGGAACTCATCCTGCTTGATCTCGCTTCATCCGGCGTCAACCGCGAAGAACTGCAGGTTCGACTCGACGGCCAGCTTCTCCTGAAAGCCCGCCTTGAAGCGGAAGCCAAGGGTAAAAAATCTATCGATTTTCCTAAAGAAGTTGCAGCGCGCAGACCTGAACAGGTAATCGCACAGCGGCAGAACTTCGAAGCCCGACGCCGGCAATTGGCTGGCTCCATTTCCACCCTTGCCCAGGCGGTAAACCAGCGAAAGCAGGAAGTCAAGGAACTGGAAGCCCAGATTCGTTCCGTAACCAAGAACCTGAGGCTAGCCAAGAAGCGCTTTGAAATGTCGAAAAATTTGCTGAAAGATGGCCTTACTCCGGAAATGGAACACCTGCAACTGGAAGCAGAGGTTCAAAGCCTGGCAGGTGAAATGCAGGCATTGAAACCTTCCATCCCACGCGCAAAATCGGCGATTTCTGAGGCCGAAGGCCGTGTAAACGAAGAAAGAAACCGTTTCCGCAGCGCCGCCCGTGAAGAACTTGTCAAAACCGAGCAAGCCCTTGGCCGCATTCAGGAATTGCTTGTATCGGCCGACGAACAGGGCATGCGTGCGATGATCCGCAGTCCTATCGACGGTGTTATTCAGAACCTGAAGTACAACACCATCGGTGGCGTCGTGCGCCCGGGTGAGCCGATCATGGAAATAGTCCCAACAGGCGCTAATTTGATTATCGATGCCAAACTTTTACCGGCCGACAGGGCCTTCGTCGCCGTTGACCAACCGGTCGTCGTAAAACTGTCGACCTTTGACTTTGCCCGCTTCGGTGGCCTGGACGGCCAGGTGACCATGGTTGCGCCGGATACCAGCATAGACGAAAAGGGAGAGCCTTTTTTCCGCATCTTTGTTCAGACCGATAAAACGTATCTGGGAGACGACCCCGAGCTTTACAAAATCACGCCCGGCATGCAGGCGACCGTTGATATTCATACCGGCGAAAAGTCGGTTATGGAATATCTGATTAAGCCGGTATTAAAACTGAAAGATGAAGCTTTCCGCGAAAGATAGCCCCCAATCCCCTTGCCGTAGCCGACAATTAACATTTAGAATTCCTTAATTGATTCTGCAGTAGCTTGATTCGATTGAAAATATCTTGCCGGCAAAGCATGGGTTAATTCGGTGGGATCGTGTTCTTTTAAACCGTCACAAGGACGATGACATGATCAGGGGTGGAACATGTCGATAGCGACAATTGTAGCGATTTTAGCCGCTTTCGGCCTCTTCTTCGGCGCCATTTTTATGAGCACCGATAACGTCACCATTTTCCTAAGCCTATCCAGCTTTATTATGGTGTTCGGCGGCACGATGTCCGCAACTTTCATTTCCTACGAACCACGCTATGTTCTGTTGTCGCTGAAATTGATTTACAAGATCATGTTTTCACCGACCATGGGCCGCGATCTGCTGAAGGCGGAAGTCGGACGCATTATCAAGTGGGCTTATGCCGTACAAAAGAACGGCACGCCCGCCCTCGAGCAGGAAGCCAGCAAGGCCGTCAAAGGTGACCGCTTCATGAAATTCGGCGTCGAGATGGTGATCAGTGGATATTCCGGCCAGGAAGTTCGTGAAATTCTTACGAATACGGTCGAAACGACATTTGGCCGTAATACCGTGCAAGTCCGAATCCTGAACGCCATGGCGGGCGGTGCGCCCGCTTTCGGTATGATCGGTACTCTGGTCGGCCTGATCGTCATGCTGGACGGCATGGGCGGCGATCCATCTCAATTGGGATCCGGCCTTGCTGTCGCCATGATTACGACATTGTACGGCGTGTTTTTTGCCCGTATCGTCTTTATGCCGGCCGCCGCCAAGATCATGCAGCGCGAACAGATTATACGATTCCGCAATTACCTGGTCCTTGAAGGACTGGTTTTGCTGGCCGATCGAAAAAGCCCTCGTTTCATTCAGGATAAGATGAACAGCTTCCTTGATCCGGCCATTCACTTCAATATCGACAAGATGAAGAAATAGCCAGCGGGTACTCAAAATGCCGCCTCCTGCACCAGAAGAAGAACCGGAAGACGAATCCTGGTTAACGACTTATGCCGATGCCATTACCCTGCTGATGGCCTTCTTCGTCATGTTGCTTAATTTCTCGAAAATCGATATCCCCTCGTTTCAAGAGGTCGCCGCGGGTATCGCCAATGAAATCGGCATGGGCACCGAAGAAGCAATGCCCATAACTTTGATGCAGGAGGCCTTCGAAGATGTGGTAGCCGAAATGCAGGCTGATGAAGTCGTCGAAGTACAGACGGATGAAGACGGTAATATCACCATCGAATTAGCCAGCGCGGCGTTCTACAAATCCGGATCAGCCGAATTCCGTCCCCAGGCGTTGCCGGTGTTGGAAAAAATCGGCGAGTTGTTAAATGCGCCGCGCTTTATGGCCTACGAAGTTGAAGTTGCCGGTCATACGGATGACGATCCGATCAGTACAGCCAGGTATCCGTCAAACTGGGAACTTTCGACAGGACGCGCCACCAGCGTTATTCGCTATTTTGTTAATTTGGGCATGGATTACCGCCGCTTTAAAGCGGCTGGCTTTGCCCATACACGTCCCAAGCTTCCTAACAGGGATAAGGACGGTAACCCAATTGTAGAAAATCAGTTGGAAAACCGGCGAATTGTCTTAACTGCCACGGCAATGTCGCTCGAAGACCGGGCTATGATTTTCGGCGATGCGTCTTATGGATTGGTCGAACAAAAAATGGGTGAAGAGGAAGCGGACGAAACCGAACAAGAAGAACCGGATCCCGGAACCCTCACGGGCCTGCCGAAAAAAGAATAAAACCGGCCTACAGAAATTAGCCTAGGTTGACAATCATACCTTCCTTGGCGCAGAAGCAGTCTTTCCAGACGCCTTGCGCTTCGGCTTCTATCCGGTCCATTTCATCGTCTTCATGTGCCGGCTCGTGGTGGAAGATGGCTAACTTCTTGACGTTTGCGGCTTGACACAAGGCGACGCCTTCATTCCAGGTCGAATGTCCCCAACCGACCTTGGTTTTGTATTCTTCTTCCGTATACATGCTGTCATAGATGACCAAGTCGGAACCTTCGATCAGACCGAGAATGTTCTGATCATGTTCACCCTCAACGTGTTCGGTATCGGTGATATAACAAACCGATTTTCCCTCAAATTCTATCCTATAGCCGGTCGCCCCATTTGGATGATTGAGCGGCGTGGTACGAACATTGACGTCCGGATACAGCTTGAAGTGATCTCCTGCCTCAAAATCGTCAAAACGCATTTTTGCCTGCATGGCTTCCAGCGGCACGGGAAACATAGGGCTGTCCATCTGCGCTGCTAGAGCGCCGTGAATCCCCCCTTCACGATGGCCTAGATGACCAGCCATAATGTGAATCTGGCGATTAGGGTCATATGCAGGGACAAAAAACGGGAAACCGTTAATATGGTCCCAATGGGTATGCGTCATCAGCACATGGGCTTCACGAATATCACGCTTAAGGAATTCCGTGCCCAATTCCCTAATACCCGTTCCGGCATCGAGAACAAAAAGATGATCACCCGCAATCACTTCAATACAACTGGTGTTGCCGCCGTACCTGATGTGGTTTGTGGACGGGCACGCAATAGAACCGCGAACTCCCCAGAAACGAATATCAAACGCCATTCAGATACTCCCGAACGTTTTGCCGGCTTAAATTCAAACTGCAATTTTTTGAGGTCAAATAACCGCAGTTAAATTGATCGATCTTATAGTGTCTGGGCAAATTACCTGTATTCACTCAATCGCAGGTGTGCATTTCTTCCCCAGCCGCCAATTTAATTCATATTGGCGATTCAGCAACATAACACAATCAATTTGTTCACGACTGTGATCAATCGCACAAGTAATTTTATGCGTTGAACAATGCTTCTGGAACAGATTAAAGACGATCAGGCTGACGTCTAGCTTACGTGGCGCCGCTTTCAAGGGCATCGGCTGCGCTTCTAATCGCGGCACTGATCTTCTCGAAAGCGCGAACCTCGAGTTGACGGATACGTTCGCGGCTGACGCCGTAACGTTCGCCCAGTTCTTCCAGGGTGACAGGATCTTCTGTCAGTCGGCGTTCAGTGATTATATCACGCTCACGGTCATTTAAATCTGCCATCGCGTTTTGAAGCAGCTCCCGACGGAAGGTCAATTCCTGACCTTCTGCGGCCAAGAACTCCGGCGACGGATTGTCGTCAATCAGAGTGTCCTGAAATTCAGCGCCTTCCTCGTCCTGAGATAAAGGCGCATTCAATGATGCGTCGCGCGCCATCAAGCGGCGGTTCATGGAGTTGATTTCTTCTTCGGACACATCCATCGCTTCGGACAGCTGTGACAACTGTTCGGGAGTCAAATCACCGCCCTCAATGATATTGAGACGGCTCTTCATTTTACGCAGGCTGAAGAACAGTTTCTTTTGCGCAGCCATTGTGCCGAGCTTTACCATGGACCAAGAGCGCAAAACATATTCAGTGATAGAAGCCCTGATCCACCACATGGCGTAGGTTGAAAGCCTGAATCCCTTTTCAGGATCGAATTTCTTGACCGCCTTCATCAAGCCAATGTTGCCTTCTGAAACAAGGTCAGAAACCGGCAGGCCATATCCGCGGTAGCCCATGGCGATCTTTGCGACAAGACGCAGGTGGCTGGTTACCAGCTTGTGCGCGGCCTCCGAATCGCCACGATCAGCAAAGCGTTTCGCCAGCATGTACTCCTCTTCCTTTTCAAGAATAGGAAAATTCCAGACTTCCTGGAAATATTTGGAAAGTCCGCCATCTACGGGAACTGTTGGTAAAGTCATACTCGCCATGTGTCATACCCTCCTTCAAGAAGCAATATGTGTGAGCAACGCATCTTGGCTGGATGCCGTTGCGGTTATTAGCCTGTTTCCTACCATTTGGTCAGGACGGCTCACTCACGGCCCCTTTTGGGCACCGTTCAGAGCATTCTAACAAATACCCGATAGGTGTCAATGGTTTTAGGTAAATAGCCATACAAATCAAGTGGTTAATTGAAGTTCAACCACGAAAATTGTTGCTTTTTAAGGGTCTTTATCTTTCTCTTGAAACAATTCGGCCTTATGTATGGTGCTTAAGGCAAAGTTTTAGGGCTAATAGATCCTCCAATGAGCAGACAATTCACCATACTTTTGGCCCGCCCACGCGGGTTTTGCGCTGGCGTCGTCAGAGCAATCGATATCGTTAACAAGGCGCTCGACCGTTTCGGAGCACCGGTCTATGTCCGTCATGAGATAGTTCATAATAAAAGAGTGGTTGAAACCCTGCGGAACCGCGGTGCAATTTTTGTCGACGAACTAGAGGAGATTCCGGACGGATCGGTAACCGTCTTCAGCGCACATGGCGTTTCCGAGGCGGTCGAAAATGAAGCTGAAAAGCGAGGCCTGCCGGTTATCGACGCGACGTGCCCGCTTGTTTCAAAGGTTCATGCCGAAGGTCGCCGACATTACGAACAAGGCCAGGAAGTCATCATGATCGGTCACAATGGCCACCCGGAGGTGGAAGGAACCCGTGGCAGGATTCCCGGTGGGGTCCAGGTCGTCTCTTCCAGAGGAGACGTCATGGAGTTGAAGATCAAGAATGCGGAGAAACTGGCCTACGTTACACAAACCACCCTCAGTGTGGACGACACACGCGAAATAATTGAGGCCTTGCGAGAGCGATTTCCGGCAATTCAAGGTCCGGACCTTAAGGATATCTGCTACGCCACGCAGAACCGGCAACAATCCGTACGCGATTTAAGTCGCCGAATAGATCTGTTGCTGGTGGTGGGCGCTCAAAACAGTTCCAATTCAAATAGACTTAGAGAAATTGGAAACGAAATGAAGGTGAGAAGCTACCTGATAGACGATGCGGAAGCTTTACGTTTGGAGTGGCTGGAAGGTGTTCAAACCATCGGCATTACGGCCGGCGCCTCAGCCCCAGAAGAACTGATCGATGAATTGCTGGAAAAACTCTCCGGCCTTGGAGAAACGACGGTCGAGGAAATTTCCGATCTCGTCGAAAACATTCAGTTCAAGCTTCCTAAAATTCTTACCGAGCCCCTATCGCATTAACCCTTCCTGCGGCACGATGACCCGATGTAATCGCCCCTTCGATAGTTGCCGGAAGGCCAGTCGACGTCCAATCCCCAGCCAGAAATAAGTTCGTCCAGTCCGTCTTTGAATCCGGCCTTAATTTGGCTTGGTCGGGTGTCTGGGCGAAAGTCGCTCGTTTCTCCTTGATAATGCGAAAGGGACTTATAGGCGCCTGTTCAAGTTCCAACGCCTTCAATAATTCCGGCCAAAGAATGGCGGCGATATCGTCAGATGATTTGTCGACTAAATCATCGGCCGCGCTGACCGTCACAGACGCAACGTCATCCCGGACAAACAGCCACTGGGAAACGCCGCCGATAAGGCCCAAAAACCGAATGCCATTTTGAGGTTCCGGTAACAGGAAATGGGCGTTAACGATTGCCCTGAATTGATCCGGGTAACGTTTTCCCGGAAGCAATGATCCGGCAATTTCTGCTGGAAGGGCTAGAATAACGAAGTCCTGGGAGGCAAGAGAAATTTCGCTATTAGCGAAAATTAATTCGGAGGCATAATTTTCCACAAAATTTATTGATTTCAATCGCTTATTGAACTTTATCGCCCCCCCATTTTCTTCAATCTTTTGAATTGCCGGATCAATCAGGCTTTCGCTCAAACCTATTTCAGCAATGCAGGGGCGGCAAGCGCCCTCGCCCTGACCGAAAGTTTGTTTCAAAACCGGCCACAATAATTGTGCGGCCCCTTCTTCCACTGCCGTATTGAGCACGGCGACACATAGAGGTTCCCAGAACTTTCGAAATAGGGGCCGCGATGGGTCCAAAGTTTCCGCTACCGTAGTCCGGTCCCCAGCCCACGCCAGTTTCAATCCTGATAAGTAATCCCAAACCGTGCTGCCTGGCACACGCATCTGAGAAGAAAACAACCAAAAGGGAAAACGACTGCGTCCGGGATTGACTTGCCATCTTTCACCACTTTCAAGGTCCTTGAAAGGGTACTCGGCCCTGTCCGGCTGAACCATAGACTTGAAAGAATCAATCGCACGCAAGTAGGTCATTGCCTCAGTGTTGCCGGACAACAATAGGTGATTTCCGTTATCGATCTTCCTCTTTAAGGTTTCGTCGTAAAAAGAGCGACAGCGCCCTCCCCCGTGATTCGCCGCCTCGTAAAGAACCACCGATCTCCCTTCCGCGGTCAATCGCACCGCAGCCGAAAGTCCCGCTAATCCTGCACCGATGATGTGGACCGTCACAATCCCAATAACCCTGATCGAAAAACGATCCAAAGCTTGGCCAAACGGGAAAGCTGAACCGACCTGTCCAGATCATTCCATCCCCGGCGAACAAGTCGGCGAAGAACAAGATGATAGACATCCCTCATAACAACAATCGGGCGAATTTGAGTACGCTGCAAACCTTTCATCAAGGCTTCCGCGTCGCTAAAATCCTTTTCCGCCATGATGGCAATTTCGTCGCATACCTGGCTTAACTGGGCGGAGGCCAAAACCCTGGTAGGTTCAGTTTCGTCGATTCCATGACGTTGAAGCATTTCAATGGGCAGATAAAGCCGATCTCGCTTGGCGTCCTCCTTTAAATCGCGAAGTATGTTGGTCAATTGCAAGGCGCGGCCCAGGGTCTTGGCCAACTTGTCACCACGACCCGATTCAAGACCGAACACCTGATTTGACAGGCGTCCTACAGCGCCCGCAACTCGATCACAGTAAAGACTCAGCTCTGCAAGATCTGCTATCCGGACGCGTCCGCCTCCCTTCACTTCGCCCACATCCATTTCCATCCCGTCGATAATGGCGAGAAAATCCTCCTGGCGAAGACCAAAACGGCTTCTGGCTAATGCCAACGCCTGTCCGACTGGGCCGGACGGCTTGTCATCGCAGGTATTGGCAATTTCCTGACGCCAGGAACGTAATCGGGAACGTTTGTCTTCGACACCTCCGGGATTGTCGGCGATATCATCAACGACGCGACAAAAAGCGTAAATCGCATACATGGCGTTGCGCTTTTCAATCGGCAGCATTCGCATCGCCCAGTAAAAAGACGAATGCGACTGCTTTACCTTGGCTTTGGCATATGCTTGCGCTTCAAGTATTTCGGCCGTCACCATCTTCTAATCAGTCCCGCTGCTATCCCCCTGACGGAGCAGACCGCGAGTTCAAAACGGGTCAGTTTTATCCGCTCCGACAACGGGTCTTTCCTGGCCAATTTCCTGCTTAATGACCTGGCAATCTGGATTATCACCGAGGCTTCAAGCCCCAACCGAATAGAGTATAGCTGACTAGGCAGGGCCGCAGCATCAAGCAAGAGTGAATCTACCCCTATCAAAGTCCAATCCATCACCTGGCGCAACGCCGGCGATGAATTTTTCGCTCCCAAGTCGTCCAATTCCATGCCGGCATCTGAAATCCAGTCCATTGGCAGGTATATCCTGTCGAGGGTGCGATAGTCTTCCCCGGCATCCTGCAGGTGATTAATCAACTGCAGCGCGGCGCAAAGGGCGTCTGAGGGCCAGTAACCAATTCTGGAACCTCCATGCAAATCAATCAGAAAGCGGCCAACAGGCACAGCTGACAAGCGGCAATAAGCGATCAATTCAGACCAGCTTTTATAACGCGACTTGACGGCGTCCAGCTTGAAGGCAGCGAGAAGGTCCCTGCAATGTTGGTTGGAAACACCCGTTTGCTCGAGGCTGGCAGCCATTTCGTTGGCTTTTTGATAATTCGGCTCGCTGGAACGTTGTTCGGTCAGGGTAGCCTCGAACCCATTTAGTCGTCTTATTTTCTCTTCCGGTTCGAGCTCTGGATTGTCTGCTATGTCGTCAGCGGCGCGGGCAAAGTTGTAAAAACAGGCGACATGAGGGCGCAAGCGACCGGACAGCAAATATGAGGCGACAGGGAAATTTTCGTAAGCAGCGTCCTTGCCGGACGGCGTTTCGATAGTGGTGGCCACGTCGGCCAAGCTTGGACTAACTAACCCGCTTGCGAAGTACAGCAAGCAAGCCTTCGACCTTACCGCCGTTTTGTCTAATCACGGAGGCGAATTCGGAGCGCTGGGTCTGTCCCATACTGACGCCTTCAACCATCACATCAATGATTTTAAAATTCATGCTGTCGTTGGTGCGAACTCTCCAATCAACGTGAATCGGAGGCGTTCCCTTGCGAACTATTTCAGAATAGACCAACGCATCCTTTGCGTTATTGACGAGGGATTTGACGATTTTTAGGTTTTCGCCAGAATACTGTGAGAACCTATCGACATATGTGACGATCAACATTTCCTCAAAAAGCGACAGATATTCGACCTTTTGCTCTTTAGTCGCCTTTTTCCAGTGTCTGCCCAATACCCACCGTCCAATGGTTTTTATCGCAAAATTCTCATTCAGCATTTTGCGAAAAAGAGATCTGCGTTCTTCTTTGGTGACATCCGGATTCGCAAGGGCTTCAACAGCCTGGTCGGCCAAACCCGAAATAAACTCTTCGGCTTTTACCCCGGTATTTTCGGCCAACGCCACCATAGGACGAAATGTTAACGCGAACGCAACAACGAAGGCCGCCACTAGAAATTTACGTCTAATTATCATTGTCCCAGCCTATACAATCTTTCTGATCGTTATCTGACAATTGTGGTGCTTTGGTGGCAAATATATAGACAATGGCATAACCGAAAACCATTAAAATTATCGTTATCGACAAGAAAAGAGCCCTGTCCCGAAAAGGACAGGGCTCTTTGTTTTCTTTCGTAAAAGAAAAAGTTCTACTTCAGCGTCTTCAGGTAAGCGATGACGTTCTTGCGATCTTTTTCTTTCTTCAATTTCAAGACCATAGCTGTCTTTTTCCCATTGAATTTCTTTGGGTTCATCAGCCATTTATCAAGCGTGGCTTCATCCCATTTACCATCGTCGGCAGAAAGCGCTTTGTACTTCTTGAAATCCGTATCGGCTACAGCGCGTCCAACGACACCGAAAAGGTTCGGGCCGGCTTTGTGCTTGCCGCCTTTGTCAACTGTGTGACATGCCTTGCACTTTTTGAATACCTTTTCGCCTTTTTTGACATCGCCATCGGCAAAAGCGGACCCTGCGAACAGGCTTACCGACAGGGCTACGGCCATGGCGGAAACGGTTGCGAACTTCATTTATATCTCCTTCACAAATAAGATTTGGTCGATTTTGATTACACTATGGGCCAAATCCATCTGGACACAGCCATCGTCTAAATTCGTTAAATTTTGCGCTTTATATCAAAAAAAAGCAGGAGTGGTATACCAAAACGGCTAGGAAACCGGAATTTTCTTAAACAATTTTCCGTTATCAATTTTTTACGATTTTCGCTTCATCGCCTCTGTCATTGATTACATAGCCCCTTGCGCCTTTCTTGAAGGGTTGAGCAAGCATCTTGTCCAGACGCTGGTCTATCGGCTCGCGAAAGCTATTTAAGCCAATGGTCATACCCAGGTGCCCTGCTTCCGGTTGGGGTCGGTAGGTGCCAAACAGCCGATCCCACCAGGGCAAATTGAACCCGAAGTTGCTATTGGCTTCACGAGGAATGACTGAATGATGAACCCGGTGCATGTCAGGCGTTACGACAAAAAGCCTCAAGACGCCGTCGACTGCCGGAGCTAGCCGGATGTTGCCATGGTTGAACATGGCCGTCGCATTCAACAGAATTTCGAAGATAATAACCGCAACGGGTGAAGCACCCAAAACGGCGACGACCGCCAATTTTATCAACATTGAAAGAATGATTTCGATGGGATGAAATCTTGCTCCTGTCGTAACGTCGTAATCGAGATCGGCGTGGTGCATCCGATGAAGCCGCCAAAGAACGGGAACCGCGTGGAACATGACGTGTTGAAGGTAGATGGCCCCATCAAGCAAAACGACAGCTAGCACGATTTCCAGCCAAATCGGGAGGTCCACCAGATTCAAAAGCCCCCAGTTATTGGCTGATACGCTCAAGGCCATACCAACGGCGGCGACGGGAAAAAGCAGTCTCAGAACCACGGTATTCAGGACAACGATTCCTAGGTTGGATGGCCAGCGAATCCAACGACCTAGACTGCGCTGTCTTCTTGGCAATGCCGCCTCCCACAGAGCAATAACAATAAAAACACCGAGAAAAAATCCCAGGCGGATCGTGGGTTCATTGTCGAGAATGGTCTCAATCATTTTCTTGTCCGTAGGTATCAGCGAAATCTCTGCGATTTCATATTAACATTTGAAAAGGCGAGGGAACAAACTCGCTCACGAATTCGTTCCTTGAAGAAATCACAGGTTCTTTCCACTTATTTTCAATTACATAGGAGGAGAAGAACAATGGAAATCCCGATGTTAAGATATGCATTGATGGCAATAATTACGGCCGGATTTCTAACAACTTTGCCGCCCAATAAGGGCTTTGCAGACGAAGAGCACAAAATCGTCATTCACGTTGATGAAAACGATGCCGCCAGGATGAACATGGCCTTGAACAACGCCGCCAACATCGACGCCTACTATAAGGAAAAAGGCGAAGAGGTAATCATCGAAATGGTCACCTATGGTCCCGGACTCGTAATGTTGATGGATGGCAAGTCGCCGGTTCAGGACAGAATCACATCGTTTGAGCAAAATTTCGACAACATATCGTTCAGGGCTTGTGGCAATACCCACCGGAAAATGTCGCAAAAGGCGGGCGCGGACATCAAATTGCTGCCCCAGGCGAAGATGGTGCCCTCCGGCGTCGTCCATCTGTCCGAACGCCAGGAACAGGGATGGAGCTATATTCGCCCATAGATCAAACTGCATTTTAATGCAGAATTTTGGTCGATATAAAAGTAGCCTCAGCCTTTAGCCTTCATCAACTGGCGTAAGGTAATGGTCAGGATCAATTCCATGGCCAACCCCATCTTGCCGCCTGGAACGACGATAGAATTACGCCTGGACATCCAGGAATTACTTATTTTCGAAAGTAGAAATGGGAAGTCGATGCCGAATTTTTCAGGATCGCTAAAGCGGATAACAATGACGCATTCGTCGACCGAGGGCACATCGGTCGCACCGAACGGATCGGAGGTATCGACAGCCGGAACAAGCTGGAAATTAATATCGGTCTGTTGAAATTGCGGAATCAGATAGTGCACGTAATCATGCATTCGCCTGAGAATGGTATCAATGACCGCTTCTTCTGAATATCCCCTTTGGGAAGTGTCGCGATGAATCTTCTGAATCCACTCCATGTTGATGACCGGAACAATTCCAAGTTTTAAATCAACATACTGTGCGACATCAGCATCATCGGAGATCACGCAACCATGCAGTCCTTGATAGAAAAGCAGGTCTGAATTTTCCGGCAAGGGTTCCCAGGGGGTGAAATCGCCCGGCTGCAGTCCTTCAACCCCAAATTTGGCGACGTCTTCCCTGGTATGCAGGTAATGTCGTCCCTGGCCAGTGCCATTTTCGGAATAACACCGGAACAATTCTTCCAGTTCGGCGAATAAATTGGCATCGGGGCCGAAATGTGAAAAATGAGGATTACCGTCACTGACGGCTTTTTCCAGTTGTTTCTTCATGTTGGTGCGGCTGTAGCGGTGGAAACTTTCGCCCTCGACAATGGCCGGAACAATTTTTTCACGCCGAAAGACGTGGTGGAAAGAATCCATGACAACAGGCGTCAACGCCCCTGACGGCCTAGCCAACGCCAGAATGGGGTGTTTTCGGGACACGGCTATTTACCCAGCATTTTCCGCAAGATAGGCGCCAGAATCAATTCCATGGCCAGGCCCATTTTCCCGCCTGGAACGACAATGGTATTCCTGCGCGACATCCATGAATCGTGGATCATTTGCAAAAGGTAGGGAAAATCGACATCGAAATCGTCGGGCTGTCTGAAACGAATGACCACAAGGCTTTCATCAGCCGTTGGAATATCGCGCGCGATAATGGGGTCGGACGTATCGACTACAGGCACACGTTGAAAGTTAATGTCGGTGCTTTTGAACTGCGGCACGATGTAGTGAACGTAGTCGTACATGCGGCGAAGGATGGTGTCCATCACCGCTTCATTCGAATAGCCACGCTGGGACGTATCGCGATGAATCTTTTGAATCCATTCAAGGTTGATTACCGGAACGACGCCAATTTTCAAATCGACGTGTTGCGCCATGTCCACGCCATCGGTGACGACGCACCCGTGCAGCCCCTCATAGAACATAAGATCGGTGCCCTCGGGGATATCCTCCCACGGCGTAAACTCGCCTGGACCCAAGCCTTCGTAGGGTGCTGCTTCGTCTTCATTGTGCAGGTAAAGGCGGCGTTTACCGGTTCCGGTTTCGCCGTAGGTTTTGAATAATTCAGCGATTTCGGCGAACAGATTGGCTTCCGGGCCGAAGTGGGAAAAGTGAAGATTTCCCTGATCGGCGGCGTCCGCCATGGCCTGTTTCATTTCGACGCGGTTATAGCGGTGAAAACTGTCGCCTTCGATAACGGCTGGTTTAACCCCTTCACGAAGGAACACATGCTCGAAAGCATCCTTGACGGTACTGGTGCCCGCCCCGGATGAACCGGTTACAGCAATGATAGGGTGTTTATTCGACACGTGACTTGTCCCTCTCCTTCAATCGATCCCGAGTGCACACTAGCTGTTTTCTTTGAAATTATCGCCACCCGGTAAGGTAGGATTTTTGACCGGAGGGGTGGGTAAACTACCCGTTGGCGTGTTTTCTATCCGAGAACGGAAAAGCTACTTTCTTCGTTGATTTTTCGATTGCGGGAGAAGAAGCCGATATCAAGAGACCGGTTTAATTTCTCGAGCGTGTAAACGACTGAGTCCTTGTCGTGATCCTGGCCTTTTTCACATTCCTCAATCAGTTTCACCATCATCTTGCCTGCAACGGGCGCATTTTTATATTGATTGCCGCTGGAACCGATTGCCATGTAAAAGCCGTCCAAATCCGATTTGTCGTAGATCGGAATCCAGTCCGGTGTGACATCATAAAGCGATACGATACCAGTCGGGTGCTCAGGCACCCCTAAGGTAGGCATGCGCTGCGCCAAACGCATGACTTGATAGCGCATTTGATCGGTCGGATCAGTTGAATAATTATCAGGATCGACCCACTCTTCAGGATCACATTCGGGATTTTCACTGCCAACCAGAATCCGATTGCCCAATTCAGGTCGGCTGTAACTGCCAACATCGCTGTCAGACGTAACCACTCCGTCTTTTTCGATATCGTAACCCTGCGGCCCCGGTATGTAGGCGACTTCTTCGCGAAGTGCGCGGGTGGTTAGCGCCATGGAATCGGCGACTCCCGCCATTTCGTTGATTTTGGAAGAATGGGGACCGGCTACATTGACAACAACCGGGGCATCGATTTCCGTTCCATCGACAAGGGTAATTCCACAGACGCGATTATCCGCCTGTCTAATGGCGGCGACTTCGGCCTTAAACTTGAATTTGGCGCCATGAGCTTCGGCGGAACGCTGAACATTATGGGTGCTAAGTTGCGGATCGCTCATGTAACCGGCGCATGGAAAGAAAATGCCTCCCTCGATTTTACCACCGGTCGGCTCACCGAAGGTTGGATCATCAGGCAATTTCGGTGGAGAGAAATTGCGCAAATCCAGAAAAGGCATTTTCTTCAGAATGTCTTCTGGCGTCCAATCCTCCCAAGGAGTGCCGAGGATCTTCATATGCTCGATCATGTGTGCCAGACTGTTATTCTTCGGTGTTTTCATAACCAAACACCCGGTATGGCGGAAGACCGCATGTCCGAGTTCATCGTCGACCCCCAGATATCCGGGCCAGTCGAGCCAGTGAAAATAGTTCTCGTAGGCCAGTGCCGTTCCATCAAGGGTCGAATAGTGAGTACGGATTATGGCGCAGGAAAAACTGGTCGAGCCGTATCCGGACGCCGGCAGTTTATCAACGTTCAGGGTTTTCCATCCCTTTTTCGCCATTTCAAAAGCGGTGCAACAACCGATAATGCCGGCCCCAATGATGATAGCGTCATAACGTTCGGCCATGCCTAAAATCCCTTGCCTAGTTCAAGCGGAATCTGACACGGCGGGGCGAAGCCAACAAGGTTTTTTCCGATCTCGACCTACATTATAAAAAGTCAGGGAGGGCTTTAAGTGGGAAAGTGATTTTGAAGCAATTTGACGTCATCATCATAGGCGCCGGGGCCGCCGGACTAATGTGCGCTATCGAGGCGGGTAAGCGTGGGCGCGCCGTACTTGTTCTGGACCACGCCAAGAAGGCGGCAGAGAAAATCCGTATATCAGGCGGCGGACGCTGCAACTTCACCAACCTGGAAGTCAGGCCGGAAAATTTTCTCTCCGACAATCCCCGCTTTTGTGTGTCCGCGCTTAGCCGCTACACACCAAAGGACTATATCGCCCTTGTCGATAAGCATGGCATCGCCTGGCATGAGAAAACTTTGGGGCAGCTATTTTGCGATTCTTCTTCGAAGCAAATCATCGACATGCTTTTCAAGGAATGTGCCGATGCCGGTGTCACGATCCAGACTGACACAAGGGTAGTGAAAGTGAGTAATGATTTTGAACTGCAAACCAACCGGGGCGATTATCGGTGTTCTTCATTGGTCACAGCGACGGGCGGACCAAGCGTGCCGAAGATGGGGGCGAGCGGCTTCGGCTACGATCTGGCCAGACAATTCGGACTTAATGTGGTGACGCCCAGGGCCGGATTGGTGCCCCTGACCTTCGATAGTGGTCTACTCGCCCGTATGAAGGAACTGGCCGGCGTTTCGGTAGATGTCACCGTAAAATGCGACAAGGCAACGTTTTCTGAGGCTCTTTTGTTCACCCATCGTGGCCTCAGCGGCCCGGCGATTTTGCAAATTTCCTCCTTTTGGTCCGAAGGTCGGGAAATCGTCATCAATCTTGCGCCGGGGATTGACGTATTTTCCCTTTTAAAAGACGCCAAGAAAAATCAACCGAAGCAGGAACCAGCAACGGTTTTGGCTGGTTTGCTGCCGAAACGGCTGGCTCACTCGATTGCGAATGAATGCGGCCTCAAGGGAAGGTTGGCGGACATAGCAGATAAGAAACTTAGGTTACTTGCTCGCTCTGTTAATGAATGGCGGGTGACGCCGAAAGGCAGCGAGGGCTTTCGCACCGCGGAAGTAACCGTGGGCGGCGTCGACACGAAGGAACTGTCATCGAAGACATTCGAGGCAAAAAAAGTACCGGGGCTCTATTTCATTGGCGAGGTTATCGATGTAACTGGCCATCTGGGTGGCTTCAATTTTCAGTGGGCCTGGGCATCCGGCCACGCTGCCGGGGCGTTTGTTTAGCCATGCCCGCACACGATTATTGGTTCGACGAATTTAAGGGTGAGATTTCGACCGATCATCGCGAAATCATGGAACGCGGTAAACGATCTGGCAAAAATGGTGCCTGGTCGTTCGATCACGCCGCGGAACGAACCCGCCGGTTCTATAGGGAACGCTTCACCGGCTATGCTCGCTGCGCCTCGATCACAAATGATGAATTACAAATCCTGCTGAAAATGGTTGAAACCTTCGCTACTGACGAATTCCCCGGTTTTAGTGACGTCGGAAATGACAATTAGGGGTAAGATCTAGTCAGAATTTATGGATTGCCTATCAACTGAGCCCTTACCTACACCGGAAGCGTATAGGCAAAAAATGACCTTGCTTTTGGTCTTCGAACCGACCATAGCCCATTGGTTTCGATTTCTACTGACGAATGTAGTGATGACCTCAATCACCCTGCCCTGATCGTCGTGAATCTTGAATTTCGTAAATTCACCGCCATCAAATCCGGCGATCAATAATTCGTAATTCGGGATGACAGGCGAACACTTTCTGTTTGGGAAAATTTTTTTCAAAGAGAAATAGTAATTGTCTTCCTTGGCGGTGGACGACGGGCCAAGGCCAAAAGCTAAGCCGAGCGCTATGGCGGCAGGAATAACAACGGCCCTTAATCGGACCGGAGAGAAGCTGGACATAATCACGCCTTCCATTCAAACACGTTACCTGGCCGCCACGGGGTCGATGGCTGTGATGGCCGCAGTTTATATGGCGTGAATTAAATGCATTACCTCTCAAGTTCATGTGAAGGGATGACGGAGATGATCAAATAATTAGCCCTTCTTCCTTTTACCCGCCATATGAGCGTCGACCGCGGCGACGGCGCTCATATTAACGAGCCCGCGAACCGTGATCGATGGGGTAACGATATGAACCGGCTTAGCCGCGCCCAGCAAGACCGGGCCGACCGATATTCCCTCCCCCAGCACCTTAACCAGATTGAAGGCCGAATTGGCCGCATCCAGCGTCGGGAAAATCAGCAGATTAGCCTGGCCAGTCAGACGCGTATTGGGGAATATACGTTGGCGCAATTCTTCATTTAGTGCCGTATCTGCATGCATTTCGCCTTCGATTTCCACGTCTGGGAGCTTTTCTCGTAAAAGCCTGGTCGCTTCGGCCATTTTGCGCGGCGATTCGGAATCGGCTGAGCCGAAATTTGAATGGGACAGCAAGGCGACCTTGGGCACTTCACCGAAACGCCTGACCGCGCGGCACGCCATTTCCGTCATCTCAACCAGTTCGTCGACATCTGGATGACGGGTAATATGAGTGTCGCAAAAGAAAAAAGTGCCGCTTGGCAGGATCAAGGTGCTAAGGGCCGAAACGTCCCGCACCCCTTCGGCTTTGCCGAGCACATCAAGAATATATCTCAGATGCCATGTGTACTGGCCGTATGTACCGCAGATCATGGTGTCTGCTTCTTCACGATAAACCATAAGGGAGGCGATCACGGTCGTGTTGGTGCGCACGATCGTTCGCGCCGCGTCGGGCGAAACGCCTTTGCGCTCCATGATCTTGTGAAAGGTTCGCCAATAATCCTCGTAGCGAGGGTCATCTTCCGGGTTACAAATGTCATAGTCCTCGTTGACCTTCAATCTGAGACCGAGCTTTTGAACCCGGCTTTCAACGACGTCGGGGCGACCGATTAATATAGGCCGGGCGAGGCCTTCATCGACGACGACCTGCACAGCGCGCAGGACCCGGCGGCTCTCCCCTTCGGTATAGACCAGTCTCTTGGGATGACGCTTGGCGCGTTCGTATATCGGTTTCATCAACATGCCTGAGCGGAATACAAAGCGATTCAGTTCTTCCAGATAGGCATCGAAATCCTCGATGGGCCGGGTGGCGACGCCACTATCCATTGCCGCCTTGGCGATGGCCGGGGCGATCTCGACAATCAGGCGCGGGTCAAAAGGTTTGGGGATCAGGTATTCCGGCCCGAACATGAGGTCTTCTCCGCGATAGGCGCTGGCCACTACTTCCGACGATTCAGCCATGGCCAGGTTGGCGATGGCTTTAACGCAGGCAACCTTCATCTCTTCGTTGATCGTGGTCGCCCCAACATCCAGCGCACCTCGAAAAATAAATGGGAAGCACAAGACGTTGTTGACTTGATTGGGATAGTCCGAACGTCCGGTGGCGATTACAGCATCGGAACGCACGGCCTTAACCTCGTCTGGAGAAATCTCCGGCTCCGGATTGGCCAGCGCCATGATGATGGGCTTGTCCGCCATACGCTTGACCATGTCCGGTGTCAGTACGCCCGGGGCGGAAAGACCTAGGAAAATATCCGCACCATCTATAACCTCATCCAGTGTGCGGGCCTTGCTTTCAATGGCGTAACGCTCCTTTTGCTCATCCATTTCTTCTGTTCGGCCCCTATAGACGACACCGATGCGGTCAATCAGGGTGATGTTTTCCGGCTTAACCCCCATGGAGACAAGCAGATCCAGACAGGCGATGCCAGCGGCTCCGCCCCCGGTTGAGACGAGCTTGACATCAGCGAACTCTTTTTCGACCACTCTAAGTCCATTGAATATAGCCGCGCCGGATACTATTGCGGTGCCATGCTGATCGTCATGGAAAACGGGAATGTTCATTTTCTCGCGCAATTCACTTTCAACCTTGAAACATTCCGGGGCCTTGATGTCCTCCAGATTGATGGCGCCGAATGTCGGTTCCAGGCTGGCGATAATTTCGATCATTTTGTCGGGATCGGACTCATCAATTTCGATATCAAAAACATCGATACCGGCGAATTTCTTGAACAGGACAGCCTTGCCTTCCATCACTGGTTTGGACGCCAGCGGTCCGATAGAACCCAGGCCCAGAACCGCCGTGCCATTGGTGACGACGCCGACCAGATTCCCCCGCGAGGTAAAACTGGAAGCCTGTGTCGGATCGTCGGCAATTTCCTTGCACGCCGCGGCGACGCCCGGCGAGTAGGCAAGCGCCAGATCGCGTTGGGTCGCCAAAGGTTTGGTCGCGACGATCTCCAGTTTGCCGGGTTTTGGGAGCCGGTGATAATTGAGGGCCGCTTTGTCCAGGGAATCGGTCATGGTTTTTTCCAATCCTTGTTTTTTAAATCTTTTGCTACCCGCGCAAGAATGCCATCCCAGCTTTCGCCGGGCTTTTTTCGGATTAAGCGCATGGTCGGATACCAGGGCGTGTCCTCGCGATCCAGCATCCAGCGCCAGTCACAGGGATTTGAAAGCAGAGTCCAGGTAGGCGCACCAACCGCTCCCGCCATATGGGTGACTGCGGTACAAACGGATATGACCAGATCAAGATTCTTCATTGCCGCCGCCGTGTCGGAGAAATTTTCGAACTCCTGCCCCAGATCGATGAAATGGTCCGGCAATTTGGCTTCTTCAGCAGGCCGGTCCTTTTGAAGGCTAAAGAAATGCATGCCCTCACCTTTGAAATGGCGTTGGAACACTTCCAGCGACGTAGACCGATTCCGATCGTTCAGTTGTACCGGATTGCCGCGCCAACTCAGTCCGATCTTCAATCCAGGATACTCGGACAGGCGCCCGGTCCATTTTTCCACCAAATCCAACCCGGGTTCCAGATAAGGTACGTCGGCCGGGATCGTCTCAATGGTCGTGCCCACAAGACGCGGAAGGCTGAGCAAGGGCGCGTGGATTAAATCGTAATGAGGGATTGGCTTACCTCGCGCGAAGACAGTCAGTCTTTCATCCATGCCCGACACCAGTTCAATTAGAGACGGTTGGCATTCGAAGGCGACGTGACCGCCTTGATCCGCCAATATCGGTAAATAACGACAAAAGTTGATGGTATCGCCCAGGCCCTGTTCCGCATGGACGAGGAGTGTGCGTCCGTCGAGGGGGTTGCCATTCCATTCTTCTCCTGCAAAGTCCCTGTTTTCAACCACTCCGCCGACTTTCCAGCGCCATTCAAAACCTTTGAAGCCCTCCACGAGATTACCCTCGGCCATATGAGTCATGCCCAAATTGTAATTGGCTTTCGCATCGTTGGGATTAATAGCAAGGGCTTGGCTGTATATTTCGCAGGCTTCTTCGAATTGGCGCGATACTTTCAATACGTTACCCAGGTTGTTTAACAAGCCGGCGTCTCCCGGACTTAATTCAACCGCCTTTCGATGATGGCGTTCAGCTTCATCGTAGGCTCCCTTTTCAATCAAAACATTGCCCAGGTTGGTGTGGGCGATGGCGTAAGCAGGATTAAGATCCAGGGCGCGACGGCAATACTGTTCGGCCTCATCCATTTTTCCCGCTTCCAGCAAAACCCCTCCCATATTCGCCAGGGCCTCAGCGTAATTACCGTCCAAGGAAATGGCGCGGGCGTAATGTTTTCGGGCTTCTTCGTACCGCCGGGTGTCCTTCAGTACGTTGCCTAAATTGTTATGGGCCATGGCGTAATCGGGTTTGAACTTCAAAGCCTTGCGAAAACTCTTTTCCGCATCCACGAGGTTTCCCGACGACGAGAGAGCATTGCCAAGATTATTGTGGGCTACGAAATGCCCAGGATTTGTCTGAACGGCATTGCCGATCAAATCAATGGCTGTAGCGAAGTCTCCGTTATGATGACGAATAACACCCAGCAAATGATTTGCCTCGGTATTTTCAGGATCGATCTCCAGGATTTTCGTGTAAAGAGCTTCAGCCTCAGCCAGATTGCCCATTTGATGATATTTGAACCCCGTCTCCAGCATATGAGCGACATTTTGTCGGGTTGCTGCATCTAGACGGGAAGTTGAGCCCCGAGGTTTCTTGCTCTTTTTTGCCTGTTGGCGCCGTAACTTGCGGTTCAAGGAAAGACCCTTCTCGATTAATGTCGCTTCACGCTTGGAATCTTAGACAATTTGCAGTCCATGTTTCCGCCTTTTAGCCAGATTTGCTACACTTTATTCGATTTTCCCAAATAACGAAAACCGAGGTCCAGATGATGAGAGACAGACTGCTCGCCGCCTTTCTTGGCCTTTACGTATTCAGTTCAGCTGCCTGCGCCAGCACCCAGGATCAACTGAGCCAAATTCGCCTGCCCGAAGGTTTTTCCATTGAAGTCTTCGCCACCGTTCCGGGCGCACGCTCCATTACCGTCTCGCCGGAATTGAAGACCGTTTTCGTCGGTGGAAAAGACAGTTCCGTTTTTGCTGTATCCTTCGAAAAAGGGCATCAGGGCCAAACATGGCAACTTAAAGGCGGCTTGAGCGTTCCCCACGGGGTCGCCTGGCATAAAGGTTACCTGTATGTAGGCGAACAGCATCGCATTACGCGTTACCGCGGCGACAGCGTACCGGCCCTTTCAAAGGCCGAGGTGGAAGTCATTTTTGAAGATCTGACCGACAGTGGCTGGCACGGCCGTCGTGATCTGGCCTTTGGCCACGATGGCAAGCTTTACGTAGCCGTTGGGACCCCTTGCAATATTTGCATGCCCAAAGGTAATCAAGGCACCATCCTTCGCATGGATCCGGACGGGGGAAATGCGAAAATTTTCGCAAGCGGTATCCGCAATTCCGTCGGCCTGGATTTTCATCCCGTCTCGGGCGAGCTTTATTTTACCGACAATGGCGCTGACCGGATGGGTGACGACGTACCGCCGGAAGAATTGAATCATGCCCCTAAAGCGGGTCTTAATTTCGGTTACCCCTACTTCGGTGGCGGTGATGCCAAAACCCGTGAATTTCGAAATGACACCCCACCTGCCGACGCCCGACAACCTGTAATGCAATTTGGCGCACACGTAGCGCCGCTAGGCATGCATTTTTACCGCGGCACCCAGTTTCCCAAGGAAATGCGCTACGATGCCTTTGTCGCCCATCATGGATCATGGAACCGCACTATTCCCGATGGGTATCGGGTGGCCAGGGTGCGCTTCGATGAAAATGGCCTCGCCCAATCGTGGGAACCTTTTGCGGAAGGCTGGTTGCAAGGAAACCGTAAATGGGGTCGACCTGCGGACGTCAATGAACTGCCCGACGGCTCCCTGCTCGTCTCTGATGATCGCCAGGGGGTCATTTACCGAATCACCTACAACCCCAAGTAATTTAAACTAGGATTAAGTGACTCCAATTAACTGTGGGAAACCCCTATATTGGAGGCAGCATAAAAACTCGAAAATGAGATACCGGAGGATTCCCCCATGAGCAAAGCCGTAAAAATAGTTTCCGCCATTGGTGTGCTGTTAATCGCTGTAGTTGTCGCCGGTATCGCAATCATCAAATCGATCGATTTCAATCAGTATAAGGGCATGATCGCCGAACAGGCCAAGACGGCAACCGGACGGGATCTGATCATCGCTGGCGATCTGGATCTTTCTATTTCTCTTACCCCCAGCATCGCTGTTGACGGCGTCACTTTCGCTAACGCTTCCTGGGGTTCAAAACCCAACATGGTTTCCATTAAGCGTTTCGCAGCCGAGATGTCCCTGATGCCATTGCTCTCGGGTGATATTCAGATCAATCAAGTCATTCTGGAAGGGGTCGACATCCTTGCGGAGAAAGATAAATCCGGTAAGGCCAACTGGGAATTCGGCGCACCGGCAGGCAAACAAGAAACCACACACGCCGGTGGCGGCGGCGCTCTGCCGGTAGTTAATTCGGTAAGCCTGAAAGATGTAAATGTCACATACAAAGACGCCCAGACGGGGCAGGAATATGCCCTAAAGCTGGCAACCGTGGATCTGAAATCCGGTGGCTTGAGTTCCCCCCTTGATCTAATGGTCAAGGGCGACATCAATGGTCAGGCCTTCAGCGTCGGCGGGCAACTGGGCTCTCTGGGAGCCATTGGTGGCGGCGGCATGTTCCCGGTTGATCTCGACATCGCTGCGCTGAATGTGAATATCGGCCTTGACGGCAAAGTCGGTGTTCCTAACGGGAAGCCCATGGCCGATCTGAAACTCTCCGTTGATGGCGCATCCCTTAGCGGCACTCTGAATGCAGCGGCAGCCCTTGAACCCAGCCTGAAGGATTTGGAACTGCCGATCAAAGGTGGTTTCAAAATCGGTTCAATGGTCAAACTTGATGGGCCTACCAAGATTTCCCTTGGTGACCTTGACGCGGCCATCGGCCCACTGGCGGTGAAGGGCCAAGTCGCAGCCGACCTTGGCGGCAAACGCCCCGCTGTTGATGTTACTTTGAAAACCGATACGCTGAACCTTGATGAACTCCTGCCCAAGGGCGAGGAAAGCAAGGTGGCTCCGGCGCCCGCAAAAGAAGATGACGGACGTGTGTTCCCGGCCGATCCCCTGCCGTTGGATGGCTTGAAAGCAGCCGACGCAAAGGTGAAATTCGACGCGGGTAAAGTCATCGTACAAGGGATCGAAATCACCAAAGTTACCGTCAATCTGTCCCTTAAAAACGGTCGTCTCGAAGTCGACCCGCTGGGGGCCGTGGTTGCGGGCGGTAAAATTGACGGCAGCGTTCTGCTTGATGCTTCTAGAGCACGAGCGGGCATGAAAGCAAAAATTGGCGCGAGCCAAATCGATTACGGCCAGTTGCTCGTCCAACAAGGACTGGGCGATATGGCCAAAGGCAAGGTCGATTTGGCCGTCGATGTTTCGGGTTCCGGAAGTTCCGTGCGCCAATTGATGGCCGGATTAAACGGCAAGACCCGCGTCGTCACCAAAGATGGAAAGCTTGAGAGCGGCGCTTTAAACATTGTTTCGACAGACTTGCTGAATGTCTTCGATAGCCAGGACGACAAGAAGATCATTTGCGGCGTTGTCCATTTCAACATCACAAACGGCATGGCCGACGCCCATGCCGTCGTCTTTGAAACAGGAGGCATTTCTGTCGTTGGTACCGGCGGTGCTAATTTGGCCGACGAAACTTTGAAGCTTCGGGTCGACCCCAGAGCCAAAAAAACGAGTGTCGCAACCGTCGCAATGGTACCTGTTGATGTAATCGGCACTTTTGCCAAACCCGACTGGAAAGTTGACATGGCCGGGGCCGCCGGGAACGTAGCTGCGGGCGCGGCGCGTACCGCCGGGGCTATCGCGACGATGGGCTTGTCCCTGCTGGTTGAGAAAGTGGCCACCGAAACAGTAATGAGCACAGATACAAATGATTATTGTGGTCCGGCCCTGGCTGGCAAGAAGGTTGTTCCGGGCGAGATGAAGTCGGCTGAAGCTCCGAAACAGGAATCAAGTGGCTCATCGGCTCCCCCGCCCGCCAAAGAAGAGGAAAGTTCCAATCCGCTGGGCGCCATAGGAAAAAGCCTGGGTTCTGGTTTAAAAGGTCTGTTAGGGGACTAGGAAACTGCTGAACTTCTAATTAATAATCTATAGTCTTTACCGAATCCCCTCAGGTTTGAATAATCCTCATCCTGGGGGGTTCGTTATACAAAAACCGAATTACAGGGATAAACAAATGGCATTCGATTATGATAGCGCAAGAAACGACTTTACGTTTGATGTGCCTGAGCTCTTCAATTTCGCTATCGACGTGGTTGGCAAACGCGCGCGTGAGAATGATAAAACGGCGCTGATCGCCATTGACCGAAGTGGAGAGAATGTCGACCATCTCAGTTATTCCGACCTGGACCGTGCGTCTAACCGCTTCGCAAATGTTCTCCTGGATTTGGGCGTCGAAAAAGGCGATTTCGCCTTTGTCATGATCCCGCGCCTGCCGTCGTGGTATCACGTGCTGCTGGGCGCCATGAAAGTTGGCGCTGTTTCAATGCCAGGCACCAACCTGTTGACGGCTAAGGATATCGAGTATCGAGTCAATCGCGCCGGGGCGAGACTTGCCATCGTCACAAAAGAGCACGCCGATAAGGTGGATGAGATCAAGGGAAACTGCCCGACCCTGGAACATCTTATTGTCGTCGGCGAGGATCGCGATGGGTGGACAGGATTCGATTCAGCATGCGCCGCCGCCTCCGACGGTTTGGATGCGGCCCGAATTCCGCAGGTTCGCGCGGACGACCTGATGTTAATCTACTTTACGTCCGGTACGACATCGATGCCGAAAATGGTCGGCCGTGATCACTCTTACGGCGCCGCCCATGCTATTACCGGTGACTATTGGGCCGATCTGGGCGAAGACGATGTGCACTGGACTCTGACCGATACCGGCTGGGCCAAGGCGGCATGGGGCCTGATGTTCCCACCAATGCTGGCGGGATCGACCATCCTGCTTTACGACGGCGAGGGCTTCGACGTCGATATGCATTTGAAGATTATCGAACAGCACAAGGTAACCACCTTTTGCGCCCCGCCGACGATCTATCGAATTCTGGCGCAAACAGATGTCAGTCACGCCGATCTTAGCTCTTTACGCCACTGCATCGGCGCAGGCGAACCCCTGAATCCTGAAGCCATGCGAGCCTGGAAGGCTTCCACCGGGTGTGACGTGTATGACGGATACGGACAAACTGAAACCGTAAATATCGTCGCCAATTTCCCAGGAATGGAGATCCGTCCAGGTTCCATGGGCAAGCCGGTGCCCGGTGTTGACGTGAATATTGTCGACGATGAAGGCAACATCGTTGCCGACGACGAAGTCGGACATATAGCCGTTCGCATCACCGATCCATATCCTCCGGGATTATTCAAGGGCTACTTCAAGGACGATGAAGGAACCGCAAAGGCCTTTCACGATGGATGGTATTACACTGGCGATACCGCGACGCGGGACAAAGATGGGTATTTCTGGTTTGTCGGGCGTTCTGACGACATCATCACATCCTCAGGATATCGGATCAGCCCATTCGAAGTGGAAAGCGCACTGGTGGAACATGAAGCGGTGGTCGAGTCGGCCGTTGTCAGCAAGCCTGATCCCGCACGAACGGAAATCGTCATGGCATACGTCACCCTTGCGCCCGGATTTGAGGCAAGTAACGAGCTAAAAAAGGACATCCAGGATTTCGTTAAAAACCTGACCGCACCTTATAAATACCCTCGCGAGATCGTTTTTATGGACGCCCTACCAAAAACCATATCAGGTAAAATTCGCCGCGTTGAACTGCGCGACGAGGCTAGGAATCATGCCCCGGGTGACATTACGCCTTGATTGCCTACTCGGGTGATTAATCCGGGGGAGAGGCCACGCAATGAACCGTAAGGAACGTCGACAGCAGGCGAAGTTAAACAAAAAAAAGGAAGGCGGCGCGCCGCCGCCGGTTTCCCAGCACCTGATTACAATGCTGGAACAGGCCATCGGCCACCAAAATGCTGGCCGCCTAAATGAGGCAGAAGAAATCTATAAGAAGGTTCTGCTGCTGGACCCTAAAAATACTTTCGCCAACCATTTGTTGGGAATCATCCGCCTGCATCATGGTGACGGGGAAAACGCGGTTAAACACATTGAAACCGCCATGAGGTATGAGCCCAGCAACCCAGAGATGTTAAAGAACCTGAGCAGCGCTCTAATGGCTACAGAGCGTTCTGAAGAAGCCGAACAGCACCTTCGCAGCGCTTTGAAACTCAAACCGGATTACCCGGAAGCTCTTAATAACCTGAGTATCATACTTTGCGGGACGGGCAGGTTTGTCGAGGCGGAGCAATACTGCCGACGCGCCACTGAACTGATTCCCACTTACGCTTTCGCTCATAACAATTTGGGAAACGCCCTTGAGGGACAGGACCGCCTTGAAGACGCAGAAAGCAGTTTCCGCCAAGCCTTGGAATTAAACCGGGATTTCCCGGAGGCCCTTAACGGCCTGGGCGCTGTGCTAATGCGCCAAGGAAAACTTGATCAGGCAAAATTCAGTTTCCAACGCGCGCTAGAATTGAGGCCGCAAGACGACGATGCCCTGAATAACATGGGTAACTTTTTCATGGCAGATGGAAACTCTGCTGAGGCCGAAAGGCACTATCGTAAAGCCGTGGAAATTGCCCCGGCAAATGTGGAGGCCCTAAACAACCTGGGCATCGCCCTGCATCATCTGGAGAAAATTGAAGAGGCCGAAGAATGCTATCGGCGCGCACTTGAAATCAGACCGGGATACGTCAACGCCCTTAAAAATCTAGCCAATGCACAAATGAGTGCGGGTTTTCTGAAAGAAGCGGAGCAGTCCTATGATGAAGCCATCAGGTTAGAACCACAGAATACGGGAACCAAAGTCAACCGGGCCATGTTGTTGCCAATAATCCCGTCCAGCGTTGAGGAAATCGATACATACCGCGCAAGGTTGCTTGAAAACGTCGAAGCCCTGATTGCAAGCGGTGGATCGATTGGCGAACCGGACAAGGAAGCGGGCGTCACAGGTTTTTACCTTGCCTACCACAACAAAAACGACGTCCCCATCGTTTCAAAAATCACTGAAATGAACCGGAAACTTTGCCCGTCCCTAACCTGGCAGGCGGAACATTGCGGGCGCAAACAAGATGAGGGTGAAGCGGCTAAATTCAGGATAGGCTTCCTTTCAGCGCATTTTCACGATCACACGATTGGAAAATTGTACCGCGGTTTAATTGCACATCTGGATCGCGAGAAATTCGAAGTCATTCTGTTTCGTTCTTCCAGGCGTTTGGATGCGATGGCGGAGGCTATAGAACAATCCGTCGACAAGGTGGTCTATCTGCAGCAAAATCTGGAAAATGCGCGCCATGCCGTCGCCAACGAGGAACTCGATCTTCTTTATTACCCCGATATCGGTATGGACGCTTTCACGTATTATCTGGCCTACGCCCGGCTGGCCCCGGTTCAGGTAACCAGCTGGGGACACCCGATGTCGACCGGCATCCCTAATATCGACTATTACGTTTCGTCAAAAGCGTTGGAAACCGAACAAGGTCAAAACCATTACACGGAAACCCTGGTGCGTCTTAAACATCCGCCCACTTATTACTATCCCACTGAAATCCCCGAAGTAATTGATATGCAGGCTGCCCATGGCCTGCCCGTTGATGCGAATCTTTATCTTTGTCCGCAAACACTTTTCAAATTTCATCCCAAGTTCGACCCCATTCTGGGCGACATCCTGCGCGGCGACCCCAAGGGACTTCTGGTCCTGATCCAGGGACGTTACAAAAACAAGGAAAAGCTGTTAGTCGAGAGGTTCGAAAAGGCCTTCGGCGACGTAGCCGATAGGGTTCACTTCCTGCCGCGTATGAAGATGGTTGATTTCCTTCGCGTGATACGCGCCTCGGACGTGATATTGGACCCGGTATATTTCGGCGGCGGCAATTCTTCAGCCGAAGCCATTGCTATGGGCAAGCCTATCGTCACTTGGCCCGACCGTTTCCTTCGCGACCGGGTAACATACGCATTCTATCGGACCATGGGTATTGACGAACTTGTCGCCAAAAACGCCGACGACTACGTTCGCCTGGCCAATAAACTGGCGACAGATGATAACTTTCATGGGCAAATGTCGAAATTGATCCAGGAGCGGTCAGGGGAATTTTTTGAGAATAGTGAAACCGTGCGCGAACTGGAAAAATTCCTCATCGCCGCGATAGAGGCGCAAAGAAATGGCGATGGCCCTGTTCAATGGGGCGTTTAGAGGTTTCGCGCCACCCTTAGTCCGAAAATGTCGGCGCCATCGACCTTTTCAAACCACAATCTGAAGGATGCGCGAAGATCCTGCGGCATGGTGAACCAGGAGCCGCCCCTGAGAACCCTGATATGGCATTCGTCCCCATCGACCCAAGCTGAACCGTCGACGGGCGCACGATCATAGTCTGGATGCCAGCAATCTTCTGTCCATTCATAAACGTTGCCCAAAATATCATAGACTCCGAAATCGTTGGGTTGATAGGAGCCCACAGGGGCTGAAAATATCTGGCCGTCGTGGCATTTTGTGACATACAAATCCCAAAAATATTCCCTGGCCGATAAATCGCCACTATTCGAAAACTTACAGAACTTGGCCGTATCGCCCCAGTATCTGGAAGTTGATGCTCCTCCGCGCGCGACATACTCCCATTCCGCTTCACTTAATAATCGGTAAGATTTTCCGGTTATTTTTGTAAGCCACGCAACATATTCCTTGGCCTTTTCCCAACTGATGTCGACAACCGGGTGATCTTCCTTCCCGGTTTTATATGCATGCCAGGGAGGGCGGCAGGCCCCGGCCGATACACATGCATCGTATTGAACGTTGCTGATTTCGAATTTTCCGACAGCGAATTGCCGCTCAATGGTTACTCTTCGAATAGGTGTTTCGTTAGAACTCCCTTCTCCGTTGATATCCCCCATGGCAAAACTGCCGGGTGGGATAACCACCATTTCCGGACATTCTTTGCAGTCTCGAAAATAGCGGCCACTTTCCGGTGTTCGATTGATATCGAAATGATAGAGAAATGACAGCTCGGTCAATTTTTCTATCGCTTTGTCGACGAGGCGACCAGATTTGTAAATTGAGATGAAAACCCGAAAAGGCTTTAGGTGGTTCTTATCTTTAATAAAATTCCAATAGGCGCTCTGTTCCTGAAGAACTTTTGTGTCAGTTTCCTCATCAGCGTTTAAGGCCATCAGCGGATCTGCCGCAATCGAGGAACTGCCGGAAATCACCAGCGTAATCAAAGCAATCAATAATAGGCAACTCAGCCGATACATCTACAGTCCTTCCCCAGACGCGGATGCCATCAAATCGATGATGAAGGATTCGCCGGTTCGTGAGAACAAAAAAACCTCAAGTTACTAAAAGAAACTGCTTGATAGCCTCTTTTGTGACCAATCCGATGACATTGCCATTTTCCACCACAGGCATATGTCTAAAGCCCCCTTCTTCCATGTCGTTGAGGACGTCAATTGGATCCGTATCAAGGGAACAGGTAACCGGATCAGGAGACATTAGGTCCTCAACCTTCATTTTCTCCAATTTTTGAACTTGCTTGGCAATTCCTCGAACGAGGTCTCTTTCGGACAGGACCCCTACAATTTGCCCATCGTCCGAGCAAACGGCCATGATACTGGTTGTTTTTTCATGAAGCATGCCTGCCGCGGCTTCCAAGGATGTGTCTTTCCCTGTCGTGAGGACATCACCGCCTTTTACCATTATAGATTCAATATACATGACTAGCGCCCCGGTTCGGAAAAGCTGGTTTGAATAGTGCGGATTATTGGATAGATGAAATACGTAATAAGACGCCTGCGCCCGGCGCGAATATCACCGGTCAAAAGCATGCCAGGAACTAAACGAAAGTTCCCTGGCAAGTCCCTTAACTCTTGAGAGAGGATCGATGCGCGGGCCCTGTAAAATGTACCGGGCTGGCCATCCAGAGATTGATCGACCGTATCTTCGGAAATGAAAGAGATCTCTCCTAGAATTTCTCCGTGTTTCTGGTACGGCAAAGCATCAAGTTTGATCGAGGTATGGGCTCCCAGGATCAGATTGCCGATATCGCGAGGATCAATGTCCAATTCAATTGTCAAAGGAACATCACTGGGTACCAGGGACATAATTGCCGCCCCTTCATTGACGATGGCTCCGACAAACAGGTTTTCCATGGCGATAATGACGCCGCTGGAGGGGGCCAGAATATTGATATTTTCCTTGCGCCGGCGAAGTTTCACCAGTTCTTCATTCTTGGCGTCACGCTCTTTCGTTGCTTGTGACAGTTCAAGACCGATTTTGGAATACCAGCCACTGATGAAAGCTTGAATCTCAGCCCGGATTGTTTCAATTTCGCTTTGCAGGTTGTTCAGCGAATTTTGCAGTCCCCGATATTCTCTTTCCACCATCAAACGATTATTTCGGGCAGAAAGCAGGTTTACCAGCGAGCCGATATCCTTGTCGTAAAGTGTCTTGCGGGCTTCTTCCAGCTTGCGCTGTATCTCCAGTTGCTTCTTGGCCAGTTCGATATCGCCACTAGTTGTATCTCGCTTTTGGTTCAGGTTTTTGATCTTTAAATCCAAAGATGAAATTCGGGAGGAGTACTCTTTTTGTCGATTTATGAATATTCTTCGTTCAATAGGGTTCTTGATTTTTTCGGCGCTTTGAGCGCCTTCCCTATTCATTTCCATGCGCAATCGTCTGATCTTGGTATTGAGAAGATTAATCTCAATTTCGGCCCGCGCAAGATCGGCCTCGGCATATGTCTCATCCAGCGTGACGAGCACGTCTCCTTCTTCCACGTGTTGACCGATGGCCACCTTGATATTTTTTACAACTGAATTATCCGTGGCTTGAATGGATATTGTGGGAACGGTTGTTGATAATCTACCGCGAGCGGAGACGGTTGTATCGATCACGGAAACGACCGACCAAGCAATGAAGGCTCCAATTACAAGGATTATGGAAAGGAAGGTGTATTGGACCAGAGGCGGTAATCGTCGTTTTTCAAGCTCGGTTTGCGACGATTGGAATGCATTGATGATATGGTCGGCGTTGGTTTCCCATTTCAACTGGGATCCATTTTGAACTTCCGCATTTTCCGATGTTGCCTCGTCGACCGAACCGTTGCCACCGCCTGCCCCAAAGGTGCTGGTTTCCAGATTTTTTGCCGAAGTGCGGGCATAATTCGCAAGCCGATACATCATGTTCATCGCGACGTCAGGCGATTGCTTGATGTACGCCATTAACGCTTTTTCATCTATTTCCCGGACAACGACATCGGTAACCGCCCGGGCTGAGGCGCTTCGAACGGATTTGTCGATCAGCGCCATCTCTCCAAAAAGAGCTCCCTCCTTAACATCCATCAACTTGATGAAATCGCCCTTGGAAAGTTTGGTTATCTCCACTTCCCCGGAAACAAGCACGTAGGCGAAATCTCCTACCTGCCCCTCCTCAAAGATAAATTCACCGGCGGCAAAGACCCGTTCATTCTGAGGGCCTTTTGTTTCGGCTGTTGGCGCCGGCTGAGGTTTTGGTGAAGCTGGCATATTTCTACAAGCGTCCGATTACTGATTCCCTAGACAGACGAGAAAGAAGACCCAATCAGCATTTCCTCAAGCCACCAGCGTTCCTGATAAACACCGGTTTTGCCGACAAGATTCTCATGGTTTCCTGTATCTACGACCCTGCCATGATCCATGACCAAAATTTGTTCGCAATCCATGACATGGGACACCCGCGAAGAAATAATGATCAGGGTTCTTCCACGGCCAATTTTGTTCAAATGATCACGGATGGCGATTTCGCTTTCCACGTCAAAACTGGAGAAGGGTTCATCCAATATTAGGATTCTAGGGTTGCGGATCAGCGCCCTAGCCATGGCGATTTTTTTACGAATGCTTTCCGACAAGTTCATTCCACCCGCTTCCAAGTTGGTCTCGTAGCCATCTGCCATATCTTCTATGTCTTCATGCAAGCCGACCAGTTTCGAAGCCCAAAGCACTTGGGCCATTGTGGCCCCTGGTGACGGCTTCATGATATTTTCGCGAACCGAACCCTTGAACAGGATCGTTTCCTGGGGAACGACAGAAACGTTCATGCGCAACTGTCCTAAATTGATGGACCGCAAATCCTGATTATCAACGGCGATCGTTCCCTCATCCGGTTTCAGCATTCCCTGGATGTGGCGGGCAAGGGTTGTTTTCCCTGCCCCGGCTTTTCCCACGATGCCCACCCTTTGGCGGGGAAGAATTTCAAAGGATACCTCGTCGAGTGCCTTTGGCCCGTTTTCATAAGTGAAGGACACTTTTTTAAATTCGATTCCTCCCAGGATATCGACGACCAAACCTCTTTGAGCGGTTTCCCCCCTGGTGTTCATCACCGAGGCAAGCATCCCAACGGCAACGGCAACCTTTTCCATGTCCAGGGCAAGGGAAACCAGCTGAACCAACGGACCTGTAACACGCCCCGCCAGCATGTTGACGGCAATAAGAACGCCGGCGCTAAGGTCTCCACTGAAAACAAGTTGAACGCCAATGAATATCACCGCTACGGTCATGAGTTGTTGCAGCGTGGCGCTGATCTGGGAATTGACGGCATTAACCTTTCCCAGTTCCAGATTAGCGATAATGTGATGCGAAGCGGCTTCCTGCCATTCGCGTTTCTGAACAGGTTCCAGCGCCAAAGACTTAACCGTTTCTATCCCTGAAATGGAGTTCATCAGAATTTGCTGCTTCTCGCCGTCTGCGGCTGCGGCGGTCTTCAACTTATTTTTCTGGAAGTAAGAGCTGATAATAACGTTGGAAGAAATTAGCAAAGCGAAGACAAAAACGACCGCGCACAACAACGGGCTGTACATAAACAAAATAGGTATGAAGACAAACAATGCCGTGGCATCAAGAATTGCTGCGAAGAATTTCCCGGTCAGCACCTGACGCAGGGAATTGGTCTGTTGAACCATCTTGTTCAAATCGGTGATGGACCTTTTTTGGAAGAACCCTAATGGCAGATCAAGAAGTTTGGAAAAAATCTGGGCGTTTAGCCTGACATCGACTTTGCTCGTGATGAACAGGATAATGTATTGCCGTAAATATCCGAAAATACCATTAAAGATGTAGGCGACGACCACTCCGCCGGCAATGACATAAAGAGTGGATAGGGACTTAAAATTAACAACCTTATCCAAGACGATCATGATAAAGACGGCCGGCAGCACCGCGAAGATGTGCAGGATGAGGGCTATCGTTAAAAGTTCCGCCAATAGCGCTTTTTGCTTCAGGAACTGCCCAAACACCCATGCGTAGGAGAACGGCCTATCCTCGTCGGTCAGCCTAAACTCCCGTTTTATCAGGATCAGCGATCCATCCCAATGCTCAAGAAACTGGTCTTTCGGTAAAGGCTCCACTTGGGGTTTTGGGGAAAGGGGATCGATAACCTGGACATGCTCCCCAAGTTCGTTTTCATCCGACTCTGGCTTATAACCGACAACAATTACGTAGTTGCCGTTCTTCAAATGAGCAACAGTGGGGAAAGCGGCACCTAAGCGCGTTAAGTCACGCCACGAGAAGTTGACTCCACGGGCTTTCAGGCCATTTTCACGGGCCATTTTTACAAGAAGGTCTTGGCTGGCTTCTTCCTCGCCCAGTGCATAATCGTGGCGTAATTGTTCAATGCTTAAATCTACGCCGTGCTGGCGCGAGGCCAAAACCAAACTTTTCAGTCCGGTCTCCATGACTTCCCCGCTAAATTCGCAATCTTAATTGTTCAATAAATCCGCATATTTCATATGGTGATGACTTACGGCATTTTTAAGAAAAAAAGGCCCTGGCGAACCAGAGCCTTTCATTTCTCCTTTAAGCCCTGCGATATGAAATCAAACGACGTCTCCATCCGCATCTTGTGGTGGAGGCTCACCTTCCATACCGGCGCCGCCATCGTCCATGCCGGGTTCCATTGGGGGCATATCGCCTCCGTCAGGAGCACCCTCGTGGGCGGCGTCATCCATGGCGCCTGACATGGCATCATCCATGGCAGCCATATCACCGTCGGCATCCGGCGGCGGCATATCGCCACCTTCCGGTGGAGGCATATCGCCACCATCAGGCGGAGGCATATCGCCACCTTCCGGCGGAGCATCCATGGGGTCAAAGCCAAGATCGCCTTCGGTGTGTTCGCCCTCGGCGCCCCAACCACCATCGCCTTCCGGTGGTGGTTGATCACCTTCAGGAGGTGGCGCATCACCAGCCATGTCGGCAGGTGGGGCATCGCCCTCCGGTGGTGGTTGATCACCTTCAGGAGGTGGTGCATCACCAGCCATGTCGGCAGGTGGGGCATCGCCTTCCGGTGGTGGCTGATCACCTTCAGGAGGTGGCGCATCGCCAGCCATATCGGCGGGTGGCGCATCACCTTCCGGTGGTGGCTGATCGCCTTCCGGCGGTGGTTGGTCACCAGCCATATCGGCAGGTGGGGCATCGCCCTCCGGTGGTGGCTGATCACCTTCAGGAGGTGGCGCATCTCCAGCCATATCACCTGGCGGTGCGTCGCCTTCAGGCGGTGGCATCATGTCAGCCGCAGTAGCTTCGGCCGCATCTCCGGCGGCCTCCATAGCCTCTTGCGGTGTTGCTCCATCTGCCAGAGCGCCATCAAAGGCTTCTGTTGCCGCATCTAGACCTTGCTGAAAATCTTCAGGGGATATACCCATTTCAGTAGCCGCCGTTTGGGCGGCAGCGGCGGCGGCGTCGAATGCTTCTTCAGGGGTTGCGCCATTAGCTAAGGCGTCTTCAAATGCTCCGTTAACGGCATCTTCAATTTCAGCCATTTCAGGTGGCATGTCTCCTGGGGGCATGTCGCCAGGCGGTGGGCTTTCTGCGCCTTCAATTGGGGTTGTTTCTTCTGCCATTTGTTATTTACCTTTCAATTAGGGTTAACAACAATTCAGGCGAGGTGCGGATCGCAAACTAAAGGTGTTAAACAATCGACACCCCCCCGTTTGCTAGTGTTCCCCCCTGTCGGCTAATCATCCCTCCGTTTTTTTTTGACTCCCCCGCAATCATTAAAGATTGTAACAGCTAATGAACTTTACAAGCACATAAAGGTATTCAAAAAAGCGGAGCTGTGGATAACTTTTAAATGGGTATCGAAGAAACAAAAATTGATGGGAAGAAATACTTTGAGTTGAGGTTTTTCCCCATTCCTTGAATATTGGAATTTTTTTTTAGGTGTTTAACAGTCATGAAAATCACATCGCTCGCGATTCCAGAAGTGAAGCTTATTGAACCCAAAGTATTCGACGATAACCGCGGATTTTTTTTCGAGTCTTATTCCCTGCGATCCTTCCAGGAAGTCGGAATTGATAATCAATTTGTTCAGGACAATTTTAGCCTATCAAAAAATGCTGGCATCGTTCGCGGACTTCATTTTCAGATTCCTCCTTACGCCCAAGCAAAGTTAATTCGGGTTATAAGAGGAAGCATTTGGGATGTTGCAGTTGATATCCGACAAGGGTCTCCGACCTACGGAAAATACGTTGCTGTAGAGCTTACAGCGAAATCCATTCAGGCGCTCTTCATTCCAAAGGGGTTTGCACATGGTTTCGCTACCCTGGAACCAAACACCGAAATTCAATACAAGACCGACGGATATTATGCTCCGGATCATGATAGCGGGATTCTTTGGAACGACTCGGATCTCGCCATTGAATGGCCCGTTGAAACTGATTCTGTAATTTTGTCAGACAAGGATGCCGTTTTGCCCGGATTTAAGGACATAGAGGAAGTATTCGATTATTCCAGTACCTATTGATGATAAGCCGATGGGTATAGACGGTGAAGTAAAAGCCACGCGAAGAGCAGGGTTGATAACCGTGGGGCGTTGGGTTATCAACAGGTCTCTCCCCCGGCCCAGGCGAATACCTTGGGCCTGTTTGCATTATTGGGGCATAGCTCTATGAACGTCAAAGTCACTCTTCTGTATCCTCCCCACCAGTCCTGGCCCGGATCGCTGGTTAAACCCAACGGCTCGCTTGCTTTTCCCATGCTCGCTGGTGCTCTCCTGGAACGGGACATCGAAGTACAAGTTGTCGATGCAATAGTAGGGACAGATAAAGAAGCAGTTGATGACGTTTTTTACAAATCTACCGAGCTTCCATCCGGTCTCTACCGGACCGGCCTCAGCGATGAGCGAATACTTGAGGAAGTAGCTGATTCCGACATTGTCGGCATGACCTCTATATTCTCGGATCAAGAGACGATGGTCTTGGATGCGGCGCGCTTGATTAAGAAAGCCTACCCTGAAAAACTGATCATTTCTGGCGGCGTCAACGCACGTAATCGTCTGGAACAGTTTTTCGCGGCCGGGGTCGACTTGGTAGCTCTTTCGGAGGCTGAACGGACCATAATTGAAATCGTTCGCACATTCGAAAGAAAATCCCGTGATTTCAGCCATATCTCTTCTTTAGCTTTCATGAAAGATGGAAAGTTAGTTTGCAATCCGACTAATAATGACGAAGTCGTGTATGATCTTGATGAACTTCCTATGCCGGCATGGGAGCTGATGCCGCTGGAAAGGTATTGGGAGATTGGCCGCCCACATGGCGGGTTTTATCTTGAAAACTATAAACCCGGCGAATTGAAATACGGCTCGCTAATGACGTCGCTGGGTTGTCCTTTCAAATGCTCTTTCTGTCATGTTGCTGGTGAACTGGAAGGGGCGGTTTCAGGACCGATAGGAAAATTCCGCATAAAGTCCGATGAAAGAGTGATGGCGGAGATCGCCCAACTGAAAAAATTAGGGGTCAAACAGGTCTATCTTGAAGATGACGCCTTATTTGGCCGCCGGAATCGTGGCATGAATCTGTTTCGCAAAATCAGGGCGGAAAAACTGGATATCCTGGACGTCAACGGGGTTAACATCATCCACCTATTACGTAAGGGAAAACCGGATCCGGAGATTCTTGATATACTGGTTGAGGCGGGCTTTAAGGAAATCGGGCTGCCATTCGAGACCGCCAACCCGCGGATTATGACTAAATACATCAGCAATAAATGGGATCCCGAAAATTCCGATGTAATTGGCTTGATTCGCATGTGCAAAGAAAAAGGCCTAACGTTGTCCGGCAACTACATGATCGGGTATCCGGACGAGACGGAAGAAGAAATTCAGAATACCATTTCAATGGCCAAGACGCATGTTGATGCAGGTCTAGATTCCGCACATTTCATGTGCGTGATGCCATTGCCGGGAACACCATTGTTTAATATGGCTGTGGCAAACAACTATCTTCCTAAAAATTTCGAAATCGACAAAATGCAATGGGTAAAAGCCAACATGATCAATACCCTTGTCCCCGCCGAGAAACTTGAAGCGATCCGAGATCAGGCCTGGGAAGACGTCAACCCCGAAAGCTTTAAGAACGCCAAACGTAAAATGGTTTGGGGACTGGAAGGAGAAGCTATCCCTTATCGCTCAGGTCAGGCCGACGGTTAAAAATAATCCAAAAGAAACACGTGTTGAATTCAGGAGTTTTCCAGTAATTTCCTGATGCCTTTGCGCATCGATATCTTGGGTTTCCAACCGGGCAATGCCGGGCCGTTCCATGGGTTGAGGATACGTCGAACTCCAGGAGGGTCATCTTTTTGTTCGGTGTTTATCGGAATATCGCGTACTTCTTCAAAGACTTTGACCAATTCGCTGATGCGCAGTCTATCGCCACCAGATAAGGCGAAACTTTTCCCATTCACCTTTTCCGAATCGTTTTCCAGAAGTTGCGCCGCGTGACGGTAGGCGTCAACGATGTCATCTATATAAGCAAAATCCATTACCGGGTCAGCCGGGACCAGGGACAGAGTTTTGCCGCTTTGCTGAGCCGACAAGATGGCTTGAATTAGTTTGTAGCGCCAGTCTCCGGGGCCATAAGATTCAAAAATAATCAGGTTTAGAAAGTCGAAGCCTTCCTCTTTATTGTAATAGGCAAGAATATTTGCAAATGCCTGCTTCGTTACTGCGTACAAGTTCATTGGGTTTGGATAATCACTTTCGTAGTACTGAAAATGACTTCCCGTGTTGATAATTTTCGAAACGCCTACCTTCTTTGCTGCTTCAAGAAGTCTCGTGCCAATGGCAACGTTGGTATCCACCAATTCCGTTGCTTGTTCAGGGGTATGATGCAAGGCATACGCCCCGGCTAAATGGATGAGCATATCAGGCTTTGATTCACTCAAGGCCATATCGAGAGACGCTTGCGAGCCATCGGTTATATAAAAGGAAATTTGATCCTGAAATGGAGAAAGCCGGTCCACTCGAGAATCCTTACGAACGAGACCTGATACCCGTATGCCATCAGCCACTAGCCGCTTGGCTAGTGCGCAACCGATAAAGCAAGTAATTCCAGTTATCAGGACTGATTTCATTGAACAATTCTTTCGATTTCAGGCTTTATCCCGAGTTTCGGGAGGATAGTTGATTTTCCCCTAGTAACCAACCTTACCTACAGTCTTAAAAGGTGTATTCCGAAAAACGCCTTTTCTGAGAATGCTCAATGCAGACATACATTTTTCACTTCAGGATTCAGAATCCTCCTGAGCCGACGGGTGGGCGGCAGAGAATGCTTCATGGTTCGCGCAAGTCGCATCGACCTTCATAATTTTCGAATAGGGCGAAAGGTCCACTTCAAATCGTTTGGCGTTATACACCTGTGGTATCAAGCAGACGTCGGCCAATGTGGGCTCGCCTCCGAAGCAATATGGTCCTTCACCATCCGCACGACATAGCAATTCTTCGACGGCGTTGAACCCGATTTCGATCCAATGCCGGTACCATGCCGTTTTCGCCTCTTCTTCGATCCCAATATCGTTGCGTAGATAGGTTAATACCCTGAGGTTATTTAGAGGGTGAATATCGCAAGCCACAACATTACACAGGGCACGTACGCGAGCCCGATCGCTCGCGTCGGAAGGCAAAAGAGCCGGGTAAGAATACTTTTCTTCGATGTATTCCAGGATTGCCATTGACTGTGTCAAAACCGCGCCATCGTCCAATACCAGTGAAGGAACCAAGCATTGCGGATTTAGAGCCTTATACTCAGCGTTATATTGCTCGCCACCCCCCTTCACCAAATGAACGAAAACCTTTTCATGGGCCACATCTTTCAGCGCCAAGGCAATGCGCACCCGGTAAGCAGCGGATGATCGCCAATAAGAGAAATGTTTCATCAGATTCTGGTTTTCCTGGCTGTCGCTGTTGAACCGGAAGGCGGCTCAATATTGGAAGCGTTGGATCTTATTTTTTGCATCAGTGATATGAGAGTTTTTTGCTCGTCTTCCGTAAGGCCGTTTAACAACTGTTTTTCTACTCCCAGAACCAACGGTACGAGTTCACGCATTGCCTGTTTCCCCTGACGGGTCAAACGCAAAAGCACGCGCCTGCGGTCGGTGGGATCGATATGTCTCTCTAATAGTTTTGATTGCTGCAGGCTGGCAATTGATCGCGAAACGTTGACCTTATCCATACTTGAACGGGCCACTATTTCCTTCGCCGACAAGGGCTCGTAATCATTCAGCACCGCCATAGTACGCCACTCGCTAACCTTCAAATTGTATAAGGTGGAATAGACGTCTTTTACGGACTGACTGACATCCAGATAGAAGCAGCGCACCATGTAGGGAAAATAGGAAGAAAGCTGAAACTGCTCTTCAGGTATTACGTCGTTCACATTTCACTCCCAACTTCCATTTGCAGACGACTTTAATTTCATATGTAACTATTTTCAATAAATTTTACACCTAAGTTTCCTTGATTTTCATAACAATGTAAAATTTTTCATTTGTATTAATTTCATTTGCAACTAATAATCCATATAGTTATCATTTATACACTAAACTGCAACAACAAGGCTGCTGCCACCGTTACATTGGGAGTCATTTTTATGAATATTCAACGCATCCATCACGTCGCTTACCGTTGCAAAGACGCAAAAGAAACGGTTGAGTGGTATGGCAAATATCTCAACATGGATTTCGTGCTGGCAATTGCTGAAAACCAGGTTCCCTCCACACATGAACCCGATCCCTATATGCACATATTCCTTGATGCCGGTGGCGGCAACATCATGGCTTTTTTTGAAATTCCCAATTCACCGCCCATGGGCCGAGATGAAAATACGCCCGCGTGGGTTCAGCATTTCGCGATGAAAGTCGACACCATGGAAGAAATGCTGGAGGTCAAGTCCAAGCTGGAAGCCGACGGTATCGACGTCGTTGGGCCGACGGACCATACTATTTTCCAGTCCATCTATTTCTTCGATCCAAACGGTCATCGCTTGGAATTGGCGGTTGATACCAACACCCCTGAAATGGACCAAAAACTCGACGACGTAAAATGGGAGATGCTGGAGGAATGGACTAGAACCAAACGTGCGCCGGAACATGCTCAGTGGATGCACGAAAAGGAATTCTCTTAAGGTTCTATCCCGATGAAACTTGCGACCCTAAAGAATAACACCCGCGACGGTGCGCTGTTCGTCGTTAGCCGCGATCTCGCCTTTTGTGTCGAGGCAGTCTCAGTTGCCCCTACACTTCAGGCTGCCCTGGACAATTGGGATACCACTAAACCGGAATTAGAGCGTTTGTCCGGGCAGTTGAATGCGGGCGAAATCGACTCGGCTATCCCTTTCGATCAAGCTGCGTGCCACTCTCCATTACCGCGCGCTTACCAGTGGGCGGACGGTTCGGCGTACGTCAACCATGTAGAACTTGTTCGCAAGGCCCGAAGTGCCGAGATGCCCGAAAGTTTCTGGAGCGATCCCTTGATGTATCAGGGGGGATCAGACGCCTTTCTGGGCCCCTGCGACGATATCTCTATGGCCGACGAGGCGTGGGGCATCGATTTCGAAGGCGAGGTCGCAGTTGTTACCGGTGATGTGCCAATGGGAGCAACGCCCAGACAGGCAGAGAAAGAAATCCGTCTTCTCATGCTGGTTAATGACGTCAGCCTGCGTGGGCTGATCCCGGCCGAACTTGGCAAGGGATTTGGTTTCTTCCAGTCCAAACCATCCAGCGCCTTTTCGCCGGTTTGCGTCACTCCCGACGAACTGGGTGATGCCTGGATAGAGGGCAGGGTTCACTTGCCTTTGCTGGTTTTCCATAACGGCGAGGCATTCGGACAGGCCGAAGCGGGACAGGACATGACGTTCAATTTCCCTGAATTAATTGCCCACGCCGCGAAAAGCAGGCCGCTGGGAGCGGGAGCCATCGTCGGTTCGGGTACCGTCTCCAACAAAATGGACGGCGGTCCTGGCAAGCCTGTTAGCGAGGGCGGGCGCGGCTATTCCTGCATCGCCGAAATCCGCATGATCGAGGCGATCAATTCGGGCGAATCGAAAACCAGCTTCATGAAATTCGGTGACACTGTTCGTATTGAAATGAAAAACGCTGAAGGACAATCCATCTTCGGAGCCATAGATCAAGCCGTTACCCCTTACCGGTCGGATAACGGCTAAAAGAGGCATAACGCCTGTTCATTAGACCGGATTCTGAAATTAAATTGCGACGGGCAAAAGGTTATAGCCGCGGAAACGTGCGAGCCCGATAAGTTTAGCGGGGCCATTCTGGCGGATATTGGGAAAGCGTTTAATCAACCGACCGAAAGCGATCCTGCCTTCTATACGAGCCAGCGTGGCGCCAAGGCAAATATGGTGTCCCGAACCGAAAGCCAAATGGCGATTGGGCTGACGGCTTATATCGAACTTTTCGGGATTATCAAAAATCTCAGGATCCCGGTTGGCTCCGGCAACGGAAAGGTGGATATAGGTTCCTGCAGCAATTTTCGTATCCCCAAGACTGACGTCTTCATTCGCCATTCGATTACCTATTTGCAACGGGCTTTGAAAGCGCAAGGCTTCTTCAACGGCACTGTCGATCAAGGTTGGATCGTCCTGAAGGCGTTTTAGTTGATCAGGATGTTGCAGCAGCATGCCAATCCCATTGCCGACCATGCTGGTGGTTGTTTCGTGACCGGCGTTCAGAAGAAAAATACAGTTCTGCACCAGTTCCTTATCGGTCAACTTGCGGCCATCTGCCTCGCCGAAAATCAACGCCGCGAGAACCTCGCCCTGGCTTCCGACCTGATCGCCTTTGGTTCGGCGATCCGCGATGAGTTCTTCTAAAAGCGCGCCAAAATCCCGGACAGCATCGTTGCCTTCCTGCAACCGGTCATCGGAAATCGACGGATCAAGCGCCCCCAGTATCTTTAGTGAATAGGGACGCAGCAAACTACGGTGCTCTTCTGGAATACCCAGCATAAAGGAAATAATTTCTGTGGGCAGGGCCATAGCGAAGGCGGAAATGATGTCGAATTCCTTTTCCTCTTCCAACCGATCGAGCAAGTCATCGACTACCTGGATGATTAGTGGTTCCATTTCCTTGAGCTTGCGCGGTGTAAAGGCGACCGATAACAGCTTGCGCACCGTCGTATGATAGGGCGGGTCGTTAAATACAAGGCTTGTGGTGTGATGGGTATATAACGGACCATCACCAAACTTGTCCTTGAAGGCTACTTTTTTATCTGAGCTCATCGCCGGATGACGGAAAGCAGCAAGAACATCTTCATAACGGGTTAAAAAAAGTGAGCCGTCACGATTCCGGTGTACAGGGTCATTTTCCCTGAGCAGTCTCAAAGTCGGAAAAGGGTCGTCGATAAAATCCTGGCCAATCTCGTTGAGATCAAAGCTCTTGGCTTTTTCCAGTTCTTGTAACGAATCATTCATCAAGAGCCTCTTCTCGCGTCGCCGAAATAGCCATTCTTTCTAATGATAAAGTAGGTTCGGCAGGAATAATGAAATGAAAGGTATCAGCACCAGCAAAAGCAGTCTCAGAATATCTGCGCACCAGAAAGGCGTGACGCCACGAAAGACCGTAGACGTGCTTACGTCTCGCAAAACCCCGGACAATACGAAAACGTTCAGTCCGACGGGCGGCGTTATCAGGCTGATTTCCGTAACCACGACAACGACAATGCCAAACCACACGGGGTGGAAGCCCAAGGTTTCAACCAATGGGAAGAAAACCGGGATAGTCAGAAGCAGCATCGACAGGCTTTCAAAAACGCAGCCCAAAACGATGTAAACCATCAAGATCAGCAGAATGACAACCATTGGGGCGACGTCAAAGCTGGTTACCAGATCGCGCAAGCCGTCGGGCAATCCCGCCCGGTTTACGAAGCTGGAGAATATCAATGCCCCGATCAGCACCGTAAATAACGTTGCCGTTGTGCGGGAGGTTTCGGCCAAAACTTCAAATAGAGTACGCCAACTAAGAGAGCGTCTTGAAAGCGCGATAAGCAAAGCCCCCCCGGCGCCAACGCCCGCTGCTTCGGTAGGAGTGAAAACGCCGCCATAAATACCACCCATGACGAGGCAAAAGAGAATCAGGGTGCCCCATACCCCACGAAGTGCAACCAAGCGTCCGGGCCAGTCCGTGCGTTCACCACGAGGACCCGCATCGGGATTACGCCAAACCACGAATTGCACTGCACCCAGATAAAAAAGAATACCGATAACGCCTGGAATAAATCCGGCGGCGAACAATTCGCGAATGCTGGTTTCTGTCATCAGTCCGTAAATAACCAGAATCACGCTGGGTGGAATCAGAATGCCGAGCGTTCCCCCCGCGGCAATTGAGGCTGTCGACAGGCTGTCCGCATATCCGAATTTTCGCATGGGTGGCATGGCGACCTTGGACATGGTTGCCGCCGTCGCCAGGCTTGATCCACAAATAGCAGAGAACCCACCACAAGCGACGATCGTCGCCATGGACAATCCGCCTTTGCGGTGGCCCAAAAAGGCGTTGGACGCGCCGTAGAGTTCGGTGGACAAACCGGCGCGGCTGACCAGATTGCCCATGAGGATGAATAGCGGCACCACGGACAGGCCGTAGTTCTGCGCCGTCGTTATGACGCGCTGGCCGGCCATCGACATCGCGGCTATCCAGTTCCAGTCGCCCAGATAGGCGAAGCCGACAAAACCGACGACGCCCATGGCGAAAGCGATGGGCATACGCAGAAAAACAAATGCAAGAAGAACGGCAAAGCCGACGAGCGCCTCAGTCAATATTCTGTTCCCTTAGTGCAGACGTTTAGGTGACATTGGGCCACGTCCAAGGATGTATTGAATGGCGTTGTACAATAACGCCAGCGCCGTCACTGCGCTCATAATGCTGATAAAAAGCGTAATGTAGAATAATGGAATTTGAAGGAACTCCGTCGTATCGCCGTATTCCTTGGCCCTGAAGGCTAAAGCCCAGACACGATAGGCAACACCGGCCATCGCCACGGCGGCTATTGAATTCATGATGGTTTGGCGAAAATTGATAATCCCCCTGGGCGACACCGCATCCAGAAGATCGACTGTGATATGCTCTTCGCGCATACAGGCGACAGGCAAGCCGCAAAAGACGACAATTGCCATCATCATCCGCGTCAATTCGGTGGCGCTGTGAAGAGGGGAATTGAAGAAATATCGCAATATAACGTCGACACACGTAATCGACATTAGGCTGAACAGCGTGAGAGCGGCGACAATTTCAAGAAATAGGATCGTTCCATCTTTCTTTCGCTGGTTTGCTGTATCGCCGCTCTCATTCATTCGCTGAACTTTCTTGGTCTTCAGTATGTTTACTATTCTTCAAACATACGGTTCTTTAGTAGGAACGCGCAATTTTGCGCATTTCGGCAAGGACCGCTTTGGCGTCGATACCTTTTTTGGATGCTTCTGAAATCCAGTCGGTTTCGATGTGAGCGACTGTCTTATAGAATTCATCCTTCATAGCATCACTGGCCGTTTCAATGGTATTGCCAAAGGCCTTGGCGTCTATGAGGCCAGCGGCATCAACATCGTCCCAGACTTTACCTGCGGTTTTGGCCATGGTTTCGCCAGAACATTTATCGACTGCAGCCTTCTGGCTTGAGTTCAGGCCATTGTATCTATCTGGATTCATGACAAATCCGAAACTTCCGTAGTAGACGCCGCCCGGCATAATAATCGAATACGGCGCAACTTCCTTCAGCTTGAAGCTCTTTTTGGTTTCCATAGGCATGAAAACACCGTCAGCTACACCGCTTGCAACGGTTTCATAGACTTTAGGCGCGGGTACGCGAACGCCAACAATACCAAGAGCATCGCCAACTGCGCCGGAAACACCACCACCAAGACGGATTTTCAATCCCTTGAAATCGGACAGGGAGTTGATCTTTTCCTTGGTGTGCATAATGCCGGGACCGTGCGAGGTCAAAGCCAGGACTATCAGTCCTACATGTTCGTTGGCCTTGGCAAAGTATTTCTCGTGGATGCGCCAATAAGCGACACTGGCGGCTTCAGCGCTGGTGTTAAGACCCGGCAGTTCGATGCCTTTGGTCAACACGTAACGTCCGGGATTGTATCCATGGAACATCCATGTGGCATCGGCGACGCCGTCACGAACCACGTCGGGCTGCTGCGGTGGCGGGGCAAGGCCATATTCGATCTTGATATCCAGGCTGCCGCCGGTTGCTTCAGAAAGGCATTTTCCCCAAGTCGGCCAAACAATGGCGTTCATGCCGTGTTTTGGCGGCGCCCAACTGCTGACGCGAATAGTCTCTGCCTTGGCCAAGCTGGCTGTACTAAACATTAAGGCGCCCATTAGGGCGAATACGCTGGATTTGCGCATGGTATTTTGTCCTCCCGGTTTAAGCCGTTCTGGAATTTTCTCCTTATAACGGCATTAGTTAAATTTAGAATTATTATAAAAACATAATCCTCGAGTGATGTTAGAGCAGAATAGTATTAACAGTCGACGAAGATTGCGAGTGAAGAATTGATAATATTTGTTCCCTCCTTGATATTATTTGCTCCCTCTTTGAATTTTTAGGCAGTATAGAGGCTTCTTACTCCCCTAATAGCTTCCATTCCTTTTAATTCGATAATTTCATTAAACACCTGAAGTACAGCGTTGTCATCGGGCAACAAAGCATATTCCCGCCAAGGCGTACCCATTACCGTATCGAAACCATGGGCTACCGCCATGGTTAGAAAGGCGTTCTCCAGTTGCAGCCTAAGATTTCCACCGTCGGCAGTCTTGGTCGGGATTTGCTGACCAATATTGGTGATCGCTCCGGTCAAATGGACATCGCTGAACCTAAAATCCGACTTGATCAACTTCATACCATCCAGTGACATTTTCGTCAGGCCCTCAGTATCGGCTGCAAGAGTGCTGATTGATGTGTCTATATAAATGTCATCGGGCGAAAAATCATAGGTTCCGTCCAATACTTTGGCAGTCATCCGCTCGGCGACGGCAAAAACTTCTTGGCTCATTTTATTGGGTTTGCCGACGCCGTCCTCCAAACGTTCAGATGCCATTAGAATCACCTTGAACGGTCTGATTTTGGCCAGATCCAACATCTCCCAGCGGGTTTCGGCAATGGAATTAACCATCGGTTTTGCACCGCCCGCCTTTTCACTGTCGTAGGCTTTGAGACAGATTTCCTGAACTTCATAATTTGGAAAATCAAAGCAAAGAGGAATATCGACGCCGTCCTGAATTGACTGAATAACAGCCACCAGAAAATCCGGATCATCCTTCGCACGGCGGCCGCAGTTTACATCCAGGTAGGTCGCCCCCGCCTCAGCTTGTTTGATGGCGATGGCCTGAATACCCTCAAGGTCGTCGTTATCGAACAGCTCTTTGGTGCTCTTGAAACCCGGATTGATGCGGTCGCCGATGACGCCAAGCCCTGGAATGGCCATATGTGGTACCTCTTTATTTTTTACTCAGCAGAATTTCTTTTTGATTGAAGGGGAAAATTGATACGCGCACCGAATGTTTTCATGAAAGTCTTTGATCCCGCCAATTCAAAGTATTCCGCTCGTACGGCTAAGTCCTGTGCGGCGACCCTTTTTTCTTCCGAAATCAAGGCTTGGCGTGCTCCCTCGCCGGCAGCATTTCCGACCTGAGCAAACCGATTAAAAGGCAGGTCGGGCAGCATGCCGATGGTTAGCGCGCTACCGACATCAATGTAATTTCCAAAAGCTCCGGCGATAACGACCTGGTCGAGATCTTTTTCACTGTATCCTGTTTTTTCAAGCAACTGATCCGTTGCGGCGCGAATGGCGCCCTTGGCCAATTGCACAGCACGTACGTCATCCTGGGTAAGGGTAATCTCACTACCCTCCCCCGCCCCTGTTTCCTCAACACTCGCCAGGACGAATTCACGGTTATCCAAATCTCCTCGAACTCGATCATGTCCTTCCTGGATTTGGCCCCGCTCGTTGCAAATACCTGCCGCATAGAGTTGTGCTACCGCATCCAGAACACCAGAACCGCAAATGCCGACGGGGGTGACGTCACCAATCGTTTCGAAATGTATTTTATCTCCCTTGATGCGAACCAGCTCGATTGCCCCTTCCGCGGCGCGCATTCCGTAGCTTAGATGCCCACCTTCGAAGGCGGGTCCAGACGGGCAAGAAACGCAGGTTATCCTGTCACCGTCGACCAGGGAAATTTCAGTATTGGTACCAATATCCATGACGATCACCGGCTTTTCGCAGGCTGTCATCGTGGCCAACAAAGTGGCGCAATGATCCCCACCGACAAAGCCCGCGATATTGGGAAGCATATGAATATTTGCACCGGGCGCGAACCCTAAACCGATATCCCTGGCTTTAATGTCCGCGGCCTGACTTAGCGAAGGAATAAAAGGCGACATTGCCAATTGATGGACGGGCAAACCAAGCAACAGGTGATGCATCATGGTGTTGCCGGCGATTGTCGCTTCCACAATGGAAGAAGAGCTGACAGAACTTTGTGAACACAATTCAACGGCCAATCGATTAAGGGCCGTCACCGCGAGATCGCGAAGCTGATCAGCTGCTTCCGGCTTTCGGCGGATTAAAGAGGCGTAAGTGATAAGGTCCGCACCGAAGCTGGTTTGCGGATTTTCTGCTCCAATTGCGGCCAAAGTTTTACCGGATGACAGATCAACTAAAGTGCCTGAAATGTTTGTCGTTCCCAGATCTATTGCCAGGCCCACCGGCTGCTGGTCTAACGGTCCTGTTGCGACAACCTCGCCATTTAGTGAGGCTGCCCAGGCCCTCCAGTCCCACTGTCTTAGATTATTGGAAAGATTCTGCATCAAGGCGGGATCAAAACGCTGGCAAACATCCGGGTTGTGGATTTCAAGCGTCTCGCGCAACCGCCGGTCATCAGCTACTGCATCATCCAATGTTGGTGGCGACAGCTCGAAAGGAAGAATTTTGACAGGTGTATCGATTTCCAGGTCAACGGCATTTCCCCCAACGTGGGTACGGACCGGCGCCGCTGTCGAGCGCGCCGGTATGAAAACCTTGCAGTCACCGGCCGGATGGGCAAGGCAGGCCCTACGCCAACCCTGCGACAAGCGAGCAGATGAAATAACATCCTTCTCTTCTGCGGCAGCCTCCGGCGACGGCCCCTCGATGATTTGTACAAGACATGAAGCGCAAGTTCCTTGCCCCCCACAGGAAGTAGCCAGACGAATCCTGTGACGCCGCGCGCAATCAAGAATCGTTTCATCCCCACGGCAATCAACGGTAAGGTTCATCGGGTCGAAGGCGATGCTGAAACTAGCCGTCATGCTGCGGCCTTATTTTGCCTAAAGCAGCATCTGTCGCGGGCCTTGCAAGGCTCGCAGTCTTTTGTACGGTTCCACTGCGGTATGTCTTTGCCGAACCCGAATATCATTGAGGCGGATTTAACCGGATGCAGCATCGAACTTTCGCTAAGGCTCATGCCTATTTTCTCGCCTCCCGCCAGCGAAAAGATTTTGGATTGCTGTCTAATATCGATCCCATCATTACCGGGGAACAGGGCACTCGATGACTGAAGTGATACGGCATGTGCATCCTCCTTAATCATCACCCCCAATGCCGTCGACAGCTCGAACTGCGCACTCACGCCAACCTCTTCGAGGGCGAACGCCTTTAAAGCCTGCTTTTCGGCAAAAAGCGTCGAAACTCTTTTCTCAAGACGGTCGCCGATGGTGACGACTGCGGCTATCAGCTTTTGCGCACGTCCCATGATTTCAATGATCGCTGACGCCAGAGCGATCTCGTCGCCATTATCCAATCTGACCCAGTCATAGCCGCAGTCAGACACGCCAAATGATCGATACGTCGCCAACGGCTGAATAAGCTCTTCCTTTTGCGCCAGTTCCAACATCGTTAGCAAAGTTTCTTGAAACCGATCACCGCTCGTGGGTGTACACTGCCGCGCCGACCACTGGACGAGACGGTTCGCACTTACCAGTTCGGGCCAATCGGTGACTACGGGCATCGCGCCTCCCTACCCGGCGTATTTTCGAACAGATTCAGCCATCGCGATTACATTGGCCTGGGGTGCTTCGTCGGGAATACCGGCTGCACCGTCTAGAATAAAGCCGCCATTCTTCCCGACCTTTTCAATAAGGTTCTTGCAGTATTCATCCACATCTTCCGGCGTTCCGGCAATCAAAAGCGAGGTTGGGACGTTGCCGCGGAGACAGACGGTATCCCCCAGAACTTCTTTCGCCTTTACTAAATCGGTACGCTCGAAGGCGTAAATCGCCTTGCCCTTGGGTATATCGCCGATGTGCTCAAGTCGGCTGGTGCAATCTCCCTCCCACAACAGGCAAGGAACCGCGCCCTCGTCAATCAGGCGCAATATCATTTTGCGTAAGGAGGGCCAGAAAAAGGTGAGAAACTGATCCGGCGACATGAAACCGTCCAATCCCCAGTGCATAGGCATAAAGACGATCGGGCAGCCTACATTTTTAGCCCCTTCGGCGACGCCACGGACCATTAACTCGCCTGCCTTATCTATGGATTCCAACAATTTGTCTTTGTGGCGGAACATGTCCAGCATTCCGCCTTTTGACCCCCGCATGAAATCGGCGAATTGATCGAACGGCGCCTTGCAGAAACCGCCTGAGGCCAAAGGATAACCGGACTCCATTAATTCCTTGGCGTAAGCGCCTAATTTTTGGGCTGTCGCTTCCATCAGTTCACCGGCTTCAATCAGGCGTTCCAGGGATTGCCTCAGTTCCGGATTAGCAAATCCACGCATTCCGGCAACGAAGGCCCACTCCGATAATCTGGTCAAATCGGGAAAATGCTGTAACCCCTCGAAGGCACCACCGATCCTGGGTAGGTATTTTCTCAGATAAAAACCGGTTGGATCATCCAAATACCCGTCGTATTCGTCCGGCGTCATGAATTCCTTATCCAGATACTGGAAACAGACGTTGGGGTCTGCCCCATGACCGGGCCATTCCATTGGTTTGTAATCCATGGCCTCCAAAACAGGGCCAAAGGCGTAAATTGATGGCGTTACCGCATCGGGCTGCAAAAGATCGATGGCCTCGCGCGCGATATCGATCGCATGATCGGCGTCGTACATCGCCTGCTCATAGGTACTGCCGTTTATCGCCGAAGGCCAGAATCTGGTGACGTAAACAAAGGGCACCTGATCGACTTCTTTTAGCGCGATGGAATCATACAAGCGTTTGTGGCGCTGTTCGTACAGGGATTTGGCTTCCGGATTTACCATTTAAGCAGAATCTCCCAGCCACTCCTTACATTGGGTAACCGCCGTCATGGCATCCAGGCCGAAAGCGTCGGCGCCGGTGTAGCTGCGTATTTGTTCATCCACCTGACCGCCGCCGATCATGATCTTGATGTCATCGCGAAGCCCCGCTCCTTCGATAGCTTCGATTGTTTCTTTCATGGAATCGAAAGCCAAGGTTAGAAAGCCGCTTAGGCCAACCACTTGCGGCTGGCCGTCTTCGATCGCCTTGATAAATTCTCCCGGTTGTACATCGATCCCCAGATCCGTGACGTCAAAACCGTTCACATCCAGCATAAAGGTGACAATATTTTTTCCGATATCATGCAGGTCGCCATGAACCGTACCGATCAATACCCGGCCGCCGGTCTTCTTCTTTTCTCCGGCATTTGACGAAATCAGCGGCTTTACTTTGGCGGAGATTTGCTCAAGCATATCTCCGGCAAGAATCAACTCCGGAACGAAGTATTCATTGGCTTCGAACTTTGCGCCGACGATGTCCATCGCAGCGCGACACTTCTGAAGGATCTCTTCCGGATCTACATTGTTTTCGATGTGTTCTTCTGTCAATTCCAATGCGCGGACTTCATCCATACCGGCAATGGCGGCAACCAATTCGTCTTCGGCTTCACTCACGCCTTATCTCCCTAATAGACATCCCCTACCCTACGATGAGGTTAGTCTTCTTGGAATGAATTGGTGAATGGAGGAAACCGACAATGACGGGTAATTTTTTACAGACAAAGGAAAAGTCGCCTACTCGGGTTCTTGAAGAAAAGTGCCACGTGGTCGCAGGGAATGGTGTGAACGCAAGTAACGGAATTATAACGAATAAATAGAGTGCAAAAAACGGAAGGGAACCAGATTGGCTCCCTTCCGGCAAAAAATTACCCAACGAGGAAAGAAATTTCCGGCCAGCAGGGCTTGTTTTATTCGCAGCTGAACGCCTGCAGTCCGGTCTGTGCGCGTCCCAGGATCAGGGCGTGGATGTCGTTGG
>CAZBEC010000022.1:0-10554 GCA_964490815.1 uncultured Thalassospiraceae bacterium
CTGAGAACGCGGCCACCTCTGAAACAAACGCAGCGAATGCTGAAACCAATGCTGCTCAGTTAGCTGACCAGGCCGAAGCCTCTTCTCATGCCGCAGGCTCGTCAGCAGATGAAGCACAAACTGCGGAGACCAATTCAACCTTCTGGGCCGGGGAGGCGGAAAGTGCGGCTGTTGCTGCTGAAGCGGCTGCGGTCATCGTCGCCAATGCCACCGGTCTTGATCTGCAAACCTTGATCGTATCGGCCAGACGTGGATCAGACTATCGCGCCCTTGGCATCGAACTGTTCTGAGGGAACCTGAGATGACGACCCTTGCTCACTATCAAACGCTCAAAACAGCCGAAGCCAATGCGCTCTCGGCCATCAGCGCCAAACTGGATCAGCCCAATCTGCGCATGGATGACTTTGCCCTCATGGTGAAGGCCATGGAGCTCATGGAAAACATCCAGGACCCGTTGGCCTATGCGGCCTTGAAGCAAAAGATCGCCCAGAAATCCGTCGGGTTCTATTCCCCGGATTTGAGCGGGGAGGATTTGCTGATGCTGACCCGGGCCACCCGTATCGGCGACGTGCCTTTTGGTGGCGAAGAGCGCTGGAAGCTGATGAACCGGGATGAATGCAATCTGGACCTCGCCGGTGACGTCATGGTCGGTGAGCGCTCTCTCGAAGCCTTTGGCGAAAGCGTCCTTGAAAATCTGTAATTGGAGAAACTTCCATGCCCATCACCATCCCACCCATTCCGGATACGTCGCCTTTTGCGACCTTCGATGAAGACATCGACATCTTCAGCAATTCGAAGGCCAAGGACATTCCTGCCAAGCTAAAAGCCATCACTGAAGCTTTGAAGGCGCATATCAATACACTCTGGCTGGCCACGGCGACCGGGTTTGTAAACGACACGGTCATTGCTGACCTGAATACGGCGCTGACCAACATCGAAGCCTTCAACAATGCCTTGGAAATCCAGATCAACGATCAACTGGCCGAGTTTGAGGTCAACCTCGGGAACTACTTAGGTGCTGGAGCCGGGTACTCGGTGGACGCGGCCAACGCGGCCTTGTTCACGGGCACCATCGTTTCCGGTGATCTGACCTATGACAACCTGGGCCGGATCGTCTCAATCCAGCAGGGTCCTCGTTTGGTTGAGAACATTAGCTACGACGATGACAGCCGCATGGTCGGTTATGACGAAACGCTGACCCTTGGCGGCATCAACTATGCCCGCAGCTTCACATTTTCTTACACGCCCGATGGGCAAATCGACGCCATCAAGGAGGTCTGACGATGGATATTCTGACGTTTAACGCTGTCAAACAGCAACAGCATCATCTGAACACGGATCTCTTGGATCCATGGAAACGTCCGGCCTTTGCCGTGGTGACCATGAACAGCTCCTCGCAATGGGGAACCATGCTCTATAACCACTATCTCCAGGAGGTGGGACGCCAGAATTACTACGACACGACCAACATGCAAGGAACCGTCTCGAACACGGGCACGGAGTTTTTCAATAACTGGTATTCATATGGCCGAACGGATTCCAATATCAGCTCCACTGACTCTAACTATGGTGATAACACCGCCCGTTGTGGCCACTTGGGACATATCGCTCTCGCCGTCGCACCTGATGGGGCGATGATAGGCCGAGCAGCACCTCATGCGGCGACGGCGCTTCGCAATGTTGGCGTTTGGGTCAATAACAAGACCAATAAGAACCTCGCCCTGTTCATGGAAAACCAATACGCCGGGGTCGCACCCCGTGCCATCGCACCAGGTCGCTTGTCTGGAACTGAAGGCTGGCACTTGGCCTGGACGGCGAACAAGTTCTATGCCCAGAACGATTTTGGTACCTATAACAAGTATGGGATGATCGGATACAATGAGAAAACCCGCACCCTTGTGATCAACGAAAATACCGATGGCGGGACGGGCATGCGTTTGCATGTCTACTCAAACGTTGCTCCCTTCGATATCCATGCCTCTGATCGCAAGACCTGGTTTGATGCATTAGACGAGGCCAACCACGCCTTCTTTGACTGGACGGCAAACTCTGCGGGTTACAGCGAAAGCTTGTACCGTGCAGTCGTCATCCCATGCGATGACGGCAAGGTGCTAGTTGTGCGAATGGAGCCGCACAATTACTGCATGCTGGATCGGTTCACACCGGATGGTGCTGGTGGCTTTACGCAGGAAGCGACCCATACGCTGAGCACCACAACGTCCTATGGGATGGAGCAAGGGGACCGCAACGGGCTCCGCTTCCAGATCTCAAACGATGGCAAATACGTCATCTGCTATCAGCCCTATTACTACTACGGGGCCGGAGCCGAGGTGTTTCTGATTCGTGTCTCTGACGGCAAGTACGTGTTCTTGCAACATCAGGACAGCAGTTACGGTCGCTCGTTCGCACCGATCCGCGACAATGATTTCATGATTTCCTATAGCCCGAACTCTGACAGTGGCTATGGCATATATATGTCGCACATCGACACCAAGAGCATTTTTGAGGTGATCGCCGACAAGGGCGACATGAGCTCCAAGGTGCCGGGCTTCAATGTCTACATCTTCGACAGCGCCTATCACTCCACCAACTATCCCTACATCGTGCCGATCATTGGAGGTAATTAATCATGGTCGATAAAATTAGCTTTCCCCACAGCGACGACTGGGGCGTGATTGGCCCTAACGGTCAGTTCAAGCTGCCTGTGCCGTCCAAGCTCGGTCACCGGTTTCAGTTGGTCGATGGCAAGGTTGTCGATCGCTATGGCGGCATCACCGACGATGAGGTCAAGCAGCAGGACGCCGATACCGTGGCATCCCAACAAGCGACGGAATTGGAGTCCGCACGATCCGCTCTTATTGGCCGGGTGAAATCAGAGGCCGGTGAACGGATTGCGGCAACCGATTGGAAAGTGGATCGTGCCAGAGAGCGCGATGCCCTGAATGGCACAACCAGCTTGCAAGATGTCTATGCCGAGCGCGAAGCCATCCGCACCGCCAGTGATGAGGCGGAAACCGCCATAGCTGCGTTGGCCACATTGGATGAGATCCAAGCCTTCACTTGGTAGCCCTCGTATTTCCAATCGAAACCAATCTACCGGCCTTAAGCCGGTTTTTTTATGTCTGCGTTTTGACCGATGCCTGATCCAACCCTCAGCCAGGCCATCCGTGAGGCCTATGCAGCCGCGCCTTCAGATGTGGTGATCCTGCATACACTCGAATTGCGCCATCCCGCCTTTGTCGATGACGACGGAAGCCCGACGGCTATTCGGGTGGTGCGCGATCACCGCGATCTGGAAGCTCGCCTGGAGCCATCTGCCCCCGTAAATGGTGGTGAGATGGTCACCTTCATTGCTTTGGCCTTTGATTTGTCGTTGCCACCCATCGACACGGCCCCCGTGCCTGAAATCACGGTGACGCTGGACAACGTCAGCCGTGAGATCGTTCGCCATCTGGATGCGGCAGCCGTTTCTCAAGACAAGATCGAAATCACCTATCGGCCCTATCTCTCAACGGACCTTGAAGGCCCGCAGATGGATCCTCCGATCACGCTGGTGCTGACCGAGGTTGAGGCCAATGCTCTGCAGGTGACCGGACGGGCTCGGATGCTGGACATCGGCAACAAGGCGTTTCCAAGCGAGACCTACACGGCCAAACGGTTTCCGGGGCTGACGCGATGACACACTGGGCAGAGCAATACATTGGCATTCCTTGGTCCGCAGACGGCGAAGGACCAGACAGTTTTCACTGTTGGGCTTTCGTTTGTCATGTGCAGCAGCGACACTTTGACCGGGAATTGCCAGCTATTCCAAATCCGGAAGATCTTCTGGCTATCGCCAGAGGCTTCCGGGATCACCCGGAACGTAAACGCTGGGGTCTCGCCCAAAATCCAGAAGAAGGTGACTGCGTCTTGATGCGCCAGGCTCGTTATCCGATCCATGTCGGAGTCTGGCTCGATGTGGATCATGGCGGGGTTCTCCATTGTGCCCAAGAAGCCGGTGCCGCCTTTCAAAACCTTGCATCCCTGTCTGCCAATGGCTGGCGGATTGAGGGCTATTATCGCTTTATTGGACCTAATTGATGCTTGCTGCCGTCACCCTCGTCAGAAACCCGTTCTATCCGGAGCGGGACCGGGAAGTGTGCCCGGTTCTGAGCCCGGTCACGATTCGTGGGTGGTTGACTGGTCAGGGCATCAATGACTTCGATCGTCCGACGATCTGCCTTTTCAACGGCCAGGCGGTTTTGAGAGCTGATTGGGAAACCACATTCATCAATGACAATGACGTGGTGGCCTTTGTGACCCTGCCTCAAGGGGGCGGTGGTGGAGGTGGTGGGGGAAAGAACCCGCTGCGCACCGTCTTATCCATTGCGGTCATGGTGGCTTCGTTTGCGCTTGGCGGTCCTTTGGGCGCGGCCATGGGCATTTCGGCCAATGCTGGGGCTGCCCTTGGTATTGGCGCAGGCGTCCTTCAGCAAGCTATCGGCGGGGCGATTATCTCGCTGGCAGGCATGGCGTTGATGAATGCCGTCGTGCCTGCGCCCAAACCGTCCGTACCGTCGTTGAGTTTCGGATCCGTTGGTGCGCCACCAGCCCCAAGCCCAACTTACTCTCTGTCGGCTCAGGGCAACGAGGCCCGTCTCGGCCAGCCGATCCCGGTTCTTTATGGCCGTCACCTGATCTATCCCGATCTTGCGACCCAACCTTATCAGGAGTTTGTGAATAATGAGCAGTACCTGTTTCAGCTCCATGTGATCGGCCAAGGTGAATTCGATCTGGAGCAGGTGCGCATTGAAGACACGCCCATCGCGTCCTTTGAAGAAGTAGAGACGGAGATCGTTGGGCCGGGTGACAGCGTCACCCTATTTGAAACCGATGTGGTCACCGCACCCGAGGTCGCGGGGCAGGAGTTACGCAGTACCGGTGATGGCGGGGACTGGATTGGTCCGTTTACAGCCAATCCCGCCGAGACCAAAGCCGGTCACATCGGCATCGATGTGGTGTTCGCCCGGGGGCTCTATTATGCCAATGACAGCGGTGGGCTTGATACCCGCAGTGCCCAATGGGAGGTTCAGGCGCGCACCATTGATGATGAAGGCCTGCCGATCGGTGATTGGGTATTGCTGGGCACAGAGAGCTATACAGCCTCAACCAATTCTGCGCTTAGGCTCAGCTATAAATACGCCGTTTCGTCTGGGCGCTATGAAGTTCGGATGATCCGCCTTGATACAATTGATACGTCATCCCGTGCTGGACATGAATTACGCTGGGGTGCTGTCCGCTCGTATCTGGAAGGCTCTCCGGAATTCGGCAATGTAACGCTGTTGGCCGTCAAAATGCGGGCGACCGATAACCTATCTCAAAGATCATCCCGCATGATCAACTGTGTGGTTACCCGGAAGCTCTCAATCTGGACCTCTGAAACCGGGTGGGCGTCCCCCGAACCGACACGTTCCATTGCCTGGGCTTTTGCTGACGCTTGTCGGGCGTCTTACGGCGCTGGGTTGGCTGAGGCCCGAATGGACCTTCAGGCATTGACAGCATTGGATCAAATCTGGTCGGCAAGGGGCGATACCTTCGACGGGGTTTTCGACAGCACCATGACGGTCTGGGAAGCCCTGATCCGTATTGCTCGTTGTGGACGGGCCGTTCCCGTATTGCAGGGCGGTGTGGTGCGGCTATTTCGGGATGCGCAGCAGACTTTGCCCGTGGCCATGTTCAGTCCCCGCAATATCGTCAAGGGCTCATTCAAGATCCAATACATCATGCCGGGTGATGATACGGCGGATGCTGTGACCGTGGAGTTTTTCAATTCGCGGACGTGGAACCCGGATGAGGTCACGTCCAGTCTTCCTGACAGTGCGGCAGAAAAGCCTGCCAAGGTGATGCTCTTTGGTTGCACCAATGCACCGCAAGCCAAACGGGAAGGGCTCTACATGGCAGCGGACAATCGCTATCGCCGAAAGCTGGTTTCCTGGCAGACGGAACTGGATGGCCTGATCCCGACCTATGGGGATTTGGTGGCTGTCACGCATGATATGCCGCGATGGGGACAAGGTGGCGAAGTCGTATCATGGGATCCAGAAACTTCAATGCTGGAAGTTTCAGAGCCTTTGGAATGGTCGGATGGCGTCGATCACTACATCGCCTTGCGTCGCCGTGATGGCAGTCCAGCTGGGCCGTTCAAGGTGCAGGCGAATGGCGATGACATGAGATTACTGAGGGTCATGGAGGTGCTGGATTTTGTGCCTTACACCGGGACGGCAGAAGAGCGCAGCCATTTTGCCTTTGGCCCAGGAGAAGCGTGGAGTGCCAAGGCGCGTGTGATTGCAGTCAGGCCTCGTGGTGAGCAAGTCGAAATCACGGCAGTCGGCGAGGACGTTCGTGTCCATGAGGCCGATCTAGCCGCCTGAAATTTTATTCAAGGAGAAAGCCAATGAACTGTCCTTCAACGAAGGACGGGCATGTCGTCATGCCTGAGGAAGAATTTGAGCAACTGCTCGAGTTAGCCGCTGAGCGTGGTGCAAAGCGGGCGCTGGCGGATGTCGGTCTGGTCGATGAAGAAGCGGCTGGCGATATCCGTGATCTTCGCTCTCTGCTCGGTGCTTTGCGTGTGGCCAAGCATACCGCCTGGTCGACCATTGTCCGTCTCGTCACCACAGGGGTGTTGATCGCCCTGATGGCGGGGGTGGCCATAAAACTTAAACTGTTTGGGGGAGGTCACTGATGCCTGCATTCTCCGAAAAATCCATCGCCAAGCTTTCGACCTGTCACCCGCTCTTGCAGCGGGTTTTTCATGAGGTTGTGCGGGAATTTGATTGCACCATCCTCGAAGGGCATCGCGACAAGGACCGCCAAAACCAGATGGTTGCTGAAGGAAAAAGTCAGGTTCAATGGCCGGACGGAAAACACAATACCGTGCCTTCTCTAGCCGTGGATGTGACGCCTTATCCCATCAAATGGGACGACCGGGAACGACAGACGTTGTTCGCGGGCTATGTCCTGGCCACCGCCAAATCCATGGGCGTAATCCTGCGCTGGGGCGGAGACTGGGACCGGGACACAGAGGTTCGTGACAACAGCTTCGATGACCTCGTTCATTTTGAGATCGTGGAGCAAGAGGCGCGGAAGGGCGAAGCCCTGACAGGGAAAGGACAGTAGCCATGTTGGATAAATTGATCGGTGGAGGTCTCGTCACTGCCGCAGAAGGCGTTGCCAACATTATCGACCGCTTTGTTGAAACCGACGAGGAGAAACAAGCAGCCGAGTTGATCAAGGCCAAGCTAATGATGAAACCCAGTCTGGGCTTTAACTGTGACGCTATCGACGGCAACCTTTTTTATGCCGAGGTTGTCAAAGGTCGCTTCATAGCTGTCGGTTTTCTCATTGAGGGAGACGCTGACTTGATCGATAACCTTGTGACGCCCCTTTTCCTTAATTGTTGATTGGACAAGTCCAGACTCGCTGCGGGTGACGTAATGTTTACGCAAGATGTCTTTCACAGTCTCGATGCCGGTCTGAATGGACGCCTCGTCATCGGTCGCGCAGTACTGTCCAAGAAGATATTCAAGCACATAAGTCGGTACGATCGCGTTTCCTTTGACCGCTTTTACAAGATCCTTTCGGACCACGTACCCCGGAAAGTGCTCGTTGATTTTGGCGTCGAGTTCACTCATGGCTCAGTTCCTCAAAAATCAAAGTCCGTCGTGATGCCTCGACGTAACTGGAAATGATGGACAGCGTAGTCCTGGTAATGGGTGGTCTTGCCGACACGCTCGCGCAACTTCAGCAGGACATCCTGGTTGTTGTAGCGATCGGCCTCGCGAGACAGCAGGAACTTTCGTGGCATCTCCCGCTCCCGGGCATTCTCCGACGTAAAATCAAACTGCAGAGTGAACTCATCCGATATGAGAGTTCCGTCGGTCGCATAGATGCCAGCTAGGAGCTCGCGGGCTTGTGTCTTCTCAGAAACGGGATCGGCTTGATAGAAGGTTACTGCTGTTTGGCCTGAGCTGATAAGGCTGCGGCCTGAGACGATGATCTGAACCTCGACCTGCTTAATGTCAGCCTCACGTTGTTTGCCAACTTTCAGCACAGGGATCACGATTTCCTGTAAAGATGCACCGCCGTGTACAAACCGGCTACCGGCACCCTTTACCCTAAGGCGGTTGATCGAGTTCGGGATGAGGACGTCCAAATCTCCCGCCAACCCCAATTGTGCGGATCCGAATTTCTTCATGCCGGATGTATCAGAGAGATTGCGCCCAATAATGAAGCGTCGGTTGCGGAATAGGATAGCTGTTGGCTGCTTTGAGTTCATGGCTGGAGTGTAGCGAGTATTCAAGCTGGGCTCGACCGGTCTACGGTATAAAGCAGACATATGCTGGCAAGGGTAGGGGCCGGGTTTTGGCTTCTCAACCCGTTTTTATCTGACAACTCCCCTTCAATTGCGTTCGATTCCGATTCCCAGTCCCCCCTATGATATCGTAGTACGACATCGAACACTGGGGAACGGAGGAGGCCATGCACAAGCTGGCAAAACGGATGGAGGCGTTTGCGCGCAACCCCTATCTCGAATTGGTGGTTGGGCTGATCTTGATGATGACCGGTCTCGTCGAAGCGGGAGAATCCATTTTCGAGGATGTTTCCGGCGGAGATATCGGCGCGCACCACGGCATTATTCTTCTTGGGCTCGCTCATGCCTTCAAGGCGGTGCCGGGCATCCTGGTCGGGATCACGCTATTCGCACAAGCCGAGACCGAGGTTGGAAATAAGTAGGGGGATGCCGTGAGACGAGAGGCTCGTTTTGGTCGGATCTCGGCAGCAAACATGGGGCCGAACCGGTTCCACCAATATCGGACCGTTTCATGGCTAATATCGATACCTCACTCATGAAGCAGATCTTCGACATTACGAAGGGAAAGCAGAAATCGCACGTAAAGCATCACCGCTAAGCGGATGATTCCGGTTGACGCCTTGAAATAGCGGAGCGGGTTGGAATTTGTCGTAATCTGAGGCTAGGGGGCCGGTTTCGGCCTCTCAACCCGTTCTAATCTGACAACTCCCCAAAGACGGCAAGCTGGAACAGATCATCAGCTACGTTAATGGCACGCCTTGCTTAAAAATTGTTGATATGGTTCCCTTGATATGGTTCCCTTAAGATCTTTAGAATTTTAACTGCAAAAGAGTCATTTATTGTAAGCAAATAAAACCTCTAAGAAGGTTGGCGCGATATTAAATGACTGATCCCGGGGGGGGAGATGAGCTTTAATACTCGCGTTGTTCGTCTGCGGAACATACTTGCATCGGTGTTTCTGTGGACTGTTATGTTTATGGCATTCCCAGTGGAAGGGCGCGCGCAATCTGCAGCGCAGCCAGATATTTCCTCCGGCAACCTCTCTCAATTCATAACAAGTTCATTAAAAGAAATGAATTTGCCGAATGGAACCGCGCTCCCAGGTCTTAGCGATTCCGATGACATTGCCCTTGGTAAAGTAACCAACCTCGGAAACAACACGATGTCAGCGCAAGTGTCGGTCTCCGGCATTACGTTTGATATCGTGCGTCTTTCCCTAACCGGGAAAGACGCACCTGTTCTCGTTTTCCATGCTAATAAATTAAATCTTACAACCCTTGTTCCGGGCGCTTCGGGAATGCCATTGGGCGTCCTGGGAAGCCTTGAAGACGTATTCTTCGTATATGCATCGAAAGAGTCGGCTGGGAAATTGCTTGTTTCCGATCTCAGATCTGCCGATGACAACGTTGCTGTATCCACTGTCATTTCAGGGCTTATGAAACTTGCGCGTTCCGGTTTTAACATCGAGCCGGGTATGAACTTAGCGGCGTCGCTGCCGTTACGTGGGGCGCCGAAAGAATTGTCGAGCCTGATGCGATCTCTCCGATTGCCGTCAAATTTGAAAATTCCTCTTCGCGGTGTCGTTGACCCCAGCATCTTTAAAAAAGCTTTTTCAAAGGTTCAGAATCGAGTTGCTACTGTTTCCCAACCTTTGGTGAATTCAAGACAATTAAAATCCAAGATAGAAGGCTTGCTCCGTACATACGGAAAGGATTTTTTGTCCAACCTAAATCTTGAGGGCGAGCTTCCAGATATTAGAAATGCTGGCCCATTTTCCGTTAAGGCTCCCAAGTTTGCCCTTCGAGGCTCTAAGGATGGAGGGGGCTTCTTTGGCATTGAAGCTTCGAGTGCCACGGCGCATGGTCTCGAAATTGATAAGGTCTCTTTTGCCTATCATCCTGATGCGAAAGAGGTTCATGCCGCGGGCCAAGTGCAACTCAACTCTCTGAGAAAGCATGTGGAGTTTAAGGGGCTGGTTTTTAATGAAGTTGATTTGTCATCAGTTTTTTCTGTCCAAAAATGGAAGTTTCAGCTGATTGGAAAAGCGGCGATCAACGATAAGGATGTCGAGCTTTCCGTCGTTTCTGTAAAAACACCGAGTGAAAAAGCGGTTCTCGAGGTCTCTCTAAGCAGCGCCGCGGGCATCACGGCTGAGGACGTTGTCGGCCGTCCGGTTCCGGGGTTCGATAAGGTTGTTCTTG
>CAZBEC010000022.1:10654-70394 GCA_964490815.1 uncultured Thalassospiraceae bacterium
ACAAGGCGATCCCGGCGCACATCTCGGCCAACCTGAAGAAGGTGCTGTCGGACGCGGCGAAGCACGATGCGACAAAGTCTTCTTATACGTTGTCTGAGGGCTTCAATCTTTTGGCCGACCTGGACATCCAGGGCTCGAAGGGCATGGGCACGCTGATGGCGTCAGGCGGGGTGACGGAGAAAGTGATCCCGATTGTCGGCACGATCAGCCGTTCGACGTTTAGTAAGACGGCGGCCAAGGCCGACAAGTTGAAGAACCTGAACCTGTCGGTTGCGTTGCCGGACCTGAAGGTTCCGGGTCTGCCGAGCACGATCACGATCACCAAGCCGGTGTTCGCGGTAACGGAGCTTGCGCCGAAGGCATTGAAGCAGCCCAAGGGTACGAAGACGAAGTTGGCGGGACCGTTTGTGACCATCGGTGCCGACCTGAAGATGCAGGCGGGCAGCGCCACGCATGAGTTTGATTCTCTTTTGATGACGGGCAAGGACGCCAAGGGCAAGCGGGTGATCGACCTGGTTGGCTCGGCGAAGGACCCCAAGGGGCTGTTCACGTTTAAGGGTCTGACGGTGAAGACGTTGGACCTGGCCTCGGTTTACGAGGCGCAGACGTGGGACTTCCGGCTTGACGGCACGGCGGCCCTGAACAGTGCGGCTGTGTCGTTTGACACCGAGATCAAGAAGGACAAAGGCAAGGTCACCTATGTTGCCACGTTAAGCGGGGGCAAATCCGGGATTACGGCTGAGGACGTTGTCGGCCGTCCGGTTCCGGGGTTCGATAAGGTTGTTCTTGATAAGGTTGTTGTGACCAACGACCGTTTGGTTGCCGATCTTGAGTTTGGCGCGAAGAAGACGCCGGGCGAGATTGCGGCGTTCCATCCCGGCAAGCTTGAGAAGGCTGTTATGGCGGTGACGCTGGACAAGCTTGCGTTTGGCGACCTGGTTCCGGGCGCGGTTGGCTCGGCGCTTGACGGTGTGAACATCGACGACCTGACGTTGGTTGTGGTGCCGCCCAAGGGCGGCGGGCTTAAGCCTGACGACAAGGCGATCCCGGCGCACATCTCGGCCAACCTGAAGAAGGTGCTGTCGGACGCCGGTTTAGCGAAGGGCTACGCGCTAAAACCCGGTTTCAATATGTTTTCCCAGCTTGATCTTGAAGGCTCAGGTGGGATGACAGAATTGATGGAATTTATTGGTTACGACCCCAAAAAGGGCATCCCGATTACCGGTGTTATGAGCAACAATATGTTCAGCACAAAGGTAAAAGGTCTGGACCGGTTCAAGGGCATGGACATTGGCGTTCCCGTGCCCAAAATCAGTCTTGCCAAATTGCCTGGGGCGTTCACCTTTGATAAATCGCAATTCAAAATTACGGATGCGGACCCATCTGGCAAAGCAGGGGTGTGGGTTGGACTGATAGCAGACCTTAACGGCGATCTTATGGGAGATAAGATTGCGTTTAAGTCAGATATTGGTTTTGGCAATGGCAAGCTTGCTCTTACAGCCAGTAGCCCGATGGAATTGCCTGCTCCCTTTGGGATCAGTTGGCTTGAGCTCAAAGACCTAAACCTGAAACTGGACTATGATAAGAAAACTCGCTCGGGTGATTTTGTCTTCACCGCCGTTCCGACGAAACCATTCGGAAAAGTGGAGCCGAAAATTTCCATCGACCTTCATGAAGTCAATGGAAAGCTAAAGGCTGGCGTTCTGAAAATCCAAGAAAAGGTTGCCTTTTCGGATCTGCCGATCCTGAAGGGAATTGCGCATGCTGACAAATTCGACTTTACCTATTTGGAGATATCGAAGTCAGGCGTGTCAGGAGGAAGCCAACTTCACGGTCAAGAAGTTGATGCGGTCGTCTTTGAGCAAAGCGGCAAATGGGTTTTTGCTGTGTCGGATGACGGGGGCGGAAATGGGTTTAAATTTAGCCGTCTTGTGCCAGCGCTCAGTCACACGCCGCTCGCAGACTTCCATCTCAACGATGCCGCGTTGATTTTTTCTCAGATAAGACTTTCTGAGAAAGTAAACAAGCTACCGGAAGTGGCCCAAACAGTCTTTGGTGAAATTTATGGCGGTAAAGAGGGGCTGGTTGTCGCTGGTAGCGGGATCTCCATTGCGGCCAATTTTTCTCCTGGAAATTCGTCGGGATCTTCAAAGAAGGGCTTGAAGGGAATTGGCCTTCATGAAGATGTTCTGATCGAAGGGTCTCTCGAGAATATATTTGGCGGCAAAGGTGCGCCCGCGATCGATGTCTTAGTCCAGATTGAGCAAGGGCCTGGCGGAAAGAAGGGCGCGAGCCATGTCCCGAAGATGGCCAAGTTCCCTGGAGAGGTCGGGTTCTTTATCCAATATAAGGAAGAAGAGTTCGATGTTGGCCTTTCGGCGGACGTCATCTTGCACATGCCCAAGAAACAACAATTGCTTTTGACGACCAAGCTTGAACTTGAGATTGAGTTGAAAGAGGAAGATGGGTTTGCCGTCGATATCTTTATGGACCTGTCTGGCAATTGGGATGAGCCGTTCGGCATTCCCGGCATTGACCTTGAGGACGTTGCTATCAAGTTTGGCATTGATATGGAGGGCAAGGCCAAGTTTGGAATGGCAGGAAAAGTCGAGTTGGCCGATGGACAGGATCGGGTAAATGTTGCCGGAGAAATGGAGTTTCTGGTCGAAGCTGAGCTGATGCCAGACGCCATTGCCATTCGGGGCGATATCGAAGAAATGGGCATTCCTGCGCTTATTGATATCGCTGAACGGATGGCGGGCGGGAAAGGAAGTCTTCCTTCGCCTGAAGATATCCCCTTGCCGGAATATCGCAACGTGGTCTTCGCCTATGCGACTCCAGGCTTCACCGACCCTCAACTAGACCTTGTCGATTCCGGCTTCAAGCTTGCCGGCGATGTGTACTTTATGGGGCATGAGCTTGGCAAAGCGGCAATCAATGCCGGGCCAACAGGGGTTAAAATGGACGCTTCCGTTGACCCTATAGATTTGGAAGTCCTGAAACTCAAAAAGAACCAAATGAAGTTTGATCTTGAATTCAAGCAGCTTCCCAATCTGGAGATTGAATCTCAAATTGAGTTCCTGGGTGCCGAAGAAGATGTTGTTGTCAAGTTTGACAATGGCATGGCGAATATCGAATTAGACACAAAGATTGGCGGCGGCATTTGGGATTCAACCATCAACTTGGGCTTTGAAGTTGATGCTGCGACCAAGGCTGCGGGGGCCAAGAAAGGTGCTCCCGATATTTTTGTCGAAGGGGTTGTAAAAGCCGACTTCTTCACCTGGTTGACGAAGGAAGCGCCGCAAAAAGTTCAATCAATGTTTAATGCGCTGAACGCGGATTTCGAGAAAGCGAAGGCAAAAATCAATAGCGCTCAGGCAAAAGTCGATGGTTTGAACAGGAAAATTAACGCTCGAAAAGAAGTGATTCAGCGAGAGAGAGCGAGTGCAGATAGGGCCCTTCAAAATGCACAAAATCACGCTCGATCCCTGTTGGACAATGCCAACAGTGTTAAACGCGATGCGGAAGGCCAAGATGGCAGTTGTCACTGGTATTCGCCCTGGCATTGCGGCGAGGCAGCGTACTACTGGGCGCGCTACGGAATTGAGTGGGCGGCGTATAAGGTGGCTGAAGGTGTGCTCGATGCGGCCAAAGAAACGGTGGACCACTTGCCGTCAGAATTGATGGATCCGGAATTGGCTGGTTTGGAGGCGGCGCACTTAACGGCAACTGGCGCCCTTGATCTCGCGAAATTGGCCATTGACGGGGTTGAGGATGCAGATAAATGGATGGCCAGCGGACTGGCAAGTTTAGTTGCCAAGATCGGCGAATCAGATGCGTTGGTTGTTAAGGAAATCTTCTTTGAAGGTGACATGGCTGCGATGGCCAAGGGGCAGCCGTTTATCTTGTCTATGGACTTGGAAGTTTTCGGGGATGATTTAGGCACACAAATGTTTGCCTTCAAGCTAACGGATCCAGTATTCGATGCCGAGCAATTGGCCTTTATTCCGCTTCATATGGTGTCGGAACTGTTTGAAAAATACTTGCCGAGCAGCCTGAAGAATCTAGCAGGCCCCATTCTGACTGCCATTAATAAAGAATCGAGAGCGGCGGAAAAGAAAGTTCATGACGAGCTTAAAAATATTCCCGGCCTTAAATTACCTCCGGAAATAGAAAAGGCACTTGAGGCTGCTTCATTGGAGGAGACCGAACCCCAAACCAAATCATTTGCGTCTTTGAATGGGGGAATTGTTTCCGGTTTCTATGAACAAAAAAGTCAGCGAACCTTAGGTCTGGGCCGTCGCGAAATCTTGGTGGCATCAAATACGAACGTCATGAATGATAGTGGCGAAAGCCTGATGATGTTGGCCCAAGCAACGACAGCTTCTGAGCCAAAGGGGGAAACCGCACCCAAGGGTACGTCTGCTATGGGACAAAAGGCTGTGCCCAGCAAAGGAAAGCCTTCCGACAAAACAAACCAGAAAAAGCAGAGTTTTTCCGAGAGGTTTGAGGCGTACAAGGAAAAGCGCCGTAACCTTCTGCCCCATATCGTTAATCGCAATCGGCCTTTTGGCGAGGCGATGAAGGATTTCCAGAAGAAGAAAATGGCAGAGCGCGCAAAAACCGAAAACGATCGGTTTGTCGCCTTCACAGATATCCATGTGCCGCCGGGCGTCCTCTTTAACGAGAGGTTGCTGGTGGCGCGCCATTCTAAACTCTGCCTGGGACAGAATGTGAAAGGCGATATTACATTTCATCCCTGCAATGAAAATACGGGTGGGCTGTTGTGGTCGACAAAGCGCAAGCTTGTTAACCATTCCGGCCATCTGGTTCCTTGGAATGACGCGTTTGCCACTAAATTCCCGAGCCGGGTTTACACCCAACTGGTGCACAACGGAGCCTGTTTGACGACGCCGTTTCACCTAGCGTCTTATGATGCAAAGTCAAAGCGGGAACATGCTCAAAAGCTCACTCAAGTGGCGAGGGGCGGTCCTGAAAAACGTGGAGCTCACCTCAAGCTTTCGGCGTGCCGTTCTGATGGGCGCGGGCAGTTGTGGAAGGTCGTGAAACAGACGCATTCCAATGTCGAAAAGTCGCACGGGTTCAAGCTACAGGAACGGAATTCGGCATTCTGTCTCAGGCCTGACTCTGTTAAGGCCCACACCAAAAAGAACAATAAGGAAGTGAATGCGGTATTCTTCCCCTGCACCGGTATTGCCCATGGAACGTTTGAGCTGACGGTTCCCAATAGCGATATGCCCATTTGGTATGACCACAACGGTGTGATTAAATCGGACAATGGTTTTTGTCTTGATGTCCCGAACGAACCGGCCGCAAATGCGGACAAAACGGGCAGCATTGTCTACATGAAAAAATGCACAGACGATCAATATGACCGATGGGATTATGTCGTTGAATACGACAAATCTGTGAAGATCCTAAACGACTTCACTGGCCATTGCCTGTACCCCTATGACAAAAGAGAAGGCGCGATTCCAGCGGCTCAACATGGTCAGCTTGTTCAAAGGCCATGTGACGGTCGTTATGGGCAGGGGTGGAAAATGCGTGTTTTACCCCAACAGAAGTGGTTCCAACTCGAAGCTGTAGACAGTTCGAAGAAAGCGACGGGTAAGTGTATGATGCCCAATAAACCCAACCCAGGGCAGGACCGTGTGAACGTTTTCGTTAAATCGTGTGCGCCTGCGACCCGGGGTCGTTGGCAATTTGGTCACTGGAAGGGGACGTATTTATGGACCGAATGGACGCGAGACACCCAAAGTGAACTGTCTTCTGTTTATTGGGTCTCCAAGGATGACCTGTCCAAAAAGGTAAAGAGGTACAATGGGGTGTGCAGGGTGCTAATCGGTAGCCATGATGGTCCTGGAAGCTATGATGTTTATCCTGGAACCTGGTACGGTAAGGCTGGTCTGTGCACCTATATGCTGAATGGCGAACTGAAGCAATTTTCACCATCGCGCTCAACCAACACGAATTATATCTTAGAAGTTCTCTCCGGGCTCGATATCGGTGTGCCAGGGGCAACGGGATCGTGGAGAAATAGCGAAGGTGGTGTTCCGTTTGACACTCGGGGGCAGAATTTAACGCCACCAAATCCTCTGTTTTCTCCCTTTCTTGTCGGCGGTGGTTCAACCCAGAGCGCCTTTTATCTCTGTCGGGTGAAGAGGGCGAACGACCAAGGCTGGGAATATGGATATCAATCAAAGACACATCGGTGCGTGACAGAGCCAGGCCAAAAGGTATCGGGAGGTTCCGAAGTTCTTGTCTTCCGGACAGTAAACAACGCTGGCACACGTCATTAGAAAGATAACGCGGCAGAGGGAGGCCCCCAGCCGCTTTGTGGAACAGAAGAGGGCATAGATCGAATGTTATGGGTTGAAAAAGGTGCTTGGGAACCTCTCGGGAATGGTCCGCGGGCTAAACAGCGAAATAAGGCCGTCAGGCAGCTATCCGGTGGAGACACAGTGAAGCCATCATTCATTTCTAGGGTTCGGACGATGGCGGTGCTGCGAAATTATCGCCTTGCTTTTCGGACTGTCCCGGCAGTTCTGTCCGTTCTTTTGGTTGCGGGTTGTAGTTCCGATTTTGCTTTCGAAACCTTCGACAATAGCTTTGTAAATTCTAAGACGGGCAAGACCGTTTACACGTCTGAACAAGTCAAGAAGGAGATCAGCCTTTTTGCAGAGGGGCTGAACAAACACGAGACTAATCGGCTGAATACCGAATATGTATCAAAGGGGTTACGTGCCCTCGCTCGTAAGGATTATTTAGAGGCTAACACCAACTTTCAACGTGCTTTGAAGTTTGAGCCGAAAAACTCCATGCTGCACGCCTTGAATGGACTGGCCCACCAGCTTAGAGCCGAGGCTGGTGATCCTGAACAATCAAAAATGGCCGCGGTCGGCTATGAGCTTGCCGCGCGCATGGACCCAGGCGATAGCATGGTTCCCTACTATATGGGGGTCTTGCACTTTAAACAGCAGCGGTATCGATTGGCGCAGGAGTATTTCGCAGATGCTGTGAATCTCGATTCAAATAATGCGGAATATCTAATCGGCCTTGCTGCATCCTCTTATTATCTGGGGGAGCTTGATCGTGCGTACACAAACATTGATCGCGCCCTGTCCTTGGCGCCGGATAGCCCCGCAGTTCTGAGGTCCGGTGGATTGATCTATGCCTCTGTCGGCGACTTTGAAAGAGCAAACATCAGTTCCCAAAAACTTGGCACTATCAGCCGTGTCGGGAAACGGTATTTAGATCGGCGGATTACGGAATGGAAAAAATACTATTCCAGCGAAAACATCAAAACGGATCCTGTGGTCGTAAAGCAACTGGCACAGAATCTTGATGCGTTTGGTGTGCCGTCTGAAGATGAAATGTTTAAAACTCCAGGCTCCGGCGACTCTCCCGTTTCGAATGAAACTCAGCCAGACGGACCGAGCCCTTCTGCTGTGCCGGTAACAACACCCACCACATCCGCAGATACACCTTCCTCAGCCACCACTTCTGCCCCGACCACCACCGCAATCACAACGCCAGCGGTTTCGGCCAGTCCCGCAGGAGCAGATACCACCACAGCACCGGCAGTAACCCAGGTCGCAGCGCCGAAGGCAAAATTGCCAAAAATGGCATTGGTTGATGTTGCGATTATTCGGACCGAGGAGATTTTTAAAACCAGTAAAGGCGTAAACCTTCTGAACGGTTTGAATATCTTTTTCACAGGCGATCAATTCTTTCAGACCAAAACGCCGGCGGGAGTGGGGCGAGTGCGCACTGCTTTAACAGCCAACGATACCATTACACTTAAACTCGGAACGCTTGGGGCCGGGTTGACCTATTCAATGAACATTTTTAACAGTAATTATGATCGTAACCAGGTGATCGCGCGCCCGACAATCCTGGTCGAGGACCAAAAGAAGTCTAGCTTCTTTTCCGGAGGCACGATGCATATCGTGCTTGAAGGGGGAACAGCAGGAAGCGGCTCCATGGAGCCGATCGATACAGGCGTCAAGCTTGAGGTGACTCCAGCCTTCCTTGATTCCGAGACGTTAGATTTGAATGTCTATGTTGAAAGAACGTTCCTAGAGGCAGGTCTATCGCAGGTCTCCGATACGATTACCGGAACGAGTTTCGCGACCACATCGAAAACGACAATTTCTGCCAATCTCGCGCTTCGGTACGGTGAGACGATGGTTTTGTCCGGGCTGTCGGACCAGGAGAAGGAAAACCTGGATGACAAAACGCCAGGGCTCGGCGATGTGCCTGGAGTTCAATACCTCTTTCGGAACCAAGTGAAAACGTCGTCTAAGAGAACGGTGCTGATTTTGTTAACGCCGCGGAGAGCAACTCTTAGCTATGAGAGCGGCGACCCTGTAATCTCGAATGACGAACAGGCTGACAGTAAGCTTAAGAAGCTGGAGGCATCAACAAGCTGGATGCGGCCCGCCTCAAACCTCAGCGCTTTCGTCAAGCATCTTGGGAAGTATGAATACTTCAATCATTATCGCAGTGGCGATATGCAGCTGGAGAACTGGGCTGGTGAAGGGAATCTCAATGATGCCATCATACGCGCCCTGGAATATTTCTATATCTTCTATGAATTTGATAAGAGCGAGGAGTCGACCCTTTAGTGTCGTTTTCTATTTATCGGAAATTTGATTGAAGGCGGGCCAGATATATGGGCTGGTTGATGATCATTCCCTTGCGCAGATAGGGATAGACCGGGGGTGACGGATATGGCGCGGTCGTCCGGGACCACTCAAGTCTCGGCGGTTTCATGCCCCCGCAACCAAATTAGCCCGTAGGATGCCCACGAAGGCTACGCATGCACTGATAGAAGCAGCATCATTATGTGTTACAGCGGCACAGAGGACGGTATCACTCCACAAGTCCGTTGAAGGTCCTTTTTTGTGAGCCGCCAAGACGGCTGCGATACGCATAAGCGCGCCGTTACCTGCAGAGCGAGATGAGGCTTCTGGCCACTCCATGTTTCTCTGGTAATTTCGGACAAATTCACCGACAGATTGGCCTCTCCCATAAATTTGGCGTGTGGAGAACTTTTCGACTAAATCAACAGGGTTTACGCTACCGCACTCCAGTATTGATTCAATGGTCCAAAAGGCCATCTGAGTGTCGTCGGAAGGTAACCCAACACTCCGATTGCTTGCATGCCAATTTCCCAAATAATCTGTAACTTGACCCCGAAGTTTAGCCCGAGTGGCCGGTAGCTTGCGAAGCTCATTGCGACGTTCTTCAAAGGCGTCAGAGACATATTTCAAAAAGATGATCCCCAACACCACATGCTTGTAGTTGGCAGCATCAAGGTTGTTGCGCAAACGATCGGCAGCTTTCCACAGTTTGTCGTCGAGTTCTTTTAAGAATTTTTGTTCTGCTGATTTCATCTTTTTCTCTCATTCACGCATTGGTGCCGTCAGTCGGAGACTGTTCGTTGTTATGGCCGGTATACCCTGGTGCAATTGCAAGGTTCTCCACGCCGTAAAGGGTTGGGGTGTTCTTTAGCCAGAGATGATACTCTGGGCCGGTCAGGTGATGGTTTTCCGTGCAGTCCACATTCCATTTGCGCAATAGGTATCCTGCGACGGCAGCCCTAACCTCTACATCGAGAAGGTTGTCTACCATGCCGTATTCAAGGCTGATTGCCTCGGGATGTTTTAAGCCCGGGTGAGGGGCTATTTGCATTTCAACAATGCGGTTCCACTGTTTGTCAGCCTCTTTCCGTTCATGGGGGGAGGTCGAGGCGTTTTGAGCAGGCTTTGTAGTTGCAATGCGGTTAATCACAAAATCAGAAAATCGCTCTCGTGCACGATCAAATGCGCGAACATGCCAACGAAGGCCATTATCGACCAGTGCGAAAGGGACTATCTCGCGTTTTGAATTGCCGCTTGATATGGATAGGTAGGTGACTTCAAGGGGAAAGACCTTGACGGAGAGCTCTCGACTGTACTCGCCAGCCATAGCTCTTTTCACTGTTTTCACGATGGTGGAGCTGATGCTTCCATCATTCTCAAACTGCTCGGCACAGTATTCGACGCGGATGCCTGCTCGTTTGCAGAGGTACTCGTAGAACGCACTCTCGTCAGAATCCTGAAAGCGTCCCCAGCGGCTGACGTCGTAAACCAGAATAACGGAGAAGTCGGCCTGTCCTGTTTCGACATCATTGATGAGGCGTTGCAAACCATCTCGGCCATCTATGTTGAGGCCGCTGCGTCCTTCGTCAGCATAGGTTTTGACGATTTGGTATCCCTTACGTGCGGCATATTGGTGAATCGTGTCACCTTGGTTTTCGGTCGAGTATTTTTGATGCTCAGTGGACATCCGAACGTATTCAGCCGCTCGGGCGTGCGTCGTTTGATTTTCTGGAGATTTTTCCGGGTCTGAATCCTGTCTTTCTGTCACCAAGGCAATCCTTCTTTTGTGCCGTTTCGCCGACATATGCATATGGGCGAGTTCGGCCTTCTTCGAGACTGCATGGAACCCCAGCGTGCCCTATGTGAAGTCACGAGACTCTAAAAAATCAACATATTGTACCGTATTTGTCAATGACTAAATATACAAAATGTTGGAATTTTGATGGGTAAAATTGTTCAAAAATCGCAGAAAAAAGGGTTTCTTGCGAAGGATATGTGGCCATTCATAAATAACAGATACACAAAATGTTGTTGTATGGGTTAGTGAAATGTTGGAATATGAAGTATGGACAATAGAATTACTGAACTTCGAAAGGCAAAGGGGTTGACCATAAAAAGGTTGGCCGAGCTTGTCGGTACGAGCAATCAACAAATTAGCCATCTGGAGAAGGGGCATCGCCGATTAACGCTTGAGTGGATGGAGCGAATCGCGGAAGCCTTGGAATGTCATCCATCTGACTTGCTAAGTGGTGGTACGCGTCTTGAAAACGATCGAGAGCGGGCGATGATTGAACTGTTCCGTGGCCTTTCCGATGAACAACAGGAAGCATTTTTACAAGCGACTGCTGCGTTGGCGAAACCGATAGAGAAAGACGAAGAGAAACTGAAATCTGGATAGCCGATAAGGCCGTGCTAAGAGTGGCTACGGCCTTCGGCTTAGTTCAGATGGTGCCGCCATTCAGGCTGTCAAAAATGTTGGAAGAAACGGAACTGGCGGCTGCTTTGACGGGATCTGCGGCTAGGTGAGCATAGCGAGCCGTTGTTTGTACCTGGGTGTGGCCCAAAAGCTTACCAATCATGGGCAGGCTCATTCCTTGTGCGACGGCGTTGGAGGCAAATGAATGTCGCAGATCATGGATGCGGACATCTTCAATGCCAGCCCGCTTGCGGATCCGTTGCCAGAATTTCTGGATTTCTTTGCGGTTAGTTCCCGGGATTTTTCCGCAGATAACCCATGGGTTCTTGGGCTGCCGTTTGAGATTTTTGAGGAGATCAAGGGCAGGGGGGCCAAGATGGACAACCCGTGCGCCAGTCTTTGAGTCTGATAGCCGTAGGCAGCTGTTGGCGAAATCAACCTCTGTCCATTTGAGTGACATGATTTCGTTGAGGCGGCAGCCGGTAAAAATGAGGAGGCGGATAGCAGATACAGCGTAGATATCATCGACACCCATTTCTTCGGCTTCGTTCAGCACTGAGCCGAGATCGCTGAGCTCTTTCTGGCTGAGGTAACGTTCGCGTTTTTCTTCTGGGTATTTTTTGATGTGTAGCCGTGGATTGGAACCGTCAGGGCGCATTCCCCACATCTCTGCCATCGAAAACATTTTGGATATGACTTCAAGGTTCCGATTTGCCTGGTATGGGATGTGGCGTAAATCATGATGGAATTTGGCGACGTCGGCCCGTGTTACATCAGCGACCTTCAGTCGTCCAAGGGCAGGTAATATAAAACGGCGGAGGTTGCGTCGGTATTCTGTGCCAGTGCCTGGTTTAAGGCGGACAGATATATGTTCTTGATCGAAACGCTCTGCCAGCTCTTTCACCGTGCAGGCTTTTCGGGCTCTGGAACGTTCGCCAGCAGGATCTTCTCCGTCCTTGACGGCTGCCAAAACCTTGAATGCCATGCGGCGGGCTTTTTCGGGAGTGAGGACGCCATGGGCTCCAAGGCTCATGCGTCTGTATCGATTGCCGATCCGGTATTGAACGATATAGGAGCGACGGCCACTTGGTAAAATGCGAACGGCAAACCCGGCAAGGTCGTCATCGCAGATGATATAGTCTTTGTCTTGCGGCTTGGCAGCCTCGACAAGGCGTTTGGTGATTTTAGGCATAGGGCACCTCTTTGCGGCTGATTAACTCTCGGTGATTGCTGCGCCGTTCTTAATCCCTGGAATCATAATGGAATCATGAGGGCTGGTTTCGGCGAGCAACCGATCGAATGACAGCGTAAAGCGATGTCTGAAATAGTCCAGTAATATCAATTGGTTAGAGTGTTTCTGCGAAATCTTTAGAAATGTTGAGAAATGACCATATCACGGCTCATAACCTGAAGGTCGTAGGTTCAAATCCTACCCCCGCAACCAAAAATAAGCCCGTTAACTCAATGAGTTAGCGGGTTTTTTGATTTTTGAATATTTCTTGCTGTTAATAGTATCAAGGAGTTAACCAGTAGGTTCATATCCCTCCACAACCAATATCAATCTACCTGAAGAGGGAACTTGCAGGTTGGTCTGCTTATTTGAGAAAAGCAGACTTAGTTGAGTGCGGAGAGCTATGTCCACGGAGGAATCTATTAGACGATTGTTTAATTGCTGCACGCTGCAGTCACGATTATCTCAACCTTCAAATCCGGCCGGGCCAACTTTGATTCGCCACAAGCCCTGGCAGGGGCATGCCCTTCCGGCACCCAGGCATCCCATACTGAGTTCATTTCGTTAAAATCAGCCATATCCGCGAGCCAGACAATCGCCTGCAATATGTGCTCCCTTGAGGAGCCCGCCTTAACGAGCAATGCATCGATACGCGACAGGCAGTCACGTGTTTGCTCTGCAACCGTTTCACCGTCACCCACCTGGCCGCAAAGATAGGCGATGCCGTTGTGCTTGACGATTTTGCTCATGCGAGCACCCGTTTCAAAGCGTTCAATCATTTCCATTTCTTCACCCTTTGAGGACTTATTTTTCATCCAATAGACCACTTACCGATCCGATCTTGCGATCAAGACCTTGCATAGAGGCTATTTCACCTAACGTAATGGGCTTGACCGGAGGGCGCACGGAATAGGCGCCTGTTTCTTCCATGCCTTGTTCATGGAAATCGGCCACGATACCTGAGACCGTAGAGGCACACATGCGCCCCTGACAGGCCCCCATGCCCGCCCGTGAAAAGGCTTTGGCCTGGTTGGGGCCGCGGCAACCCATTTTCGCCACACTTTGAATTTCATCAACCGAAACGGATTCACACCGGCAAACCGTCAATTTCGGGCTGGTGGGTGTAAGGATGTCCTGCGGCGGGCGGAAAAGAGTGTCCAGAAAACGGCGGGGGCGCAATTCGTGCTGTAAAGCGTTCCGTATCGGTTGGGCGCGTTTATTGCGATTTTCCTGATCCATATGGCCCAGCCGATAAAGGCCGTCCAGCGCCGCCAACCTCCCGCCGAATTCCGCCGAAATCCCCCCTCCGATACCAGCTCCGTCACCAATGACAGCGATGTCTTCGCGCTCTGATGCGCCCCAGCCATCCACCTTGGGCCGCCAGCATAATTGGCTCGTATCCCAAAAATGTCCGCATCCAGCCGCGTGCGCCAGATGATTGGACGGCACCACCCCTTGGTGCAACAAAAGCGTTTCGGTGGAGGTTTCATGCCATTTTCCGCCCTCGCGCCATGAAATTCTTTCCAGTCGTTCCGCCCCTTCCGCCGACAGCGAAGTAACGCCGTTTCGGATGACGACACCCAAGCGCCGTAATTCCGTAATCCATCTTGGTCCTTTCGCCAGCATTCGCCAGGCCGGCAAGGCCTGCCCAAGATAGGGCAGCGCCCGCAACAAATCCTTGGTGCCATCTGAGCGCAAAACCAGTTTCGGCGGAGCCCCCAATCGCGCCAATTGCAACGCCGCCAAAAAGATTAACGGGCCACTTCCCGCAATGACCGTTTCACCTGACGGGACCGCGGCAGAGGTTTTAAGAATGCTCTGCGCCGCACCCGCCGTCATGACGCCAGGAAGCGTCCATCCGGGTATAGGGACCGGGCGCTCCATGGCGCCTGTGGCCAGTATGATACGTCGTCCCCGCACCACCTCGGCGCAACCATCCCTAAGGGTAAGAACCTGACCTTTATCGAGAATATCCCAGACACCGTTGCCCGGCCTGTATTCCACGGAAGAAGAACGGAAATCCTGAATGAGTGAAAACCCGCGTTGATAATCTGCCCCCAGGCATTTCAAGATTTCAGGTCTTTCTGCAGATACCTGCTCAATATTCTTGTACAGTTGCCCCCCCGGGTTGGCCTGTTCGTCCAGCACAACGCAGGATAGGCCATTTTCAGCAGCTAAAGTCGCCGCCGCCAACCCTGCCGGACCAGCGCCGACAATCACTAGATCGAATTTGGCCTGATCCGTCATACCGTTTCCCTATCCATCGCGGGGCGCTGACGACGAACCCGCATGCCTTCCCGGACGGGTTGCTGACAGGCTTGCCGGTTGGGTTGGCCATCAATTTCAACCAGACATTCAAAACAATTCCCGATCATGCAATGCGGGGCGCGGGGTTCCCCATCGACCTCGGCATGACGGGATGGAATTAATCCGAGGATCAACATTTGCGCCGCCAGATTGTCGCCTTCCAACGCCTCGTATGATTGATCTTCGAAAAAGAATTCAACCTTTCGGCCTGCAATACCTTCAAGCCGCCTGAACATGAAAACGCTCCGCAGAAAAACTTTGGTATTGAGAAGGGATGGAACCGTCACGAATCCACGAAGCGCAAACCAAAGCATGTAACGCCCCAAGGGTGACACCACTGTGACAGGTGAAAGCAAATGCGCCTGGATGAGTCGCTGATTGATCGTAAATCGGGAATCCATCCGGAGTCATGATGCGTAGCGCCCCCCATGTCCGCACCACCCGCAATTTTTCCAGACACGGAAAGGCGCGAACGGCATTGTGGGCGATATCACGAAGGAATTCCGGCCGGGTTTCCGTCGAAAGACCCAAGTCTTCCTTGGAATAACCCACCTGGATGGTACCTTCATCTGTTTGGCGCACAATATTGGTAGGAAGGGATAGAAACTGTGGCACCCGCTCCGTTATCAGCAACTGACCATGAAGTGGAGAAACCGGGGCACGCAAACCAACATCGGCGGCAATTTTTGTTGTCGAAAGGCCCGCCGCAACAATCACTTTACCCGCTGATATTCCACCGCTCTTCGTTTGGATGTCGAATTCGTTTCCAATGGACGAAATTTTCTCTACACCTGAATTCGGCCGATAGATTCCCCCATGACCGATGAACCCCGCGTGGAGGGCTTTTAAAAATTTCAAAGGATTAACGTGGCCATCATAAGGGGTGTAGGTTCCGCCCGGAATCTCACTGCCCAGGCCCGGAAGCAATTTGGCGAGGCCCGCATTATCAAGCACCTGGAAGTCAAAACCAGCTGGTGCGTTCTGATCTTTTATCGTTTTTAATAAATTGGCGAATTCATCAAGTTCCGTTTCCGATGAAGCTATTAACGCTCCCCCTCTTCGCGAGTGTTCAACATCGACTCCACTCACTTCCCGAAGTTCCCGGGCAAAATCACCCCACATGTCGGCTGACTTGAGCGACAGGGCCGTATACTCGGGCTTGTTCAATCCCTTTCCCTGAACCCACACCAAACCGAAATTGCCGCGTGATGCCCTGAGCGCCACATCGCCCTCATCTATCAGAACGACTTGTTCACCAAGGCGCGCCAAGCCATAGGCCAAAGCGCCGCCAACAAGCCCCCCACCGACAACAGCGAAATCGTAACTAGCCATCGCCAATGGAACCCAGTTTGTGACAAGCCGCCTGATGGGACGTCGGATCATCGGTGCTGAGCTCGACGAAGTTGGCTTGGCAGCTGTCGTCGGCATAGGGACAACGTGGGGAAAAACGGCATCCCGGCGGCGGATCGATCGGCTTGGAAATATCGCCGCGAATATTCGGAATGGGCCGCGTCGTTCGGGGATCGGGAACAGCGACAGCGCCGATCAACGCCTTTGTATAAGGATGTTTGGGATTGCGAATAACATCGGTCGCAGGCCCCACTTCCATCGCCTGGCCCAAATACATAATCAGCAACCGGTCCGCCACATTGCCTAGGATCGACAAATCGTGGGACACATAGATGCTGGAGAAATGACGCTGTTCCTGAAGCTCTTTAATAAGATCCAGAATGCCGGCGCGAATGGAAACATCGAGCATGGAAAGCGGCTCGTCGGCGATAACCATTTCAGGTTCCATCACCAGGGCGCTGGCGATGCCGACACGTTGGCGCTCCCCACCACTAAGTTCATGTGGGAAACGATCGGCATATTTATGAGAAGGAAGGCCTACCGCGTCGAGGGCTTCCAGAGAGCGACGTTCGATTTCATCGTCATCCCATAGTTCCAATGCGCGTGGACCTTCGGCAACGATATCGACTGCGCGGAAACGGGGATTAAGGGACTCATAAGGGTCCTGGAAAATCATCTGCACGCTGCGGCGGTACTGTTTCAATTCATCGCCTTTCAAGCCCTGAATCGATTTCCCCTTGTAGCGGATGTCTCCACTGCTTGGCTCCAGTAACCCGGACACCATGGTGCAGGTCGTCGATTTGCCGCATCCGGATTCCCCGGCAATGCCAAGAATTTCATTTTTACCAACACTGACATTCAGCGTTTCGACAGCTTTGATATAGCTATTGGGCCGACGTCGGATAACGCGATCGATAAACCCGGGCTCGATTTCAAAATGACGGCTTAGCTGGTCAAGTTCTAGGATAGCCATGTCGACTTCTCCTTAGCCTGCTCACGAATGATCTCGGCATCAGTGGTGCGATAGCAGCGCACAAGATGGTTTTCGCCGATTCCGACCGGTACCGGGTTTTGTTCTTCACAGGCGTTGATGCTGAAAGGACAGCGCGGTGAAAACGGGCAGCTGTTCACCGGACCAACCAGGGTTGGCGGCGAACCGGGAATCGAAATCAGTTCACTGCCGATATTCTTGATAGACGGAAAAGCGTTTTTCAATCCCAGGGTATAAGGATGAAACGGGCTTTCAAACAGATCGATGGCGCTCGCCTGCTCCATGATCTCACCCCCATACATGATGCCGATTCGGTCGCTCATCTCGGCAATTACGGCGATGTCGTGAGTAATGAGAATGATCGAGCTTTTGATTTCGGACCGGATTTCACGAATGCGGCGCAGAATGCGTTCCTGCACCAGAACATCCAGACCCGTTGTCGGCTCGTCCATGATAATCAGGCCGGGATCGAGCGACAATGCCATCGCGATCATCGCGCGTTGTCGCATACCGCCTGAAAACTCATGCGGATAGCTGTTCATCAAATCGGCTTGCAATCCAACCGCATCAAACAGGTAGGCCCCCCGTTCCCGGGCTTCAGCCCGGCTTGCATTCGTATGGGCCTGAATAGATTCGATGATTTGATCGCCGACTCTGTGAACCGGGTTGAATGACGCCATGGCGCTTTGCGGCACCAGGGAAATTTCCTGCCACAGAATGTTTTTTCGGAAAGCCTCGTCCGATAAGCCCATCAGGTCCTGCCCTTTGTATTGGCAGACTTCCGCCGTCACTTCGCCATTGTCTGAAAGCAAACGCAGGAGGGAGCGGATCAGGGTGGATTTTCCGCAACCGGATTCACCGGCGATGCCGAAGACCTCGTTCTCATGAACATCGAAAGACATGTCGGTCACGGCGTGCACCGGACCTTGCGAGGTGTGATAGACGACCCCGAGGTTGCGGACCTTCAATAACGGTTCTGCATTGGCTGATGTCGTCATGACCTCTACCTCTTACGCAATCTGGGGTTGGCGACTTCCTCATAGGCACGGCTGACAAAAACCAGCGACGTCACGAGCAAGACAATGCAAACGGAGGGCGTTGCGAACCACCACCAGGCGACCCGGGTCTTGCCCGAAAGCCATAATTCGTAAAGCATGCCGCCCCAGCTGATGGTTTCGCCGTCACCAAACCCCAAGAAACTGGCGCTGGCTTCGGTAATGATCGACCAGGCGATGTTGAAGGCGGCATACAACAACAGTAGCGGCAGAACATTCGGCAGGATATGCCGATAGATAATTCGGAAATCACTGCAGCCGCGGGCCTTCGCCATGGCGATGAACTGGCGCTGCTTAATGGCGATGGTCTGGGCCCGGATAACGCGCGCTGATGTGCGCCAGATGATCAGCACGATCGCCAAAATAATGAATTCAATCGACCGGCCGAACAGAGCGATCAGGATGATAATGAACGGCAGGAAAGGCATGCCGTAGAGGATGTCGGTCAGGCGCATGAGAACTTCATCGATCTTGCCGCCGTAGTACCCGGCAATAAGGCCGATATTGGCCCCGATGACAATTGAGATAATTCCCGAGACGGCCCCAATCAGAAGGGTCGTGCGGGTGGCCAGCACCAGTTGCGAGAAAAGGTCATAACCAAGGTGTGTCGTGCCGACCGGAAATTCCCACGATGGCGGCCTTAGGGATGCGAAGTTGCCCTCGCTGTCAAATACCATCTCCCAAGGGTCGTATGGAGCGATCCAGGGTGCGAATATGGCGACAACGGTGAACAGGATGATGACCCAGAACCCGACAAGGCTCAGTCTATTGGACGTGATGATGCGATAGTGTTCACCAAGACCTAAACGCAGATTTCGCAAATGGCGCTTTAGACGGCTATCCGACATGATGCTCACCTATCTGATACTGCTTGATTTTCTTCATAGAGACCTCGACACCCAATCCCGGACGCTCGGGCAAGGTTGCGGTTCCATCTTTCACCCAGGTTGAAAAATCCGTAACATCGTCGGCCATGCGCAGGGTCGACATATAAGCGTGCCCGCAGGGCATCAAATTTTCGATCGTGCATCCCAGATGCAGGGACGCCGCCTGGGTGACGCCCAGTTCAATCATGCTGTTCATCAAAATGCGCTTGCCTGCCATTTCGACAGAATTCGCAATGGCTTGGCTATTCGCCAGGCCACCATTTTTTGAAATCTTGATGCTGAAAACGTCGGCGGCATCCTCTCCGATAATTTCATCAACCTGATCCGGACGCAGGATGGTTTCATCGACGGATATGGGCAATTGGGTTTGGCCGCGAAGCTGGTTTAAACCAGCAAGATCGTCTGCGACCAATGGCTGTTCCACAAGGATCACTGGCAGGTCGTCACAGGCCTGGACGTATTCCTTCGCCTGATCCCGGCTCCATCCCTGGTTGGCGTCGACCATGATGATGACGTCTTCTGGTTTTCCGTTGAGCACGTTCAGGGTTCGGGTGATTTCATCTTCAATAGGGCGGTCACCCATCTTCAGCATGTAGGTTTGAAAACCTCTTAGGTAATACTTTTCAATGACGCCCAAGTCTTCTTCGGCCGTGCCGCTGGACGTCGGCCAAAGGGATGGGATTTCGTTACGGCGTTGTTCGCCCAACAATTGCCACACTGGCTGACGGCGCGCCTGTCCCAAGGCGTCATAGCAGGCGACATCAACGGCGGCGGCGGCGGCGCCAAGATTTTCCCGGCCCCGGCCCTGTTCCACCCAATCGGCGACATTTTGTCCCAGCAGAGAAGGCGCCAATTCCGACATGGCCTGGCAGGCCGTTTCCAGGGTGTAGCCATCGAACTTGAGCCCCCCCGGATCGGCTTCGCCCCAGCCGACACAGCCATTGGCCAATACGATGCGCAAGATAATCACATCGCAATGGGTCAGCGTTCCATACACGGCCGACAAGTGATAGGGGGTCGCCAGCGGTATTTGAATGGGCCAGTAGTCGAGGGCCGTAATTTCCAGTCCGTCCGGCATCAGTTCACTCCCTTGGCGGTAATCTTGATGCGGGGATCAAGGTAGCTGTAAAGAACGTCAGTGAAGAAGTTCAGACTGATAACCAGTATCGCCAGCATCAGGAAAGTGCCTTGTGCTACCGGATAATCATGGGCGGCAGCCGATTCCACCATTAACTGTCCCATGCCTGGCCATGAAAACAAGGCTTCAACGACCACCTGCCCGCCGACGGCAAAGCCAATCATGATACCGGCCAACGTAACCACGCCGAGCAAGGCGTTACGGGCGGCGTGCCGCAGCATAACCACGCGCGGCTTCAACCCCTTGGCGCGGGCAAGTTCTATAAAGTCGCTGCCCAAAACTTCCAGCATACTGTCGCGCATGATGAGCATGGGCGTGGAGATGTAATACATGCCAACCGTCAATGTTGGCAGGACAATGCGATGCCAGAATTCAGGCATCATCAACAATTCGAGCAGACCGTCCGGCCGTGCCCCAGCCGGATACATGCCGCCGGTTGGAAACAGTCCCATGCGATAGCTCAACACCATGAGCAACAACAATCCGGTGATAAAAGGAGGCGCGGCCTGGAACACTAATCCAACGACCGTGCCGCCAATATCCAACGGGCTATTCCTTTTCCAGGCCATGATGATGCCCATGCCGATGCCGAGCACCAATGTCATGCACATGCCGGCGGCCATGAGCAGGATCGTGTTCCAAAAACGATAAGCCAGAATATCCGTCACTTCCTGGGCTGAAACGAAGGACCGTCCCCACTCCAGCGTGACAAGATTCTTCATGTAAATCAGATATTGCGTCCAGAGGGGCTCATTAAGGCCGAAGGCGGCTTTCATACGCTCCTGAACGGCGGGGTCCATGGCCGGGCTAATAACCTGCATGGTGGGTTCGCCCGGCAACAAGCGAAAAAGCACGAACAGAATGCTCGCCACCGCAAAAATGGTGATCAAGGTGTAGACCAACCGGCGCAGAATGTAATCAAACATAACGCTAGACCCCGACTTGAATGGATGGGTGTGCTTAGCAAGCCTTATGACTTGCTAAGCACAAGCGGCAGCTAAAAAATTATACCGCGATTTTTTCTATCCGGCAGGATATAGGATATTGCCGTCGCTATCCCAGCTATAACCGGCGGCCGCCAAAACCTCGCGGGCTTTCTTGACGTTCATCGGGCGGGATTTAACGGCACTGTTGTGCCAGAACTTGTTGGCCGGTGCGATAACCGATCCACCGTTTTCGGCGAAGCCGGACATAATCACCTGGCGGATAACATCGCGCGGAATAATCATATCCATGGCTCTTCGGAAAGCCGGATCGGCCAAGGGACCACGCCTGACGTTGTAACCCAGGTCATAGAAGCCGTGGCTGGCATAACCTTTGCCGACGACGCCGTTGATTTTGTTCAGATCCTGCACCAGGGCTGGTTTCAGGATATAGCGGGTGCGGTCGCACTCACCCGCTTCAATGGCCGCCGCCATGGCGTCATGGCTGCCGTAGGTGACGCGGATGATGCCTTCGCACTTGGGTGCGCTGAAGTGATCCTTATTGGCGCTCACCTTCAATTCCTTGCCGCGATCCCAGTATTCAAACTTGAAGGGTCCGCTGCCGACCGGCGCTTCATTGGCGAAGTTAAGAACATCATCGACCTTGGCCTTATCGGGAATGTCTTTCCAGATATGCTGCGGCAGAATGAAGATGGAGCAGAAGAAGTTAATCATCAGTGGCGCATGCGGCTCGGTCAACTTGATGCGCAGGGAATTGCCGCCGGTGATTATCACCTCTTCAAATTTTTCAAGTGAAGAAACGAAGAACGGGGCTTTCCATTTTTTGTGATAGTCGAAAGTGAACTTCACGTCTTCGATGGTGACCGGCTTGCCATCGTGGAATTTCATGCCATCACGCAACACGATGTCGACGGTGGTGTTGTCAACAATATTGATGGATTTTGCCGCCCAGGGCTTGACCGATCCATCGGGAGCCACCTGCACCAAGCGATCATAGATCATCCGCAGTTCTTTGAACTCGTTTGAATCCGTAGCGGAGACCGGATTGAGATTTTTCAATGGTGACGTTTGACCCGTACGGATGTAGCCGTCACCTTTTTTGGCGCTGACATTGATGTCGGACCAGAAGCTGCCAATGCCTTCGCCAATCATGGGCACCAGTCCCTGCAGGCGGTCTTCACGGTAAGCATTGGTCATGCTGGGATAAACGATCGGAGAGCGAACGGCGTCATCGAACAACAACTGTTGCGCTTCATGCACAAGAGCCTGACGTTTTTCCGCCACCATTTCAACTTGTTGGGCTTCGGCCAGGGCGTCGATTTTTGGATTGTTATAACCCCACTTATTGTAGGAACCCTTTGAATGGTGCTGCATGCTGATAAAAGTTTCCGGATCAATCCTGTTGGCGCGGCCGGTCCAACGGACGATGAACATGTCAAAATCCTGTTCTTTGAAGACCTTGCCGATACCAAGGTTGTAGTCTTCCGCCGCAAGCTTGACCTTCCAGCCGATGCCTTTGGCCGCCTGGGCGATCAAACGGCCCATTTCCGGACGTACCGGATCGAAACTGGCGTTGGCCGTCAACACCGACATGGTTTCAACCGGCTTGCCGGCGTTGGCGCCCCATGCTGCGCCGGAAACGCCGGTCATGGCCGTTGTCGCCATCAAGGCGCCTGTCGTTTTAATGAAGTCACGTCGTGAAATTCCACCCCGTGTCATAATGTTTTCTCCCTACAGGAATAGTAAAAAAGTATGTTAAATGTCCCTGACATTAAGGAGTACATGCATAATAGTACGTGCGTCAAATTCATTAATTTTTGAAATCCATAACCAAAAGTTATACTATTTATTCCCCTATTTTCTTGGAGAATGTCATGAACATACGCCAAACCGAGGCCTTTAAGGCCGTTATGGAAAAGGGCACCGTCAGCCAGGCCGCTGACGCCCTGGGGATATCGCAACCGGCTGTTAGCAAGTTAATTGCCGCTTTCGAACTTAGTGCGGGTTTCGTTGTTTTTGAAAGGGTGCGTGGACGCCTCAACCCGACACCGGAAGCGAAGTTGCTTTACCACGAAGTCGAACGCATATTTTCGGGCATCGATGAAATCGGGCGCGCCGCAGCCGATATTCGCGACCGCCGCCAAGGGCGATTGGAAATAGGTGTGTTGCCCGCCCTAACAGCCGGATTCATCCAGAAGGTTATTGTCGATTTTCTGGAGGGACGCCCAAAGGTCACCGTGTCCATGCAGGCGCGAACTTCCCAGAAAATCCTTGAAGCCGTCGCCGTTCGGAAACTTGATCTCGGAATCACCCTGTCTCCGCCGGATTATCCCGGCGTCAGATCCGACTTTCTGCACAGAGCCAGGGGTGTCTGCATTATTCCCAGAAATCACCTACTGGCCAGCAAAGACAAAATATCCCCTACAGACCTCGACGGAGAACCCTTCATTTCGCTTTCTCCCCTTGATGGATCAAGGCAGCGCGTCAACAGCAGCTTCGAACAGTCCGGAGCACGCCCGGATATGAGGATAGAAACACCGATGGCGGCCTCGGCCTGCGCATTCGTGGCCCAGGGCGCCGGGGTTTCCATCGTCGACCCATTCTCCCCACAGGCCTTCCCGCCCGATTCTATTGCGATCAAACACTATGAGCGGGAAGTTAATTTTGATTATTTCCTCACCCTTCCTGAAAACGACCGCCCTTCGGCTCTGGTCCAGGAATTTAACACTACTCTGCAAGACGCATTTCAAGCGGGTTAATAAAGACAATGCGAACTCGACATTGGGTGAATGAAACCTCTGCAGATAATCTCGAATTTGAGTAATGTCTGGTATTGGCTATTAGATGCCTATCTCTAGGGCTGTCGTAAATGTCTGCTTTAGGGGGGGGGTACGGCAAACATTATACTGTAGATGTCATCACGTCAGTTATTGGCCACTAACTGATACAAAGATTTATCGCATTGAACTAGGCATGCTGGGTTGGGCGGAACCTACGGCCAAGCGCATGAATTCAAGAAAAGCTTTAGTAGCAGGGGAAGTCTGAGAATTTTTTGCCCAGGCCAGTCCGACATCCATGCTGGGAATAGCGTCGCTAACCGGAACGACTTCCAATCGCCGGCCCTCCAACGACCACGGGCGGTAAACCATGTCGGAAAGAATGGATACGCCGGTTCCGTTGGCGACCATACTTCTGACTGCTTCAACCGAAGATGTTCTAAAAATAACGTTGGGGCGATAGGGAGACTGGTTCCAGTATCTGAGGCTGGTGTTGCTGGCCTCATCCACGGTTAACATGATGTAGGGTTCTTTGGAAACATCCTGTAGCGAGACTGACGACTTTCCGGCCAGTGGATGATTGGCGTTTAGCCATAATCTGCGCTGGGACCTAATAAGGGTCTCCGTCATGATATCTTCCTGATTAGCGAGATTTGACGTCAACATCATGGCCAGATCATATGTTCCGGCGATGATGCCTTCTTCAATGGCCTCGCGGTTGGCTTCGACAAGCCGCAATTCGATATTCGGAAAACTGCGTCCAAAGCGCGATAGGTAGGGTGGCAAGTAATATCCGGCCACCGTAAAGGACACAACCAGATTAACTGTTCCTTCGATTGAAGCGTTCGCCCTGCTGGGCAGTCTCATTGCTTCATCAACGGTGGCGGAAATATGCATCGCATGTTGAAGAAACTGGTGGCCTTCGTAAGTCAATTCCACCCCGTGGGCGTGACGTTCGAACAATTTAGTTCCCAGCAACTCTTCCAGGCCTTTAATGGCCGTTGTTATTGCAGATTGTGAAACATGCAAATCCATTGCCGCCTGTGATAATTGACCGGACTCGGCAGTCGCGATGAAGTAACGGATCTGGCGCAAAGACAACGACATTTCGAAAAATTAATACCTCTTATAAAAAAAACTGAATTTAGAGCGATTCTATGCTTGAAATCTAATAATCAAGACTCTCAGTTGACCCGATCATATAGTCCCTGCGTTCCCCTTAAACTCCAACTCCCATAGCATTTATTCATCAGATCCGAGTCAAATTTGTTCCCTTACTCGATAATTACATGATAACCGACTCGTTTTCCTCGGCATATTAAAAAAACAAATAAATCTATTCAAAAATGCATATTTTCTAATTTCTCTCAGACTATCTAAAATGTTCCTGAGTTCCAAATAAAGAACACCTTTGCGAAATCTTGAAAGATCAAATGGGGGTTCTGGTCAACGGCAATGCCGGGTTCAAAGGCCCGCTTGCAGAAAACAAACCAAGATAACGGGAGCAATATTATGAATCTCAAATCAATTTCACTACTTACCGGAGCAGGTCTGGCACTTGGCGCTCTGGCAACCTCTGGGGCAAGTGCCGCGGACTGGTATCCTTTTCCGGTGGAAGTCTGGAAACCGGCGTTCAACATGGAAAGCCCCAGGACTACGGTTCAGTATTCACCGCTTTCCAAGGCATCGAAGAAATGGGACATCTGCGTTTCATTCCCGCACATGAAAGATGCGTATTGGAGCGCCGTAAACTTTGGTGTAGCTGAAGAATCCAAGCGCCTGGGAATCAAAATGCAACTAGTTGAAGCGGGTGGATATACAAACCTGAACAAGCAGATTTCACAGATTGAGGATTGCGTCGCCAGTGGCGCCAACGCTGTCGTCATTGGCGCTATTTCCTTCGATGGCATGAATAATCTTGTCAAGGAAGTACGCGGCAAGGGCATCCCTGTCATTGATGTCATCAATGGCATGTCGTCGCCGGAACTTTCCGCCAAATCCCTCGTATCCTTCGGCGAAATGGGATTCAAGGCTGGTGAATATGTTGCCAAGAAACATCCTGCGGGCTCCAAGAAAGTCAAAGTTGCCTGGTTCCCGGGACCTCCGGGCGCTGGTTGGGTCGAAGCTGGTAACGCCGGTTTCCAAAAAGCTGTTAAAGGCAGTGCCATCGAAGTCGCCGAAACCAAGTATGGCGATACAGGTAAGGAAACCCAGCTTAAGTTGGTTGAAGATACCCTCGAAGCCCATCCCGATATTGAATACGTCATCGGAACCGCTGTTACGGCTGAGGCTGCTGTAGGGCTGCTTCGTTCCCGCGGCCTGTTGGATAAAATCAAAATCATGTCCTATTACTTCACGCCCGGTGTCTATCAAGGCATCAAACGTGGACAAATTCTTGCAGCCCCAACTGATTCCACCGTTATCCAGGGCCGTGTGGCGATTGACCAGGCGGTGCGTATCCTGGAAGGCAAAGACTTTCAGAAACATGTCGGGCCAAAGCTCTACGTCATTGACGGAGAAAACGTGAACTCGTTTGACAAGGATTCCTCCTTGGCGGCCGATGGCTTCAAGCCAACTTTTACGGTCAATTAGTCCGTAGATAGTTTCTCCCGGAGGGGCGTTCCCAGTGACAAAGACACATAGTCATTTTGATGAAGCGCCCTCTGCCTTTAATGGGGTAGAGGGCGCCGCCCTCCTGGAGATAAATGCAATCAGCAAGCGTTTTCCAGGTGTGCTGGCTTTGGACAACGTGTCGTTTGATTTAAGGGCGGGCGAAGTCCACGTCCTGTTTGGCGAAAATGGCGCCGGTAAATCGACAATGATCTCAATGATCGCCGGAGTATACGGTCCAACCAATGGTGAGATTTTTTTTCAAGGAACTCCCATTCACCTAAATTCCGTGCACCACGCCAGAAGCCTAGGCATCAGTGCTGTATTTCAGGAATTTTCACTCGTTGAACAATTGAATGTCGAGCAGAACCTGTTCCTTGGCGAGGAACAGACCAATGGGATTTTCCTCAACAGAAAGGCCCTTCACGATGAAGCCGAAAGAATTTTGGGACAACTGGGGTTCCCACTAAAGCCTAAGCAAAAGGTGGCATACCTATCAAGAGCCGAACAGCAAATGGTCGAAATCGCCAAGGCGTTCCGTTCCGATTTGTCCATTCTTATTCTCGATGAACCCACCGCCTCGTTGACCGAGCGCGAAACCGATCGACTCTTTGAACTGGTTGAACAGGTTAAGGCTCAGGGCGTGGGTGTTATCTACATTACCCACCGTATGGCTGAAATCCGTCGCATTGCTGATAGGGTCACCGTATTGCGCGATGGTTGTTACATCGACACGGTGGATGCCAAAAACACGACCGAAGATCAGTTGGTCAGCTTGATGACCGGCCGGGTAATCGACCAGATATTTCCTACAATCAATTTTCAACCCAAAGAAAAAATCCTCTCCATCGAAAATCTATCTACTGTCGATGAAAGAGTGCGCAATGTTTCACTGGAAGCGCGCAAGGGCGAGATTGTTGGCTTGGCCGGGCTGGTCGGGGCAGGGAAATCCAAAACAATTCGTGCCTGCTTTGGTCTGGAGGAAATTACATGTGGAAAGGTCGTTTTTGATGGTGAGGACGTAACCGGGAAATCCACTCGGCAGATGCTTGATCGAGGGTTTTTTTATAATCCACCGGATCGCCGAGCAGAAGGATTGGTGATGATCCGAAATGTCAGGGAGAATATGTCACTGCCTTCGTTGCAACTTCCGGCCTTTCAGCAAAAAGGTCTCTTAAGACGTCGGCGGGAAAAATCCACTACGTTTGATCTTGCCCAACAGCTGCAGCTTCACCCCTTGAACATCGAAAGGGAAGTCGATCACTTCTCTGGTGGAAATCAACAGAAGGTGCTGCTGGCCAAGTGCCTTACCCGTGACGTTAAGCTTTATGTCTTTGACGAACCAACAGTAGGCGTCGATGTAGGTACCCGAGTGGAAATATACAAATTTATCGCCAAACTATGTGAAGAAGGCGCCGCCGTAATCATTATTTCATCGGACTTGCCCGAAGTCCTGCATCTTACAAATCGTTTGTATGTCATGCATCGCGGGCAGCTTCAGGCCGAATTGCAGGGCGATCAAATCAATCAGGAAAATGTACTCAAGAATTTCTTTGATAAGGAAGTCGCCTAATGATGAGCGAGAAGACAGCAGCCCAGGAAGCCTATCAAGATACGCACAGCAGTTCCCCAGTATATTATCTTAAACTGGCTTTTGTGCGCCTGGGCGTATTGCCGTTCCTGTTGTTGATAGCGGTTATCGTCTTTACAACCATATCCGACAACTTCCTATCCGGACGCAATATTCTCAATGTCGTCAGGCAATCATCCTATTTGACGCTCGTTGCTGTCGGTCAGATGTTCGCCTTATTGACGGGCGGTTTTGACCTTTCGGTCGGAACCATTATCGCATTGACTTCGGTCGTAGGGGCTACCGCCATGGCGAGCGCCTACGCCGCCATGCCTGATGCGGTTTGGCTAGCGATTACCCTTGGCGTCCTGGCTGGCATTGCAGCGGGAGCGACGATTGGCGCGGTTAATGGAATTGGTGTCGCGGTGTTCGGCGTTTCCCCGTTCATGATGACTCTGGGAATGGCCTCCGTCGGGTTCGGCATTGCTCTCTATATGACGGGCGGCACACCTGTCTACGGTATGCCGGTGGAATTTGGCGACATCTTCGGATTTGGAAAACTGCTTGGACTACCAGCACCCGTCGCGGTTGGTATCGTTCTCATAATCATGCTCTATATCTTGGTGAATTGGACACGGTTGGGGCGGTATTTCTACGCCGTGGGCGGAAATATTAAGGCGGCGGCCCTCTCAGGAATTAACACAAGTTGGACCTTGTTCCTTGCTTACCTCCTTTGTGGGGTCGTGGCAGCCGTTTCAGGCATGTTGTTGACGGCGCGCCTGGATACCGGCGAGGCCAATATTGGTGCCGCCATGCCCCTTGAATCAATAGCCGCGTGTGTAATTGCTGGTGTAAGCCTACGTGGCGGCGTCGGGCGGCTGGAGAATGTTGTGCTGGGTGCGATCTTTATCGGCCTGGTTCAAAACGGCATGAATCTGGCCCGTATAGAATCTTACCTGCAAACAGTTGTTATCGGCGTGCTCTTGATCGTCGCCGTAATTGCCGATCAGGCGAGACTGCGGGTTATGGCGAACATGCAGGACTAAATAAGCGCAATGAAGACAAATGAATGAGCGCGTACAGGAGAGGTTTATGGCTGTAAATATTAATTGTGATATGGGCGAAAGTTTTGGCCTTTACCGCATGGGTAATGACGAAGAAATGATGCCTTTTATTACCGAAGCAAATGTGGCGTGCGGCTTCCATGGGTCCGATCCGAATCATATGCGCAAGACTGTTGAATTGGCAAAGCAGCACCAGGTCAAAGTTGGCGCCCACTTTTCACTGCCTGATTTGCCGGGTTTCGGTCGCCGTGAAATGAATATTGAACGCGAGGAAATGGCCAATATCATCACCTACCAAATAGGTGCGCTGAAGGGTTTCCTGGAAATGGCAGGGGTCGAATTAAACCACCTGAAACCCCACGGGGCTCTGTACGGAATGGCGGCCAACCAGGAACATATCGCCCATGCCGTAGCCGACGTTGGCGAGCATTTCAAGGTGCCCGTGTTTGGCCTTGCCGGCACCTTGCATGAACAGATTTACACGGATCGAGGTCTCGAATTCCGAGCCGAGTTTTTTGCCGATTTGGATTATGATGTAAACGGGGGGTTGATTATCACTCGTGAGCATGAAGAAACGGACCCGGAGGTCGCTGCATCAAAGTGTGTGCGTGCGGTTCAGGAAGGTAAAACAACAAGCATTGAAGGTACGGACATTACGGTTCGGGCCGAAACCATTTGCGTCCATTCCGATACCCCAAATTCTATTGACGTTGCTCGCGCCGTTCGAAAAGCATTGAACGAAAACATTGCAGCCTGAAGAACCAGACAAATCAAAACAAAAGGAAGCGACATGGCAAATTCACAAATCCTTTCCCCACTTCCCGGTACTTTTTACCGGAGTCCGTCTCCCGAGGAACCACCCTATAAGTCCGACGGTGACAGTGTTGCTGAAGGTGACATTATTGGTTTGGTCGAGGTGATGAAATCATTTCACGAGGTCAAGTCTACGGTATCCGGAACCATTTCCTCTTTCCTTGTCGAAAATGAAGACGCCGTTCAGGCCGGTCAACCTTTAGCAGAAATTGAATAGTACAATGCCTGTAAAATCCCTTCTAATTGCAAACCGAGGTGAGATCGCCGTCCGCATCATCCGCGCGGCGCGCGAGCTTGGTATCCACACGGTTCAGGCCCACAGCGATGCAGATACCGACTCGATGGCTGTCCGCATGGCTGACGAGGCGGTAAACATTGGTCCTGCCCAGGCAACGAAATCCTACCTAAGGGCGGATGCAATTATAAAGGCTGCTAAAAGTTCCGGTGTTGATGCCATTCATCCCGGCTACGGGTTCTTTTCGGAAAATCCTGAATTTGTTGAAGCGGTTGAAAAAGCCGGCCTTATTTTTGTAGGCCCAACCGCCAAAACGATTCGCCAGATGGGAGACAAGGTCTCTGCCCGTCAGGCTGCTGCAAAGGCAGGTACGCCGATTGTGCCGGGAAGCCTGGGCCGCTTGGACGATATGGGCGAAGCGCGCACGATTGCCGAAGAAACCGGCTTCCCCGTCATGATCAAGGCTGCCGCCGGTGGCGGCGGAAGGGGGATCCGGATCGTTAACAATATGGACGAATTCAATGCCCAGGCACCGCAGGCTAGCGCCGAGGCGAAAGCCGCATTTGGCGACGGGGGTTTGTATCTGGAAAAATTCATTGAACGCTCTCGCCACATCGAGGTTCAGGTCCTTGGTGATGGTGAAAACGCGGTTCACTGTTTTGAGCGCGAATGTTCACTGCAACGCCGTCGCCAAAAAGTGTGGGAAGAAGCCCCGGCCTCGGTACTTTCCGACAAGGTGCGTCAAAAACTTTGCGCCACAGCCGTGGATCTGGCCAAGGCGGTTCATTACAGGGGCGCCGGTACAGTTGAATATATTTACGATGACATAACTCATGATTTCTACTTCATCGAAATGAACACGCGCATTCAGGTCGAACACCCAGTCAGTGAATTCATCACCGGTATAGACCTAATGAAAGAAATGCTGCGCATCGCCGGTGGAGAAAAACTGCGTTTCAAACAAGAGGACATTGTTGCAAAAGGCCATGCCATCGAAGTTCGCATCAATGCCGAAGATCCAGCACAGGGTTTCTTGCCATTCCCGGGGCTTATCAGCGACCTGGCGTTGCCGGGCGGTCCCGGCGTTCGGTTCGACGGTATGATTTATACTGGCTACGCCATCCCGCCATTTTACGATTCTCTTTTGGGCAAGTTGATTGTCTGTGACGACGATCGCGCATCGGCAATCGTCCGTCTGGAAAGGGCGTTGTCGGAATTGGAAATCGGCGGCGTCAAAACAACGAAACCCTTGTTCCAGGCCCTGGCCAAGACCCAGGACGTTCTCTCGGGCAAGTATGACACCAAGTGGCTGGAAGACTGGCTCGAAAGCAACGCAAGCAAATTAACCTAGATGAGGAGGGTGGCTAAGAAATGAAGACACGATATTCATATGGGGGTGATGAGCATATCTTTGTCGAAGTTGATGAAGAAATGTCGCTTGAAGCCTTCTTCAAAAGCCTTTCAATGACGACGGCCGTCAAGGAGGGCAATATTCACGGGGTGACGGAAGTATGTCCGGCCAACGCCTCGTTTCAGATCAAATTCGATCCGGACATTATCTCGCCAGCGGAAATGTTGGGGGAATTGGAAAAGATCGAGGAAACGGCCGAACATTCCGATCACAGCATTGATACCCGCGTTATTGAGATACCGGTCTATTACCAGGATCCATGGACCCATGAAACATTGATGCGTTTCAGGGAACGTCATCAAGACCCAAATGGAAGTGACCTTGAATATGCGGCCCGTATCAACGGGTATGACTCCGTAGAGGCTTTCATCAAAGCCCACTCGGGTTCTCCCTGGTTCGTCTCAATGGTCGGCTTTGTCGCAGGCCTTCCGTTCATGTACCAAATGGTTGATCGTGCGCGCCAAATCGAAGTCCCAAAGTATCTTCGTCCACGCACTGACACCCCCAAATTGACCGTCGGATATGGCGGTTGTTTCTCCTGCATTTATTCGGTGCGGGGCGCTGGCGGCTATCAGATGTTCGGCATCACCCCTATGCCGATTTACGATCCACAGCAGGAAATCAGTTATCTGAAGGATTTCATGGTTTTCTTTAATCCCGGCGACATCGTCAAATTCAAGCCGATCGACAGGGAGACTTACGATAATACCGTCGCCGACGTCGAGGCGGGCAATTTTGAACCTGTGATTAAACCTGTGACGTTTTCTCTGGATGACTTCAACAAAGACATCGACGCCTACAACCAACAGCTCTTGGAGGTTCTCAATGGGAATTAAAGTAATTGCGCCAGGGTTGGCGACAACCGTTCAGGATCTTGGGCGACCGGGTTATTACCACTTGGGCATTCCTATTTCCGGCGGCATGGACCGTTTCTCTCTAAGGGCTGCAAACATGCTGGTCGGAAATGACGAAGGCGCAGCTGTGCTTGAAGCCGTTTTTATGGGGCCGGAACTAGAATTCACTTCCGATGCCGTTGTTGCAGTAACAGGAGCGCACATGCCGCCCAGGGTAGACGGCGATGAATGCGAGACCTGGGCCTCGTTCCAGGTTAAGTCCGGTCAAGTCTTGTCATTCGATTTCCTGAAATCCGGGGCGCGCGCCTATATCGCTATTTCGGGCGGGGTTGATGTCCCCTTGACTCTGGGTAGTCGGTCCACGTATGCCCTCGGCGCCCTAGGAGGACACGAAGGAAGGCCCCTGGCGGCTGGGGATGAATTAAAAATTGGTGAATTCTCCTCATCCGCCAAAGCAGGGCACCTGATTGCAGAAAACCTTCGTCGATTGCCGGGCGAACCAGCCGAACTTCGTGTCTTGACTGGTTTGTACTGGCATCGCATTACCGAGCAATCGGGAAAGAATTTCTTTTGTGATACCTGGAATGTAGCCCCCGAAGCAGATCGTATCGGGTATCGATTCCGAGGCGGCCAATCTCTGGATTTTGTGGAACGGGAAGCGCCCTTTGGGGCAGGCTCGGATCCATCCAATATCGTCGATGGTTGCTATCCATATGGCTCTATTCAGGTACCGGGAGGAACTGAGCCCATTGTCCTGCATCGAGACGCCGTTTCTGGTGGCGGGTATTTTATGCTGGGCACGGTGATTTCCGCCGACATGGATCTGATTGGCCAGTTGCAACCTCATACGCCGGCTCGTTTCGTCGAGGTTGATATGGATGGTGCACACGCCGCCCGCCATGACCGACGCGATCTGTTGAACAAAATACGCGATTCGCTCGATTAAAAGGAGACCGATATCATGAACGCTACACTGGCGACGGCCATCTGGCCGCATTCGAGGAATGCCTTTTTACAAAAGGCGATTCTGGTTGTTCTAGGAACCGCCCTGCTGGCGCTGTCATCAAAGTTCAAGGTGCCGTTTTATCCCGTGCCGATGACGATGCAAACTTTCGTCGTGCTAGCCTTGGGCATGGCTCTGGGCTGGCGCATGGCTGGAGCGACGGTGCTGTTGTATTTGGCCGAGGGCGCGGCGGGCCTGCCCGTATTCGCCGGAACGCCGGAAAAAGGCATTGGCCTAGCCTATATGATGGGTGGAACCGGCGGATACCTCATCGGTTTTCTTCTTGCCGCCCCTTTATGTGGTTGGCTGGCCGAAAAGGGCTGGGATAGGAACCCGGTTACGACGGCTGGCGCGATGCTGATGGGGAACATTGTCATATACATCCCTGGCATTCTTTGGCTGGGGGCGCTTTTCGGTTGGGACAAACCCATTCTTGAATGGGGCTTGATTCCCTTCGTTCTGGGCGACGTGTTTAAACTTGCTCTGGCGTCAGCGGTCTTGCCACTCTGCTGGCGGTTGATTGAAAAACGAGGCTCTTCTTCGGGAAACAAGACCTAACACTTTCTCCCCTGTGTTAACCTGAACCGTCGCTTCCTGGGGCAGCGACGGTTCACATTTTTCGTTTGGGAAATAGCATATGTCCAGCAAGCAAAGCGGTAAGTCGGCAAATGCATCGGTATTAATCGGTAATGGAAAAACCCGGGTAACGGAATGGCGTTTTCTTGGGAAGGGAGACAACACCGGTTGGCATCGCCATGAATATGATTACGTCGTCGTTCCTTTGTTTGACGGTTTCCTTGAAATTGATACCGGGAAAGGCCCCTTGGATAGGGTGGAGCTGAAAAACGGTGTTCCATATTTTCGCGAAGCTGGTGTCGAACATGACGTGATCAATGCCAACAGTTTCGAATGTTCGTTTATTGAAATCGAATTTCTTTCGTAGGAATAATTGATGAATTGCTTCTAAAGATCCTTAAGAATGTCCGCTATGGGTCAAAAGCAGACGTTTTTGAAGGTTTTAAATAATGTCCGTGTTGCGCCCAAAAATGGACCTTCTCTATACAGAACTTCGAAAAATAGCCTTCGAGGGGTCTTGAACAAGCCCAGCCCCCGCAACCAAAAATTAGCCCATTAACTCTATGAGTTAGCTGGTTTTATGGAATGTCGCTCATATTGACCTGTCCCCCATAAACGGAGTCATGACGAAAGAGAGTTCTCCGGTAATATTGACCACGAAGGACTTTATGAAGAAGCGATCTTCGGACGAACAGATCATCAACATTTTGAAAGAGCAGGAGGCGGAATTTCCGGTCAAGGAGATCATCCGCCGCCTTGGCAATGCCTAGCAGACTTTTTGCCGCTGGAAGTCTAAGTCTGGCGGCAATGGGATAATTGCAGGAATAAAACGGTGGCGCTTGAAGGAAATTTTTCTATATCTCAGTATGCTACCTGGGGGGAACACTCAAACACCAGTTAGTCAATGTGACAGTGCCTTTTTAAGGCCTAGATGCCGTAACTAATAAGAAGATCTTTAGCATCCACCTTTGTTCCCGCCTGCACGGTGATTTGGCTAATAGTGCCATCCCTGTCGGCATGGATGGCGGTTTCCATCTTCATCGCCTCGATGGTGAGCAGCAGGTCGCCGCTGGCAATCTTCTGGCCTTCTGTGACAGCGACGGAGGCAACCACGCCCGGCATCGGCGCTGGAACATGATCCGGGTTGCCCTCTTCGGCTTGCGGGTGTTTTTCGACGGTGGCGACGACGGTGGTATCCTCGATGCGTACCGAGCGGGGTTGCCCGTTCAATTCAAAGAACACCTTCACCAGGCCTTCTTCGTCGACTTCGCCCACAGCGGTAAAAAGAATGTTCAGGGTCTTGCCCGCCTCGATATGAACGCTGATTTCCTGGCCCGGCTCCATGCCGTAGAAGAACACCGGTGTCGGCAAGGTTTCCACTGGGCCGAAGCGGCGATGGTGATCGGCATAGTCAACAAATACCTTGGGATACATCAGGTAGGATTGCAGTTCCTCATCTGTGATGGCGCGTTCCACCTTCTTTTTGGCTTCAGTCTTCACCGCCTTGAGGTCTGCTGGCGGTACTGATTTTCCCGGCCGTACTTTGATCGGCGATCCGCCTTTGAGGACCTTTTTCTGCAACGCCTTGGGGAAGCCGCCCGGCGGCTGGCCGAGATCACCGTGAAACAGGGAGACCACCGATTCCGGGAAGGCGACCTCACGTTCCGGGTCTTCCACCTGCTCGCGAGTCAGACCGGCCGATACCATGGCCAAGGCCATGTCGCCGACCACTTTTGAGGACGGCGTCACCTTGACGATATCACCAAACATCTGATTGACGTCGGCATAGGTCTCGGCGACCTCGTGCCAGCGTTCCTCCAGCCCCAAAGAGCGTGCCTGTTCCTTCAGGTTGGTGAACTGGCCGCCCGGCATTTCATGCAGATAAACCTCTGACGCGCCAAAGCGCAGGTCGCTTTCGAAGCCCCGGTAATCCTTGCGGACGAATTCCCAGTAGTTGGAGAACTGGCGGATCACTGTCGGATCGATGCCGCTGTCACGCTCGGTGTCGCGCAAGGCTTCGACAATCGAGCCCAGATTTGGCTGACTGGTCAAGCCAGAGAAGCTGTCCATTGCCGCATCGACAGCGTCCGCCCCGGCCTCGACCGCGGCCAGCACGCTGGCCGCCGCGATGCCCGAGGTGTCATGGGTGTGGAAATGGACTGGCAGGTCGGTTTCCGCTTTCACAGCCTCAACCAGAAGCCGTATCGCCGGCGGCTTGCAAAGCCCCGCCATGTCCTTGATGCCGATGATATGGCAACCCGCGGCCTTCAACTCCCGCGCCATCCGGATATAATAATCCAGGTCATATTTGGGGCGTTTAGGGTCGAGCAGATTCCCGGTATAGCAGATTGCCCCCTCCAACAGCTTGCCGGTCTCCAGAACCGCATCCATGGAAACGCGCATGTTCTCAACCCAGTTGAGGCTGTCAAACACCCGGAAGACATCAATCCCGCTGTCCGCGGCCTGATGCACGAAGGCCTCAACCACATTATCCGGGTAGTTGGCGTAACCGACTCCGTTGGCCCCACGCAGCAGCATCTGGAACAACACATTGGGAATGTGCCGGCGCAACTGGCGCAGTCGGTCCCAAGGGCATTCCTTCAAGAAACGCATACTGACGTCGAACGTCGCCCCACCCCAACATTCCAGGCTGAACAGATCCGGTAATAAATGAGCATAACTGTCGGCAACCTGCACCATATCGTAGGTGCGCATGCGGGTGGCCAACAGGGATTGGTGGCTGTCACGCATGGTTGTATCGGTGATCAGCGCCTGTTTCTGGTCCTTCATCCAGCGGCTGAACCCTTCAGCCCCGAGCTCCGCCAACAGATCCCGGCTGCCTTTCGGCGGGGCGCCGATGTTGTGCGCCGGCACCTGAGGTAAGGGGTGCGGTTCCGGCACCTTTCGCCCGGCCACTTCAGGATTGCCATTGACGATGACCTCGCCGATAAAGTTCAGCAAACGGGTCGCCCGGTCCCGCCTTTTGGGGAAGTGGAACAGCTCCGGCGTTTCGTCGATAAAACGGGTGGTGTAGGACGCGTTCTTGAATGTCGGGTGGTTGATCAGATTTTCGACGAACACAAGGTTGGTCGATACCCCGCGGATACGAAATTCCCTGAGCGCACGGTCCATGCGGGCGCGGGCTTCTTCAGGGCTGGAGCCGCGGCAGGTCACTTTTTCCAAAAGGCTGTCGTAATAGCGCGTAATCACCGCGCCCGTATAAGCGGTGCCACCATCCAGACGAACCCCAAATCCGGTGGCGCTGCGATAAACGTTGATGCGACCATAATCGGGTATGAAGTTGGCCTCCGGATCTTCCGTCGTCACCCGGCACTGCAAGGCGTGGCCGGTTAGGTGGATGTCCTCCTGCTTAGGAACGCCTGTCTCTTCAACATGGCCTATACGTCCACCGCCGGCGATCAAGATCTGCGCCTTGACGATATCGATGCCGGTGACTTCTTCCGTCACTGTATGTTCAACCTGAACCCGCGGGTTGACCTCGATGAAGTAGAACTCAGCCGTATCCACATCCATCAGGAATTCGGCCGTGCCGGCGCATTCATATCCAGCTTCACGCGCCAGTTTCAGGGCGGATTCACACAGTTCAGAACGTTGTTTGTCGTTGAGGTACTGGGCAGGGGCGCGTTCAACAACTTTCTGGTTGCGTCGCTGTACCGTGCAGTCTCGCTCAAACAGATGGACCTGGTTACCGTGCTTGTCGCCCAGCAACTGCACTTCGACATGGCGCGCCCGGCGCACCAGTTTTTCCAGGTAAACCTCGCCGTTGCCAAAAGCGCTTTCCGCCTCTCGCCTTCCGGCGGTGACTTCCTTTTCCAGTTCGTCTTCGGATTCGATCACCCGCATACCGCGGCCGCCGCCGCCCCAGGACGCCTTCAGCATCACCGGATAGCCGACCTCTTTCGCCAGCTTGCGGATTTGCGACAAGTCTTCCGGCAGCGGTCCCGTCGCAGGCATGACCGGCGTGCCCGCCTTAACAGCCATTTCGCGTGCAGATACCTTGTTACCCAGCGAGCGCATGACTTCCGGCGTCGGGCCAATAAAGGTGATATCGTTTTCTGCACAGGCTTCCGCAAATTCCGGATTCTCTGACAAAAAACCGTACCCCGGGTGAATGGCGTCACAGCCTGCCTCCACGGCAACGCGGATCATTTCCTCAATACTTAAATATGCCTTGACCGGGCCCATCCCCTCGCCAATGCGGTAGCTTTCGTCAGACTTGAAGCGATGAAGGGATAATTTGTCTTCTTCGGCGTAAACCGCCACCGTCCTCAAGCCTAGCTCGTTGGCGGCGCGAAAAACACGGATCGCAATTTCGCCGCGGTTAGCGACCAGAAGTTTCTTGAATTTTTTTTTCATTATTTCTCCGAAGGAAATAAAGGGTAGCGAAGGAAAGCTTCGCATTCGGATTGGTCACAACGCTACTGACCGATAGCCTCATGTCGATCCATATAGCAATAAAGCCATTACTATGATCCATGCGCTAGCTACACAAGGGTCTTTAGTACTTTTTTAGCGCAAAAGTGTATTTCAATGAAAATCGCCCCTAGGGGTAAACAATAATAACCGTGGCAGATGTCTTTAGACTCGTGATATCGGTTTGCCTATGAACAGCATTACTCGACTATTTTTTACATACGGAACCGCTGCACTCCTGGTTCTTTGCACTCCTTTAATAAGCGGCTGTGATGATAAACAGGTTGAGACAAAATCAACTCTGAATGTCTTTGGCACGCTGGTTGAAATTACTATTCGCGATACCGGCGAAGAAGCAGCGCAAAAAGCTGTGTCCGAACTTTCCGCGGATTTTAAGCGCATGCACAAAGATTGGCATGCCTGGAAACCGGGAGAGCTGGACAAACTAAATAAAGCGATTTCTGAAAACCGCAGCACGCAGGTAAGTTCATTCCTTCTGCCGCTTCTTCACCAGGCGAAAGATATGTACGAGCAAAGTGGCGGGCTTTTCAATCCGGCAATCGGCAAACTTGTCTCAGAATGGGGATTCCATTCCGACGAACTGCCAATAGGAAAAATCCCCGACAAAACCCTCATCAAAAATCTAGTGTCGAAAAAGCCGACGATGAATGATCTGGTCATCGAAGGGTCTCTAGTATCTTCAATGAACAATACGGTCCAACTTGATTTCGGCGGATTCGCAAAAGGCGCCGCGCTCGACATGGCAGTGGCGCGCCTAAAATCAATGGGTATCAAGAATGCGATCCTGAACGCCGGGGGAGACCTGAACGTCTTGGGTGGCCATGGAGACAGGCGCTGGCGTGCCGGCATCCGCCATCCGCGTGACTGGGGAATCATTGCCTCTGTCGATTTGGACCCTGACGAAGGACTTTATACTTCGGGAAATTACGAAAGATACCGTGAGCATGAGGGGATCAGATATTCCCATATCATCGACCCGCGCAACGGTATGCCCGTCGATCATATCGTTTCAGCCAGCGTCATTCATCCCAATGGCGCATGGGCCGATGCGGCGGCAACGGCGCTAAGCGTCGCAGGCACTTCGGATTGGGTTCGTATTGCCCGCAGCATGAAGATCACTTACGCCCTGCTCGTGGACAAGGACGGCACCATATATCTGACACCGGAAATGAAGGCGCGGGTAAAATTTAATGACGAGCGGCCATCGAAGATTGTCGTCTCCCCTTAGTAGAACCAATTATCATGAAACCATGAGTCGAATCCGTTCGGCCTAAAATCGTTTTACACGCTCCTTACCGACCGATTTCCTTCGTGCCATTTCATAGTTCCTCAAAGGCACACTTTTGGGTAGGTAAATTTGGCTATTCAATATCCTGCTTGCGACGCTCTTGGTTATTTTTGAACATAACAACCCTAAAGTTTGTAATATTATTGTTTACAAGCCCCCTTTTTTGAATAAATTTGCAAAACATGCTTCGGTCTGGCTTACGCCGGGACCTGGCAGGGGAACGAATACAGGCCTAAGGGGGCTCAATGATAATTGCCGACTTTTCGGTGATTGGCACCGCGACTATTTTCATGTCTGTTTTGGGCATCCTTTTGGCATGCGTGCTGGCGTTCGCCAATAAATTGTTGTGGGTGTTCGAGGACCCCCGTATCCAGGATTTAGAGGAACTTTTACCCGCCACTAATTGCGGAGCCTGTGGTTTGGCCGGTTGCCATCCATTCGCCGAAGCCTTGATTGATGGGGCGATAACACCGTCCGAATGTACCGTGTCTTCAAAGGAGGCGACCGAGGAGATTGCCGAGTACCTTGGAGTCGACGCCGGCGAAACCGAAAAGCGCATAGCCTTTCTTGCCTGCGCCGGCGGCACTCACGTCGCGAGAATGCACTCCCAATACGGTGGTATGGAAAGCTGCAGGGGCGCAGCCCTGGTTGCCGGCGGTCCCAAGGGGTGTGTTTGGGGGTGTTTAGGGCTCGGAGACTGCGCCGATGTCTGTGAATTCGGCGCAATGAGTATGGGACGGAACGGTCTCCCGGTTGTGGACGCGGAAAAATGCAATGCTTGTGGTGATTGTGTCGACGTCTGTCCCAAAAATCTCTTTTCAATACATCCCGTCGGCCACCGGTTGTGGGTGGCATGCGCCAATCTTTTACACGGCGACGATGCAGAGGAAGATTGCGAAGTAGCATGCAATGCATGTGAGCGATGCGCAAAGGATTCTCCTGACGGTCTAATCGACATTCGCAACAATCTGGCAGTGATCAATTATGAAAAAAATGCCCTGGCTTCGTCCCTCGCCATGGAACGCTGTCCTACGGGAGCCATCGTTTGGCTGGACCCAGAAAAAGGCGTTCTAAAGGGAAAAAACGCCAAGCCCATTATTCGAACAGAATCCCTAACTATTCGGCAATCATAAAAAACATCATCGGATTAAGAAAAATGCTCAAAAGGCGAAACAAAGAAAATTTCAAATACCCTGGGAACCGGATGGCCCTCGATGGCAACACGGCCGTTATTATGTGCGAGCGCGAGGCTTCCGACGCCGCTGGAGCATATCCCATCACACCGTCAACGCAGATGGGTGAATACTGGGCGGAGGAAACCGCCAAGGGGCATGTAAATGTCTCAGACAAATCCCTGGTCTTCATCGAACCGGAGTCCGAACACGCCGCTGCCGCCGTAACCGCAGGCATGTCCATGTCAGGCCTTCGCGCCACCAATTTTTCCTCGGCCCAAGGTATCGCGTTCATGCATGAATCGCTCTATGCAGCTGCAGGAAAGCGGTTGCCCTATGTGCTGAACATCGGTTGCCGGGCAATTACCAAAGCGTCACTGAATGTGCATTGCGGACATGATGATTACCACTGCATCGACGATACCGGATTTTTTCAGTTGTTCGCTTGCGACGCTCAGGGTGCCGCCGACCTCAATTTAATAGGACGCAAGGTCGCCGAGATGTCGCTGACGCCTGCTGCAGTCGGGCAGGATGGTTTCCTGACAACGCATTTGATCGAGCCGGTGATGGTGCCAGAGCGCGAGATGATTGCCGAGTTCCTGGGGCGGCCCGATGACGTCATCGAATGTCCAACCCCTGCGCAGAAGATGATCTATGGAAAAACCCGCCGTCGCGTACCGGCGCTTTGGGATGTCGATAATCCAGTGACATCCGGGGTCGTGCAGAATCAGGATTCCTTCATGCAAACCGTAGCCGCTCAGCGACCCTATTTCTATAATCATATCGCCGCGATCACCGACGAAGTCATGGTGGAATTTGAAGAACTGACCGGGCGGCGCTACCAGCGCATCGATACTTATAAACTTGAAAAGGCGGAATACGTCATTGTCGGCATGGGGTCGATGATCCCTCAAGCCCGCGCCATCGCTGATTATCTTGGTAAAACCCGAAAACTGAAAATCGGTGTGCTTGACGTCACCATGTACCGCCCCTTCCCTGGGGATCTGATCGGTAGGGCCTTGATGGGCAAAAAAGGCGTCGCGGTTCTTGAGCGTACTGACCAGCCACTGGCAGAAGACCTGCCGCTGATCCGCGAAATTCGCGCTGCGATTTCGAAATGCATCGAGAACGGTAGCGCCGTGGGAGAAAAACCATATCCCGACTATGTGACGTATAAGAATTTGAAGGTCGTTCCCCAGCTTTATTCCGGAGCCTACGGACTTGGCAGTCGTGACCTTCAACCGGAGAGCCTCATAGCCGCGATTGAAAACATGCTGCCTAAGGGTGCTGCGCGTAAATTCTTCTACCTGGGAATTGAATTCATTCCGCAGAACGCCACGACGCCTAAACAGGAAATTCACCAGCAAAAGCTGCGTGACGCCTATCCCGATATTGAAAACTTGGCGCTGCGCGGATCTGAAAATCCCGATCTCCTTCCGGAGGGCGCCATCACTGTGCGAATGCATTCAGTCGGCGGATGGGGCGCTATTACCACCGGCAAAAACCTGGCTATGACTCTGTTCGACCTGCTCGGCTACGACATCAAGGCCAATCCGAAATATGGTTCGGAAAAGAAAGGCCAGCCAACGACTTATTATATGTCGGCCGCGCCGGAGCCCATCCCGCTTAATTGCGAGTACCATCACGTGGATGTTGTGCTTTCGCCCGATCCGAATGTTTTCAGCCACTCCAATCCACTTCATGGCTTGAAGAAGAATGGCGTATTCATCATTCAGTCTTCCGCAGGTAATCCCGAGGACCTTTGGAACAGCTTCCCTCAAAGCGCGCAAACCTATATTGCCGATAAAAAAATCCGTGTTTTCTATATCGATGGCTTCAAGATTGCCCGGGAAGAAGCATCGGATGCAGAACTGCAGCTGCGCATGCAGGGCAATGCTTTCCAGGGCGCATTTTTTGCGGCTTCTCCCCTGATGGAACTGGCGGGGCTGGATGAGAAAAAATTGTTTACAGCTATTTCCGATCAACTCCTCGATAAATTCGGTGATAAGGGCGAACGCGTCGTGGAAGATAATCTCCGGGTCGTTCGCCGTGGCTTCGACGAAACGAAGGAGATCACCGAAAAGAAAGTTGGAGCCGGACGACCCAACTATGGCAGGCGGAAAAGCAACTTGCCGATCATGTTGAAACAGCTTCCCGAAACCGATGGCGGCACTTCCGACATTCATCGTTTCTGGGAACAGATAGGCCACTTCTACGCAACAGGTAAAGGCGACGATGTTCTGGCCGACCCGTTCCAGGCATTGTCTTTGATTCCGGCGTCAACCGGCGTTTTTCGCGATATGACGCAGATCCGGTTCGAATATCCCGACTTCATTGCTGAAAAATGCACGGCATGTGGCGACTGTTACACGGTCTGCCCTGATTCGGCCATTCCTGGCTTGGTCAATACCGTGCAGGAAGTATTCGCAACGGCTATCAGAGATATCGAAACCAGCAATGGCGCAACAGAATATCTTCGCCGCGAAACCCGGAACGTAGAGAAAATTTTGCGCCCGATGCTGGATGAGGCCGGAGATCAAGCCGATGTTCGCGCGTTGGTCGACCGGGCCATTGACGATGTCCTCAGCGAATCCGACCTTATGGGTGAGCAAAAGGACAAGCTGGAAAATGAATTCTTGTTTTTCAAAGAGGCGTTGGCCGATTTCAGGTTCGCAATCACTAAACCCTACTGGACGGCCAAGGAAAAGAAATCGAAGGGCTCGGGAGGACTTTTCTCCATTGCCGTCAACCCCTACACATGCAAGGGCTGCATGCTCTGCATCGAAGTCTGCGACGATGGTGCTCTCGTGGAAGAGAAGCAGGATGAAAAAGCGATCAGACGTTTGCGCGACGAGTGGGATTTTTGGCTGAAGCTGCCAAGCACTAGCAAACAGTTTAGCCGCATCGATGATCTGGATGAAAAGATCGGCGCTTTGCAGACATTGCTGCTTGATAAGAAGTCCTATAACTCGATGGTTTGCGGTGATGGCGCGTGCCTGGGTTGCGGCGAGAAAACCATTATTCACCTGTTCACTTCAACCGTGACGGCGTTGATGCAGCCACGTATCCAGCGGCACCTGAAGCAGCTCGATGATCAGATCAACCAGCTGGAGAAGCATATTCGATTGAAGCTCTCGGAAGGCCTTGATCTTTCCGATATCGGGACAATAGATAGCATCATTTCGGGTGATCCCGATCACGATCTAACTCTTTCGGGGCTGTCCGGCAAGCTGGACATTGACAACGAGACTACCGTACTGGACAGGCGCTGGCTTAAGCGGGTCACCGGACTGCTGGATCAGTTGCGAGACCTGAAGTGGCGCTATGAGGAAGGGCCGACCAAACGCGGCCGTTCCGATATGGGTTTCGTCAACGCTACAGGCTGCACTTCTGTATGGGGTTCTACTTTCCCGTACAATCCCTACCCCTTCCCCTGGACTAGTCATTTGTTTCAGGACAGCCCTTCAATTGCGATGGGTTTGTTTGAGGGCCATATGGCGAAAATGGCCGCAGGATTCAAGGCCATGCGTCTGGCGGAGCTGGAACTGGCCGGTAAATACAATGAGGCTGAGCATGATCCGGCGTTCCAGAAATTTGACTGGAAAGATTTCAGCGAAGAGGAATGGTTATTATGTCCACCGGTGGTTTCTGTCGGTGGCGACGGCGCTATGTACGATATCGGCTTTCAAAACCTTTCACGGGCATTGGCCTCGGGAATGCCGGTAAAAGTGTTGGTGGTTGATACGCAGGTCTATTCGAATACTGGCGGCCAGGCATGCACATCGGGCTTTATCTCGCAGGTGGCGGACATGAGCCCTTATGGCAAGGACTGGAAAGGCAAGGAAGAGGTTCGCAAGGAAATCTCCCTGATCGGCTTGGCCCATCGCACTAGTTATGTGATGCAAGGGGCCATGAGCAATGTCACCCACTTGCTGGAAGGGTTTATCGACGGTCTCAACAAGCGTCGTCCCGCATTGTTCAATATTCACGCTGTATGCCCGCCGGAACATGGCGTCGGCGACGATATGTCGGACAAACAGTCTAAGCGTGCGGTCGAATCGCGGGCCTACCCGCTGATCAAGTTCGATCCTGATGCTGGTGAAACCATCGCCGAGTGCATCGATCTAGACGGCAATCCGTCTATGGACTCCGACTGGCCGGAATATAGCATCGACTTCATTCATGAAGACGGCAGGGCCGATAAATTATCGACCCCCATGACCTTCGCCGATTTCGCCGCGACAGAAGGACGTTTTCGAAAACACTTCAAACAGGCTCCCGCCGAGACCTGGAATGACGACATGATTTCTTTTCATGAATTCCTTGATCTAGATGAAGAGGAGCGGGAAGACAAATATCCCTTCATCTGGGGCGTCGATGAAGACGACCGGCTTGTCCGCATATTGTGTTCCCAGGAGATCGTTAAATCGGCCGAGGAACGTCGCGGTTACTGGCGTCAACTCAAGGGGATCGCAGGCCTGTCTCAAACAACCAACGTGGAAGCCGTTGTCCAGCAGACTAAGGAGGAAATGGCGCAGAAACTTTCGACGGCCCTACTCGGTCTTTCGATGTCGGGGGATGCCAGTGCGCTGGTCGGCAGCATTCAAGGGAATGGCGGAACGCCAGGTAATGGCGCAACCGCACAACCTGGAAATGGCAAGGATGCTGTTTCGGCGGCCAATTTTGAATCGGTCTGGGTGGAAACGCCGGAGTGCACTACCTGCGATGAATGCATTGAAATTGCTCCGCAAATTTTCCAGTACAATGACGAAAATCAGGCAATTGTCATTAACCCGCAAGGGGGATCTTTCAAGGATATCGTCAGGTCAGCCGAAAAATGCACCGCCGAATGCATTCATCCGGGAACACCCTGGAACATGGGTGACAAGGATGTCGAAAAGCTGATCAAGCGTGCGGAAAAGTACCAGTAGGGAAAAATCATGGGTGTTTTTCCCCTGTTCGGAAAAAGGGCGTTTAGCCACGGCATTCATCCTGTGCGAAACAAGGCCAGGACATCAACGGTTCCAATTCGGCGTCTAGGCTTCTCGCCGAGGCTGATCGTTCATCTTGACCAGTTCATTGGCATACCCGCTACGCCCCTGGTTTCAAAAGGCCAGGAGGTTGTCCGCGGCGAACCGATCGCCAACATGACTGACTTTTTCTCTGTACCCTTACATGCACCGGCCACGGGTGTCGTTAGCGGTATTGAACTGATGCCGACCGCGCGTGGAACAAAAACTCCAGCCATCATCATCGATGTCCATGAAGGAGACTCCCAAGAGGTCCTCTATTCGATGCCCCATCAACTGGTGTTGATGTCACATGATGATCTTTTGCATCTGATTCAGAGAACAGGCCTGGTCGGATTGGGCGGGGCAGCGTTTCCGACTCATGTAAAATACACAAGCCCGCCTGGTCATGAGCAGGAAGTGGATACGCTGATCGTCAATGGCGCAGAGTGCGAGCCCTTCCTGACAGCCGATCATCGGGTCATGCTGGAGCAACCCAAGGATATCGTTCGCGGCATCCGCTACGCCCTGCGGGCTACTCAGGCCAAGCAGGCGATTATCGGAATCGAAGCCGACAAACTGGATGCGGCCGAAGCAATTGAGAACTGCCTGAAAAGGGAAACGGATATCCGGGTAAAGGTGCTTAAACCCAAGTACCCCCAGGGTGCTGAAAAAATGCTGATCAAATCCCTGCTAGGTCGAACCGTTCCGGCAGGCGAACTTCCCAGGTCGGTCGGTGTTGCGGTTAGCAACGTGGGTACTATGGCACAGCTTGGTCACTTATTGCCACGTGGCGAGGGCATGGTCGAACGCGTCCTGACAGTCGCGGGCCCAGGCGTACAGCGGCCAGGCAATTATCGAGTTCCCATTGGCACGCCACTGCGCTTTATCCTTCAGGAGGTTGGATATGAGGGCGAGGCCGCAGAGGTAATCCTGGGCGGGCCGATGATGGGAATGGCGGTTTCCGATTTAGACACGCCGGTGACTAAGGGGGTATCAGGCATTCTGGTTTTAAATGAGCATTCGATGGTTTCCAGTTCCGATCAGACTTGGCCGTGCATTAAATGCGCCCGATGTGTCAATGCTTGTCCCATGCATCTAAATCCTTCGATTCTGGGCCAACTTGCCGCTAAGCGCGAATACGATGCGATGATGGACAAATACAATCTCGCCAACTGTTTCGAATGCGGATGTTGCTCGTATGTATGCCCATCAAAAATTTCGCTAGTGCAGTATTTCCGGATTGCCAAAGCCGTCCACCGCGAAAAGGCGGCTTAGCTAAATGTCACAAAAACCGCAAATAAAGTTGCGCTCATCGCCCCATATCCGCAGCGATGAAAGCGTGACTGACATAATGCGAAATGTCGTCAACGCGCTTGTCCTGTTGATGGTTTACATGATCTGGCAATTCGGGTTGAGTGCCATCGCGTTGCTGCTTACATGCGTCCTGTCGTGCCTGTTCACGGAACGATTTTTCTCCTGGGCTAAAGGGCAATCCAGCACCCTGGGCGACTGGAGCGCCGTAATCACAGGTATTCTCCTTGCGCTAACGCTGCCGCCCAGCTTGCCGATTTGGATGGCGGCCGTGGGTGGCATGGTATCGATCGGCGTAGGCAAAACCCTTTTTGGCGGGCTTGGGTTCAACGTTTTCAATCCGGCTCTTGTCGGCCGGGCCTTCGTTCAGGCAGCCTTCCCGGTCGCCGTCAACACTTGGCCGCCGGCCTTTTTTGAAGGACGATTTCAGACTTTCATTCCCTCGAGTTTAACCCTGCCGATGTTGTCTCCTCCCGATATAATAGCATGGGGGCATAGTGTTGCGATTGATACCTACACCGGGGCAACGCCGTTGGCGCTGCAGAAATTTCAAGGCGAACAGGTGTCCATCTTTGAATTGTTTATCGGCATTAAAGCCGGCTTTGCGACTGGAGCGCCGGCTTTGCTCATTATTATGTGCGGGCTTTATCTCGCCTTTCGAAAAATGCTCGACTGGCGTATCCCCGTATCGATACTTTCAAGTGCGGCCCTGCTTTCCGGTGTTTTCTACCTCATCGATCCCACAGTCTACCCAAGCCCTCTTTTCGTGCTTTTCTCCGGTGGCTTGATGCTTGGCGCCTGGTTCATGGCGACCGATATGGTGGGCTCGCCCGTAACACCACTGGGCACGGTAATCTTCGGTGCTTTGATTGGCGTCATTACGGTAATCATTCGATTGTTTGGGGGTATGGCCGAGGGGGTCATGTATGCGATTTTGCTTGGAAATGCCGCAACACCGCTGATCGAACATTTCACCCAGCCGAAACCATTCGGACAAAAGCGAAAAAGACCGGATGTAAATCCATGAACAATCAGAACGAGGATCAAAAACCACTGAAGCCCCCCGCCCTTGGGATGATAGCGACATTGGGGGGCGTGGCGATGCTATCCGGGTTCCTCGTGGTTCTGGTGTTCCAGTTTACCAAACCGTACATCGCGGAAAATCAAAGGAGAGCAACGGAAGAGGCCGTGTCCATGGTTGTTCCCGGCGCGGTCGTTCAAAAAAAACTCCTGATCGCGGACGGCGACATACTCCCCTTTGACAAAAACAGGCAAGGGACATCCATCTTTGCGGGATATGACGCCAAAGGCATGTTGCTGGGGATCGCCGCTCCGGCTGCCGCTCAAGGGTATGCGGATATAATCACACTGTTGTACGGCTACGACCCTAAATGTCAGTGCATTCGCGGCATTCGTGTCCTGAAGATGGCTGAAACACCCGGGCTGGGAGACAAGATCAAGTTTGATCCTGATTTTCTGGAAAATTTCAACAGTCTTGACGCCAGCATCAACGATGAAGGAAACGCCCTGGAAAATCCAATCGTGACGGTCAAACACGGTGCGAAAAAGAATGACTGGGAGATCGATGCCATATCAGGGGCGACAATTTCATCGCGCGCCGTCGGCAAGGCGCTCAATAAATCCGCACAAGAGCTGTTGCCAGCTCTGCTGCCTCATTTAGAAACATTACGTAATGGTCGATTTGCTTCGCCGGAGATAAAGTAATGGCCAACCCGGAAGATCGAAATATGAAGCCAAAACAAGATGATGCCGTCACACTAAGCGTTTTCACAGAGGGATTGTGGAGGGAGAATCCGGTCTTTGTTATGCTGCTTGGCATGTGCCCGGTACTGGCCGTCAGCAATACTGGGCTAAATGCTCTCGCGATGGGATTGGCGACAACCTTCGTGCTTGTGGCCTCCGGGACGCTTATATCGTTGATGCGAAATATCATTCCCAAACAGGCACGAATAGCGACCTACATCATCATCATCGCCACTTTCGTCACCATCGTCGATTATCTGATCCAGGCGATATCGCTGGACCTGTACAACGCGCTGGGCGCATTCATTCAGCTCATTGTCGTCAACTGCATCATCCTTGGCCGCGCTGAAGCCTATGCTTCAAGGCAGCGGCTAGCCAAAACTGTCGTTAATGCCATTGGCATGGGTGCCGGGTTCACATTCGCCCTATTGTGTCTCGGGGTTGTACGAGAGGTTCTCGGCGCAGGTTCGCTGTTTGGGTTTGATCTTTTCGGGCCGCGTTTTGAGCCCTGGGTGATCATGATCCTCCCTGCCGGCGGTTTCATCGTTCTCAGTTTTCTACTTCTAGGATTTAACTGGATAAATCAGCGTAATGCCGCCCGCAAGGAAGATACGGGAGTTCGTCATGCAGCCGGATAGCCTGTCTTTCATTTTTCTCAATGCCGCGCTGATCAACAATTTCGTTTTGGCGTTATTCCTTGGGTTGTGCCCGTTCCTGGGAGTATCGGCCAAGTTGGAAACCGCCGTGCCAATGGGGCTGGCAACCTGTTTCGTTATGTTGGTTAGTTCGGTTTGCGCTTATGGGATCAATTTTGTTCTGACCAGTTTCAATATCGAATTTCTGAGATTAATCGCATACATCGCCGTTATTGCTTCGGCAGTTCAGCTGGTTGAGATGGTTTTGAAGAAGTTCATTCCCGGCTTGTTTCGTTCCCTGGGAATATTCCTGCCGCTCATCACGACAAACTGCGCCATTCTTGGTTTGGCGCTGTTTCAAACTTTCAAACAGTATGATTTCACCCAGTCGCTCGTCTATGCCATTGGTGCCGGAGCAGGGTTTACTCTTGCCATTACGCTTATGGCCGGGCTGCGTGAACGTCTAGAACTGGCGGACGTTCCAAACATTGCCCAAGGGGCGGCATTGAGCCTTATGATTGCCGGATTGCTGTCGCTTTCCTTTATGGGCTTCGCCGGGCTGGGTGGCAGTTTTTAAAGGTATATGCATACAATAAGGAGGGAAGAATACATGACTGATTTTCTTATAGCGAGCCTCGCTATCGCCTGTATGCTGATTGTATGGATTGGCGTTCAACGCCTGGCCTACAGCTTTGCCCGGAAGCATCCGGAATTTGGCCCGCCCAGAGAAGAAGGCGGCGGATGCGGTTCCTGCACATCTGAAAAACGGGGCTGCGCCTCCGGTTAACAGCCATTTACCTTCTTTGGCCTTTGAAAATTTGGACAATTTTATCGTAAACGGCGGTTTTCAATTGCTTGAGGCATGCTTGTTCGTGATGAAGGAATTTGTCTCATGTCTTTCCCAATTGCCAAATACACCTGTTAAGAAATCACGATCATTCCTGCTTCAGAAGATTTAGCCAGGCTTCTGCAAATAGCCCTAATGTAGCAAAGTGATGAGAGCGATAGATTCCAGCTGGCGATGGGATTTGCAGCTTAATCATCTGGAAGCAACCAAACAGTTTGGCAATGACGCAACATGGTTGGCCAAATTTGAAAATAGGGAGATTAGCCGATCTCCGGCTTACGGGAGATCGCCGTCATCAAGCCTTGACGGGTAACCGCGCCAATCAGCGAGCCTGTTTCTTCGGTTACAGCCAGGGGCAACTCGCTCGTGGCGCTGGCATGGAGGACATCGTCGATTACAACCCCATTGATCAATTGAACTACCGGCAAAAGCTGAGCTTCGCTAATGTTGCCGTTGCAGGAGTCAATCAGTCGTTGGTTCATCCCTCCGACCAACGAGCCATCGTCGGCAAGAACGAAAGCAGCCCCAAAAGTCGATCGCGATACCGCCGCTGCAGCCGTTTCTGAATTTAGGTCTGTAGCCGCCAGGGTCGGGATTTCCTCGGCTACCGATTTTGCCTTAACGACACGAGCGCGGTTAACGTCCATGACGAAACGTCGCACGTAATCATCGGCCGGATTGGCGAGTATTTCCTCTGGCGTTCCCACTTGCCTGAGTTCACCGTCCTTGAGGATGGCGATATGATTACCCAGCCTGAGTGCTTCATCCAGGTCGTGGGTGATGAACACGATGGTCTTATGCAGTCGTTTCTGTAGTTCCACCAACTGCTGTTGCATATCGTTTCGGATCAAGGGATCAAGGGCGCTGAAGGCTTCATCCATCAACAAGATTTCCGCATCAGTCGCCAGCGCTCGGGCCAGACCGACCCGTTGCTGCATACCTCCCGACAATTGCCGCGGATAATGTTTCTCGAACCCGGCGAGACCGACCAGTTCGATTTGCTCTTCTGCATGTTTGTATGCCTTGTCCTTTGCAGTGCCGGCTATTATCAAGCCACTAGCGACATTTTCCAGGACTGTCTTGTGCGGCAACAGGCCGAAACGCTGAAAGACCATGCTGATCTTGTTTCGCCTGAAGTCGCGCAGTTGCGTTTGGTCCAATTGCAGGACATCCTCGCCATCGACCACTATTTGCCCGGCGGTAGGCTCAATCAAACGGTTGATGTGGCGAATGAGAGTCGATTTCCCTGATCCGGACAAACCCATGACGACGAAAGTCTCGCCCGCTTCAATGTTCAAGCTGACGTCCCGAATTCCAATGACGTGGCCTGTTTGGCTTAGGATCTCATCCTTGCCGGCGCCTGCCTGGGCTTGTCCCAGTACATCCAGGGGGTTGGATCCGAAAATCTTGTAAACATTTTTGATTGCTATCTTGGTCATTTCCTCGCTCCCTCAAGATTCCAGGTGAAGGTGCTGTTGCATCCTGCGCCCATAAGCCTGGGCGATGCGATCGAAAATCACGGCCAGGAAAACAATGCCCAGGCCGGCCAACAGGCCACGACTGACTTCCAGACGTTGTATGCCCTGCAGTACTTGATAGCCAAGTCCGCCTGCGCCGATCATTGAAGCGATCACGACCATGGAAAGCGCCATCATGGTAGTTTGATTGATGCCGGCCATTATGGTCGGCAAGGCCAGAGGAATCTGGACATTGAATAAAAGCTGTCGCCGGGTTGCGCCGAACGACGTATAGGCCTCGATCACTTCCGCATCAACCTGGCGGATACCTAGGTTTGTCAGCCTAATCACCGGCGGCACGGCGAACACTATGGTTGCCAGCAGGGCCGGAATCTTGCCCGGTCCGAACAACATCACGAAGGGGATAAGGTAGACGAAAATCGGCATGGTCTGCATGATGTCGAGGACCGGCAACGTAATGGATTGCATCGCATTTGACCGCGACATGATGACCCCGACGGGAATGCCGATCAGCACCGCCAGAAAAGTCGACGTCAGCATCAGCGCAATCGTCGCCATGGCCGCATCCCATATGCCGACAAAACCAACCAGAAGCATCATGACCACGGTGCTCGCCGTTATTTTCACATTACGGCACGCAAGATAGGTAAGCGTGGCCAAAGCGATCAGCACCACATACCAGGGCAGCCATTGAAGGAATTTTTCCATCGAGATCAACATTTTGAGAACGGGGAGGAACATGACCTCCATGGCTTCGCCATAATTGGCTACAAACCAGTTGAATCCGTCGTCGACGATGATACGAAGCGAACGCGTATCAAACATATTTGGAAAATTTTCCGCCATGACTAGGTCTCCGTCCTTCTCGCAATGTCTTAATTCATAAACGGGGACGGGCTTGAAATTGCACCCGCCCCCGTTCCGGTTCAAAAACTATTCCAACCGGATTGATCCGTTCATCAGAGCGACGCCTTAACCTTGTCGGCGACGTCTGCCGGCACCCACTTTGTCCAGATCGGGGCATAGTTTTTCAGGAAATGGCTGGCGACTTCCTCGGGTGAGGCTTTGTTGTCGTCTCCCCACGCAAGCACTTTGCTAATTTCAGCATTTGGAACCTGCAATTTTGAAAGAAATCCAGCAACATTTGGCGCCTTTTCTTTCAGTTCACTGACAACTGCAACGGCGACTTCGCCAACGGCCCATCCGGTTACTTCAGGGTTAGTGCAGTTTTTGTCGGTCAGGCATTTGAACTTGGCCGCATCGTGTTCGGGCATATTCAGACGTACAAGATTGTATTTGCCGATCACGTCAGTTGGCCCCCAGTAGTAGCCGACAATTGCTTTTTTGCGGGTAACCTGGCGGGCAAAGGAGGCTTTCAGGTTTGCGCCGGAGCCGGGTGAGAACAATTCAAACTTATCGCTAAGGCCCAGAGCCTTAAAAAGATTGTTGGTGATAATTTCGCATCCCCAACCCGGAGGGCACCCATAAAGCCGTCCCTTGCTGGGATCGGAAATATCGGCGAAGACGGTTGCGTTCGCTTTTAGATCGTTGATCGACTTAATTCCGGGGTGTTCTTTGGCAATGTAATCTGGAATCCACCAGCCTTCTTCACCGCCACCGGCAAAAATATCGTTGGCCTTGTATACATTGCCTTTATCCATCATTTGGTCCCAGATAGTTTTAGCGGTCGAAACCCATAGTTCCGGGGCGATGTGAGGTTTTCCCTTAGTGAGCATCGAGGTGGCCGTTGGCACCGTGTCGCCGGGAACAATTTCAACGTTGCATCCATAGCCATCGGCTAGGACCTTCTTGGTAATATGGGCGAGCGAACTAGCCGACAGCCATGTCATCTCGGCAACGGTGATTTTGTCCGAGGTGCCGCACGCGGTCGCCAGCGCGCTAGCCGGTTGAAGGCCGATGAAAGCGGTGAAAGCGGCCGCCGCAATCAGTGTAGGTTTAAATAGTCGCATTTCGTATCTCCATTCGTATTGGGTTTCATTCACTTGGTTGGCCCTGGCTCTTTGATCAGGCGAGGTTTGAGATATCTCGCGCCGTTGAGAAATTGTTTTAAGAGTAACGGCGACGAGTTTGGTGGGTCGGTTGAGGCATCAACTTCGCACCGAAATGTCGTTGACTTCGTAGAGGACGTGGCGGATTTCGCCATCGAACATTGGGACAAAATTTGCCAGATCATCGCGGGCCGCGTAGCGGATTTCGGATTGCAGGGCGTTGTCCAAATCGTCGCGGGATTCGAAACCAAGCTCAAAAGTTAGGAAATATGGCGGCTCGTCGTCATTCCAATGAACCCCCTTCAAGTGGCGCAAGGAAACAAGACCAGGATATTTCGCCACCATGGGCATGTGGGTGTCTTCCACGTGCTTTTCGAAAGCTTGACGTTTTTCTTCTGGAACCGAACCCAGATAGTGAGCGCAAAGTACAAACATGTTTCTTTCCCGTAGCTTTAGGTTTTCATTCAATTTCGAAGATGCCGTCCAGTTCCACCGGCACCCCAAGGGGCAGGGAGGTGACGCCGACACCGACGCGCGTATGCTTGCCCGCTTCTCCGAAGATTTCGGCCATAAGATCGGAAGCCGCGTTCATCACTCGGGGGTGATCAAGAAAATCCGGTGTGGCGTTAAAAAAAGCGTTCAGACGGACGACCTGTTTGACCCGGTCGAGATCATCTCCACAGGCGGCCTTGAGTTGGGATAGGACGTTGAGTGCACATAATCGGGTCGCGGCCTCTCCGTCCTCGAGGCTGATATCGTCGCCAAAGCGTCCGGTATATTTTACCTTGCCGTCTTCCAACGTTACCTGACCGGCAACAACTACAAGATTGCCCGTCACCACGTACGGCAGATAGCTGGCTACCGGAACAGGTGGGATGGGGATCGTGATCCCCAATTCTGCAAGGCGTGCATCAATTCTTCCGGCCATTTTATTCTCCTGAGATGTTTCGGCCCAAAAGCCGTACTTTTAATCAGGTTAATATTGGACGGAGATTTGATCGTTTATACAATTTCAAAAATTTCTTAGATTATTCGTATTAAGTAAATAATTACTGACCGCTGTTCCAGAGCTTCGGCACCCCTCCACGAATGGCATCCCATACCTGGCGTGCGCCGGATGACAGTGGTTCACTTCGTCTGCGGATCAAGCACAACTCACGTTTCACAACCGGATTGACGAGCGGAAGGTACACAAGATCGGTTTCCATATCCCCGGGTCTGGCGAGTTCTGGCAACACCGTCACTCCAAGGCCAACCCGCACCATTTCCAGCAGCGTCACCATGACAAGCACTTCGCCGGCCGTTGTATCAAGCAGGTTTTCAAGTTCCGGAGTTTGTTTCAGCGTCGTATAAATGCTGGTATCGGCCGCCATGATAAACAGGCGTTCAGGCTCAATGTCGTACCAGGATACCGGCCCCTTCTTTGAGGCCAGCGGATCATCTTTGCGGCAAATCACTCCGAAGCGATCCTGGGTCAGGGGTAGGTATTCAAGTTCAGGATAATCAAACCACTTGTTGCCGATGCCGAAATCGACCTCGTTCTCACGCAATTGACGCAGCAAACCCCGGGAGTTGTCGTCGCGTAGTTGAATGCGGACATCGTCATGGGTTTCGTGAAATTGCGTGACGATATCGGGCATCAGACGTATCGCAACGGACGGCAATACGGCGATTCTAACAGTTCCTTCCAGTTGCGATGCCGAAAGACGCATGCCGGCTATCATGCGATCGAAGTCTTCGACAACGCGTTTGGCATCGCTTAAGAACTTTTCCCCATCCGCCGTCATATGCACCTGGCGCGTCGTCCGGTTCAACAAGGTCACGCCCAGATCCTCTTCCAACTGGCGAATGGTCACAGTCAGGGAAGACTGTGAAAGCAGCAACTCCTCCGAAGCCCTGGTAAAGTTCCCCGCTTCCGCTACAGCGATAAACACCCGTAGATGACGCAAATTGACGACTGATTTTTGAGAAATTCTATCACCCCCGATTTATAAATTATTTTAAATAATATCATTTATTTTTGAATTTATCAATCGATCCCGGATCGTGTCACATGCTCGTTTAGTAATTCCCTAAATATTTTGTGGAGAATTTTCATGGCTGACATGAGCATTGAATTTTCAGGAATTAAGCTGAAAAACCCGATTATTGTCGCTTCGGCAGAGCCCAGTAACAGCGTCGAAAATATCAAACAATGCATTGACTACGGCGCAGGTGCGGTGATCACCAAGACCATTGGCGATATCCCCGGCATGCAGAAGCTGACGTTGAATTCCAAATACGCCATCCTCAATGATCAGGGCCGCATTATCAAAGGCAAGGTTCCCCGCTCTTTCGTGTTTTATTCCCGTTCAGGTTATATCAGCGAACAGGCGGAAGACTGGATTTCCATTCTAAAGGAAACCCAAGCCTATGCCGAGGAACATGACTCGGCCATTATCGCCAATATTGCCTCAGGCACCATGGAAGGCTGGATTGAACTGGCTAAAATGTGCGAGGACTGTGGCGTTCCCATGCTGGAAGTGAACTATCAATGCCCCCATCCGGTGGGCATGGGTGAGGGCGCGGACGGGGTCTGGATTGCCCAAGATCCTGGCGTTACCGCCGAAGTTACCCGACGCATCGTCGATGCCGTCAACATTCCCGTAATGGTCAAGCTGACGCCGGAATCAAATCGGCTTACCGAAATCGCGAAAAGCGCCATGGATGCAGGCGCCGCCAGCGTCGCCGTTAATTCACGCTTTGTCGGTTTTGCCGTCGATATTGAAAAGGGCGAACCCTACATCGGCGGCCCTGCTGGTGTCGGCGGTCCCTGGGTCAAATACATTACCCAACGCTGGATCAACGAAATTTACCAGCAGGTTGGCTGCCATATATCCGGATCCAACGGCATTTTCGACTGGCGCGACGCTATCGAATTTATCATGAGCGGCGCCCGGGCCATGCAGGTTGGCTCAGTGCTGATGCTGAAAGGGATCGAATGGATTCCAAAAGTCGTCAATGGCATGGAAAAGTTTCTCGACGATCACGGCTATCCGAGCATTGAGTCGATTTATGGACTGGCCTCGAAGAAGGCGCGGATGACTCCGGCCGAGATGTTCGCCATGGAGCCACTTTTCTGCGAAATCGACACTGAAAAATGTCAGTTTCCGAAATGCAATATTTGCATCCGCATGTGCTTCTACGACTCGCTGTTTTTCGGAGAAGAGCACGTCATCACCACTCCAGACACCTGCATCGGCTGTGAACTATGTAGCAACGTTTGTCCGTTTGACGCCATTTCCATGTTGCCGAAATCGGACGTCGAAGCACCAGCTGCCGCGGCAAGTTAATTCGCACAAAGGAAAAAACAATGGGACTCGAATTCATCGAAGGCAATGAAGCCATCGCGCGCGGCGCCATGATGGCGAATTGCGACTTCTTTGCCGGTTATCCGATCACACCATCATCATCGGTATTCCAGTACATGTTGGACATGGTGCCGGCCAGGGGTGGCGTTGCGGTCCAGGGCGAAGACGAAATTGCCTCCATGGGTCTTTGCCTTGGCGCCGCAATGGCTGGCAGCAAAGCGATGACGGCGACCAGTGGGCCGGGGATCAGCCTGTATTCCGAAAGCATCGGGCTCGCCATCATTGGCGAGACGCCACTTGTCATCGTCAACGTCCAGCGCCAGGGGCCGGCGACCGGTTCCGCCACCAAGGGCGCAGAGGGTGATATTCAATTTACCCGCTGGTGCACATCCGGCGGCATTCCAATGATTGCGCTCAGTCCGGCCAGCGTCGAAGAGGCCTATGAACTCACATATGTCGCCTTTAACCTGGCCGAGCGGTTCCGGGTGCCGGTCTTTGTATTGACCAACAAGGAGATCGGTCTGACCCGGGAGACTGTAGATTTGGATGCAATCAAATTGCCGCCCATGATTGAACGTGCTCGCGCGGTAACCGGTTCCGATTATCGGCCGCACGCTTTCGATTTGCCAGGCGAGGTTCCTCCTTTTTCAGCTTTCGGTGACGAAAACATCGCCCGATACACGACCTCTACCCACGACAAGGACGGATACCTATCCGCCAATCCTCAGGTAACCCAGGAAATGATTGATCACTATACAGCGAAGGTAATTGATGCCGCCGATGAAATAGCGCTCTACACGGAAGACCGAGACGAAGGCGCAGAAACCCTGATCATCAGCTACGGCATTACCTCCCGTTCAGCTTCTGTCGCAACCCGACTGGCGCGGGAAGCCGGATCATCAGTTTCGACTCTGGTCCTGAAAACACTTTTTCCGGTTCCTGAGTCCGCAATCCTTAACGCCTTGAAGGGCGTAAAGAAGGTAATCGTGCCCGAGATGAACATGGGGCAATACATTCTTGAGATTCAGCGTCTCGCACCGCCAGGCACCGAAATCATCGGCGTCAATAAAATGGACACCACCCTCATTTCACCATCGGAGATTATCAAGCAGGGAGGTTTGTTATGAACGCCCTTTCCCATTCCACTTACCTAACCGATAAAGTGGGGCCTTTACCATTCTGCCCTGGATGCGGTCACGACCGGGTGGTCAAGGCGATCAATGACGCGCTGGTCCAGTTGCAGCCAGACCCAACCAAGGTTGTCATCGTTACCGACATCGGATGCATCGGGCTTTCGGACCGATATTTTTCCACAAACGCCTTTCACGGCTTACATGGACGTTCCATCACTTACGCCTGCGGGCTAAAGTTGGCCCGACCCGAATTGACGGTGATCGTTCTAAAGGGCGACGGCGGGTGCGGCATCGGTGGCGCTCACTTGCTGAACGTGGCAAGGCGCAACGTCGGCATCACATTGATCGTTGCCAACAACTTCAACTACGGCATGACCGGTGGGCAGCACTCGGTAACCACGCCTGTGGACGGCGTCACCGCAACAACCCCCATGGGGAATGTGGAAGGCGCTATGGATTTATGTAAAACGGCTGCCGCCGCCGGCGCTGGCTGGGTTTACCGGGCAACCAGTCATGATTCCGATTTGGGTGAGCATATAGCCGATGCGATCCGCGAGCCGGGTTTCGCCATGCTCGACATTTGGGAAATGTGTACCGCCTATTATCAACCAAGGAATGAACTCAAGAAAAAGGACCTGACCGACATGATGGATCGCGCCAACATGGAACAGGGAATGGTCGCGAATAATCCTCGGCCCGAATATGGAGAGAGCCTGCGGGCAGCCTGGGAAGCATCCAAGGGAAGAATCAAACCAAGGAAAACCATCGAACCAAGTTTCGAACACAATGTTGCCCGACAGATGGGAATTGTCCTTGCTGGCAGCGCCGGTCAGAAAATCAGATCAGCCGCGGCGACGTTTGCCCAAGGCGCTATGTTCGCGGGCCTGAAGGCGACTCAGAAGGACGATTACCCAATCACCGTGATGACCGGTCACTCGGTTACCGAAATTATCATCAGTCCGCAAACCATCGAATACACTGCTATCGATTCACCCGATTGCTTCATTGTCATCTCGGAGGATGGCCTGAAGAAATCCTGGGCCAGAATCGCTGATCTTGATTCTACTTGTACACTTTACGCTGAGGAATCTCTCGACCTTCCGGAAACAAAGGCAAAATTGGTTCGTCTGCCTTTTGTGCAAACCGCGAAAAAGGCAAACAGGTTATCGATCGGCACTGTTGCACTTGCGAGCGTCCTTGTCGATCAAGCGCTTTTCCCTTCGCAGGCATTGGCGACGGCTGTGTCGGCTTTTCAGAAACCTTCTATTGGGGAAATTAACTTAAGGGCTATTGGGGCTGGTGAGGAACTGTTTTCGGAGGCCAGAGAATGAGCAAGCCCGCTTTTCAATGGGACGATCCGTTCCTTATAGAAGACCAGTTGAATGAAG
>CAZBEC010000023.1:0-66741 GCA_964490815.1 uncultured Thalassospiraceae bacterium
GAGATAGTCCTTCAATATCCCAGACAAGGTGAATCAGCAAAATTCGACTTTAGGCTCATGTCAGCTGAAGCGGGCCTTCATTCGTTCAGGAGACGATCCGCGTCACGGCTCCATCCGGCGCAACCAGTATGGCCTTTAGATCGTCGCAGGCTCGTACCATGTCTTGAGCCCGCTCAGGGGGCGTGACGGCCAGGGCTGTTGATAACGCATCCGCCATCGCCGCCCTTTTTGCGACCACCGTCACCCCGGCCCAGAAGGGTGCAGGACGGCCTTCTTGGGGGTCGAAAAGGTGATGGGAATTGCCCTTGGCGTCGAAGGGCGTGCCGTACCCGCCCGACGAGGCGACGGCCTGGTTTTTTACCTCCAGAGTGTCCAGCAAGCCGGATTCTTTCAAAGGGTCGGCAACGCCGATCCGCCAGGGCCGGCCGTCGGGATGGCCGCCAACTCCCCTGAATTCTCCAAGATTAACCAGCGTATTGTCGATGCCGTTGCGCTGGAGCAAGTCGCAAATACTGTCTGTGATTTCCCCTTGGGCGATACCGTTCAGGGTTATCGCCATGCCGGACTTCAGGAAGGACAACCTGTCTTCGGCAATTGATATGTTCCGCCAATCGACAAGATTCCGGGCCTTGTCGATTACGCGACGCTCAGGCCCCTCCGGGTTGGCGTGGGCTTTTGCGAAATGACGGGCATACAACGCCCATAGGGGTTGAACGGTGATGTCGAAGGCGCCATCGCTCATCTGTGAAATGTCATTGGCCTGTTTTATCAGAGAGACCAGTTCAATGGGTGGAGAGGATAAATGACCCTCTTTGTTCAATCTCACGAGGGCCGAGTCGCGGCGAAACAGGCTGAATACCTTTTCCAGGTGGAAAATCTCGGCGGCGCAGGCGGTGACGATTTTCTCAGCCGCCCGCTTGTCGTGGTGATAAAGGCTGATTGAGGCCTCTCCCCCCAAAGTCCTGCCGGTCCAGGTTACCCGATGGGGGGTGGCGAGCGAGAGGCCGGGCGTCAGCGACAATCCCGCAGCCGCGCCGATAATGGAGATAAAGCGGCGTCTCGATGGTCTCGTATTCATGTTTTTTCTCCCCGGGCGGCAAGAATCAGGGGGACGCACTTTTTATCGTCGTAATAAATGTCGACACACTCCAGGCATTGGTAGCATTCGTCGTAGTCCACCTCGCCCGTTTTATCGATGGCGTTGTATTGGCAGCGCACCTGACAGAGACGGCAGGGACTGCCGCAGTCACTGTACCGCGGGATCGACTTGATCACCCTCAGTTTGCCGAGAAGGGCGAGCCCGGCCCCCAGCGGACAGATAAAGCGACAGAAGGGTTTGAACAAAAATATCCCCATCAACAACCAGGCCGCCGCATAGGCGACATGGGGCAGGGAGCGGTCAAAATACAAAGTGATCGAGGTTTTGAAGGGTTCGACCTCCACCAGTTTATCCGTCAGGGAAGGAGAAACCACCGCCATCAACACAAGCCCACCAAGCACCGGGTACTTCATTTTAAGAAGAAGATTGTCGTAGCGCGGAGAAAGGCTGAGGGCGGGAAGTCTTAAAAGCCTACCCAGAAGATGTGATATTTCCTGCAAAACGCCAAACGGGCAAAGCCAGCCGCAGAAAACACCCCGGCCCCAGACGATCAGGGAGATAAGAACAAACATCCAGATGCTTAAAGTGATCGGATCATACAGCAGGAATGTCACGCCTTGCTGTTCGGCGGCGGCCCGCACCAATGCCAGTAGGTTGACGATGCTCAGCTGACCCTGGCCATACCAGCCAATGCCGAACAGGGTAAAGGCCAGGGCTGAATACCTGAATGTATTGAGATGCCCCGAAGTGGTGAGCTTCTCCTGCTTCAGCAAGGCCCATGTCAGGGCCGCAAGAAAAAGACCCAAAGCGGTCAGATTCCAGATTTGGTCCTTCCACGAGGCGACCCAGGGTGGCGCATCGCTTTTCTCTTCGGGCAGGATGAAATATGTCTCGGGTAAAGAATATTCCGCCGTCATGTTACGGCTTGCGATTTCGGGGCGGAACTGACCGCGTTTTCGGATTGTCTTGATATAGAAAGACCAGGGCGAGGCCGGATCGAAACCGAGCCGCCGGTCGAGACGAAAAGCCATGGCCTGTTCGCTTGAAGGAACTCCGGGTTTAAGGAAAATGTCCACATCGGCATCACGAATGCTGACCGGATAACCGTCCTGAATAATGCCCAGGCGCTCGGGCGCTGTATTTCGGACAAAATCTGGCCGGACGATACTGTGCCGTCCGTTCGCCAGGACCAGAAGCGGTTCCTCATGTTCGTCGACATGGGTATAGAGTTCTTTAATTCCAGCCTCGCTGAGAACGTTACGGGCGATGATCGGCAGCCCTAAGTCGGCGAACCAGAGGTCGACATAGAGTCCTTCCGGGTCCGCCAGCGCATCCTCATCCTCGCCTTCATACATTGATCCTTTGAAGGCAAGCTCGATATCCTTGTTGGCGAGACGCAGGTGCTGCACCAGGCCTGAGTCGATCAATTCAGCCCAACTCATCCGTTCGAAAATATCCGTGCGCGGCCGTCCGGCGGGTTTGGGGGCGACGCCGGCAAGTTTCTCACGCGCGACTTTCAGGGCCGAGGCCAGAATAGTTTCGTTGGCGATCCTGACCGAGGCCGTGGCCTTGGTCACCCCGTCCAGCACGATGGTGCCGTCAACTCCCGACCCGCTTTTTCCGTATTTACTGCTGACCTTGATATTGCTGGCGAGCGATTTCCCCTGATATTGACGAACGAACTTGTGTAATGGGCGCGCGCCAAGGCCGCTGACGAAGACCGGCTCGTTCTGGGACAGAACCTTGACCTCAAGGAAATTCCCTTCCCTGTCTATCGAGACCAGTAAATTGATGGGGGTGCCGGAAAAACCCGGGATGGGTACGAGATCATTGGATTCGAAGACATACCCCGCAGGCGCGCCGCCACCATCCAGCAACGTCCAGACCGGCAGGCCGGCATCGCGCGCGCCCAGTTTATAGGGCGGGATAATCAGGTCGGCCAGTTCTTCTTCAGCCAGTCCCGCCTTTGCCTCGATAGGGCAAAGGATCAGAAGAATTGAAAGAATAAACGGGAAAAATGATAGCGCCATGGCGGAACACTTTACCCGGTCATCAGGTGATTACCTCAGGGTTTTGATGAAAGCGAGAAGATAGTCCTGTTCGGTGATGTCGGAAATCGCGACATGGCGCATGCGGGTTCCGGGAAGGAAGCTTTCATTGTCGGCGATCCAGTCGCGCAGATAGTTGTCGTCCCAGATGAAACCGGCTTTTTTCATGGCCTCTGAATACGAGTACCTGGGAAGACTTCCGGCTTTGCGGCCCAAGACACCGTGCAGGCTGGGACCAAAGGAATTCTTGGATGATTCCATGGAATGGCAGGCGATACACCGATGTTGAAAAGCGGCATACCCCGCGGCAACCATTGCTTCCTTATACAAGTCGTCGTCACTGGCATGAGCAGTGGTCGAGATGGAAATTGAAAAGACCAGTGTCGCCAGGCCGGAAATAAGTGCCTTCATCATAGCTCGCATCCAATTGAATATTTACCAGTTGTTCTTATCGGACAGGGGCTGGAAAACGTCAATAAGACCTAAGTCGAGGCCTCGTTCATTGCGCGACGGATAAAGGCGTGGGAACGGCATGGATCAACGTGTGCCCGGCGCGCTTCCAGCCATCCGTTCCCTCAGGGAACCAATAGATGCTTCCATAACCCCAAAGGGCGGCGCGTTTCGCCGCATTCCAGGCCATCCAGCAATCGGCGACGCAATAGAAGATGAAGGGATGATTTAAATCGTTGCGGCTCAAACGCCTGAGTTCATGTCGGAAAAAGGCTTCCAGTCGCTCGGTCAGATAACCGCGCCCGACATTGGGCAGCCAGACCCCTGAATCAATGGATAGATGTTGTTTGTCGATAATCCAGGCCCCATCCAGCCCTTCGCTGGCGAACTGACCTGCGCCCATAACGTCGACCAGCGTCGCGCCTTCGCTTGCTAGACGCTCGACGGTTGCGGCGTCGACAACCGTTCCTCCGGGAACCGTATCGGGCGTCGCCGCCCGGTAGTGGTTCATTCTAAAGCCTTCCGGCAATTCCACGCCAAGGGCGGGAAAGGGCAATATGAGCAGGAGGAAAAGAATATATTTCTTCATGATCTGAGAGGCCTTCATCAAAGGTCTTATGGCAACTGGTTGGCAACGTGCTATCCTAACTTCAGCAATAAAGGCAAGAACATCTGCAAGTTGAAACGGATAAGTCGTTACATGTTCAAGATATTTCATCTCATTGGTTTAGCGGTCGTGATTTTTCTCTGCGCGGTATCTGCAAAGGCCGAAACGGTCAGTTTGAAACTTGGCGTTCTGAAATTCGGTACCGTCAATTGGGAACTGAACGTTCTCAAACATCACAAACTGGATACCAAGCATGGCCTTGATGTTCAGGTGAACGGTTTCGCCGGAAAACAGGCGAGCTCGGTCGCGCTGCAAGGCGGTGCCGTCGATTCCATTGTGACGGACTGGCTGTGGACATCGCGCCAACGGGCCGAGGGCAAGGGCTTCACCTTCATTCCTTATTCCGTTTCCGTCGGCGCGTTAATGGTTGGTGCAGACTCTCCCATCAAGTCCATCAAGGATTTGCCCGGACGTAAGATCGGCATTGCAGGTGGTCCGTTGGACAAGAGCTGGCTGCTTATGCGAGCCCTCGCCAGTGGAAAGCATGCCCTGGAACTCGATAAATCCGTTGAAAAGGTCTTCGGGGCGCCGCCACTGCTGTCGCAGCAACTGGAAGATGGCAAGGTCGATGCCGTTCTGACCTTCTGGCATTTCGCCGCCAAGCTGGAGGCCAAGGGCATGCGGCGGGTGGTTGATGTCGGACAGATCGCCAGCGACTTGGGAATTGCGGCCCAGGTTCCGCAAATCGGTTATGTCTTCAATGATAACTGGGTGAACGCTAATCCCGGGGCGTTGAAAAAATTCAATGCGGCCCTTCTGGAAGCCAAAGCGATCCTCGGCAAGTCTGATCCCGAATGGGAACGCATCCGGCCCCTGACCAAGGCGAAGGATGACGCCACCTTCGCTGCTTTGAAGAAAGGCTATCGAGCCGGAATCCCGGCAAGCTGGGGAGATCATGAACGCAAGGAAGCGGCCAAGCTTTTCGCAATCCTTGCCGAGATCGGCGGCGCCAAGCTTGTCGGCCCGGGTAAGGGAATCGAAAAGGGCACTTTCGCTGAAAGTGTGACCTATTGATGACGGGCAATGATACGCCATAAACCCGCGGTTCAGGGGCTATCCGTACTTGCGCTGCTTGTTTGCTGGTATGTCGCCGCCTTGGCTGTCGGAAGCAGGCTGCTTCCGGGTCCCGTGCCGGTTTTCCAAACCATGTTTTCAGAACTCGGTAGTGGCGAGATGCTGCCCCATATCTGGGCCACTTTGTCCCGGGTCGTCGTTAGCTTTTTTCTCGCCATGATCATCGGCGCTGCGATTGGCATCGCCATGGGACGCAAAAAGCATCTGGACGATTTCTTCGATTCCTGGCTGATTCTGTTCCTGAACATTCCCGCCCTGGTGACGATTATTCTTTGTTATGTCTGGTTTGGGCTGACCGAAACGGCGGCCGTTCTGGCCGTCTCCATCAACAAAATTCCCAATGTTGCGGTGACCCTGCGTGAGGGCGCCAGGGCGATCGACCGGGATCTTCTGGACATGGCCAACTGCTTTAAAATCGGTCGCGGGCGCATCCTGCGTCATGTCATCCTGCCGCAACTGTATCCCTATCTGGCGGTGTCGGCCCGCTCGGGCCTCGCCTTAATCTGGAAAATCGTTCTGGTCGTCGAGCTTTTGGGCCGTGGAAACGGTGTTGGTTTCCAGCTCGGTGTGTATTTCCAGCTATTCGACGTCACTGGTATTCTGGCGTATTCGTTAGCCTTTATTGTCGTTATTCAAGGTATTGAACATGGACTCCTGCAACCCATCGAACGACGGGTCACAGCCTGGAAACGCTGACGGTTTTGACGTCAACATCAAGGCCAAGACATTTCCCGCCGCCGGTGACGCCCCGGCGGTAAAGGTTCTGCATAACCTAAGCTTCCGTATTTCATCCGGAGAAGTATTGGCCGTCATCGGGCCTTCCGGATGCGGCAAGACGACATTGCTCAACCTTGTTGCCGGTCTCGACAAGGATTTTTCCGGCGACGTACCGAGTGTGGAGAAAACCGGATTTGTCTTTCAAAGCCCGCGCCTGCTTCCCTGGATGACCGTTGCCGACAACCTTCGCCTTGTCCTGGATCAGGAAAAGGGGCAGGACGCCAAGGTGTCCGCCATGCTTGAAGCCGTCGGCCTTCAGGGTCAGGAAGCCGTCTTCGCCAACAGACTATCCATGGGAATGGCGCGCCGGGTGGCCCTGGCGAGGGCTCTGCTTGTCGAGCCGGAAATCATGTTGATGGACGAGCCGTTTGTTTCCCTGGATGAAAGCACGGCGGACAATTTGCGTGGCATGTTGGGTGAACTGCTGGATAAAACGCCCCGCACCGTTATTTTCGTCACCCACGATTTATCCGAAGCTGTGCGTCTGGCCGACCGGGTTTTGATTCTGGGCCATCAACCGACGACGACGGTTGGCGAGATGGCCTTGGATCAGCCCCGTAAGGATCGGGACGAGGAATGGATACGCAAAGCCAAGGAAAGCCTCAGGTCTCAGTTTTAGTTCGTGGAAGATTCCTTTTTTAGGCTGTCAAGAAGGATGGCGGCGTCCTCGTCTCCCTGCTGGGCGGCGCGCTCCAGCCAGTGAGTAGCTTCCGCCTCGTTTCGGGGTGTCTTCTCGCCATCCAGCAACAACTTACCCAGCCGATATTGGGCTGAGCGATTGCCTGCGTTTGCGGACTTCCGGTAAAGCGTCAGGGCTTGATCAATGTTGGTTTCTACGCCCAGTCCGTCTTCATACAGAATGGCGAGGTTGAATAGCGCTTTGCCTCCGCCTGCGTCTCCGACCTTCTCCCAGATTTCCCTGGCGCCGGAATAGTCCGCCATTTTGAATTTGGCATAGGCGGCGAATAACCTGACCATGACTTGCGGAGAGTTTTCGGCCTCGTCCGCCAATACATGTGATGGTGAAAACGATAGAAAGGCTATCAGGACAATCGTGCGAATCATGGGCTCTATTCGATTTTCAGGTAGGGCAGCCAATGCGACGAAGGCTCTCCCTGCATTTTCTCCGCTTCCAGCAGCGGATACATAACGCCCGCTTCCGGCGGTGAGGCCAGGATATCCATATCGAGTTCGTGCAGGCGTCCCGTCAATCCGGAGGGCGTTTGCGAAATCACGAAATACACCCCGTTCCACATATCGATGCCATAGTCCGTCAGCTTCTTGTGAATAAACAGGAATTCATGTTCCAGGTCGGCGAAATTTCTGGCCGAAATGCTGTGTGTTTTTTCGTAAGGATAGGGAAGATGACACAGGTATTGAACCTCGCCTTCCAGGCATTTGAACGGGCGCATGGACAGGAAGTGTTCGGCGAACTTGGCGTCGTCCAGGCTGAAGTCATAGGTATAGCCATCGCCATCGCCCCGTTTCTTGAAAGTGATGCTGCCGATACTGATTTCCTCGCCGGCGCCGGACATCAGTTTGATGTGTCTCGTACCGGTCAGTTCGCTGCTCATGACAGGCTGGGCGGTGAAGGCAAACAGCAAAATCCATACAGAAAGGAGTAGACGTTTTTTCATGGCGGCCCCTTTCTTTGCGTCATTCCCTTGGCTGGGTTGTATCCCTTGATGGCGAGAAGCAGGAAGCACACGCCAGCTATCGCGGTCACGAAAAAGGCGCTGGCGTTAAATTGCTGGTAGAGCGCGAACCGGATGCTTTCAACGGCATATGTGAAGGGGTTGAGTTCACAGATTTGCCTGAGCAGGGGACTCGACTCGCCAATCTTCCACAATGGATATAGGGCCGATGATAGAAAAAACATCGGGAAAATGACGAAATTCATAATCCCGGCGAAGTTCTCAAGCTGGCGCACCGTCGCTGAAAGCAGCATGCCGAGCGCACCCAGCATCAAGCCCGTGACGACCAGGACAGGAAGCAGGGCCAGATAGCCAATAGCCGGGGCTTCTATTTCAAACAGAAAGGCGATCCCTAAAAAGACATAGACCTGGATAATCGACACCGCCGTTCCCGCAAGCAGTTTGCTGACCAGCAGGAACCACCGCGGCATGGGGGATGTCATCAACACCCGCATGGATCCCATTTCCCGGTCGTAAATCATCGACAGCGAACTCTGCATGCCGTTGAACAACTGGATCATGCCGATCAGGCCAGGCGTGATGTAGACCTCGTAGGTGATGTAGGTCTCGTAAGGGGGAATGATGGAAACTCCGAGGGCGGCGCGGAAACCGGCGGCGAACACCAGCAACCAGAACAGGGGCCGGATCAACGCGGCCAGAAAGCGTTCACGCTGCTGAAAAAAGCGCAGGACTTCGCGCGTCGCGATCCCCTTGAAGCAGATCAGGAAGGCCGTGGCGCTCATGACCCGGTTTCCCCGGTCAATTTATTGAAGGCTTCGCCAAGGGACGGCAAGCCGCTCGACGCAAGAATGTCCGGGACCGGCCCTTTTTCAATCGCCTTGCCCTGGTGAAGGACGACAACATCGTCCTCGTCCATAATTTCGTCAATCAGATGCGTCGCCCACAACACTCCGATATTTTCCTCTTGGGCAAGGCTGTGGACATGCTCGACGATTTTTTCCCGGGTGGGAATATCAAGTCCCACGGACGGTTCGTCCAGGAGCAAAAAGGCCGGTTGGTGGAGCAGGGCGCGGGCGATCTCGACCCGGCGGCGATGGCCACCGTTTAAGCGGCGCACTTTTTCATTGCGGCGCTCGAGCATATTGAAGCGGCGCAATTCCTCGTCGATTCTCTGTTCAGCGAGATTTCTCGGCATGCCATGAAGGGCGGCGAAGTAACGAAGGTTTTGGGTGACGCTCAGGTCAAGGTCAAGGGTCGGTTGCTGAAAGACAATCCCCAGACGCGACATGGCCTCGCCTGGGGAGTCTTCGATGTTCTTGCTGTCAATGCGGATCGAGCCGCTGGTTTGGCCGAGAAGGCGGGTGACAAGGGAAATCAGCGTCGATTTTCCCGCCCCGTTGGGGCCGAGCAGGGCCGTGAAACGCCCCCTTGGCACGCTGAAAGAGACGTCGTCCAGGGCCTTTGCTGTTTTTGTGTAAGCAAAGGAAACGGAGCTTATGTCAAGTGCGCTGGTCTCCTCGGCCATTTCAATTCCCTCTTGCCAACCCTTATTCGACGACAAATGTACCCGTCATTCCTTTTTCCTCAAAATCCTCAATTGACCAGTCGTAGGTTCCGGGTTTGATGGCGATGAACCACAGGTCCATGGTTCCCTGATCGTCAAATTCCATGGCGTGAATTTTAGTGGTGTGGACTTCCAGGTCCTCAACGACAACCTGCGACACCCAAATGTTCTGGAAAAACTCCGGCGCTTCCAGCCGATACTCCTTGAATCCCTTGGCGGTGACGGGCAGGACGTAATATTTTCCTGTCTCCAACTTCACTTCCTTTCGCGAGACGGCGAAGTCGTTTTCCTCGCCATCGCCCAGAACAAGTGGCTCAAGCCGGTAAACTTTTTTCGCCATATTGCCTTTCGCCTGGAGGGCGGCCGGTGCGCTGAAAAGGATAGCCAGGGCGATTAGAAAGAATGAAAAAATTCGCATGTGAAACTCCGTAAATGTTTTAAGGGCGAATGGCGACGCCCCAGGGGAAGCGTCCAACCTTGATGGATTTGACGGCTTTCAGGTCGTCGACGTCGATGACGGTGACATCTCCGCTGACGCCGTTGGTGGTGAGCAGCTTTTTCTGGTCCGGGGTGAAGGCCATGTGCCAGACACGGCGGCCGACCAGGATGTATTTTGTCACCTCGAACGTTTTGGCGTCGACCACGGCGATATGGTTGGCGGGGCCGAGGGCGATGAAGGCGTAGCGCCCGTCAGCGGATAGGCGGATGCCGACAGGTTGCACCCTGTCTTTATGAATGCCTCTGATGGCGAAAGGAATTTTCGCGATTTCCTGACGGTTTTCGACATCGAAAACGCTGACCGTGCCGCCGATTTCCGCCGACACCCAAAGATGTTTTCCCTCAGAGTCGAATTCTGCGTGACGAGGGCGTGCATCAACCAGCGAGTTGTCGAAAATTTCCAGCGTTTCGGAATCGATCCAGTGCGCCATGTTTGTGGTTTCGGATGTATTGATAACGATCTTGCCATCCGGGCTGACAGCCATGCCTTCGGGCTCGACGCCGACATCGACCTGGCCGACCAACTTGCGGTTCTCTAGATCAATAACGGTCACGACGTTATCGGATTCGTTGGAGGTGTAAATCCGTTTGCCATCACCGCTGATGGCGAAGGTTTCCGGATTTGCGCCGGAGGGAAGCTCATGTCGCACGGTCAGGGTTTCAATATCGATTTCCTGAATGGTGTCGTCGTCCGAGGCGCACAGGTATAGCGTTTTGTTATCCGGGCTCAGGTAGGCGCCGCGCGGGCGCTGGCCGACTTCGATTGTCTTTACGACTTCCATTTTATTCAGGTCGATGACGGACAGTGTGTCGTCTTTTTCATTGGTGACATAGGCCGTTTGCGCCAGGGCGGCGGAGGCGGACGTCAGTGACAATAAAAAGATGATAAAGGTTCTTCTGATCATTTCTCACAACTGCTTTCAGGTTTGTCCAACCCCAAGGTGTCAAGTTCTGTTCTTTGATGAAGGAATCCCTTTAAGGGGGGCTGGGCGACGACGGAACGGGCCGTCATAACGGCGATGGGCATGCGTAATTGGCCGTTCCATTTTCTGAAACTCAGCTTGCGTCCTTTAAAGGCGGCGAGCTGGAATTTGTCTGAACCAATAAATTTGCTTATTTCTTCCGTGCTGTTCGATTTGCTTCGCGTGACGGCTTCACCGATGGAACGCACCGCCGCCCAGGCGGCGTAATCCCTGGAACGCATCCAGCGGTCCGCTAATTTAAGAAAGCGTTCCTGAAGTTGCGCCGCTCCCCATTGTTCGATCGGGCGGTCCCAGGCTACCGCCACAAGACCCTGGGTGCCGGCGACAAGACGCGGCGTCCAGGTGCGATACATCAGGTAATCGCCGAAATCGCCGATTTCGTCGGCAACCATCAGGACGTCATACTCAATGTCCTGCGTGAACAGGGGAACCTCGGCCTGGGCCGTGCGGCGGGCGTCATGCTCGCCGGTCCATTTTTTCTCTTCTACGATTTTGGCCCCGAATTTTTTTGCGGATTTCCGTATCGCCCGGGCGAAAAGTTCATCTTCCGGGCGCGGTCCGACGACCAGCAGCCAATCCGTCCAGCGTTTGGTTTTCAGGTACTGGGCGAGGGCGTCGCTGCGCATGGCGCGGCTGGGAATGGTGTGCAACAGAAAACCATGACAATCTTTCGAGCGGAACCGGTCATCCATGGCGCGAGCGTTGAACAACAGGGATTGTCCTGCCTTCGCATGGTTCCTGATGATATCGAGCGAAGCGGCAGGCAGGTCGAGCACAAACAGCTTGCCGCCTTCCGGGGTCAGTCGGGTGAAGGCTTCGGCGACGTTGGCGTCGGCGGCAAGGGTTTCTTCAATCAGGGTGTATTTATGTTTTAAGAAACGCCCTGTTGTGTTGTTGTCGCTGGTCGCGATGCGGGCCCCCATCAGCCCGGCGTCCTCGGGGACGATGTCGATGTTCGATAAAGCAGGCGGCAGGTCGACTTTCTGACTCAGAAAGATTATTTCAACGTCGATGGGGGCCGGTGCTGCGGCCTCAAGCGGGCGAATAGCGCTCAAGCAGAGCGCCGCCGTCCAGAGGCACAGCCTGATCGGAAAAATGCCGCCGATGCGGATATTGCAAAGATCGCTTTTCATCATTCACCCAAAAATACCTCAGTTATCTTAGATCATTATCGCCTGAAAGCGGTCAACTGAACGAAAGTCGAAGGATAACGCCCCTTGGAAGCGCCGGTGACAGGGGCTACGATGCGTTCCCATGAAATGGATTGTTACTTTTCTGGTTATTTTTAGCGCGTCTCCGGCCTTCTCGGCCGAGACCATCACTTTCGACAATCAATCGAAACACAAGATCAAACTGGTTGCACCAGGGGGTAGCGCCGTTATTGAAGCCAATTCCGGCCCTGTCGCCGTTAATTTTGAAAATGAAGACACCATCGGTGTTGATATCAATATCTGGTGGGTTTCCAACCCCCGTCAGCTCTGTCAGGTCTTTGCGCCCTGGCAGCGTCTTGTCGTCATTAGCGGTAAAAGAGACATTCGCTGCCGCTCCGTGGGTGAATGACCTTAATTTTTGACCTTAGACTTTCGGTGAATTGAAACGGGGGCTAGCACACTGCTAGTGTCTTTGTTTCATGCAACCAACTGAATTAGGGAAATTTCGACAAATGGTTAAAGTCCTCCATATTAGCGCCAGTGATTGCACGGGTTGTCATCAGTGTGAGATGGCGTGCAGTTATCATCACGAGGGGGTTTTTAATCCATCGAAGTCGCGTATCAAGGTTTTCAAGTTTGATGAAACGGGCCGGAATGTTCCTTATGTCTGCACGCAGTGTGCGGATGCGTGGTGTATGGCGGCTTGTCCTGTTGACGCGATTTCAGTGAACGGTACGACGGGCGCGAAAGAGGTTTCGGGTGACGTTTGCGTTGGCTGCAAGGTTTGCACGATTGCGTGCCCGTTTGGCACGATCAACTACAATTCGGTAAGTGCGAAGGTTGACAAGTGCGATCTTTGCGGCGGCGACCCGGATTGCGTAAAGGTTTGCCCGACGCCGGCGCTTTCCTTCATTGATGCGGAGAGCGCAGGGATGGAGAAGATGCGTCACTGGGCGGAGAAGACGGACGCTGGCAATCAGGCGTCGGCTGATTAATTAATTGTCGACTATAAAAACATAAATAGGGAGAGATAGAAATGTCCTGGACACAAAAAGTATTGCGCGTAAACCTGAGCAACGGCACGTGTGAGAGCGAGCCGTTGAACATGGAGTGGGCGAACAAGTATTTGGGCTCGCGCGGCCTTGCGACGAAGTATTACGTTGAAGAGTGCGATCCGAAGGTTGATCCTCTTTCGGCGGACAACAAGCTTATTTTTGCGACCGGTCCGCTGACGGGCACGGCGGCACCGACGTCTGGTCGCTGGACGGTGATCACGAAGGGCGCCCTGACGGGTGCGATTGCGTGTTCGAACTCTGGTGGATTTTTTGGCGCCGAGCTGAAGAACGCCGGTTGGGACATGGTTATTTTTGAAGGCAAGTCTGCGAGCCCGGTTTACCTGGACATCAAGAACGGCGATGCGTCCTTAAAGGATGCGTCGGGCATGTGGGGCAAGTCTGTTTGGGATACAGAAGACATGCTGCGCGCAGCCAGCGGCGACAATGACATCCGTTGCGCTTCGATCGGCCAGGCTGGTGAATCCGGGGTTTTGTTTGCCGGTGTGGTGAATGACAAGGACCGCGCGGCGGGCCGTTCCGGCGTTGGCACGGTTATGGGATCGAAGAACCTGAAGGCTGTCTCGTGCCGTGGCACGCAAGGCGTTCAGGTTGGCGATCCGATGGCGTTTATGCAGGCGACGGGCGCGTGCAACCAGATTTTGGCGGACAACCCGGTGACGGGCGAAGGCTTGCCGACGTACGGCACGCAGGTTCTGATGAACGTGATCAACGAGACCGGCGCATTGCCGACCCGCAATGGCACGGACGTTCAGTTTGAAGGGGCTTCGGACATCAGCGGCGAAGCGATGACGACGCCGCGCGAAAGCGACGGCAAGGCGAACCTAGTGTCGAACGCGGCGTGTTTTGGTTGCCCGATCTCTTGTCAGCGTCGTTCCCAGATGGACCCGAACCACTTCTCGGTCGCGGGTCAGCCGAAGTATCACGGTGTTGAAGGCGGCGTTGAATACGAGAACGCCTGGGCCTTGGGCGCGGCGACGGGCGTCAACGACCTGGAAGCTTTGACGTATTGCAACTACATCTGCAACGAATACGGCATGGACCCGATCACGTTGGGCACCACGGTCGGCGCGGCGATGGAGCTGTTCCAGATGGGTGTTATCACGACGGAAGACACCGGCGGCATCCAGCTTGAGTTCGGCAACGCCGAAGCTCTTTGCAAGATCTGCGATCAGACGGGCCGTGGCGAAGGCTTTGGCCTGGAGATCGGCCAGGGCTCGAAACGCATGACCGAGAAGTACGGTCATCCGGATCTGTCGATGTCGGTCAAGGGACAGGAGTTCCCGGCGTACGATCCGCGCGGCATTCAGGGCATGGGCCTGACCTATGCGACGTCGAACCGCGGCGCCTGCCATCTTCGCAGCTACACGGTTGCGTCTGAAGTTCTGGGTATCCCGGAGAAGACGGATCCGCTGACGCCGGACGGCAAGGCCGGTCTGGTGAAGGCGTTCCAGGATGCGACGGCTGCGTTTGACGCGGCGGGCATCTGCATCTTTACCTCGTTTGCGCTGACGCTGGACGATGTTGGCCCGATGGTCAATGCCGATCTGGACGGCGAATGGTCTTCGGAGACGCTGCTGGAAGTTGGCGAGCGGATCTGGAACCTTGAGCGCAAGTTCAACATGGATGCGGGCTTCACGGCGGCGGACGACACGCTGCCGAAGCGCTTGCTGAAGGACGCGGCCAAGACGGGCCCTGCCGAAGGTAAGGTCAGCGAGCTTGGCAAGATGCTGCCTGAGTACTACGAGCTTCGCGGCTGGACGCCGGACGGCGTTCCGTCGAACGAAACTCTGAGCCGCCTCGACCTTTAGAGGCTTAAGTTGTAAGGCATCCCCGCACTCCGGCGCTTTCAGGCAAAGGGGTGCGGGGATATCTTTTTTTAGAGCAACCAGCGTTTATTGAAACGCAGATAAGTTGCTCTAACTTATTAATAACGATCAAATGATCAGCCTTAAATCGATTTTCTATTTAATGCGGTTTGATCTAAGGAACGAACTTTATGCAATACGTGATTGTCGGCGCCGGTCCTTCGGGCGTTACCGCCGCCGAAACCCTGAGAAAGACCGACCCTGAGTCCACCGTGACGCTGGTGGATGGCGAGGTTGAGCCGCCGTATGGCCGCATGGCGATCCCCTACTTCCTGATCGGCAAGGTGCCGGAAGAGGGAACGTATCTCAGGAAGGGCGACAATCACTTTGAGAACTTAGGCATCAATCGCGTTCAGGCCCATGCCGAGAGCGTCGATACGGCCGCCAACACGTTGACGCTGGATAACGGCGAGACGCTCAACTACGACAAGCTTCTGGTGGCGTCAGGCTCGCACCCGGTCAAGCCGCCGATCGAGGGGTTGGAGCGTCCCAATATCCATCACTGCTGGACGCTGGAAGACGCGCGCAACATCGCCAACATTACCGGCGAGGGCGTCGATGTTGTGCTGATGGGGGCGGGCTTTATCGGCTGCATCATCATGGAGGCGCTGGCGCTGTCGGGGGCCAACCTGACGGTGGTCGAGGCGGGCGACCGCATGGTGCCGCGGATGATGGACCAGAACGCCGGCAATATGATCAAGAACTGGTGCCTCGAGAAGGGCGTCAACGTCCTGACCTCGGCAAGGGTCGACAGTGTCGACGAGGCGGACGGCAAGCTGGCGGTCAATGTGGACACCGGCGACGTCATCAAGGCGGACCTGATTGTGGTGGCCACCGGCGTGCGTCCCAACACGGACTTCCTGGACGGTTCCGGCGTCGAGATCGAGGACGGCATCCTGGTCGACAACAATCTGCGTTCCAGCGTCGACAACATCTTCGCCGCCGGCGACGTGGCGCAAGGCCCGGATTACTCGACCGGCGAGAAAGCGGTTCACGCGGTGCAGCCGACGGGAGTCGAGCATGGCCGCATTGCGGCCCTGAGCATGGCGGAGAAGGGCATCGACTATCGCGGCAGCCTGAACATGAACGTGCTCGATACATTGGGGCTGATCTCGTGTTCGTTCGGCCTGTGGCAGGGCCGTGAAGGCGGTGAGAGCGCGCGGCAGATCGACGAGAAGAACTACCGCTACACGCTGCTGAACTTCGACGGCGACTATCTGGTCGGCGCGGTGATGGTGGGGCGGACGGACCAGATGGGCGTCCTGCGCGGCCTGATCATGACGCCGGTCAACTTAAGGGGCTGGAAAGAGCGCCTGATGGCCGATCCGAACCGGGTCGTGGAAGCCTATATCGATTGCGCAAGAAGCTCATGACCATGAAAGTAACGCTCAAACTCTACGCCGCCCTGGGCCAGTATCTGCCCGACCACGCCGAGAAAAATGAGGTCGAGGTCGAGGCCGAAGAAGGGAAAAGCGTCGAGAAAATACTCAGCGACTACGACGTGCCGCCCGAACACTGCCACCTCGTCCTCGTCAACGGACACTACCTCGCCCCAAGCGAACGCGCCGCTAAAACGCTCAACAACGGTGACGCAGTGGCCGTATGGCCGCCCGTCGCAGGAGGGTGAAATTGTTAAATGCTCCGACCAAAGTCGAGCAGAAATAAAAAACATTTAAGGGTATATAACCTTACATGCCGATATCGGCGACACAGTCAGGTTATGGAGTTTATGATGTTTCGTATCGTTCGTGTCATTGCTGTACTGGGAATTTTGAGCGTCGCAACGCTCGGCTTGAGCGTTCAGGCCTGGGCCCATGGTGATGTGACCCCGCAAGCGATGAATACGGAAGGCTTGCCGGTTCTGGGGGATGAATGGTCTGAGGAAAATCCCTTTAGAGACGATGCATCTCTCAAAGACGTGGCTATTGAAATAGGCTCTTCCGGTTACAATCAGAACTGCGCGCGTTGCCATGGTCTGGAAGTCATGTCCGGCGGCATCGCCCCCGACTTGCGCTACCTTGATGACGATATTGATGGCGACGAATGGTATATTGAGCGCGTTCGCGGCGGCGCCGTTCGAGACGGCAAGGTTTACATGCCCAAGTTTGATGGCGTCATCTCTCAGGAAGGGTTGTGGGCCATCCGCACCTATATCGATTCAAAGCCCGAGGATGAGTGACAGTGCTAAGGCGGGCTTAAGGATAAAGCATGCGGCGATTTAAAGTTTTTTGGATTTTCTGTATTTTCTCCCTGCAACTGAGCGCAAGCGCCACACCGGCGCTTGCGCTTTCTCTTGATGAAATCACCGACAAAGGCGAAATCGGCATTGCCGTCTATCGTGACTATTTCCCTTTCTCCTATCGCAAGGAGGGCCGCCTTGTCGGCGTTGATGTGGATGTCGCCCGTTACATCGCCAAGAAGATGAATTTACGGCTCAATCTTATTGAGCAAACGGCGGATGAGAATGTTGAAGACGACCTGAGGAACGCTATCTGGAAAGGCCATTACCTTGGCGGACAAGTGGCGGACGTGATGCTGCATGTCCCTTATGACCGGGAATTTTCCCTGAGAAACAATCTGGTGGTTTTCTTCGGTCCTTATTACCAGGAACGGGTCGGGCTGGCCTGGAATCCTGAAATAGTGGGGGAGCAGGCCACCATCGCCGTCTTCCGGTTCGACAAGATCGGGGTCGAACTGGACACCATTGCCGACTTTTACCTGGCCTCGGCTCTGAACGGATCGATTCTGAAAAACATCGTTCACTTCTCAAAACCGCGCGACGTAACGGACGCCCTGATCGACGGTGACATTGCAGGCGCGGCTGGACCGTTGACCCAATTGGAAGCGGGGTTGAGGGAGCATCGTGACACTTTTCGCACCGGTATGGTGCCGATGCGCGGCTTGAGGAGTCACTGGTTGTTGGGGGCCGCCGTAAAACATACCTATCGTCAGTTGGGTTATTTCGTCGGAGATATTCTGGCGGGGATGGTGAACGACGGCGTCATGAAAGAAATTTTTGAGGCTCACGGTATCAAGTATAATCCTCCGCCGGATGATCTGCTTGGTTCGACGGCTCAATGACCAATAGGGGAACGGGTTTCATGGGACGATTAATTATGGTCGCGGTCATTTTATCGGGTCTCGTCTTTGCCAATGTCGCCGGGGCCGGCGCGCCTCCCAAAGATCCGTTCAACTCGCCCATGTGGGGTTGGGTATATGAGGGAATTTTGAACGAAGGCAAGGTTGTCTTTGACGACCGCGTCAAGGTTGACGCGCCGGATAGCGCCGAAGGAAATTTCCAGGTTCCCGTTTCCGTCCGGGTTGATGGTCTGGAAGAGGTGACGGAAGTCCTGTTGATTATTGACCTCAACCCGATTTTGAAAGCGGCAAGATATATCCCGATAAAAGCCCGTCCATATTTTGCCCTTCGGGTGAAGATGGGGCAGGCCAGCGTGATCCGGGCCGCCGCCCGCACCAAAGATGGCGTGTGGCATGTCGGGGGGAAATATGTTGATGCTTCTGGGGGTGGCTGTACGGTGCCAAGCGTTCAGATGACATCGGGGGCTAACTGGGAAAGCAACCTTAACAATGTGCAGGCCCAGGTTTGGCCTCGCGAAAACGGCGTTGATCGCATTCGCGCCCGCATTATTCACCCCATGGATACAGGCTTATCGGGGAATATTCCGGCGTTTTTCATGGAGCATCTCAGCATCAAGGATGCAGAGGGCGCGGAGTTGGCGCACCTTCAAACTTTCGAGCCCGTCAGTGAAGATCCGGTGATTACCCTTGAGATCGATGCGGCAGAGTCGGCAGGAGGCTATTCCATTACCGGGATCGATAACAACGGCAATGAAATTAACGCTTGGCTTGAAAGGACGCCTAGGTCGTAAGGGCGGTGAACCATCATGAAACGCCTAGCGTTCTATTTATTCTTGACTGTTTGCGTCATGGCTTCCGATCCAGGGGGTGCCGAGACGCTCTCCTATAATCTTAAGCCGGTAAAAGTGGCCAAAGACACTTACATCTTTCAGGGATCGAAAGAGCATTTCAGCCTGGAAAACGGCGGTAATATCGTCAACACGGGTTTCATCATAACCAACGAGGGCGTTGTCGTTATCGATACCGGGCCGTCTGCCCGCTACGGCGATGAAATGCATAACGCCATTAACGAAGTGACGTCTCTGCCCATCAACAGGGTGATCGTTACCCATCATCACCCCGATCATTTTCTCGGCAATCAGGCCTTTTCCGGCGTTCCTATTTGGGCGTTGCCGGAAACCATCGCCGCTATCCGGGCCGAGGGCGACGCGATGAGCGAGAACCTGTACAGGTTGGTTGGCGACTGGATGCTGGGCACTGAGGTCATTGTACCAGAAAATCCGGTCAACCGATCGGGTGAGAAAATCGGCAAGCATCGTTTACGCTACATTGCGCTTCAGGGTCACGATCAGGCGGACCTTGCTATTTTGGATGAAACCACCGGCGTTCTTTTTGCCGGCGACCAGGCTTTTATGGATCGCGCCCCGACAACCCCGCATGCCGATATCGGCAAGTGGCTGGAAAGCCTGGACGAACTGGAAGCAATAGACTTCCGTCTGATGATCCCCGGCCATGGTCCGGTGATCAGCGACAACGAGGCGATCAGGCAAACCCGTGACTATCTGAATTGGCTGTTGAAAGTGCTGGAAGACGCTGCGGATAAGGGAATGGAAATGACGGAAGTTATGAATCTGGCTTTGCCTGAAAAGTTCTCGCATTTGGCGATGCTAAAGGCCGAATACCGCCGTTCCGTCCATCATTTATGGCCGGAAATCGTTAAGCGCAAGTTGCCCAAGGCGATTGATCGCCGCACTGAGTGAACCCTGCGCCTTATACTATTTGCTAATTGTCCGTAGCCAACACATGTTGATACTGGACTATGGGAGTTTCTTCAGTTCTAACATTGAGCCCATTCATTATTTCTTTAAATCAAGAGGGAGGAAAAGATATGAATTTTATGAAAACCACCATAGCCCTGGCGGGAGGCGCGGCGATTGCTATTTCTGCGATGTCTTCTCAAGCACAGGCCGGCGTTACCGACGCCGATATCGCCAATGATTCCAAGACAACCAAGCAGATCGTCACCAACGGCATGGGGCGCAAGGGGCAACGCTTCAGCCCGCTGAAAATCGTTAACAAGTCCAACGTAAACAAATTGCTGCCTGTTTGGTCGTTCTCGTTCGGCGGTGAAAAACAGCGCGGTCAGGAAACGCAACCGCTTATCTATGATGGCGTCATGTACGTCACGGGGTCTTATTCCCGTCTTTTCGCCGTTGATGTTAAAACCGGCGAGGAACTGTGGCAGTACGATGCTCGCCTGCCGGATGGCATCATGCCCTGCTGCGACGTGATCAACCGCGGCGCAGCCTTGTACGGCGATATGGTTTATTTCGGTACTCTGGACGCCAAGCTAGTCGCCCTGGATCGCAAGACCGGTAAGGTCAAGTGGAAGAAAAAACTCGGTGATTACAAAGCCGGTTATTCCTTCACCGCCGCTCCGTTTATCGTCAAAGGCAACGTCATTACCGGCGTCTCCGGCGGTGAATTCGGCATCGTCGGCAAAGTTGAAGCCCGCAACGCCGAAACCGGTGAACTGGTCTGGTCGCGCCCGACCATTGAAGGTCACATGGGGACCCTGAACGGTAAGCCCTCCACGATGACCGGTAAGCTGAACGCAACCTGGCCGGGCGACATGTGGAAGTCTGGCGGTGGCGCAACGTGGCTCGGTGGCAACTACGACGATGAAACCGACACCATTTTCTACGGCGCCGGCAACCCGGCTCCCTGGAACTCGCACCTTCGCAAAGGCGACAACCTGTATGCCGCTTCGCGTCTGGCCATTAACCCGGACAACGGTGAAATCAAATGGCACCTTCAGACCACGCCTTGGGAAGGCTGGGATTATGATGGCGTCAACGAAGTCGTGTCATTTAACGCCGGTGGCAAAAAACTTGCTGCAACCGCCGACCGTAACGGCTTCTTCTACGTCATGGACCGCACCAATGGTAAACTGCAGAACGCAACCCCGTTCGTTAAGGACATCTCCTGGGCGTCCAGCATCGATTTAAAAACGGGTCGCCCGAACTTTATCGACTCCAACCGTGCTGGCGATCCGACCAAGTCCGCAGATGGCAAAAAAGGCAAGGCTATTTTCGCCATACCGTCCTTCCTGGGTGGTAAAAACTGGATGCCGATGGCGTACTCTCAGAGTTCCGGCCTTTTCTATGTTCCGTCCAACGAATGGGGCATGGACCTGTGGAATGAACCCGTAACCTACAAGAAGGGTGCGGCCTATCTGGGCGCTGGTTTCACCATCAGGCCGTTGTTCGAAGATTACATCGGTTCGCTGAAAGCCATCGATCCGATGGATGGTTCGATCAAGTGGGAAATGAAGAACAATGCGCCTTTGTGGGCCGGCGTCATGACGACGGCTGGCGGACTGGTCTTTACCGGTACGCCTGAAGGTTACTTCATGGCCCTTGACGACGCGACCGGCGAGGTTCTGTGGAAGTTCCAGACCGGCTCCGGCATCGTCAGTCAGCCCGTTACCTGGGAAGAGGGCGGCGAGCAGTACTTCGCCGTCGTTTCCGGTTGGGGTGGCGCCGTTCCGCTGTGGGGTGGTGATGTCGCCAAGCGCGTCAAGCACCTGAACCAGGGCGGCAGTGTCTGGGTCTTCAAGATGCCCAAATAAGAGCCTTCTGATACTGAAGAACAAGAGGGGGCTTTAATTTGCCCCCTCTTTTTTTCACCAAGCCTGAATTTTTCAAATTCCATATTTGTGTGATAGGGTGATCTGACATTGCAATTGCCAGAGTTTGATATGGTCCGAATACTGATAGCGGATGACCACCCTCTCTTTCGTGACGCCATGCGTCAGGTTGTCGAAAGCGGGTTCGAGGATTTTGACATCATTGAGGCCGGAAACCTTGATGAAGCGCGCGCCGTCATGACCGAAGACCAGGAGCTGGATCTGGTTCTGCTCGATATCCATATGCCCGGTGCGGAAGGCTATTCGGGCCTGGTCGAACTTCGCAAACTTTCCCCTGCCACCCCCATCGTCATCGTCAGCGGGTCGGCCGATGCAACAGCTGTCGACAAGGTTATCGAATACGGTGCGGCGGGATTCATTCCCAAAGCGATCTCTCGTGAGCGTATGCAGAACGCCATACGAACCGTTATGGCGGGCGAGGTATATCATCCCGAGGAAACCGACCTTGAAGTCGCCATGGCCAGCGAAAGTGGTGGCGGCGACCCCGAATTGCTGGAGCGTATGCAATCCTTAACGGCTGCGGAAACCAAGGTTTTCCACTTGTTGGTGGAAGGCAAGCCGAACAAGATTATCGCCTACGACCTGGACATCAAGGAATCTACCGTCAAGGCGCATGTTTCTGCAATCCTGAGAAAGCTTCAGGTGTTTAGCCGCACACAAGCCGTCCTGATGGCCAAGGATGCCGGCTTCAAGGCTTAGCTGCTTATTCCGAACGTATGTGACCAATCAGCGCCCGTAACCTTGCGGGACGAACAGGCTTGTTCATTAAATACAAGCCTTCGGCTTCAACCGCAGCTTTGATTTCTTCGGTTCTATCTGCGGTGATAACGATTCCCGGAATGTCGGGAGCGAGTGTCTTATGCAGGGCTGCAATGCCATCTATGCCGTTTTTGCCATCATCCAGATGATAATCAATGATGATCAAATCCGGAGGGGAAGTTTCCGACGCAATTGTTTGTTGGGCGTCTTCGATATTCAATCCGGTTTCTACTGTGCAACCCCAGCCCTTGAGCAATGATTCCATGCCATCAAGAATTGCCTGTTCGTTATCGATAACAAGAACTTTCGTTCCCGGAATTCTGTTTTCAACCCCGCTTAAGGAACGAGATGTCTCAGCATCCTTGGCTTCTTCTTTCCCCAGGGGTAGATCGACATAAAACACAGACCCTTTCCCGGGTATAGAGCGCACCCTGACCGGGTGGTTTTGTGTTTGGGCGATTCGTTTGACAATAGCCAGACCAAGTCCGACCCCTTTGTCTCCTTCCCGGGTTTCGCCGCCAAGCTGTCTGAACTCTTCAAAAATTTCGTCGCGTAAATCTTCGGAGATGCCAACCCCGGTATCCCATATTTCCAGTCGGACGGCCTCGTTTTTCTTCCGGCACCCGACAAGGATTTTTCCTTTCGGCGTGTAGCGAATGGCGTTGCTGATCAGGTTGCGAACAATGCGCCCGAGAAGTTTCCTGTCTGTCCTGACAATGGCCTTGCAGGGGACGCACTTGAAATCCAGCCCGGCTTCCGAGGCGATTGGAACATGTTCGGCGATAATACGGTTGAGAATGGAGGACAGGGGAAAGTCCGTCGTTTCAATCGGGACCGCACCCGCATCCAGCTTGGAGATATCCAGCAGGGCGTTCAGCATGCTCTCGACGCCGCGCAATGCGCCGTCAATTCCCGCCGATAATTCCCCCTCTTTGCCGCTGGGATTGCGGTCCACCAGGGCGGATGTGAACAGACGGGCGGCATTCAGGGGTTGCAAAAGATCATGGCTGGCGGCGGCGAGGAATTTGGTTTTACTGATGTTGGCTTCTTCTGCTTCCGTTTTCGCCAGATTCAGCTGTTCCTCAATAACCGTTCTTTCTTCAATTTCCTGCAGCAGTTGCCGGTTCAGGGCGGTCAATTCGGCTGTCCGTCCTTTGACGCGGTGTTCCAGGTTTACTTTTGATTCCCGTAATTCCTCAGCCGCCTTTCTGGATTCCGTGACATCCGTATAAGTGGTGACAAAGCCACCGCCCGGCATGGGGTTTCGTCTGATTTCAAGGGAACTGCCGCCGGGGCGGATGTATTCAATCGCAAGCGGTTCAAAATTTCTGGCCCGTTCCATACGCGTTTTGAAGGCGTTCAGATCGCCGCCGCCGTATTCTCCACGGCGGATATTATAAGCCATGTAATCTTCATACTGCGTGCCTTGTTGCACCATGTCTTCCGGCAGTTGAAGCAATTCGATAAAGCGTTCATTCCAGGCGACAAGTTGCAGGTCTTTGTCAAAAACCGAGACGCCCTGCGTCAGATTATCCAGTGAGGACTGCAGCAAGACCGACTTTTCGGCCAGCTCCTTTTGCCGGCGCTGTTCTTCCTGGTGCTTGATGTCGCTGACATCGGTGTAAATGCCGACGATGCCGCCGTCGTTAGTGTGTCGTTCATCGACCCTGAGCCAACGCCCGTCGGCAAGCTTCAGAACAAATGGCTCGCCGGGGTTGCGATGGCGCTTCAGTCTCGCTTCAATCCAACTCTCGGGGTCGCTGCCAGCGTCGGCGATAAAACCTTTATGGACCACCTTTTTGATGTGTTCTTCAAAAGTAACGCCAATAGGGTTGCCTTCCTTGGTTTTCCCCCAGAAATCCATAAAGCGGGTGTTACTCAAGGCCAGCTTGTCATCACGGTCAAAAAGGACAAAACCGTCGGAAATACTTTCAACGGCTTCTAGCAGGCGAATTCTCGCCGTTTCCGCCTCGCTGTTGGCCTGGTTTAGTTCCCTGTTGGTGCTTTCCAGTCTGTTCAGCGCCGTTTCCAGTTCCGCCGTTCGAACCTTGACTTTGTCTTCCAGGACGGTTGCGGTTTGAAAAAGGGAATAGGAGTTCCCCTGTCCGTCCATGCTGCGCTCGACTTGGCACATCAAGGCGTCGATTATTTTATGGAGCTTTTCGGATTCCGCTTCGCCGGATGCGGCTATGTCCAGGTAAGCCATCAGGCGCTCCCCGGTTTTTCGTCTCTGTGACCAATCGCAACACCTGTAAATGTTTGATTTACATGCATGGCCTGGAACTGTTCGCCGTAAGTATTGAAGCCGACCGTGTTGTTCTCGGAAAGAATGTTACCAACCTTTTGCTTCAACTGGCTGCGTTCCAGTTCCAATGACCGGAAAACACAATCGCAACCCAGAATAATTTGGGGTTTGCCAATTTCTTCATGAATTTCGTTGAAGACCTCCTCAAGATTTTCAACAATATCCACGCCCTTGGCGACGGTAAGCACAACGCCTTTATCGATGGCGCAAAAGAAAGTGAGGCTGCCATCCTCATTCACCTTTTGGATGGATCGCACGTGATCCGTTCCGCCAACCTTAACGACGACGGGGTAGGTGGCGAAGATCATCGGGGTCAGCTCTTCTTCCGCAAGCCCTATCAGGCGGGCGTATTCGCGTCCGGCGGGTTCGGCGTTGATCTCCGAAACGGTGCGGGTTTTGGGATCGGCCTCGGTCACCACCATCTTTTTCTCGCTGCTGATAAAGTGTTGGGTTTTGAAAACCTTGAAGGGGTTATGGGTGCGTACAAGGGTCAGGACGGCGCTGTTGGTATGAAAGGCGCCTTCGTGAAAAACAAAAGTCCGGTTGAAGTTAAGCCCGTCACCGGCGGAACCGCCGAACAGGGGAATATCCTCCAGTGCGGAATAGATGGAGCTGACAATGGGTTCTTCCGAACATGACAACCCATCGATCATCAAGAAGGCGAAGGTGTCGCCGGGACCGATTTTTGGCTGTTTCGCATCCAGATCGGCGATCAGATCCTTGGTCATTTGAAGGCCGGATGAAATCTCGAAATCCGTCAAGCTATCTATTTTGGCGCTCACCGCTGTGAAGCCTGCGCCCGGGAAAGAAAAGCCGGTCAGGGTTCCATGCTTGTATCCATCGGGGGTAATTTCACCGGCGCTGGTGCAGCCAATCAGCGGCGTGTCGCCAAATGTCGACACAAGGGCCTTATTCATTTCCTCAAGATCGTATTCCGTCGAACAGAAAACGACGGTTAACGCACTGTCTTCCTGATGAATTGTTTCAAATAGAATTTCCGCAGCCTTCATCGGATCGGGTGAATCCGTGGCTCCGACCCGTGGTTCATAATTTGAAGGGGCGCTCCCCGCTTGCTGTGAGGCTTTCACGCCATAATTCTCCCTAGTTTTTCCTTCTCAAAAAACAGATTCTAAAGGAATTACTTGTGATCTTCTTTCTATTTTCCCAGATATCCAACAATTATTCGCTGATACTCTGAAAAATTTCCCTGTTCTGCATTTAGGGAATTCATGACAGAAAGCTACGGATTCTTTGGTGTTTTTGGCCATGAAATAGCATTCTGGCTTCTAATTATTAAAAATTTCCCTGTAAAGGGACGCACGTCACGCAAAATCCAGCAGGAGTTTCCGGCATTGCGCAAACGCTACTGGGGGCGGCGTTTCTGGGCCCGGGGCTACTTCTGCACCACAAGTGGCAACATAATCGTGGCCCATAACGCTGGTTTTGATAGGACGTTCGCTGAGGCCGAGTTTGATTTTTTTGCTGATAAACCCTGGGCTTGTTCTATGTCACAAATTCCTTGGCGCGATGAGGGTCTGGAAGGTGGGAAACTAGAGTATTTGGCTATGAAGAGTGGTTTTTTCTATGATGCACACCGGGCATCGACGGACTGTTACGCGGGGATTGAGCTGCTTGCCCGAAACCTACCAAAAACCGGCAGGCTTGCCATGTCGGTATTGTTGGAAGAGGCACGAAAAAGCACAAAAAGAATTTGGGCTGAGAGAGCCCCATTTGATTTCAAGGATATTCTCAAAGAGAGAGGGTATAGATGGAATGACGGAAATGATGGTCGTCCGAAGGCATGGAATATAGATATATCGGAGGATGGGCTAAATTCCGAATTGTTGTTTCTCAGGGATGAAATTTATCAGAGAGAAGTCGACCTGCCCATAACTACGATCACCGCAAGGGACAGGTTTTCTAATCGAGTATAGGCTTGGTTTCAAACCATTTGCCATTGCGGCTCAAAAATAATTTGTACTCTGTTGACTGCTACTAAGCCAATGCCATTACAGAGCCCTAGTAGCCTTGAATTAATAACGTACTTACTTTTTTGGTTTAGCAAGCAACGCATCTGAAATTTCGTCCCATTCCTCCGATAGCCTTGATGTGGAAATTTCCTTAGCGGCTAATCGATACCAATACGCCGCGTTGCTCTTATCACCTTCTACACGGTGTAGATGGGCGTGGACCCAGCAACCTGCTGGGCTGTTATCAGATTGAGCTAGGTTATGGGCAGTATTCCAATCTCCTTTAGCTTGGTGCCATAGGGCCTGAAGGGCGGCAGAGATGCCCGAAGGTGGAGTGTCGCCTTCTATAGATGATTTAAATTTTTTAAGTTTCATATTGGGAAATCTAATAGGGATGGCAGTTAAATATAAGGGGAAGATATTGATTGATCTTACAACTCCCTGATCTGCGCAAGAATTTCCCTGATAATATTAATTCCCTGATCCTTGAAAATATTTCCCTGTTAATTTTTTAGGGAATTTTACTGAAAAGGTGAGAGATACCGCGGTGTTGACAGGGTCTGGGGGGTAATATTTGGATTAAAATTGAAAAAATTCCCTGTATTTTCCCTGTTAAACAGGGAAATCCAGCAGAGACTGGTTCGCTTGAGACTGCGCACACCGCCATTTTTCTGCTTCATCCAATGCTAACGATATCCACCTCACTTAGACGGCCGAAAAGTGAAGAAGGTCAATTTTTCGATCATTTGATTGGGAAGTACCAGTCGATGGTACTTCTGACTTACAGAAACCACTCTGTCTCCATGGTAGCTTTGTAAAAAAAGAGACCAGAGAGACAAGAGAAACGGTATAGCTCAATTCATCGGCAATATCCGCTTTCTGATTTATGGCAAACACGTATTTGTCTCCCTTGAACCGAAGCAAGTCAGTAGCGATTCCCGGACCATTCTGGTTGATGCGTTGGAAGCCATTTCCGAAGGCTTTGTTGTCTATGGACCCGACAAGGGTCTGGTTATCTGCAATTCGCAATTCAAGGATTTCTACAAATACAGCGACAGCGACGTAGCACCAGGAGCGAAAACCACCGATTTGGGGCGGCTCGATTTAGACCGCGGCACCGTCGTAATTCCGGACGACCGTAAAGATGATTACTTTGTGCGCCTGGGAGGCGATGACACCACGAATATCCAAGAAGACTACGAGGCTGGCGTCGCGGAGATTTCAATGGTCGAGTTGGCAGACGGACGGTCGGTTTCTATCAGTAACCGAATTACCGCCAACGGCAGTATGGTCAGCGTCCAAACCGACATCACCAAGCAAATTCAGGCCGAGGCTGCGATTAAAGAATCCGAGCAACGGTTTCGTGCGCTGATCGACAACTCCCCTGCGGAGATCTTCGTTAAAGACACAAATCTGCATTACGTCCACGTAAACAAGGTTTTCGAAAAGAACTATGGAATTTCGCGCGAGAATGTTGTTGGAAAACCTTGTCAGGATTTCCTGCCGGAATCCATGATCCCTGAAATTGAAGCGCAAGACCGGGGGGTTATGACGACCGGCCTTGCCACTGAAGTAGAAATCGAGGCGATTGTTGGGGGTGAAACACGGATCAATCTGGAATCAAAGTTTCCAATTCTTGACGACGATGGAAACGTAATCGGCATAGGCGGCATTGCTGCTGATATCACAGACAGAAAACAGGCGGAAGCTGAGATCAAGGAAGGTGAAGCCCGGATCCGGGCGATCCTGGAGGCGATTAATTACGGCGTCCTGTTCATGGACTCCGATCTCAGGGCTTTGGTTGTCAACAAAGCCTTCAAGGATATGTGGGGGATTTCCGACGAGATGGTGGCGTCAAAGCCAACCATGTCCGAATTGCTACATCTTCTTCGAAATAACGGCATGTTTGAGCTCGATGATGATGAGTTCGATGACTATGTCCGACAGCGCGTTGAAACCGTCAAGAAAGGCGATATCGCCCCTATTGAAAAGGAATGGGCAGATGGCAAGACGCTACGGAACCAATGCATCGTCCTGCCCAACGGTGGGCGAATGCTGACCTATTTCGATGTCACGGATCAAAAGAAAGCAAAGGAAGAAATACTGGAAGCCAAAAACCAGGCTGAGGATTCCCGTACCATTCTAGTTGATGCGCTGGAAGCTATTTCCGAAGGCTTTGTTATCTATGGTTCCGACGGAGGCTTGGTTATCTGCAACTCAAGGTTCAAGGATTTTTATAGCTACAGTGACAGCGACGTTACTCCCGGGGTGCATTCCAAGACGCTTAATCAGCTTGACGTCGAACGCGGCGTCGTAGCCGGTTCGAAAAACCTGGATGGTGAATACGCCGATCGTCGGGACAATTATGAGGCTGGTTCAAAAAATACCTTCGTCGTGACGTTAAGTAGTGGACGAACGATTTCGATAAATGATCGAGTTACATCCAGTGGCGGTATCGTTAGCGTTCAGACTGACATCACCGAACAAAAGCAGGCCGAAGTCGACTTGATGGTGGCCAAAGAAATATCTGAACAAGCAAAAAAGGAGGCTGAAAAAGCGGCCCAGGCAAAGAGCGATTTTTTAGCAAATATGAGCCACGAAATAAGAACGCCGATGAACGCCATCATCGGGCTCAGTCACCTGGCCTTGAAAACAGAAATGACCCGCCAGCAACGGGACTATTTGGACAAAATCCATAACTCGTCGCAAAACCTGCTGGGCATCATCAACGACATTCTCGATTTCTCCAAAATTGACGCTGGAAAGCTGGACATCGAAAACATCGACTTCGATCTGGATGAAGTCATGGACAATCTTGCAAATCTGGTTGGTCAAAAGGCTGAGGAAAAGGGGATAGAGCTGCTGTTTTCAGTTGCCTCGGACGTGCCGCGCAACCTGACCGGAGACAGTCTACGCCTGGGGCAGATTATTACCAACCTCACCGGCAACGCTATCAAGTTCACCGAGGAAGGCGATATCGTCATTTCGGTCGAACTGCAAAACAAAACGGAAACTACCGCTATCCTCCGTTTCGGAATCAAGGACTCCGGCATCGGCATGACCGAAGAACAGTTGGCCAAACTGTTTAAGTCGTTTTCCCAGGCCGATAGTTCGACGACCCGCAAATACGGTGGCACCGGACTGGGATTGACCATCTCCAAACAACTGGTGGAAATGATGGGCGGCGAGATCGGCGTTCAAAGCACTCCCGGCGAAGGCTCGACTTTTCACTTCAACGTCGAATTTGGAATTGGTTCCGAAATTATCCGCGTCAAGCGTCTTCCCGATCCCGATCTTCGCGGCAGCTGGGTACTGGTTGTTGATGACAACGAGACGTCGCGACAAATCCTCACCGAGCAACTGAGCGCTATGTCTTTCAACGTGCGTAGCGTCAATTCCGGGAAGGCCGCACTTGAGGAATTGGAAAGGGTGGAATTGGAGTCGGAAATCGATCCCTATGACCTCATCCTCATGGACTGGAAGATGCCGGGCCTGAATGGCATCGAAACGTCCAAGCAAATTAAAGCCAACGATCACCTTTCTTATGTTCCGACCATTATAATGGTTACGGCGTTCGGCCGCGAAGAGGTGAAAAGGCAAGCCGATTCGATCGGGCTTGAGGGCTTTATGCTGAAGCCTTTCAATGAATCGATTTTGTTCGACACCATCATGAGCGCTTTTGGCCGCAGCGCACTGGATTCGGGTGAAGATGCGGTTGTAGAAGCCGGACACGATGAAGCTCTTGAAGCACTTGTCGGAGCGCGTGTTCTGCTGGTCGACGACAACGAGATCAACCAGCAGGTCGGGCGCGAAATTATCGAAGGGGCGGGTGTTGAGGTCGATCTGGCGGATAACGGGAAGGTTGCCATTGAAGCTGTCACAAAAGCCGATGACGGTTATTACGACGCAATTTTGATGGATCTTCAGATGCCTGAGATGGATGGCTATGAAGCCACCCGTCAACTACGCAGCGATAATCGTTTTTCCGATTTGCCGATTATCGCCATGACTGCCCACGCCTTGGTCGAAGAGCGCGAGAAATGCCTGAATGCAGGCATGGTTGATCATGTCGCCAAACCCATCGATCCCGATATCCTTTTTGCCACCCTGGTCAAATGGATTAAACCCGACGAAAAAAGGACTAGGAAAGTGTCGATTCAAAAATCCGCCCTCCCTGTTGCCGATCCTTCCATCGAGTTGCCGGATTTTCTCGCTGGTATAGATATGAAACAGGGACTTGAACGAGTAGGCGGCAACAAAAAACTCTTCAAGCAACTTCTCGAAACGTTTCATCGTACCAAGGCCGATGTGCCCGATGAAATCAAGAGCGCCCTGGCCAGTGGAGACGATAAGGCCGCGGCAAGCCTCGCCCACGGTGTGAAGGGTGTTGCCGGGAACATTTCAGCTAACGCCCTGTTTGCCGCCGCCAAGGGCCTGGAAGACGTTCTCAACGGCCGCGAAGAGGGCTCGGTAAATGAACTACTCACCATTTTTGAAACGGCCCATGAAGAGGTCATGGACGGGCTTAAGGGAATTGAGCCAGACGCTGGAGAGATGGAGTCCGAAACCCTGGACACCGAGAAAGAGGATTCCCTGGACGTTGCCAGGGTCGCGCCGTTGTTTAGCGAATTGGCTGTTCTGCTTAAAGACAACGATATGGGTGCCGAAGACCACGTAACGTCCATTAAGGCGGAAATCGGGCGAACGGGTGGCCATAAGGAACTGGCCGAGCTCGAAACCTGCGTCGACGATCTCGACTTCGAGGGAGCAAACGCCGCACTTCAGAACCTGGCCAAGAGACTGAATGTTACGATGGAGAATGGATAAATGACGCCAAATGATCCAACACCAAAAGTCCTGATCATTGACGACGAAACCGTCAACATCAAAATTCTCAGTGATCAATTGAAGGAAGATGCGAAAGTGCTGTTCGCCACGGATGGCGAAAAAGGTATTTCCAGCGCGTACGAAAACCTTCCGGATTTGGTCTTGCTGGATGTCATGATGCCGGTCATGGACGGCTATGAAGTCTGCAAACGGCTAAAAACAAATCCTAAAACAAAACATATCCCAATCATTTTCGTCACGGCCATGGATCATGCTCAAGATCAGGCTGCCGGCCTTGAATTGGGAGCCGTCGATTACATTACCAAGCCTTTCGATCCGGAAATTGTCAAATTCAAGGTTAACAACCATATACGGCAAGCCGCCAAGATAGCCGCAGCAACGTCAGTTGAATTTCCGGTTCATTCCGAACAGGTCATTGAGGATCGGCGAAATCCTGACAGAAGGTCATCCGATAGGCGGTCGGCTGAATCAGCGTCAAACAATCCAGCACAAAAATCTAATTCGACTCCTCTGGCAATTTTAGTTGCCTCCTTCGTCGCAATAATCGCCGGGGTTGGAGGATCCTATTGGGTCTTGCAGACAGAGGGTTTTCAAGAGGCTTCGAATTCCCAAAATACCGATACTGCTTCCGGTCCCGCCACGGCAAGCGTCTCCCAGGTCCAAAGCTCTCCAAGCATTGAAAGTACAGTCAGAACCCCTGTCGCCCAAAACCAATCCGCTTCGGAATCCGTTTCGCAACACAAGGCCTCACCGGTCTCGTCGCAGTCGATGGCTCGTATTCCAACGCCGACAACTCCGGCGGCAGAGCAAGAGTGGACTTCTTCCAGGTCATTCGATATCTCCTGGGTGTATTCAGCCAACTGTCCGGATTTACCGAAAGTCCCTTGGTGGACGAACCAGACCCATGCCAAGGCAGCCCAATACGTAAACGCCAAGCATAACGGCAACTGGTCTCCCTATATCGGAAAGTGGTCAAGGCAACGCGACAAGTTGCAGAACATAGCGGCCAAGGGGGGAACGGCCGTGACCCCGAGCGGCGTAAGATTAAAAGGCGGCGATCTAAATTCTTATATAGCTACCGTATCGCAACGGGTGAGCGTTTTGCGTTGTCTGGCTGCGGCGGCGCAAAATAGTAAATCATGATGAAATGAAACAGGAAGAACCAACCGGGCAGAAAGTCCTGATCGTTGACGACGAAACCGTCAACATCAAAATTCTCAGCGACCTTGTGAAAGGGCTCGCCAAGGTTCTCTTTGCGACCAATGGCGAAGATGCCATCAAGGCCGCCAATAGTCATTCTCCGGATTTGATTTTGCTGGATGTCATGATGCCGGGCATGAACGGCTACGAGGTTTGCAAGCGACTCAAGGAAAATACTTCGACTGAGTCAATACCGGTCGTTTTTGTCACGTCAATGAGTGCGGAAGAGGACGAGGCCACCGGGCTTGAATTGGGCGCCATCGACTACATTACAAAACCTTTCCACTCATCGATCGTCAAGATGCGGATAAAAAATCATCTGGAAATGAAACGCCAACGCGAGACCCTTGAACGCCTTTCGGAAGAATTGACCATTGAAGTCAATCAACTGATCGAAGCTGAAAAAAAGATCACCCATTTGGCAACCCACGACAATTTAACCGGCCTGCCTAACCGGATGCTTTTCATGGACCGCCTGGAACTGGCTGTATCCAACGCCGAACGAAGTCAAAGCGTTGTCTCGGTGATGTTTATCGATCTGGACGGATTCAAGGAAGTGAATGATACACTTGGGCATGATTTTGGCGATCTGGTACTTAAGGGCGTGGCCGAAAAACTGACGGGTTGCGTGCGAAAAACGGATACCGTGGCCAGGCTGGGTGGCGACGAATTCATCATCCTTTTGGTCGATGTAAAAGGCCACGATGAGATCGATAGGATAGCAGCGAAAATTCTTTCTGCGGTATCGGATCCGTTACAAAACAACGGCCAAAAAGGAAATATCAAGGCCAGCATCGGTATTTCCTTCTTCCCCGAAAATGGGGAATCACCCGCCCAACTCATCAAGATGGCTGATGAAGCCATGTACCAGGTCAAAGCAAGCGGCAAGAACAACTATTCGTTCGCGGGTATGTAATGTCTAAAGAAAGAGCCCAAAAACCAGTCCGATATCGGACAAATTAGATCCAACAATTTTGGGGGTAGGGAAAATGCCATCCATAGATAAAGAATTTAAATTTGAAAACCTTCGGGCCCTGGTGATCGACGATGAAACCATAATAATCAGAATGGTTGCCGCCGCACTCAGGGAGTTGGGCTTCAGTCAAATCAAAATGGCTAAGAATGGGCAGGATGCCATGGAGCACTTCTATGACGGGGAGTGCCGATTTGATCTGATCATTTGTGACTGGATGATGCCCAACATGAACGGACTGGAGTTTCTTCAATTTATTCGCTCCAAATTCCCCAACGTTCCTTTCCTTATGCTAACCGGAAAAATCACCAAAGAGGCCATATTGGAAGCCAAGGAGGCAGGCGTCAGCGCCTATATAGCCAAGCCCTTCAGTTCCGACCAACTCAACAAAAAAGTCAAAACCCTGATCAGAAGATCCGTAGATGGAGAATCGGGGGAAACAGCTTGGTTGGCGACAATGGGAACTTAAAATTAGCCACCGGGCGAAATTGGCGGATTTGAGAGGGGAAAGAAATCATGAATGAAGAATTCAATACGATGACATTCGCGACGCAGGATTACCTGTTTAAGGAAGGTAGTCGCAGTGAGTCTGCCTATTTAATCCTTGAAGGAAAGGTTGCCGTCCGCCTAGGCGACCAGGGCGAAAACCCAAGAACCCTTGCAGTTCTTGAAAGAGGAGATGTGGTCGGCGAAATGTCCCTGATTGACAATGAACCTCACATGGCAAGCGCCATCGCCATCGAACACACGAAAGTCAGTGCGTTGTCCGCGTCAGAGTTCAATAAGCGGGTAGATGATATGGATCCACTGATGAAGGGAATTCTGACAATATTGATCAAACGCCTACGTGCCATGGGCAAGGATTTGAAAGCAAAAGAAATGGAAGTGAACTGGGGCGATTGGAATAAGTAGTTCTACAAGATGCCCAACAAAAGGAGGGGCGTATGAATAAACTTGTCTGGAGCGAGGAGTACAGCGTCGGCGCCGCCAAATTGGACAACCAGCATAAAAAAATTTTCAAATTGATGAATGTACTTATTGATGCCGGGGAAGCGAATGTAACGCCCGAAGAAATCAACGACGCCCTCACCCAGATGACTCAATATGCCTGTACCCATTTTGCCAGTGAAGAAGAATACATGGCTTCGATAGGCTTCCCGAATATCAAATCACACGAATTGGAACACCAGGAATTTAGCGTAAGAACCACCGAATTTTGTCTCGAGTTGATGTCTGGGGATTTCGAAGTGAATAGAAACATCATCAACTACCTCCGCAACTGGTGGGTGGATCATATCCTCAATAAGGACATGGCGTTCAGAAAGTTTGCTGAAGAGAAACGCGCTTCAGCCTGATAGTACAGCTTCACCTGGGATACAGCTTATCGTTCAAGTTGTACTCTTTAAGCAGATCGCCGTATTCCTTTGTTGAGCGAAAAAGACGGTGTATACGATTAAAGCGCTCAGCGTATTTTCTGGCCTCGGGCAATGTTTTCGAGAACACCAGATAATACGGTTTGATCGCAATCGGCGCTTTGAAAATCCTAAATTTATCCCTGAGGTTCATTTTTTCTAGAAGGTGAATTAGTCCCGCCCTTGCGTTGAGCGCTATGAAACGGTATTCGCCATCCAGTAAGCCCTGATAGGCCCTGGGCGTGCGAAAATCCGCGTCGTCGCGTCGAACGCGAACAATCCCGAACATATTGTCGAAAGCTGGTCCTAGGATAGCGCCATTGATGATGGCAACCCGCTCGCCGATCAACACGGATACATCGCCATCAAATGTAAAAGTATCATCGGCGCGGCTTACCAGTACGGTCTCGTCGTAATAAATCGGATCGGATGTGAAGAGGTACTTTTCTGCTCTTTCAGTATTGACGCCGAGGCCAATAAAGGAGTCCAGGGTTCCTTTCTGCAAACGATCCATACCGCTTAAAAGTTTTGTACGCTCAATGCTAACGTCATGACGCATTTGTTTCAGTACACCCTTGACCACATCTAGGGCGAAACCCCGATAATCACCATCAGCTTCGTAACTAAAGGGAACCCAGTTTACAGAGTAGAATCCGACAGAAAGTGGATTTTCGTTAGCCGCAAAACCCCGAGCCGGCAAGGTGATCAATACCGGTATCAAGAAAAAGGTCATCAAGAGTACTTTGCTGCGCAAGTCCCATTCCCCATTGCCTGTACCAGTATTACCTTCGACCTATTAGCCATTGAATTGGGTCTGCGGTCTACCTTGGAAACAGCTTCGGACTCAGGTTGTATTTTTCCAGAAGTGTTGTGTATTCATCCGTGGATCGAAACAACTTGTGCACTCGGTCAAATCGTTTGGCGTTTTCTTTTGCGTTCGGCCTGTTTTTGGAAAAGACCAGATAATAAGATTTTACGGCAATCGGTTCGGCATGAACTTTCAAGTCGTTCTGTAATTTGAAATTGTTAATCTGGTAAATACCTCCCGCACGGGAATTGAGCGCAAAAAACTGATATTTTCTTTTCAGCAGCCCTTCAAAATATTGAAAGGGAGAAATTCCTCTGCTGGTGTCCAGCGGAACCCGGTTGATTCCTTGCATTGTATCAAAGGCAGGACCATGGATCGCACCATCCAGAACGGCGACTTTTTTGCCGATCAAAGTCGAAACATCACCATTAAAAACAAAAGAATCGTCGCTGCGGCCTATCAGTACGGTTTCGTCATAAAAAAGCGGGGTGTTCGTAAAAAGGAATTGCTCGGCCCGCTCGGGGTTTGTTCCAAGACCGATGAAGGATTCAACCTTGCCGTTTTTCAAACCGTTCAGGCCGTCCGCCAATGTATAACGCTGAAAGTCGACATCACGCCGCATCTGTTTTAGCACGCCATTGACAACGTCTACGGCGAAGCCTTGCGGATGCTTTTCTAACTGATAGGAAAAGGGTATCCAATTGATATCCAGAAACCCGACATTCAACGGCGCGTCGTCATCCGCTCTTGCAGGGATCGGAACTGATATCACACCGAGAGCTAAGATAAGTATTGTGAAGGCCAGCGTCACTCGCAGCACGAATGTTCCTTTAATATGCATCGCTATTTCCCTCCCTGCTAATGTAACCTTAAAATTGTTGTGGATATCATAAGCGAGAAACAGAAATTGCCAAGGGAACGGTTGAGTTGAAAGGGGAATATGGCACAAGTGAACCGGCGTTGGTGAACGCGCCTGCGGCGATGTGGGCGCTAATAACGGCGATGTACATTGCTTTCAGTCTGCTCGATCAATTTCTGGTTTTTTTCTTTGATCATTTGTCAGCGATACCGCTCTCCGGCGGCATAGCCTTTATCGCCGTTTACCGTTTGGGAATGAAGGCGGCGGTAATGGTTTTTATCGTCTCCGCTTTGTTGTTGTTTTCCAACCTGACGGACGATCATTCTTTGAGCACCTCATTGCAATGGTCGTTGATCAATACATTGAATGCCGTACTGGGCGCCTTCCTGTTGAGGATGATTATCGGGGAACGAAATCCGTTCGACGACATCCGATCGGTGCTGATTTTTATTGGCGCCGGAGCATCGATCCCCTTCCTGCTGACCAGTCTTGGCGGTTGGTTTTTGATAGACAAGCTCCACTTGGATGTTTTGTCCGGCGCACCTAACAACTTACTATTTTGGTGGTTGGGCGGAACAGTAGGCTGCATCGTCAGTGCGCCTATTCTTGCTGTCTTCAATATTCTCGATGTCGTAAAACGCAAACCATATGAAACGATTTCATTGTTGGCCATAAGCGCTATTTTGGCTGCGACCTTTACCGGGTGGATCGACCTGGCGGGAAACGAATTTCCCTTACAGTATTTGATCTTTCCGTTGTTGCTGTGGGCCGTCTTTCGTTGCGATCTTAGCGTCGCCATTGTTGTTTTGTTGCTTAGCCTTGTCGCCACGATGTGGGGAAGTACGGAAGGTTACGGGGCGTTTATTCGCGAAACCATCGTGCAAACATCGGTTTTGCTACAGGCCTTTTTCGGCGTCACCGGGGCTACGGTCCTGATGTTGCATGCCGCCCTGGCGGAACGTCGTGAAGCGGAAATGGAAGTGCGCGCCGCGCACGATGAGTTGGAAACCCGCGTGAAAGTAAGAACTATTGACCTTCGCAAATCCATGCGCGAGGCCGAAGAAGCCAACAAGGTCAAGTCGCGTTTTCTGGCGGCCGCCAGCCATGACTTGCGCCAGCCTATTCACGCTATTTCCCTGTTTTCTACGGCCCTGCAAAACCGTGTGAAAAAAGGGGAAAATGCTAATCTTGTCTCCAAAATACAAAGTTCCCTGGGGAGTCTGGGCGGCATGCTGGACGGATTGCTGGATATGTCGCGGATTGAAAATGAAGCCATTGTTCCTCAGTCTCATGATTTTTCCGTGCAGGAAATTCTGGATGAAATCAAAACAGAATACGAGGCGGCCGCCACGGCTAAAAATCTGAAATTGACGGTTGTCGATTCATCGGCGGTCCTGCATTCCGATCAGGCGTTGTTGTCGCGGATTATTGGAAATTTCGTAACCAACGCCATTCGATATACCGAGCAGGGTAGGGTTCTGGTCGGGTGTCGACATTACGCCGAAAGACTCCGGTTAGAAGTTTGGGATACCGGCAGGGGTATGTCTTCGGAAGATGTCGAGAATGTATTCGACCCCTATCAACGACTGGACGGCGCAAGAAAACATGCGGCGGAGGGTTTGGGTCTGGGGCTCGCCATCGCCGATGGATTGGCGCAACTGCTGGACCACCCTCTCATGGTTCGTTCAAAACTTGGTGCCGGATCGCTGTTCGCCATCGAGATTCCGAAGGGTGAGCTTGCCTCAGATTTCCGCAAAATCAAAACACCTGTGCAAACTTATGATGAGGTTTTTCACGGAAACACCATACTTGTCGTCGATGACGACGAAACAGTATTGGACGGCATGAATACGGTCCTAAGCGACTGGGGTTGTCAAGTCGTCGGGGTGAGCAGTACTGGCGAAGCCTTGGATGCGGCGCAAGGCCTGGGGGAAAACCTAGATGTCGTTATTTCCGATTTTCACCTGTCGGCCGATGAAACGGGTATAGGTCTACTGGAGAAAATGAAGGAAGGTCTTGGCCGCAATGTCCCCGCAATCATCATTTCGGGTGATACCCAGCCCGAACGGCGACGGGAAATCGAGACGGCCGGGTATTTTTTGTTGACCAAACCGATCCAGCCGGTTTCCTTGCGCCCGCTGTTACGCAGGCAATTAAAACGCAAATCAGCTTGAAATTAGGGGCTTTCGGCCAAACCCAGACGGATGGCTTCGTGGATGGCCTTCATCCGGTTGTCGACGCCGAAGGCTTTCAAAATGGCACTGGAGTGGGTTTTTACCGTAGATTCTGAAATGTCCAAAGCGCGGGCGATGGCTTTGTTCGACAGCCCCTGCACCATCAGGGCCAGGACATCGGATTGCCGCTCCGTCAGGACCAGGGAAGGCTCACCTTTAACCTTGCCGTTATTTACGGCGAACGGCGGCACATAGATATTGCCCGACGCAATTAATTGGATGGCGCAGATTAGCACATCGTTGTTGGCGGATTTCGGAATGTAGCCAGCCGCCCCGGCATCCAGAAATCGTTTGGCGACGGAGGCGACCTCGTTGGCCGACAAAATAGCGAACGAGGCCATCGGGTATGCGTCCTGCAACTGTTCCAGTGTCGCCACATCGTTCATACCCGGCATGTCCAGGTCAAGCAATACCAGACCGACTTCGCCGTGGGCATCCAGTACGTCTGTCAGTTCATCCAGCGTGCCCGCTTCATGAACGTTTGAAATATTTTCTGTTTGTATCAGCACGGCGGTCAATCCCTCGCGAACCAGGGCGTGATCGTCGGCTATGGCAATTTCCATATCAGACCACCATCATCAAGATGCCTTTTTACAGCTAACGAAGTTAATGCGAACAATGTCAAGCCTTTCACCAATCATATGGTACGGAAGTACCAAGCGCCGGCACTAATGACCTACTGTCCCATCCTGTGGCTATGAGTTAACCTTCGATATGTTTTCTAAAAGTTTGCTTTGAATAAAAATCTGCATTTTTTGCCGACTTGGATACCCGTCTGCCTAAAATACGACAACGGACATTCACAGATTGGAAGTGAATGTCCTCGATATTTGACGTCACGTTGGGATGACTGATCGGCGGGATGACCGGGTGGCTTACCGGTGCTAATTTTCGGCCATTTTGGCGGCCAGGCAGCGGGTTACTTCCAATCGCTTTTCGACCTGGGAAATGTATTCGGCCAAAACCGGGCCTTTCAACCGAGTTCCAATTTTTGGGGCAATGACCGTTCCGTCCTTGGCGTAGACTTTCTTTAGTTTATCCAATTGGCCATTCCACTTGGCAATGTATTCTTTCCAGTTGCCGCTGTTTCTGTTGTTGACGTATGCAGTGATACTGCCATGAGAGGCATTGCCCCACCATGGAACTTTTGGAATATCTCCGCACGAATTCGTTTTGGAATCCATTGAGGGTACCGAGGGCTCGGGGGCGGCCTGGTTTGAAGCTGAGAGTGTTGCCGGTGGCTCATGGGCTTCGGCAATGACAGCCTGGATGTCACTCTCACTCAAATCAAAATTCTGCGACGGCGCTTCACTGGAGGCCTCAGAAGTAGCGCCATCGCCGCTGGGCGTTCCCATGGGGTTTTCGAATGTGCCTTTGTTGTACCAGGCATAACCTCCTCCCGCAGTGGCGGCAATAATAACGGCAATTACCAGGAATTGAGGCAGGGACATGCCCGATGTTTTTTGTACAGGCTTATGGAAACGATCGGGTCGCTCAGCACCTTGAGCCCGCCGTTCGACAACAGGCCCATTATCAGTTTCAGTTTTCTGGTACCTGTCCGGCCGACGGGCGCCTTCGGCGCGCCGCTCACCAGCGGGTCTACCATTTGGATCTTTTGGAAAACGGTCAGGCCTATTGCTGCCCTCGGCACGACGGTCGGTGCCGCCACCTGGAACAAAGGGTTCTTTTTCGACCGGTTTGGCTGCGGCGCGGGTAGCGGTAATTTGCTTGAGGATATTATGAAGTTTGGCGGCGACGATTTCCGGATCAAACGGCTTCGTCATGTAATCGACAGCGCCCAGCGCCAGGCCTTGGGCCATGTCTTTTCCATCGGCTTTTCCCGTCAGGAAAATGACCGGAATATGCTGAGTTTTGGGATTTTCCTTAAGGTGCTTACAAACCTCGAAACCGTCCATGCCCGGCATTACAACGTCGAGTAAAATCAAATCCGGCTTATGTTGGTCGACAAGTTCCAGGGCCTTAGTGCCCTCAGAGGCGAATGAGAGGCTTACCTCGTCGTGTAAAATCGCCATCAGGAAATCGAGGATGTCACTATCATCGTCGATAACGAGAATTTTGTTTGCTGTGTGCGGCGCCATATTAGATCATCAAAAATTTACGCTAAAAATTAAATCCATAATCAGAGAATCAGAATCAAACTTTCACTCAAGGGCATAATAATACTTAGGAACCTGAACGGAAAATGACAGGCTGGTACATTATTGGTTGATAAGTCATTCTATATCGATGTGAAGTGACGAACGTCACAGTTTAGCATGAATAGCCAATCTGAACCGTAGATGTTGGTTCACACTTTGTTGTTCATTTCCGGCCCTTGATATTAAGTTAAGAGAAACAAGCCCAGGCTGAATATACGCTATACGAAAAAGTTGCCCGGGCCAGTTGGGGTAATTGATCAAGAGGGTTCTGTTGATGAATGATCAAAGCGACAAGTTCCAGCCCATAGACGCAAGCGTCATGCCGCGCTTTGCCGGACGTTCGACATTCATGCGTCTGCCCGAAATCAGCGATCCGAACCTTGTCGATATCGCGCTGATAGGTGTGCCATGGGATGCCGGTACGACCAACCGGGCCGGAGCCAGACATGGTCCCAAGGAAATTCGAAACATGTCGAGTTTCATGCGCAGGGTTCACCATGTCAGCCGAATTGCGCCCTATGAGTTGTGTCGCGTCGCCGATCTCGGCGATGTCCAGGTTAGTCCGTTTGGCATTATGGAAGCGATGAACGCCATTACCGAATTTTACGATCGAGTGGTTAATGCCGGAGCCGTTCCACTGACGGCCGGGGGCGACCATTTGATATCGCTGCCGATCCTTCGCGCCGTGGCTAAGAATCGTCCCGTAGGGCTAATTCATTTCGACGCCCATTCCGATACCAATGACGCCTATTTCGGCGACAACAAATATACGCACGGCACCCCTTTTCGCCGCGCCGTTGAAGAAGGTTTGGTTGACCCAAAGCGGGTCATACAGATTGGAATCAGGGGCTCGATATACGATCCTGAAGATATGGCTTTCGCCGAAGAAAGCGGCATGCGCGTGATTTTCATAGAGGAATTTTTCAAGTTGGGGGCTGAAAAGGTAATCGAGGAAATTCGTCGCGTCTCTGGCGATCAGGCAACATATGTTACTTTCGACGTTGATGGACTGGATCCGGTTTACGCGCCGGGCACCGGTACACCCGAGATTGGCGGATTCTCAACTTTCGACGCCCAGGTCATGTTGCGTGGCCTGCAAGGACTCAACCTGGTCGGCGGCGATGTTGTTGAAGTCGCCCCGCCGTTTGATCCGTCTGGCAATACCGCACTGGTTGGCGCAACGATGATGTTTGAGATTCTTTGCGTTCTGGCCGATTCCATTAGCGCCAAATAGTCAGGCTAAATAATTAGCGTTATTAGGATACTGTTATATCCATAATCTATGGTAGTATTCCCCCAGGGAAATATGGTTGGTGGTTGATTTAGGCCGCATAGCCGAAGGGGGGATAAAAATGGGGTCCATCGTTTCATTCGAGGTAATGGTTTTCAAAGAAGGACATTGGTCCATTGCCTTCATTACAGACAGCAAGGAAGAAGCCTTAAGCGAGGCTAAAACCGCAGAGGCCGGAAAGCATGCTCAAGCGGTCAAAGTCGTTCAGGAATCTACTGATGAAGAAACGGGCGATGAGCGTTCAAGGACGATCTACAGCGGCGGAAAGCATGATGTCGTGCCTGATCACAAGAACGCAAAAAAACTCTACGAGCGAAAAGCAGGACTAAAAAACAAGTCTGTCGACGCTCCATCCGGAGAAAACAAACAGGAACTTCATCCTGAAAAAGTAACCAATTTTATCGACCGTATTCAGCTGTCGGTCATTACCATTGGGCTTGTCGGCTTTATGATGTTCGGACTTTTGCTTTTTTACATCTCCAACCCTGAAACAGTTTCTTCCTGGCTGGACAAGTTTTTCACATAGCGGTGGTAATGCGGCATGCCTAATAAAAAACCGGCCCTTTGGAGGGGCCGGCGAGTTTAACAGGGTGGGTTCGAAATGAGTGTCGGGTACAAAGGGGAGAAATTCTGTATCGACACGATGATAAAAGCACACCGAGAATAGCCTGACTGTGACGACCGTCACAGTTTGCAATTTTTTATTCTTTTTTGATTATTCCCTGGCATCTGAATGAAAGGCCTTGGCTGTAATCTTCCAGCCATCGTCGGTTTCCGCCAGATGAAGATAATCGGTAAAATCCCGGCCGAGATAGTAATCATGCACTTTTACCGCCGCCGCCTTCCCGCTGGTGTCTATGGACAGAACGGACATATCGAAATCAACACCGTTATCTTTAGGCGAGGGAACCGTGTCGACGAAAGCTAGAAAATCATTCAGGGTCATGGTTTTCAACTCGTCGTCGCTGCCATATCCGATGACCGTGGAAAGAGGATGAAAGATACTGCGCAATTGACTGCTGTCGCTGGTGTAAAGACCTTCGAAATAGGCCTTTACTGTCTTGGATATTCCTTCGCGTCTGATATCGTCGCCCATAACAAAGCTCCCTCCATCATGTAAAAACCGGCTTATCGTCTAGAGTCGCAATCTCCAGATTATGCCGAAACCTTCTCTTGGCCCGGCGCGACAGACCGGTTAGGCTGATTTTCTTGTCCTCAGTATATAAGGATTTTTTTCATGCGCCTACTTCTTGCCCTTCTGCTTCCATGGCTTCAGTTTTTCACCATCGGACGCCCAATTGCGGGGATTGTGTGCCTGATTCTCCAGATTACCCTTATTGGATGGATTCCGGCGGCGATCTGGTCGGTTTACGCCTTGAGCCAATATAATACGGACAAGAAAATCGAAGACGCAAAGCTCAACTAAGAAATTCTTTCCGATGAACTACAATTTGATTGAGACCACTAAAAAAGCGGTTCCCGTCACGCTGCTGGCAGGCGATGAGGCCCTGTCCGCCTGGCTTTCCGATCAGCCGAAAAAAATCGAAAATTGGGTGGCGGCGACGGGCTTTTCAGCCAAGATAGGTTCAGTTTGCTTGATTGCAAACGAAGATGGAAATCTGGAAAAGGTATTGGCGGGGCTGGACGAAGAAACCGGCGACTTGTGGTCCTTTTCGTCCTTGCGCGAGGCCTTACCTGATGGCGACTATCGTCTTGACGGCGACCTTGTGGAGGAAAGGGCCAACATGGCGGCGCTCGGTTGGGCGCTCGGCGGCTATCGTTTTGACCGGTACAGGCAAAAGCAAGAAGAAGGCGGACCCAGCCTCGTATGGCCCGGCGGGTGTGATCGGGATCATGTGGTTCGAATAGCGCAAGCGACTTTCCTTATCCGGGACCTGATAAATACACCGGCATCGGATATGGGACCTGAGCAACTGGCCGAGGCTGCCCTGGCATTGGCGCAGGGCCATGCCGCAGACTGCCATCTGATCGTTGGCGATGATCTGCTGGAACACAATTTTCCCGCTATTCATGCCGTAGGACGCGCAAGTGTTAACGCGCCGCGATTGATCGATCTTCATTGGGGCGATGTTTCAAATCCCAAACTGACCTTGATTGGCAAAGGGGTGTGCTTCGATAGCGGCGGGCTTGATCTAAAACCGGCCTCGAACATGAAATTGATGAAGAAGGACATGGGAGGCGCCGCCAATATTCTTGGCCTGGCCTCTCTGGTGATGGCGGCGAATATTCCCGTTCGCCTTCGGGTGTTAATTCCAGCAGTTGAAAACAGCGTATCGGGCAATGCCCTGAGGCCGCTGGATGTGATTACCATGAGAGCTGGAAAAACCGTTGAAATAGGCAATACGGATGCTGAAGGCCGGGTTGTTTTGGGTGATGCCTTGAGCGCAGCCTCGGAAGACGGCCCCGACCTGATTATCGACATGGCAACCCTGACGGGAGCCGCAAGAGTCGCCCTAGGCACGGACCTCCCCGCCTTGTTCACCAATGATGATGCCGTTGCTAGGGAGGTGTTGGCGCAGGGCGAGAATGAAAATGACCCTGTCTGGCGACTTCCATTGTGGAAACCTTATGAAAAAATGATCGAAGGTAAGGTAGCCGATTTGAATAATGCGCCGGAAGGCGGGTTTGCTGGAGCAATTACCGCGGCTCTATTCTTGCAGGCCTTTGTAGACGACGGGATTTCATGGGCCCACATCGATTTAATGGCTTGGAACACCACATCAAGTCCGGGGCGCCCTGAAGGTGGCGAAGCCATGTCGGTGCGAGCTTTATTTGCAATGATTCGAGAACGTTACGCATGAGGTATTGCTCGTTTCATTTTCGTTTCAGTAGGCATTTGAGTTGTTGTCAGCCTTATTTCTAGAGATTTAGAGACTGTTTTTTTGTTGCCTAAAGAGGTCCATTTCGGATAGAAGTTTTGAAACCGGAACGAAATTGGGGGGCGAGGCCGCGATGGCCATTCAACTGGAAGAACTGCAGGCCCTGGATTTATGGCGTCGTGCGACGTTAACCAGCGTCAGGCGCGATGCCCCGGATTTGTCGGCGCGTCAAATGGCTCTGTTGTTGACGGTATATTTAACGCCCCCGCCTCATACGGTGCGGGGATTGGCCGAAACCCTTAAGGTATCCAAGCCCGCCATAACCCGCGCCCTGGACCGTCTTAGCGATATCGAACTGATCAGACGTAAGCCCGACGAGCAGGATCGCCGCAGCGTGCTTATTCAGCGCACCGTTCGCGGTTCCGTTTTCCTGCGTGAATTCGCCGAATTGATCGCAGCCGCAGCCGCGGAACTTGATATCTAGTCTATCCGATAAAATTAGGCTTCCCGTAAGTGACGCTTGGCCGCAGGCCGGTAACGCCTGAGATAGGTCGGCAATATGGCTTCGGCGGCAACCGGTTTGATGCCTAATTCAGCAAATCCAGGCAGTTCGCCCGAAACCACGTTGTCCTTCTTCAGCAGCGTTACCTGATCGCGTGTCAGCACCGGTTTGGGTAAGAACTCCAGAAACCAGGCCCAGAATTTGGCAAGAGCAAATGGGTAGGGAATAAGGAGACGAGGCCGCCCGCTTTCCTTTAAAACCAGGTCCATTATCGCCTTGAAGCTGTAGGCTTGCGGTCCACCGAGCTCATAGGTCTTACCGGCGCTATTCTTGTTATCCAAAATAGCCACAATGGCATCGGCGATATCGCCAACGTATACCGGCTGCAGGCGGGTTCCTCCGTCACCGTACAGATCCAGATCAATAGGCGTATCCAGACCGAATAACGTCACCCGGGGAATTAACGGACAGCCAAATACGGGCAGGACGGGAGTGAAGCGCGCAAGGCTGGCAAATAGATTGAAGAAACGATCACCAGGCCCGAAAACGGCCGACGGGCGGACGATGACCGCATCGGCGAAAGCGCCCTTTACCGCCTCTTCCCCGGCGGCTTTCGTTCGTGCGTATTCCGCGGCTGAATCAGCGGATACCCCCAGGGCCGAAATATGAACCAATTGCTTGACGCCGGCCTCTTTGGCGGCCTTGGCTATTGCGCCGGCGGCGTCGACATGGATGCTCTGGAAAGTGGATCTTCCCCATTTTGACAGAATTCCGATCAGGTTAATCACCTGATCAGCGCCGGCAACGGCCCGGGCGATGGATACAGGATCCCCTACGTTTACCGGAACCGGGGCGATTTGTCCGATTTCGCCAAGCGGCTTCAGATAATTAGCGGCTTCCGTATCCCGGGTGGCGACGCGAATCATGGCCCCTTTTTTGGCCAGCCTTCCAATAACATGACGGCCGATAAAACCGGATCCGCCAAAAACAGTCACTACGTGACGCGACATCAGTGTTGCTCCACTTTCCCGCATATTAAAACATGGGCGCACAATGCCATAAGCTTAAAGCGAAATCCAACCCAGATAAAAAAATGTTAAAACCTTAAGGGCAAATGTCGCGAGTCGGTTGACCTGCCGACCCGGTGAGGGTAAAGACAGTGCGCTAGAGCGGTTTTTTTTACCGCTTGAACTACAAGCCCCTTGCCCAGGTGGCGGAATTGGTAGACGCGCAGGTTTCAGGTACCTGTGGCCGCAAGGTCGTGGAAGTTCGAGTCTTCTCCTGGGCACCATAATTTCCCTTTTTTATAGGTATTTGCCGGGGAGTCGACTAAGTGAACGTTAACAGCGCCAAAGACGCAAAGATTGAAGTTCACCAAGGCGACATTCCTGCCGGCGTCGTATTTGGCGACTCCATCGCCGTCGATACCGAGGCCATGGGTCTGAATAATCACCGGGACCGCCTTTGCGTCGTGCAATTGTCCGCCGGTGACGGTAGCGCCCACCTGGTCAAATTCAACGCCAGTGACGATTATTCGGCTCCCAACCTGAAGGCGCTTTTGAGCGATAAGTCTAAGTTAAAGATTTTTCAGTATGCCCGCTTTGATATTGCTCTTATTTACAAATACTTAGACGTTGCCTGTGAGCCGATTTACTGCACGAAAATCGCCTCGATGCTGGCCCGCACGTACACTGACGGCCATGGCCTGAAGCACTTGTGTAAGGAATTATTGGGGATCGAGATTTCGAAAACTCAACAGTCTTCGGATTGGGGCGCCGATATATTGAGCGAAGAGCAGATATTGTATGCCGCCTCGGACGTACTGTACCTGCATCGCATTCGCGAGGCGCTCAATGCGATGTTGGAGCGCGAAAACCGCATGGGTCATCTTGAGGCCTGCTTCAAATTCTTGCCGACCCGGGCAGCCCTCGATCTCGAAGGGTGGCAAGATTTGGATATCTTCTCCCATTAATCAATTTTTTACACCAAGCTCCCGGTTTTATTGACGAATCAACGTGTTGGGACCATAATCGCCGAAATGAGGGCATGACATTTGCATGTCATTTTGATGCCTTCAACCACCCTTCGATTGTGATGATAGAATTAATGAGCGTACTGAAAAGCCAGCCGGCGAACGACCTGATCGATTCCGCAAAAAGAGTACTGCGCCTGGAAATCGAAGGATTGCAAGCCCTTTCGGAAAGTCTGGACCAGTCTTTTATGGAAACCCTTGACCTGCTGTCCGCGATGCAGGGCAGGGCTGTCGTAACCGGAATGGGAAAAAGCGGTCATATCGGTCGCAAGATCGCCGCGACATTGGCTTCAACCGGCACACCGGCTTTTTTTGTTCACCCCGCTGAAGCCAGTCACGGCGATCTGGGTATGATCACTCAGGATGATGTCGTCATCGCTTTGTCCAATTCCGGGGAAACGGCCGAATTGGGCGACTTGGTTGCCTATACCAAACGTTTTGAAATTCCCCTCGTTGGCATGACGGGCAAGTCACCCAGCGCGTTGGCAAAAGCGGCAACCGTCGCCCTGGTGTTGCCCGAAATAAATGAGGCCTGCCCGATGGGACTGGCCCCGACGACATCGACAACGGCCATGTTGGCTCTTGGCGACGCCCTTGCCGTTGCCATGTTGGAGCGCAAGGGTTTTTCACCCGACGATTTTCAGGTTCTTCATCCCGGCGGCAAACTTGGCAACCAATTGCTTAAGGTCAGCGACATCATGCACGTCGGTGACGAGGTGCCTCTGGTTCAATCGGATATGGAAATGTCAGAAGCGATTCTTGTTATGACGGCGAAAAGTTTCGGCTGTTTGGGCATAATTGACACGCAAGGTTCATTGCTAGGCATTTTGACCGATGGCGATTTGCGCCGGCATATGAGCCCTGAATTGATGGGTCGATTAACCGGTGATGTCATGACCAAGGGGGGACGTTCGATACGCCCCGGCGCGCTGGCCAGCGAGGCGCTGAGAATTATGAATACCAAGGCCATCACAACGCTTTTTGTTGTTGAGGACTCCCAACCCGTCGGCATAGTCCACATTCATGATTGTCTGCGTGCCGGTGTTGCCTGAAGGAAGACCAACTGATGGGACGCATACAGTGAGCGTTCAACCGACCGCAAACCCGGCCCTGACTGGCGTCGATGCCACCGGCATTGGCCGTCCGAGCGCAGCCCATGGTCACCCTATCGGGGCTTATTCACGGTTTGTAACCATGATGAAAGTCCTGCTGCCGGTGATCGCCTTGTTGTTAATTGTGCTGGTCGTCGTCTGGCCGTATTTGAAACTCGACGATACCCGTTTCAGCATTGGCTTTACCGCCTTGAAGGTTGGCAACGTTGAAGATCCCGCGATGATCAATCCACGATTCCAGGGCGCGGACAGCGATAAGCAGACATTCTCCATTACCGCTGATATTGCTAAAAATTTGCTGAACGCCGAAAAAAGCGTGGAGTTGGAAATGCCGAAGGCGGATATCTCCCTGGATGATGGGTCCTGGCTGGTGGTAACGGCAAAATCCGGTATTTATGTGCGTGAAAGGGAAACCCTGACCCTCAATGATTCGGTTAATCTGTTTCATGATTCCGGGTATGAATTTCGCACCGAAAGCGCCAATATTGATTTGACAAAGGGGACCGCCAGTGGCTCCGTCCCAGTCGAAGGGCAGGGACCTTTCGGGAATTTACAAGCGGAAGGCTTTCGCCTCGTAGATAAAGGCAAGACGATATTTTTCACCGGTAAATCAAAGCTTACAATTTACCCAGGCGTAGGGGAGCAACTGAAATGATGGCTACCATTCACCGGCTATCAATTTTCGTTATCGCTCTTTCATTTGGATTGTGGACATCGCACGCACTGGCTCAGGGCCTGAATTTCGGTAGCGGCGATTCTGATGTGCCGATCGAAGTCTACGCCGACGACGGTATTGAATGGCAACAGGAAACCCTGACGTTTCTTGCACGCGGCAACGCCCGCGCCGTTCGCGGTGAAGTGACGGTCTACGCCGATGAACTTCAGGCCTTTTATCGCAAGCTGCCAAGCGGCGGCAGTGAAATTTGGCGCCTGGACGCCATCAGCAAAGTTCGAATCGTCACCCCCGGCGAAACCGCCTATGGCGACAGAGGCGTTTATGATGTCGACAATGCGATTTTGGTGCTGACCGGAAAAAAGGTGCGCCTTATTACGCCGACCGACGAAGTGATCGCCGACGAACAACTTGAATATTGGGAACGCAAGCAAATGGCCGTCGCCCGTGGACATGCTCAGGTATTCAGCGAAGACAAGAACCTGAAGGCGGATGTCATTGTTGCGTACTTTAAAAAGAACAAGGCTGGCAAAAGCGCCATCCACCGGGTAGAAGCCTTTGACAACGTCCAGATCGATACGGCCAAAGATAGGGCGACATCTGATCGCGGGATCTATAGTGTGAAAAGCGGTATCGCGACATTGACCGGTTCCGTTAAGATAGCTCGCGACGGAAATCAACTGGATGGTTGCAAAGCCGAGGTTAATATGAACACCGGTATTTCAAAGATGTTCAGTTGCGCCGGCCAGGGTGGCGGTCAGGTCGGCGGCGTATTCAATCTCGGCAACAGGAAAAAGAAGTCAAACTAAACCGTTTTTTTACGATCACGGGTCTAGTGTATTGAACAAGAACTAAAAGTTGTTATGGCTGATAGAGACAAAAACTGAATAAACAATGACTAATGATCCGATAGATATTTATGGCCATACGCCCCTGAATCCAGTCGACAGCGAAGGCGAAGAGGGGCCGCGTCTGATTACCGAAAATCCTGACCGCGGCCTGCATGCGACAAATTTGGGCAAACGATTCAAGAAACGCCCGGTCGTGCGGGGAACCAGTCTTTCTATTCAAAGGGGCGAAGTCGTTGGATTGCTGGGCCCGAACGGTGCCGGAAAAACCACATGCTTTTATATGATTACCGGTTTGATCCCTCTGGATTATGGGACCGTCGTTTTGGATGGTCAGGATATTTCCGACCTGCCCATGTACCGTCGCGCTCGTTTAGGTATAGGTTACCTGCCCCAGGAGGCGTCAATTTTCAGAGGGCTAACCGTTGAAAACAACATTCGTGCCGTTCTCGAAGTAGCCGAACCGGTGCGGGAGCGCCGTGAAGCCATGCTTGACGCCCTGTTGGCGGAATTTTCTATTACGCACCTGCGTCGTACTCCGGCGCTGGCACTTTCAGGTGGCGAACGACGGCGTGTGGAAATAGCCCGCGCCCTGGCATCCAATCCTCATTTTATTCTGCTTGATGAGCCATTTGCAGGCGTCGATCCAATCGCGGTAGGCGATATTCGTGAATTGGTGGCGCATCTGAAAGACCGCGGTATCGGCGTATTGATTACCGACCATAATGTTCGCGAGACACTGGACGTCATTGATCGCGCTTACATTATTCATGATGGCATGATGTTGATGGAGGGCGCGCCTTCAGACATTGTCGGAAACGAGGACGTCAGGCGCGTTTATCTCGGTGATCGTTTCAGTCTATAAATTTCTTCGTACCGATAGGCGGGCTTCAATATGGTGTTGACCCCGCGCCTCGATTTGCGTCAAAGCCAGTCCTTGGTGATGACGCCGCAATTGCAGCAAGCCATCAAACTACTGCAACTATCCAATATCGAACTTCTTGATTACGTCGAAGAGGAGCTTGAGCAAAACCCTTTGCTCGAACGCGATGAGGGGGAAGGGGGAGACAGGCTGGAAAGCTCAGGCGAACTGTCAGGAGACTCTGGTGAACCTTCTGCCGATAACGGCGGCTTGGAGTCCATTGACTTTAGCGATCCCGGTAAAGATTCAGAGGCCATCGGAAGCGACATGGATGTGGATGTCGATAACGAATGGAATACGGATGAAGCCAGCGCCTCGGAGGTTGCCCAGGCAAACCTGGCTGAACCGGCGTTCGCCGATGGCGGCCCTGGCGGCGGAACGACGGATTTCACCGGAGCCCTTCCTAATCTGGAAGAAACCATTACCGACAATACCAGCCTGCGCGATCGCCTGAATTCGCAGATGGTGATGACCCTCAGCGATCCGATCGAGCGAATGATCGGAGCTCAACTCATTGATTTACTTGATGAATCTGGTTATGTGAGTCCTGAATGGGCGCAAGTGGCAGAAGGCCTGGGCTGCGAGGAGGATCTTGTCGAAGAAGTTCTGAAGAAGTTACAGGGTATAGATCAGCCTGGACTATTCGCGCGCGACTTAGCGGAATGCCTTGGATTACAGTTGAGGGAGCTGGATCGGCTTGATCCGGCGATGCAGGCGCTGCTGGAAAATCTGGATCTACTGGCAAAGCGGGATGTCCAGGCTTTAACTAAAATTTGTGGGGTTGATGCTGAAGACATCGCAGACATGTTCTCTGAGATCAAGGAACTGGATCCAAGACCCGCCCAGGCCTTTGATGACACGGTAATGCAACCGGTGGTGCCTGACGTCATCATGCGCCCGCAGCCTGGTGGCGGCTGGGTCGTTGAATTAAACAACGAAACCTTGCCCAGGGTGCTTGTCAACAATTCCTACTTTGCGACGATTAGCTCAGTCGCCGGATCAAAGGAAGATAAACGATACATCAACGAATGCTACCAATCCGCCAACTGGCTTGTGAAATCTCTACATCAGCGGGCGACGACGATTTTGAAGGTAGCCAGTGAACTCGTGCGCCAGCAGGATGCTTTTTTCGCCAAAGGCGTTCAGCATCTGCGTCCCCTGGTTCTGCGTGATATAGCAGATGTCATCGATATGCATGAAAGCACTGTCTCGAGGGTTACCTCGAACAAATTCATCGCCTCGCCAAGGGGTATTTTCGAGCTGAAATATTTCTTCACCGCCGCCATCGCCAGTTCATCAGGCGGAGAAGCCCATTCAGCGGAATCGGTGCGCCACCGCATCAAAATATTGATCGACGAAGAACCAATAGATAAAATTCTATCTGATGATAAAATTGTGAAAATCCTGAAAGCAGAGGGCATGGACGTAGCCCGTAGAACGGTGGCTAAGTATCGCGAAGCCTTGGGGCTAGCCTCTTCCGTTCAACGTCGGCGGGAAAAAAAGTCGGGACTCTAGAAAGAGTCGTTCTTGCGTACATTAAATGTTAGATACGCAAACTATTGACAGCGCCTGTCAGGGCATCTAGGTTCCGGGCCTTCGTTACCCGCAGTTACTGAAGAGTAACCTTGCCAGGGTATAGAATTGCGGTGATTTGTTAATGCTCCGTGTAAATAATTGTTTCGCAAAACAACGTGGAAAGCTGAATGGCCTGACGGGCACAACGGCTATATCTCATGGAAATATCAGTTAAAGGCAAACATGTTGATGTCGGTGACGCCCTTCGTGGTCACGCCGAAAATCAATTGCAGAATTCCGTCACAAAGTATTTCGAGAACGCTCTCGACTCGACGGTTGTTATCTCAAAGGAAGGGCACGGATTCCGCGCCGACATTTCAGTCCACGCGGGTCGTGGTATGATCATGCAGGGCGGCGCCGACGGAAACGACGCCTACGGTGCATTTGACGGCGCTTTGGGGCGTATTGATAAGCAATTGCGTCGCTACAAGAGCCGGATTCGCAACCACCATCACAATGGTCCCAGCGACGACGAACTTGTCTTGGCTCAATATTCTATTTTGGCTTCAGAAGGCGAGGATGAGTTGCCTGAAACAGGTGAACCAACCATCGTAGCTGAAATGCCCCACAAGATCGCGACGCTGACTGTCAGCGAAGCGGTCATGCGCATGGACTTGGCCCACACACCGGCGATGATGTTTCGCAATCGCGCCCATGGTGGCTTGAATGTAGTCTACCGTCGCGATGACGGAAATATCGGCTGGATCGACCCCAGCGATGCCGAGAAATCGTAAAAACCGGCTTGAAGCTGGTTATCAACTATCATTTGGCGACATTTGGTAGTAGTTTGATCTAGGGAAAGATCGATGGAAATCAACGACCTGATTACGACAGAAAGTGTCGTCGCCAATTTACACGCGACTTCCAAAAAACAAGCCATTCAGGATTTGGCAAAAAAGGCCGCCGATATTACCGGCTTGCATGAACGAGCCATATTCGATGTCCTGATGGAACGCGAGCGTCTTGGCACGACGGGCGTCGGCAGTGGAATCGCCATTCCCCATGGGAAACTGGCCAATCTGGACAAGCTTTACGGTCTTTTCGCCCGTCTCGAAAAACCGATTGATTTCCAGTCCATCGATGAACAACCGGTCGATCTTATTTTTCTGCTTTTGGCCCCTGAATCGGCGGGCGCAGATCACCTAAAAGCCCTGGCTCGAGTTTCTCGCTTGCTGCGCGACAAGACCGTTTGTGAAAAACTTCGTGGAACAGACCAGGCCGAAGCTCTTTATGCCTTGCTGACTGAAGACACGGCTCATCAGGCGGCCTGAATAAGCACTCGATAATTAGAATTTTTGGCTGGTCGCCCTCAGTGAACGCTGAGCGGCTCCATGTCGTTTTGCCGCACTGTGGCGTCAGCAAGGTCACGTCCTTCGATTACGGCCAGTTCCCTGCCATCAGCGGCAAAAATGGCAAAAGCCTCAACGCCATCAATATGAACCGGCTTGACGTAAGCAATCTGCTCCGCCCCATAAAGGGCAAAGTCTGCAATTGACATGTGTCGGCTTACAGCCGCTTGTGTATTTGGGTTCTGGTTCATCTCAAAAACTCCTTTTAACGCCCTTATCTTGCGGCGCGTTGTTCGGGGGTCTTTCCATTAATATGGGCCCAAAAACGGCGCCCCGGAAGTCACACCCGTTCACTTAAACGTTAGTTGCAAGTGATCTTAATCCTCTGCATCCACCTCAATCGTCTTCGGCTTGTCACTTCTTTTTGAAGCGGGTTCGATCTTAATGTTGCGGATTTCCGGTTCCGGAACGTGGCGTACCAGATCAATGTGCAGCAGGCCGTTATCCATCGATGCACCCTTGATTTCGATACCTTCGGCCAGAACGAAACTGCGCTGGAACTGGCGCGCCGCAATGCCTCTATGCAGATAAACGCGATCGCGATCATTTTCGGAATGCCGCCCACGTACGACAAGTTGGTTATCTTCGGTGGTGACGTTCAAATCGTCCATCGAAAAGCCTGCCACCGCAATTGTGATGCGAAGTTCGTTTTCACCGCACTGTTCAATGTTGTAGGGCGGGTATCCTTCGGCCGACGCTTTAGAGGCTTGATCGAGAATGCGTTCGAAGTGGTCAAAACCCAATAGCAACGGGCTGTTGAATCCGGACAGGCGTGACATAGCAGCGTCTCCTCCTTGTGACTTAAGCGAGCGTGGCGCGTTTGAGCCCAATTAAGCGCTCTCGTTATCGACCCTGAAGGCATCGAAAACGTTGCCTCTAATCTGGGGTAATTATGAGAAAAGTCAAGGCTTTGGGACTTTTTGTCTTGGCGACAAGGGGGTTGCCAGTTCATCTCTGAAAAATTCGGCAAGAAGATCAAACTCCTGTTCTCTAGGCGATGAGCGTCGCCAGGCAAAACCGATATGCCGGCTGATAGCTTGAGAATTCATCGGCCTCACCTGTGCGCTGGTGGTTCGCGCGATACCCGCATCGATGGCCATTTTCGGCAGCAGAGTTAACCCCAGGCCACCATCGACCATCTGCACAAGGGTATGCAGACTTGAGCCCTGAAATTCGCCCGAATGATGTTGATCCGCCATCTCGCAGGCGCTCAAAGCATGATCACGCAGGCAATGACCTTCGCCCAGTAATAACAAATTCTCGCTTTCCAGTTCTTTTCCACTTAGGTGTTCTTTTTCTTCAAACACATGCCCTTTGGGGAAGGCAACCCAGAAGGGATCGTTTGCAAAGAGGTATGTTTTTAGTCCATCCGTAGGGTACGGGAAGGCGAGCAGCAATAGATCGAGATACCCTTCATTCAGGTCTCCGACGAGAGAAGCCGATTGTTTTTCGCTGAGGTAGAGTTTCAAGTCGGGATAGGACCGGTGAAGGGCGGGGAGAACGCGCGGTAATAAAAAAGGAGCGATGGTCGGAATCACACCCAATCGTATCGATCCAGAAAGAGGGGCGCCCGCTGAGCGAACTAAATCGACGATCTCCTCAACGTCACGCAGTACTTTTCGCGCCCGCTCGACAGTGGATTCGCCCAAGGGAGTCATCATGACGGTGCGTTTTGTGCGCTCAATCAGGATATGACCTAACGTTGTCTCAAGTTCCTTAATCGAGGCGCTTAAGCTCGATTGGGTGATGAAACAAGCCTGGGCCGCACGGCCGAAATGGCCATGCTCTGCTACCGCCAGCAAATGACGCAATTGGTTTAAAGTAGGAAGCCGCCGGTAAGTAGACATGGGATTATCATTAATCGATTTTACAAATTAATATAATAAGATTAACTCATTTTACAAATAATATCAAACCTCCTACTTTTGTCCTTGAAAGGGGGCCGAACGGTCGGCCTCTCATTATTTAAGGAGATGCAGATATGACCACCCAGGTACCCCAGGCGAGCTTCAAAACCCGTGTTCGCAATAATGCTATCGAAGGCGACAATCCCTTCGAATGGAAAGAATTGACCAGCGACGACATTTTTAAGGGCAAACGTGTTGTTTTGTTCGCGCTTCCGGGCGCCTTTACCCCGACCTGTTCGACCAGCCACCTTCCAGGTTACGAGGAACGGATTGATGATTTCAGTGCCCATGGCGTTGACCAAGTTGTTTGCCTGTCCGTCAACGACGCCTTTGTCATGTACCAGTGGGGATTAAGCCAGAAGGCCGAAAACGTTTTCCTGTTGCCGGACGGAAACGGCGAATTCACACGTAAAATGGGCATGCTGGTAGAAAAAGAGAACCTAGGCTTCGGCATGCGTAGCTGGCGTTATTCCATGCTTGTGGATAATGGCGAGATCATAAAAATGTTCATAGAAGACGGGTATGGAGACAATGCCAGCAACGATCCCTTCGAGGTCTCCGATGCAGACACCATGATTGGTTATCTGGAGCACCATTATCCCAGAGCCCTTTCCGCCTAAAAGCGAATCCAAAAAATGTTGTATGAGTCAGGCCGAAACGGCCTGGCTCTTTTTTTTGGCTCACGATTTGATCCTAATTGAAGGGATTGTCCTTTCCCGACAACCCTTTTCGGGTTAATAGATTGGGGCCGTTCTAGTTTCAATTGAGGCGCCCGAACGCCGTTGCGCTTTTTCCTTTTCTGGTTAATTTTGACAGATGATCAAACTCAGTATCATTATCCCCGCGTTCAACGAACAGGCGACGATAATTGAGCTCCTTGAAAAGGCTGCGCTGCAGAAAGTGAAAGGCGTCGAATTTGAGGTTATTGTCATCGATGATGGATCGAAGGATAAGACAGTTGAGTTGCTGGAGGCTCGTCCGGAACTCTATTCGGCGCTGATTCGCCTGGGTCAAAACAGCGGCAAAGGAGCCGCGGTGATGGCCGGTCTTAAACAGGCGTCAGGAGATTTTGTTTTGTTTCAGGACGCCGATCTTGAATACGACCCTGCCGATTATCAACAATTGCTTGAGCCGGTATTGCGCTTTGATGCTGATGTGGTCATGGGCAGCCGTATGGTTGGATCGCCGATCACAAGGGTATCCTATTTCTGGCACAAAGTAGGCAATTGGCTGATTACCTTTATTTTCAACATCCTGAACAACACCACATTTACCGATGTTTATTCCTGTTATTTGCTGTATCGGCGAACGCTTGTTGATGCGGACCTGCTTAAAACGGAAGGTTGGGAGCAACATGCGGAAATACTGACCAAGGCCGTGGGTTCGGGTACGCGCTTTTTTGAGGTTCCAATCAGTTATTACGGACGCACGTACGAAGAAGGAAAAAAAATTCGTGCCCATCACGTTATACCCGTTGTATGGACTATGATTGTCAAAAGACTGAGCCGCTAAAGGAATCTAGGTAGATGCCCGAACCCGATATTGATCCCGTCACTGAAGAAGAAAAGATGAGTTGGCCCGACGAAGCCATTGTGTCCCTGGAAAAGCCATTCGTTGATGATCGCGGCGCCATTCAGCCGCTGGTAGACCGGATGATGAAGTCGGCGGTAATGATTGAGTCAAAAAAAGGGGCCCTTCGGGCCAATCACTACCACAAGACCGACTGGCACTACTGCTACGTGATATCGGGAACGATTGAATATTACCATCGCCCGACCGGCTCATCGGAGGAACCGGAGATGTTGTTGGTCAAAGAAGGCCAAATGGTGTTCACGCCGCCAATGGTCGATCACGGCATGAAGTTCCCTGAAAACACGGTGTTTCTGACTCTGTCGCGCAATCCAAGGGATCAAGCAACCTATGAGGCCGACGTGGTGCGAGTTGACATGTTGGATGATGCGGGAACTATTTCGTGGCGGCCAGAAGACGAAGAATAGTCGATGAGCACAGCCTGTCACCGCAGAACCACCTGTCGCCTGTGTGACGGCTCGCGCCTTACCGAGGTGCTAAGCCTTGTCCCTACGCCGCCGGCCAACGCTTTCGTTCCCGAAAAACTACTTTCGCAGACCCAATCGACGTTTCCCCTGGATGTTTTTTTCTGCGAAGATTGCCATCATGTGCAACTCCTGGATGTCGTCGACCCGGCCGTTCTTTTTGAAAATTATGTATACGTGTCTGGAACCTCGCCGGTATTCGTCAAGCATTTCGAGGATTATGCCGCCTTTGTCGTTGACACTTACAATCCAGAGCCCGGTTCGTTGGTTTTCGACATCGGTTCAAACGACGGCACGCTTCTAAAAGAATTTAGTACGGCAGGCCACGCTGTACTCGGGGTCGATCCGGCAAGGGACATCGCCGCTAGGGCGACAGCGGATGGAATCGAAACCATTGCCGGTTTCTTTTCCTCCGAAATGGCCAAGGAAATTCGTGAGGCCCATGGCGCAGCCAGCGTGATTACCGCCAATAATGTTTTCGCCCATATTGATGATCTGGGCGGGGTCCTGGATGGCGTCAGGTATTTGTTGAGAGAGGACGGCATTTTCGTCTTCGAGGTCTCATACCTTGTTGATGTTTTCGAGTGCACGCTGTTTGATACCATTTACCACGAACACCTAGCCTATCACGCAGTTGGGCCCCTGGTTTCATTTATGGAAGCTCATGACATGGAGCTGATCGGTGCTGAAAGAGTATCCTCCCACGGCGGCTCGCTTCGCGCCATTGCGCAAAAAAGTGGCGGCGGCAGGCCCGTATCCTCTTCGGTTGCCCAGCTTATCGAAGTGGAACATAAAATGGGTTTGAACAGGGCGGAAACCTACCTGGATTTCGGCGCGAGAATCGAGTCTTTGAAAGAGGAACTCTCGACTCTATTGCTAAAGAAAAAACAGGAAGGGCGAACCATTGCCGCTTTTGGCGCACCGGCAAAGGCGACGACGCTGATGTATCATTTTGGTATTGGAAATGACCTAATCGACTTCATCGTGGATGATAGCCCATTGAAGCAGGGGCTTTATTCTCCTGGCATGCACATTGAAGTCGTGCCATCGAGTGAAATATACGATAGAAAACCCGACGACATTGTTATTTTGGCCTGGAATTTCGCCGGGCCTATTATGGAAAAACATCGCGCGTTCCAGGATTCAGGCGGTAAGTTTATAATTCCTTTACCGCGCGTGGAAGTACATTGAACGAATAATTTAGGACCCAGATGACTGAGTTTTTGCTGAAATCGGATATTGACGAAATTTGCAAGCGTCTAGCGGTGCCGGCCAAGGATTTTGCCGGTAAAACGGTGCTGCTGACCGGTGGCCGGGGATTTCTCGGGCGCTATTTCATGGAGATCTTTGCAGCCCTTAACGAGTCTGTTTTGGATAAACCAGTCAAACTTTTGGCGCTGGATAATTTGATTACGGCGGGCAAGGAGGGATCGGAAATTCCCAAGGCGGAGAACGTCCGCTTCGTCAATCATGACGTCGTCGAACCCTTCGAATGGGATGGTCCATTGGATTATGTGATCCATGCGGCCGGTATTGCCTCGCCCTACTATTACCGTGCCTATCCCCTGGAGACCCTGGAAGTAGCGATTACTGGAACCCGCAGGATGCTCGAATTGGCCGATGCACATGGGGCACGCTTCGTATTTTTCTCCTCAAGCGAGATATACGGCGATCCTGATCCTAAGCATGTTCCGATGTCCGAAAGTTATCGCGGTAATGTCTCCTGCCAGGGCCCACGCGCCTGTTACGATGAAAGCAAACGGGTTGGCGAGACGCTGTGTTACATTTTCCATACAACCAACGGCACCAAGACCAACACCATCCGCCCGTTCAACGTATTCGGCCCCGGCATGCAGGAAACCGATTACCGGGTACTGCCCAACTTCGCCAGCCGCATCAAGGCGGGTCAGCCACTGAACGTGTATGGCAGCGGCGACCAAACGCGCACCTTCTGTTATATCACCGATGCCATGGTTGGTTTTCTCCGCGTGGTCCTGAAAGGCGTTCCCGGCGAGGCCTACAATATCGGCAACCCGAAACCTGAAATTTCAATGGTCGATCTGGTTAAAAGGATCGAGACTCTATCGGATAGCCCAGTCACCTATAACATCGTCGAATACCCGGACAGCTATCCGGCGGATGAACCCAACCGACGCGCGCCGGATATACGCAAAGCCAAACTTCAATTGGAATACAAACCAGAAGTAGACTTGAACGAAGGCTTGAAGCGGTTTCTGGATTGGGCCGATAGCGTCTATACAGGCGAACAGTAAAGTCATGGCGGGCAAACCCGTCAGACTTGGTTTAATTGGGGCAGGCCGGTGGGGCCGCATCTACATAAAAACGCTATCCAGGTTGGAGGGCTGCGAGCTTGTGCATCTGGCCAGTTCCAACCCTGAAAGCCGGACGTTAGTTGGTGACCAGTGTGACATCAGTGCAGATTGGGAGGCCGTCGCCGGCAACCGGGAACTGGACGGCGTCATCATCGCCACGCCGCCCGCCCTGCACGTCAAAATGGCCAGGACCGTCGTAGCCGCTGGTATTCCGGTGCTGGTGGAAAAACCCTTGGCGCTGGATGCACGCGAAGCCCGTGAGCTACTTGATTTCGCAATTGAGCAAGACGCCATCGTTCATGTCGATCACATCCATCTTTACAATCCCGCTTGGAGAGCACTGAAAAATATCGGCCTGGGAATGGGGCCCATCCATGCCTTGCGCGGCGGCGCGGGGGATTGGGGACCGTTTCGCGCCAGTACTCCAATGTTGTGGGATCGAGGCTCCCATGAAATTTCCATGTGCCTGGATCTGATGGGAACTAAACCGGAATCCGCAACAGCCCGCCTCAAGGAAACCAGGGAGACCGATGAAGGGATGGGCGAGGACATCGCTTTGCAACTGACTTTTCCCGGAGGCGTGAACGCCCATATAGAAATTAGTAATATTTTGGCGGCGAAGAAGCGCTTTTTCGCAGTTCACTACGACCACGAAACCATGATCTTTGATGATGTTGGAAAAGACGCCTTGGTTCGCGAGCCCCGCCCGGATGACGCAAAGTGTCTTCCTGAAAAAGCGACGGCGATCAATGTCCCCGACGTATTGCCGCTTGATATGGCCTTATTCGAGTTTGCCGCGGCGATCGAGAAGGGCGAGGCGGATATCCAAGGGCTCAGGCTCGGTGTTGATGTCGTTGAAGTGCTCGATGCCTGTCAGCTATCATTGCGGCCCTGAATTCAACGCAGCGAAATCAGTTTCTTGAGAGTCCGATTTTCGCTTGAAAGGTAGTCAGTGCCAAACCAATCGCGATAATAGAAAAACCCCGTGTATCCCAACATGTCTATTGATGCCCCAAGAGGATTGCTGTCTTCTTATAGTCTCACCTCTATAAGAAGCGAGGTGACCTAGAGAGTCTCTAGATACGCTATGGCGACTGCTAGTCCGATACCGGCGCAGGCAAGCAAAAAGATTACTAATTTTTCCGTCATTGAGTAATTAACCATTTCAAGCCCCTGAAATTGAACGGACTGAAAAATTTCTCAATCCGAATTTCATATTTCCTCCCCCATCGAGGAAAAATATTTCGATCTTTGAATAAAATTTAGAACAAACGTTTATATTTGACAACAAAAAAAGTGCATGCACTTTTACAAAAATGCATGCATTGGATTTGCGGCATATACCCAACGTATGGAAGTTGTTGGGATTTATGAATAATAGTAAATCTATGTAAAGTATTCCCGTTTAAACATTCCCAATTTTAGCGACGCATATTTCTTTCAGATTTCCACGGATTTTCTTGCTAATCTGGTCTTATAACTAAAAGGGGTTGGGCGAAACCGATGGCGAAAATCCTTACACAGGCTGCGAGCGACCTGCGTCTTTCGGATCAGGTATACCAACTCCTGATGGAACGGATTTTGTCCGGCGAGATTAAGTCTGGCGATGTAATCGCGGAAAAATCAATGGCGAATGAACTGGGCGTTAGCCGCACGCCAGTGCATGACGCACTCAGGGCGTTGATCGCAGAAGGTTTTCTTATTCAGGAGAAGAACCGACGACCGAAAGTCGCCGGACTGACGGCAAGTGATGTTTATGAAATTTATGAAATGCGGGCCTTGCTGGAAGGCGAGGCGGCTTTTATGGCCGCTGAGCGCATGGACCTTTCGACTATCAATCGATTGCGGGAAACCGGAGAAAGTCTAAAAGAAAAAACTTCCTGCAGGGATTGGGTGACCAGATGGGCGGCTTACGAAGATGATTTTCACGGCGGCATCGCCAAAGCCAGTGGTAATAAGCGCCTTTATGGGGACATTGAACGCCACCGTCTTTCTCAAAGGGCCTTTATTGTTCATATTCTTGAGCCAGCCTTCATCCATGATGGCATTGATGAGCACATTGCGATCCTCGATGCTCTTGAAAAAAGAGATGCCGAGGCGGCTCGGGCCGAAATGAGACATCATATCAAGGAGTGGCAACCCTATTTTGTCGGGAAGTTTTCCGAATAAATCAGATCGTTATTCTTGCCGAGGGTCAATTCAATTACGCTAAAAATTTTGCATGATGGATAAACTCAACAATTGCTTATATTGTATTAAGCAGCGTCCTGTTTACTTATAAATCAGTTTATTACGCCTCTGGACTCGATACCCCAAATCTTTGTTTTAGGTACATTGCGTGACAGAATGATGAACTGAGAATCGGGCATATCAGACTGGAAAAAGAAATGATTGAAGAGCAATCCAGCCCACCGCAACAACTGCAAAAGCGCCGCGACCCTCATCAGGATCGGTCTCGGGATTCGGTGGCGCGAATCCTGAAAGCATCGGCTGATCTGTTAACCGAGGATGGCGTCGAAAAGCTCACGACCCGGCGCATCGCAGCCCGCGCGAAGGTTAATGTTGCAACCCTTTATCAGTTTTTTCCCAACAAACAATCCATCGTTTACGCTTTGTATGAAGACTGGGTTCGCGCAGCAAAAGAAGTTTACAAACGCTCGGACGAGGCGCTTCCCACAGCAGATGACTGGAGGCCGTTTTTTATCGAATTTCTCTCAGGGCTGGGAAATGTCGGTTTTCCGGCAAAACTGGAAGCACGGTTGACCCAGGCCGTGGGTGTTTATGAATACCTGCATCAGTTCGACATGGAGTATCTGGGCTGGGCGATAAAAAAAATTGTCGGCTATATCCAGCATTTTGCACCGAATTGTCAGCTTGACCGGGCCAGAGCGATGGCAGCCATAATGATTGAATGGGACATGGCGTTGATAAATCTGGAAGTCAATAACTCCAAATCCGTTAACAAACAGGCCGTAAATATGACGATGGAAGGCTACATTCATCTGCTTGAGGCCTGTATTGAAAATCGCCCACTCTACGGAGATAGCGAATCATAAAAGCAGAGCTCCTTTTTTAGGCCGCACTCATTGATCCGATATTCTGACTTTATGGGGAATGAAAGAAATAAGTCCGGCCGTCTTTTCGTGACGGGCTTTGGTGGTGGAGCCCATACGGCGGAGCCGTGAAATCACCAACCCGAGGCGGAATTGACAAAACCCGCCGCTTTTTCGCGACGGGTTTTGATGGTGGAGCCGAGGGGAATCGAACCCCTGACCTCAACACTGCCAGTGTTGCGCTCTCCCAACTGAGCTACGGCCCCTATTCATATTTTCCTTACCGTTGCGCCGATTGGGAAGGGCGACAGTGTTGTTCCGGCAAGGGACGGATACATACGGGTGGCGGCGCTCAATGGCAAGGGAAAAATAACCGAACGCCACCATCAGGCTCGAAGACGTAAGAAAGAACTTGCCCGGCCGCGATGAGTAAGCTTACTTGTCGGCTATTCCGTCATCGACGTGTTCAAGCACCTCAGACATATCGTCGCCATCTTCGCCTATATCCGAGGTATCTTCCATCAGGTCGTCATCGTCCTGATCATCTTCGAGCGCCGCTTCAAGATCGTCCACCTCGTCTGCACCCTCAAAGGCCTGAACATCTGGGTCTTCGTCCGTTTCTATCGTGCCTTCTGAATCGCCGGACTCCGGTACAGCTATTGTGCCGGCGCTGGGCGTTTCAGCCGTCGAATCTTCAGGCTCAGGAGAAGTCGCCCGTTTGGGTTTGGGTCTGGACAATCTTATTGCTTCTCCGCATTTGGGGCACACGGCCGGATTTTTGTTCAAATCAAAAAAACGTGTCTCGCAGCTCTTGCAAGTATGCTTTTTTCCAAGATTAGGCTTCGTCACCCGTGATCCTCCGTAGTTCGTCTTTTTGTCTAGATATTTCCAATTGCCATTTTCTTTTCCCCCTGTCAAAAGCAAAAATACGATGATAGGAGCCCGTGGTTCAAGTCAACGCTACCTCTCCCCTATAAATTTGTGGTAGAGAGCCCAACGTGTTCTTTCCGGCGCTGCCGGGAAGCAATTGCATTATCAGGTTTTTTTAGGAATTTCCGCGTGAAACCGCTTCGATCGCAAGCCGCAGAAAAATTGAACGGAAGTGTAAAAGTGCCCGGAGATAAATCGATCTCCCATCGCGCGCTAATGATTGGCGGTCTAGCTGTTGGCGAAACCTGCATCGAAGGATTGCTTGAGGGCGAGGATGTGCTGGCGACTGCGGCGGCACTTCGCGCGTTAGGCGTGGGTATATCAAAAAAGGCAGATGGAAGTTGGCGAATTCAGGGGCGTGGTATCGGTGGGCTGAGCGAACCTTTGGAAGTTCTGGACATGGGAAATTCGGGCACGGCGGCACGCTTGCTGATGGGTGTCTTGGCAGCCCACCCCCTAAATGCGACTCTTTCAGGAGACGCCTCGCTAAGCGCCCGTCCGATGGGACGGGTCATAGAACCGCTCCAAAAAATGGGAGCCGTTTTTCATTCGCGCGTGGGCGGACAAATGCCCTTGAGCATCATCGGATCAGAAAACCTATTACCAATTGACTATGAGCTTCCAGTTGCTTCGGCACAGGTCAAATCGGCGATCTTGCTGGCAGGACTGGGAGGAGCAGGTAAAACTCGCGTTGTCGAGTCCAGACCCACTCGCGATCACACCGAGTTGATGTTGAGCCATTTTGGAGCCCAGATTGACGTTGAAGAATTGCCGAATGGAGCTCGTGCGATTTCCGTACAAGGGCAACCGGAACTTTGCGCGATCGACGTCGTCGTGCCAGGGGATATCTCATCGGCTGCGTTTCCCCTGGCTGCCGCGTTGCTACTTGACGGCTCGAAAGTCGCTTTAAGCGGAGTCGGGGTTAACCCCTTGCGTACAGGGCTGATTGAAACCTTGAATGAAATGGGCGCCGCGATCAAAATGACCGATGAACGTACTCAAGCCGGTGAGCCAGTGGCGGATATCATTGTCGAAAGCTCGGCTTTGAGGGGCATTACCGTGCCTGCTAGCCGGGCGCCATCCATGATAGACGAATACCCGGTTCTTGCCGTCGTTGCGGCTTGCGCGCAAGGCGCCACCCGAATGGAAGGGCTTGGCGAGCTGAGGGTTAAGGAAAGCGACCGATTGGGCGGAATGGCTCGCGGACTGCGAGCCTGCGGGATCGACGTTGAGGAAGGAGAGGACTTCCTCGTGGTTCATGGAACCGGATCACCGCCAAGGGGAGGAGCGCAAATCGAAACGGCGCTGGATCACCGAATCGCTATGGCGTTTCTGGTTTTGGGGACGGTCAGCTTAGAGCCCGTGACAATTGATGACGCCGGCCCCATCGAAACCAGCTTTCCGGGTTTTGTGCAGTTGATGAATGGCATCGGCGCCCATATCGAGGAGATTTGAAGGAATGAGTCGCACCCCAAAGGTTATCGCGATTGACGGGCCGGCGGCGGCCGGAAAAGGAACTTTGGCCAGACGGCTGGCGACCTATTTTGAGTTGGCCCTGCTGGACACAGGCCTTCTCTATCGCGCTGTTGGAAGAAAAGTCATAGATCAGGGCGTCGATCTATCCGATCCCGCACATTATCAGGAACCAGCCGGCCAAGTTGCCCGGAAATTAACGACTGAAGACATTGAGGTGGATGGCCTGCGCACGGATGAAGCGGCCCAGGCTGCTTCAAAAGTATCTGCGATTCCGACCGTTAGGTCGGCCCTTCTGGACTTCCAAAGGGGCTTTGCCGACCACCCGCCCGGTGGAGCAAAGGGGGCTATTCTTGACGGGCGCGACATCGGCACGGTGGTTTGCCCGGATGCTGAGGTGAAATTGTTTGTTTCGGCCTCAACGGAGGTTCGTGCAAAAAGACGTTTTAAAGAGTTGCAGGACCGCGGACTCGAAGCTATATATGCCCGCGTTCTTGAGGATATGGAGGAACGCGACGCCCGTGATCGCGGACGCGAAGTTTCTCCACTGGAGCCGGCCGAAGACGCATTTGAGCTCGACACCAGCAATCTGGACGCCGATCAGG
>CAZBEC010000024.1:0-62792 GCA_964490815.1 uncultured Thalassospiraceae bacterium
CTGGAAGATATCAACAAGATTTTCGAAGCTGCGCATAATCATGAACTGACGCGCCGCGCTATTTTGGTTCCTTAAGAAATCGCCTTTTTGGAGTTCATCTTTAAATGTCTGATACAGATAAAATAATCGCCGAAACCAAACCCGCTGAGCTGAACGACCACAACGTCGTTCCTGAAGCCGAAACCATTGTTGAGGGGATCCTTTACGACAAGCGCCCGGCCAAACGCGCCGACGGCAGTACCGTCGAGGGCGTCTACAACGTATGGATTACGCTGGATAACCCCAAACAGTTTAACTCCTACACTACGGACATGGTGAAGGGCGCCATTCTCGCATTCCGTCGTGCCTCCGTGGATCGTTCCATCAACGCTGTCGTCTTTACTGGCACCGGGGACCGGGCTTTCTGCACCGGCGGCAACACCAAGGAGTATGCCGAATACTACGCCGGCAACCCCCAGGAATACCGTCAGTACATGCGCCTATTCAACGACATGGTTTCGTCCATCCTGGGCTGCGACAAGCCGGTTATATGCCGCGTCAACGGCATGCGTATTGGCGGCGGCCAGGAAATCGGCATGGCGTGCGATTTCTCCGTTGCGCATGACCTGTGCAATTTTGGTCAGGCCGGACCGAAACACGGATCAGCCGCTATCGGTGGTGCAACCGACTTTTTGCCTGTCATGATCGGCTGCGAACAGGCAATGGTGTCCGGTACGCTCTGCGAACCGTTCTCCGCCCATAAAGCTTACCGCCTGGGCATCATCATGAACGTCGTTCCTTCGCTTAAAGTGAATGGTGAATTCGTCGCCAACCCGATGGTTGTTACCGACAAGATGGTTGACGAATACGGCCGTATCGCTCACGGCGAATTCAAAACCGGTGAAGACTTCAAGGCCGGTAAGGACCTCATGAAGTCTGGCGAGATTGATTTGAGCCTGCTTGATGCGGAGGTCGAATCCCTTTGCACCAAGCTGCTGGAAACCTTCCCAGAGTGCATGACCAAGAGCCTAGAAGAACTGCGTAAGCCCAAGCTCAACGCCTGGAACGCCAACAAGGAAAATTCCCGCGCCTGGCTGGCTTTGAACATGATGAACGAAGCCCGCACGGGTTTCCGCGCCTTTAACGAAGGTAACAAGGAAACCGGCCGCGAAATCGATTTCGTGAAACTACGCCAGGGTCTGGCCCAGGGTGTTCCCTGGACGCCTGAATTGATTGAAAGCCTGATGCCCGGAGGCGGCTCGGATGACTGAGGGCCCTCTCAAGGTCTGGCGTGAAAAAGACGGAAGGCTTCTTCGCCTGCGTCTGAACAGAGCCAAGGCGAACATCATCGATGCCGAGATGATTGCGGCACTGGATGCGGCGTTCAGCGATGTCGCCGCCAATCCGGATGTTCACGCGGTTTTGTTCGATCACGAAGGTCCGCACTTCAGTTTTGGCGCTAGCGTCGAAGAGCATCTTCCCGGCCAATGCGCCGAGATGCTTAAAGGCCTGCATGCCTTGATCAAGAAGATGCTTACCTGCCCGGCGCCCATATTGGTCTCCGTAAACGGCCAGTGCCTTGGTGGCGGGCTTGAAGTAGCCATGGCGGCCAACATGATGTTCGTTAACCCGGAAGCCAGCCTTGGCCAGCCGGAAATTAAACTCGCTGTTTTTGCCCCGGCTGCAAGTTGCTTGCTGCCGCGCCTCGCCGGGCAACAGGCGGCCGAAGATCTTCTTCTTTCCGGCCGCAGTATTTCGGGTGAAGAGGCAGCCCGACTAGGCATCGCCGTAAAGGCTGACGCCGATCCCGAAGCAGCGGCGCTTGCTTACTACGAAGAGAACCTTGCCGGATTGTCGGCGAGTACGCTTCGCTTCGCAGTAACCGCCGCTCGTCAGAACTTTGCACAAGAAGTCAGCGCCGATCTCGATCGTGTCGAGAAACTTTACCTAGAAGGCCTGATGAACAGTAACGACGCAGTCGAGGGCCTTAACGCCTTTGTCGAAAAGCGTTCGCCCCAGTGGAAGCACAGTTGAACCATGAAAAATACTACTGAAATTATCAATTACTGCCAGGAACTCTACGAGGACATTGACTTCACCGCTGCTCGCAAGTGGAAAGAGGCAGATCCGTCCCGTCACGTCATCGGATATATGCCCGTCTATGTACCGCGGGAAATCATCCACGCTGCCGGCATGATGTCTTTGGGCATCTTTGGCGGCGGCGACAACATGGAAGTTATCCATGGCGACGCTTATTACCAAAGCTACATTTGCCGCATTCCCCGTTCGACCATCGAACTTGGCGTGACCAAGCGCCTCGATTTCGTCGACGGCATGCTATTCCCGTCCATCTGCGACGTTATCCGCAACCTGTCGGGTATGTGGAAGCTGATGTACCCGGATGTTTATGTCCGTTACTTCGATGTCCCGCAAACCTTTACCGACGGAATGGCCGACAGCTACTACATTCAGGAACTTCGCGAGTTGATTGAAGGCCTGGAAGGTATTTCCGGACGCAAGATTACGGACGACGACCTGCGCAACTCCATCGGCGTTTACAACGAAAATCGTAAAATGGTCGAAGCCGTTTACGATTTTCGAATGAAAAACCCCTGGATGGCGCCTTCATGGGAAGTCTACCTGTTGATGCGTGCAGGCATGGTTCTTCCGGTCGAAGACCATACCCAATTGCTTAAAGACTACCTGGCGGCCGTTGAAAATGAAGATCGTCCGATGAAGGATAACTGCCGGATTATCCTGCAGGGTTCGTTCTGCGAGCAGCCGCCGCTGAACCTGATCAAGTCCGTTGAGTTGTCTGGCTGCTATATCGTTGACGACGATTACATGCTGATCACCCGGTGGCTGAAGAAGGAAGTCCCCGTCGATGGTGATCCGCTTGCCAACCTGTCGGAAGCGTTCATCAAGTATTCCACCGAAACGGCATCCAAGTACGTGCCGAATCAGGAAGACAAAGGACAGTTCCTTATCGATGCCGTTAAGGACAGGGGTGCTGAAGGCGTTATCTTCGCTGCTCCCAGTTTCTGCGACCCGGCTCTGCTTGACAGGCCTATGTTGGCGAACGCCCTCAACAGGGCCGGCATCCCCAACATTTCGTTTAAGTACGCCGAGAATTCCGGGCAAATGCAGCCGATCCGCGAACAGGCAGGCACCTTTGCCGACACCATTAAACTTTGGAGTGAAGCATCATGAGCAATGCCCCCGAAAAGGACGACGTAATCAAAGATTCTTCAATGCTTATGCAGAAGGCGATGATTGCGGAAAACTACGACAAACTGACCAGCACGCACGAAACGGGGCAGAAAGTGTCTTCGACATACGTTCCGGGCAACCTGAACGAATTGGTCATGTGCTTCGACATGCTGAACAACCTGCCGGAAATCAATGCCATTCAGAACGGCATGCGCAAGAAATCCGGCGCCATGATCATGGACGCTGAAAAAAGCGGCCATTCCGAAGATGTCTGCACTTACGTTAAGGCCGATATCGGTAACATGGCGAAGGGCGCGATTGCTCCTAATGGCAAGCCGATGCCGGTACCTGATCTGCTGTTGCTCAACTACACCGGCTGCTTCACATTCCTGAAGTGGTTCGAATTGCTGCGTGACGAATATGGCTGCCGCACCCAGATGCTGCATGTGCCTTACGAAGGCGACGGTGTTATCACCAAGAACATGCGTGACTACGTGGTCAAGCAGTTGAAAGAAGAAGTCATTCCCACTTTCGAGGAAGTCAGTGGCGTCAAGTTCGACATCGACCGTCTGCGCGAGAACCTCAAAAATTCCGCCAAAGCGGAAGATGATTTCGTCTGGGTGCTGGAAAGCGCCAAGAACAAGCCGACACCGATTGATGCATACTTCGGCGGCGTATTCTATGTCGGCCCGATCTTCACAGCATTCCGCGGCACTACCGAAGCGGTTGACTATTACAAGACCCTGCGCAGTGAAATCGAACAGCGCATAGCCAATGGCCAGGGACCGATTACCCCTGAAGGCGAAATGAAGGAAGAGAAATATCGTCTCGTCGTTGAAGGCCCGCCCAACTGGACCTCTTTCCGTGATTTCTGGAAGATGTTCTATGACGAAGGCGCGGTTGTCGTTTCCAGCACCTACACCAAGGTTGGTGGCGTTTATGATTACGACGGCTTCCGTCACGATCCGGATCATCCGCTGGAAAGCCTGGCCGACTATTGCCTGGGTTGCTACACCAACCGCAACTTGCCGACCCGCGTCGATATGATTGAAAAAGCCATGGAAGAATATCAGGCTGATGGTTTCCTGGTTAACTCGATCAAAAGCTGCAACAGCTTCGCAGCCGGCGAATTGATGATGATGCGTGAAATTGAAACACGCACTGGCAAGCCGGCGGCCTTCATCGAAACCGATCTTGTCGACCCGCGTTACTTCTCTGCGGCAAACGTCAAGAACCGGCTGGAAAGCTATTTCCAGATGATCGATCAGAAACGTTCGGGCGGCTCACCGTCCCAAGCGGCTTAAGGAACGAAGACCATGAAATGTTTTATCGGAATTGATCTCGGCTCCACCACCACCAAGGCGGTGTTGATGGATGATAATGCCGAAATCCTTGGACGCGGCATCACCAATTCGCGTTCCAATTACGAAACTGCGGCAAACGTCGCAAAACAGGAAGCCCGTCTGGGCGCCCGGTTGACTCTGTTCCGCAGGGGTTTGAGCGAACTGACCGAAGTGGACGACATCGAAGATCTGATGACCGATCTTGAACTGTCCATTCGCTACGAGCAATTCATCGAACAGCTTCAGGACCTTCAAGACACCTGCGCTTCCCATATCAAGGAAGGCGAAACGGTTCTTAAAGAGGCCTTGGACGAAGTCTTCGATCGTTTGCGCGAAGAAAGCCCGGCTATGTTTACCCGGTCTTCCGAACGCAAATCCGACTTCTTCCGCGACATTGCCGGTTCCCGCATCATGAAGCTCGGCGAGGAAGTGGCGAAGAGCAAGAATGTCAGCTTCGATGCCCTGCTCAACCTCTATGATAAATCCATCATTGAAGTTGAGAACAGGCCCCCCGAAGGCGGCCTGAGCGAGAAATTCCATGCCGGCCTTCACCGCTTGCTGGAGAATTCTCCCGAGTTGGGAATCGACGAGGAATTGGCTCAGGCGGCGCTTACGAAGGCGTTGGATATCGATCTGGAAGAAACCTACGTCGTCGGTACCGGGTATGGCCGTGTGACGCTGCCGTTCCCCAAAGAACACATTCGTTCCGAGATCCTGTGTCACGGACTGGGCGCCCATATCATGTATCCTAAAACCCGCACGGTTCTGGATATCGGCGGTCAGGACACCAAGGCTATTCAGGTCGACCCGGAAGGTATCGTTGAAAACTTCCAGATGAACGACCGTTGCGCCGCTGGCTGTGGCCGTTACCTGGGTTATATCGCAGACGAAATGAACATGGGCTTGCATGAACTTGGCCCACTCGCCATGAAGTCAACCAAGAATGTACGTATCAACTCCACCTGCACTGTGTTTGCAGGCGCTGAGTTGCGCGACCGTCTGGCTTTGGGTGAAAAACGCGAGGACATCCTGGCCGGTCTTCACCGCGCTATTATCCTTCGCGCCATGTCGATCATTTCACGCTCCGGCGGTATCAACGAAGGTGAATTCACCTTTACCGGCGGTGTCGCCAACAACCAGTCGGCGGTGAACGAGCTGAAAAAGCTGATCGAGGAAAACTATGGCGAGGTTACGATCAATATCGATCCCACCTCAATTTACACCGGTGCGCTTGGTGCGGCAGAATTCGCCCGCCGTGCGGTCGTAAACTAGGAGATTACGCTATGACTATTGCAGCAGGTATCGATGTAGGCACCGGCGCCATCAAAGCCGTCGTTTTTGATGTAGAAGACGGTGGCGAGGGTGAAATCAAATGGCTGGCACGACAGACCGAAAAAATTCGTCAGCGCGATCCACTTCGTCTGGCTCGTGAAGCTTTCGAAAATGCGCTCGAAGAAGCCGGCGTAAAAGAAAAAGATGTGGCTTACATTGCCACGACCGGCGAAGCCGAAAGCCTTGAATTCACCACGGGACACTTCTATTCCATGACCACTCACGCCCGTGGCGGCATCTATCTGGAGCCTAAGGCCCGCGCCATCATCGATTGTGGCGCACTGCACGGCCGCGCAATCATCATCGATGAACGAGGCAAGGTTCTGAATTACAGAATGACGTCTCAGTGCGCTTCTGGTTCGGGTCAGTTCCTGGAAAATATCGCCCGCTATCTCGGTATCACCCAAGAAGAAATCGGCGAGCTTTCCCAACAGGCCGATGCACCAGAAAAAGTCTCTTCGATTTGCGCTGTTTTGTCTGAAACCGACGTCATCAACATGGTGTCGCGTCAGGTTTCAACCCCGAATATTTTGAAGGGCATTCATCAGTCCATGGCTGGTCGTCTGGTCAAGCTGTTGCGCGCCATCAAGATGAAGGAAGGCACGGTCCTGATGTCGGGCGGATTGGCCCTTGATACAGGCCTGCTGGCGGCCCTGAACGAAGAAATGGTTAACCAGAAGGTCTCAATCGAAGCCTTAAGCCATCCGGATTCGATCTATGCCGGTGCCATTGGCGCCGCGATCTGGGGTGCGTTCCGCCACGACAAACTGGCGAAAATCGGCGCGCTTCCGATGGCTTCTTAAAAGGCTGAACTTCTTAAGGGTTAAGGAGAATTCAAAATGGCACTGATGATCACCGATGACTGCACCGCTTGCGATGCTTGCATTGATCCCTGCCCGAACGACGCTATTACCGAGGGCGATCCAATCTTTGTAATAGATGCGCTTCGTTGCACGGAATGTGTAGGGGCAGAGGATGAGCCGCAATGTGAGTTGGTCTGTCCGGCCGATTGCATCATCCCCAATCCCGACTTCCAGGAAACCGAAGATCAGTTGCAGGAAAAATACGAAGCCCTGCATTCCTGAACGGTGGCGATTGACCACTTTCAAGAGTCTGCTATCTTGCGCCGCAATCAGGAGGATTGTTTGTGAGCGAAGCTTTAATTTGTGATGCTATCAGGACCCCCATCGGACGATACGGTGGGGGTCTGTCTGCTGTTCGTACCGATGATTTGGGCGCTGTCCCAATTTCCGCATTAATGGAAAGAAATATTGGCGTCGATTGGGAAAAAGTCGACGACGTTATCTTCGGTTGCGCCAACCAGGCCGGCGAGGACAATCGGAATGTGGCCCGCATGTCGTCCCTTTTGGCAGGGCTACCCTATCAGGTGCCTGGGGCTACTATTAATCGTCTTTGCGGGTCTGGCATGGACGCGATCGGTCAGGCTGCGCGCGCCATCAAAACCGGCGAAGCCGGATTGATGATAGCGGGTGGCGTAGAAAGTATGTCCCGCGCTCCCATGGTCATGCCTAAGGCGGATACAGCGTTTTCCCGTCGGGCAGAAATCTTCGACACTACGATCGGCTGGCGCTTCGTCAACAAGCTTATGAACAAGCAGTACGGAACGGATTCCATGCCGGAAACAGCGGAAAACGTTGCCGAGGAATTTTCCATTAACCGGGAAGACCAGGACGCATTTGCTTACCGCTCACAGCAGCGGACCCGGACGGCCCAGGAAACGAATGTCTTCGCCGAGGAAATCATTCCAGTTACTATCCCCAAGCGGCGCGGCGATCCGGTTGTCGTCACTGAAGACGAACATCCCCGTGGCGATACGACGTTGGAACAATTGGCTAAATTGGCGACACCTTTTAGGGAAAACGGCACCGTAACGGCCGGCAATGCTTCAGGTGTCAACGACGGGGCCTGTGCGGTCGTCATTGCGTCTGAAGAAGCCGCCAAAGAAAACAACCTCAACCCGATGGCTCGCATCGTCGGCATGGCTACGGCCGGCGTCGAACCCAGGATCATGGGTATGGGACCGGCTCCCGCGACACGCAAGATTCTGGCCCAAACCGGACTGAACCTGGATGACATGGGCGTTATCGAATTAAATGAAGCGTTCGCGGCGCAGGCCCTGGCGGTGACACGTGATCTTGGCCTTGCCGATGACGCCGATCACGTAAATCCCAATGGTGGCGCCATTGCGCTCGGTCATCCCCTTGGCATGAGCGGGGCCCGTCTGGTAACAACGGCGGCATATGAAATGAAGCGCAAAAACCATCGCTACGGACTTTGCACCATGTGCATTGGCGTCGGTCAGGGTATCGCTTTAGTGCTGGAGAAAGTCTGACGGTTCTCTCTAACCGCCGATAGGAAGCACACCGTCTTCCTTAAGCCATTCGAGTACGATATGGGATTGGATGTGTGATACGGAGGGGTGCGGCAGCAACACCTCGCTGATCAGTTTATTCATCTCGTCAAGATCGCTAACAACCGCCCTCAAAAGAAAGTCCGTCGATCCCGTCAATTTGCATGCCTCTAGAATTGACGGGTTGAGTTCCAGTAATCGGGAGAAGGATTTGATGTCCCGTTGTTCCTGGTTGTTGAGTGAAACCTGTATGAAGGCCGAAATTCCGAACCCCGTCTTCCGTTTTGAAAGGCAGGCGCGATAGGATTTAATGATCCCCAGCTCCTCCAGGCGCCGACGCCGACGAGCGCATTGCGAGGCGGATAGGGCAGTAATTTCGGCCAGTTTGTGACTGGTCAAACGACCGTCCTTTTGCAGGGCCTGCAGAATCTTGCAGTCGAATTCATCAAGGGTGGTCATGGCTTCATTCTGCCGAAGGCGATTGGTTCCAAAAAAAGCGTGCCATTTATTAGCATGCAACTAGCAATTTGTGCGCATTTTATTCAGATTTATCTATCCTGAATGGATAAATGCGTCATTTTATCTCTGAAACTCTAATAATATTCTCTTCTCAATTGGCATTGTCCTCCGCCGCGGGGAGGACTCTAGAATCTTGGAGATCTCAGATGAACGTCATTAGAAAACCCGATCTTGAATCCAGAGCGTTGATGTCCGGCAATGAAGCCGTCGCCCGCGCTGTCTGGGAAGCGGGTGCAAGGGTTGGATGCGCTTATCCAGGAACGCCATCAACCGAGATTTTGGAAAACCTTTCGACTTACAACGATATTCATACCCATTGGTCGGTAAACGAAAAAACTTCGCTGGAGGTAGCCATTGGCGCTTCGATTGCCGGTTCTCGCTCCTTTTGTGCCATGAAGCATGTCGGCGTCAACGTCGCCGCCGATGCCCTTATGTCGTTAACCCTTTCCGGCGTTCGTGGCGGACTGGTTATTGCCGTCGCCGATGACGTTGGATTTTCGTCTTCACAGAATGAACAGGATACACGCTACTGGGGCCGCTTTGCCCACCTACCCATTTTCGAGCCTTCCGACAGCCAGGAAGCGCACGATATGGTCAAGGATGCCTTTGATATTTCTGAAGAATTCGCCACCCCGGTGATCGTTCGCATGACTACCCGTATTTGCCACGTCAAAGGGTTGGTCGAGATCGGCGAGCGCAGGGAAATGGATGGCGAGGCTTTTGAGCGTGATCCCGCCCATTGGGTGATGGTTCCCGCCCACGCAAAAGAGCGGCAGAAATATCAGTTCGAGCGGGACGATCAGTTGGCTGCCTTCAGCGAAGAAACGAATTGGAACCCGATTATCGAAGGCGACGATACAAACGTTGGATTCGTCGCTTCCGGGCCTGCCTTCATGCACGTCTGCGAAGCCTTCTCCGATTCGCCGGTCCTGAAACTGGGTTTTTCCCACCCTGTACCGGTAGAGAAAATCCGCACCTTTGCTGGGACGGTCGATAAACTTGTCGTTGTCGAGGAAACAGAACCACTTGTGGAAAACGCCCTTAAGGCCGCCGGAATCGATTGCCATGGGAAGGATGTCCTGCCCCGCTGTGGCGAGCTTCAACCGCATATTGTTTCCAAAGGCGTCGACCTTATGCTGAATGGCAAGAAGGCGGAAGAAAGCCCGGCTGGAAGTGAGATCTTCCCCCGTCCGCCTACCATGTGTGTCGGTTGCCCGCATTTGCCGCCCTATTACTGCCTTTCGAAGCTGACCAAGAAAGCCACCATCGTTGGCGACATCGGTTGCTACACCCTTGGCGCCGGACATCCGTGGCGGGCGTTGGATACCTGCATTTCCATGGGCGCGTCCATGGGCATGGCCTTAGGGATGGATCTGGGCCGGGTTGAGGCCGACAAAGACAAGGCTGTTATTTCGGTTATTGGCGATTCAACCTTCCTGCACATGGGCATGCAGGGTTTGTTGGAAATGAATTACAACAAAGGCAACGTAACCGTCCTGCTGCTTGATAATTCAACCACTGGAATGACCGGCGGTCAGGACCACGCCGGCACCGGCCAGGATATCCACGGTCAAGCCGCCCCCAAAGTTGATTTCCAGAAATTGTGTGAGGCGCTTGGGGTTAATCCGGAACGTATTCACACAGTCGATCCCTACGAAATGCCGTCACTTTACAAACTGATCAAACAGGAAGTCGCCGAACCCGAGACTTCGATCATCATCACCAACCAGCCTTGCGTGCTGATTGACCGTTTTGAGCGTCAACCGGCATTCAAGGTGATTGAAGAAGATTGCACCGGCTGTGCCAACTGCTTGAAGGTGGGCTGCCCGGCAATCAGCGTCACCCGCCGCGCTACCGAGACATCCAAATCTGGCCGCGAGGTTGAAAAGGCCTGGGTGAAAATAGATACGGCCGCCTGCACTGGTTGCGATCTTTGCCAACAGACTTGCGCGCCCAACGCAATCGTTCTGGCCCAGGCGGAGGCTTAAGTCATGAGCGGTAAGAGAAACGATATCATCAATATTCTGGTTTGCGGCGTTGGTGGCCAAGGTGTGATGACGGCTGCGGAGATTTTGGCTCAGACCGCCATTTCCCTAGGTTTCGACACCAAGAAAACGGAAGTATCCGGCATGTCGCAGCGTGGCGGCGTGGTGACATCCCACGTCCGCTTTGGCGAAAAAGTGATGTCGCCATCCATTCCCGCCGGAGAGGCCGACATCCTGCTTGGATTTGAGCCCGCAGAGGCCATGCGCGCCATCGGTCAATTGCGCCCCGGCGGCGTCGCCCTGGTCAATACCATGCGCATTACGCCGCCGATCGTATCCGTCGGTATCTTCGATTATCCTGACGATCCCGTCTGCGAAATCCGAAAAAATGATTGCCAAGTTTATGATTTTGACGCGGGAAAAATCGCATCGGATCTGGGTGAAATGCGTCTGGGAAATACGGTTATGCTGGGCGCTGTTGCCGACTATTTACCGTTTGATGCCAAATACTTACACGAACAGATGATCGCAAGGTTCAAGTCCCGCAAGCCGGAACTGGTTGCCCTTAACGAGCAGGCCTTCGAAGCCGGGCGGCTGGCGGCGGCTGCATAGGTCGGTTTAGTGATGATCTGATTTGTGGCATTATCGTCTCCTGAGAAATAGGAGACGATCCTTTGGCCAATGATGAATCGGAACTCGACAAGCTAAGCAAGGTGTTGGCCCTGACCAATTCCGACAAGCCCGGTGAAGCGCTTGCAGCATTTCAGTCGGCGAAGCGATTGCTGTTGCGGCAAGGACTTTCATTTGAGGACATCATTTCCCAGTTTTTTGATGCCAATGGAATGTCGCCGCAAAAACAGCTTTCGATTCTTCAAAATCGAAACGCCTCTCTTCAAAAAGAACTTTTTGAGCAGGCGCGTGAGTTGAAGGAACATAAAAAAGCGATGAAGGATCTGCTAAATCAGATTTGGGAAATGCGAGATGAAAATACCCCTTGCGCTCCAAAGGGGATCGATAATCCATGCGCGCCGGAAAAAGGATCGCCAACCGAATCGATTAGGGAAACTTACAAGCCAAACCTAATGGGTTAGGACAGTGTCTTTGCAAAATCTTTGAAGGCGGATTGGCCTCCAAATTTGGCAACCCAAATGCTCGCTTCTTCCAATCCCATTTCGCGGTCGTCACTGGATATTTCATATGCCAGAAGTGATACGTTCTTTCCTGCCAGTTCGTCGCCCTGTGATGCCGCGATGGCCCACCACTTGTATGCTGAAACTAGGTCTTTCGGTTTCTGTTTACCCATATAACACAGCATTCCCAGATTGAACTGGGCTTGAATAACGCCTTGCTGGGCAGCCAATTCGTACCATTTTCGCGCTTCTCCGTTCAGGGGTGGCCCACCTTCTCCCTGCCGGTACATTTGTGCGAGATTATATTGAGCGCGGGCATGGCCTTGTTCGGCGGCATGACGATAATACTTTTTAGCCAACCTGAAATCCTGAGCGACACCCGTTCCATCGAAAAAGATCAATCCTAGTTGATAGAACGATTCGGCATTTCCCTTATCAGCGGAAAGAAGGAAATAATTTGCTGCTTCCACCGTGTCTTGTTCGGTGCCCTGACCGTGGCGAAGCATGAGTCCCATTTTGCATTGGGCGCGGGCATGCCCTTGGTTTGCCGACAGTTGATACCAATAGGCCGCTTCCTCGAGGTCTTCCTTGACGCCCCTAGCAAATTCATACATCTGCGCAAGTGAGTACTGCGCCTCGGCGTGGCCCTGTTCAGCGATTTCCCTTAACAGTTTCGCCGCCGCATCTAGATCCTTTTGAGGTTCCTCGCCGCTCAAAAGCATTAAGGCTAAATTGTATTGAGCGTCGGTGTGACCTTGTTCCGCCGCGCGCTGAAACCAGCCCATTGCAGCTTTTTCGTCCAGAACTTCAGGACTATGCGCCAAAAGTTGCGCGAGCGAGTACTGGGCCTGGAGGTGTTCCTGCTCGGCGGCGAGGGTATACCATTTGACGGCTTCGGCGATGTCCCTTTCCAGAAGGTTGCCGCCCGCGAAAATATCACCCAGAGCATTTTGGGCGTTGGCATTTCCTTCGTTGGCTGCGGCCAGCAATAGTTTCATCTGTTTTATGCCGAAGGCTAATGGTCGTGACAGACCAAAAATCTAAAAAATAGACGTGCTATTTCTGCCTGAAGGGTAGGGGAACAAAAGGAATGAAGGCAACCCTTCTAAGTCAAACATTTTTGTGATCGCCCCTCGTTTTTCATAGGGCGACTTACGAAATCGAGTTGCGTTCCATTTGCTTTAAAAGAGTCGTCAACGTGATTGACTTCAAGGTGGAAACTGCGATTTGCTCAATTTCCGTCATCACATTGTTCAGGGCTTGGCCTATGTCGGCGTCGTCGCCGGTTTCAGGGAATCCTGCATCGTGGGTATCTATATCTTCAAACAGGCTGGCAATTTCATAAAGGGTTACTCGTTTAGCGTTGCCACAAAACCGATAACCGCCGCCGGCCCCGCGCATGGATTCGACCAGTCGAGCACGCGCCAAATCACGCAAAACCTTTGCCAGATGGTTGGCGGAAATTCCAAATTTTTCGGCTATGTCGGCGGCCGAAATTTGACGGTCAGGATCTTTCGCCAGTTCAACGACGGCGAATAGTGCGCATTGAGTCGCTTTTTGCAGTCTCACTGTAGGCTCCCTATTTATCTCGGCCTTGGTTGAGCGGCATTTCCAGCTGAAGAAACGGACCACCCATCATTCCCTGGGCGCGGAAGAAGGTCATATTCAATTCATCATCACGAGCCAACATGGTTCGTACCGTATCGACCCCGGCTTCGGCCAGACAGTCACACATGGCTTCAAAAAGTGTCGTTCCGACTTTATTCAAACGGTTGTCTGGATCGACGCCCATGGCAAAAACCCAGCCGCTGGGTTTGGATCCGAATTCCCAGGCCCTTACCTCACCAATTATGAAACCGATAACGGTGTTGTTTTCGTCTTCCGCCACAAGAAAATAACGGTTGGGCCGATTGCCATAACGCTCAAACATATCCGCCCAATAGTCGGGTTTGCTCAAATTTGTGATGCGGGTATCGATCAGGGTTACCGCCGCGACATCGGTTTCCTGGGCGCCGCGAATGGCAAATTTCCCAACGTTTTCCGTGCGATCTGCGTGTGTGGACATATTGCCCCTCCGTTCATCCCCAAACGTCCTTGACAGAATGAAGCCCCTAAATCAAAATGTAAATAGGAATTTTGGTACCAATTTAAGGTTTATGTGCTATCTTAGAATCTTTCCAATGAAAGATTAGTGAGCGAAAATGATTAATTTCTCCACACACCCAGATAAATACAGGCACTGGAAACTGGCCTTCGAGGGGCCTGTTGCTACCCTCTCAATGGACGTTGACGAGGATAGCGGCCTTAGATCCGACTACAAACTAAAACTAAACTCCTATGACCTTGGCGTCGATATCGAACTTTATGATGCGGTTCAGCGCTTGCGCTTCGAACATCCTGAAGTCCGATCTGTCGTCATCACTTCCTCCAAGGACCGGGTATTCTGTTCCGGCGCCAATATCACCATGCTTGGAAGCTCCAGCCACGGCGAAAAGGTAAATTTCTGCAAATTTACCAACGAAACACGTAATGGAATTGAAGACGCCACGGATTACTCCGGCCAGACTTATATCTGTGCCATCAACGGCACGGCGGCCGGGGGCGGATATGAACTGGCCCTTGCTGCAGATCACATCATCCTAATCGACGATGGTTCCAGCGCCGTATCCTTACCCGAAGTTCCCCTGCTGGCTGTGCTGCCGGGAACCGGAGGTCTGACACGGGTTGTTGATAAACGAATGGTGCGCCGTGATCATGCGGATTTCTTCTGCACGCTGACGGAAGGCATCAAAGGTAAGCGCGCTGTTCAGTGGAAACTGGTTGACGAAATCGTTTCTCGTTCTGCTTTGGAGGAAACGGCCCGGGCCCGCGCGAAGGAATTTGCTGATAAGTCCGATCGCCCTGCGGACGCCAAGGGCATCGAGCTGACGGCTCCGAACCGCAAAATTGATGCCGATGACGTTACGTATGACAACGTCAGCATTCAAATTGACCGGAACGAAAGAGTCGCCAAAATAAATGTATCGGCGCCCAAGGAAGCTCCACCTTCCGATCCGGCCGCTATTCAAGCCCAGGGCGTGGATTTCTGGCCTATGGCGCTGGCTCGCGAACTGGATGATGCCATTTTGCACCTTCGTACCAACGAAGCGGAAATCGGAACCTGGGTATTCACTACAAGTGGCGATGTCAACATGGTCGATGCAGCCGATAAGGCGCTGCTGGATAACGCTGACAATTGGCTGGTACGTGAAATCATGCTGTACCTGAAACGCGTTTTTAAGCGCATCGATGTCACCTCTCGCAGCATCATTACCCTTGTGGAGCCCGGTAGTTGCTTCAGCGGCACCTTGCTGGAACTGCTTTTGGTCGCTGACCGCAGTTTCATGCTGGAAGGCGTATTTGAAGGCGATAATCGCCCTGAGGCCACCCTTAGGCCGGGAGCGATGAATTTTGGGCCGCTGCCCATGTGTAATGGTTTGACACGTTTGGAAACGCGTTTTCTTGGGGCAGAAGACGCCCTTAAGGCGGTTAAATCGGAAAGCGGAAACGACCTGGACGCCGAGGCGGCGGAAGAATTGGGTCTGGTCACTTTTATTCCCGATGACATCGATTGGGAAGACGAGGTCCGCATCGCCATTGAGGAAAGGGCGAGTTTCTCGCCTGATTCGTTGACTGGACTGGAGGCAAGCTTGCGCTTTGCCGGTCCGGAAACCCTCGAAACCAAGATCTTCGGGCGTCTAAGCGCTTGGCAGAACTGGATATTCCAACGCCCCAATGCGGTCGGGGAAGAAGGCGCGCTGAAGCGCTTTGGCACCGGATTGAAGGCTTCATACGACAACCGGCGGGTTTAGAGAAAAGAATAAGGCTGAGAGTAAAATTTATGAGCATTGATTATCAGGAAAAGATCCCGAACAACGTCAATCTGAACGACGACAGACGTTTGCAGCGGGCATTGGAAAAGTGGCAACCGGGCTATCAACAGTGGTGGGCCGAACTAGGGCCGGAAGAAAGCCAGAATATGGACGTCTACCTGCGCACGGCGATCAGCGTGGAGCCGGGCGGCTGGGCGAATTACGGACACGTCAAAATGCCGGACTACCGTTGGGGCATTTTCTTGTCGCCCGCTGAAGAGGGACGTGTGGTCAATTTTGGCGCCCATAAAGGCGAACCCGCATGGCAGGAAGTGCCCGGCGAATACCGTTCCGAATTGCGCCGTTTGATCGTGACGCAAGGGGATACGGAACCTGCATCTGTCGAACAGCAGCGTCATCTCGGACTGACCTGCCCATCTTTGTACGATCTGCGCAATCTGTTTCAGGTCAACGTTGAGGAAGGCCGTCATCTGTGGGCAATGGTCTATTTGCTGCATGCCCATTTTGGTCGCGATGGCCGCGAAGAAGCAGAAGCCATGCTGGAGCGCCATTCCGGCGATGCGGACAAACCGCGTATTCTGGAGGCATTCAATGAAGAAACACCTGACTGGCTGTCGTTCTTCATGTTTACATATTTCACTGATCGTGATGGAAAATACCAACTTGCCTCGCTGGCGGAATCGGGCTTCGATCCCCTGTCCAGGACCTGTCGTTTCATGCTGACGGAAGAAGCCCATCATATGTTTGTTGGCGAAACCGGCGTCGGGCGCGTCATTCAGCGCGCCTGCGAGTTGATGAACGAACACAAGAGCGACGACGTCCGCAAGCATGGCGGTATCGATCTTGCGACAATTCAGAAGTATGTAAACTTCCACTTCAGCGTTTCCGTCGATCTTTTCGGTCAGGAAATTTCCACCAACGCCGCCAACTACTTCACTATGGGCTTGAAGGGCCGTTATCAGGAAACCAAGATTGACGACGATCATCTGCTCAAGGATAGCGCCTATCAGGTTGCCGAAGTCAAAGGCGAAGAGATCGTTTTTGTCGATCAAAGCGCTTTGACAGCGGTTAATGAACGTCTGCGTGACGACTATATCAATGATTGCCAACGAGGCGTGGACAAGTGGAACAAGATCATCAAGGAAGCCGGGATCGATTTCGAAATTACCCTGCCCAGCAGGGCATTCCATCGTGGTATCGGTTCGTTTTCGACGGTCAAGGCGACTCCGCAAGGCCGTGTTATCACCGAGGCTGACTGGGATCACAAGCATGGTGATTGGCTGCCGACGGACGAAGACAGGGCCTACGTTAAATCCTTGATGCAGGCCGTTACAGATCCGGGCAAATATGCCAACTGGATTGCCCCGCCGGCAAAAGGCATTAATGGCCAGTCGGCGGATTTTGAATACGTGCGCTTTAATTAGACGCGATATTTAAGCTTGGGAAAGTGTGAAGGACAAATTTTTTGGGAAAGGAACAAGATCAAACAGCCAGCTTATCAAGCTAATTTGATCGTTCTTCATTGAAACGAGCAACCTGCGTTCTTTTGAGCGCAGGTTGCTCTATGCCCACAATAAAAACAATAATATGGGCTAGAAGATTAAGAGGATACAGGGAGAAGACCCATGCGTGATCATACGGTCTCGATAGATAAATCAACGACGCCGGCAACACTGACGTTTGCTGAGAATTTCAACGTTGCCCCATCGTTTGTTGATCGGCATCTCGATGAAGGCCGGGCTGACAAGGTTGTTATCCAAAGCGCTGCAAGTGATGAAGTCACCTACGGCGAATTGGCCGAGAACGTCAATCGTGCGGGTAATGCATTGTTGGGTCTTGGTATCGCCAAAGGCGACCGCGTTCTGATGATGGTCAAGGATTGTCCTGCGTTCTTTTATGTTTTTTGGGGCGCTATCAAGGCGGGCATCGTGCCCGTGCCTATAAACACTCTTCTTCGGGCCAAAGACTACAAGTTCATTATCGAAGATTCCGGATGTACCGGGCTGGTTTATTCCCCGGAATTCGCCGGTGAAGTAGAACCGGCGCTGGAAGCAGCAACCAGCAAACCGAGCCATGCGCTGCGTACGGAAGGTGAAGGTGAAAGCCTGGACGGCTTGATGAAGGAAACTTCCGATGCTTTGGAGACCGCTCCCGCCGGCGCAGATGAAGACTGCTTCTGGCTTTATTCTTCGGGAACGACGGGAACTCCAAAGGGTGCTGTGCACGCTCATCGCGACATGGTCGAAACCAGCGAGCACTACGGTGCCAATATGCTGGGTCTGAAGGAAGACGACGTCGGCTTTTCAGCGGCAAAACTGTTTTTCGCCTATGGGCTAGGCAATGGCATGACATTCCCCCTATGGCTTGGGGCTTCGACTATCCTTCTGCCTGGGCCGCCGACCCCTGACAGTACTTTTGATGTTATCGAGAAGTTCAAGCCAACAGTTTACTACGGCGTTCCGACATTGTATGGCGCGCAACTGAAGGCGCTTGAAACCGAAGAAAGGGACCTATCTTCGCTGCGCGCCTGTGTTTCCGCCGGCGAAGCCCTGCCTGCGGATATCTTCCGGCGATGGCAGGAGAAAACCGGAACACTCATCCTGGACGGCATCGGCTCGACCGAAGCTCTGCATATCTTCATTTCCAATGTTCTTGGCGATTTCAAGCCAGGAACCAGCGGTCGCATCGTGCCCGGTTACGAAGCCAAAATTATCGACGAAGAAGGCCAGGAAGTGGCTGCGGGTGACAGTGGGCGGTTAATGATCCGCGGTGGATCAACAGCGAAATACTACTGGAACAACCCCGAGAAAACGGCCCAAACCATGGTTGATGGCTGGTTGGACACTGGGGATACCTATATTCAGGACGAGGAAGGTTATTTCCAATACTGCGGTCGCAACGACGACATGCTGAAGGTTGGCGGTATCTGGTGCTCGCCTTTCGAGATCGAGGCCAAGTTGATTGAGCATCCCAAGGTACTTGAGGCGGCAATCGTTGGACGCGCCGATGATGAAAATCTGATCAAGCCGGAAGCTTTCGTCGTCCTAAATGATGCGTCGGATGCGGGTGACGAATTATCGGAGGAATTGCTGCAGCACTGCAAGACAGGCCTCGCCAAATACAAATATCCCCGCTGGTTTAATTTTGTCGAAGATTTGCCGAAAACGGCGACCGGCAAGATCCAGCGTTTCAAGTTGCGCTAAGCCGGAAAAGATCTAAGCTCAATGCAGGACAAACTGCTCTCACTCAAAGAGGCGATTGCCACCCATGTACCAGATGGTAGCTCCATCGTGCTGGGCGCCGTGCTTGAGCCTGACATCCCGTTCGCGGCGACTTATGAAATTATCCGCCAGGGCGTTAAGGGGTTGAATGTCATCGCCCCCATTTCGGATGCCTCGACGGATATGTTGGTTGGCGCGGGATGCGTCGGTCAGGTAACCGGCGCCTGGGTCGGAAACGTTTCGGGGGGCTTGGGCCACAATTATCGGCGGGCATTTGAAAACCGTGAAAAACCGGCTATCAAATTGAATGACTATTCCAACTTTTCCCTAGGCATGGCGCTTATGGCGGGAGCCTACGGAATGCCTTATGCACCGGTTCGGTCCATATTGGGCTCCGACATCACGAAATCCAATTCAATCTTCAAAATGGCGGATAATCCGTTTTCCGATGATCAGGAGCCTGTGATTCTGGTTCCGCCGATTATGCCTGATGTAGCCATACTTGTTGTCCAGCGCGCTGATAAGTTTGGCAACAATCACCACTGGGGAACCCGTGGGGTAGCGCAGGAAGCCGCACTGGCCGCAGAAAAAGTAATAGTACTGGCCAACGAAATCGTCGATACAGAAGTCATCCTTTCCGATCCAAGCCGCGTCCTTGCGCCAGGGTATCTGGTGACCGCCGTATGCCATGTCCCTGCGGCTAGTCATCCGGCACCCCAGGTTGGATGCTGGAGGCGCGACAACGAATTTTTCAGCGATTACCACGCCCGTAGCAGGACCCAGGAAGGCTTTGAGGCCTGGCTTGATGAATGGGTTTTCGGCGTTGAAGATCACGCGGGCTACCGCGAAAAACAGGGCTCGAAAATGGAAGAACTGCGCATAACCGGCTCGGCCTTGGCTGCGCCGGTCAATTACGCGGCGCAATGAGTGACGGGCAATGAGTGACGGGCAATGAGTGACTATTCAATTCAGGAACTGATGATTATCGCGGCCGCCCGGGAAATCGCCGATGGTGAGCTGGTTTTCGTCGGCATGCGCCTACCAATCACGGCGTTTGGCGTAGCCCGACTTACCCACGCGCCCAATGCGGTAGGATTGTTTGAGTGCGGTATCGCCCGTTATGCTCCGGCCGCTGATATGCTTTACACCATGGGTGACCCGCCGAATCAGTTGAATGCCGCCTGGACCGCCGGTTTGGTTCCCGTCATGAGCCAGCTGCAAAGAGGCCGGGTTGATGCTGGTTTTATTGGTGGAGCGGAAGTCGATCGCTTTGGCAACGTTAATTCATCCTATATTGGCGAATTTGCTAATCCGGTCGTCAAGTTGCCCGGATCAGGTGGAGCGGCGGATATCGCCGGTATGTCAAAACGGCTTCTGGTGATAATGAATCACGATAGGCGGCGGTTGGTGGAAAAGGTCGATTATGTTACTTCGCCGGGTTATCTTGATGGGGGCGACAGTCGCGCGCGCGCGGGAATAAATGGCGGTCCTTCGGCTGTAATCACGGATCGGGCAATTCTAAGACCCCATGGACCTGCACATGAGATGCATTTAGCCTCGCTTCATGAAGGACATTCTGTAGATGAAGTCCGCGAAAATACCGGTTGGGATTTGAAAATTATGCCGGAAATAGTTGAAACGGCGCCGCCAACGCCAGACGAAATGAAGGCGCTGCACGAAATTGACAAGGACGGTTTTTGGCGTTGATGAGTCTGAAAAGGTGACATCGCGTCCGCCATCGCATAGGATTTTACCCAGGTTCATAATGCGATGGGTTTAGTTACAAGAAAACAAGACCATTTATCCACTGGGAGAGAAAAAAAAGGGAGACTTTACTCAATGACTATAAATAAAAAATCACGCCGGAACTTTATTGCTGGCGCCGCCGCGACCACCGGTCTGGTAGCAGCAAGTAGTTTTGTTCCGACCCGGTTTGCGATCGGTGCGAAGGCGCCGGTCAAGGTCGGCATCCTTTTGCCCTACTCCGGCACTTACGCCATGCTCGGTAATTCAATTACCGACGCCATGAAAATGCGTATCGATCAAGCTGGCGGCAAAATGGGCGGCCGCCCCATTGAATACGTCGGCGTTGATAGTGAAATGTCGGTCCCGAAGGCGCCTCAAAACACCAATAAGCTGATCAAGAAGGAAAAAGTCGACTTCCTTGTCGGCCCGGTTCACTCCGGTATCGCCGCGGCTATGGCGAAGATCATGGGCCAGCGCAAAACACCGATCATGGTTGTACCGAATGCTGGTTCCACTGCCGTTACCGGTCCTTTGTGTGCGCCCAATATTTTCCGTACCTCGTTCTCCAACTGGCAACCTGCCTATCCGGGCGGCGTGCTGATGGGCAACGAAGGTCATAAGACCTGCGTCACTATCTCATGGAAATACGGCGCAGGTATCCAGATGATGGCCGCGGGCCGTGACGGTTTCGCCACCAAAGGCGGCAAATCCATCAAGGACATCCTGCTGCCGTTCCCGAACGTGGAATTCCAGGCGCATTTGTCTGAAATTGCCTCTTTGAAACCTGATTGCGTATTCGCTTTCTTCTCAGGCGGTGGCGCAACCAAGTTCCTGAAGGACTATGAAGCGGCTGGCCTGAAAGGCAAAATACCGCTTTACGGCCCGGGCTTCCTTACCGAGGGCGTTGAAAAAGCCGCCGGTTCGGCTGCCGAAGGCATCAAGACAACCCTGCACTGGGCGTCCAACCTTGATAACCGTGAAAACGAACGCTTCAAGGAAGCCTACACGGCGGCAACTGGCCGTGCGCCTAACGTGTTTGCCGTTCAGGGTTACGACACGGGATCGCTGCTGTTGCAGGCTGCTGCGGCTGTCGGTGGCGACGTTGAATCAACGGCCGATGTGATTGAGGCCATGGAAACATCTAACATTCCTGACAGCCCGCGCGGACCGTGGTCCATGTCGAAAGCCCACAACCCGATTCAGAACATCTATCTGCGTCAGGTAAAAGATGGTCAGCAGATACTTCTGGGCATGGCCGCAGAAGCTCTGGAAGACCCGGCTGCCGGCTGCAAGATGGCCTAAACGCCATTGGAAAATTAGGGGGCCCCGGCGCACGATCAAAACGGCCGTGCCCGGGGCTCTTTATTATCTAATCGACGGATTCTTAAAATAGTTACTGACTGAGAAATTTTTACGTTATGGATTTCGCTACTTTCCTCATTCAGGTCCTAAACGGGGTCCAGTACGGGTTTACCCTGTTTCTGGTTGCCAGTGGCCTGACGCTGATATTCGGCATCATGGGCATCATCAATCTCGCCCACGGTGCGTTTTATATGATCGGCGCCTATCTTTCATTCTGGCTTTTCGGAATCTCGAATTCCCTTTGGGTGGCAATTCTGATTGGGCTGCCAATCATGGTGGTCTTCGGATACGCTATCGAACGATTGGCGATATCCTTTTTGTACAAGCGAGATCATCTTTATCAGGTTTTGCTGACCTATGGTCTGATCCTGATCCTGAACGAAATGCAGAAAATTCTCTGGGGCAGCGATTTTTACAGTGTCCCCGTGCCGGAGTTTCTGTCGGCATCCATCCCCATGGGTAATCAGGAATATCCCGTTTACCGCCTGTTCGTCTCTCTGATCTGCATGATTGTTGCTGCCGGCATGTATGTCGTGATCAGTAAAACGAAGCTGGGCATGATGATCCGGGCCGGGGCAACCAACCGGGAAATGACCCAAGCATTGGGCATCAACATCAGCCGGGTCTTCGCCATTGTTTTCAGCCTGGGAGCGGCGCTCGCCGGCTTTTCCGGCATGATTGATGCGCCTTTGAGTTCCGTTTACCCCGGCATGGGCGATTTTATTTTGATTATCTCTTTCGTCGTTATCGTCATCGGCGGGATCGGCTCAGTCAAAGGCGCTTTCGTCGGCGCCATGCTGGTCGGTTTGACCGACACATTTGGCAAAATTCTGGTGCCGGAATTCGCCTCTATGGCGATTTATGCCCTGATGGCCCTGGTGCTGTTGTGGCGTCCACAAGGCTTGTTTGGGAGGCCGACATAAGATGACCCATTCACGCCCCTTGCTGGCCTTCCTCATCCTTGCTGTTGCTGCTTTGGCAGCCTTCCCACTGTTTGGCGACGAGTTCTACCAGGAACTTGTAATGCGATTGATGATCATGGGTATCTTCGCCATGAGCCTGGATCTGTTGATCGGCTTTACCGGACTTGTCAGTTTCGGCCATGCAGCCTTCTTCGGTCTTTCAGGCTATATGCTGGCGATCATTACGCCGGAAGCCGGACCCGTTAGCATATGGATCGCTCTGCCGTTTTGCCTGTTGGTGACCGCCCTGGCGGCACTGGTCATCGGCTGGTTTTCCGTACGTACCTCCGGCATCTATTTCATCATGATCACCCTGGCCTTCGCTCAGATGTTTTTCTACTACTTCAACGAAAATCAGGAACTGGGCGGCTCGGACGGTATTTTCATATTCTACAAGCCTACGATCATGATTGGGGATTTTCAGCTGCTGGATCTGACCAATCACCATACCTTTTACTACTTCGTCCTCGTAAGTTTGGTGCTGTCCTATGTTTTGCTGTCCATGATCCTGAAAGCGCCGTTCGGCCAGGTGGTTCGTGGCATTCATGCCAATGAAGCACGCACCCGCGCCCTTGGTTTCAATACCCAGAATTACAAACTGGTCAGTTTCGTGATCGCCGGAACCCTGGCCGGGTTCGCCGGATTTCTGGAGGCGAATCATGGGGGCATCATGAGCCCGGCTCATTTGGGCTGGCATGAATCAGGCACGGTAATGATGATTGTTATCCTGGGCGGCATGGGAACCCTTTACGGCCCAGTTCTGGGAGCTTTCGCCATGGGCTTCCTGCAGGATTACTTTCAGGAACTGTGGAGCGATCATTGGCTGTTGCTGATGGGAGCTTTCGTAATCGCCGTTGTCCTGTTTCTTCCTAATGGTATCGCCGGTTTGTTTTCCAGACTGGGACGCAAGAAGGAGGACGCACAATGAGTGAGGTTCTTCTTTCGACTGACAACCTGACGAAGAGCTTCGGCGGGTTGGTAGCGGTTGATACTGTTACGATTGATTTTTTCACCTCCAAGGTACATGCCATTATCGGTCCCAACGGAGCCGGTAAAACGACGTTGATTAATTTATTGTCCGGCGATCTACCGCCAAGCGGAGGATCAATTACCTTTAAAGAGCATAATTTAACCGAGAAACCGGTTCACGCAGTCTCGCAACTGGGAATTGGCCGCAGCTATCAAAAAACCAATATTTTCCCGGACTTTACCTGTTTGCAGAACTGCTGGCTGGGGGCGCAGTCCAGGATGCCAACCTCAATGCGGTTTTTCCAGCCTGCCCGCGCTTACCGGGACGTCCAGCAGCGAGCCGAAAGGGCGATTGATCTTTGTGGCTTGAACGACCGAATTGACACGGTCGCTTCAGCCATGAGTTACGGCGAACAACGTCAGCTTGAAATAGGCATGATGCTGGCGACGGAACCGGAGTTGCTGTTGTTGGACGAACCTTTGGCCGGTATGGGCACAGACGAATCCCAGCAAGTAGTGGGGTTGATCAAGCGTCTGGCTAAAGAACACACGGTCATTCTGATCGAACACGACATGGACGCCGTCTTTGCGGTGGCTGACGCCTTAACAGTGATGGTGAATGGAAAGGTGCTGGCCACTGGAACACCCGAAGAAATCCGAAGCAGCCAGGAAGTGCAGGACGCCTATCTGGGTGGCGGGGAGGAAGAAGAATGAAGGCAGACACGCCAATTCTTGAAGTTAGCGGGCTTCATACCCATTACGGGGCCAGCCATATTCTGCACGGCATTGATTTTTCCGTTAACCCGGGCGAGTGCTTGAGTCTGATGGGGCGCAACGGCATGGGTAAAACGACGACCATTCGCTCCGTTTTCGGCCTTACTCCCCCGACCGAGGGGCAGATCAGGGTCTACGGCAACGATGTTACCGGATCATCACCCCATGTGATCGCGCGCCTGGGCCTGGGGCTGGTCCCCGAGGGCCGGGGAATTTTCCCCGGGTTGAGCGTTGAGGAAAACCTGCTCATGTCGGCTCGTCCCGGTTTGGACGGCCAACAGGACTGGACCTTCGAGCGAGTATTGGAGACATTTCCTCGTCTTGCCGAACGACTGGGCAATATGGGCAATCACTTGTCCGGTGGCGAACAACAAATGCTTTCTATCGGCCGCGCGCTGATGACAAACCCCGATTTGTTGATTTTGGACGAAGCGACGGAAGGACTGGCGCCCCTGATCCGCAAGGAAATTTGGTCGGTGGTGCGCAAGGTTAAGGATACCGGGATCGCAACGATTATTGTCGACAAGGACGTCGATGCGGTTTTATCAGTTTCGGACAAGAGCCTGATTTTGGTTAAGGGCCAAGTCGTTTTTAGCGGTAGTTCAAAAGAATTGGCCGATAACCCCGATATCCACGTCCAGCATCTAGGCGTTTAGGCTATTTCTTTGTCGCGGCTTCCAGCACGGCGGCCATGGCGGGGCGTGTTTCGTCGCTGTACCAGCCTCGAAGTGTCGGGTCCGATCCTTCAGTCAGCACGGTATGAATGTGTGCAAGTACGTTCTGGCGCATTTGAGCTTTGATGCTCGCGTATGTCTTGGAAGGAATAGCTGCATAGTCTCTGGCGACAGCAATAGCGCGCTCTATAACGCCGTCCGGATCGACGATCTCATCGATGATACCCAATTCTTTTGCCTGGTCAGCCGAAAATAGATTACCGCTAAGCATAATTTGACGGAAAGCGGCAGGACTAAGCGCCGCACGAGCAATTTCCAACGGCGCTACAGGGAAGTTGACTCCGACTCGGGCTTCGGTCAGTCCGTATTTACCCTTGGGGCTTGCGACGCAATAATCGGCGGCCAATACGAAGAATAATCCACCGGCGATGGCGGCCCCGCCGGATGCTGCGATTACCGGTTTTGCCATGGCGTAAAGCCGGGTATAGGCCCCATTCAAACCCTCGACGACGGCCCGCTGATCGTCGAGGGAAAATTCCATCGCCTCTTTTAGGTCCATGCCTGCTGAAAAGACCTTCAAGCTGCTGGTAAGGACCATCGCAATGATGTCGGGGTCGGCGTCGATGGCATCCAATTCATTTTCAATTTCGCCTAAATAACCGGGATTAAGCGCATTTACCGGTGCCCGGTTAAGCGAAAGAATGGCGACGCCGTCTCCAGCGTCGCTGCGTTTCAAATATTCCGACATTTTGTCCCTACTTGGTGAAATTGATCTGGCCTCCCGGCAGCAGGTACAGAACCAGCGCTTCGCCGTCACTGACGGTTGGATTGTGTGCCGATCCGGGATCATTGACGCACCAGCCTGCGCCGTGGCCGTCGAACTTCGCTGTCGCCGTTACCGGCATTGTCATACAGACCTCGCCGGTAGGATGAGAATGATGGGGGCCGACGATGTCGGTAAGCTGTACTACATCGACGCTTAGATCATGAGTTTCGGGCGAGGGTTCGATGACGCGGCCGAAGCGGCGTCCTTCCTGGCCATGTTCACACATCCAGCCGGCTTTAATGGCCTCGTGGCACGCGGCGTCAATAGCCTTGAAGACGTTGCTGTCCGGTGGGAATTCTTCGTTCAGGTCCGCGGCCAGTTGCTGGTCTATGGCTTTGCCTTTGATGGCGTCCACAACAGGTTGCATAAGAGTTTTGAATTGTTCCTGATTCATTGCTCGTCCTTAGAGTTAAAAATGCTCCGGCTATTTTCCCGGCATGTGGCCTGATAGGCAAGATTTCGTTGACGGAAATCGTCGGAAATTTCTTTTGGCTGGATTTCAGGGGTCGAAACCAGGCAGGTATCAATTTTAACATGGAAATAATCGGCGCCGCACCCATCATGGCCGAAAATGAGAAATGTCACGGATCGGGCGCCCGGTTCCAGATTTCAATAGTTTCCATGACGTAATCCAGGACGCGAGGCGTATAGATGTTGCCGGCCGGGTCGCAGTCACCCCATGGGACTCTATGGACTCTTCGCAAGGGTATGAAATCGTTGAATGTTAAAGTTGGCTTATCCAAAAATAATTTCCAATGGGCGTTCGGAAATAGTCTGAATCATAGATAAACATTCAAGTCGGTGCCGAAGGTGGCCCTCTTTTATTCGCGCCGCTGTTCCAAATGATTGCTCAAAGTCTTACAATAGATACCAACAAACATTAGCAACACCGGCCACAAGCTGTTGACCGATGCTTAATTCGACATTATAGTACCGAATTATAGATTATTGTCCAGCAGCGGCTATTTTGACTAAATTACGACAGGACGAGGCATTCTGATGAGTGGAAAAACGACGGCCAACACCCGGCCCTTGAAGCCGGAAGATTTAGAACGTGTTGTTGAGATTGATACCCAAATTACGGGACGTTCAAGAAGAAAATTCTTCGAAAAAAGCCTAGAGATTGCTCTGGCCGATACCCATGGTTTCATTCCTTTGGGCGTGGATGGAAGTTCGGATGATCTGATTGGGTTTGCCATCGCACGTATTCACAACGGTGAATACGGCGTTGACGAAAAAGCGGCTGTTCTGGATGTTATCGGTGTCGATCCGGATGCCCAGCATGGAGGTGTCGGGCAGGCATTGCTTGAAGGCATAACCGAAAAACTTCGTAAGCTGGGAATTGGAGAGTTGAGGACCCAGGTAGACTGGCAAAATCAAAGAATGACAAATTTCTTTGCTTCTGCCGGTTTTGAAACGGCCCCCGAGCAGGTGCTCGAACGCCCAGTCTCACGCAACATATAAATCAGAAAAGAGAATCCTCATGGCTACAACAGATAGCGACGTTAACCAGCCACGCATGGATGCTGGCATGCCTGATTACAGCGACCCGAACGGAGATGATTTTGAAGCTCTTTCAAGGGATCGCTATCCGGTGCGCTCAATGCGCGAAGACGATTTGGATAGCGTAGTTCGCATAGACGCCAAGTTTACCGGACACGATCGCCGGGATTACTTCACCGCCAAGCTGAAAGAAGTAATGAGCGAAACCGGTGTTCGCGTTTCCTTGATCGCCGAAGTTGACGACCGGGCTGTCGGTTTCGTGATGGCGCGCGTTGATTATGGTGAGTTCGGCCAGACCGAAGCTGCGGCGGTCATCGATACCATTGGCGTTAATCCGGATTACGGTAAAGCAGGTATTGCCACAGCACTTGTATCTCAATTGCTGATCAATCTTGAGGCATTGCATGTGGAAAGGGTTCGCACCCGCGTTGGCTGGAATAATCTGCCCTTGATCGGATTTTTGAACGCCAGGGGCTTTACGCCTTCCCAGCAGTTGTCACTGGTCAAAAAGATCGACTAGCTTCGGAAAGTAGAACCCGATAAAACCTTGCGCCGAATCAGGAGTGAACACCGGTAACGGGGATCACAATAGGTCCGGCCAATATTGTCGAGTACAGTTTCCACTGTTTTGAGCCCGATCCTGTCTGCCCATTCCATCGGTCCCGTAGGATAATTGACGCCATAACGCATGGCCGTATCAACGGATTCTTCATCGCAGACTCCAAGGTTTACAGCGTCGGCTCCTTCGTTGGCCAGCATGCAGACGGTCCGCATGACGATCATCCCCGGGATGTCATCAATTAGGGAAACAGATTTTCCGATGGCCTGAAATAACCCGATGGCGGATTGAAGGGCGTTAACGTCGCATTTGTCTGCCGGGGCGAGGGCAATTCTGGAAGCGTTTGCGTAATCAAGGGCAAGGTCGAAAAAAATAATATTGCCGCCCCATTCCGAAGCCAGTGATCCGTCACTTAGACGCAGTTTCACCGATCCAACTCCAATATATCCTTGTTCCTCGTTGGATTCCGTTATTACGATATTAATGCCCGCTTCCTTAATCAGGCCAATCAAAGGAGTGGCAACGCCAAGATCACCACATATTGAAACGGATTGCGGGGCCTCGGTTGCCGGTTCATTCCTTGCCATTTTTTTGGGCGCGCCTTCGCGGTAATCGTAATAACCTTTTCCGCTTTTGCGTCCTAAATTACCCGCAGCAACAAGATCTTCCTGCACCAAAGATGGCTTGTAGCGGGGATCGTAATAGAAAGACCTGAAAACGGATTTGGTGACGGTCAGATTGACATCATTGCCAATCAGATCCATCAGTTCAAACGGCCCCATCTTGAAGCCGGCGCTTTCCCGCATTATGGCATCGATGGTTGCGGCATCGGCGCCGCCTTCTTCCATAACCCGAAGCGCTTCTGCGTAAAATGGCCGGGCTACACGATTGACAATAAAACCCGGCGTTGATTTTGCGTGAACCGGTTTCTTGCCCCAGGCGAGAGCGGTTGCGAATGTCGTTTGGGCCACTGCGGCATCCGTCGTCGAACCGCTGATTACTTCAACCAGTTTCATAACCTGTGAGGGGTTGAAAAAATGCATGCCGACAAAATTGTTCGGTCTGGAAAGGGCGCTGCCAATTGCCGTAATCGACAAGGAGGACGTGTTTGTTGCCAGAATGGTTTGTTCTGCGCAAATGCCTTCAAGGTTTTTGAACAAATCCTGCTTGATTGCCAAGTCCTCGATAATCGCTTCGATAACCAGACCCGCGGGAGCCAGATCATTCAATCCGCCTACCGGAATAAGTCGCGCCATTATTTGATCGACTTCTTCAGTGGTGAACTTGCCGCGTTCGACTAGCTGCCTTAGTCCTTTGCCGACCTTGGCAATGCCACTTTCAGCCGCGCCTTCGGCGGCATCAAAAAGCAAAACAGTGTGACCGGCTTGCGCGGCGACTTGGGCGATGCCGGCGCCCATGGTGCCAGCGCCAATAACGGCGATTTTAGTTTCTGTTGAAAGAGCGTTCATGTAGCCAATTTCCTCAGCTTCCCTTGAAGTTGGGTTTTCTTTTCTCCAAAAAGGCCAAGACACCTTCCTGATAGTCATCGGTCTTACAGGCCAATCGCTGAAAATCCCTTTCCAGGTCCAACTGCTCCTTCAAGGTATTGCCATGGCTTTCATTAATGGCCCGTTTAATCAAGCCCAGGCCTACCGTCGGTTGGGTCGCTAGAGTTTGGGCGAGGAGTGTTGCCTCATCCATCAACTTTTCATCATCGATACATTTCCAGATCAATCCCCACTCTTCGGCTTGTTCGGCGGAAACGTCTCCTCCCAACAGAGTCATCCCCATCGCCCGGGCGCGTCCGACCAGGCGTGGAAGCGACCAGGTTCCCCCGGCATCCGGGACAAGACCCAATCGACAGAAGGGTTCGATAAATCGGGCAGACCTGGCGGCCAATACCAGATCACAGGCAAGCGCCAAATTTGCCGCAGCGCCCGCCGCGACGCCGTTGACGGCGCAGATCACTGGAATCTCGATGGTGCGAATTTTCTCTACGATCGGATTGTAGCGTTTTTCAAGGGATTCCCCCAGATCCGGCGGTGGGTCACCCGGTTTGACGTCCCTTTCCGACAAGTCCTGACCGGCGCCAAAAGCGCGGCCGTTGCCACTGAGTAACAGGGCGCGGATTTGCTGATTTTCATCTGCGTCGTCTAGCGCGGACTTGATTTCTTCCAGCATTGGAACGACAAAGCTGTTCAGCTTTTCGGGGCGTTTCAACATCAAAATACCGACACCCTCTTTGATGTTGAAATCTATAAATTCATAGCTCACGATATATTAACTGCCTTTGAAGTTTGGTTTGCGTTTTTCCAGGAAGGCCGCGATGCCTTCGTTTCGATCATCCGTCGATGCCAGAATAGTAAATGACCGGCGTTCGAAATCCAGTCCGTCACGCAACGGCGTCTCAAACGCCTTGAGAACGGATTGCTTCGCCATTTCCAGCGCGACGGGTGATTTTTTGGCAATTTTTTTTGCCAGTTCGATGGCCCGTTCGACAGTCTTATCCGCAGGAGTCATTTCAGCGGCGAGCCCTGAGGCAACAGCGGTTTCTGCGTCGATGAATTCTCCGCTTAAGATCATTTTCATGGCAAGCGATTTGCCGACAGCGCGGGTCAGGCGCTGGGTTCCACCGGCGCCTGGAATGATTCCCAAATTGATTTCCGGCAGTCCGAACTGTGCGTCGGCTCCTGCGATAATGATATCGGCGTGCAAGGCAAGTTCGCAGCCGCCGCCCAGGGCGTAGCCGTTAACGGCGGCAATCAGGGGTTTGGGGAATTCAGCAATGGCTCGCCAATATCTGGGCCGGGCGTCACGGTGAATGCCAAGGGCGTCTAACGCAGCCATTTCCTTAACATCGGCGCCGGCGGCAAATACCTCCTCGCCGCCAGTTAAGACTACCGCTCGGAAATTCTCATCGTCAGCAATTTTTCCAAGAGCCTTCGAAAGCCTTTCGAGAATCTCCGTGTTAAGGGCGTTGCGAACATCGGGCCTGTTCAGGGTCAAGACGGCGATGCCTTCGTCTTTCCTCTTATTTGTTTTGAGAATGCTCATCCTAGGTAAATGCGTTAAAGGTAATGATTGTTTGAGTATCTTTGATTCCCGCTATCGGGTGGACCTGTTCATTGACGAAATGCCCGATGTCATCCTCATTTGAAATATAGAATTTGGCCATCAAATCGAACTCGCCCGATATCGAATAGACTTCGGAAGTCTGCTCGATTTTATCGATTATCGCATTGGCGACATCGTAAGCCTTGCCAAGCTCGCACTTGACGAAAATAAAGACCGCTTGCATCGTTTTCTCCTGAAAATGGCTCTTATTATTGGTCTAAAGACTACCCCGGACCTGCTTTTAGCACAATCTGTGCCGTACATCGAAAAATATCCCAAAAAAAGGCAAGAAACCTTAGTTTTCTCCCGGTTTTCTTTGACTTTTATCAAATACTTTTGAGGCTTTATAGGGTAGTATTATTCCATGGTTTTTACGGGAAATGAAGAGCGGGCGGAGGAGTGTGCGATCTTGTCCGCCGAGCTCGAAAACAGAGTGATCAGAACAGATGTTTCCGTCTCCATCAAGGACGGGATAACGACTATTGATGTGCGCGGTTTAGAGCCGCCGCAGCCTTTAGTCGAAATTATCTCCTTGGTAGAAAGCCCTGATGTTGGTGACACGATTGTTGTTCTCCATGATCGCGATCCCTTGCTGCTGTATCCCGAATTAGAGGAACGCGGCTGGGACTGGAAAAGGTTGCCGTCGCCCGAAGGGGAGTTGCACCTTCGCCTGACACGGAACAAGGGTGCGGAGACGAATTAAGTGCAATTAGCCGGAAGAATTATGGCGGGGGCGCAAAATAGATTGCTGCCACCGTCACTCCCTTATCGATTTTTTATCGCCTCTGGGCTTTACCACATCGTTGCCTGGGGATTATTGCTGTTTGCCGCCGACTTGTTATCGGATTTTCAAGGTGGACCCGGATTCGTCCTAGCGGCGTTGCACGCTCTGACTCTGGGTGTTTTTGTCATGGTTGCGATGGGAGCGTCGTTTCAGGTTCTTCCTGTGGTAACGAACCAGTCTTTGGCCAGTCTTTGGCCGGTCAAACTGTCGTCATATCTGTATATTCCCGGCGTCGGAATCCTGCTTGCCGGTTTCGCCTTTGGTCATGATTTAGCGATGGCCGTGGGTGGCGGATTTGTTACCGGCGGGCTGGTCATCTATTCCTTTGTCATTCTGAAAATATTGACGGGCGCTTCAGGATTTAAAGTTTTGACGGTCCATATTCGCCTAGCTTTCGTGGCCCTTGCCGCGCTGGTGATATTGGGACTGGGCATGATTTTCCAAATTATCCCAATCGATCAAAGCCTTGTCGCAGCGACACATGGCACCTTAGCGATTTTCGGTTTTATGGGCCTGTTCGCGATGGGTTTCGGATCGATCCTTGTGCCGATGTTTGCGCTGGCTAACCCCGTTACCGAAGGGCGTTCCCTATTTATCCTGGCGATTTATGGATCGGGACTCGTTCTTGGAGCTTTGGGCACGGTGATCGAACAATTCGAGGTCGCCGTTCTTGGCGCCGGGCTGTTGCTTGTTGGCAGCGTTAGCCATGTTCTGGTCATGAAGGGTCTGCTTAAAAAAGGAATGAAAAAGAAACTGGGGATTTCTTTCGTCCTCATTAAGACGAGTTGGGTTCTGCTCCCTTTAAGCATTGCCATAGGCATTGCCGCTACCTCAGGCATTCCTTACGACCCAACCCTGCTGATAGCAGGATACCTGGCCGTTTTTGGCTGGTTGCTGACCTTCATCCTGGGCGTGCAGCAGCAGATAATGCCGTTTCTTGCGGCGATGAATGTCTCAAAAAGCGGCGGAAAACCGCCCCGACTGACACAACTGGCGCAAGGAAAGCCAGTGAAGATACATGCCATATGCCATTTTGCGGCTATCGCGCTATTGGGTATCGGCATTGTCACAGAATTGGAACTCGCCGTTCAGGCGGGGGCGGTCCTCGGGATCGTCGGTGCGATCGCCTTCCTTTGGTTCACCCTTGATATTTACCGGCGCATGCGAATTATCGGCGAAAAAGAAAAGGCCGCTGCTTCCGACATGCCAACACAAGAAAGATCTACGATATGATGGAAACAAGTTTCAACATTCTGCGCACCCTGCATGATGAACATTTCGCAACCATGGCGCTTCTGGAAAAACTGGAAACGGCTTTGTCCGGAGCCAAGGCTCCACCGGCTCAGGACGATGCGACCATGAACAGGTTGCTGGGCGACGTGGAAGCCATCCTGCTAGAGGAAATTTCCCACCACTATGCTTTTGAGGAAGGCCATCTTTTTCCTCTGTTCGCAGAATTCGGTGACATGGGTATTACCCAGATGCTCTTGGGAGAGCATGAAATCATCCGCCCGCTGGCCCAGGAACTGAGCGAACTGGCAAAGGCCGGGCGCCGTGATGGTTTTACGCCGGAAAGCTGGGAAGTCTTCCGCGAAAAGGGTCTGGAACTTGTCGAACGCGAAGTCTTTCACATTCAAAAAGAGGAAATGGGCTTCCTTCCCGCCTTGGATCAAATGATTGATGAGGATCAGGATTCAGAACTGACAATGGCTTACATCGAACTGAAAAATGCCGGTTAAAAGGCTTTTATACCTGGCTAATTTTGTTTGCGGGTGTGCCTGATACTATTTTCTCGTAAATCGTTAATTTTGCTCAAAAAACGGCAGTTTTTATGACGTAATTGCCGTTATTTGAGTGCCTAAAGGCGATTTGTTTGGTAGGCTAACATTACAGTTAATACGAGGATTTCCAAGCATGCGCGAAATACTGATTTTGGGCCGTGGCGGGCAAGGGGCCCAGACGGCGGGCAACCAATTGGCCCGGGCCTATTTTAATGAAGGCCAGTATGTCCAGACCTTTGCAACATACGGCGGGGCGCGCAGGGGAACGCCCGTATCCTCATCGATCAGGGTGGACGATCAGCCGGTTCGCCTGCGTTGCGATATCGAGCTAGCTTCGGCCATGCTGTGTTTCGATGACACGTTGATGGAGGAAAGTTTCCTGCGCCGTGCCAATGAAGAGACACTGATCGTGGTGAATTCGACCCGGCCCAAGGAAGCATTCTCAGGCTTGGGCAATTTTCAGATATTTCCGGTCGATGGCATTGATATCGCGCGCAAAAACGATATGGGAAAGATCGTTAACTCGGCACTGCTCGGCGCTTTTGTGGCAACCCTTGAAAAACCTGACATCGAAACCATGTGTCAGGTGATCGAAGAAACCGCGCCGGTGAAAAAAGAGCAGAACGTAGCTGCTTGCCGCGAAGCTTTCCAACATGTACGAAATTTGGTTTGAGGGGAATTATCGATGAATAAGGAATTTTCCCCTCTATGGTCAACCGGCTCTTCGGAACCGCGCCTGACCGGAACGTGGCGCAGCGCCATGCCCGATTATTCGACCACGCCTTCGCCTTGCCTCGGCGCCTGTCCTGTTGATGGCCGGATCGCCGAGTGGATTGGGCAAATCCGCGATGGCGATGTTCGTGGTGCCTGGCTGACGCTTGCCGACAACAACCCTTTCCCAGCAATCGCTGGCAGGATTTGTCATCATCCTTGCGAAAGCGCCTGCAATCGCCAGTATCTAGATGAAACAGTTGGAATTTGTTCCCTGGAACGTCACGTCGGGGATATGGCACTGAACGAAGACTGGCAGTTTTCGAAGCCCAGTGCGGAAAGAAAAGAATCAGTCGCTATTGTGGGCGGCGGCCCGGCCGGTCTTTCTGCCGCGTATCAGCTGCGTCGTCATGGCTATCAAGTGACGCTGTTTGAAGCCAGCGACCAATTGGGCGGGTTGTTGCGCTACGGTATTCCCGCTTACCGTCTTGAAAAGAAGATTGTCGATGGCGAAATCGACCGGATTATCAATTTGGGCGTGAAAGTTGTTTTCGAAGCCGGGATCAACGACAGCGCGGCGTTAAAAAAACTGCATGATAAATTCGACGCCGTCTACATGGCTACCGGCGCTTCCCGCTCCAAAGCCCTTCCCGGACTCGATTACGATCAGCCATGGGTTATGGACAGCGCCGATTTCCTGGCGGCCACCAACGCCGGCGAGGAATGTAATCTGGGCGAGCGTTTTGTCGTTGTCGGTGGCGGCAGTGCGGCGATGGATGTTGCAAGAACAGCGCGCCGGTTGGGAAAGTCGGTGACGGTGCTTTCTTTGGAGCCTGACGAATTGCTTCCCGCCCAAAGGGTCGAAGTCGATGAAGCAATAGAAGAGGGTATTGAATTCGTAACCGGTGCGATGATGCAGTCGGTCGAGGCCGAAGATGGTTCTCTGACGTTGGCGTGTATCCCTGTCGATTTCCAGCAAGGCGAAAAACGCGGCCAATTCACTATTGAACCCATCAGCGGCAGTGAATTTCAACTAAATGCCGACGCCATCATTCCCTCTATCGGCCAGGATGCGGATCTTGCGCGCTGGGAAAACCTGCTGGATAGCGACGGCCCGGTCATTAAGACGGACAATAATTGGCATACCGGTATGGAGGGCGTTTTTGCCGGTGGCGATTTCGCAAGTATGGACCGATTTGTCACTCAGGCCATTGGCATGGGCAAACAGGCCGCCGATCAGATCGGGCTTTATATCAATCCGGACCATTCTCCGGCTAATCTGTCGAGCGACCCGGAAATTCCCTTCGACGTCATCAATACCCATTACCATCCTCTGGCGGAACGCAATCAGCAGGGCCATGCCGAGGTGGCCGAACGCTTGACGAACTTCGACGAAGTCCAGTTGGCCCTGGTCCAGGATGCAGCCGCTGCCGAGGCATCCAGATGCTTCAGTTGCGGCACATGTATCTATTGCGATAATTGCTATTTCTATTGTCCGGACATGGCGATCATTAAACTTGAGCGCGGTTATGAGGTGAAGACCGATTATTGTAAAGGGTGTGGGCTGTGCGTCGCAGAATGTCCCACCGGCTCAATCGCCATGCGTGAAGATCAACAGGACTAATCCCATGCCAGAAGCACAAGACCAAAGTAATCGTCTACTTTTAAGCGGTAATCATGCTGTTTCGTGGGGAGTCAAGCTAGCGCGTCCCGATGTTACGCCGGTTTATCCCATCACGCCGCAGACTCCGATTCTCGAGAAACTCACGGACTTCCAAAGCGAAGGAATATTTGACGCAGAATTGCTGACGCCGGAGTCGGAACATTCGGCCATGGCGGCCTGCATCAGCGCCTCGCTGACGGGTGCGCGGGTTTTCACCGCGACGTCTTCGCAGGGCATTATGTTGATGCATGAATTGCTGCATTATGCATCCGGGGCCAGGACGCCGATCGTTATGTTTAACGTGAACCGTACCGTGGGCTCGCCCTGGGGTTTCTGGCCGGATCAACTGGACAGTTTGGCTCAGCGCGATACCGGCTGGATTCAGATTTACACTGAAGCGCCTCAGGAATCTCTGGATACGGTAATCCAGGCTTTCAAGATCGCCGAAGCAACCGCTTTGCCGGCAATGGTTTGTCATGATGCTTTCTATGTTTCTCATTCCGTCGAGCAGGTAGAAGTTCCCTCTCAGGAACTGGTTAACAACTTCCTTCCACCCTATGAACCTGAAATTTGCCTTGATACTGGGATTGGCAAATCCTTCGGTGCGCCTGTCGATCAAGCGAACTGGAATCGAAGCCGCCAGGAAATGGCCGAGGCGATGGCTTCCGTCGAGAAAATTGTCAACGCCACCGGACAGGAATGGGGCGATGTGACCTCGCGCGGCTATAGCGCATTGGAACACTACCGGACTGACAATGCGGAAGTCGTGATCGTTACCATGGGCTCAATGAGTGGAACCGTACGCGTGGCTGTTGATGCTTTACGCGACGAAGGAATTGCTGTCGGATTGTTAAAAGTTCGCCTGTTTCGCCCATTGCCCACAGAGTCCTTACGTCAGGCATTGGCCGGGGTTCCATGTGCTCTGGTTCTGGATCGAAACTATTCGCCCGGCATGGGTGGCATTCTGCATCAGGAACTGAAAAGCGCCCTGTTTGGCATGGCCGATGCGCCGCAATTGCATGGCGTTCTGGCTGGTGTCGGCGGCGTCAACGTACCGCCGAGTAAAATTCAACATCTGGTAAGCCAATTCCGTGAGGCCGAACCGTCCGTTGAATCCGTATGGATGGAGTAAGATAAATGGAAGAGATCAATTACCAGGATGAAGGCCAGTTCTTTTCCGGCCATGTTGCCTGTGGGGGCTGCGTCGAAGCCTTATCGCTCAGGGTAATCCTCAACACCGTTGGTGAAGACGCAGTGGCGGTCGTTCCACCATCCTGCACGGCCGTTATCTGTGGTGGCTATCCGTTCAGTTCGGTGAAAATTCCGGTTTTCCACACAACTTTGGAATCCGGGGCCGCCTCGGCCAGTGGTGTAAAGCGCGCATTGGTCGCCAAAGGCAAGCCCGATACCACAGTATTGTGTCTGGCGGGTGATGGCGGAACCTATGATATCGGATTACAGGCGCTATCGTCTGCCGCCGAACGCAATGAAGATATTCTCTATATCTGTTTCGACAACGAAGGCTATATGAACACCGGCGGGCAAAAGAGTTCGTCTACTCCGTTGAGCGCCGTAACCGGCAGTACGCCCGCGGGCAAAACCACGCGCAAGAAAAACCTGATCGAAATTCTGGCGGCACACCGTATTCCAATGATTGCGACGGCAAGCCCATCCGACCTCAACGATCTGGCGGCCAAAGTGGAAAAGGCCAAAGGCATCCGTGGCACCAAGGTGATCATTGTTTTGATTCCCTGCCTACCGGGATGGGGTGTGGCCGACAATGCGGCGGTTCAAACCGCGCGGCTCGGCGTTGAAACCGGCGTCTTCCCTTTGTTCGAGGTTGAAGACGGGCTCAAATATAAGATGAGCGTTGAGACGAAAAACAGGCCGGTTGAAGAATATTTGAAAATTCAAAAACGCTACCGTCACCTTTCGGCAGAAGACATCGAGACTATTCAGGCCGACGTTGATGAAGAATGGGAACGCCTAATCGGCCGCGCGTCCGCGACCTAAACCGAGCGTCGCCAATAATCCTCGGCGAAATTTAAACCGCTTCTTTCCAGCCGGGTTGAGCGCCCACGCCGCCGCCGCTTCCGGCGGAGCGTTCGGGCGTGTGGGCGATAGCGTATCCCTGGTTATAGGAAGCACGCGTCACGATGATAAATTTCATCATCCAGCCGGCGACCATGGCGCTGATTCCCGCCAGGGGATACAGCAGGTGGTAAATCTCCGGTACCAGCAAGCCAACGATCACCAGTGCGAAGGGGATAATCGCCCCGAAAGCGGTTAAAGGAACATGGGCCCGTTTCAGCACGGCATTGGATTTATCCGGTGCATTTCCGGCTAGTTTCTTGCGATAGGCGCGCCAGATAGTCGAGCGGACGATGACCAGCAGCAGCATAACCTGTACGACGCTCTGCGTAGCGTAAGGATAAAGATACGCCGAAGCCAAGGTCATCAAACCGGCGCCTTCAACAAGCCCGGTCGAAACCAGTAGCGGAATGGAAAGATTTTCGCGCCAGATAGGAATCCCCTTGCCCCCATGCAGCATGCGCGCTTGGCAATACAAAAAGCCAACCGCGAATACTGCGGCCAGCACGCCCAGCATGGCACTGTTGTACCAGGCTGCCGCCAGTCCACAGATAAACAGCGGCGGTGCAAGCAAGGCCTCGCGGGTCATCCAGGATGTCTGCGGATGGAAAATCACGTTCAGGGCGCGCCAGGGGCGTCCCAGTTCCGTCCAAACCATGGTGAGCCCGCCGGCTACAAAAAGAAGGGCCAGCAAAGCGAATGGCCAAATCGGTGTTCCAAACAGGGCCGAAACGCTGGCCGCAACCATAAGGCCGGTGCCGGTGCCGCCACCGATAAAGTTGGCTGCTGCACGCCAATCCCAATGCTGCTGCAACCAAGGCGCTGCAGCGCCGACGCCGCCTACGCCTCGCGACGGAACGGTTTCATCGTCGTCGTTATCGGCTTCTTCCTGCTTGTTGGATAGGGCTTTTTCCCACAGGTAATAGAACCCTGAATCCGTTTCCAGTTCTTCATGCATGCGGAAATGGCGGTTTTCCTTCAGCATTGCCGAAACATTGCTATTTGGATCTTCACGATCGCCAAAATGAAGGGCGCCCGCGATGCAGGAATTAACGCACGCCGGTGTCGCATCCGGGTCGATTCCCGGCGTCATGCCATTGGCGAGACCGTAATCGATTTTATCCGAACAGAACGTACATTTTTGAGCAACGCCAATGCGGCCAGGTTCCTCGCGGTAATCCTCGACTTTCATTTTTCCGTCGCGGCCATAAGCCGGGGTCGATTTTCCAACCTTGTACCGGGCCTGGTAGGGGCAGGCGACGGCGCAATAGGCGCAGCCGATGCACAGGTCATAATCAATTGTTACGACGCCGTCTTCGCGCTGTCCGGTCGCAGTTGACGGACAAACATGCATGCATGGCGGGTCACTGCAATGATTGCATCCGACGGGGACAAAAACCCTGCCTACATCTGGAAAAGTGCCGAATTCCAGGTCCAGTACCTTGCGCCACTGCACGCTGGGGGAGGTGGCGTTTGCGTGTTTGCATGACGCGGTGCAGGTTTGGCACCCTACACAGCGCCGCAAATCGGCGATCATCGCCCAACGAGTCATGATGCGCTCCTTAAGCGTTTGATCGAAACTTTAACCAGATCAGCGCCGGAGCCGCTTGAATCGGTTAGATCCAGAAGCATTGGAACCAACTTGTTTACGCTTGGCGTCTTGAAAGTCTTGGCTAGCGGCGTTGCCCAATGATCGAACTGGCCAATCATCAGCAGGCAATCCGGACGTATACCCTGTCGCAAGATAGCGAAACCCTTTGTCGTTGCCAGCGGCGAAGAAATCTCCAGCAGGTCGCCCTCTTCGATACCCAGATCAGCCGCCCGCCCGGTATTCATGACGACGCCGCCGTGACCGCCAACGTTGGCCGACAGTTCCTTGATGATTTGAATGTCGGAATTTCCACCCCAGGCATATTGCATGGACCGGGCGGTCATCAGCCAGAACGGGAAATCCTTGATGTCAATCTCGAAATTTTCTTCCAGGGCCCGTTCCCACGTTCCAGGCAGATCTCTCCACACGGGCAGGGGTTCGTATTCTTCAAGCTGCTTATCCCACCAACTGATGCCTCGTTCGTGTAGTCGGTTGGCCAATTCCTTACCGTGACGGTGCAGGCGTTCCTGATAGGGCATTTCGAAGCGGATATTATTGTCCTCGAAGGTTGGATACAGGTACCAGTCCAGTTGAGAGAAGGGCTGCACCCGATAGCCATGCTCGCGGTAATATTCCAGTCCCTGACTTTCTTTTCCTTCCGTCAGCTCCGCGCTGGCTGCTTTGCAAGACGCATCCCAGATATCTTCCACGCTTTGAACCTTGCTTTCATCCAGGGAGAAATCAAAGCCTTCACCCCTGAGCGCTACACCGGCAGCCCCCTTGTTGATGGCCTTGTTATATTTTTCCGTCAGGCCTGTGCGCCTGGCCAGTTCAGTGGCGATCCAGGTCATGTCCCTGGTTTCTCCGGGGCCCTCGACAGCAGGCTGGCGTAGCGCAAATCCTTGATATTTCCAGAACTGCTCGGTGTATTTGGTGCCGCCGACGCGCATCAATTGCAGGCTTTCAAGATCGGTGCATTCGGGAAGCAGGATGTCCGCCATGTGATTGGTTTCGTCCCGGGTGTAGGCAAAACATACTGTCAGCGGGAAACGGCTGACTGTCTCGGCGATTGACGTGGTGTCCCAGAACGAGATCACAGGATTGGTACGGTAAACAAACCAGACGTCAGGCGTCGTTGGCTTAGGCCAGTTTTCCGGCGCCTTGTCCTGCATCATCCAGGCCAGATGGGTCGGGCCCAACGCCTGACTCCACGGTGAATTAGCCACCAACGGGATCAGGGTGCGGTTGGCGTTGCGGACATCGGGGGTAGACATCCAATTGTCCTTGTCCGTCGCATTCATGGGATAATCCATGATGCCGTCACGGGTTGAAATGACGCTGGCTTGGCGGGAAGTCGCCGGCCTGTTCAAGCGAACGGTCGTGCCCAGGGTTCCGCCGGGAACTTCAAGCCCACCGATCAGACAGGCCAATAACGTACGGGACCAAACGCATTCATAACCACCCCAGCCGTTGGTAACGGTTTTTCCCATCATGATGGCGACAGGCCTAAAAGGAAGGGTGCGGCCTTCGATCTCGATTGTTTCGCCAACCCGGGCATGTTGCAGATATTCGATAGCTATACGGCGAATATTCTTTGCAGGCACCCCGCACACTTCGGAGGCCCAAAGGGGGGAGTATTCCTTGAAATGGGCGACGAGTTTTTCAAAAGCAGAGAAACAGCGCTGGTCAAAATGCTCCCAAACTTTGCCGTCGGCGTCTTCTTCAACGGCTTTTTCCACCAGAAAAGCGCCTTCAAGCACCGGATCGATGCCGGGCGTATCGAAAGGAACCGCCTTATTAGTGTTTCCGTCCCAAACCAGAGGCTTGCGGGTTTCCGGATCCCGCATGTAGGAACCGAAGTTACCGACGAGATAAGGTGCCGTCGTTCTGTTCTTTATATACGGAAGGTCCAATTCCTCGCGTGGATGCTCGTGCAAAAGCACATGAATCATGGCGAACAGAAAAGCCGCGTCGGTTTTCGGTTTAATTGGGATCCATTCTTCTGAACAGGCGCCAGTAACGGAAAGATGGGGTTCAACCTGTATACGCTTGGCTCCGCGAGAGCGGGCCTCGGAATGGCGATTGACTCCGCAAACACCACCGGAAGCCTCAACGTTAGCGCCGAATGAGATCATGTATTCAGCCAGCGGCGTATCGGGGCAGACTGTGAAAGCGCGATGCCACAATTCCCCGTACAGATGCTCGGAGTGATAACATTTAACTCCCTGGCCGCTGCCGAAACCAAAGTCCATTGGCCCCCAGGCGCTCAGGAAGGCGGGGAACGTTCCCATGTAGGATGTCGGGGTGCCGCCACCGCCAAAACTGGCCGCAAGGCGCGGATAGCCGGATTCATCATGCAAACCGGTTTCGCGAATTTCATTTAGCCGTCCGGCAATTGTATCCAGCGCTTCATCCCACGAAATGGGAACAAATCCGGGATCTTCACCTTTTCCCTTTTTAGGGTTGGTGCGCTTCATCGGCGTCAGAATACGATGAGGGTTATAGGTTTTCTGGATAAGGCCGTAGGCCTTTACGCACACCTTGCCTGAAGCTGGGTGAATCTTGTCGGCTTCGAAATTGGGTTCGACCTCGGTTGCGACATCGCCTTCGACCTTGACCCTTAACAGATCAGGACCGGCGACACATTGATAACAATACGTCGGGACACGCTTGGCGGTAGAAGACGCTTCATTACCCATCAGAGGCCACCTTTAACTTTTAGGAATTACCGGATGCTTTCGCTGCTTTAGCTGCCAGGCGCTGAGCAGTCTGGCCCTTGTCGACGATAAAGCGCATATGGCGTCCTTTGCCAACGGGTTCAACTTCATCCCAGGCTTCAAATTCCAGTGTTACTAGGCGGCCTTTGATGTCTGAAATGGTTGCCTTTATATCAACCCACATACCAGCCATCGTTGGCGCCATATGATCGATTTCCACCCGGGTTCCAACGGTATCCTCGCCGTCATCCAGGTGTTCCAAAATAAAGTCGCGACAAGTTTGCTCCATATGGGCAACCAGCGACGGCGTCGCGTAGACAGCCAGGTCATCTCCCATAAACCCAATGGTGTCTTCGCGCTCTACGGTATGGCGGCGAGTTGTTTCAATTCCGGTTGTCAATGTGTCTTTCATCAAAGGCCTCCCTGGCAATGCTCATTTTGGAATTGGCGCTTCGGGTGTTTAATTCAAGCCTTAATTATGAGGCTCTCACCAGGGCCAGAGTTCCGAAAGTAACTACAATAATTGACCTGATTGTTAGCATAAGGAACATTCAGATCAAAGCTAAAAAAGTTATTCAGTACCAGAATGCGGTTAAAGCCTCAAAAATGCCAAAATTTGGCATTTTACAAGCAAAATGAATGGACATTCTCACTCATCGATTAAGGGTTCAATCCTTCGATTTTTTTGAATCGGTATATCTACCTAGGAAAGTCGAGCAATATTTTCCTTATTGCCTACCGGCTCGGGCCATTCCACTGGGATATCGGCTCCGCTGATAGCGTCAATCCGCGATTTTACCGATATTACTTCTCTGGGCGAAAGAGTTTGAAGTCGATCCTGAAGACAGATATATGGAAACGCTCTTTTGAATAGCATCAAGATAAAACGAATGTTGCATCATCATGTCGAATAACTCATCTCCACCCATCATAGGCCTGTCCGGATGCCGCGGCGACGTTGACGGCCATCCCAGCGCTGGCACGTCTCAGTATTTTATTGAGGCTGTGGACCAGGTTTGTGAGGCCATTCCGCTGATAATTCCTGCCCTTGGGGAAAAGCTGGATCGTCGCGCCCTGCTCAATCACGTTGATGGTTTGATTTTTACGGGAAGCGCATCAAACGTTGAGCCTTTTCACTATGATGGTCCCGAAAGCGAGGAAGGTACCGTTCACGACCCCGATCGTGATGCAATGACTCTGCCTCTAATTCGCGAGGCGGTGGATGCCGGCGTCCCTATTTTATGCATCTGTCGCGGATTTCAGGAGCTGAATGTCGCTTTCGGCGGAAGTCTGCACCAGAAAGTATTTGAAGTGCCGGGCCTCATGGATCACCGGAGCAACCATGACCTTTCCTGGGAAGAGCAATACGGCTTGGCCCATAAAATGAGCCTCGTTGAGGGTGGATACTTCGCTCAATTGGCGGGCAAGGCGGAGATCACCGTTAATTCCTTGCATGGTCAGGGTATTGACCGACTGGCTGACGGGCTGAGTATGGAAGCCGTGGCCCCAGATGGTCTGATTGAAGGAGCCAGCGTAACCGGCGCAAAGGGTTTTGCCGTAGGTGTTCAATGGCACCCGGAATTCGGCGCCAAGAACGATTATTTTTCAAGCGCCCTGTTTAACGCCTTCGCTGATGCCGCAAGAAAGCTTCGAGTTAGCTAATAGGTAAGGTGACTATAAACGTTGAGCCTTTTCCAGGCTCGCTTTCAAGGGCAATGGATCCGTTGCATTTATCCAATAAATCTTTGCAAAGCAACAATCCCAATCCGGTTCCGGCTTCACCCTGGGTTCCCTTGGTTGAGTTCTTTTCGCCCAAAGAAAACATTCTGTCTATTTGTTCCTGAGTCATGCCGACGCCGGTATCAGACACGGATATTTTACATCTTCCAAAAATTTCCTCCCCTGCAATGGTAATCGTTCCCCCGGGATCGGTAAACTTGATTGCGTTGTTTGTCAGGTTGCGAATGACCGTATCGATCATGTGCGCATCGGCAAAAGCCGATAAATTTTCCGGAACATTGTTTTCCAGCTGAATTTTTTTGTCTTCTGCAACAGGCCCAAGAACCTCAACAGTCTGGCCAACGAGTTTTTTTACTTCAAGTTTGGTAGGTTCACTCGGAATTTTGTTCATTTGCAGCCTCGCCCACTCCAGCAAATTTTCCAATAGGGCGTAGACACGCTTGGCGGACTCATTGATAACGGCTGCGCTTTCAACAAATTTCTCTGGCGGCAATTTATCGGCGCCCATGGCTATCATGCCTGTGTATCCTAGCAGAGAGGTGAATGGGCTTCTGAGATCATGGGCAATGATTGAAAAGAAGCGGTCTTTTTCCTGATTAAGTTTCTCCAGTTCGAGTTTGCTTTGCGTTACCTCTGCAAGGGCCGTTTGCAGTTCACCCTGTGCGATCGCCAGATCTTCAGCCATTTGAATGTATTCAGCGCTTTGCGCCTCGAAACGCTCGCTGGAATCTTGCAAATCCATCATCCGCTGAATCAGACCCTCCTGATCTTGGCGAATGTTATCCTCGTAACGCTTTCTTTCTATTGCGTGACGGATCATGCGTTCAAGAAACCTGGAATTCAGCTGATCTTGGACCAGATAGATCATGGCCCCCATATTGATGGCTTCGCTTTCATGTTCCGGATTGTCATCATCCGCGATCAATAATGCTGGCCCCGTACAGCCGCGTCCTGAAATTTCCCAAACAATTTCTAAGCCACGGTGATCGGAAAACTCCTTACTGACCAGATAGGCGCTGTGTCCGTTATGCTTAACTTCCTCCATCGCCCGATCATAATTATCGGCAACAACCAGCTCGATCTTTGATTCCAACGGATCGATTAGTTGTTCGATTTCGCACAGATTATTCTGGTCGTCTTCGACAAGGAGAATTTTCAAGGGCGCAGTCATTCGGGAATATCCGTTTGAACGCTTTTTCGACTGATTCCCCCCATTGAAAATCAGTCTATTTTAAGCAAATAGCCTATATGATCGCGAATTGTAACGATTTGTTTGAAAAAAAAATTGACACTTATCAATAATCCAAAATCAGACCCTAAATTTTTGTAAATAACCCAAAAGATGAACCCTTTAGCGGTTGACGGCTGACAGTGGCAATGATACCCGGTGGGCTGAAAAACCTCCCTCTTTCTGGGAGGCCCTCAGTTTTTTGTTTTGTGGAGATGAACCATGAACGCCAAGGCTCCCTCGAAGGACCTTCTTGACCCCATTGAAAATGCGTCGCGAGACGAAATCAGCGCTTTGCAGCTGGAACGGCTTAAGTGGTCCGTCAAACACGCATATGAAAATGTAGCCCACTATAAGGACAGTTTTGATGAAGCAGGCGTCCAACCAGACGATATCAAGACCCTGTCGGATATTTCCAAGCTGCCTTTGAGCCGGAAAAAGAATGTTCGGGAAAACTATCCCTTCGGCATGTTTGCGGTGCCTCGCGAACAGGTTGTGCGAGTGCATGCTTCCAGTGGCACAACAGGCAATCCGACAGTTGTCGGCTATACCAAGAAAGACCTAGAAACTTGGTCTGATCTGGTTGCTAGGTCACTTCGGGCGGCCGGAGCCCGTGAGGGGCAGATTGCCCATATAGCGTTCGGGTATGGCCTTCGTACAAACGCCTTTGGCCTGCATTACGGAGCCGAGAAACTGGGCTGTACAGTCATTCCAATGTCGGGCGGCCAAGCGGAGAAACAACTTCAACTGATCGCCGATTTCCAGCCCGACATCATTATGGTAACGCCTTCTTACATGTTGTCGCTTGCCGATATGATGAAGCGCAATGGTATGGATCCTCGCGATAGTTCTATCAAAATCGGCGTTCACGGCGCCGAGCCGTGGACCTATGCCATGCGCGACGAAATCGAGGAGCTTTTCGGCATCGATGCCCTTGATATTTATGGCCTTTCAGAAGTTATGGGACCGGGCGTTGCTTGCGAATGCGTTGAAGACAAAGATGGTCTTCATATTTGGGAAGACCATTTTTACCCGGAAATTATCGATCCGGAAACGGGAGAGGTTCTGCCTGATGGCGAGCAGGGAGAATTAGTCCTGACATCCCTGACAAAAGAAGCCTTGCCGGTTATCCGCTTCCGCACGCGGGATTTGACAAGGTTAATGCCGGGAACAGCCCGCACGATGCGCCGGATCGAAAGGGTTGGAGGCCGGTCGGATGATATGTTGATCATTCGCGGTCGCAATGTCTTCCCGTCGCAAATCGAGGAAGTGATTTTGCAGGACAAGCGCCTCTCACCTCATTATTCTCTGGAAGTCAACAAACATGATCGCATGGAAAGCCTGACCGTGATGGCGGAAGTCAGACCGGATGCCGGTGGGTTCGGTGAAACTTTCCGTCAGGAAATAGCCACGGATCTCGCCCGTCGGATAAAAATTTCAGTTGGTTTTTCGGTCAGTACCAAGGTGCTTCCCGTTGATGAGATCGAGCGTTCCATGGGCAGGGTGAAACGTATCATTGACCACAGGCTTGATGATTGATCCAGTCTATTCGGTTTCCGAAATGTGAATATTTGAATATTTTAAGTGAAAAAATCCCGACCCTTGGTTCGGGATTTTTTTTGCCTATTTAGTCTTGAACCGGCTAACATCACCGTAACCACAAGGGGTTAGTGAGGCGTTGTTTGAGAAATGATTGCGCTAGGGAATGGACGAAAATAAAGAACAATACAGGAATGCTGGCATACTCATCGTTGACGACAATGCGACCAACGTAAAATTGCTTGAAATGACGCTGGAAGTAGAGGGGTTTGCCAACGTCAAGAGCACTACCGATCCTCGAGAGGTCCTGGATCTGCAGCAGCAGGAAAAATTCGACGTAATTTTGCTCGATATTCAGATGCCTCACATGGATGGGTTTGAAGTCATGGACCAACTTCGGGGTATCGCCGAAGGCGACTATATGCCGGTTCTGGTGTTGACTGCTCAGCAGGACATGGAAACCCGTCTGAGGGCCCTTGAATGTGGCGCCAGGGATTTTGTCACGAAACCGTTTGATCGTTCTGAAGTGATCAACCGCATTTATAACATGCTGGAAGTACGTTTTTTGTATAACGAAAGACGACGCCAGGCCGAAGTGCTGGAAGCCAAAGTCAAAGAAAGAACCCAACAACTTCAGGACTCGCGATTGGAACTGATTCGACGTTTGGGACGCGCAGGCGAATACCGTGACAATGAAACGGGTATGCATGTTATTCGAATGTCTAAAAGTTGTCGTAGCCTGGCACTTCGGGCCGGCCTGGACGAGAATACGGCGGAGTTAATCCTGCAGGCCAGTCCCATGCATGATGTTGGCAAGATTGGAATTCCAGACAATATTCTGCTTAAACCGGGAAAGCTTGAGCCGGATGAATGGGAAATCATGAAAACCCATTCAACAATCGGCGCGGACATCATTGGCGAGCATGATTCCGGAATCATGCAAATGGCCTATGCAATCGCCCTGACACATCATGAAAAATGGGATGGGACCGGATATCCGCACGGTTTGAAGGGCGAAGAGATCCCCATTGAAGGAAGAATTGCGACAATTTGCGATGTGTTTGATGCCCTGACTTCTGAGCGTCCCTACAAGAAAAGCTGGAGCGTTGAAAAGGCTGTTGATTTTATTAATCAAAATGCGGGCAGCCAATTCGACCCCGATCTTGTCGGCCATTTTAATGATGCTCTTGAGGAAATACTTGCTATACGCAAGAAACATGCTGACCCGGAGTAAGCGCCTAGATCCAGGCCCTATAGAAACCCCTCATCTGAAGCGAATCGGAAGCCATTGCGCCCGCACTTCTTAACTTTATACATTGCTTCATCCGCTGCTTTTAGAAGAGCGTCGCTCTGAGTAGAATCTTCTGGATACAAAGAGATGCCGATGCTGGCGCTGATTTTTCCACTAGCGGCGCCAACGCTGTAGGGGGCGGAAAGATATTGAGAAATCTTTTCCGCGAACAATTGGACCGAAGCTTTTCCACTAATATCGCTCAACAAAATAACAAATTCGTCGCCGCCAATTCGCGCCGCCGTATCCGTTTCGCGAATATGCGATGAAATTCTATCAGCGGCTTCAATAAGCAATTTGTCACCAGCTTCGTGACCTAGAGTGTCATTGACCGCTTTAAAACCGTCAAGGTCGATAAACAAAAGCGCGAAACCCTTATCTTCACGATGGCCCCTGGCCAATGCAGAAGAAATACGATCCATTAAAAGACCCCGGTTCGGTAATCCTGTCAGTCCGTCATGAGAAGCGCTATGTCGAAGTTTGTCCTCGACTTCCTTGCGCAGGCCTATTTCTTCGGTCAGTTCCCGGGTGCGTTCTTCGACTCTCATTTCAAGGGTTTTGTTCGCTTGGTAAAGGGCTTCAACAGCCTGGTTATGCTCGGTTATGTCCCTTGCTTCAATCATCAGGTTGGAAGTGGAAATATCGAAAATGTTCACGTCAACTTCTACATCAAGATATGTTCGGTCGGCCCTGACTAGACGGGTCGGGAACAACATTTCCTCCGATACCAGATAACCAAGATTTTCCGAAAATATTTCCTTGTAGTCGGGATGGAAGATTTCCCAAATATCCTTGCCTATGACGTCCTTTGGGCTTTCGATCCCCAACATGGCGATACCTGCTTCATTAATGAAGTTAATTTTGCCGTTTTCGCAGGTGCATATCAGATCAAGGGCATTGTTTACCAATTTTCGATATCTGGCTTCGCTTCGATGGATAGCTTCCGACATCTTCACCTGGTGGGTAACATCACGTGCGAGAATGACGGCGTAGTCCCCATCCAGTTCGCGAGCTTTGAACAGATTGATTTTTACGCCGATTTCAGTCCCGTTCAGGGCTATAAGCTTGGCAGGAAAGGGCTCGTCTTCTTCAGCCAGAACATCAACAAATTCATCGATGGCGGTGGCATATTCGCTAGCCAGGAATTCTACGAATGGCCTGCCCACAAGGCCGATTTCATCACCATTTCCCAGTAGGTTGATGGCTACGGAATTGACATTTGTAATAATACCTTCCCGACATATACAGATGATATCCGATGATACTTCCAGAATTTGAATCAGATTCTGAGCGTCAAAACGCGGCCCTTTTTTCCGTCTTTCAGGGGGCGTAGGTTCATTTGTCAGTGCAACGCTGTTATTAGGGGCCATAGATATAACAATGCAATATTGGGTGGTCTTTTCCCACATAAAAGCAATATCAATTTTCGATAAAGCTGGGAAAATTTAATACTGGAGGCCTTTAAAAAAGTAGGAAGGTCTTAGCCAGATATAAACCATTTACTATAATATGATCCTTACCGGTTACTGACGAAAATTCAGGAGAAGGTGATATTTCTTCGAGTTTTTCCATTTCGGCGCTAAGAATTTTGCCGTTAATTGTTTTTTGCTTCCTGATTCTCTTTCCTTTTCAAGGGATTAGCGACACAGCTGAGGGCGCCGAGAAAGAGGAATCACAAAGTAGTGAAGCGGATGTGTTTTCATATGCCCACAAATACCTCACGCCTGCCAAAGAGTTCCTGGCTGGGGAAGTCAAATCGATAAAAAGTTGGGTGCAAAAAAGCCTGAAAAATCCATCAAGGAGTGGAACGCCTAAGGTGATTATTTATTTGCCTGAAGAGACAGAACCATCACCGGAACAAGAAGCAATTATAAACAAACAAACAGAGGCAATCAGCCAACCAGAAAAAGAGATGGCGATCGGGCTCCCAGAGGAAAACAATACAGAAACAGAACTAAAAGAAAATTCTTCAATGCCGGAAGAGGAGAAAAGCTCCCTAAAGGTAGAGAATAGGGGCGTTTCTACGGAAGATGAAAAAACCGAGCAAAATATTAAGGAAAAATCAGTCGATAACCAAAAGCCGGAAAGTCAAATAAAACAAGATGAGATGGAACCGGAAGAAAAATCCGCCGTTTCAGCACCTGAAATACATGCGCGGAAATCGAAAATATTCCATCCAGGAAAAATCAGGCCATCTCTGCCTTTGGAAGAATCAGTGGAAACAGTAGTCCGGACCTCTGCCGCCGTTACCATCACGCAGTCAAAAGTATCTGATGCACATTCCACGGAAGATAATGAATTAACTTCAGTCGTTGAAAACCACATACCGGAGCAGGAAGTTGTGCGGATTGTGGCAGCACCTCGTGACGCCGAATTGATGATGGGAGAAGCGCTGACGTTGGGAACATCCTTCGAAGGTCAAGAAAGTGATTGTATCGCCAAACAGCAAAAATTTGTGCTTTTTTGCCTTCAGGACGTCATTTGGCCTGAGCACCTTGAACCTTTCTTTGAAACTCATGGAATCATGCACCGGGGCGCGCAGGCGATTGTGCGTTTTGATGGCAAAAGGCTGACCCATGCCCATTCTCTTTTTCTAAAATCAGGCCTTAAGGACATCGAAGCCTTTTTTGAAGCCCGATACGGACCGCCGCTGGAGTCTTTCCGACGGATTGTAACGCCTTTTGCTGGAAGGCCAGTTGATAACCAGACATACGTATGGCGCAGAAATAGTTCGAAGGAAGATGAAGAATACGGCGTCGTACTTGAGGTAAGGGGTGTCGATGATTCCCGTGGAGGTTTTCCCGATATGGAGCATGGCCTGGTCAGGCTCTATGGTGTTGATTCATTGCCTATTTTTCCGCGGGTCAGCCCGAGAGAAATGATGCTGGTGAAATTCGCAGTTAATTAAAACTGGAAAGAAAACGGAAAACTTCCATTTTTATAAAGTGGCTTTTTTAGGAGGGCAAAGTATGAGCGGTGTCCTAAATAAAATCCTTCATGTGGAGGACGAGGTCGATATACAGGAAGTCGCAAAAATGGCGCTGGAGGCCGTCGGCGGATTGACCGTCAGAACCTGTGGCGATGGCGAGGAAGCGTTGACGGCGGCACCTGAATTTCAACCGGATTTATTTTTGCTTGATGTCATGATGCCAGGTATGGATGGGCCGGAAACTTTTCAGGCTTTGCAAAAGTTGCCGGGATTCGAAGAGACGCCGGCCATATTTATGACTGCCAAAGTGATGGAGGCGGAAATCGCCCGTTTCAAGGAACTTGGTGCTTTGGGGGTCATTGCCAAGCCATTTGATCCCATGACGCTTTCTGACCAGATTAGAGATCTGTGGCAGGAAAAACGGAACCAATAGCCTATCCGTTCTTAGTTGCAAGGCCCAAGTGCGCCGGGTTGAGCCGCCCCATAGCTAAAAGCAACTGATATATCGCCAGCCGCTCATCATACGAAGCGGCCGTAAAATTAATCTGGGCGTTGGAGACCTCATTTTCAGCATCAAGAACGTTAATTACTGTTTCTTTCCCAGCCTCACGCAATTTCTTACGTGAAATAAAAACTTCAGTTGCAATGTTAACGGCGTTTTCAAGCAGATTGAGCCGGGCACGGGCAGTCAGCAATGCTTGCCAAGAAAGCCGAACCTGCTCAATGACCTTGTTGATGGTCTGATCGTAATTACTTCGACTCGTTCCATAATCATATGCGACCTGAGTAAGGCTGTCGCTGGTTGTAAGGCCTGTAAACAGGTTCCAATTAGCTTGTAACTGAACTGAATAGTCCCGTCGTGTTCCTTCGGTTCCCGCATTGTGTTTTTCGTAGTTCGCTGTGCTGACGACGTCGATAACCGGCGCATATTCCGACAATACTGTACGGCGACGCTCCCGGGTCATTTCGACGGTTACCGCGCTATTGGTTATGGCGGGATTTTCCTGAATGGCGATCTCAATTGTTTTGGTCAGCTCGCTTGGGATCATTGCTACCGGCGGCACCGGGTCGACCATGCCTTCAAGATCGGGAGCCCGGTCAAAAACTTGCGAATATCGACTGACAGCATCTTCAAGTGCTCCTTCGAACGTGACTCGCCGTTCCTTGGCAATCTGCAGACGTGATTTCGCTTGCAGGACATCGACGGCGATGCCTGAACCGCGTTGAACACGTTCATCTTCCAGGTTTAATTGACGCAAGATCGTCGCTTCGTTACCGCGGGCAAGTTGCACAAGACGAAATTGACGAAGGACATCGACATAGGCCGACGTTCCTTCAAACAGGGTGTTTTGCAGCGTTCCCTCAAGGGTGATCTGGGCCAGCGACTTGTTCAAGCGCGCCGTCCTGACGGTGGAATGGGTCAGATAACCGTTAAAGACATTCTGGGTCATCGTAAGCCCCACCGTTTGCATGGTGCGATGCCAATCGTTACCGGCAGCCCGTGTCGTGGGGTTGTCAATGTGCTCCGGTCCGGTTGCCGCCGAAGCCTGAAGCGTCGGAAGATATCCAGCCTTGGATTGCTTAATTCCCTGTTCGGCAGATTGCGCCGCTGTCTTTCCGGCTTTTACCAGAGGATGCGTGGCGATAAAATCAGCCAGTTCCTGTTCCAGCGGAGCCGCCCTTCCTTTGACAGGCTCAAGAAGAACAATTCCTGCAATTATTGAGAGAAAGAAAAATCGGAAGATTTCTGATCGGACGAGCACCTTCACCAATACGTACTCCCGACCGAACCAAGTTTGAAAAAAAAACTCAAAATCATTGTCCCAGGCGTTCCAAAGTCAAAAAAACAAAACGGCCCGGGTAAACCAATATTCCCCCCCCGAGCGGCATGCTCATGAACATGAAAAAAGTAGGCCCCTGAACAATCGGCATCAATTGGATGGCATGTGGATAAGTGCATGCATCGGTGGATATCTGGAAAATGTCAGTGGATAAGCTGTGGATGATTTTATTGAGCCGGTGAATAACTAAAATGGCAAAAAAAAGATCCTATTTTGCATATCCGGACAATCCCAGATTTAGGGTTTTTTTTGTGAAATTTCCCCGGATTTAGTATGATGTGAGAATCAGATGGATTCGGTGAGGTCATCCTTCTGATGTCATCGGCATTAATTTTTGCCTAACCCAGATGTCCGCAGGCCGGAGCGAAGAAACAATGAAGAAGATGTTTGCCGCCGCAATCCTCCTCTCCCTTGTGCCTTTGAATCCGATGCTCTCCTCGGTTGATGCGGCCTCGGAAAATGTTTGTTTGGACCGGACGAAATTTGTCGAGCGATTGAAACTTCATTATCAGGAACGCCAAGTGTCCAACGGCATTAATTTTAATGGCATGGTGGTGGAGGTATTCACGTCTCCGGAAGGGCACTTTACGATCCTGGCAACCAGTCCGGACGGGATCAGTTGCATTATCGCCAGTGGCGATAACTGGCAGGACACGCCTATGTTGCAAGCAGGCGCCGGAATATAGAAAACGTTTAACTTTTTCCGTACCCACCGCCGCCGGGCGTTTCGATAACGAACACATCGCCCGGGCTGGCTTCCACTTGACCAGTGTCAGCCATTAAAACTTTGCTCCCACCAATGCGTTCTAGCCGATTTAGACCACAAGCCCCTGGATTGCCACCAGCCATGCCGTAAGGCGGGATGCGGCGGTGCCCGGATAATATCGCGGCCGTCATGGGTTCCAAAAAACGTAGCCGACGTACAGCACCGTTGCCTCCAGAATGTTTTCCGCTACCTCCGCTTCCTCGGCGTATGGAGAAATCCTCGAGAACTACCGGGAAACGCCATTCCAGGACTTCCGGGTCCGTCAAACGTGAATTGGTCATATGAGTGTGAACGGCATCTGTGCCATCGAAATCGGGACCCGCGCCAGAGCCACCGCAAATCGTTTCGTAATATTGATGGCGGTCATTTCCAAAAGTCAGATTGTTCATTGTGCCTTGAGCCGCCGCCATGATTTTCAAAGCACCATACAGAGTGTCCACAACCGCCTGCGAGGTTTCGACGTTGCCTGCGACAACAGCTGCAGGGTAACGGGGACTGAGCATGCATCCTTCAGGGAGAACAATGTGGATCGGTTTTAAACAGCCTTCATTCATGGGGATATCGTCATCGACCAGAGTGCGAAAGACGTAAAGGACCGCGGCCCGAGTAACAGCGGAAGGTGCGTTGAAGTTTGAATCCTGTTGCGCGGATGTTCCCGTAAAGTCAACCGTGGCGGTGCGGGAGGCCTTGTCGATTGAAATGGAAGCCTTGATTTCAGCTCCGCTATCCATTTCAAGAGAAAAAGATCCATCCGTCAGGACATCCAATACCCGGCGAACCGATTCCTCCGCATTATCCTGAACGTGCCCCATATAGGCCTGAACCACATCAAGGCCGAAATGGTCAACCATGCGCTTCAATTCAGCAACGCCCTTTTCATTCGCTGCCACCTGCGCCATCAAGTCGGCAATATTTTGATCCGGGTTGCGAGCCGGGTAGGGACCCGAAGCCAATAGATTCCGCATTTCGCGTTCACGGAATCGGTGTTTCTCGATTAGCAGAAAATTGTCGATCAGCACTCCCTCTTGCTCGACGCTGGTGCTGTCCGGAGGCATCGATCCTGGCGTGATGCCGCCAATGTCGGCATGATGTCCCCTTGATGCGACAAAGAACAAAACCTCCGTTTCGTCTTCGTTGAAGACCGGCGTTATCACCGTCACATCGGGCAGGTGGGTGCCTCCGTTATAAGGCGCGTTCAAGACGCTTACGTCACCAGGATTTATATCAGCGCCCCTTTCGCGAATGACCGTTTGCACGCTTTCACCCATGGAACCAAGGTGGACGGGCATGTGTGGAGCATTGGCGACGAGACCGCCCTCGCGGTCGAAAACCGCGCAGGAGAAATCCAGTCGCTCCTTAATGTTGACCGAATAGGCCGTGTTGGCCAATACCGCGCCCATCTGTTCGGCGATGGACATGAACAAGTTGTTGAAAATTTCCAGCATTACCGGGTCGGCGCCTTGTCCCCCCTTTAATCCGGTGCCAATGGCGAATTTTGTTTCACGCGGCTCGGTTCTTCTCAGGATCAGTTGCCCTTGAGAGGCGGTTTCCGCGCGCCAGCCCGGTTCAACTATAGTGGTGCCGGTTTTTTCAATGATGATTGCCGGGCCCTGGACCAGGTTTCCCGGTTGCAAGGTTTCCCGATCGAAAACCGGGGCGTGATGGGATTCATCGCCGCTGACGAATTCGGACATTTTCAACTGCCGCGCAGGAGTTGGATTTGTCTTGGAATCATCCTTTATATTGACGGCCGTCTCATCACTTGCATCTATGGCTTCTATTGAAAGCGTTTCGATGACCAGTTCGCGCCCCGATATAACGAAACCGAAGCGCTGACGATGGGCGGTTTCGAAATTGGTTGCCATATCGGACGCCCCGCCGTAATCAACTTCCAGGGCCGTATCGGTGCCGTCATAACGAATATGAGCCCTTCGGATTAGGTTTATCGAGCCTTTTTTGATCCCTTGGTTTTCAAGTTCCCGGCTCGCATCGGCCTCCATTTCAGCGAGAATCTCTGATTGTCCCGCCAAATTTTCGTCGCTCAGCAAAGTTTCCGTCGAGCGTTCGCGCAGCGACCTCATTTGCGCAAGTCCCATACCATAGGCGGACAGGACCCCGGCAAGCGGGTGGATAAATACAGTGTTCATGCCAAGGGCGTCGGCAACCAGACACGCATGTTGCCCGCCAGCGCCGCCAAAGCAGTTCAGGATATATTCGGTAATGTCATATCCCCGCTGCACGGATATCTGTTTAATGGCATTGGCCATATTTTCCACCGCGATCATCAGGAAGCCTTCGGCTACCTGCTGGGGCGTACGATGGTCACCCGTCATTCTTTCAATTTCATCGGCCAAATCACCGAAGGCCTTCTTTACCGCCTCCACATCCAGTGGTTCATTTCCACCGTGACCAAAAACATGGGGAAACAAATCACTCTGAATTTTTCCCAGCATGACGTTGCAATCGGTAACCGTAAGCGGGCCGCCACGCCGATAGCTGGCCGGGCCGGGAACGGCGCCGGCGGAATCCGGACCAACCCGATAACGCGCCCCGTCGAAATGGAGGATCGATCCACCACCAGCCGCCACCGTGTGTATGCTCATCATCGGCGCCCGCATACGAATGCCGGCAACCTGGGTTTCGAAGGTGCGCTCATAGACGCCGTCAAAGTGGGAGACATCAGTCGAAGTGCCACCCATATCAAAGCCGATAATCTTTTTGAAATCCGCCTGTTCGGCAGTGCGGACCATTCCGACGACGCCGCCGGCAGGCCCCGAAAGGATGCTGTCCTTGCCTTGAAATAGGCGGGCGTCTGTCAGACCGCCATTTGATTGCATGAACATCAACCGAGTGTCGCCCAACTCGGAGGCGACGCGCTCGACGTAACGTCTCAGGATAGGAGACAGGTATGCATCGACAACTGTGGTGTCGCCTCTGGACACCAGTTTCATTAAAGGAGATATCTGATGAGAAACGGAAACTTGCGTGAATCCAATTTCGCGGGCGAGATTGGCAGCCCTTTTTTCATGCTCCGGGTAGCGGTAGGCATGCATGAAAACGATGGCGGCGGAACGCAAACCCGTCTCATATGCATCCTGCAGTTCATTTCGCACCTCATCTTCATCCAGTTGGACAAGAACCTCGCCGTGGGCGCCTATTCTCTCGCCGGCTTCAATAACCCTGGTGTAAAGCATTTCCGGTAACTGGATGTGGCGATCAAACAGGCGTGGGCGGTTCTGATAACCGATGCGCAGCGAATCCTTGAAGCCCCTGGTCGTCACCAGCGCAGTCGGTTCACCCTTGCGTTCCAGAAGCGCATTGGTGGCGACCGTGGTGCCCATCTTGATGGATTCGATCTTGTCGGCCGGAATGGAATCGGTGGTTTTCACCTCCAGCAAACGGCGAATGCCTTCAAGGGCTGCGTCCGGATAATGCTCGGGATTTTCCGAAAGCAGTTTGTGGGAGACGACCTCTCCATCAGGGGTGCGCGCCACGACATCGGTAAAGGTGCCGCCTCGGTCTATCCAGAACTGCCATTTGTTGTTGGGAGTCATCTACTTAGTTTCAAATCAACTTGTAGACGTTTTCTGATGGTTCATCGGAAATAGAATAGAAAGCCAGACCGATACCATAATCTATAGTCTCTCCATCGCTTGAACACGGGACCAGAATTGATTCGGTCAATCTGAATTTGTCGACAAATCCATCGTGAAAATGCACCCAGCGTTTTGTGTAGGCAGTCATTTTTTTAAAATGGACATTCTGGAAACATCCCTCGACGAGTTCTTTGTAGTCGTCACCCGAGTAGATTTCTTCGAGTGATTGTCCGGTGATGTTTCTTCCATAGTTTTCATCCACTTCCGTACCAGAGAAATGAAACAGACAGCCCGCCTTATCGATCTTGCTAAAATCAAGTACCCAAACATTGCTGACGAGCGCCGGGATTTTCATCAGGTCGATTTCTTTGTAGTTGGGAAAGTCTTTGCCGTTCGTCATTTCAAGAATGAGTTCCGCAAACTCCAGAATTTTTGGATTGCTCGTAAGTTCTTTTAGTTGCTCAATCGTCATCATCTCATAAGGGGTGCTTTACATAAGGCTGCTGACTGCTATGCGCTTGATAATGTAGTCGCCTCCCATATTGACGATGGTTACGCCATCAAACGGATCGCTAAAGCCTCGGTCGGCAGCTGTAAGTACGGCTTTACCGTCAATGGAAACGCTCATCTGACCGCTGGCGTCCCGTGTCCACAAAACAGTGTGGCTCTTTTGATCTTCCAGCGGGATGGCGTTCGCGGCCTGCTGTATGACGCTGGTGCCACGGCTTGAAGTTCTGATCAGCGAAAGCGTGCCTCCGGGCGCGTAGGTCAAACGATAGCCGGAGTTGGTGTTTGTTCCCTGATAGGGGCCGACATCAAAACGTCCCTCTGGCTGCCAGGAAGAAAATTCAAACTCGATGGAAAAAGCGTTAGTGATTACGGCCTTGGAGTGGATGGCCGCAAGCTGCGGTTCGGTGGGTGCACTTTGCGTATTGCTCCCGTTGTCTTTTGTCGCCTGCTTGAGGACAGCCCCCAAAATGGCGATGGCCAGGTCCTTGCCGTCGGCTTTCTTCTCTTCCTGCTGTGGCGCACTTGCTGTCTGGGTGACCGCGCTTCGCAATCCCCAGTCCTTCTCGATCCAGTATCGTCCCTCGCTGACGGTCCAAACTGGATTGGCCGCAAAGTCGCCATCGGCGAAATCGTCGACTAGAACCGAAGTGTACCTGGGCCCGGAATAGCTGCGGGCCAGTTCGCGTAAGTCACGCAGAAAAACGGGGTCGGCGGCGCGGGCCTTTTCGGCATCGTCGATAAGGGCATTCAGCTTGTCGACCAGTTCATCCGTCCTTTTATCGATCGTGCCTTGAGGCGCATCGGGATTGGACCAGGTGGAGTACTTTTGCTCTGCTGATACGGGGAGGGCCACAAGTGCCAGGGCGAGAAACATTAATATCAAACGCATGTCAGGATCTTTCAGTTTTAGAACCGGAACGTACTCAAATATTTATATCACGAATAGGCGTTCGTGAAACCTTGGGCCTTCACGCAGAAGTGAGATTTTCTTCCGACCTCGGAGTTGATGTCAGCGTTCAAGGTGCCTACCTTCAAGGCTATGAGAATTTTGCGTCGAACCCTATTTTTCTTTTTTTCGTTGCTGATTGCCGGGATCGCCCTTGTCTGGATGAAGGCGTCTCAGGCCCATGGCAATAATGACTGGCGTACCGCCAGCCGGGCCTCTTCAGGAATCGCCCCCGATCCGACGGAAACCAAAGAAGCCGTGGTACAGGTCTATGCCGCCCGCGCCTGGAGTTGGCGGGGGATTCTGGGTGTTCACACTTGGATTTCCGTCAAGCCCACAAACGGCGCTGAATTTACCGTCTACGAAGTAATAGGCTGGCGCTCATACCGCGGTTTGCCTGTCGTATCCATTTCGCACAGGCCTGCTGATGGCAGGTGGTTCGGAGCGGAGCCAAAATTGTTGGCGGACATTCGCGGCACCGGCGTCGATGAGGTAATCAAACGCATTGACGAAGCAGCTAAAAACTATCCTTTTCCCGATGAATACCGAGTCTGGCCCGGTCCCAACTCCAACACCTTTACGGCTCATGTCGCACGCGCCGTGCCTGAATTGAAGTTGGACTTGCCGCCCACGGCCATTGGCAAGGATTATCTGCCTGGAAATACCGTGGTTGCTACAGCTCCCAGTGGTACGGGATACCAGTTCTCTCTGTTCGGTTTGTTCGGCGTCCTTGCCGGCGCCGAGGAGGGACTGGAGATCAATTTGCTCGGCCTGACTTTCGGGGTCGATCCGGGCGATTTAGCGGTTAAATTACCTGCCATCGGTCGCATTGGGCCATAATTTGAAGAAACGCCCAGGCATGACTTGTCCTGAAGACCTGTTGCCGACTATTTTATGCGACGTTTTTGTTTTGCAGGTCGGGAAAATCAATGAGCATTTGGGGTAAAGTAATCGGCGGCGTTGCCGGATTTGCGCTTGGCGGACCTCTGGGCGCGCTGATCGGCGCTTACGCGGGCCATAAGATGGATCAGGCCCGTTCGGGTGAAAGCGCTACAATAGGCGCCGACCAACAAACCCGCCAGGTCGCCTTCACCATGGCGGTAATCGTGCTTAGCGCCAAGATGGCCAAGGCCGACGGCGTCGTCACCCGTGAGGAAGTCGACGCTTTCAAGCGCGTTTTCCATATCCCGCCCGAGGAAATGCAAACAGTCGGTAAGCTGTTTGACGAAGCGCGCAAGGACGCCAGCGGTTTTGAGCCCTACGCCGAACAAATCGCCCAGATGTTCGCTCAGGAACCGGCGGTATTGGAAGAGTTGCTGGGTGGCCTGTTCCTTATCGCTCAAGCCGACGGGGAAGTACACCCGGCGGAACTCGACTTCCTATCAAAGGTTGCGCATATCTTCGGATTTTCAGAGCGGGATTTCGAACGCCTTCAAGCAAGCTATGGAGTGGCGGACGTATCTAACCCTTATGAAATTTTGGGCGTCTCGCGCGATGACGGCGAGGCCGGAATCAAAAAAGCCTACCGCAAACTTATTCACGAAAATCATCCCGACAAATTGATCGCGCAAGGCTTGCCCCAGGAATTTATCGATTTGGCCAACGAAAAAATGGCTGCGATAAATGGTGCTTACGACACCATTAAAAAGCAAAGGGGGTTCAGTTGACGTGAAGCGCAAAGCCTCTCCAAATTATGATGAGCGACGGCCGGAAACACCGATCGATATGCTGGTGATACATTATACCGGTATGGAAAGTGCCGAAGCGGCCATCGAAAGGCTGTGCGCCCCAACTTCAAAAGTCAGCGCCCACTATTTGATCGATGAAGACGGCTCGGTCATGCAACTTGTCGAGGAAGATTATATAGCCTGGCATGCGGGAGAATCCTACTGGCGGGGGCACGGTGACATTAACGCCCGTTCGATTGGTATTGAGCTGGTCAATCCCGGACACCAATTTGGCTATCGCCCCTTCGGCGAAAGTCAGATGCGGCGTCTTGAGACTGTAGCTCTGGACATCGCGCGCCGACATATGATCCCTGCTCGAAACGTGGTCGGTCATTCTGATATTGCGCCACGGCGTAAGGAAGATCCTGGAGAACTTTTTGACTGGTACCGTTTGTTCGAATTCGGCGTCGGTGTTTGGCCGGAAAGAGCCTCGCCTTGCCCGATGGAAGAAGAAGAGGCGACTGCTTTGTTGGAATCTTTCGGGTATGAGACAACGGATTTCGCTGCCACGCTGAAAGCTTTCCAGAGCCATTTCCGGCCCGCCAATATAGACGGTAAGTTGGACGCCGAAACAGCAGGCATAATTAAGTGTCTGTCAACTTGACCCTTTTGGGGCTCTCGTGGGAAAATAACGTTGTCAGACGGTCGGATGGCTGCGGCTCCTTATTGGGGTCGAGGAAAGTCCGGGCTCCACGGAGACACGGTGCCGGTTAACGGCCGGCGGGGGCGACCCCAGGGAAAGTGCCACAGAAAGCAAACCGCCATCCCTTAGGGGCTGGTAAGGGTGAAAGGGTGCGGTAAGAGCGCACCGCGCTCCCGGCGACGGGGGCGGCATGGTAAACCCCACCGGGAGCAAGACCGAGTAGGGACGGCCGGTGACTTCGGGTCACAGGCGGGTTTTCGCGCCGCCGTCCGGGTGTGTCGCATGAGGCGTCCGGCAACGGACGTCCCAGATGAATGGCCATCTATCGCAAGTTCGCTTGCGTGGACAGAACCCGGCTTACAGACCGTCTGGCAATTTCCTACTTTACTATTCCCTCCAGATAGTCCAGCGATCGCGAAATCGTGAATAGCCTTCATTGTAACGATTCTTAATTATGGGGGCCATGAAACAAAAACATATACTTTCGCGTAGAACGCTTGTCCTCGCCGGTGGCGTCGCCGCGCTTTCCGCCTTCATCGGGTTGAATATCCCCAACCGGGCGAGCGCCGCATCCGAGATCTTCAAAACAACCTTTGGCTCCGTCGCTATCGAGGGAACCGATCCTGTCGCTTACTTCAAGGAAGGCCGCGTTCGCGAAGGCTCGAAGCAATTTTCCCATAAATGGAAAGGCGCTAATTGGCGTTTTTCGAACGCCGCCAATCGGGACGCCTTTGCGGCCAGTCCTGAAGAGTACGCGCCGCAGTTCGGTGGTTATTGCGCTTGGGCGGTTAGCCAGGGCTATACGGCCAAAATCGACCCCGAGGCGTGGAAGATCGTCGGCGGCAAGCTCTACCTCAATTATTCAAAAGGCGTACAGGCGAAGTGGGCGCAAGATATTCCGGGAAATATCGCCAAGGGCGAGAAGAACTGGCCCGCGGTTTTGGATTAATTTGCCGTCATTGGGGGGGTGAACTTCTTCATCGGCGCGCATGATCGCCCCAAAATCACCAAAAACCGACCCAAAATCCGCCTCATTTACTCCTTAATTTAGGACCTTCAAATTTTAACTCTTTGGCAAGCGCTTTGGGGCGATAGTTGGAGATTCGGCCCGGCGAATCGTTTCCATATTCGTGCCGGATCATAAAGGGGAGCGAATTTGGCATTTTTTAGACGCTTTCCAACCCAGGTAAACACTTTATTAACCCTATAAAACCCATAATATCCCATTGCTTCCCATATATCCCCAT
>CAZBEC010000025.1:0-58078 GCA_964490815.1 uncultured Thalassospiraceae bacterium
TTTTTACAACAATTTCACCCCAGTATCACGTAATACCTAGTGCTCCTCCCCGCCCTCGCGGAACTCTTGAGAGGTGTGTTTCTGCCCAACACACCAAGCCTGGGAGAATGGTGGCATTTGATGATCTTTCCTTTCTAGGGCAAACAACTCATTAAGCTCGTCGTTCAACGCATCAAGGCATTCCGCTCGCAGTAGGGTGCGCCAGCGGTCCTTGCTGTATGTCTTTGTTTCCAAAAACGCCTCAATAACCTCCGCGTCAGCTTGAACGGGAGTAGGGAGTAAAACCAGCAGTAGGAGCGCTAGTATCTTCATTCTTCTATGCGGTATTTCCTAAATTTCTGTAACCTACCCCAACAACTCGGACCACATCCCATTCTGATGACCAAAGCCGTTTACAACCGCACACCTACGGGGTTCGCGCCACGCGATGAAGTAGGCCGCAGGTACGCGAGGTATCAACCCGAACACCTGAAGGACGCGGCGGACGCGTTAGAACTGTAGGACATTGACCGGGTGTTCATGTGAACACGCTAACCGTGAACAACGATGGAACATATAGGTTAAATTGGCGAAAACCCGATGTTAAAACATAAAGAAATCAATACTTTGGGGTACGGGAGCGGTCTTCGGGAGGCAGGGGCCGGAGGTTCAAATCCTCTCACTCCGACCAATTTTCTTTAGTCCACTTAACACTAAATCAATCGAGTTCCTTGCCCTGCCTTGTAATCTTCCTTGATTCGGGGCTAGATGCTGAAGGCTGAATTTTCGTGCATGAACTGGAAAATAAATGAAACTAAACCTCGGATGCGGCAATAACCATTTAGAGGGTTACGTTAACGTCGACAAGGAGGCAGGCGCGGCCCCCGACCAGCAAGTCGATCTTGAGGTTTTTCCCTGGCCATTCGACGACAATAGCGTCGAGGAAATTCAGATGTCGCACGTCTTGGAACATTTGGGCAGGGATACCGATGTATTCTTGGGAATAATGAAGGAGCTTTATCGTATCTGCGCCCCTGATGCGCAAATTGTCATTACGGTTCCCCATCCTCGCCATGATCACTACTTGTGCGACCCGACCCATGTACGACCGATCATGCCTGAAATGTTGCAGCTTTTTTCCAAGGAAAAGAACATCGAAGTACAGGATCGAGGAGGGGCCAACACGCCTTTGGGACTTTATCTGGATGTTGATTTCAAACTGGAAAAGCTGGACATCCAGCTGGACGACGTGATCCAGCAACAATTAGCCGACGGCCATTTGTCTCAGGAAGACCTCGTGGTTTTAATGAGGAATCACAACAATATCATCCAGGCACAGACCATGACCCTTCGGGTTGTCAAAGGATAAGCCCACTTAATAATCGGCAGCGGCGACACACTAAAGCTCGTAGCCAAAATGGCTGGCATACTTCTGGAGACTGGGAAGGATTGGCTCCAGCTGATTCCGGTATTTCAACCAGCGGAATTTTGAACGCGCGTAAATCGGTTCCATCACCTGTTGGTAGCTGGCCGTATTCACCCTTGGCAAGGATTTGGCGGTCGATGTGTGGTCGACAAGCTCTTGCGACCAGCCCAACCCGAGGAACCGGATCGCTTTTTTGGCCGTTTCCTCAAGATCGTCAACAACGTCCTCATAAGATACAACAAGTTTGTCCATTTCCGCATGGGCATGGAAATGCATCCACATATCCATACAGGAAGAATAGAAATCAATAGTATCTTCCAGCTTGAGAAAATTGATGTTGGCGTTATTCAACTGAAATTCCTGCATCCAACAGCTAAGGCAAACGTCAACAGGATGGCGCGCGGAAAAAATTATCTTTGCGTCGGGAAAAACGGAAAGGATAACAGGCAAATAGACCGTATCCAACGGGTGCTTGTTAACAAGAACCTTCTTGTTCTTTAGGTCCACCGCGCCGGCGGAATTCTTGAAATAGTCCTCTCTCAAGCCTTCTATACGTTTTTGATCCAGATTTTCCAGGCATTGAGGATAGGAGGCATTCGACTTGGTTATTTCTAGATACAAGTCCTGAACAAAAAGCGGTTCTTCCAAAACGGCGATTTCAGGATGGCCCGCCAAAGTTAGCTCCAGGAGCGTGGTTCCCGAACGGGGAAAACCGATCAGAAAACACGGCGTTGGGAAGTCGTCGCCGCCCTTGAAATCCGGCGCGGTAAAATCATTCTTCGCGTAGTATTTCGACGTTACCCTTAACGTCTTCGGGAAATAAGCCTTTTTTAATCCATCCGGAATCAGGGCAGACGTTATTTCATTAGCCTTGGAAAAGCACTCAAAGGCCTTATCGGCTGAGTCTTTGCGATCCCAAAGGCGGCCTAATTCATAAAAAATCGAAGCCTTCAGCTCGTCCGATTCGTTTTCAAAGCTGATCTGTGAAAGGCGCTCGACCGGGATATCAAAATCCCCATTTCGCCTTTCGCATTTCGCCAGTACCAGCGAAAAACGATGGTCCTTCGGGAACTTCTTTATGCCTACCCGACTAACTAACAAGGCATCGTCTTTTTGCCCACTTTCTTCCAGCATCATTGCCAGGTTGCAATAGGCATCAGCGTAATCGGGATTGAGTTCAAATGCCTTTCTGAAAGCAGTTTCAGAAAGGTCGTTCATTTCAAGATCGCGGTAAATGGAACCCAGCAAGTTATAAAGTTCTGCTGATTCGCTTAAATCACCGACGAGATCAATTGCCCGAAGACAAGTATCTTTAGCGAGATCCAATTGATCGGTGGCGAAATAAGCAATCGCTAAATTCGTTTGAGCACCTTGATGCTCTGGATCAATTTCAACAAGTCGGCTTAAGGGCGCGATTGCCTCATCGGGCCGGGACGAAAAGTTGAGGACATATCCCAGATTGAACAGTGGCTCCGCCCTATCGGGCCACAACCGAGTTGCTTTTCGCAAATGCTTCACGGCCTCGGGCGCTTTCCCGATGTAGTATGCCGACGTGGCGAACAAAAGAATGAGTTCAAGATTAGGGGGGCTGGACGAAACAACCTTGCGGCAAAGCTTGTATGCTCGGCGGTGGTCATTCAACTGGATCAATTCCCTTGAACGAGCCAGGATGTTTTCAACCGAGTGAAGTTTTGCCGTCATCTATTTTTTTTCTTTCCAAGCACTGAAGTCACCTCTTTAGGTTTCCGCATATCTGAATATAGTCCGCTGGCAAACGAAAAGGGAATGGTGCTATCGGCTTTTGAGAAATTAGAAACATGTTCGCCTACGGTGATTAAAATATTCCCTAATTTCGACAGGAAATCTTCCAATTTGGAAATAGAATCATTTTAATCAAATGGACACTCCATATATGTACAACTATAATGCCGCTTCGTGCTCAGGGGAGAACGAACGAAAATGTTTACCGGTCTTCGAATGCTTGTCATTTGTGGCGCCGCGTCGGATGCGGATCGACTTCGCGACGATCTGTTGGGCGCGGGCTATGATATTTCACTGCAATGGACAAATTGCGAAAATGTTCTTCGTAGTGCCCTGAATGAACGGAACTACGACCTTGTCCTCTGTGACAACGATTTGCCAAATTTGGATATCGTTACAGCGCGGGGCCTCATAGCAGAAAGCGGGCAGGATATTCCTTTCATTGTCATTTCCGAGGAAATGACACCGGAAGCACAACTGATTGCTTCGCAAATGAAGGCTGGCGTAGACGACTTTGTTGAATGGGGCAAACCGGAACGGCTTATCCCTGCGGTCGAACGTTCCCTGCATACACTGGAAACAAGACGCCAGAATCGGCTCGCCGAGCAGGAAATGCGCTATCGCGCCAACTTCGATTCATTAACCGAACTGCCCAACCGAACCCTGATGCTGGATCGTCTCTCGCAGGCCATGAAAAAAGCCCGCCGTGACGATACAGGCGTTTTGCTAATGTTCCTGGATTTGGATCACTTCAAGAACGTCAATGATTCAATGGGGCATCTTGCTGGGGATTTATTGCTTCGTCAGGCGGCGAAACGGATTTCGGCGTGTTTGCGTGACACAGACACGGCCGCAAGAATTGGCGGTGACGAGTTTGCAATCATTCTTCCAGACGCCGATCAGGAATCAACGGCTGAAGTTATTGCTGGCAAGATTCTGAAAACCCTGTCGAAACCTTTTGGTCTGGATTCCCAGAAAGCCTCTATTTCAGCCAGTATCGGTATAACCCTGTTTCCCAGAGATGGCGAAGAAGCTGATATCTTACTCAAGAACGCTGATCAGGCCATGTATGCGGCAAAACGATTGGGGCGCAATGCCTATAAGGTGTTCAACCATGTTGAAGACCCTGAATTTGAAAGCTTGCAGTCAGCCGAAAAGGTCTTCCCCCTTCCGCAGAAGAATACTCCGCCATTTAGAATGGGCGCAGCACTGGCCGCAGCAATAGCCATTATTGTTGTAGCTTCTGTCTGGTTGACGTCAATGAACACAAAAGAATCCCTGAAGGTCGCCATCGAAGAGAATCTGGAAGTTTTGACGGATTTCACAACTGCTTCCGGCCCAGAAGAAGAAGAATAAGGGAATATCGTTCTCCTTAAGATGCTCCGGATGGATTGGTTTCTACTAGATAGCTAGTGGCGAATCGGACGTTTGTGTATCTACGAACCGATTAACAACATGCTTGAACGCCGCTTATCCCCTTTCTATATATCATTACTTTTTAATCGGGAACTCGCTCGCCAGTGATGTCTGTAAATCTGCAAGCACTGCTTCAACAGGGCATTAACAGCCATAATGCCGGTCATCTTGAGGATGCCGAGAACTGTTATCGGGAAATTCTCAGGCATAAACCCAGTCACGCGGACGCCAATAATTTACTGGGTATGATTGCTTTTCAAGTCGGCGCTCCTGAACAAGCTATACCGCTGATCGCCAAGGCAATTAAGAAAAAGCCCAAGATTGCTGACTTTCATCGAAATATGGGCGCCGTTCTGGGGGTGCTTGGGCGCTATGACGAAGCCCTTCTGTCTTTCCGCAAAGTGTTGTCCATTGACCCTAAATCCGCCAACGCACATTTCAATATCGGTAATGTTAATAGAGAGAAAGGGGCGCTGGATGAAGCGGTATCGTCGTACCAGAAAGCTTTAAAAATAAAACCCGACTACGTTGAGGCATTGGAAAACCTGGCTGGTGTGTTTTTGGCGCTTGGCCGATTTGAAGAGTCGATCGATTTCTACAGAAAGGTATTGGAAATATCGCCTGATTCCGAAAGGGCAAATTTAAATCTGGGAACGGCGCTCAGTCGTCAGGGCAACCTGGAAGAGGCACTAAAGTTCTTGAGGAAATCCCTGCGAATTAATCCAAACAATCAGATTACCCATAATAGTCTCGGCAACACCCTAAAACAGATGGGGCAAATGGATGAGGCCATATCATCTTACCAAAAAGCCCTAAATATTCAGCCGGATTACGGCGAAGCCATAGGTAACCTTGGAGCGGCGCTTGGTGATATGGGGAAACTGGACGAAGCTGAAAAATATAGCCGCCGAGCCGTTGAAAATGATCCTGAAAATCCCGAGGCACATTTCAATTTGGCGAATATTCTCGCTGAACAGGGCCAGTTAAAAGAGGCTGTAGTGTCTTATCGCCGGACTCTGAACCTAAATCCCGATTTTGCCGAAGCCTATCATCAGCTGATGCAAACGCAGAAACAAACGTCATTAAACGACGACATTAGAGCGATGGATGCCGGATTTCAGTCGAACGAAACTCCCGACGGCCAAAGAATGTATCTGGCGTTTGGCCTTGGCAAGGCATTTGAGGATTTGAAGGAATTTGACAAAGCTTTTGAATATATGGCGGAGGCCAATCGTTTAAAAAGGCAGTCTTTTTCTTTTTCCATTGATCAGGAGAACGAAAAATTTGATCAAATAACGCGTACTTTTGACGCGGAATTTTTCAACACCCATGAAAATTCCGGGAATCCGGACCCAACCCCAATTTTCATTTTGGGAATGCCACGTTCCGGAACTAGCCTTGTTGAACAGATTCTAGCTTCTCATCCCTCAGTTACCGGCGCCGGAGAGCTAACCGTGTTGGCAACGGCGATGATAAAGTTGATTGGGGAAGAAAAGGAGTATCCAGAAGGTATTAGTTCATGGCGACCCGGAGAGTTTTCCAAACTCGGCTCCCTGTATCTGGAGGGATTGCGAAAACACTCAAGCGATTCCCGGTTCATTACAGACAAATTACCACACAATTTTCTTTACATTGGACTGATCAAGGCCGCGCTTCCTAACGCCAAAATCATTCATTGCCGCCGAGACCCCATTGATACCTGCCTTTCGATATTCAAGAATCACTTCGTAGATAGCCACCCTTATGCCTACGACCTCAAGGAATTAGGGACGTACCACAACCAGTATGTGGCTTTGATGGAACATTGGCACCGCGTCATTCCGGGATACATATATGATATTCAATATGAGGAATTGGTTGCAGATTCGGAAAGCCAGATCAGGTTGTTGCTAGAGGCCTGCGGCCTTTCTTTTGACAAAGCCTGCCTTTCGTTCCACGAAACAAAAAGGGATGTCCGTACAGTAAGCGCTTCCCAGGTCCGCCGTCCGATTTACCGAGATTCGCTACAGCTGTGGAAAAGATACGAAAATCAGCTTTCACCGTTGATAGAAGAGCTTTATCCAGGCTCATCATCCCGTGAGCAATAGTTCCTTTAGTTTGACCTGTGTTATTTTTGCCACTTCCCTGCGTTAGATTGCAGCATAAATACAACAAGCGTTTGACGAATCGCGCTTTATCCCTATAAATTATCAGCCTTAGTACAGGACGAAAGAGTGTATCTTGTAAACAACAGCGCTAATTTCGTTCTTAGAGGTTTTTTACCACCCAACTTAAGAAAAAATGAGAGAAGGGAATCGTAATGAGTAAGTTTCGTTTAATGCTTTTGAGCACCGCTGCGCTTGGCCTGACCGGCGCCGTGATGTCATCTGCTTCGGCTGGTGAAGTCGAAAAGTCCGCATCCTTCAGCGGTCACGTCAACCGCGCTGTTGGTGCCGTCGATGATGGCGACAACACCGCCATGGCCAACTCCGATAATGGCATTTCCATGTCCCGCGTTCGTTTTGTCGGTGAAGCCGCTTCCGAATCGCTGACCACCAAGGCCTACATCGAAGTCCGCGCCCGTGGCGCCAGCAACGCTAACACCAATGCCCAGACCGGTGCTTCGTTGAGCATGCGTCACTCCTATGTTTCGTTCACCAACAACATGGGTACCCTGCTCGCCGGTCAGACCGACCCCGCACAGGATAACGTCGCACCCGGCTTCAACTCCAAGTCCGGCGCAAGCTGGTTGGGCAGCATGGTCTTCCAGGCTAACCCGTTTGGCGCAGCTGGCTTCATTACCTCGACCGCTGGCAATCTTGGTGGTGCTGAGGAAACTGGTCTTACCCGCGTTTCCCCTGTCTTCAACACCACGTCCGGTCGTAACAACGTTGTTCGTTACACCTCGCCCGACATGAACGGCTTCTCCGTTGAAGCTTCTATCAGCGGTGCTGGTACCGGTAGCGCGAATGAATCAGCTGGCGCTAACATCCAGTACGACGCCGACTTTGACGGCACCGCCGTTAACTTTGGCGCTTCTTACGCTGGCCTGTCCGGCGCTAGTGCCACGCTTGACGACATGTGGGACGCCTCGCTTGCTGTTGAATTGGCCAGTGGCATCAATGGTCTCATCGGTTACGGCAACAGGGATTTGACCGCCAATGGTCGTTCCAACCAGACCATCTGGTGGGCGGAAGTCGGCTACGACATGACCGGTGTTTCCGATCTTGGCGGAACCAGCATCTTGCTTTCCTATAACAATCAGGATGGCGGCTTGGCCAACAGCTCTGATTACGTAGCTTATAACCTGAACCTGTCCCAGAGCCTGGCTGATTACGGCACCACCATCTACGCTGGCTTGTCGAAACAGACCTATGACATTGATGGCACCAACTACGATGACATTGATGCTGGTTGGGTTGGCGCCAAGATTACCTTCTAAGGAAGTTAATCAGGCTAAGTTGAAAGGTAAACAAGACTATGCTTCTACGGGTGTTCCCGGCCATGCTGGTAATAATTTCTCTGGCAATAGCGGGATGTGTTACACCAAGGCCGGCTAAAAAGGCGGCTCCGGAGCCGGGATTGTTTACCGGCAAAAGTGGAAAATTCGTCATTTACAGCTCTAAGCAGCGTAAACGAAGATAGTTTTCCTCTGATGCCAACAAGTTGGTCCCCGACAGCGGTAACGCTGTCGGGGATTTTCTTATGCCTTTTTCGTTAATCTCCTTAAAGCAAATTTGACGCTTCAATTCTCAATCATTCCAGAAAAAACTATCTGCGTTTAATTCGCTGTAGGTTGCTCTAAGATATCGCCTTAATTTCCTGAGAAGCAAAAAAGGGCATTTCCATGCGGAGCATAATAGTCGGTATCGTAATTGGTTGTGTTGTTGGTGTTATGGTCGGAACAACGATCATCGCCCCGAGGCTTGATCAATCTCATGCTGATCAAGGGAAACCCATTCAAAGCGAAAGCGAAAATTCTCAGATCAATTCTCCGACAGATTCACCCGATCCTCCCGTCACTGTACTTCCCCCGGCTGGCCCTGATAAACCAGTTGTTCGTTGGCGTATGGCGAGCGCCTATTCTGCAAATCTTCCCCAACTTGGCACTTTAGCAAAACGCGTGGGACGTAACATCTGGGAGGTATCCGACGGAAAAATTGAAATCAAATTCTTCGAACCAGGAACACTTGTGCCAACTTCACAGATGTTTGAAGCCGTCGCTTCGGGTACGATCGACGCCGCCTATTCGTCACCTGAATTTTGGAGCGCCAAAGAACCTTCATTGCAGCTTTTCTCAGGCGTGCCTTTTGGCCCGCCCCCTGGGGAATATCTTGCCTGGGCCTATTTTGGCGGTGGAGAAGAGTTATTGAATGAGATTTATCACCCTCATGGTATTCATAGTGTGCTCTGCGGCATGATTGCGCCGGAAGCATCCGGTTGGTATCGCCGCTCCTTTACGACGCCCCAAGACTTAAAGGGCTTAATAATGAGAGCATCGGGACTAGGTGCAAAGGTACTGAATAAGATCGGAATCCAGACCCGTTCATTGGATAATGTTGATATCTTTCTCGCGCTAGAAAATGGTGAAATAGATGCCGCACAATTTTCCATGCCTGCCATTGATTCCAAACTTGGATTCCAGGAATTAGCCAACCATTACTACTTTCCCGGCTGGCATCAGCCATCCAGTTTTTTCGAGTTAATGATAAATAAGGAGAAATGGGACGGCCTGCCACAGACACAAAAATCGCAGATAAAAACTGTTTGCGGTGACAATGTTCGCCACGGCCTTGCCGAAGGAGAGGCCTTGCAATATGACGCCCTTAAGGAACTGACTGCAAAGGGCGTAAAAATCCAACGATGGCCCGTACCTATTTTGAATGCATTTGAAGGCGCTTGGAAAGAAGTCGCCTTGGAACAAGCAAACGCCGATGCCAATTTTAAGCGTGTTTGGCGTTCTTTAAGTGACTTTCGCAAAGACTACGCTATCTGGAAGGAACTGGCGCGCCCTTAGTCGAGGGGAGAATCACGCCGCATTGTGAAGAGAGTCGGCAGGAAGGTCTCCCATCTTCTTTAACAGGTATTCCAAATCTTCCGATTCGAAATCGACGCCAAGATCCCCATATTGGGTTAAAATACGCTCGATCATTCGCCTGGAATAACGTTCCCGATCGTTTTCCCCCCCATCGAATTCCATCTCACTGGAAACATCGATGGCAGCACGAGCTGCAGGAAAATGGCTGTCCGGCAAGCCTGCGCGCTGGAACGCCGCTTTCAGCCCCAACGGACCCGAATCGTGAATAACGGTGCGGGCGTTTTCGAGCGATACGCCAATCAGTTCGGCAATGGCGGCTTCGAAAAAGTCAATGTCTCCCATGCATAAGGATCGCAGCATAATAGAAGGCGTCAATCGGTCATTACTGTGGAGCTGATGAATGAGCTTTTCCAAATCGGTTTCATCGCCTTCTGTTGAAAGTCCAATGACGGCGCGTTCACGGCTCTGCAAAATAAGGTCCGTTGCGAGATCATCAGCAATTTCATGACGCTTCGCCAATTCCTCCTTCATTTTCTCCGAGACTGTTGTCAGGAGTCGTTCCGCCACCGTGACCGGTAGCTTGGGTCGGAAGACCATTGCATCCTTGATCGCTTCGTTTTCGGCAAATTCTTCAACGACTTTTTCTAAGTCACCGTTGGATATTTCGGCCCCCTCGTTGGCAACAAGATTTGATACCACTTCTGCATTTTCCGTATCGACCAAGGCCGATGAGACCGTTTCCGAAACTTTCTCACGTTGAGCAATGGCAACCTGCTTCGCCGGATCCTGAGATCTGACAATCTCAATCAAATCTTCATCGGATAGAACATCCGAAAACTGCAAAACAGGCAAAGAAACGGAGTCGACGTCCTTGGCAAGGCTTACCGCCACATCGTGTGGAACGTTGGGATTTTCCTTGAGGTTCTGAGAAAGTGCCTCCCGCACGCGGACTTCGGCATCCTTGACCATAATCCGGAAAATATCCTGCGCCATTTCACGTTCTTTATCGCTTAAATCGCCGGCGCCAAAATCCTGGGCGATTTTAGCCGCCGTTTCCGCTCGCGTGTCCCCTGACGGGTCGCTCAACAGTTTTGCAAGATCTTCTTCGGTAAGGCCTTTGCTCGCCATAAACAGTTCCTGTTCTTAATGCCGGGACGAAAAATTTTGCAAATACCCGCCCCGTATGTTTACAAATTTCTCGTATTATACGCCGCCTGTTTGGGAATTGTCATTGTTTAAGCAAGGCCCAACCCATTCAAAACGCTCAAATTAATAATAATTCTATTGAGGGCAATTGTGAAAAAGTTGCCACAATGATGCCAGATTGCCATAATAAAATCTTAATAATTATAAACTGCGTTTGCACACATTTGGGAGAAGCGAGAATGAAAGAAAGAAAAATTTTTGCCTTCGGCCTGGCCGCAGCGTTAGCGTTTGGTAGCACGACGGCGCTTGCAGCTGGCGATGCAAAAAAGGGCGCTAAAGTTTTTAAAAAGTGTAAAGCCTGCCACACTACGGAGGCTGGCAAGCACAAAATTGGCCCCTCTCTGGCAGGAATTGTCGGCAGAAAAGCAGGTACTGTTGACGGATTCACCAAATACAAAGCCCTGAAAGGTGCTGATTTTGTTTGGGATAGCGCGACTATTTCCGAATGGATTCTGGATCAAAAGAAATTCCTGAAAGCCAAAGGGCTGCCGACAAAAACGCAGATGAAAGTTAAAATTAAAAAGGAAAAGGACCGTAATAATTTGATTGCGTATCTTGAAAGCCTATAACTTGGCGATTTATTACTGATCGAAGTCTACGTTTTCCATCTGCTCTTGAATAGCCTGGTTCCTGCGAGAAATTGGACTAATATCTTAAGGCCCGCTTGATGAATGAATTTCTGGCGGGTTTCTTTTTGGAAATAGCCATATTAAGTTGCCATAACACCCGCCAAAAAACGCCAAAGGAAATTTCGATGGCAAAGAAACCCGTGGATGAACACCGTACAGTTCAGTTTCGGTTCGCGCTCCGCGATGATGTCCCTACGGTCGTTTCTTTGCTGGTCGATGATGTTCTTGGCGCAGGGCGCGAAAGTGCAGACGAGAGCGGGATGGAAGTTTATTTCAAGGCTTTTGATGAAATGGAATCCCAGGGCGGAAACCATTACCTCCTGGCTGTCGATCTTGACGATTCCATTCTTGGCTGTCTGCAAATCACCGTCCTACCCGGACTTTCACGTTCCGGCATGAAACGAGCCCAAATTGAAGGTGTACGCGTGGCGAGGACCGCCAGGGGTTTGGGAATTGGCAGCAAGCTCATGAATAAGGCACACGCGATTGCACAAGAAAACGACTGCGGCCTTGTCCAACTGACGACTGATCGCGCCCGCGAGGATGCGTTGCGCTTTTATGAAGCACTCGGATATGAGAATTCCCATCACGGTCTCAAGTATTTGCTTTAGCCCCTTTCGGCCCTTTCGCCCATCCATCGGTGCGAACCATCCTTTTCGAAAGGCCCATCAGCTGCCTTGCTGACGCGGAGAAAGTGGAATTTGATCACTATTCTGCTTAAAATAATTCTAACAAATGAGGAAACTGTCTAGCGTTTGCAATGGCTTTGCGGTTATGCTCCAAATGTTGCAAAAAGAATTCAAATAGAACATTCAAACCAGGGAGGAAGAAAATGCACAAACAGTCGATGAAGAAACTGGCCGGACTTTCGATGGCCGCGCTTTTGGGTGCTTCTTTTGCATCCATTGACGCCAAAGCAGCAGAACAGCAGTTCATTTCAATCGGCACCGGCGGCGTCACTGGTGTTTATTACCCCACCGGCGGCGCGATTTGCCGTCTGGTAAATAAAATGCGCAAAGAAACGGGAATTCGTTGCTCAGCTGAATCGACCGGCGGTTCCATCTACAACATCAACACCATTCGCGCCGGCGAACTTGAATTTGGCGTCGCCCAGTCTGACTGGCAGTATCACGCCTACAACGGCACGTCCAAATTTGCCGACCAAGGTAAGTTTGAAGACCTTCGGGCCGTATTCTCAGTACACCCCGAACCGGTAACCGTTATCGCCAGAGACGATTCCGGCATTAAGAACCTGACCGACGCAAAGGGCAAACGCCTGAACATCGGCAACGCCGGTTCCGGTACACGCGGCACTTGGGAAGTTATTGAAGAAGCCTTGGGCTGGAAACGCTCCGACCTGAAACTGGCTGCCGAAATGAAGTCGGCCGAGACCGGTCAGGCCGTTTGCGATGGCAAGATCGATGCCTATTTCTGGCTCGTCGGACATCCTTCGGCTCTAACCCAGGAATCTCTGGCTACTTGCGCGGCGCACCTTGTTGACGTAACCGGTCCGGCCATCGACAAACTTGTCATGGACAACCCGTATTATCGTACGGCAACCATTCCCGCCGGTATGTACAACAACAAGATGGATGTGAAGACTTTTGGTGTCGGCGCCACGTTCGTAACCAGCGCCAAGGTATCCGACGAAGTCGTCTATACGGTTGTCAAAGCCGTATTTGACAATTTCGACGGCTTCAAGAAGCTTCACCCGGCTTTCGGAAATCTCTCCGAAAAGGAAATGATTTCGGACTCTCTGTCCGCTCCTCTGCATTCCGGTGCTGTTAAGTACTACAAGGAACGCGGCTGGATGTAAGGCCAAATTTCTAGATCGAAGCGGTTGGGCGTGAAGCTCAGCCGCTTCGGTTATTTTGCTTTTTTAAAATGATTTCCAGCATGGTTGAGGGGAAGCAAACCATGAGCAGCGAAACTACATCTAATTCTACTGTCGATGACATGGTGGCCCAGGTTGATACCGGGGCCCGCAATCCAATCGGCTGGCAAACAAACTTAATCCCGACCATTGCGGTAATTTGGGCGCTTTTTCAGTTATATATCGCCTCTGATTTACCTTTTCTACTTTCTGAATACACCGGTTTGAATCTGGTTATCACCAGCACCAATGCCCGCCCTCTCCACCTGGCCTTCGCATTCCTTCTGGCAGCATTGGCGTTTCCGCTGACCAAAAACAGCCCGACCAACAGAATTCCTGTGTATGACTGGGTATTTGCGGCATTGAGCGTCGGCTCCTGTCTTTACCTGGTTATCTTCCGCAATGATTTGAATTTGCGTGCCGGATTGCCCACAACCACCGATCTGGTCGTCGCCTCCATCGGCATGATCATGCTTGGCGTCGCCGTCTATCGCGCATTGGGCCTGCCGCTGGTTATTGTCGCCAGTGTATTTGTCGCTTACGTTTTTTTCGGCCATTCGGATTTCCTGCCCGACGCCGTCATGTGGAAGGGCGCATCCTTCGGCAAGGCCATGTGGCACTTCTGGATGCAGGGTGAAGGCGTTTTCGGCGTCGCTCTCAGTGTATCTGCTTCTCTGATTTTCTTGTTCGTCCTGTTTGGATCCGTGCTTGAAAAGGCCGGAGCCGGCAATTTCTTTATCAAGATCGCGTTTGCTCTGCTTGGCCATTTCCGTGGCGGACCGGCCAAGGCGGCAGTGGTCGCCTCGGCATTGAGTGGCCTTTATTCCGGCTCTTCCATCGCCAACACGGTCACTACCGGCACCTTCACCATCCCATTGATGAAACGCACCGGTTTCGCGCCGGAAAAGGCGGGCGCAGTTGAAGTTGCGTCATCGACAAATGGCCAGTTAACGCCACCGGTGATGGGCGCGGCAGCCTTCCTGATCGCCGAATTCACCGGCATTTCATATACCGACATCATCAAACACGCTCTTGTCCCCGCACTGGTTTCCTATATTGCGCTTGTCTACATCGTGCACATCGAGGCCATGAAGTTGGACTTGAAGGGAATGAAAAAACCGCCCTCGTCGATGTCTCTTCAAATGAAACTCATATCGTTCCTGGGTGGTTTTATCGGCGTCGGCTTACTGGGATTGTTCGTCTACTTCGGTATCGGCTGGATCAAGGATGTCGCTCCGGAAAGGGCGTTCGGCATCGTTACGATCGGCTGCATGATTGCTTATTTCATCCTTCTTTGGTTCGCTTCGCGTTTCCCCGACCTCGTGGTGGACGATCCGAAGGCTCCTATTACGGAACTGCCGCGCGCAGGCGCCACTGCGGTAACGGGCCTGTATTATATCCTGCCCATCATTATTCTGATCTGGAGCATCGTCATCGAACGCCTGTCGCCAGGCTATGCGGCGTTCTGGGCGACGATGGCCATGATGTTCGTCACCTTGACGCAACACCCTTTGAAGGCTTTTTTCCGCAAGACCGAAGCCATGGGACCGGCATTTCTTAAAGGCGTACAGGAATTGATTGACGGCATGATCGCCGGTTCGCGCAATATGATTGGCATCGGCGTGGCGACCGGCGCGGCCGGTATCATCGTCGGAACGATTTCGCTGACGGGCGCCCATCAAGTCGTCGGGGAATTCGTCGAATTCCTTTCAGGCGGGCATTTGATCGTCATGCTGGTTCTGGTCGCGGTCATGAGCCTGATTCTGGGTATGGGGTTGCCGACCACGGCCAACTATATCGTCGTGTCATCACTTATGGCGCCGGTTATTCTGGCTTTGAGCGCCAAAAGCGGATTGATCATCCCCTTGATCGCTGTTCATCTATTCGTCTTCTACTTCGGCATCCTTGCCGACGATACACCACCGGTGGGTCTGGCCGCCTTTGCTGCGGCTGCCATTTCAGGCGGCGATCCAATCAAGACCGGCATTCAGGGTTTCATGTACGACATCCGCACCGCCCTGTTGCCGTTCCTGTTTATTTTCAATACGGAATTGCTCCTGATTGACGTTACTCCATTGAAAGCGGTGTTTGTTTTCATTGTCGGGGTGATAGCGATGATGCTGTTTGCATCGGCAACGCAAGGCTGGTTCCTGGTGCGCAATAAGGCTTGGGAGACTGTCGCCTTGTTGCTGGTCGCCTTCACCCTATTCAGGCCCGGGTATTGGCTGGACCAGATTGTAACGCCGTATGAGCATGTCGAACCCAATACGGTCTATGAATTCGTAGGCGCGGTGCCCGACAATGGCGTGATGACGGTCGTCGTCACCGGCCCGGATTTCGATAGCGGCGAGATGACGTCGACAACGCTTCTGGTTCCCCTTGGCCGTACAGGCGAAGCTATTCAACGCTTGCAAAAAGCCGGCTTGACCGTGATCGTCGAGGATGGCATGGCGAAAATTGATGAGCCCATGCAGGGAACACCGTTCTTCGAAAGCATTGGCAATCTCTTCGATTACTACGGTGACGTCCCGGTTATTTTATCGACGATTCAGAAAAGAGCCGATCGCATGGCTAAGGAAGTGTTCTATATTCCGGCTATAATCCTGCTTGGCATTATCGTTCTGGCGCAACGCCGGCGGCGTGTACCGGTAGCGGAAGCAGCTTAAGGAATATTAACAGACTGGCATCGGATGAAGAGGCGTTCCAACACCATGATTATTGGCAAGCTGGATTCCCTGCCTCGCGCCCTGTTGTCTCATACGCCAACGCCAATTGACGAGATGCCCAATCTTGGCAAAAGCATAGGTAATGTTGGTTTGTTCGCTAAGCGCGACGACTGCACGGGACTCGCCATGGGCGGGAACAAAGCCCGCCAGTTGGAGTTTTATATCGGCGAAGCGGTGACGCAAGGTTCCGACACAATCCTGATAACCGGCGCCGTTCAATCGAACTTTGTCCGCATAGCCGCGGCCGCCGCCCGAAAAATGGGTATGGATTGCCACATACAGTTGGAAGAAAGGGTTGCCAATTCTTCTTCTATTTATCGGCAATCCGGAAATATCCTGCTGGACAGGATACTTGGCGCAACATTGCACAGCTATCCTGAGGGAGAAGACGAAGCAGGCGCTGATCGCAGGTTGGAAGAAATTGCCGATGGGTTAAGAGCGAAGGGCCAAAAGCCCTATGTCATTCATTTGGGTCCCGGGCATCCACCTTTGGGGGCGCTGGGCTACGTCGTTGCCGCGCGAGAAATCATTGAACAGATTAAGGCTGGTTTGCCCGAGTTCGATCAAATCGTCGTCGCCTCAGGCAGCGGCGCTACGCATTCCGGACTGCTTGTCGGCTTACGCGCATTAGGTAGCACCATTCCGGTTCAGGGTATTTGTGTGCGCCGCTCGAAAGACCTGCAGCGCACGCGCATTATCAGTCGCTGCCAGGAAATAGCCGAATTGCTGAAAATTGATAACCCGGTCGCTGAAAATGATATCGACATTGATGACAGTGTTCTGGAACCGGGTTACGGAAAAATGAACGATGCGGTTTTTGAGGCAATTAGACTCACCGCTCACCTAGAAGGCATACTCCTTGACCCAGTTTATACCGGCAAAACCATGGCTGGGTTCCTTAGCCAGGCCAGGCGAGCTGAAGGAGGACAGAACCTGTTATTCATCCATACAGGCGGGCAACCGGCTGTTTTCGGATATGAGGCGGACCTGGAGCCTGTGTTGAGCGAAAACATCTAATGGGCATTGATCCCTCCCTTTATCTGCCGTTGCTGATAGCAGGCGCCTTCGCCGCAGCCTTTGTTATAGGTGCCGTCGGCTTCGCCGATGCATTAATCCTGAATGCAGTTTGGCTGCATATCATGGAACCGGCAGCCGCCATTCCTCTGGTTGTCGCCTGCGGCTTCCTGATGCATTCGGTTCCACTATTCAAGTTGCGGAAAACACTAGATTTCTCCCGGTTGTGGCCATTTGTTATTTGCGGAATCTTCGGCGTGCCTCTCGGTACATGGGCGCTTGGATATATGGAGCCGGAAATTTTTCGCACCATCATCGGAGGATTTCTGGCCGCCTATGGCATATGGATGCTTGCCCGTCCCCACACGTCCGTCGGGGAAACCGGCGGACGAATGCTCGACGGTGTGGTTGGCCTCAGCGGAGGGTTTCTGGGCGGATTCGCCGGGTTGTCCGGCTTGTTACCAACGATGTGGGCCGGAATCAGGGGCTGGTCCAGAGATTTGCAGCGGGGCACCTATCAGCCCTTCGTCCTTGCGATGCACGCATTGGGAATCGCAACATTCGCAGCCAGCGGCATGATTACCGAACGAACCACAACCGATTTCCTGTGGTGCCTTCCCGCCGTTATCATTGGGGCCTGGATGGGCGTAAAGGTTTACCCGTTCCTAAATGACAGGCTTTTCAAACGGCTTATACTGGGATTGATCCTGCTTTCCGGCGTCACTCTTCTGATTTAGTCTTCGACCCCGGCAACCGCTTCGTCAACGGCTTTCCCCAGCTTCTCGACGACTTCCCCTATTTCCGATTCACTGATGATATAGGGCGGGGCAAGCAGTATGTGATCGCCATTTTCTCCATCCGCAGTTCCGCCATCGGGGTAACAGATAAGTCCGTTCTCGAAGGCGATTTTCTTGATTTGTGCGTGAATCATATGGGAAGCCTCGAAAGGTTCTTTTGTTCCCCTGTCTTTGACCAGTTCCAGCCCTTTGAACAGACCACGGCCACGAATGTCGCCTATATGATGGTGATTCCCGAACCGTTCAACCAGGGCATCGTTCAGGGTTTTTCCTTTTGCTTTTACTGCATCCAACAGGTTGCGCGACTTAATCGCCTTTTGCACCGCAAGGGCCGCCGCACATGCGGTTGGATGGCCTGTATAAGTATGACCGTGCTGGAAAAAGCCCGGGCCATCCCTAAAGGCTTGAAACAGGCGATCCGAAACCATCGTTGCGCCAATGGGCTGATACCCTGCACCCAGTCCCTTTGCCAGACAGATCAAATCAGGCGAAAGGCCTTCCTGTTCGCAGGCATGCATAGTGCCTGTTCGACCCATGCCGCTCATTACCTCGTCAAGTATCAGCAAAACTCCGTACTTGTCGCATATTTCGCGAATTCTCTTGAAATAACCCGGAACCGCCGTCACCGCGCCTAAAGATGCCCCGACAACGGTTTCTGCAATAAAAGCCGACACAGTTTGCGGCCCCAGTTCAATAATCTTCTCTTCCAGTTCGTTGGACACCCGTCTTCCATAGTCCGAATCGCTTTCTCCCTCTTCCTTTCCGCGGTATGCAAAACACGGTGAAATATGATGGGTATCGATCAACAAAGGTTGATATGGAGCGCGACGTTTGAAATGGCCGCCGACCGACAAGGCCCCAAGCGTATTGCCATGATAGCTTTGACGGCGTCCGATTATATGGCGACGCTCATGTTGGCCGACCAGTGAGAAATATTGATGAGCCATCTTAATCGCGGTTTCTACGGCTTCCGAACCGCCAGAGACGAAATACACCCACCCAATCCCTTTCGGCGCGTCGGTTATAAGGGTTTCAGCCAGTTCCTCCGCAGGACCGGAAGTAAAAAAACCAGTATGGGCGAAGGCAATTTCCTGAGCTTGGTTCTGGATTGCGGCAACAACATCCGCATCACCGTGGCCCAAACACGAAACCGCAGCGCCCCCGGATGCGTCAAGGTAGCGCTTGCCTTTTGAATCAATCAGGTAGACGCCCTCGCCGGACACCGCCATCGGCATCTTGGCCTTTATCTGGCGTTGGAATATTCGTCCCATCTTCAGCGCTTTCTACCCACCGGTTTTTTCCTCTTTTTCTTTTTTCCCGGTTCATTCTGGTGCCAGTAGGCATGGAAGGTTTCCAGCTGGATTTCGCTTTCCCCAATGGCGTCCAGAGCCGACTGCCCACCTTCGACAACCAAAAGCGCGATCAATTCTTCCGCTACAGCGACGCCGGCGGCCACTGAATGAAAGAAAGAGGGACTTTCGTTTTTGATAATTAATAGATGATCGGCGTTTTTCGCCAAGGGAGAAACTTGGCTGTCGGTGATCACCACAGCTTTGCCGCCGTGATCCTTAGCGTAATCTATAGAGCGAACGGTTTCGACGGTATAGGGATTAAAACTGATGGCGAGAATGACATCGTCTTTACAAAAATTCCTCAAACCATCGGAAAATGCGCCGCCCCTGCCATCCAGCAGAACGGCGTTGTCGCGAAACATCGAATATGCGTAGTGAAAAAAGTAAGCAATGGGGAAAACGCCGCGCATTCCGACAATGAAAAGGCGCCTGGCTCTGCCCAGTTCCTTGGCGCAGGCCTCGAAGTTCTCCGGCGCATTGATTTCAAATGTCTCGCGTAAATTGGCCTGATTTGCTGATAGCACTTCCTGGGTCAGCTGGGCTTCGCCTTCATGACCACGAGCCTGAAGGTTCCGTGCCTTGACAAGATAGCCTTCAGGCCTGGCGCGCAGGCGCAACTGAAAAGGTGCACGGAAATCCTGATAACTGTTGAAACCATATGATTTAGCCAGTCGAACCATTGTTGATGGATGAACACCGGCGCTCGCCGCCAAACTCCGCATCGACATTAAAGCGACATCATCCGGGCGATCCAGAACATGCCTGGCCGCAACTTGCAATTGCGGACTCAAGCTTGGGAAGGAGTCCGCTATCTGTTTGCTGAAATCAGCAAAGTCCATTTCCTGGGTTCTTTCGTAACACTGCCCTGTAAGTTTCTTCTTTCAATGATACTATCGTCAGGCGGCTTCAAAACGCAACAAAATGAAACGTTTTATTTTAAATTGAAACGATTGATTCCTAGTTCGGATTTCACAATCCGGAAATTGCTCGCAGCCAACGATACGGCTAAACTGCCGACGAGCCTTGATTCGTTACCGCCAACAACAGAGAAAAAGTAATTTCATGGACATCAAAGACCATATTCGTTCGATTCCCGATTTTCCTAAGCCCGGGATTTTGTTTTATGACATTTCCACCCTATTGGCTCACCCTGACGCTTGGCAGGTTGCCATGGGCCGATTGGCCCAGATGATTCGCCGCTATCAGCCTGATGTGCTGGCCGGAATTGAATCCCGCGGTTTTCTGGTTGCGGCTCCCCTAGCCTTGAAGCTTGGGTGCGGATTCACCATGGTTCGCAAAAAGGGAAAATTGCCCGGCAAGACGGTGTCTTACGAATACGAACTCGAATATGGCTCGGACATCATAGAAATTCAGGACGACGCCGTCGAAAAAGGTCAGCGGGTTGTCATCCTGGATGACTTACTCGCCACGGGCGGCACCTTGGGCGCGTCCATCGACCTGTTCAAAAAGGTTGGCGCAGACGTCGTTGGAACAGCCTGCATTATAGAGCTGGATTTCCTGGGCGGACGCGACAAGCTCGGCGGTATTCCCTTTGACGCCCTGGTTACATACAGCGATTAAAAATGGACCCGGCGGAACTTGATCATGAGACAGTCGATCAGTTCCGCAACGATGTCGGTTCCGCCGCCCTGGAGTTGATCAAGCTATTTGCCGAAGAAACCCGCACCCGGTTGGACCGAATGGATCAGTTATTGGCTGAAAATGATTGGGCGGCACTGGCGGCCGAAGCGCATACACTGAAAAGCGCCACGCGAACCTACGGTCTTGGTGGGCTGGCCGATATTTCCGGTCAACTAGAGCATGCATGCAGGAACGCTGAAGGCGATGAAGCTGTCCGATTATTGCGGACCATACACAATAACACCGATACGGCCCTTGACGCCCTTGTCAAAATAATAACCGGGGACTGAAGGATTAGTTCTTTTCCCAGGAGGAGCGTTTACGATAAAGCGTCGAGGCGCTGACACCAAGTTTCGCAGCGGCTTGCGGCACATTATCGTCACATAAGCGGATCGCTTGTTCGATAATTTCGCGCTCGACCTCTTCAAGAGGGCGAATTGATTGTGCGTTTTGAGGAACAAATTGCTTCGCTGTTAAGTCATTGGGTTCGGCAGTTGGTTTTTCATCATCGTGCATCGTTTCAACGATGTTTTCCGCCAACTCGTTTAACGGCGTGGGCAGCATCGCTGATTTCACGTCTTCCCCATCATTCAACACAACGATATTGCGCACGGCATTCTGCAATTGACGGATGTTTCCCGGCCACGAATAGGAATTGAATAACGACTCAGCGCGGGGTGAAAAGCGGGCGAAGGACTTTCCTTCTTCACGGCTGTATTCATTCAGGAAATGATTGGCTATGGACAGAACGTCATCTCCCCTTTCGCGCAACGGCGGCAGGGTCAAGGGGATGACATGCAAGCGATAAAAAAGGTCCTCACGGAACCGCCCCTCGGCAACCTCTACATTAGGATCCCGGTTGGTGGCGCAAACGAATCGGATATCAACCGCTTCGACGGCGCTACCTCCAACTTTCTGATAGGTTCCTGTCTGGACGAAGCGCAGCAACTTGGTTTGCAGGTCCAGGTCCATTTCGCAAATTTCGTCCAGGAACAATGTTCCCCCATTGGCTCTTTCAGCCGCGCCGTCGCGGTCGCTCACGGCCCCGGTGAACGAGCCCTTAACATGGCCAAAAATCTCGCTTTCCATCAGATCTTTCGGGATGGCGCCGCAATTGATCGCAACGAAAGGTCTGTCGGCCCGATTGGAGCGCTTGTGGATAGCCTCGGCGCATACTTCCTTGCCGGTACCGCTTTCCCCAGTAATGAACACCGTCGCCTTGCTCTCAGCCGCGCTATCGATAATCCGGTACACCGCCTGCATAGGAAGGGAAGACCCAATAAAACCAAAATATTCCTCGCGGCCTGTATCCTGATACGATTCGACGATATTCGTGAGCTGACGGTGCTTAAGCGCATTGTTTAAAGTCACCCTTAAGCGCTCGGCGCTAAACGGCTTGATAAGAAAATCAAAAGCCCCCAGCCGCATCGCCTCGACGGCAATATTGACTGATCCGTGCGCTGTTATCACAACGACTTCGGCATTCAATTTCTGATCGTGGATGTGTTTAAGGATTTCAAGTCCGTCCATATCCGGCAGAACGAGATCAAGCAATATTACATCGGGCAATTGCGCGTCCAAATGATCAAGCGCATTTTTTCCGGTTTCCGCGTGAATCAGAGTGATCTGTTCATCGCGAAGGTATTCTTGATAGGTCCGGGCCAGGGACAGCGTGTCCTCGACCATCAAGACTATCGGTGTGCTATTTGTTGACCCCATCGAAGCAGTTTATAGGCTCACAACGATTTCGCCAATAATATCAGCCCTTTTGATGCCCCTGGTATGCACTACGGGTGACATGGTTAATGACTTTTTTCATCACGCTGGGTAGGGCATAGTCGGAAAAATCATTCGGTAACGCCCAAATTTCTCCTCGCGTGCCCTTATTTTGGACACATCCTGCAAGTACAGCCAGTTCAAGATGAAAATGGGTAAAGGTGTGGCGGATTCCGTCTGGCACGAGGTTCCAATTCGTTTTTACAGGAGCCCTCTTGATGGCTTCACTCTCATCCCACTTTCTTTCCCGCCAATCTGTCGAAGGAAACTCCATCATGCCGCCCAACAGACCTTTTTCCTCCCTGCGGCGTAACAGGACCTGCCCATCGCTGTTTTCAATCCAGAAAACGACTCCATACCGGGTCGGCTTTTTCTTTTTTTTTTCGCTCTTTTTGGCAATTCTTCCGCAACCCCGGCCCCGTAAGCGAGACAGGATTCCCTCCAGGGGCAAGTTCCACACCGCGGTCCCCTCGGCATGCAGATTTCAGAGCCAAGATCCATCATTGCCTGAATGAAATCCCCGGGTCGGGATTGGGAAACCAGGGATTTCATTTTTCTAGGCACCTCGCTGCGCAGGGCCGGCAAAGGCGTCTGTATCTTCAAAAGCCGGGCGACGACTCGTGCTATATTGCCGTCGACCGGCGCGCTTGGATTGTTGAAGGCGATGGCGGAAATGGCGGCCGCGGTATAGGAGCCGACGCCCGGAAGTTTCTGGAGTTCTTTTTCGTTTTCAGGAAATTTTCCGCCAAAATCCTTTTCCACGACTTGGGCGCATTTATGCAGATTGCGTGCCCGCGCGTAGTATCCAAGCCCCTGCCAAGCATGCAACACCTCGTCCAAATCAGCTTTCGCCAGGGCCTTCAGGGTTGGCCAGCGCCGGACAAATTCCTCGAAATAAGGGCCGACGGTCGCCACCGTCGTTTGTTGCAGCATGATTTCCGATAGCCAGACCCTATAAGGATCTCCAGGTCCGTTCTTCACGCGCCAAGGAAGCGTGCGGCCTTTTTCGTCATACCAGTCCAGCAACTTGGCTTGCAGTCGTTGTTGTTCCTTCGAACTCATCGTCCTATCTTACAGTCATGGCACCCAAGGGAAATCCGAAAAGAGGCGGCGCGCCCAAGACCCTGGCGCAACAAGTCGGAAAAATCACGAAACCGATATTTGGCGGTAGGGGTTTTGCTGACGGCGCCATCGTAAACGACTGGCCGGCAATTGCGGGCGATCATTTGGCCGGGCACAGCATGCCTGAAAGAATAACCTATCCTCACGGCAAAAAGGATCACGGTACTTTGCATTTGAGAATCGACAACGGCGGACTGGCCATGGAGCTACAGCATCTGGAACCGGTTCTGGTTGAAAAAATAAACGCTTACTTCGGTTTCGCTGCCATTGAACGCTTGCACATTACTCAGGGGCCCTTGCCAAAAGCTCCAAATGACGAGCGATCACCCGTTCGATCCCTGTCGGAGATCGAGGAGAAAGGACTTTTAAAATGCCTGAGCGACGTCGAAGATGAAGAACTGCATCTGGCGCTGGAAGGCCTTGGGAGGGCCATCCTGGGGAAAACTTTCAAAGAAAAGCCATAATTGCCCCCTAGCATCCCGGCCTTTGAAGCCAAAAGACCTGATTCAACAAGGACTTAGGCGTTCGAAATAAATTGTCCGCAAATGCGGCTGAAAAGGAGTCGACTCCGTGGTTGGGGCGATTCTATAGTCCATCTATATATTGTGTTGAGGGAGGGTGTTTTGCCCAAATACCTACTAGGTTTAGTTTTATCGTTTTTCCTGTTTTCTGCCACTTCCGCGACCGCCGGAAACGCTTCTTTGGAAGAAGCCATGGCGGAAAAATCTATCGGCAGCGCTGATGCCCCGGTTACCATGATCGAATATTCATCGCTGACGTGCCCCCATTGCGCGGCATTTCATACAGACACCCTGCCCAGCATCAAAAAAGACTTTATCGACACTGGAAAAGTACGCCTGGTGTTCATGGACTTTCCCCTCGGCAACTTGGCCATGGCGGCGACCATGATCGCCCGTTGTTCCGGCCCGAGCTACGTGCCAATGATTGACGCCCTTTTCCAGTCGCAGGCGACATGGTCGCACAGCGACACGCCTTTCGACGCCATCGCCGGGATCGCGCGCCTTAGCGGCATGAGCATAGACGATGTCGAAAATTGTCTGGATGACGAACCGCTATTGAAAGCCTTACAGGCGGTAGCCAAAGACGCCAGCCAGAATCTGGGCGTCGAATCCACCCCAACCTTCTTCATCGAAGGCGTAAAAGTACCCGGCAATTTGCCATACGAGGACTTCAAGGATCTGCTGAATAAAGCGCTGGCTAAAAAACAATAGAGCCCGGCGTTTGAAGACTGAAAAATCAGGATAGATAGTTGCTACGTTTTTCTAAACTCAGGCTGACCGGCTTCAAATCGTTTGTCGATCCGACCGAGCTTCATATCGAGCCGGGTCTGACCGGCGTCGTTGGGCCTAACGGGTGCGGCAAGTCGAATTTGGTCGAAGCGCTGCGCTGGGTGATGGGGGAAACGTCCGCCAAGCAAATGCGCGGCAGTGGCATGGAGGACGTCATCTTTGGCGGCACTGCCGAGCGCCCGGCGCGCAACATCGCTGAAGTGGTCCTGAACCTGGATAATGCAGAACGTTCGGCCCCTGCCCAATTCAACGAGTTTGAAGAGTTGGACATTTCACGGCGCATCGAACGCGAAAAGGGTTCGACCTACCGGGTCAACGGCAAGGAAATGCGCGCCAAGGACGTTCAGTTGCTGTTTGCAGATTCCGCAACGGGGGCCAGATCGACGGCGATGGTCAGTCAAGGCCGCATCGGCGCTGTAATTAACGCCAAACCGGCCCAGCGAAGATCCCTGTTGGAGGAAGCCGCCGGCATAACCGGCTTGCATTCGCGACGTCACGAGGCCGAATTGCGCCTGCGCGGTGCAGAAACCAATCTGGAACGCCTGGAAGATATTCTGGCGACCCTTGAAGTGCAAATGCAGGGTCTGAAAAAGCAAAGCCGGCAGGCGAACCGTTATCGAAACTTGTCCGACCACATTCGAAAGGCTGAGGCGACCCTATATCACCTGCGTTGGATCGCGGCGTCGGAAGAACTGGACAATCACCGAGCGGAACTAAAAGAAGCGTCGGCGCGGGTTGAAGATCTGACCCGTCTTGCCGCGACGGCCTCAACAGCCCAAGCGGAGGCCGCTACCCACCTGCCGAGCCTGCGCCAGATGGAGGCAGAAGCGGCGGCCGAACTCCATCGCTTAACTGTCGCCCGCGACGGACTTGAAGCCGAAGAACAACGCATCGCCGAGGCGCACCAGGAGGCAGAGAAACGCCTCGAACAGATTTCGGCTGACATTGAGCGCGAAAAGGTTCTGGCCAAAGACGCGACGGAAGCTATCGGCACCTTGGACGAAGAACGCAATACCATAACCGCTGCCCAGCAGGGTGAGGAAGAAAGTGGCCGTGTTGCGGGAGAAGAACTGGCCGAGGCCAACGAAGCGGCCCAGATTCTGGATGACGAGCTGACCGCCCTAACCGAACAGTTTGCCGGCGACGAAGCACGCCGCGCCAGCTTGAAAAGAACCCTGGATGACCTTACCCACAGGACCGAGCGCCTGAAGGCGCGCGCCGCAGACGCCGAAGAGCAACGCATCCGGGTTGAAACGGATGCAATCGATCCCGCACAGTTGGCCGAAGCAGAAGCGTATCTGCAAAACCAGCATACTGCCCGGGAAAACGCCCGCAACAGGGCCGAAGCTGCCCACCAGGCCCGTAACGAAGCGGCAGAGACGATCTCGAGTTCCGTATCTGCTCAGCATGCTGCGCAATCGACCCTGACCCGTCTACTAGCCGAAGAACAGGCCCTGGCCGACGTTCTGAAGGCAGGCGATTCAGACGAATGGTCGGCCATGATCGACGAAGTAACCGTCAATCCAGGTTTCGAAGCCGCCCTGGGTGCGGCTTTGGGAGAAGACTTGTCGGCGTCGACCGAAGAACCCGCCCCGATTCGATGGCGTACCTTAAACCCGTTCAGCCATCCCACCTCTTTACCCGAAGGCGTCGAGCCCCTAAGCCTTTATGTAAAGGGTCCGGCGGCTCTTGAGCGTTGCCTTGGCCAGATCGGTATTGTGAATGAAGAGGCCGAAGGTACGCGCCTGGCCGACGAGTTGAAGCAGGGACAATGTCTTGTAAGCCGCGAAGGCGCAATGTGGCGCTGGGATGGCTACACCGTCAGCGCCGGGGCCCAGACCGCCGCCGCCGCACGTCTTGAACAACGCAATCGCTTGAATACGATTCGCGACAGCCTGTCTGACGCCCGCGCCGACGTTGCCGCAGCAGAAGCCGCCGTGGAAAAAGCCCGTACAAACGCCGACCAGGCGCAGACGATAGAAAAGGAAGCTCGTGCCGACGCCAATACGGCCGATACTGCTTATGGGCAAGCCCGTGAATCACTAACCGACCTGAAGGAAAAGGCAGCTCACCATTCGTCCCGGTTGTCGGCGTTGATCGAAACCGCCGAATCCATCAAGACGGACATCGAGGAGGCCGAAGCCGGTACGATTGAGTCCCGCAGCGCCCTCGCCGCCCTGCCCGATCCGGAAACCGCCCGAGACAAGATTACTGCTCTCAGAGCCGATTTGGCTGAACGCAGAACAGTCCAGGTTGAACGCCAGAGCGCGTTCGATACCTTGGTTCGCGCCGCTGAAGACCGCCGTCGCCGCCTGGGCGATATTGAACGCGAGTTGGATAATTGGAAGCAACGCAACGAAGGCGCCCTTCACCAGATCGATCAGTTGAGCGAGCGCCAGCAGTCCGAAACGGGCGAAATTGAACGCCTCGCCGCTTTGCCCGAGGAAATTGAGGAAAAGCGTGGCGTTCTGGTTTCCCAGATTCATAATTCCGAAAACAAGCGCAAGGAAGCCGCTGACAAACTTGCCGTCGCAGAAACAAACCTAGCTGAAGCCGACAAAGCCCTGCGTCAGGCCGAGGCGGAATTGGCTGCGGCCCGGGAAAATCGAATCCGTTTCCAGGGACTTGTCGAGCAGGCCGAACAGGCCGCCGACGGTATCGTAGAGCGCGTCCTAGACAAACTGGATGCTACACCCGACCAATTGTTTGAAATCGCCGGAATGGTCGAAGGCAAAGACCTGCCAGAACTTGAAGCCAGCGAGCGCAAGGTTGAGAGGTTGATCCGCGAGCGCGATACCATGGGCCCGGTCAACCTGCGTGCCGAACAGGAAACCAAGGAATTGGCCGAACAATTAGAGACCCTGGAGACCGAAAGAGCCGATTTGATCGAGGCAATCGAAAAACTGCGAAAAGGCATCGCCGAATTGAACCGGGAGGGCCGTCAACGCTTGCTGGAATCCTTCCGCGAAGTCGACAAACACTTCCAGGAGTTGTTCGTGCGCCTGTTCGGCGGCGGCCGCGCCCATCTCGCCCTGACCGATTCAGACGATCCGCTGGAAGCGGGCCTTGAAATCATGGCCAGCCCGCCCGGCAAACGCCTTCAGGTTCTGTCGCTGCTGTCGGGCGGCGAGCAGGCATTAACCGCCCTGGCGCTTCTTTTCGGCGTGTTCCTGACCAATCCGGCGCCGATCTGTGTGCTGGACGAGGTCGATGCGCCTTTGGACGACGCCAACGTCGATCGCTTCTGCACCATGCTGGACGAAATGGCCCATTCCGGAGCCACGCGCTTCCTCATCATCACCCACCACCGCCTGACAATGGCCCGAATGGACCGCCTGTTCGGCGTCACGATGTCCGAAAGAGGGGTATCGCAGCTGGTTTCTGTTGACCTTAATAATGCAGAAGAATTGCGAAAGACCGCCTAACCCATTGTTGCAGCGCAATAAAATGCGATTCGGGGGGTGTTTTTTCTAATATTATCAAACGGTTATGTACCTCCCTTTGTATCTTGACAGGCCCCCGGCAGGGCTTTAATTTCCGCAACGTTTTGAGGCACTGATCCGAGTCGGACGGGGACGCTATAGGTGCGCTATATAAAATGAGCGACAACGAGCCTCCCGAAACTCTGGAAGACCTTGATAAACGCCTGAATCAGGCACGGATGCGCCAAGCTGGCACTTCTTCCGGCACCTCGCCAGGTAAAGAGGAAATGTCCGGATACAGCATGGCTATTCGCATCGGCACCGAATTGGTGGCGGCCCTGATTGTCGGTGTCGGTATCGGGTACTTTCTGGATAGCTGGCTGGATACGAAGCCTTGGTTTTTGGTGGTGTTCTTCTTCCTCGGCGCTGGCGCCGGGGTTTTGAATGTATACCGGGCGGCAAGTGGCCTTGGCATGGCGGCCGGATATGCGAAAGAAGAGCCTTCCGGTGGCGTTGCGTCACATATGAGAAGAGATAGTGCGCCAGACGGCGTGAGTGAAAACAACAAGGAATCGGGCGACAAATAACGTGGCGAACCCCCTAGAACAATTTACCATCAAAACCCTTGTTCCGATTCAGCTTGGGTCCGTCGATGCCTCATTGACCAATGCCGGTATGTTTATGGTCATAACGGTGGCTGCCATCTCGCTGTTCCTGATCCTTGGCATGCGGCAGAAATCACTGGTTCCGGGACGCTGGCAATCCCTGGCAGAACTCAGTTACGAGTTTATAGCGGGCATGATACGAGACAACGTCGGCTCAGAGGGCCGCAAGTACTTCCCGTTCGTCTTTTCCCTGTTCATGTTTATCCTTTTTGCCAACATGATCGGGCTGATCCCGTACGCCTTTACCTTTACCAGCCACATCGCGGTGACTTTCGCGATGGCGATGTTTGTATTCCTTGGCGTTACGGTTATCGCCATCGCACGCCACGGACTGCACTTCTTCAGCTTTTTCCTGCCCAGCGGCGTGCCCATGGTGATGGCGCCTGTGCTGGTCCCGATCGAGGTTCTTTCCTACCTGTCGCGCCCCATCAGCCTTTCCATCCGCCTGTTCGCCAACATGATGGCCGGACACACGATGATGAAGGTGTTTGCGGGCTTTATAATCCCGCTAGGCATCATCGGCGGCTGGGCGCCGCTGACGGTTGATGTCGCCCTGACGGCTTTCGAATTACTGGTAGCGTTCCTGCAAGCCTACGTCTTTACCGTATTGACGTGCCTGTACCTGAACGACGCCATTCACCTGCATTAGGCGTAAGACAAAACTGACGCTTATTCGCTTAACGACAACTTTGATACTTATTAGAAACTAAGGAATTTGGACTATGGAACTTGATGCCGCAAAAATGGTTGGCGCCGGCCTTGCAGTTATTGGACTTGGTGGTGTTGGTGCCGGTATCGGCAACATCTTTTCATCGTTGATCAGCTCGATCGCACGTAACCCGGCCTCTCGCGGCCAGGTATTCGGCCTCGCCATGTTGGGCTTCGCCCTGGTTGAAGCCGTTGCGCTGTATGCGCTGCTGATCTCGTTCCTGATCCTGTTCACTTAATAAATCGTCAAATCTGACGAAACCGGCGGCTTCTTTAAAGGCCGCCGGACCTAAGTGGATCAAGATCGAACGGCCCGCAAGCGCCGTCCGGTCGGATAAAAAGGATTAGGGCAACTTATCTGTGTTTCTAATAGGACGCAGGTTGCACTAAGAATCAGGAGCATTCCATGCGGATCTTGAAAACCGCGTTCACATCGATCTCCGCCTTGGCAGCCGTTGTTGCCCTGGGCGGCGCGCCCGCGCATGCCGCGGGCCTGCCGCAGTTGGATTTCGCGACCTTCCCGCCGCAGCTTATCTGGCTGGCGATTACCTTCATCGTGCTTTACGTCTTGATGTCGCGCGTCGCACTTCCCCGGATCTCTCAGGTTCTGGAAGAACGTCAGCACAAGATCGAAGACAACCTGAAGAAGGCTGAAACCCTGAAGGAAGAAGCCGAGGCTGCCGCTGAGGCTTACGAAAAGGCCCTGGCCGAAGCTCGCGCAGAAGCCCATGGGATCATGCTTGAAACCCACAATCGCATCGCCGAGGAAGCCGCCAAAAAGCAGGCCGAACTGGGCGCGGAACTGGAAGCCGAGATCAAGGCCGCAGAGGCCCGTATTCTGGACGCCAAAAACGCCGCGATGGCGGGATTGAGCGAGGTCGCCACCGAGGTCGCCATCAGCGCAGCCGAGAAGGTTTCGGGCGAGTCCTTAAGCGAGGCCGACGTCGCCAAGGTCATCACCGCGGTAATGGAGGAACGCCAATGATTAGCGTAGCTCACGCAGCCGAAGCGGCCGGGGGCGCTCAAGCCGCCTTCTATGAAGACACAACCTTTCTGGTCGCCGTTGCATTTGTCATCACCATCGCGCTGATTGGCAAGACAGTTTATCAGAAGATCTCCGCGGCCCTGGACGAACGTTCGGAAGGCATCCGCACGGAAATTGAGGAAGCGACCCGCCTGCGCGAGGAGGCCCAGGACCTGCTGGCTTCATACGAGCGCAAACAGCGCGACGCGGCCGGTGAAACCCAGGCCATCGCTGAACGGGCCAAGGGTGAAGCTGAATATCTTGCGGAAAAAGCCGCCAAGGATCTGGAATCCATGGTTGAGCGCCGTAAACGTCAGGCCAAGGATCGTATCGCCCAGGCCGAAGTGACGGCACGCGATGAAATCCGCGCCGCCGCCATCGACGTCGCCATGGAAGCCAGCAAGCGTATTTTGGCTGAAAAGGTTTCAGGCGATAAGGCCGACGACCTTATCGATGCGGCCATCAAGGACCTGCCCGACAGGCTGCACTAGTTTTTTTGATCGTGCTTTAAGAATTAAGGGGCTCCCTAACGGGAGCCTTTTTTTTACGTCTTGATCGATCTTCGGTTTCGCAACGAGCAGGGCTCATATCCTTCCGGAGTTATTTGCCCCATGGATATATCCAGACACTGCGGCAAATCGTAAATATTTGGCACACCCCTGCTTCTGGCCGCGGCTATGGCAATTGATGCACAGCCTTCCGCATCGCTGGCCGCCGAATGATGTTGAAGTGAAAATCCGATATGATCGCTGACCGTCGGAAGCTTGTGATTCGGAAGTTCCGGCCAGGTGGCTTGGGCTATTTTAACCGTACATAGGTATGAAAGTTCCGGCCAGGACAAGCCATAAAGATCTAGGGTAGAGCGTAAGACGCTCATATCAAACGCCGCGTTGTGGGCCAAAATAGTCTTGTCAGCCATTAACGGAAGAAGTTCTCGCCAGATATCCGGAAACTCCGGTTCATCCTCGACGTCTTCCGGGTAAATGCCATGGATAGAAATGTTGAAACCGCTGAAAATCATATCATACGGCTGGATCAGCCTGTGAGCGGTTCGAATAACCCTGATATCATCAAACCAGGTTATCCCAATGGAACAGGCGCTCGCCCGGCCAGAACTTGCCGTTTCGAAATCAATAGCAACACAGGTTGCGGCCTCAACTTCATATCGATTGGGTATTTCAATATTGCGATTAGCCATGATCAAAAAAATAACCGTTTGCCTGAATCACGCAAGAAAGTTCGGTGAGGCGATGGTGCTAGAGGTATCCAGCGGGTAAAATTTACGAACCTAGTAGAATTGTCGAGGAAATCATGATCACCCGGCGTAGTTTTCTACAATCGGCGATATTCTTATCCGGTGGAGCGTTTGTCGGCTCGGCACAGGGAAATACTCTTATGAGGGAAGGGAGAATGGGTTGGCGCATGCCTGACGAGAACGCCCCCCACAAACGCACCTGGATGGCCTTTGGGGCCAGCGACGATATCTGGGGAGGGGATTTACTGCCGGAGGTGCAGCAAGACCTGGCGACAATTGCCCGTACCATTGCCCGTTATGAGCCTGTCTCAATGTTGGTACGAAAGCAGGAATACGAACTAGCAAGGAACCTCGTTGGCCCTTCGATCGAACTGGTTGAATTTCCGCTGGATGATTTGTGGATTCGCGATACGGGTCCTTTATTCGTTTCATCGAACGAAGGTGGGACGGCGGCTATTGATTTCAACTTCAATGGGTGGGGCGAAAAGCAAGAATACGCTCGCGACGCCAAGGTCGCTGGATTCGTCGCCCACCGGGCTTCCGTAGACACCATTCACACTGATCTGGTGCTGGAAGGGGGATGCATTGAAGTTGACGGATATGGCACGGCAATCATTTCTGAAAGTTGCACATTGAATTCCAATCGAAATCCCGGCCTTTCGAAGGTGCAGTTCGAAAAGCGACTCAAACCTTTACTGGGACTGGACAAGATAATTTGGATTCCCGGCATCAAGGGCAAAGACATTACCGATGGCCATACGGATTTTTATGCCCGCTTCGCAGGACACGGCGTTGTCTTGGCCGGATTTGATCCCGATCCACAGTCGTTCGACCATGAAGTCACGAAGACACATCTGGAAATCCTTAGCCGAGCCAGCGACGCCCAGGGCCGCCCGCTGGAGGTTGTCTCCCTCGAAGGGCCAAGTACGGTGCGCGAAGAGTTCGATTCAATCGACTTTGCCGCAGGATACATAGGGTTTTACGTATGCAATGGCGCGGTCATCATGCAGGAGTTCGGTGATAATCGCGCGGACACTGCCGCCAGAAGCGTATTGCAAAAGGCGTTTCCAAATCGCGACATTGTGCAAATAAATATCGACGCTATCGCGGCAGGTGGCGGCAGCATTCATTGCACTACGCAGCAGGAACCGGCGATCTGAAGCAATGTTGGCGTTCTATGTTCAGGCCCCGGCCATATCCAGCCATTCCTGCTCGCTCAAACAAGTAACGCCCAGTTCCTGTGCTTTGCGGGCCTTGGATCCGGCATCGGCGCCGATGACAACATAGTCTGTTTTTTTTGAAACCGAGCCCGCCACCTTGGCGCCGAGGTTTTCCGCTCTGGCTTTGGCTTCGCTACGGCTCATCGTTTCCAGCGAGCCGGTGAAAACCACGGTCTTTCCGGCGACCGGTGAAGAGCCGATATCGGGGGCAATGTAGTCTTCGATGGTCAATTGCTCCTCCAAGTCGGCAACCACGTCCCGGTTGTGCCCTTCATCGAAAAAAGCGATCAAATCTTCGGCCACCGAAGGGCCGATTCCATCGATATTGGTCAGATCGCCGATGGCCTCCGAGCCGTGAATTTTCGCCGCCCGCATGGCGTCGCGCCACGTACTCAAGGATCCGTATTGTTTGGCAAGCAGTTTCGCCGTAGCCTGCCCCACTTGCCGTATGCCAAGGGCATAGATAAAACGGTCCAGTGGCATGACGCGCCGCTCGTCAATGGAATTGATCAGATTTTCCACGGATTTACCGCCCCATCCTTCCCTTTTGGATATGGCTTCGGCGTGTTTTGAAAGCCGAAAAATATCCGCCGGGGATTTAATCAAACCTTCGGCGATAAATCCTTCGACATGCTTACCGCCCATGCCTTCGATATCAAACGCATTTCGCGAAACAAAATGCTTCAGGCGCTCCAACGCCTGGGCCGGGCAGACGAGGCCACCGGTGCATCGCCGGGCGACTTCCCCTTCCTCTCGCGCCGCGCGACTACCGCATTCAGGGCAGATATCGGGGAATTTAAACGGTTTGCTGTTTTGGGTTCGTTTTTCGGTAACGACTTCAACAACTTGCGGAATCACATCTCCGGCACGCTGGATGACAACCGTATCGCCAATGCGTACGTCCTTGCGCTGAATTTCATCCTCATTGTGAAGAGTCGCGTTGGAAACAACGACGCCGCCGACAGTCACCGGTTCCAAACGAGCCACCGGCGTCAAGGTTCCCGTCCGCCCAACCTGGATGTCGATGGCGTTCAGGGTTGTAGTCGCTTTTTCGGCAGGAAATTTATGGGCGATGGCCCAGCGCGGGGCGCGTGACACAAAGCCCAGGCGTTCCTGAAAATCGAGCCGGTTAACTTTGTAGACGATGCCGTCGATGTCGTAACCCAGGGAACCCCGCTCTTCGTTCATGCCGTCATAAAAAGCCAGAACAGTTTCAGTATCCGCGCAAACCCGTGTTTCCGAATTGACCGGGAAACCCCAACCTTTCAGTTTTTCCAGGACTCCCCAGTGTGTATCGGCAAAAGGCGCGGAGACTTCTCCCAAAGCATAGGCAAAGTACGATAGCGGCCTTTTTGCAGTGATAGAACTGTCCAGCTGCCGCAGGCTGCCTGCAGCAGCATTGCGTGGGTTGGCGAACACTTTGCCGCCCGCTTTTTCCTGGGCGGCGTTCAGCCTGAGAAAATCTTCGCTGGACATATAAACCTCGCCACGCACTTCAAGAATATCCGGTACGTCGTTGGGTAATTTCTGACGGAGACCTTTCAGGGTACGGACATTGGCCGTTACGTCTTCTCCGGTTGTCCCGTCGCCGCGGGTGGCAGCCTGCACGAAGACACCTTTTTCATAACGTAATGAAATTGAAAGTCCGTCGATCTTGGGTTCGGCGACCATTTCCAACGGGATCGAAGGATCATCCTTCAGCTCCTTTAGAAATCGCCGCACCCCATCGACAAATTCCCTGTAGTCGTCTTCGCTAAAAACATTGCCAAGGGAAAGCATGGGCTGGGCGTGGGTAACCTTTGAAAAACCCGTGGCTACTTCCGCACCGACCCGCTTCGACGGGCTGTCGTCACGGATATAATCGGGATAAAGGGCTTCGATGGCGTCGTTGCGTTTCCTGAGGGCGTCATAATCGGAATCGGAAATCGTCGGGGAATCCTTCTGATGATACGCCAGATCATGAGCGGCAATTTCCTTCGCAAGCGCCGCCAATTCCGCGCCGACATCCAATGGCGTCAGTTCTTCCGGTGGGACGTCCCGAAGCTTACCGCTCACCGTCCCGTATCCTGCAACAAGCTATGGGCTGCGGCGCGGGCTTCCTCAGTGACTTCCGCGCCGGCCAACATGCGGGCGATTTCTTCGCGCCTGTCGTCATCGCCCAGTGTTTCGATGCTCGTAACTACCTGGGCCTCGCCGCCGGTCTTGGACACTCTCCAATGACGTGCGCCACGGCTTGCTACTTGCGGAGAATGGGTAACAACCAGAACCTGAGCTGTTTCGGCCAAAGCACTGAGGCGTTCGCCGACAGCGGCAGCAACCGCCCCGCCAATGCCCGCATCAACTTCATCAAAAATGATGGTCGGTACTGCGTCGGAAGCTGCCAATACGGCCTTCAAGGCCAGCATAAAGCGGGAAAGCTCGCCCCCGGAGGCGATCTTGTTCAGCGGTCCCGGAGGCGCCCCGGGGTTGGTTGAAACCTCGAAAGTCACCTGGTCGCACCCATTTTCGCCCCAGGATTGTTCGTCCATCTGGTCGATGCGACTTACGAATGTCGCCTTTTCCATCTTGAGCGGAGTCAGTTCGCCGCTGACGGCCTTATCCAAGATGGCAGCTGCTTTCTTGCGGGCCTGCGAAAGTGCTTGGGCTGCTTCAGAGTAACCGGCACGTGCGGCCCGTTCTGCTTCCATTAGTTGCTTCAGACGATGCCCACCATCTTCAACATCGGCCAATTGCGCCTTCATTCTGGATAAAAAATCGGCAAGACCATCAACTTCGACGTCATGCTTGCGAGCCTGGGCGCGCAAGGCAAACAGGCGTTCCTCGACGGCTTCCAGTTTTTGCGGATCCAGATCGATATCCCCACAGGTTTTTTCAAGCTGGGACCGTCCCTCGGCGGCTTCGATGGCGGCTCTGTCCAGCGCAGCAATTGCATCATCCAGTCGGCCATCGGCCTTGTCGGCGACTTGCTGCAATCTATGAGCGGCCGAGCGCAAGCTCTCTTCCGCGCCATCTGAACGGCTTAGCTCTGCCAACGCCTTGTTCATAGCATCGATCAGGTGTTCCCCATGCATCATCATAGTGCGCTGTGCAGCCAAGGCCTGTTCCTCGCCAGGTTCGGGGGCAAGGTTTTCCAACTCACTGACAGCGTGGATAAGGAAATCCTGATCGCGGCGGGCCGTTTCCATTTCTTCCTTGGCTAACCGGTAGGCCTCCTTGGCTTCGCGCCAGTCCCGCCACAAAATTGAGACCTCACTAACTTCGTCCCGTAGATTACCAAAGGAATCCAGTAAGCCGCGATGGTTGGCCGGGCTCATTAATCGTTGGCTTTCAAACTGGCCATGCACTTCCACCAATGCTTCACCCAGCTCCTTTAACAGGGCGACCCCAACCGGTTGATCGTTGACAAAAGCCCTTGAACGGCCGTCAGCGCCTACAACCCTGCGCAGGATCAAAAGGCCGTCTTCGGCAAGCAAGCCTTGTTTTTCAAGGATTTCCTCGCATTCTCTACCATTATCCAATTCGAAACTGGCGCTGACGACCGCCTGTTTTGCGCCATGACGCACTAATCGGGAATCGGCACGCATGCCCAAGGCTAATCCCAGGGCGTCCAGCAAGATCGATTTTCCCGCCCCTGTTTCGCCAGTCAGCACTCCCAGGCCTTCATCGAATGACAACTCCAGGCGCTCAATCAGGACAACGTCGCGGATGGACAGGGATTGCAGCATCGCGTTTTTCTTACCAGAGCTTATACCAGGGATCGTCTTTCGTCGGTTCAACAAGCTTGCCTTCGACCAGTGAATAAGCGTTGAAATACCATTCGCTGCCGGGGAAGTTGTGGCCCAAAACCGCTGCAACTTTCTGCGCCTCCAACTGAACGCCCAGAGCGACATAGGATTCGGCCAATCGGTGGAGCGCTTCGGGCACGTGAGTGGTACTTTGGAAATTTTCGATTACCGTTTTGAAGCGGTTTATCGCCGCCAAGTGATGGCCCTGGTTCTGATAATAGCGGCCAATTTCCATCTCCTTGCCTGCCAAGTGATCATTGGTCAGGTCCAATTTCAACTTGGCATCCTTGGCGTATTTGGAAGACGGGAACCGTCTAACCAGCTCACCAAGTGTCTGCAATGCCAATTCTGTCATCCTTTGATCCCGGGTGATGTCGGAAATCTGTTCGTAATAGCAGAGCGCTTTAAGATAGTAGGCGTAGGGCACATCAGGATTTGACGGATGCAATTGAATAAATCGATCCAGCGCCACGATGGCGCTGTCGTAAGCATCGTCCTGATAATAACTGTAAGCGGACATTAACTGCGCTTTCGTCGCCCAGTTGGAATAGGGGTGTTGGCGCTCAACTTCGTCGAACAATATGGCCGCGTCCTCGAATTGTTCTGCTTGTAGCACATTCAAGGCTTCGTTATAGATTTCGTCCACCGGTCGTGCGACGTAGTCCGGCTCCAATTCCTCGTCGGAAGTACAGGCAGTAATACTGACTAAGACAGCAAATAGAGCCAAACGACAGAATACGCCCCATTTTTTGAAGATATTATATTGACAGTTCATTCTTAGGCCTTCGGGTGAATCTCCGCCGAACTATATCACGGGGGACCTAAGAATGTGCAACAACAACCACCCGACCATTGACAATAAAAAAGGCGGGAGAAACCCACCTTTTTTAGCTAAGCGTCTGTTAGCAGGAATTTCAGTTAATCAGGCGGTTGCGGCGACTGCGGGGCCAGCTGCCTCGCCAGACCAAATAGGTGCCTGTTTGGCGCTTTGTTCCTTGGCGCTGGGCATTTCTTCGTAGCACCAGGCGTCCTTGTCAGCAAAAAGTGTCCTGAGAAGGGTGTTGTTAGCGGCATGACCGGAACAATGTCCGTGGAAATGGCCCAGCAGACCGCCTCCGGCAAGGTAAAGGTCGCCAACCGCATCAAGAACCTTGTGGCGGACGAATTCATCGTCGTAGCGAAGCCCATCTTCGTTAATCACCTTGTCGCCGCTGACGACCACCGCATTTTCCAGCGAGCCACCCTTAGCAAGGCCTGCAGCGCGCAAGGCTTCTACCTCATGCAGAAAACCAAAGGTACGTGCGCGGGAAACCTCATTCTTGAAGGTATCGCCGGCCATGCCAATTGAAATTGACTGGCGGGAAACGGCGGCACTTTCGAAATTGATGTCGAAATCAACTGTAAAGCCGTCGGACGGAACGATCGACGCCGATTTTTCACCATCTTCAACCGTAATGGCTTTCAGCACTCGAATGTAACGACGCGGCTTGTCCTGTTCGATGGTGCCGGCGCACTCTACCAGAAATACAAAAGGAGCGGCGCTGCCATCCATAACCGGGACTTCGGGACCATTGACTTCGATGACGGCATTATCAATGTTCGAACCCGCCAACGCAGCCATCAGGTGTTCAACCGTGGAAATCGTGACGCCGTCTTTGTTGCCGAGAGTCGTGCACATAGTCGTCTCAACGACGTTGTCCCAGGTTGCTGCTATTTCTGCGCCGCCGCCGGAAATATCTGTGCGTTTGAAAATTATACCACTGTCGGGATCGCCGGGAAGAAGTGTCATTGAAACTTTGTTGCCAGAGTGCAATGCAACGCCAGTGCAACTGATTGAGCTTTTAAAAGTTTTCTGATTGATCATAGTATCTTCTTTATACCGCAAGATATTCGACAATAACGCATGTATTTCTATACTCGCATTCTTTGGAAAAGTTTGCCCTTACACCTGTTAATATTCAGCTAAGGGAAGTCGAATATTTGAATCGACCCATTTTTTCCTTCAAATGCCCGAAGCAACTATTTCAACGCGAATCAAAAAGAAAGCTTCAAGGGTGTTTTTACCAACGCCCCTTGAAGCTTTCAAATCACTCTTTGTTACCAAATGTTACGTGGAACTCATCAATTTGCCTGACGTCGCAGGAAGGCCGGAATGTCCAGTAAATCCTCCTCCGGCGGTGTTGTCGCCAATCGGTCACGTTCATCCATTCCACCCAACTGATTCTGTTCTTGAACCGGGGCCTCCACAGGAGCCGGCTCCGGCACCGGAGCAGGCGTCGCCGCTTTGGGCTTGAAGGGTACCGGACTTTTTGCTTCGGCTGGCGAATTGTCGGCTAATCCGGTAATGCGGCCAAACAGGCTTTGTTTTTTTGCCTTGGGTTCGCTTGCCGCCGGTTTTTCTTCTGGTGTCTTGGCACCATTAGCCATAGCAGCGGCCGCAAATGGATCAGGCGTGTTGGATGCTTTCTCACCAGATGCGTTCATCGGTTGATCGGGAATGAAGGCATCTTCCAAATTTGTACCTGGCGTCGCCGGAGCGGGTTCACCGTGGTCGATGGCCTCTTCCTCTACTTCCTCTGGCTCGGCCAATTCTTCATTTTCAAGAATCTCCGCTTCATTTTCTTCCTTGGCGGGTTCTTCAACATTCGACTGCACTGCTACGGTGTCAGAATCGTCTGCGTCGGGAATGCTTACCTCGGTCTCATCGGGCGCATCCAGGGTCGGCGTCGAAGCAGTTGCTATACCGGCAAGTTCGACAATGGACTTATCCTCTGCCGTTTCCTTTGCAAGAGCCTCCGCAGTTTCATTGGCCAAGGCTTCAGCCGCAACCGGTTTTACAGGTATGGGCGTTTTCACTTCCGGTTTCAGCGTGTTTTCTTGCTTTTCGGGACGTGCGGTAGGCGACGATACGGAAAGGAACGTCGGCGCCGGAGCAGCCATCGCTTCACGATCCATACCGGTGGCGACAACGGAAACCCTTATGCGGCCTTCCAGACTATCATCGAAGGTGGAGCCGAAGATGATGTAAGCGTCAGTATCCACCTCAGAGCGAATCCTGTTTGCGGCCTCGTCGGCCTCAAAAAGAGTCATATCCTGACCGCCGGTAATATTAATCAGTACGCCCTTGGCTCCTGCCATGGAGCAATCATCCAAAAGCGGATTAGAGATCGCAGCTTCAGCGGCATCCAGGGCGCGGCGTTCGCCCTCGGCTTCACCGGTGCCCATCATCGCTTTGCCCATTTCGCTCATGACGGAGCGGATATCGGCGAAATCTAGGTTGATCAGGCCCGGCATAACCATCAGGTCGGTAACACCGCGAACGCCAGAATATAGGACCTCATCGGCCATGTTGAACGCATCGGCGAAGGTGGTCTGTTCGTTGGCAACCCTGAATAGATTCTGGTTCGGGATGACGATCAGGGTATCGACGAACTGTTCCAGATCTTCGATACCGGCTTCCGCCAGCTTATAGCGATGCATGCCCTCGAACTGGAATGGTTTTGTGATGACGCCAACCGTCAGAATGCCCTTCTCCTTGGCGGCCCTGGCAACGACAGGAGCCGCACCGGTGCCCGTTCCACCGCCCATGCCAGCGGCGATAAAGACCATGTGCGAGTCTTTGATCTGTTCTTCGATCTCGCTCAAGGTCTCTTCGGCGGCGGCGCGACCGACTTCCGGCTTGGAGCCAGCGCCCAATCCTTGCGTAATGTTTGCACCTAATTGGACTCGGGCTTCGGTTTGCGACTGGGACAATGCCTGGGCATCGGTGTTGGCGACGACGAAATCAACGCCTTCCAGTTGCTTCTCGATCATATTATTGACCGCATTACCCCCGGCGCCACCAACGCCAATAACGGTAATCCGGGGTTTGAGTTGAGGCGTATTACTGTTTGGAATAGTCAGATTGATGCTCATGTCAGACTCCGATTTCCGATGAAATCCAATAGATGTTTGCCAAGGTGATTCGTCCTATTTTTTTGTCCGGGTCGTATGCTCCCATACTTCCCTTAAATAGTTGAAAAACCATTAAAAATTCTCCCTAAACCACTGGCCAATCCGGGCTAGCCGCCCGCTTGGCTCTTCAATCGGCCGATAGGCGCTTTTTGCTTCCTCGGCCGGGTTGTTAAATGCAAAATGAAGCAGGCCTGCCGACGTCGAAAACGCGGGACCCGAAACGGATTCGGCTAAGCCCGGAACGGGCAAAGGTCTTCCCAATCGTACCTGTTTGTCCAGGATGGAGCCCGCCATCTCTCTAACACCGGGAAGTTGCGATGCTCCGCCCGTAAGAACGATTCGGCGACCAGCGACCTTGTCGAAGCCGGCCTCGTTCAGGCGGTTGCGGGCCATCTCGAATGTTTCCTCGATACGCGGACGAATAATGCCGACGAGGACCGAACGGGGGACCTGATTGGTTTCGCCGGTTTCCTCTTCTCCGATCAGGGGCACCTTGATGATCTCATGGTCGTCGGATGGCGTTGGAATCGCGCTCCCATATAATGTCTTCATTCTTTCGGCATGAACTAGAGGTGTTGAAAGTCCTCGTGCAATATCGTTGGTTACATGCAATCCGCCGACGGGAATGGAATCGATATGTACCAGCTCTCCATCAAAAAATACCGAAATAGACGTCGTTCCCCCGCCCATATCGACACAGGTGACGCCAAGATTCTTCTCATCCTCTGAAACGCTGGATAGAGCAGACGCGTAAGGCGTCACAACCTTGCCGCAGATATCCAGATGACAACGTGAAATTCCCTGTTCCAGATTTCGCAAAGGTCCGGCTGCGGCGCTGACGATATGCATATTCACCCCCAACCTTTCGCCATGGAGGCCGCGGGGATCGCGCACGCCCTTGTTGCCGTCGATGCTGTAGCCGACCGGTATCAGGTGGATCAATTCGCGGTCATGTTTTTCACCTTCGGGCAACCCGGCTGGGTCCAACAGGCGTCGCAGGTCGGCATCGCCAATTTCGTGTCCGGCGATGGAGACCTCATAGGCGATCAAACGGGAATGGGGTTCACCGCATGATACGTTGACGATGACGTTGCGAATATTCTCGCCCGCCATTTGTTCGGCGGCCTCGACGGTTGATCGGATTGTTGCTTCTGTTTGTTCCATATCGACAATGGTTCCGGAACGAAGACCTTGAGATATCTGATGGCCAATGCCGACTACTTCGAACCCATTATCCGCGAGAGGCTTGGCAATCAGGCAACAGGCCTTTGTCGTTCCCAGGTCAATGGCGGCGACCAACCCCGAGCGGACCTTTGTCGGATCCACCCCGTTGATCATCTGTTTTGTTGGCGCATTAACCATCGATCAGGTTTCCCTTCCCGGCGACAGCTTCACTTCCGGACCGTTCGGCGTTTTCCGGACGATCAGGCGATCCGGCAATCTGAGGTCAAGCACCTTGACTTCGCGACTCAAGATTCCGTGGCTGCGTTCGTATTCCGCCAGTCGCGACCAGGCTGCATCGGCTTTTTCCGCAGGAAGACGAACGTCGATGTCCCCTTTTAGGCGAATATTCCAACGTCTACCGCCAACGCGCACGGCGGAAACCGCCAGATCCATCAAATGCGGTTGAGTTTCAAGAATCCCGAGCAGGGCGGCGGCATTTTCTGGCGCATCATTGCCGACAACTACCAGCAGATCGGCGAATCTCTCTATGCTCTGCTTGGATATAACCTTTCCCTGGTGATCAATTAGCTCGAAGCGGCCTTTGCTCTGCCACAGCGCCAAAGGCTGACGTTCGACGACGCTTAGTAAAATGGTGTCCGGCAGCATACGTTCGACCGAGGCGCTGTCGACCCAAGGCAGCACTTCGATTCGCTGCCTGGCCTGATCCAGATCATAGGCCAGGATCGGCGCGCCACGCGCGAGACGAACCGCCATTAACAATTCCTTGCGTGTCGTTTGGGAACGCCCAACCACGAGGACGTCTTCAACCGTAAAACCCAGCTTTCCGGAAATCGCGATCAGGTTCCATTTCAACTGTTCACCGGCGCGTTCAATATGTCCGTTGTTCCACAGCCAGACGCCGCCGCTACCTATAGCCGCCACCATCACTACCGCGAAAGCCGCCAGTGTACTGCGTTGGCGCCATACTGGGATGACTCGTTTCAAGGGTTGACCGCGTTTTTTCTCCGCACTTTTGTCCTTGGAAAACCAGTTGAATATTTTCATGGATCACACTCCGCATTTTCGACCATCCAGGCGACCAATTCCTCGAACGAGATGCCCGCATGGGCAGCTTGTTCAGGGACAAGGGATGTCGGCGTCATACCGGGCTGGGTATTGACTTCAAGAATGAAAAGGGTTTCCCCGTCAAAACGGAAATCGGCCCGGGAAACTCCCCGGCAACCGAGTGTCTGATGAGCCAGCAAGGCAAGCCGCATTGCTTCATCGTAGATTTTCTTCTCAATCTTGGCAGGCAGGACATGGGTTGATCCGCCTTCGTCATATTTTGCAGAATAATCGTAAAAACCGTGATTGGTGGTGATTTCAGTCACTGCCAAAGGCCGGTCGCCCATCACGGTAACGGTTAGTTCCCGGCCAGTGATGAATTTCTCCACCATCACTTCTTCTCCGTAAGGCCAGGTTTCATCTTCGAAGGGCAACTTGTTATCCCCTTCCTCGACAATGTGGACCCCGACGCTGGAACCTTCATTTGTCGGTTTGATAACGTAAGGACGTTCCATCACGTCGCCTGAAAGAACTTCCTTTCGGCTGACGATCATGTGTTTGGCTACTGGAATCCCTGCGGTTTCAAACAACTTCTTGGACATCGGCTTGTCCATCGCCAACGATGAGGCAAGCAGGCCGGAATGCGTGTAGGGAACATTGACAATATCCAGTAAACCCTGCACGCAGCCATCTTCACCGAACCTACCGTGCAGGGCGTTAAATACCGCATCCGGTTTTGGATACAACCGGGTGAGCAACGCGCCCATATCTCTTTGAACATCAATCGAGGTCACCTGGAAACCGGCGTTTTTAAGGGCATTGGAAACGGCGGCACCACTTACCAGCGACACCTCGCGTTCGGCGGACCATCCACCCATCAGGATTGCAACATTCTTGCTCATTGCCCGCCCTCCTCATGCAGTCCGACCGCGGACAATCCCACACGCCGAATTTCCCATTCCAAGTTGACGCCACTTATTTCAAACACCCGGCGACGAATTTCCTCACCAAGCCCTTCAAGGTCGGCCGCCGTTGCATCACCGGTGTTGATCAGGAAGTTGCAGTGTTTTTCCGAGACCATGGCCCCGCCGCGTTTCAATCCCCGGCATCCGGCTTGATCGATTAACTCCCAGGCCTTTTGACCGGGCGGGTTGGCGAAGGTAGAGCCGCCGGTCGGCGTTCTCACCGGCTGGCTTTCCTCGCGGGAGGCTTTAATTTGCGCCATGCGTCGTGATATTTCCGATTTCTGTTCCGGCCTCCCTTGAAGTACGGCGTCGATGAAAAGCCAATCGGTGGGAACTTTCGTTGTACGATATCCAAATCCCATGTCGTCGGGATTCAGGTCACGGATTTCGCCATGCTTGTCCACGGCCCGAGCGTTGACAAAAATGTCCTTGAACTCTGATCCATAAGCCCCGCCATTCATTCTGAGGCCACCGCCGATGGTCCCGGGGATACCACTCAGAAATTCCAGTCCGGCAAGGCCCGCGTTTTCCGCGGCGATGGCGACATTGATATCAAGGGCGCCAGCTCCGGCCTTTATTGTATCTCCGACAACCTGAACCTTGGCGAATTCCCGGCCCAGCCTAACGACAACACCAGGCACGCCCCCATCACGAACCAGCAGGTTCGAGCCGACACCGATAACCGTGACGTCAATATCCGGAGATAGCGTTGAAAGGAACTGTTTCAAATCATCACTATCGGCGGGCCGGAACATAACTTCCGCGGGACCGCCCACCCTGAACCAGGTAATCTTGTCCAAAGGCGCGTTGGCGCTCAGGCGTCCCCTAACCTTGGGAAGGCGATTCATCAGGCCTTGGGTCATGTTTTCGGCCGCCATCATTCCCCGGCTCCCTCTGATCCATACCGAAGCATGCGCAACTTTTCGGGAAGGTCATTCGCCCATTGGGTGATGTTGCCTGCGCCCAGGCAAACAACAAGATCGCCCGGTCCCGTCAAATCGTTGATAATCCCCGGCAGCAAATCGATATCGACCAACGGCATCACGGTGCGATGGCCTCGCTCACGCAATCCCTGAGTCAGGGCGTCGCGATCAAACCCCTCAATAGGTTGCTCGCCGGCCGGATAGACATCGGCGACTAAAACCGCATCTGCATCGTTGAAGCAGGTGCAAAAATCTTCAAACAAGTCGCGAAGGCGCGTGAAACGGTGGGGCTGAACGACGGCAATCACTTGCCCGTCGGTAGCCGCACGCGCCGCGGCAAGTACCGCAGAAATTTCAACCGGATGATGGCCGTAGTCGTCGATCACGGTGACGCCGTCGATTTCTCCTGTCTTGGTGAAGCGCCTCTTGACGCCTTCGAAATTGCCAAGCGCTTTGTGCAGGATTTCGTCCTCGACACCCATTTCGTTGGCGATAGCGATCGCGGCAAGCGCGTTTTGTATGTTGTGATCGCCGAACATGGGCAGTTTTACGGCTTCGATTGTTCTGGTCATGGCCTCTTTGCGGTCATTGATGACCACATCCATCACCACGCCATCTTTCTGGCGTTTGACGTTGGCCGCCCGGACATCCGCCTGCGGACTGAAACCATACGTCACTACCTTGCGATCCGAGACCCGGGGGATCATGGCCTGCACTTCAACATGGTCGATGCACAGGGCCGCAAAGCCGTAAAATGGAATATTCTGTACAAACGCATCAAAGGCGTCGCGCAAGGCGTCAAAGTCGCCGTAATGGTCCAGGTGTTCCGGATCGATGTTCGTCACTACGGCGATTGTCGCAGGAAGTTTCAGGAACGTTCCGTCTGATTCATCGGCTTCGGCTACCATCCAGTCACCGCCACCCAGCTTGGCATTCGAACCCCATGCATTGATGATTCCGCCGTTTATCACTGTCGGGTCCATTTCGGCGGCTTCCAGCATCGCAGCTACCAGTGAAGTCGTCGTCGTTTTTCCATGTGTGCCGCCAACTGCGATCGACCATTTCAAGCGCATCAGTTCACCCAGCATCTCAGCCCGGCGAACTACCGGAATTAGTTTGTTCCTTGCTATCTTGACTTCCGGATTGTCATCTTTGACGGCGGAGGAAATCACAACTACTTGGGCGTTGCCCACATTGGCTTCATTGTGACCAATAGCAACGTTAATCCCCATTTCGCGAAGCCGTTTGACGTTGGCGTTATCGGACATATCACTGCCTTGAACCGAATAGCCCAGGTTATGCAGTACTTCGGCGATGCCGCTCATACCGATTCCACCGATACCGACAAAATGAATGGTGCCGATGGATAGGGATAGCGCCCTCATGCTGCCCTCCTGCCATTATCGTTTTCGCCATTACTGCCTACCAATTCGCACACAGCGTCGGCCAATCTGAGCACGGCGTCCGGGTGTCCGGCCGAACGCGCGCATTCAGCGGCGCGGATTAAAATTTTTGGCATGCGGAACAGGGATTGAAGCCGCTCGGCCAGGGCTTCCGGCGTGAAGGTTTCCTGCGCCATCATCCAGCCGCCACCTGCATCGTCCAGGGCATGGGCGTTGAAAGACTGGTGGTCGTCCACGGCATGTGGATAGGGAACAAGGACAGCCGGTCTGCCCACGGTCATGGCCTCAGAAACGGAAGAGGCGCCGGCCCGGCTGATCATCAGGTGGGTCCCTGCAAGACGCTCTGGTATATCATCAAAGAAACTATTCAACTCGGCGCTCACCAAAAGTCGATTATAGGTCTGGCGCACTTTATCCAAGTCTTCGGCCCGGCATTGCTGGGTAACACGCAAGCGCGATCTTAAGTCCTCATCCAGTCTGCCAATCGCGTCGGGAACCACCTCACTAAGCACCGTCGCGCCCTGAGAGCCGCCAAGGACCAAAATATTGATTTGGCATTTATCGTCCAATATGGGGTAGGGCGTCTCACGCACCGTCGCGACAATTGGCCTGACCGGCATGCCGGTACGAATGACCTTGGCCATTGCTGCCTCGGGTATGGATCGAGTTGTATCAAAAGACGTTGCAATTCTTTTCACCCTGCCGGCCAGCAATCGATTGGCACGACCTAACACGGCGTTTTGTTCATGGATCAACGTATTGTAACCGCCGAAGGTCGCCGCCAGCATCGTTGGCACCGAGGCATATCCCCCAAAACCAACCACGGCGCGAGGTTGCATTTTTTTCAAAAGAGCGCGCGATTGCAACGTGCCGAAGGCAAGTTCTGGTCCACTGCGCAAAAGGGCAGTAAATTTCTTGCCCGCAACGCCGCCGGCGCGCACCCGGTGGGTTTCCAGATTTCCCAACAACCCCCCGTAAGCATCGCCGCGACGGTCGGTAATCAGACTCAGTTTGAATCCGCGGCCGGTCATTTCAGCGGCCAGCGCTTCTGCCGGGAATACATGCCCCCCGGTGCCACCTGCGGCAAGAACAATCAATTTTTGCGAATTACCCGTCATGCAACATCCCCTGCCGCAAGATTCCCAGGCACTACGGGCCTCTGTTTGCGGGCGTTACCCAGTCCTGGCCGTTCACGTGTAAGCGCCAGCATCATTCCCATCCCCAGCGCCAGAGCCATGGTCGATGAACCTCCGTAAGAGATAAACGGCAATGTCATACCCTTGGGCGGAATCATATTCAGGTTCGAGGCGATGTTTATGATCACCTGCAATCCGAACTGAACCAAAAGCCCGGCTACCGCCAAAAGAATGAAAAGGTTGTCCTCGCGCAACACGCGGGAGAAGCCGCGCAATACCACGAAGGCGAAAAGGGCGACCAGTACCAGACAGGCTATAAGTCCAAACTCTTCTCCTGCGACGGCGAAAATGAAATCGGCATGGGCGTCGGGCAGCACCTCCTTGACCCGCCCTTCTCCGGGACCACGCCCAAAAAGGCCGCCGCTTTGGAAAGCCTCCAGGGCGCGGGTAACCTGATAGCCTTCGCCCGCCGCCGGATCGAGGAAGCGATCAATCCTGGCTTGTACATGAGAAAACGTGAAATATGCCCCGACAATGCCGCCCATAAACAGCACCGCCATCATTACTACCAGAACAAGCGGCAGGCCGGCCAAGAAGAACTCCACGCCCCAGACGGCGGCGACGACGGCAGTCATGCCGACATCTGGCTGCATGAGCAATATCACTGCGATGACGATAAAAAACGCCGTCGCCAATTTATTACCGGGAATAGTGGCTTTGGTGCGGCTTTCGGCGAACAGCCACGCGGCGATAACGGCGAAGGCCGGTTTAACAAACTCCGACGGCTGCAACGAAAAACCGGCTATATGAATCCAGCGGCTGGCGCCTTTGATTTCAGCGCCAACGAAGAGGGTCGCCAGCATGCCCACCAGAGCCAGACCCGCACACCCGAAGGCTAGTCTTCGAATTCCTCTTGGCGTCATCAGAGAAACCAAAATCATGATGACCAACGACACCGGCAGGAAAACGAACTGGCGTTGAACAAAATGGAAGGTATCAAAACCAATGCGTTCGGCAACAGCGGGTGAGGCCGCCAACGTCAACAACGCTCCAATGGCGGCGATGGCGACAATAGCCGATAGCATCCAACGGTCGACCGTCCACCACCAGCGGCCAAAGAGGCTTTTATCGGTACGCGCCAGCGTGCTCATGCGCCTACCTCCCTGCGGTCGCCGGGAAGAGTGTCAACGATGTCGCGGAAGACCTCGCCGCGAGATTCGAAATTATCAAATTGGTCAAACGATGCGCAAGCAGGCGAAAATAGTACGACAGCGCCATCACCCGTTTCACCCAAGGCATCTTCGCGGGCTTCGCCCACGGCGCGGGTCAACTCGCCCGACACTGTAACCGGTATTCGTGATTGCAAAGTTTCTGCGAAGTCATTAGCGGCCTCACCTATGAGATAGGCATGGCGAACCCGTTCCAGGTAAGGCTTAGTAGCATTCAGGCCGCCTTCTTTTGGGCGTCCCCCAGCGATCCAGTAGACGTCGCCGTAACACGCCAGGGCGCGGGCTGCTGCTTCGCCATTGGTAGCCTTGCTGTCATTGACATACGCTATACCGTCTATTATCGCCAACAGTTCCTGACGATGGGCCAATCCCGGGAAAGTCCGTAAGGCTGCGGTAACGGCTGCCCTTTCCAATCCCAGACAGCGCCCCACCGCATAAGCCGCGGCGGCATTCTGAGCGTTATGGACACCGGGCAGACTGGCCAGTCCTTTCATATCCAGCACAGCTTCGGCTTCGGCCTCACCGGTATCATCGTAAAGAATACCGCCCTCGACATAGATACCACCGGGAACGGCCTTTGAACCCGATACGGCGATAACCTTTGATTCGGCCGTTGCGCATATTTCCTCAAAAACGCCGAGGCAATGATCGTCATCGACGCCGATAATGGCCGAATGATCCTGGGTTTGGCCGGCGAAAATCCGTTTCTTGGCATTAATGTATCCCGCCATCCCGTTATGGCGATCCAGATGATCGGGACTGATGTTCAACAGCAACGCGACATCGAATGTCAGCGAATGAGTCAATTCCAGCTGGTAGGACGACATTTCCAGAACATACACACCCCCGCCCTCCAGGGTATCCAGATCCAGCACCGGCACACCCAGATTGCCGCCGACCTGTACTTGACTTCCAGCGGATTGAAGAACATGACCGATAAGCGCCGTCGTCGTTGATTTGCCGTTGGTACCTGTAATACCTACGCTTTGCGCCAGAGGACTGCTTAACGCCAGCAGTTCGATATCGCCGATGACCGGCACGCTAGCATCAATGGCGAGCGCGGCGACCGTATGGGGTTCCGGGTATTCCAAGGGGATACCCGGCGATAGCACAAGGGCGTCGACTTCCTTCCATTCGCAGTCATATAGATCGCTCAACACAATACCGGCGTCACGAGCCTGATTGCGTGCGTTCTCGTTATCATCCCAGGCGACAATTTTCGCACCGCTTCTTGTCAGTGCCAGCGCGCTCGAGATTCCGGAACGGCCCAGGCCGAAGATCGCGACGGTTTTATTGGCGAAGGAGGGAATATGGATCACGCGTTCATCTCCACCTTACCTCAGTTTCAATGTCGAAAGGCCGATCAGGGCCAAAATCAGGGCGATGATCCAGAAACGGATTACGATGGTCGGTTCCGCCCATCCCTTCTTTTCGAAATGATGGTGCAGAGGGGCCATGGCAAAGACGCGCTTTCCCGTCAGCTTGAACGAGGCCACTTGGACGATGACCGAAACGGTTTCCAATACGAACAATCCACCGACGATGGCCAACACCAGTTCGTGTTTGGTGATCACGCTGATCACGCCCAAAGCTCCGCCAAGGGCAAGCGAGCCGGTATCGCCCATGAACACCTTCGCCGGGGGCGCGTTGAACCACAGGAAGCCGAGCCCACCGCCGATCAGCGCTCCGCAGAATACGGCCAGCTCACCGGTTCCTGGAACATGGTGAATTTGCAGGTATGACGAAAAACCGGCATGGCCGATCAGATAGGCGATGAGTGCAAAAACGGCCGTGGCGATCATCACCGGGCCGATAGCCAAACCATCCAGTCCATCGGTCAGATTGACGGCGTTGGAGGCGCCAACCATGACGACGATGGCGAAAATCAGGAAACCGTTACCAAGATCGATCAGGATGTTCTTGAAAAACGGCACCGCCAGCGTCGTCGACAGCTCCCCAGGCAGGATCTTCATGATCCACAGCGCCGCGCCCAACGCGATCAATGTTTGCAGCACAAGTTTCACACGACCGGACAAGCCAGATGAGTCGCGCCTTACGACTTTCAGGTAATCATCCATGAAGCCGATAGTTCCGTAAGCCATCGTCACGCCCATGGCGGCCCAAATATAGCCATTGCTCAGGTCCGCCCAAAGCAAGGTCGAAAGACCAAGGGCCATCAAAATCATGAACCCACCCATGGTCGGTGTTCCCTGCTTGGTCAGAAGATGACCTTCGGGGCCGTCGTCGCGAATGGGTTGGCCGCCTTTCTGCTGCGAGCGCAGGGCGTCGATCAATATCGGCCCGACCAGAAAACTGACGATCAAAGCGGTAATCATCGCGCCGCCGGTTCTGAACGTCAGATACCTGAAGACATTCAACACTGCGAACTCGTCCGCCATTGGGAATAGGATGTGATAAAGCATGCTTTCCCCCTAATCCCCGTTGACCACGCGTTTTGAATTGCCGCCGGAATTATCATCCAGGGCAAGGATCGCCTTGACGATGAGGCCGGTCTTACTGCCCGCCGACCCCTTGACCACAACGACGTCGCCGGCGGAAACAGCCTCGATCACCAGGGGCGCCAGCAATTCAGAATTACCGGTATGTCCACCACGCATGTTGGGGTCGAGGGCATCTGACAAGTGCGCCATGTTGGGACCCGCAGTGAAGACCAGATCTATCTTTTCGCCGACCAGAGTGTCGGCCAGGCCTGCATGTAGCTCAGGTGCCTTATCGTCCAGTTCAAGCATATCGCCCAGAACCGCTATTCGCCTTCCGCCGCGGCCCGGTTCGGTTTGGCCAAGGACGCTAATCGCCGCGCGCATGGATACTGGACTGGCGTTGTAACTCTCATCGATCAGGGTGATTTCCCCGCCACCGTAATGAATAAGATGAAAACGTCCCCGCCCCTTCGGAGCTTGCATCTCGCCAAGAGTTTCGGCAGCGTCGCTCACGTTGCCGCCTGCAGCGGCCACGGCCGCCAGAACACCCAAACTGTTAACCACCCAATGATCTCCTGGCATGGCCAGTCGGTAGGTTGAAAGGGCTCCACCAAGGTCCGCCCGGATAATCGTTCCCCCATTATCTGGAACTGCGTTTAAGAGCCTGAAATCGGCTTCTTCCCATGTTCCAAAGCCGATAATCCGCTCTATTCTCTTCGCCCGCGCGGCGGCCGCGAGACGGTGGAAATGTCTGTTATCGCGATTTAGGATAGCGGCACCGCCCGGTTCGAGGCCGGAAAAGATTTCTGCCTTTGCATCGGCTATCGCCTCATCGGAGTCAAAATAAGCGCTGTGAACGGCCTCGACCGTTGTAATCAAAGCGACGTGAGGGCGCACCATTCGCGACAAAGGATTGATTTCCCCTGGATGGTTCATGCCCAGTTCGAATATTCCGTAGTCTGTTTGGGCATGCATTCTTGATAAACTCAACGGCACACCCCAGTGATTGTTCAGGCTTCCTTCGCTGGCCGTCGCTTCGCCTTGATGCGAAAGAACATGTTTAAGGGCTTCTTTCGATCCGGTTTTGCCGACGCTGCCGGTAACAGCGATAATGGCCGCTTGCGTTCGCGCGCGCGCTGCCCGCCCCAAGGCTTCAAGGGCCGCCATGGTATCTTCTACCTTCAGCAGGAAGGCTTCGTGATCTAGATACTGGTCGACAATAGCCGCCGCTGCGCCATTTGAAAGGGCGTCGGCGGCAAAATCGTTACCGTCAAAATTAGGACCATGCAGGGCGACAAACAAATCACCAGTCTTTATGGTGCGGGTATCAATGGAAACGCCTGTAGCGCTCCAATCAGTAGTTGACGTTCCGCCAGTGGCCTCTACAGCTTCCTTGGATGTCCACAAAATCTGATTGAGCGCCATCATGACTCAAGCTCCTTGATGACACGTAAAATTTCCTGAGCATCATCGAACGGCCGCACGTCGTCCTTGATGATTTGGCCCGTCTCATGACCCTTGCCCGCGACAACCAAAACATCGCCCTCCTGCATCGCGGCCACGGCGTATTCGATGGCCATTGCACGATCACCAATTTCCCTGGCCCCAGGACAAGCTTTCATTATCTGGGCACGGATCGCAGCGGGATCTTCTCCACGGGGATTGTCGTCGGTAACAATAGCGAAGTCGGCCATCCGCAATGCGATGTTACCCATTTCGGGCCTCTTGCCAGCATCACGGTCGCCACCGCAACCGAACACGACATTCAGATTTCGCGATGCGTGCGGACGCAGGGCCTTCAGAACGTTAGCAAGCGCATCCGGGGTGTGAGCATAATCCACATAAACAGCCGCGCCGCCCGTTGTATTTGCTACATGCTGCAGGCGGCCCGGCACCCCTTCCAATACTTCCAGCGCCTGAATTGCGTCTTGGACGTCCACGCCTTCGGCCAGAACCAGCCCCAAAGCGCATAAGGCGTTTTCAACCTGAAACGCGCCCGAAAGAGGAAGCGTTAGGTAGTGCGCATTTCCCATAACGGTAAGAGCGATGCGTTGTGAGTTTTTGAAAGTATCTATACTCTCCAGGCGAATATCTTCCGCCTTCCGGCCATAACTAATAGTCCGGCACGGTACGGTTTCACATATCTTCTGATACGTGTTGTCGTCCGCGTTCAGGACGGCAACGCCTTCCGGCGGCAACAGTTCGGTGAACAGCCGCAGCTTGGACTCCAGGTAGTTTTCCATCGAGTCGTGATAATCCAGATGATCACGGCTCAGGTTCGTGAAAGCGGCCACGCTGATACGCACGCCATCCAAGCGATACTGTGCAAGGCCGTGGGAAGAAGCCTCCATCGCTAGTTTCTCCACCCCACGCCCCGCTAATTCCGCCAGACTTTTATGAAGGTCTACAGGGTCGGGCGTGGTCAGTCCTTCCGGGGTGTCAAAATCGGGAGCCGCGATTCCCAGCGTGCCCATGCTGGCGGCGCTTTTCCCAAGATGAGTCCAAATCTGGCGTGCGAAAGAAACAACGGATGTTTTGCCGTTCGTGCCGGTGACAGCGGCAATGCTAGCGGGTTGGTCAATGAAAAATTTCGAAGCCATCAAGGCATAACTTCGGCGCGGATTGTCGGAAGTTATTAGATTTTGAGCTTTATCATTCACACATCCCAGCGGCGCTAGAATGGCCGTAGCGCCCTTTTCAAGTGCGTCATCAATAAAGGCGGTCCCGTCGAAGTTGGAACCGGGAATGGCGGCAAAAAGGTAACCGGGACCGATCTTGCGCGAGTCGCAGCTCAGGCCGGTAATCTCGGTTTCCTTAATGTCCGTAACGTTCAACACGTCGATTGAATCTCCATCTACTAAATCAATTAGACGCAATTTGACGACCCCCGGCGATTGCCGGAGCAACCCCGAGCGAGGCCAGACGGGGTTTGCCGGTCTTGAATTCAATGCCGTCGGGTAGATCGCCATCGCGGGGCAATATTCCCAATAGCGGCGCGATCCTGGAAACCATACGGCTGACGACGGGGGCCGCAACCCATCCGCCAGTAGCGTAGTTGAAGGTTCTTTCGTTGCCTTTGGGTTCATCAATCATGGCCAAGATGACGAATCTGGGCTTGTCGATCGGAAACGCGCCGACGAATGAGGAAATCAGGGATTTTTCCTCGTAGTGCCCATTCACCTGTTTTTCCGCCGTTCCTGTTTTTCCGCCGACAAAGTACCCTTGCGCAGCGGCCCGTTTGCCTGAACCGTTGGTAACGACCAAGCGCATCAGGTCACGCATTTGCTTAGAAGTATGTTCTGACAACACCCGGGTACCCGCAGGCGGAGTGGAGCCACGATGTTTAAGTAGAGAGACCGGCATGCGAAGACCACCATTTACGAGCGAAGCTACACTATCGGCTACTTGTAGGGGGCTTACCGAAACGCCATGACCGTACGAAATGGTCATTGTAGATATATCGCCCCACCGCGCCGGGTATTGCGGCTGGCCGACTTCCGGCAATTCGACATTGGATTGATGCAGCAGACCAAGTTGATCGAGATAAAACTTCTGGGCCTTGGCGCCAACATCCATGGCCATCTTGGCAGAACCGATATTGGATGAATAAACAAGAATTTCCGGCACCGACAGCCAACGTTTCTTGCCATGGTAATCGGAAATAGTGAAGCGTGATATTCGGATCGGTTCGGTCGCATCGTAACTGTCATCGATACCAACCGTACCGCTGTCCAGGGCTATCGCCGTATTAAACAACTTGAAGGTTGATCCCATTTCGTAGACGCCTTTGGTGACACGGTTGAAGCCGACCGTACCTCGCATGGTATCGGGGTTATTGGGATCGAAGTCAGGCAGCGAAACCATCGAGATGATTTCACCGGTATCGACATCCAGAACCGTACCTGCCGCGCCAATGGCATGGAATTCCTTCATCGCCGACGTCAGTTCCTGCCTGAGCATGGTCTGGATGCGAAGGTCGATGGACAATTGCAGGGGTTCTTCGCTTTTGTTCAGAGTCGAGGCGAAGTACTTTTCAACCCCGGCAATGCCTGTGCCGTCGACGTCGGTCAGACCCAATACGTGCGCCGCTTCACGTCCATGGGGATAGACCCTTTGTTCGCCACGCTGGAAGAAAATACCCGGAATGCCTAAGCGGTTGACCGCGTATTGCTGTTTCGGGGTCAGGTTGCGCCCGATCCACACAAAGCGCGATTTCGACTTCAGTTTCAAATGCAGTTCGTTTCGGTTGATCTCGGGGAAAACACCCGAAAGTTTATCCGCCGCTTCAATCGGATCCATTACGTCCTTGGGGTCGGCGTAAAGGGATGCAATCGGAAGCGAAGTAGCTAGGATGACACCGTTGCGGTCAATAATATCGGCGCGGCCCGCGGCAACGGCGGAGGAAGGTATGGAAAGCGCCATTCGGCCTTCATCGCCTGGCCCGAAGGCCGTTAGGTCGACGAGGCGAACAGCGATTGCGACGAAAGCGATCATGAACATCACCCCGGTCACCAGCAGCCTATTGCGGCCCATTTCTAGCGCTAGCTTCAAGTTTCCTTCAAGGCACACGGTTTCTTCAACGGGAATGTCCTGCAGACGGGGAGGCAAATCAGCCTTGATACGATTGCTTCTACGACTCATTGGCTGGCCTGCCCTTTTTCAAATTGAGCCGGCGTTGCCTCGCCTTCCAAAATCCGTGGCAATTCTAGACGTTCTATATCCCTGAAACTGGTTAGTTGGGACGGCCTCACCTGTTTCATGCCCAGGTAGCGTTCAGCCAGAACGCCCAACCTCTCAGGATTGTTAAGGTGGCTCCATTCCGCATTCAGCACGTGAATGGATTGTCGTTCGTCTATGATCGACTTGTTCAGATCAACCAGTTCTTCTTCCAGGTCCTGGACCTGGTACTTAACCGAAAACAGCGCAACGCTAAGCGCGCCTGCGAGAAGCAGGAATAACAATGTAGTGTGACGCAACATTTTTCCCTCCTTCCCTTTAGGCCGCCAGACCGTCAGTCTCGCCAGGCCAGGACGGGGAACCGGTTCGTTCCGCCGCCCTGAGCCTGGCCGATCTGGCGCGTGGATTGTTTTCGGATTCGGCGCGCTGAGGCTTGATCGCGCCCTTCTTAATCAAGCGGAAGCTGGGAGGCCTGTCCGTCCCACCGGCATCGGGGAGATGTCGGGACGGGCGCGGCCCCTGACCGCTCCGTTTGAGCAGAAATTCCTTTACCTTGCGGTCTTCCAGGGAATGGAAGGAAACAACAGCAAGGCGTCCCCCGGGGCGAAGCAGTTTTTCGGCAGCTTCAAGGCCGCGGGCAAGCTCGCCCAACTCATCGTTAACGTAGATGCGCAAGGCCTGGAAAGTGCGGGTAGCGGGATCGATGCCATCTTTCGATTTCTTGACAATACGTCGGATCAGGCCCGCAAGCTGGCCGGTGCGGGTAAAAGGCTGATCGGACCTGTCCTTGACGATGGCTGCGGCGATTTTACGTGATGCCCGCTCCTCACCGTAGGTGTAGATGATGTCGGCGAGTTCCTCTTCGCCCAGGCTATTGACCACATCGGCCGCACTGGCATCCGCCTGCAAACCCATGCGCATATCCAAAGGACCATCAAAGCGAAAGGAAAATCCACGTTCAGGGTCGTCAATCTGCATAGAGGAGACGCCGATATCCAGCGCTACGCCGTCGATACGATCAATACCGATTTCGCCCAACAGGCGAACCATATCGCCATAACAACCACCCAGAACCCTAAGGCGTCCGGGGTAACGCCTAGCCAGTTCTTCGCCGGTTTTTAGGGCATTTGGATCGCGGTCGATACCGAAGACCTTGCAGTCGGCGGCTTCAAGGATAGCCGCGGTATAGCCGCCATTACCGAAAGTGCCGTCCACGTATATTGCGCCGTCTTGGGGACCAGAGGGACCGAGGGCTTCGAGCACTTCGCGGAGGAGAACCGGGGTATGAGCAGAGGTGCCGGAAGTGTTGGTCATTGTCATGACTCTCCACCGGGAGTTCGATCCTGGGACAAGCGCGACGGCAGGGTGACGCCCCTGGCGCGGGCTTGATCCAGGCCGCGATGACGGTGTTCTTCGTGGGATTGGGGGTCCCAAATCTGGAAGAAATTGACCCGGCCGACAAAACGGGCCTCATTGGAAATACCTGCCATTTCAAGCAATTCATCGGGGATGACGATACGTCCCTCTGGATCAAAGGGCAGGGCGTGAGCATTGTCCAGAATGGCGATCAGAAGATCGTCCTGTTCGGGGGAGAACATTTCTAGGGAATCGTCGAGACGCTGGGTAAGTGCCCGAAAATAGGTTTCGCCGCAAGCTTCAATGGCTTTAAAGCGAATGGAAGGATAGACGTAGACACCTGTAAACCCTTCGCCCACGAACGCGTCGCGGAAGGGTTTTGGGACGGATACCCGTCCTTTTTTGTCAATCTTGTTGACGTGTCTGCCTACCAACAGCGTCATGTCGGTCCCCGATACCGTTTTCGCTCTCCCACCCCGCCCTTTACTTGGGAATTCGGCCCGTAGGGATCGTCACCAGCCCCAGCACGCAACGCTCACAGACTTCATGTCCCCCCCAAGGTTTTGACGGGATGTCATGGGATACCATGGGGATATATGGGAAGCAATGGGATATTATGGGTTTTATAGGGTTAATAAAGT
>CAZBEC010000026.1:0-57842 GCA_964490815.1 uncultured Thalassospiraceae bacterium
GTGGGCGATGACGGGCTCGAACCGCCGACCCTCTCGGTGTAAACGAGATGCTCTACCAACTGAGCTAATCGCCCTCGATTAAATCTCGACGCCTTTTAAAACTGTCCGAAGACATTTGCAATAGATCAAACTGCATTTAATGCAGATCATTTAAATATTTAAGCAAAAAAAGATGCCGGTCCCACTGTCACAGTGTTACCGGCATCAATATTTTTTAGAAGACCGTTCGTTTAGTTGACGGCTTCCTTCAGACCTTTACCAGCTTTGAACTTAGGCTGGTTAGAAGCGGCGATCTGGATCGACTCGCCAGTGCGCGGGTTGCGGCCGGTGGACGCTTTGCGATGCGCAACGCTGAAAGTTCCAAAGCCCACGAGACGGACTTCTTCTTTTTTGGCAAGCGAACTTGAGATGGAATCAAAAACGCCATCAACGGCTTTGGCGGCATCGGACTTTGAAAGGCCGGTGCTATCGGCAACGGCTGCAACTAGGTCATTCTTGTTCAAGGTAAACCCCCCTTCTTGTTTGAGAGTAAAAGAAATTCGATGGAATGCTTTATTCAGCGCCACTTTTTGATCACTGAAGCACGCAGGATTTTATAGGCTAATTTTTACGGGCGTCAATTGAACAACCGCAGTTTTCCCCAGTTTTTTGCGGGTTACAGACTTGCTGAAATATTGATGAAACAATTGGTGCGCGTTATTTTCTCCACTGTGAAACAGCTAAGTCATTGTGAATCAACACAACGTTAAGCACACCAGGCTAATCACGCCGGAAAGATCGGCGAAATCCGGCCTTGAACAGAGCGCGAAATTCTTTGAAATAAAAAATGCCGCCCCCATCGTTTAGGGGCGGCATCCTTTGGATTCTGCCGAATTTTACGAAAAATCGGGCTGCGATTCGTTTGGTTCAGATTCGCATACATTTCCATTTAGATTTGATGCGAATCTTAAATCAATGCACGACGTCTTTTGAATTTTCCTCTTTTTCCGAAGCTATCGCAGCGGCCTCCATTTCTTCGGTCCATTCAACCGGCTTCAGTTTTGTCGCCAGTGCATGTTCAAGAACTTCCTCAACATTGGAAACAGGAATAATCGTCATTCCCTTTTTGACGTTGTCGGGGATATCGGCCAAATCTTTTTCATTGTCGTGCGGGATCAAAACCGTCTTGATGCCACCGCGAAGTGCCGCCAGGAGTTTCTCTTTTAAACCTCCGATGGGCAGCACACGGCCGCGAAGAGTGATTTCCCCAGTCATGGCGACATCTTTGCGCACTTCTGTTCCTGTCAGAACCGAGACGATAGAAGTCACCATGCCGACACCGGCAGACGGTCCATCCTTTGGCGTCGCCCCTTCCGGCACATGAACATGAATATCTTTCTTGGTGAAAGTCGGCGGCGTTATACCGAACTCGAGGGCACGTGACTGCACATACGATTTGGCGGCCTGGATTGACTCCTGCATGACATCGCCCAGCTTGCCAGTAATCGTCATTTTTCCTTTTCCGGGAACCATGACCGATTCGATGGAAAGCAGCTCGCCACCAACTTCAGTCCAGGCAAGTCCGGTGACGACCCCAATCAGATCATCGTTTTCGATCTCGCCATAGCGGAAACGCTTGATACCTGCATATTTGGTCAAGTTCTTGCGGGTAATGGTAATTTTCTCCGCCTCGCCCATCATAATGTCCTTGATGGCCTTACGGGTAAGGTTGGCCAGTTCGCGCTCCAGGTTCCGCACACCGGCTTCACGCGTGTAGTAGCGAATCAGATCCCTGAGCGCGGAGTCAGAAATAGACCACTCTTCCTTTTTCAAGCCGTGGGTCTTTACCTGTTTGCTAATAAGATGACGCTTGGCGATTTCCACCTTTTCATCCTCGGTATAGCCTGACAATCGAATGATCTCCATGCGATCAAGCAAGGGACCGGGCATGTTCATGGTGTTCGCTGTTGTAACGAACATGACGTCGGAAAGATCGTAGTCGACTTCCAGGTAGTGATCGTTGAAGGTCGAATTCTGTTCTGGATCCAGAACCTCCAGCAACGCTGACGCTGGATCGCCGCGCCAGTCATTGCCCATTTTGTCGACTTCGTCCAAAAGAAACAGGGGATTGGAAGATTTAGCTTTTTTCATGCCCTGAACGACTTTGCCCGGCATGGAGCCGATATAGGTACGCCGGTGCCCTCGAATTTCCGACTCGTCGCGCACGCCACCCAAAGACATGCGGACGTAATTTCGACCCGTCGCCCTGGCAACCGACTTGCCCAAAGATGTCTTACCGACGCCTGGGGGCCCGACAAGACAAAGGATAGGTCCCTTGATCTTATTGGTGCGCTGTTGAACGGCAAGGTATTCAAGAATCCGTTCCTTGACCTTTTTCAGGCCATAATGGTCGGCATCCAGAATTTCCTGCGCCTTTTTGATATCCTTATTAATACGGGTACGCTTTTTCCAGGGAATCGACAGCATCCAGTCCAGATAGTTGCGAACGACCGTCGCTTCAGCGGACATGGGGCTCATATTCTTAAGCTTTTTCAACTCGGCGAGGGATTTTTCCTTCGCTTCCTTTGAAAGCTTGGTCTTAACGATGCGTTCCTCGATTTCAGTGGTTTCGTCCTTACCGTCTTCGCCCTCGCCTAGTTCCTTCTGAATAGCTTTAAGCTGTTCGTTCAAATAGTACTCGCGCTGGGTTTTCTCCATCTGCCGCTTGACGCGGTTGCGGATTTTCTTTTCGACCTGCAAGACGCCAATTTCCGATTCCATGAAGGAATATACGCGCTCAAGGCGCTCGGCGACTGTTTCGGTTTCCAGCAATTCCTGCTTTTCGGAAATTTTAAGGGCGAGATGCGATGCGATTGTGTCCGCCAACTTACTGGGAGCGTCGATTTGGTTGATGGAAACCAGCGCCTCCGGTGGAATTTTCTTGTTCAGCTTGATGTATTGATCGAACTGCGTAACCACCGAACGAGAAAGCGCTTCGAGCTCCTGATCATCGCTTTCGGGTTCCTCCAGCAAGTTAGCCTGTGCTTCGAAAAATTTATCGTTATCGATGTATCCAGTAACACGGGCGCGCTGACCGCCTTCAACCAACACTTTGACCGTGCCATCTGGCAGTTTCAGAAGCTGTAAAACAGTAGCTACCGTGCCAACGTCATAGATGTCGTCGACCGTCGGGTCGTCTTCCGCGGCGTTTTTTTGAGCCAGCAAAAGAACCTGCTTATCATCCTGCATTACGTCTTCCAGCGCCCGTACGGATTTGTCCCGGCCGACAAACAACGGCACGATCATGTGCGGGAAAACCACAATGTCGCGAAGCGGAAGAACAGGATAGATGTCGCCTTGTTGAGAAGAAATCATAATGCCTCTGATATATTTAACATGAGGGTCCCGCGAAAGGGGCCATCGAAGTGGAGTCGATTGAAAGATAGCAATCGAAAAACGATTCGATTGTCCCACAAAGGTGGGCTAATTCATTGCCCCATTCAAGAGGTGATGGTCGATAAACAGGGGATTATTTCTGAACTACCGCAATTTTAGCTGCATTCACGGTAAAAATGACCGATTCTCACCTAAATCAGGCGCTGGTACCCACATCTTCCTTGCGATCTGAGTAAATATACAGTGGTGTGGCGCTTTCATCTGCGACTTCGCGGTTAATTACGACCTCTTCGACGCCTTCAAGGCCCGGAAGATCGAACATCGTGTCCAAAAGGATGTTTTCCATGATGGATCTGAGCCCACGGGCGCCTGTTTTGCGCTCGACAGCCATTTTAGCGATGCTTTCAAGTGCGCCGTCGGTGAAGCTTAAATTGACTTCCTCCATTTCGAACAACCGCTGATATTGTTTGACCAGGGCATTCTTGGGCGCGGTCAAAATTTCGACCAAAGCGTCAGCATCCAGATCAGTTAGGGTCGCCAGAACCGGCAACCTGCCTACAAACTCTGGAATCAAGCCGAATTTAAGCAGATCTTCCGGCTCGACGTCGCTAAGGATTTCTCCTGTATTGCGCTCGTCGGGGGAGCGTACATCCGCGCCAAAACCAATGCTCATGCCTTTTCCACGATTGGAAATGATCTTGTCCAACCCGGCAAAAGCACCGCCACAGATAAACAAAATATTCGTGGTATCAACCTGCAGGAATTCCTGCTGGGGGTGTTTGCGGCCGCCTTGCGGGGGAACGCTGGCTACCGTGCCTTCCATGATCTTAAGCAAGGCCTGCTGGACGCCTTCGCCCGAAACGTCGCGTGTGATCGACGGGTTATCGGATTTACGGGAAATTTTATCAACTTCATCGATGTAGACGATGCCGCGCTGCGCACGCTCGACGTTATAGTCAGCGGACTGCAACAACTTGAGTATGATATTTTCCACATCTTCGCCGACGTAACCCGCTTCCGTCAGGGTCGTCGCGTCGGCCATGGTGAACGGAACGTCCAGAATTCGAGCCAGCGTCTGCGCCAGCAGGGTTTTGCCGCAACCTGTGGGGCCAACCAGAAGAATATTGGATTTCGCCAGCTCAACATCGTTACTGCCGCCGCCATGGCTCAAACGCTTATAGTGGTTATGAACGGCCACGGCGAGCACGCGCTTGGCATGAGGCTGACCGATTACATAATCGTCCAGAACCGAGCTGATCTCGCTCGGCGTCGGAACTCCATCACCCGATTTAACCAAGGACGTCTTGTGTTCTTCGCGGATAATGTCCATGCACAGCTCGACGCATTCATCACAAATGAAGACGGTGGGACCGGCAATCAGTTTGCGAACTTCGTGCTGGCTCTTACCGCAGAATGAGCAGTAGAGCGTGTTTTTCGAGTCTGAACCGCTAGACTTGTTCATGGAAACTCCGTTCAATTCCTATGCCGCGATTTAAACGGCACTTGCTGGTCATGTTACCCCTTGTTCGGGGTGGCAGACAATCAATTCATACAGTAACAAAGCGCCCACGACCATACTCACCAGGGTGGATGACTTGAATGTGAACACCTGAATTACCGAAGATATAGTGCTGTGACGATCGTTAAGACAGACTTAAAACGACAAATATTGCCGACTAATCTTTCTTTTCGTCGCTTTCCTCGTCTTCGGGAACGGGACGGCTCGTCACCACCTCATCAATAAGGCCGAAATCCTTAGCATCATCGGGCGATAGGAAACGGTCGCGTTCGACTGCTTCTTCAATGACTTCCAGGGACTGTCCGGTATGCTCGGCATAAATATTGTTCAAACGCGAGCGCAACGACAGTATTTCCTTGGCCTGGATTTCGATGTCGGTCGCCTGACCTTGCGCTCCACCGGATGGCTGATGGATCATCACCCGCGCATTTGGCAAAGCGAATCGTTTGCCTTTAGTTCCGGCGCATAGCAGGAAAGAGCCCATGGAAGCCGCTTGACCGATACAGACGGTTGAAACATCGGGACGGATATAGCGCATGGTGTCGTAGATGGCTAAGCCGGACGTAACGATGCCGCCGGGAGAATTGATATAAAAGGAAATGTCCTTGGTCGGGTTTTCCGATTCAAGAAACAACAACTGGGCACAGATCAGACTGGCAACACCGTCATCGACACCCCCGGTCAGAAAGATAATCCGTTCTTTCAAAAGCCTGGAAAAAATGTCGTAGGCGCGCTCGCCCCGGTTGGTCGTTTCGACCACCATGGGAACCAAAGAACTCATGTAAGTTTCGACCGGATCGTTCATTTCAGGGTTTCGTCCTTGCAATAATAAAAACCGTTTGGGAGACACTGCACAATATCAGCCCTATGATCAAGGGAGCGGATGGCTAGTGTTTCCCTTATTTGGTTTTATTCGTCCTTCTTCGCAACCTTCTTGGCAGGAGCTTTCTTTTTCGCTGTGGCTTTTTTCTTGGCCGGGGCTTTCTTAGCCGCCTTCTTTTTGGCGGGTTTGTCTTCTTCAGGCTCTTTCATCAAATCGTCGATTGAAACATCTTTTTCAGTCACTTTGGCCAGCTCAAAAATGAAATCAACGACTTTGTCTTCCAGCATCGGAGCCCGCAGTTGATGCATTGCTTCCGGATTGTTGCGGAAGTATTCCATAACCATCTGTTCCTGACCTGGATAGCGCTGAGCCTCGGCCATCATGGCCCGGTTGATGTCTTCCTGGTTCAGATCGATATTGTTCATGCGGCCAATTTCAGCGAGCAACAGCCCCAAGCGCACACGACGTACGGCAATCCCGCGATAATCTTCTTTCAGTTCATCGTCGGTCTTGCCTTCGTTGACATCTTCATCGGATCCCTGTTCTTCGGCCTGTTTGCGATGCTGTTCGAACTGCGTCCAAATGCCCTCGAATTCATTATCGACAAGAGATTGCGGAACCTCGAATTCATGGTTTTCCTCAAGCTCATCCAGCAGGGAACGTTTCATGCGCTGACGCGCCATTTCCTTGAATTCGCGCTCATGTTCTTCACGAATGTTGGCTTTAAGCGTTTCCAGGTCTTCCATCCCGACTTTCTTGGCCAGTTCATCGTCGATTTCAGCCGGGGCGCCCTCGCGAAGTTCCTTTACGTCGACGTCGAACACAGCGTCTTTACCAGCCAATTCCTCCGCGCCGTACTCATCTGGGAACTTCACTTTCACCTCGACATGGTCACCGGCCTTGGCGCCCGTCAACTGATCCTCAAATCCTGGTATAAAACTGCCTGATCCCAGCTCCAGGGAATAATCTTCCGCCTTGCCGCCGGCGAATTCTTCGCCGTCCACTTTGCCGACAAAATCGATGACAAGAAAATCGCCACTTTTCGATTTACGGGCCTTTTCAACGGGTTCGGATGTTTTATGGGCGTTGGCCAATCTTTCCAGCGCACTGGTGATTTCTTCTTCGTCAGCCTTTACCACCATCCGCTCAAGTTCGATTTTCGAGAAATCCATCGGCTCGACCTTTGGCATGACCTCGATTGCCATGGTGTATTCCAGGTCTGCGCCTTCATCGAACTTGACGATTTCAATCTTCGGCTGGACGACGGGTCGCAATTCGCGTTCATCCATCGCTTTTTGAGACGTTTCGCCAACGGTGCGCTCCAGAACTTCGCCCATGATCGAAGGGCCGTATTGTTTGCGCAGAATCTTGACCGGCACTTTACCAGGGCGGAAGCCTGGAATTTTGGCGGTCTTTTTAATTTCGTTGAGGCGATTGGTTACGACGCTTTCAATATCATCAGCCGGAACGATGATGCTGAATTCGTGCAATAAACCTTCGGATTTCGTTTCAGTAACCTGCATTGATTTCCCAATCGGAAAGATAGTTTTAGAAGTAAAATTCACATTTCTTAAGGCATTTGGTGCGGGTGAGAGGACTTGAACCTCCACGACTTGCGTCACAGGTACCTAAAACCTGCGTGTCTACCAATTCCACCACACCCGCGAGCCAAATCGCTCAAACCGCATGAAAAACTGGAATTATTAGGGCTTTTCAAGGGGCAAAACTTTCGGACCCTTACGGCGGCGCAACTCTAACCATTTCCGCCACCCTGTCAATCGCCATATGCACGAGCAATAAACCGGCGTTTTGGCGGCTATAAGCTAGCCTACAACAGAGAATTAATGCTGGACGAAATCGCAACCTTGCCGCTGGTGGTGTAGTTCTCGTGGTTAGATTCCAAATGGCTCAATTTATACATGTAATTGACCATGATTCCCGAAGACTGCCGCAGGCCTTTATCGGACACGTCGCCCTTCCAGTTCAGGCGCTGTATGCGAGCCCCGTTCGAAAGATGGAAATGTGCGACTGGATCAAGGGCGCGGAGGTCCCCTTCCCGCCTTTTTTCGCGAGCCAGATATTGTGCCGCTAGACGCATCAAGAGGCCTTGCAACGCATCCGATGTCACTTGATCATCTGGCCAGTCGCGATTGTCAAGCAAGCCCTTCAATTTACCTTTAGCGCCTCTGGAACTGCCGCCAATGGCGTTAAGGGCCTTGCGTTCAGCCGACGTAAGCAAATTTTTATCTCCGATAGCAAGGCGCCGGTCCAGCCAGGCCCTAAAACCGGGTAGTGGCGAAAGGGTGGCGAAGGTTTTCAGGTTGTCGAATTCACTCGACAGTGAGCTAACGACGCGTTTGATGAGGAAGTTGCCAAAGCTAATTCCCGCCAGGCCTTTTTGCGCGTTCGAAATGGAATAAAAAATTGCCGTATCGGCATCCGTTGCATCGATGATTGGCGCGTTTTCGTCCAGCAAAGCCTGAACACTGGCGGACATGCCGTTTACGAGCGCAACTTCCACAAATATCAGGGGCTCATCCGGCATTCGAGGATGGAAAAAGCCAAAACAACGGCGATCCGATTCCAGACGGTTTTTCAGGTCATCCCAGCTTTCGATGGCATGCACCGCCTCATACGCAATCAGCTTCTCAAGAATGCTGGCTGCCGAGGAATCCCAGGAAATCCGTTGTAATTCAAGAAAATCTACGTCAAACCATGTCTTCAAAAGGCCTTTAAGGTCGTGCTCAAGGCCTTTAAGGCCTGCATTATTCTCCATCGACCTTAATAAATCGGCACGCATATCGACGAGAAATTTGACTCCTTCAGGCAACGCATTGAACTGGGTCAGAAGCTTTACCCTGGGTGGTTCAAGAATTTTCCGCAGCTTTTGTTCAGCCTTGCTGCGAGAGACCTCGTCAACCGTTGTTTTCAAGGCTTCCATGGCTTCGTCTACGGCATCGTGGTCGACGCCAAAATTTTCGGCCAGCACCTGCAGGAAACGTATACGCCCGGTTTCATTAAGCGCCAGATATGCCCGTCCAAGGGCCGCGGCGCGGGCCCGGGCTGAAACCTCGCCGCCACGGGTTTCAAGGCAGGCGTGCATTTGATCGAGCAGGCGCTCGGCATCCTTTTCCGGAAGGTCGGGTTGAAGGGTAGCCGAGGATTCGTTGTATTCAGAACTGGCTATGCCCTTCCAGGCACCTCCCAGTTTTTTTAGAGTCCGCCCAAGGAACCCGGTTTTGCTTTCGTTATTCATACGGAATTGTTGGCATCATTTTCCAAACTGCGCAAGACGCCAGAAAGGGATTCGGCCAAATCTTCCGCAATAAGTCCGGGGCCAAAGTTGGCTGCCGCCCTGCCATGCAGCCAGCAGGCCGCGGAGGCTGCATCGAACATGTCCATTCCCTGCGCTAGAAGCCCCACCCCAAATCCCGCCAGGACGTCTCCCGACCCCGCCGTCGCCAGCGTCGGCGGCGCGCCTTCATTAATAACGATGCGTCCATCCGGCGCCGCTATTACCGAATCAGCCCCTTTTAGCAAAACTACAGCGCCGCTACTTATCGCAGCTTCATGTGTTTTCTTAGATTTTTCTTTTTCTACATTGAAAAGTCTAGAAAACTCTCCATCGTGTGGAGTCAGCAATACGGAGCCTGCGGCCTTAATGGCGTCAAACAGTACGGTTGGTTCATTGGCAAATACGCTCAGGGCATCGGCATCAAGAACGGTTGGCTTTCCGGCCTCAAGAGCCGTTAGAACCAGTTCACGCGTTCTATCGTTGACGCCGCAACCGGGGCCAACCAGAACCGCATTTTTTCGAGGATCGGCCAGCAATTTCTTCAACGCCGTTGAATCGTCGGCTTTATGAATGATATTGCCCGCATCACCCGCCGCATAGGCCTCGAAAGCGGAGGAAGGGGCGGCGATCGTCGCCAATCCAGCGCCAATTCTTCGCGCCGCCGTCGCCGCCAGTCGGGCCGCGCCCGTCATCTCCCCTCCCCCGACAATCAGAGCATGGCCAAAGCTGTACTTGTGATCACACGTCTTTCGCCGCGGGTAATGCTCCAGCCACATTCCCGGGCCATTGAAAAAGGTCTGGGGCTTAATCGTATCCAGTACAGCCTCCGGAATGCCAATATCGACCACTACGACCTCTCCCGCCAAATCACTACCCGGAAGTAACAAATGTCCCGGTTTGCGCCTAAAAAAAGTCACTGTAGCGGTGCATTTTGGTGCTGCGCCCAGAATTTCCCCTGTATCGCCATCGACGCCGCTGGGAACATCGACGCCTATGCAATCAAGGCCCAAAGTGTTAATGGCTTGGACGGTTTCGAAGGCCTTACCTTCCAGTGCCCTCGCCAAACCAGCACCGAACAGGGCGTCGATAACTAGATCCCCTTCTCCCAGGGCTTCAGGCTCAAGGGGCAACACCTCGCCCATCCACTTTTTTGCATTGGTTGCGGCGTCCCCTTTCAATTTGTCTGTATCTACCAGCGAAGCAAGCCGAACCGGCCATCCTGCCTCCTTGAGCAATCTGGCGACGACATAACCATCCCCACCATTATTTCCGGGGCCGCACATGACGATGACAGGACGAGGCTGCCAGCGCCGGACGATCTCATTGAAAATACCTTTTCCTGCCGCTTCCATAAGTTTCAGCCCAGGAATACCAGCGGCAATGGCTGCATTATCCGCCATTGTCATCTGTTCGACGCTCAGCAAGGCATTTTTCATCGTCATTTGAATACCATACCTGTTTCATTCACCCCTGACATGTTCTAGTTTTGCCGCCCGGCGAGAGGATTTTAGCTTATGACAACACTGGTTCTGGGCGCAGGCGTTATTGGCGTCACGAGCGCATATTACCTGGCCAAGGCCGGTCATAAGGTGATCGTCGTCGACCGGCAGCCTGGACCGGCCCTGGAAACCAGTTTCGCCAATGGGGGACAGATATCAGCATGTCATACGGAGCCCTGGGCGACGCCCGCAACCCTGCCGAAAGTCATGAAATGGTTGGGCCGCAAGGACGCACCTTTAAAATTTCGCCTGAAAGCTGATCCCGAACTTTGGTCGTGGTGTCTCAGATTCCTGATGAATTGCAGCGAAGCCCGTACCCTTACCAATATCGAACGGATGCTGCGCATCGCCCTTTACAGCCGCGATAGCCTTGTTTCCTTAAGAAACGAAACGGGAATCGAATATGACCAACTCAGTAAAGGCATTTTGCACATCTACCGCGATGAACAAGAGCTGGCCGCCGCCACCAAAAGAGCCTATGAAATGAACCAGTTGGGGCTGGACAGACGCGCCCTAAATGTCGCCGAATGCGCCGAGCTGGAACCGGCTTTGAAAACAGCGTCAAACAACCGGCAAATATGTGGCGGACTTTACTCTCCCGGCGATGAAAGCGGCGACGCCTACACCTTCACGAAAGCCCTTGCAGACTTGGCCACCGGGCTAGACGTTGAATTTCGCTATGATTGCTCGATTAACCATATAAAAGTTAAAAATGGCCGCTTCATGGGGATCGATACGGATAAAGGATTTTTCGAGGCTACAACGTGCATCGTCGCCCTTGGCAGCTATAGCACCCCGCTGCTGAAACCTCACGGCATCCATTTGCCCATTTATCCGGCCAAGGGATACTCGATCACCCTGCCGGTCAGCAACGAAGCCTCTGCCCCCAGCGTCAGCCTGATCCAGGACGAATTGAAGCTCGTTTATTCCCGCCTTGGTGATCGCCTGCGGGTTGCCGGTACAGCGGAAATTGCCGGTTACAACGATTATATAGATGAATATCGGGCCGGAAACATTATGCGCGCCGCATTGGAACTGTTCCCTGATATAAATGAGCCTGACAATCCCGAATTCTGGGCGGGACTAAGGCCGAAAACGCCGGACAGCGCCCCCATTTTGGGCGAAACGAAGATCGAAAACCTGCATCTGAATACCGGTCATGGAACCCTCGGCTGGACAATGGCCTGCGGGTCGGGGAAAGTTCTGGCCGACCTTATTTCCGGAAAACAACCGGAAATTGACCTAAATGGATTGAAAATTGACCGATTTTCCTGATATATACTGACTTCCTATATATGAGGAAGTGCTAATGTTTGATCCAAATATCATCGCCGGCGCCCTGCACACCCTTGGCGCCGTCCTTTGGGTCGGTGGCATGTTCTTCGCTTATATGATTCTCAGACCTTCTCTGGGATCATTTGAGCCGCCACAACGCCTGACGCTTTGGAACGCCGTCTTCAATAAATTCTTCTTTTGGGTTTGGATCGTTGTTATCGCCCTACCCCTGACTGGTTATTGGCAGGTCTATACGGATTTCGGTAGCATTGAAGAAGCGGGCCAGCATGTGAACATTATGAATATCCTTGGCCTGATCATGATCACCCTGTTCGTTTTCCTGTATTTCTCGCCCTATCAAAAATTCAAGGCCGCCGTTGAAAGCGAACAATGGCCTGATGCCGCCGGACAACTAAATATCATCCGGCGGGTCGTCGGCACCAACCTGATACTGGGCCTGGTGAACGTTGCGGTCGGTTCTTCGGGGCGCTTCTGGGGGTAACTATCTAGCGATCCAGGCGTTCCTTGACGTCTGCGGCGAAATCTTCGTAACGCCTGAGGGCGGAAACCCTGACGTCTACATGCTGACCCATCTTCTGCATGATCGGAAGATCCATAAGGATTTGATCCAGGGTATCGGGCCCATCGAGTTCAACGATGGCGATAACACGGCGCTCTCCGGCGACTTTCCACAGATCCACCACGGCGCCGGCTTCCTTGGCTCCGAGGGCGACTCCGGCTTCTTCCGCCCAGATGGTGAAAAGGTCGTTCTGGCTCATTTCGGCGGAATAGGTCACGTTAAAATCAAGATGATAAAGCATGCTCTTCCTCCCTTAATGGTTAGGCTGGGCATTCTACGCTTAATAGTTCTTATTAGCGACTCAATCACTCAACAAGATGACTGGTGATATGCACTTCCGAATGCAGGGTTCTGTGAACCGGGCACTTGTCAGCGATTTCAAGCAGCTTTGCCCGGGATTCGTCGTCCATATCGCCCGTGATTTCTATTTCCCTTTCAATGCTGTCCACCTTGCCTTGGGTGGTTTCGCAGTCGGCGCAATCAACAGCGTGAATTTTGTCGTGTTTGAGTGTGACCGAAACATGCTCAAGGGGAATTTCCTTGCGCTCGGCATACATGCGCAGTGTCATCGACGTGCAGGCGCCAAGACCAGCCAATAGGAAGTCATATGGCGTGGGTCCCGTATCATTGCCGCCGTAGCTTTCCGGTTCGTCGGCAAGCATCTGGTGCCTGTTGTTGACGGAAACGGTTTGAGAGAACCTGCCTGTCCCGTTTTCAGCCACGACAACTGAACCGGGCGGACTTGCCAGTTTCTCCTGCGGCTCATCACCCAAATAACGCGTCGCCCAAGCCGAAAGCACAGCAGCCACATAGCGAGAGTCTTCGCGCCTGTTCAACAAATGATCGGCGTCATCCAGGGAAACAAAGCTTTTGGGATGTTTGGCGGCCTGAAATATGTGACCGGCGTTTTCGATGCCGACGGTTTCATCCCGCGGGCCGTGGAAAATCAATAGCGCTTTCTTCAGATCGGCGAGCGCCGTATCCAGACGGGCTTCGGAAATATCATCGACAAATTGCTTCTGGATTTTGAATTGACGCCCCCCGAGGGAGACTTCCGCCTCCCCTTCGCTTTCGATCCTGTCCCGAGCATCTGAAAAAAGGTGGGCGACGTGGCCGGGATCACAGGGTGCTCCAATAGTCGCCACAGCCAGGCTCGACGGCACGCTGGCGGCGGCAGCTAAAACTGCTGCGCCACCTAGCGAATGGCCGATCAATATTTTTGGGGCCCGGTAGTTATCCGCCAAATAATCGGCCGCAGCGACAAGGTCGCCAACGTTGGATGAAAAATTGGTATTGGCGAAATCCCCCTCGGACCCGCCAAGGCCTGTAAAATCGAACCTAAGCACCGCTATGCCGTGCCCCGCCAGCTCTCCGGCTATCCTGGACGCGGCGAAAATATCTTTTGAACAGGTAAAGCAATGGGCAAACAAAGCGTAAGCCCTGGGTTCGCCCACGGGCTTTTCCAGTCGTGCAGCCAATTCGTGTCCCTGCGCGCCGGGAAAGGTGATTTTCTCACTTGTTGTGGCGTTCATTTGCTATCTTCTTTCAGAAAATATAGAAAACTTTCCTATTCACATTGGCCTTATTTCCCCGGGAACAAGTTATGACTGTCAAAACTGTCGAAATCGTTGAAAAAACAACGCCCTACAAGGCTTACCTGCAGGTCGACCATTACCTGCTGAAGCATGACTTGTTCGGCGGCGGCATGAGTAACGTCGTGTCACGTGAACTGATTGAGCGCGGCCATGTCGGGGCGGTTCTTCTTTACGATCCCGATCTAGACCTGTTCGTATTGGTGGAACAATTTCGCCCGGCCGCATTCGCGGCAAAGCAATCGCCGTGGTGGGGTGAGGATTTTTCACCGTGGCTGGTGGAAATTGTCGCCGGCATCATTGAAGAAGGTGAAAAACCGGAAGATATGTGCCGCCGCGAAAGCGTCGAAGAAGCCGGATGCGAGATCAGCGATCTTTACCCAATCTATCAATATTTTACATCACCGGGCGCCCTCACCGAATCAGTCTATCTGTATTGCGGACGCGTTGATGCCTCCAACGCCGGAGGAATATTTGGCCTGGAACATGAAGGCGAGGATATCCGTGTCTTTACAGCCACGCCCGACGAAACATTTGAGATGCTAGAGAATGGCCGCATCGTCAATTCCATGACCATGATCGCTGTTTTATGGTTTAAGTTGAATGGCGACAAACTACGTCATAAATGGTTGGGTAATGAGTCTTAAGGCACTAATCTTATGTACAAACGAAATTTCAAGATGAAAGTGTTTATTTAATGAACATCCGTGACGGTTTTATCGGCGCAATCGGCAACACCCCCCTGGTTCGCCTTGAGGGCCCATCTGAAGAAACAGGCTGCGAAATCCTTGGTAAGGCTGAATACGCCAATCCAGGCGGTTCGGTAAAAGACCGCGCCGCCCTTTACATTGTCCGGGACGCCGAGCAAAAGGGACTGTTGAAACCCGGCGGCGTTATCGTTGAAGGAACAGCCGGAAACACCGGCATCGGACTTGCACTGGTCGCCAATGCCCTGGGCTACCGTACCGTCATCGTTATTCCCGAAACGCAGAGTGAAGAAAAGAAAGAGATGTTACGTCTTTGTGGCGCTGATTTGCGGCAGGTTCCCGCAGCGCCCTATAAAGACTCGGGAAATTACGTTCACGTGTCTGATCGGTTGGCCAAGGAACTTGCCGAAAGTGAACCCAACGGGGCGATTTGGGCCAATCAGTTTGATAACGTCGCCAACCGTCAAGCCCATATCGAAGGGACTGGCCCCGAAATCTGGCAGCAAACCCAGGGCAAGGTCGACGGCTTTATTTGCGCCGTTGGTACTGGTGGAACTCTGGCCGGAACCGCGCAGACCCTTCGTGGACTCAACAAGAATATCAAGATCGGACTCGCCGATCCAATGGGCGCTGCCCTTTACCATTATTACGCAAACGGTGAATTGAAAGCGGAAGGCACTTCTATCACAGAAGGTATTGGTCAAGGCCGGATTACAAAGAACCTTGAGGACCTGGAAGTTGACATGCCTTACCAGATCAAAGACGCGGAATTACTGGACGTCACCTTTGATCTGCTCAAGAACGAAGGCTTTTGCTTAGGGGGGTCAAGCGGCATCAACGTCGCGGGCGCCATTCGCATGGCAAAAGACATGGGCCCCGGCCACACCATTGTTACGGTACTGGCTGATTCGGGCACCCGCTACATGAGCAAGATGTTCAACCCGGCTTTCTTAAGAAACCTGGGGTTGCCGGTTCCCGATTGGCTGGAATAGATCCTTCCATCACCGACTGCGACGTTGACCTCTAGGTCGAAGATGTTAAAAATCTACTAGAAAACATTTTTCGATATACGGAGCAGTTCCTAATTATGGATTACGTTAATCCCGACGCCCTGGTCAGCACAGACTGGCTGGAACAACACCTTGACGCGCCCGATGTTCACGTGGTCGATGCGACATTCTATTTGCCTAATGACGAGCGCAATGCAGCCGAGGAATACTCCTTTCGCCATATTCCGGGCGCTGTATTTTTCGACATAGACGATGTCTGCGACAGTAGCGTCGATCTTCCGCACATGCTGCCAAGTCCGGAAAAATTCTCATCAAAGGTGCGCAAACTTGGCCTTGGCGACGGAAACCGGATCGTCGTCTATGACAGTTCGGGTGGTTTCATGGCGGCTTGTCGGGTCTGGTGGATGTTCAGGGTCTTTGGCCATAAGGATATAGCTGTGCTGGATGGCGGCTTGCCCAAGTGGATGAAGGAAAAACGTCCTGTAGATGACGAAGAGGTCATACCGCAACCACGCCACTTCACCGCCAGCATGAACAACATGTTGGTTAAAAACCTTTCGCAGATGATGGAGAATATCGAAGCAAAGAAATTCCAGGTTGTTGACGCGCGCAGCCCGGGCCGGTTCGACGGTATCGACCATGAACCGCGTCCGACCGAAAAACGTGGCCATATTCCAGGCAGTATTAATTTGCCCTTTACAGCCCTTCTTAATGCAAAGGAAAACTTTACCTTCAAATCCGCCAGCGAAATCAAGGCGGCATTTGATGACGCCGGGATTGATTTGGCCAGGCCGATAGCAGCAAGTTGCGGCTCTGGCGTGACCGCGTCGGTCACTGCCTTTGCTTTAAACCTGTTAGGCCACGACGAAATTCCTGTTTACGACGGATCCTGGGCGGAATGGGGCGATCATCCGGATACCCCTGTCGGTCCCTAAGTGAAATGTCAAACGGCCTTTCCATTCGTCCATATTTGGATGCGGACTTCCAGGCCGTAAACGCCTTATGGCAAGCTTGCGACCTGACACGCCCCTGGAACGATCCCCAAAAGGATATAGACTTCTGCTGTCACTCGCCGGCGAGCGCTTTATTCGTTGGAGAAAGCGAAGGTAACCTTGTCGCCACCATAATGACCGGCCATGACGGCCATCGCGGCGTAATCTATTATCTGGCTGTACATCCGGATCAACAAGGCAACGACTTCGGCCGCACCATGGTTCGCCATGCGGAAAAATGGTTGCAGGTATTGGGGGTCTGGAAAGTAAATTTGATGATCCGGGACGACAATGCCGGCGTTCGCGATTTTTATCAGGCCATCGGTTACGAGGAAGAACCGCGTATCGTGATGGCCCGGCGTATAGCGGAGTAGCGCCAATGACAAACGACAACGGCCAACTCGAAACAGTCATCACTTATTTGCAGATGATGCACGCACCCAAAAAGGCGGCCCCTCCCGCCCCTGCCGAACATATTGCCTTGCTGCGTTGCGAGCGCCCGACGGTTGCCTTTTACCGTTTTCTTTATGAAGGCGTCGGCGCGCCCTGGCTTTGGTACGAACGCCGAGTTATCGATGATCGCACGCTGGCTTCCCAGGTCATAGACCCGTTAATTGAAATTTTTGTCCTGTATGTTCGTGGCAACCCTGCCGGATATTTTGAGCTGAACCTACGCGAAATGCCGGACATCGAACTCGCCTATTTTGGCCTTATGCCTGATTTCATTGGACAGGGTTTGGGATCTTTCCTGTTGCGTCAGGCTATTGATCAGGCATGGTCCCACGAACCCGATCGATTGTGGGTGCATACCTGCAACTTCGATCATCCAGATGCGCTGGCCGTCTATCAACGGTCTGGGTTTGAGCCCTACGACCAGCAAACAACGTACATTGATGACCCCCGGATTTTGCGTCCCGACCTTGACTGGCCGGGGCAACCAACCAAGGAATAGTGAAAAATGGATATTGGCATTCCCAAAGAGATCAAACCCCAGGAAGGCCGGGTCGCGATGATGCCGAATCACGTGGCCGCGCTGGTTAAGGAAGGTCACAATGTTCGAATCGAAAAAAATGCCGGAGCCTTATCGGGAGCCAGCGATCACGATTACGCCGCCGCCGGGGCCGAGATTGTCGACAGCGCCGAACAGGTCTTCGAATCCTGCGAGCTCATCGTAAAGGTTAAAGAACCGCTGGAGCCGGAATTCGGATTGTATAAGGCCAATCACATCCTGTTTACGAATGTCCATTCCGCCGCGGACAGACCGTTGACAGACCACTTGTTAAAAGTCGGACTGATCGCGATCGCCGCCGAAGACACCCATGAAAATGGCTCACCCAATTGCCCCTTGGCCGGAGAGGTCGGCGCCTTTGAAGGCGTCCGTCTATGCCTGTCCCCCCATGGTGGCAGCGGCAGGCACTTCATGCCTCATTTCGGGGCTCCTGCACTGAAAGCCGTCGTACTGGGTCTTGGCGCGGTTGGCGGTGGCGCGTTAAGGACTTTAATGCGCCTGGGCTGTTCGGTTACGGGATTGGATATCAGCAAGGCCTCACGCATGCGGGCCGATCTGGAATGGTCCGGACAGGATTTCACGCCGGAGGATGTGGACGCCTTGCCAGGTCTTCTCGAAGACACCGACCTTTTTGTCAATTGCGTCTTGTGGCCAAAACACAGGGACGACCACTTGATAGACCGGACCATGCTGCAAGAAATGAAATCGACAGCAGTGATCGTCGATATATCCTGCGACGAAGGCGGTGCGGTTGAAACAACCCGGGCGACGTCTTGGGACGATCCGGTTTACATCGAGGAAGGAATTCGCCATTTTTGCGTCGACAATATTCCGGGCGCGGTACCGGTGACGGCTTCTTCTGGATACGGGGAAGCCCTATTGCCTTTCGTCAAACTGATCGGTGAAGTGGGCGCCATCGAAGCATGCCGTCGTAAACCCTGGTTGGCACGTGGATTGACCTGCGTTAATGGAGAATTGATCCTGGCGGAAACCGGACGGGTTCAGAATCGTCCCTTCACTCCGGTAGAAGAATATCTGTCGGATTGACGAAACAATATTACCCATGTAAATAAGGAACATGCGTAACTCGAACAAACGAATGATGAGCAAACGAATGATTATCGGCGCCATGAAAATGGCGACGCCGATTTCGTTTATTCCGTTCGTTTGCAAAAAGAGTACGCATCATGTCTACGCACCCATTATCTGATACCCTCCACGAATTACGAGATGGCTCTCAAGCTGGGGAGCATGTATCCCTTATCGTCACGCTTACGGCGACCCCGACCGCTCGCCTGACTCACGAAATCAGCGCATTACTAAATCGAAAACTCGATCAGCCCTATACGTTCCTTGGGAATGTCGGGGATACTCTGAATCTCAATTTACAACTGAATGACCCCGGCCTGATTGCAACCGAAGGTCTCGTCAGATGTTTGTTGAAAATAAAAGGGGTAAGAAATTTAAAAGCCGAACGGGTGTGCGCCCGACGAGGAGCTATTTATGCAATTAGCCTTCGTTCCAGCTTTTAGCGCAATGCCGACAGGTTAGCCATCAGCGCCGTATTGACGCGGCGAATTTCCTCGGCAACCTTGTGCGCCTTGTCCTTGTCTTCCTCGCAGCACTGGAATGCCACATCGGCGCAGCGGTGACGTTCCTCCAGCAGCGCCTTGATAATGGTTTGTTCTATTGCGTCGGCTACTTCCTGAGGGTGTTCTTCTTCCGATACACCTAGAATTTTGTGGACTTCCTGGGCCGCATCTTCGGCCCGCTCCCTGAGACTTTTAGTCATTACACCCTCCTTTCGTGCAACCTGCCCTCGCAGGAGGGCAGATTAGTTGCCCGAACTCAAAAGAAACGATCAAAATATCTTTCCTCAAAAGCACCAATTTGAGGAAAGTTTGATCTAATTAGTGGTGAAGAATCTGGCTCAAGAACAGTTTGGTACGATCATTTTGTGGATTGTCGAAAAACTCGTTCGGCTCGTTTTCTTCGATGATCTGACCTTCATCCATGAAAATAACCCGGTTGGCGACTGTTTTGGCAAAGCCCATTTCATGGGTTACGCAAAGCATGGTCATCCCTTCCTGGGCCAGTTCCACCATCACGTCCAGAACCTCCTTGATCATTTCCGGATCAAGGGCCGACGTCGGTTCGTCAAACAGCATGATCTTCGGGCTCATACAAAGCGAGCGGGCAATGGCGACACGCTGTTGCTGTCCACCGGAAAGCTGGCCGGGATATTTAGCGGCCTGCTCAGGAATCTTGACGCGTTCCAAATAGTTCATGGCGACGTCTTCGGCTTCGGCCTTCGGCATCTTGCGAACCCAGATCGGCGCCAAAGTCAAATTATCCAGAATGGTCAAATGTGGGAACAGGTTGAAATGCTGGAACACCATGCCGACTTCACGACGAATTTGTTCGATATGCTTCAAATCGCCGGTCAATTCCGTGCCTTCGACGACAATCTGCCCCTGTTGATGTTCTTCCAGGCGATTGATGCAACGGATCAAAGTAGATTTGCCGGAACCAGATGGACCGCAAATAACAATTCTCTCACCCTTTCTGACCGTCAGGTTGATGTCCTTCAAGACGTGAAATTCACCGTACCATTTATGCATGCCATTAATGTCGATCATGACATCTTCGGAAACGGTCATTTCCTTGGTCGGTTGTTGTACCGCTAATTCAGACATATTTCTCTCCGTCTCCAATATCTCTTAATGACCGGTATGCAGTTTCTTCTCGAGGTGCATGCTGTAACGGGACATGCCGAAACAGAAGACCCAGAAGACTGCCGCGGTGAATACGTAGGCCGTGGTATGGAAGCCACTCCATTCGGGGTTTGTAAAGGTGGCCTGAGCCGCGCCCAGGAAGTCAAACAGCCCGATAATCAACACAAGGGTCGTGTCCTTGAACAGGCCGATAAAGGTATTGACGATACCAGGAATAACCAGTTTCAAAGCTTGTGGCAGGATTATAAGGCCCATGGTTTTCCAATAGCTAAGCCCCAGCGCTTCGGCAGCTTCCGTCTGCCCCTTTGGAATTGCTTGCAAGCCGCCGCGAACAACCTCGGCCATGTAGGCTGCCGAGAACAGAGCGACGCCGACCAAGGCTCTGATCAGTTTGTCGAAACTCATTCCCTCAGGCATGAACAGCGGGAACATCACCGAGGACATGAACAACACCGTAATAAGCGGTACGCCACGCCAAAATTCGATAAAGGTTACACAAATCGCCCGCACGATTGGCATCTCGGACCGTCTTCCCAAAGCCAGCACAATGCCGATAGGAAGCGAGGCAACGATGCCGGTAACGGCGATAACCAACGTCAGGAACAACCCGCCCCACAAAGGCGTTTCGACTTGAACCAAGTCGAAGGAGCCGCCAACAAATAAATAGAATGCGATGACGGGATAAACAACCAGCAGGAAAATAGATAACCAGCCTTTGTACTTGAAACCCGGGATAAACAGCGGAAGCATGGCAGCGACCAAAATGATATAAGCCGTGTTGATCCGCCACAATTCCGTGTCCGGATAGCGGCCGTACATCAGGAATTTGAACCAGTGCTCGATATAAATCCAGCAGGCCGCGGCCACGGGACCGCCTTGTTCGTTACGGCAGGCTTTCGCTGAATCACCGGTCCAAATGGCGTCGATAAAGGCCCACTGGATGATCGGTGGAACAGACAAATAAACCAGCCAAATACCCAGTGCCGTAAGACCTATATTCAAAGGCGACGAAAACAGATTGGTGCGCATCCAGCCCATAACACCGACCGTTGAGGCTGGAGGCTCCCAATCGGGGTGGGCGCCAAGTTCGTAGGTGGTGGTTTTTTCTTCTGACATTTTACCTCTCCACCAACGCCATTTTCTTGTTGTACCAGTTCATAAAGGCTGAAATCAGTAAGCTGATCGTAAGGTAGACAGCCATGGTTATCGCGATAACTTCGACCGCCTGACCGGTTTGCATCAGAACCGTTCCAGCGAACACCAGCACCAAATCAGGATATGCAATGGCCGCGGCCAAAGATGAGTTCTTGGTCAGGTTCAGATACTGGGATGTCAACGGCGGAATTATGACGCGAAGAGCCTGCGGAATAATAACCAGGCGCAACGTCGGTCCGGGTTTCAGGCCCAAAGCATATGAGGCTTCAGTCTGTCCATGGCTGACGGCCAAAATGCCGGCGCGGACGATTTCCGCGATGAACGAGGCGGTATAAAGTGCCAGGGCCAGAGACAACGAAACAAGTTCCGGAATAAGCGTGAACCCGCCCTTGAAGTTAAAGCCCTTTAATGCGGGATAGTCCCAACTTAAGGGGAAGCCCGTGATGACCGCAGCGATGAACGGCAATCCCACCAAAAGACCAATGGAAGCATAAACCGTGTGGAACTGCTGGCCCGTCTCTTCCTGGCGCTTGTGGGCCCATTTGGCCATAAAATAGACGATGACGCAGGCGGCGACAAAGGCCCAGGGGATCAAAGCGAAGCCTTCTTCGAAAATGGGCGCAGGCGAATAAAGCCCGCGAATGTTCAAGAAGAAAGAATCGAATAAATTAATGCTCTCGCGCGGAGACGGCAGATTACGAAGAACGCCGAAATACCAGAAGAAAATCTGCAGCAGCAACGGAATGTTGCGCAAAGTCTCGATATAGACCATCGCCATTTTCGAGATAAGCCAGTTGTTGGACAACCGGGCGACGCCGACCAGGAAACCAAGAATGGTGGCAAAGAAAATACCAATTGCAGCGACAAGCAGCGTGTTAAGCAACGATACGACAAAGGCCCGGAAGTAAGTGTCTTCCTCGGAATATTCGATCAGGTTCATCAGGATTGAGAACCCGGCCGTGGTATTCATAAACCCGAAGCCGGAGGCAATGCCCTGACGTTCAAGGTTGTGCAAAGTATTGGAAACGAGCGTATAGCCTACGGCGATGACGCCACCCAGGACGATAGCCTGGAAAAACAATGCCCTGTAGACCGGATCATTCCATATTGGCGGTTTGGCCGGTTTTTGGGCTTCAACAACTTCCTCAGCCACGTAAAGTCTCCCCAGACTTAAGATCTGCTAGATGCGCCGAATAGAATATATGTGGGTAAAGGGTTTGTGCCCGACCAAATATTGGCCGGGCACAGTCCTTTTAAGCTTACCGGATTAGCGAGCCGGCATCGGGTACATCAACCCGCCATTGTTCCACAAGTTGTTGACGCCACGCGGCAGTTGCAGCGGGGTATTCGGTCCAACATGTGCTTCAAAGCTTTGGCCGTAGTTACCGACCTGCTTGATGATGTTGTAGGCCCAACCGGCATCCAAGCCCAGGTTTTTACCCAGATCGCCTTCGGTGCCCATCAGGCGCTTAATGCCGGGGTTGTCGCTGCCCTTCATTGCGTCTGCGTTACCGGAATTGATGCCCATTTCTTCGGCTTCCAGCATGGCGTACAAGGACCACTTAACGATATCCAGCCATTGGTCGTCACCGTGACGGACAACAGGACCCAAAGGCTCTTTGGAGATAACTTCCGGAAGAACCATGTGGTCGTTCGGTGCGCCAAGTTTCAGGCGCTGAGCGGCCAGACCGGATTGGTCAGTGGTGTATACGTCGCAGCGGCCGGCATCGTATGCGGCGACAACTTCGTCAGCTTTTTCAAACGCAACAAGCTTGTAGTCCATATTGTTGGCGCGGAAGAAGTCAGCAACATTAAGCTCGGTGGTGGTGCCCAGGTTGGTGCAAACGGCTGCACCGGCAAGTTCCATGGCGCTTTTTACGCCAAGGGCTTTGCGAACCATGAAGCCCTGACCGTCGTAGTAGTTAACGCCGGCAAAGTTCAGGCCCAAGGCCGTATCACGGGTAGCCGTCCAGGTGGTGTTACGTGAAAGCATATCGACTTCACCGGATTGAAGTGCGGTGAAACGCTCTTTAGCGGAGAGCGGTGAGAATTTAACCTTGCTGGCATCACCTAAAGTAGCGGCGGCGACTGCGCGGCAAACATCAACGTCAATTCCGGTCCAGGCACCGCTGGAATCCGGGTTTGAGAAGCCGGGCAACCCCTGGCTCACACCACACTGGATGAAGCCCTTCTTTTTGACATCATCGAGTGTGCCCGCATTGGCGGCTGTGCTTACGAATGCAGCAGCAGCGAGAGCGGACAGAAATTTAACGGATTTCTTCATTAGTATTCTCCCTGATGGATTTAATTATTTTTTTAGCCTCAAACGATACACAATACGGTCTTTTTAACCTCATATATGAGCAAATGAGAATGTATCGAAACAAAGAGGATATGAATCCGTAGCATGAAACTCTCAACAGTCTCAAGCACTAAGGGGGTGGTTGTGTTATTTTTTTATCAGTCCGCAACATTCGTTTCATCTGTTTAAAATTATTATGTTTTTCCTATCTGGCGTCGAAGAGGGAAACTTGGCATTATCCCGTCCGCATTTTGTCCTGCACTCGGATATTTATTTAGAATGAAAAAACAAACGAAACTTCTCGTTGCGGGACGATACCCCGAAGAAAATTTCGGCATCGTCAACCCGCCTGTATACCATGCTTCAACCGTGCTTTTTCCAACAGTGGAGGCATTGGAAAAAGGCACGGTGAACCGCTATGAAGGGGTTTATTACGGCCTCAACGGAACACCCACAACCTTTGCCCTGCAAGAAGCGGTTGCCGAACTTGAGGGTTACCCCCACTCAGTCGCCGTTCCATCCGGGCTTGCCGCCATTTGTGCGGCCTTGCTGGCTTTTCTTGAAAATGGCGACCACCTGTTGATGGTGGACAGCGTATATGGACCAACCCGGCGGTTTTGCGACGGCATGCTCAAACGTTTTGGCATTGAGACGACCTACTACGATCCGCTAATCGGTGCAGGCATTGCCGAATTGATACGCCCGGAAACAAAAGTCGTCTTTACTGAATCTCCGGGTTCATTGACTTTCGAAGTACAGGACCTGCCGGCGATCAGCAAAGCCGCCCATGAAGGCGGGGCGAAGGTTATTCTAGACAACACCTGGGGTGCCGGAATTTATCTGAACGCGCCTGAAATGGGCGTCGATGTATCCGTGCAGGCGATAACCAAATACATCGGTGGACACTCGGACGTCATGCTTGGATCGATCGCCATGAATGACGAAGATTATTTCAGCATTCGCGACTCAGTTCGCGATCTGGGATATGGCGCGGCCCCCGATGATTGCTTTATGGCCCTCAGGGGCTTGCGTTCGATGAACGCCAGGCTGCCCGTTCATCAGGAAAACGCCTTGGAAATTGCAAAATGGCTCAGCGAGCGCCCGGAAATTGATCGGGTACTGCACCCTGCCCTGCCGTCGTGCCCGGGTCATGAAATATGGAAACGTGATTTCACTGGCTCTTCCGGCCTGTTCGGTATCGTGCTGAAGGAACATTTCAACAGGGAAAATGTCTGTGCGATGTTGGACCATATGGAGTTGTTCAAAATGGGCTACAGTTGGGGCGGATTTGAAAGTCTGATCGTCCCTTACGGCACCACCCCTCCCAAATCGGCGGTTCCTTGGAAATTCGGTCAATTGATCCGTTTACATGTAGGGCTGGAAGACGCTCAGGATCTTATCGATGATCTGGAGGCCGGCTTCGTCAGGCTGAACGCTTGATAAATCGTACGGCGAAAAAAATAGCCAGGGCTGCAACAACAATAGAAGGACCAGACGGGGTGTCGTAGCTGACCGACCCCCAAAGCCCGCCAAAAACAGAAAAACAGCCCACAACAGCCGCCAGGACTCCCATTTGCTCGGGGTTAGTCGATATTGGTCGGGCTGCGGCCGCCGGAATGATCAGCATCGAAGTCACTAATAGTATGCCGACCACTTTCATCGCAAGTGCAACGACGCCAGCCAATACCAGCATGTAAACGAGGCGTAAGCCTTCCACGGGCACGCCTTCAACCGCCGCCAATTCTTCATGCACCGTCGCCGAAAGCAAGGGTCGCCATAAAAAGATCAACACAATCGTGACAATCCCCCCTCCACCAAACAGCCAGTAAAGATCGCTTTGGCTTACCGCCAGAATGTCTCCAAATAGAAAGGCGTTGAGATCAAAACGGACATCGTCCAGGAAAGCCACCGCTACTAGGCCCAACGCCAACGCCCCGTGTGCCAAAATTCCCAATAGGGTATCCTCGCTCAGCATTTCCTTATTCGATCCCCGATTTCGCGCCACCATCAACAAGGCGACGACAATGCAAACCGCCAGAACGCCGAAAACCGGTTTCAGCCCCAGCAAGAAACCTAAAGCGATTCCCAGCAGAGCAGAATGTGACAGTGTAGCCCCGAAATAGGCCATCCGACGCCACACGACAAAGGCGCCCAATGGGCCGGCTACGATTGCGACGGCGCACCCGGCCAACAAGGCCCTGATCAGAAAATCCTCAAACATGTTCTTTCCTGTGATCGTCTTGGTGGTGATCGGGATGGGAGACTACGTTGCCGTGGACATCGTGCTGATGATCATGATGGTGGTGATAGATGCTCAACTCGGCAGCGACATTTTCACCGAACAGGGAAACGAATTCGGGATGCCTTGAAACTGTTTCCGGATGCCCCGCACAGCAGACATGCTGGTTAAGGCAGATAACCTGATCAGTAGCCGCCATCACCATGTGCAGGTCGTGCGACACCATCAGCACGCCACAACCTCGTTGATCCCGGATGCCCCTGATCAAAGCGTATAGCTCGGCCTGGCCGCCAACGTCGACGCCCTGGACCGGTTCATCGAGCACAAGAATATCAGGGTTTCGAAGCAAGGCGCGGGCCAGCAAAACTCGTTGCATTTCACCGCCGGATATTTGTTGGATCGGCGTATCGGCGACATGATCGACTCCGGTTTCTTTCAGCACCGTGTGTCGAAGTCCGTGGCCGATATCGCCACGGTTGAGACCCAGGGAAAGAAAACGGCTTACCCTGATCGGCAATGCAGGGTCAATATTCAAACGTTGAGGCATATAACCGATGCGCAAACCCGGCGGACGCACGATGGCTCCATCATCCGGAATTTGCAATCCAAGCATCACCCTGACCAATGTCGTTTTTCCGGCGCCGTTTGGGCCGATCAGGGTAACGATTTCTTTTTCCCCTACCCTGGCGTCGGCATGGTGGAGAATTCTTCTGCCGCCAAAGGAAACATTTATCCCGCTGGCTTCTATCAGAACTTTATTCATGTCCAGAAGTACCGGCTCGGCAATTCGGACAAAGTCCTTCGACTTCGACAGTTCGATGGACAATCGAAAATCCCGCATCGTTGGCCAATCCCGCGATTGCCTTGTCCAAACGGGAATCGGATATTTCAGCCGCCGCACGGCAGTTCGAGCAAATGAGGAATTGCGACGGATGGGAAGTGTCAGGGGCGCTGCATCCAACGTAGGCATTCAGGCTTTCAATGCGATGAATCAGTCCCAGATCAAGAAGAAAATCCAGCGCCCGATAGATCGTCGGCGGCTGAGCGTTGTGACGTTCACTCTTCAAAATTTCGAGCAATTCATAAGCGCCAACGGGTTGATGATTTTGCCAGATTAGTTCCAGAACACGACGGCGCAAATCAGTCAGACGCGCACCGCGTTGGGAACATACATCCGCCGCAGTCTCCATCGCGCTGTCTATACAGCGTCCATGATTGTGGCCGTCTTTCTTGAACACTGTTTTATCTCCGCTTGGTGGCCTCAAATTTCTCGAAGACGGTAGCTCACTATTTTATAGCATCCGGTTTCTCGCTTGCGTGCGAATAGCCCGACGATATAGAATGTTATAATATAACATATCATTACTGTATCCAAATTATTAATTGTTCGGAATTTGCCATGCGTCGCCGATTTTTGTTTTGCTGCCTGTTTGGTTTATTTAGCCTATTTCTCAGTTTCGAAAGCGATGCCGCTGAAAGCCCTAACGTCGCAGTATCCATCCGGCCTATTCACTCATTGGTTTCGGGGATTATGGCCGGAGTTGGTGAACCGGCGTTAATCATAAAAGGTAACCGCTCTCCTCACGCCTACAACTTGAAGCCGTCTGATGCCCAAACCCTTAGCCGCGCAAACCTGATCGTCTGGGTTGGCCCTGGATTGGAGCTATTCCTAGAAAAACCCATCAGCGCCTTGTCGGACAAATCCAGGGTAATAACCCTCGTTAACGATCCTGCCGCCGACCCACATTTCTGGCTTTCTCCGGCTTTGAGCACATCGATCATTCATCTGATCGTCAGAACTCTAGCTGAAGCCGATCCCCAAAACGAAACCTTATATAAGAGTAATGGCGATGCCCTCAGAAAAAGATTGATTACCTTACAAGCCAAGGGAAGCAGGGTTTTGGAGCCGTTTAGTAAGATACCGTTTATGGTATTCCATGATGCATGGAACCATTTTGCCAGGGCGTTTGGCCTTTCGGTTGCAGGTTCTATTGCCGTAAATCCGGAACGTCCCCCAGGGGCCAAAAAGATAACAGCGATACGCCGCCAAATCGAAGAATTCGGGTTGCGTTGCCTGTTCACCGAGCCTCAATTCCAGTCGCCGCTATTACCGACGATCTTGGAAGGCAATGATGACGTAAATGTATTTGAAATTGACCCCTTAGGGGCATCCCTTGCACCGGGGCAGGAGTTATATTTTCAGATGATGGAGAACATAATCAAAGAAGTGCAAGACTGCTTGGACTAGGTCACCCGTGTTGAGGGCGCGCCTTCAATACCTGAAACTTCTTCGCCAGCAGCTTCTGCAGTATTGCGTAGGCCGACTGATCGATTTCCAGCATTTGAAGGGCCAGATGATTGGCGTCGGCATCGGCGCGGATTACCCGTGCGTTTATCTTTACCGGTGTCATAACCCCACGGGACAGGCCAATTTCAGTTATTGAAAGCAGCGAACCTGCACTCAGGCCACCTTCATATCCATCAATCAAAACGCCACCGAGACTCCAATTGATGGAGCAATAAAGCTTGGAGCCGATTTTCAGCCTGATCGCCGGATCGGAGACCCGGTCATGTTGTCTTTTGTCAACATCGCTAGCTGTAATCGCCATGAAATAGATGCCTTATCAACCAGTTCGAGTGGGGATATTAGCTTAAATTTCAATATTTTGGAACTAAGAGCATGTTAAAATGGTTTACTGATACAAGGTAAAGCCCGATCAACTGAGGCTGACGACTGATTAAAGGAAAAAATGCGATGAGCGTCGAAGATCTGTTAGCGAATTTGAAATTCAACGACGACGGACTTATCCCTGCGATCGCTCAACAGCATGATACGGGAGAAGTGCTGATGATGGCCTGGATGAACCGGGAATCTGTTGCCGAGACACTAAATACAGGACGCGTTTGCTATTTTTCCCGCTCTCGCGGAAAGCTTTGGCGCAAGGGAGAAAGCTCGGGACAGGAGCAAAGCCTGAAGGAAATGCGCTGGGATTGCGATGCCGACACTATTTTGGTTCTGGTCGATCAAAAAGGCGTCGCCTGTCACACGGGGCGGCGTAACTGTTTTTTCAATGCTGTCAGAGACGGTGAATTAACGACAATTGCCGAACCGGAAATTGATCCGGAGATGCTCTATAAAAAGTAAAACCCCAACCAAATAAACGCCCTGACATAAAAACCGGACCCGAAGGCCCGGCAAGTTTAACAGGGAGACCCAGAGGGGGTGGTGCTGGGGGGAAGGGGGGAAGTAACCCCCTCTGGCAGGAAGACTATGACAATCAATTGTTTCGGCGAGATGTCAGAATTGTTTCAAAATATGTCTGATTAACCTCTTGAAAATTAAGGTTAATCCACCTGAATTAAATGATTGAAAAAATTGGCGACCCCGGCAGGACTCGAACCTGCTACCTCAAGATTAGAAATCTCGCGCTCTATCCAGATGAGCTACGGGGCCGGAAATCTTGACATTTCCCGATAGGAAATGAAGACCTGTCAGGAAAAATTATCTGATTCGATCATAGGCGAAGTTTGACGAGTAATCTTTCGGCTTTACTCGTCTGACTTTTGGTTCGGTGACGGTATAGTTAAAACCGCTTTTTTTTGCAAAAGCTACAGCTTCGTCACGGGTTTCAAAGCTTAATTTCACCTGACCCTTGGTATCGTCGGAGCCAATCCAGCCCATTAGGGGGTCAGCCTGTTTTGGGGCGTCTGGTTCATGTTCAAGAATCCAGTTGCCCAGCTTGGCGCGTCCCGACTGCATGGCGTTCTTGGTCGGTTGATAGATACGGACCTGGCTCATTTAGACTTCTCCAAAACGATATAGTTCGATCATGAAGACTATAAATTATTGGTCCATGAGTACAGACCAACGCGAAAAAAAAGATGGTCGGGGCGAGAGGATTTGAACCTCCGACCTTCCGGTCCCAAACCGGATGCGCTACCAGACTGCGCTACGCCCCGTTTAGAGTGCTGAGCTCATGACTTGCAGGGTTCTAGGGTTTTCCGCTCGATTTAGCAAGCGCCTAAATTAGAGGCGAAAATAATCTGCGGATTCTGCCAATATCATCTGGGCGGAAACCCATATGGCATCATTAATACAGCCACTTTTCACAGGTAGTGAAAATAAGTGCAATCAAAATCCATAATAGGAAAGCTTTAGATACTGCCTATTGAGCGAATCAACTCGTAAATACGTTTACGTACCTTGGGATTGGCTATTTTATAATAGGCGCGAACCAATTCAAGAGTCTCTCGCCGTGTCATTGAATTATCATCAAGATTCATCTGGGTTTGGTCGGACATCCCCTTGGCGAAAGTCCCTTTGGTTTTTTTAACTTCACTCGCCATCTCGTCAAAAAAGAAGGTGATAGGCACGTCAAGAAGTTGACAGAATTCATAAAGGCGCGAAGCGCTGATTCTATTCGCGCCGCGTTCGTATTTTTGAATTTGCTGAAATGTCAGACCGACGGAATCACCCAGCTTTTCCTGGCTAATTCCCAAAAGGGTCCGTCGTAGTCTCAATCTACCGCCAACATGTATATCGACTGGGCGAGGGCCGTCGACAGACACTTTTGGTCGCGAAGCCTTTTTCTTTGAAGCTTTTTTTGTTGCTTTCGACATGATGAACGACCGTAGCCTATTCCGCCTCTTTGGCACAATCCCTTGATTGGTTTGTCTAAGTGCCCGGTTCGGTAGCCTATTGGATTTTCAGGGTTTGAAGATCTCGTGAATGATCCTGTCGCCAATTCCGATTGATAAACGCGAGGTCGTTCCGGCTTTCAACTCCAATACCGCCAAAACAGGTCCGGGCGATGGAATGACCTCTGTTGAATGAGGTGTGGTGTTGGCTTTCACTCCAACGACTTTCCCTGAGGAATCGATAAACACCATATCCAGCGGGATAAAAGTATTTTTCATCCACATGTGAACTTGTTTGGGTTTTCCATAGTCGAAAAGCATTCCGGCATCTTCATCCAAATGCCGCCTTTCCATAAGCCCCCTACGGCGTGTATTCGTTGTATTGGCAATTTCGACCTGGAAAAGGTACTTATTTTCGTCATGAATGATTGTAAGTTCGGAAAATTCGAAGACCACTTTTTCCGATTCATCCGAAAAGCCATTTTGGGGCAATCCGGCAACGCAAGAAAGAACAGCAATGACGAAACAATACACACGCATTGCAGGTCTGATACGCAACATTGAAACTTACCTTCCTCAATAAGCCGAAAACGGTACAATTAGCTTCTTTTTTTCTGGCTCGCACATGACGACCAATATATTTTTCAGTTTGTAAAAAAACTACCCTGAAGGGAAAACGGATTGTTACATGCGCTGAGCCTTGGCGGGGTATTGGGTTTATTGTGGCTGATGCTGTCGGGTATTTTCGAAACCTGGCTGCTGGCGCTTGGCCTTGGGTCAATTGCCGTTATTGTGTTATTCGCAAACCGGATGGATGTGATCGACCATGAAGGCCATCCCATCCACATTAGCTGGCGCGCTTTGCTGTTTTGGCCTTGGCTGGCATGGGAAATTGTCAAGGCGAACATCGACGTCGCACGGGTCATCCTTCATCCCAAAATGCCGATCACGCCTAAGGTGATAAAGATCAAGGCGTCGCAGGTGACGGAACTGGGCCATGTTTTCTATGCCAACTCCATAACCCTGACGCCCGGGACGGTTACCTTGAGATTGAGCGACGGAAGCATGGAAGTTCACGCGCTGACCCCGACCTCGATTGAAGGATTGCTAAGCGGCGAAATGGATCGCAAGGTACACGCCGTCGAAGGCGCCGCCGACGGCACTGTGGAAGGCGTTTAGCATGTTTACAGCCGCCGCCCTCGCCGTTTTGGTCACCATGGCCTTGGTTCTGTTCAGGGCCTTTATCGGACCGACTGTTTATGACCGGATTTTGGCGGCCAACAGTTTCGGCACGTTGACCATGCTTCTTATTGCGGTATATGGATTCCTGACCGGGCGTCCGGAGTTCCTAGATATAGCAATGATCTATGCGTTAATAAATTTCATTGGAACCATCGCCGTTTCAAAATTCGTGCGTTTCAGGGATCTGGCGCCCCCCGTACCCGAAGATGATCCGGGGGACATTTAATGGAATTGATGATCGATATTGTCAGTTGGATCATGTTTATCGGCGGATCGGTATTTTTGCTGATCGGCGCAATTGGTATGATTCGTCTGCCCGACATGTTTTCGCGTATGCACGGTGCTGGCATTATCGACACGATGGGTGCTGTGATGCTGTTTTCTGGCATGATGCTGCAAGCCGGCATGACATTCGTTACGATAAAAATTTTCCTGATCGTTCTTTTTTTGATGTTTACCAGCCCCACGACCACCCATGCCCTTGCCCGCGCAGCCCGCGCAGCCGGCCAAAAGCCCATCCAGATCGATGACGATACCGACGCCAGGGAACTGGAACTAATGAAGGAACTGGAAGAAGAGAGGAAAAGGCAATCGAAGACCTGATCGTCATCTCCCTGCTGTCCTTCATGGCGGTTACAGCGTATGCGCTTGTGCGCATGCATAACCTGTTCGCCGTGGTTATGATGTCGGGCATATACAGCCTGTTGGCCGCTGTTCTTTACGTTGTCATGGATGCGGTTGACGTCGCCTTTACCGAGGCGGCGGTCGGCGCCGGAATCTCGACGGTTCTGATGCTTGGCACACTGGCCCTAACATCTCGCATGGATAAGGAGGTCAAACTGGTTGCTCCAGTACCCCTTGCCATCGTCGTTGTGACCGGGGCGCTGTTAATCTATGCAACCCTGGACATGCCCCATTACGGCGATCCGGGGGCTCCGATACATCATCACGTCGCGCCGCATTATATCGAGAAATCCGGAGATGAAGTCGGCCCTCCCAATATCGTGACTTCGGTCCTAGCCAGCTACCGGGGATACGATACGCTTGGGGAGGTCACCGTTATCTTTACCGCCGCGGCCGGGGTTATGGCCCTGATTGGCCGTTCACGCCGCCGTAAAAAGAAAATCGAAAAATCGATTGAAGCGGAGAAATCCTGATGCTGAACCGCACCTCGATCCTTCGCGTCGTCTCCAAACTGCTTATCCCACCAATTTTGCTGTTCGCCTTGTACGTTCAGTTTCATGGCGATTTTGGCCCCGGAGGCGGATTTCAGGCCGGCGTTATTTTTGCTTCGGCCTTTATCCTCTATGCATTGATTTTTGGCGTAGATAACGCCCGAAAAGTTGCACCGGCCTGGCTAACCCGCCTAATGCTGGCCTCTGGCGTTTTGCTTTACGCTGGCGTCGGCGTCGTTGCCATGCTGCTTGGTGGCGGCTACCTGGATTATTCCATGCTGTCCGATGACCCTCACGCTGGCCAGCATTTGGGTATCACGTTGATCGAGTTTGGCGTCGGATTGACCGTCGCCGGAGCCATGATCACCATTTTCCTCATTTTCGACGGTCGCCTTCGTGCGGAAGAGGAAGACTGACAGATGGAAATGGTTTCGGGATTGTTCAATTACTGGGTCGTCGTCGTGCTGATGATGATGGGATTCTACATGGTTATATCCCAACCCAACCTGATCAAAAAAATCGTCGGACTGAACGTCTTTCAGGTTTCGGTATTCGTCTTTTATATTTCCATGAGCAAAGTAAAAGGCGGCACAGCGCCTATTCTGGACGAAGGTATTGAAATCTATTCCAATCCCCTGCCCCACGTTTTGATCCTGACCGCCATTGTCGTCGGTGTAGCCACGACAGCGCTGGGACTGGCCCTGACCGTGCGTATCAAGGATGCTTTCGGAACCATTGAAGACGATGAAATTGAAGAGATGGAAGCCGAGGACGCTAAAACCCTGGAGGATGCGCCGTGATCGCTGATCAATTGCCTGCCCTTCAGGTGGTCGTCCCCCTGATTGCATCGCCTTTGGCTATCGTTTTGCGGCGCCCCCGCGCAGCTTGGGCACTGACCCTGCTGGTTGCATGGACGTCTTTCGCGGTTTCTTTGTCGCTGCTGATGCAGGTTCTGGAAAGCGGAACCATTGTTTATGCTATAGGAGGCTGGGCTGCGCCGTGGGGCATTGAATATGTTCTGGATAAAGTCGGCGCCTTCGTCCTGATTATCGTTTCCGGCATCGGCGCCGTAGTCATGACTTTTGCGCGCCGTAGTGTTGAGCAGGAGATCCCCGAAGACCGAAGGTACTTGTTCTACACAATGTATTTGCTGTGTCTGACGGGACTGCTTGGCATCACCATCACTGGTGACGTATTCAACCTATTCGTCTTTCTGGAAATATCGTCGTTGTCATCGTATGTGCTGATTAGTCTGGGCAAGGATCGCCGGGCGCTGACGGCGGCTTATCGCTACCTGATCATGGGCACCATCGGGGCCACATTTTACATTATCGGAGTCGGCCTGATGTACATGATGACAGGCACCTTGAACATGGCCGACCTGGCGACGCTGATCCCTACAATCGCCGACACACGCACAGTTCAGGCGGCGATGGCTTTTCTGACCGTCGGCATCTGTTTGAAACTGGCCTTGTTCCCTCTGCATTTATGGCTGCCTAACGCCTATACCTTCGCCCCATCGGTGGTGACGGCGTTTTTGGCCGCAACGGCGACCAAGGTGGCGGTGTATGTTCTGATCCGGATCATCTTTACCGTTTACGGGGCGGTGAACATCATCGACGTCATACCGTTTGTTCAAGAAGCGCTGATGGCACTGGCGTTGATCGGCATATTCGCCGCTTCGTCCGTCGCCATTTTCCAGAACAACGTCAAAAGAATGCTCGCCTACTCTTCGGTTGCTCAGGTGGGCTATATGATTTTGGGTATCAGCTTCGCCTCCACGCTGGGCCTGACAGGCGGAATTATCCACCTTTTCAATCACGCGTTGATGAAATGCGCGCTGTTCCTGGCCATGGGCTGCATCATGCTGCGCGTTGGTGGGGTTAACCTCAACGACATGCGCGGAATGGGTAAACGCATGCCCTGGACCATGGCCGCCTTCGTTATAGGCGGCCTTAGCCTGATCGGGGTACCTCTGACGGTCGGCTTTATTTCAAAATGGTATCTGCTTCAAGCCGCCCTGGAAAAAGGACTTTGGCCAATCGCCGGGTTAATCGTTATGGCCTCACTTCTGGCCATCATCTACGTTTGGCGTGTCGTCGAGGTCGCCTATCTGCAGCCGGCTCCGGAAGATAGCGGACCGGTCCAAGAAGCACCTTTGTCCATGTTGTTGCCGTTGTGGGTTATGGCAGGGGCCAGCCTGTACTTCGGGATCGACGCGACCAACACCCTGAATATCGCAATGTCGGCCGCCGACTTCCTGCTCAATGGAGGCGTACAATGAGCATGGAGGCGACAATCCTTTGGGCTCTCGCGACTCCGAGTATCGGCGCGGTGCTGATCGCCTTTAGCGGACGCAATCCGAACCTGCGCGAGACGATCACACTGGTGACGGCGGTGACTCTGTTTGCTTTGGTCGCCACTTTGATCCCCCAGGTTCTCGACGGCGCGCGGCCTTCCGTCACCCTTGGCGAAATGCTTCCCGGCCTGTCCATCGTATTTACCGTTGAACCATTGGGAATGATGTTTGCTGCGATCGCCAGTTTCCTTTGGATCGTCAATTCCCTTTATTCCATCGGTTACATGCGCGCCAACAACGAGAAAAATCAGACTCGCTTCTACGTGTGTTTCGCCATCGCCTTGGCCAGCACCGTCGCTATCGCCTTTTCCGGAAATATGCTGACGCTGTTCGTATTCTACGAAGTCCTGACGGTGTGCACCTATCCGCTGGTCGCCCACGCGGGTACCGACGACGCCCGCAAGAAAGGACGGGTCTATCTGGGAATCTTGTTGACCACATCGATCGGCCTGCAATTGCTGGCCATCATGGGAACCTGGATCTGGGCGGGCACGCTTGATTTCAAGGTTGGCGGCGTCATGGCCGGGACCGTCAGCGCCGGCGTGGCCGGTATTCTGCTGTTTCTCTACATGTACGGAATCGGCAAAGCGGCGCTGATGCCGGTGCATCGCTGGCTGCCCGCCGCCATGGTCGCACCGACACCGGTCAGCGCCCTGTTGCACGCGGTTGCCGTCGTTAAGGCAGGCGTTTTCACGGTGGTCAAGGTCGTGGTCTACTTGTTCGGCGTCGATTATCTGGCCGACATCATCAACCCGGACTGGCTTTTCTACGTTTCGGGTTTCACTATTTTGGCTGCATCCGTTATTGCGCTAAGACAAGACAACCTGAAGCGCCGTTTGGCCTATTCGACTGTCAGCCAGTTATCTTATGTAGTTATGGCGACGGCCATCCTGGCACCGCTTTCGGTGGTCGGTGCCGCCCTGCACATCGCAGCCCACGCCTTTGGCAAGATCACCCTGTTTTTCGCGGCCGGATCCATCTACACCGCTGCCCACAAAACGGAAGTCAGCCAGCTGGACGGCATCGGGCGCAAGATGCCCTGGACCATGGGGGCGTTCGCCATCGGCTCCCTATCGATGATCGGTGTGCCGCCAACGGCCGGTTTCGTATCCAAGTGGTACATTTTGCAGGGCGCGATGGATGCCGGTCAGATGCTGGCAGTCGGCGTTGTTATCATCAGCGCCCTTTTGAACGCCGGATACTTCCTGCCCATCGTTTACGCGGCGTTTTTCAAGATTCCCGGCAGCAATCCCGGGCATGACAATCCGGGGCACGGCGGCCATCACGACGATCACGGCGAAGCCCCCTTGCCCATCGTCATCGCCTTGAGCGTGACTGCGGCAGGAACGTTGTTGCTGTTCTTCCTGCCCGGGGTTTTCATTGATCTCGCCCGGCAACTGATGTGAGGCCTACTTATGAGCACGGACGGTAATGTGGAGAAATATCTGTTGCGGAGGACAGAAATATGAGTGAAGCCGCACCAAAAGATAGTCATCCAAAAAAGGACGACAGCAAGTGCTACTGGCTGGATGACACGCGCAACGTGCACAAAGTGTTCTGGGCCCTGGTCGTTGTATGCGTGCTTCTGTTCCTGAGCGACGCCTTCTACGAAAAGCACGTCCACTACGAATTTGAGAGCTGGTTTGGATTTTTCGGACTGTTCGGTTTCGGCGTTTCCTTCGCACTGGTGCTGACAGCGCGCGAACTGCGCAAAATTTTGATGCGCGACGAGGATTTCTATGACCGCTGAGTTCCCACCCGGCCTGCTGCTGATCGTCGGCGCCATTCTGGTCCCCTTCCTGAAGGGACACGTTCGCTCCGCCTACATGCTCGCGCTGCCGCTATTTGGCATCTGGCAGTTAACCATGCTTGATACGGGTACATTTGGAACCATGACCACCTTCGGTTTCGAGCAGACCCATGTGCGCGTGGATAAACTCAGCTTTTTATTCGGAATCGTTTTCTATCTTGCGGCGGCACTGGGAAGCCTGTTTGCCTGGAACCGAAACGATCGTATGGAGCAGACATCCGCGGTCGTCCACGTCGGCGCGGCTATTGGTGCGGTTTTCGCTGGCGACCTGATCACATTGTTCTTCTACTGGGAACTGACGGCGATTTCGTCTGCTGTTATCATCTGGTCGGCTGGAACGAAGCGGTCCTACGGCGCCGGGATCAGGTATCTGATTGTCCAGATACTGTCCGGATTGCTGCTGCTGACGGGAGCGGTGATGTATTCCAACGCAACCGGCTCGGTCGCATTCAATCATATCGGCCTGGACAGCCCCGGCGGCCTCTTCATCCTGCTGGCCTTCGGCATCAAATGCGCCTTCCCGCTGCTTCATAACTGGCTGCAGGACGCGTACCCGGAAGCCTCGGCCACGGGAACAGTATTCTTGAGCGCCTTCGCCACAAAACTTGCTGTTTACACACTGGCGCGTGGATACGCAGGCACCGAGGAGCTGATCTGGATCGGCGCGACGATGACCGCCTTCCCCATTTTCTACGCGGTGATCGAAAACGATCTGCGGCGGGTTTTGGCATACAGCCTGAACAACCAGTTGGGCTTCATGGTGGCGGGGATCGGCATCGGCACGACGCTTGCCATCAACGGCGCCGTCAGCCATGCCTTTGCTCACATCCTCTATAAGGCGCTTTTGTTCATGTCTATGGGAGCCGTCCTACACAGGACAGGCACGGTCAAGGGATCGGAACTGGGCGGTCTGTACAAGACCATGCCTTGGACGACAGGTTTCTGCATTGTCGGCGCCGCTTCCATCTCAGGCTTTCCTTTGTTCAGCGGCTTCGTCACCAAATCCATGATCCTGACGGCGGCAGCCGAAGAACACCATACGGCCGTTTTCCTGGTTCTGTTGTTTGCGTCCGCCGGCGTGTTCCATCATTCGGGCATCAAGATTCCGTTCTTCGCCTTTTTCGCCCATGATTCCGGCAAGCGTCCCAAGGAAGCGCCCATCAACATGTTGCTTGCCATGGGGGTGGCGTCATTCCTGTGTATCGCTATCGGCGTCTATCCCGTTCCCCTATACGCCCTGCTTCCCTTCCCTGTGGAATATGTCTCCTATACCACGACTCATGTGGTGACGATGTTGCAACTTCTGATTTTTTCGGCCCTCGCCTTCGCAACATTGCAAAGAACCGGCCTCTACCCACCGGAGTTACGTTCGACGGTGCTTGATTTCGACTTCTCATACCGTTGGATCGCACCCAAGATTGCGGGCTGGGTCCTAAATACCGGTTCACGCGCTCTTAAGCATATGGAGGGCGGGTTGAACCTGCGCATCGTCCATTTCATCCGGGTCGTCTTCCATTTTCACGGCCCCGAAGGAGCGCTGGCACGCACGACCACGGTGGGCACCATGGTTCAATGGGTGGTGATTCTGCTTGGCATCTACTTGGTGATTTATCTGCTATAGTAGCCAGATGAATAAAGCCTTCACCAAGGAAACAGACGCCGAAGAAGAACTTCCTGAGGCCGTCAATGCGTTACCTGCGGGCGTGAAAAACTATATCACGCCGGAGGGCATGCAACGCCTGCAGGATGAACTCACTCACTTGCGCACGGTCGAGCGCCCGCAGGTAGTGGAGACCGTCTCGTGGGCAGCGGGTAACGGCGACCGATCGGAAAACGGTGACTATATCTACGGCAAGAAACGCCTGCGCGAGATAGACCGGCGCATGCGCTTCCTCATCAAGCGAATGGAAATAGCGGAGGTCGTCGACCCCGCCATGCAGATGAACCACGATCAGATCTTTTTTGGAGCCACGGTCACTTATGCGGATTCCAAAGAGGTGGAGCGTACAGTGCGCATCGTCGGCGTCGACGAGGCGCGGCTGGAGGAAGGTGAGATCAGCTGGATATCACCGGTCGCCCGCGCCCTCATGAAGGCCTGGGACGGCGACGTCGTCAAAATGCAGACGCCGGGTGGCATCGAAGAACTCGAGATTTTGAAGATCGAGTACTGAACCCTTTCGAATAATCAGTCCCGCATTCCACGACCGCCTAGATCAGTTTACTTTTAGTTTGAAACATAAGGAGTTCAAACTAAAAGTGAGAAACTGATCGATTCTTAAAGAGCGAGCCGATTTACACACTTAGTCGGATTCAGTAAGTGATTCCGACTAAGTGTGATCGGGTCTAGGCGTGAACACCGACAATAGCCACTGCAACGACAAGCAGGCTCAACAGGGTTATAATCTGGTGAAACCGATAAATCATCTTGAAAGCTTTCTCAGGATTCGACTCTGCCTGGCGAACGAACCAGGCGTGCAAAAACAAAGGTTCGGCAACAAATAGCACAACCGCAAAAATCAGCCATAAAAGTGACATGGCGTGTACCCACCAATACGCCACACTGGCATAGCGGTCCCAGGCGTCCAGTTGGTGGATCATGTAAAACCCGGAAAGTCCGGCCGCCGCCACCACCACCTTAGCATGTTTCGAAAACAGTTTTTCCAGAGTTTCAAAGCGGCTTAGTGCGTCTTCGATACTTCAAATTGCCGGTAGGACGACGTAGGTGACGAAATAGACTCCACCGATCCAGATCACCACCGACAAAACGTGGATGGCGCGCGCCAGCGTCAAGTCGTCAACCAATGCAAGTGTCTCCAGAAGTTTTTGGGAAACGGATTAAATTATCAACAATATTGAAGGCCAATGTCACACAGGAACTTAACCTGCGACAAGGCAATCTTTTAGAGCCTGGATTACAATTTGCACTCAATCTTCACCTCAAAGAGCAGTGGAGAGCGCCATGTTGGATTCAACAAAAGATCACGTCATAAAAGCCGTCCATGTCGTCACGACGGGAAGCGGCGAACAGCACAAGGAGCATCGCTACGGCACTTGGCTTCCGCAACTGTGGTGGGTGTTGATCTCGCAATCCTGGATCAAAATTCCCATAAACTGTTTCGCCATTGAGCATCGCGACGGCCTTGTCCTGTTCGACACCGGAATGGACCCGGCCATTAAGACAGACCCAAAATATATCGATAGCGCCCTAGGGCGGTTCCTGCTGGGCAGGATATTCAAATTACACATCGGCCCCGACGATGCTTTGGGGCGGCAACTTGAACAGCGAGGCCTCTCTCCTTCAAGCGTAAAGAAGGCCGTCATCTCGCATCTGCATTTCGATCACATCGGCGGAATTTCCGACATCCCCCAGGCCGATCTGCTGGTTAACCGGGACGAGTGGAATATACTCTCCACGCCCCATCCGGAACGCGAATGGGTACTGCGCGAACATATCGAATTGCCGGACGCTAAATGGCAACCTCTTGATTTCGAGGCCACCGACGATCCATTGCTAGCGTCGTTTGAAAGCTGCTACGACGTCATGGGGGATGGCTCTTTAATTCTGTTGCCGACCCCGGGTCACACGACTGGCTCCCAGTCCATGTTGGTGCGAAGCGCCGGAATGAGCCCGTTGTTGCTGGTAGGCGACCTCGCTTATGAAACAGAATTGCTTTTTCGCGATCAGGTTCCGGGAACGGGAGATGCAGCGAAACTGAAGGCGTCTTATGCCAAGGTCCGCGCCCTGAAAGAACAGCTTCCCGATATTGTCATCCTGTCCGCCCATGACCCGGGAGCAAGCAAGGCCCTGACCTAACGGGCTTCAACGAGGTTGAGCGCACCGTTCGTATCGTCGGCATCGATGAAGCGAGGCTGGAGGAATTGGAAATTTTGAGGATTGGGTATTAACCCGCCAACCCAAATCCCCTAGCTCGACGACTGGGTCTCGATGTGCAGGCGGTCCAGTTCGCGCCAGCGTTCCAGCGCTTCCGGTTGCAGGTCTTCCCCTGCTGGCCAGTCGGCTTTGAAATTATGGTAGGCATCCTGACCATACACCAGCATGGCGCTGTCCTTATTGTGCTTGATCTGGCGTACCTGCGGGGCGATGTACTGGACGTTGAGACCGATCCGCCGGTCATTACTGGCATTCGGTCCCGAGTCATGAAGCGTCCAGCCATGATGGAAAGACGCCTGCCCCGGCAGCAAGGGACACACCACGGCTTGTTCTTCCGCCACCCCATCGACGGTTTGCCCTTGAAACAATACGTTTGAAGTATCCTTCGTCAATTTGTGCTCAAGCCGTCCGGATTTATGGCTACCTGGAATCATGCGCATGCATCCACTTTCACAGGTTGCGGGCGACAACGCCAGCCACATGGAAACTTGAACATCGTCGCTGAGGCCCCAATAAGTTAAGTCTTGATGCCAACTCACATGAGACGTTGCGTGGGGTTCCTTGATGATGTAGGCGACGTCGTATAGCAAAATATCCGGTCCGATCAGCACACGAACGATATCAAGCACGCGCGGGTGCGTCGCCAACTCATAAGGCGAATGCAGAATGGTATGGACTTTTGCCTTATAGTGAAGCGGCCCGATCTGCGCCTCGGCTTTCTCAAGTGATGCTCGGTGCACCCGGGCCTCGTCTTCGGTTAGGATATCAAGCCCTGTAACGAAGCCGTTGACCTCATAGTCAAAGGATAGCTGGGTCAATTCCATCGAAATTCCTCTGGGCGATTTACCCCTCCATCATTTCATAGACTCTGATGCTTGTAATGTATGGATTGCCTTCCGCCATCTTCTGGGCCTCTTGAAGATCTTCAGCTTCCACGACCATGAAACCCGTGATGGCTTCCAGGTCCATAGGCAATTCTTTGACACCGTTTTTGGAAATTTCCCTGCCGTTGCTTAAATGGCCCTTGTCGACTATATGATCCTTGATCGATTCAAACCACTCACCCCACGCGGCCATGATTTCCGGTGTGGGCGGCAAAAACCCTACAGTCAAAAAAACAAATTTTGTCACTTGGTTTACTCCTTGTTTATGGTTTTTAACCACCCAGGAACAGCCTTCCCACTTCCGGATTTTCCAGAAGTTCGCTGCCCGGTCCGGCCATGGCCAGTTGGCCGGATACAAGCACGTATCCCAGATCGGCGAATTCCAAACCTTTCTTGGCATTCTGTTCAACCATGATGATGGTCTTGCCCTCGTGGTTTTGCAGGTCATCAAGGATTTCAAACACCATGTCGATGAAGCGAGGCTCCAGTCCGATGGACGGCTCGTCTACCAGCAGAATATCGGGATCCATGATCAGGGCACGCGATATTTCCAGCAGGCGGCGTTCGCCTCCAGACAGAACCCCGGCACGCTGGTCACGCCGCTCGCGCAGGCGGGTGTACTTTTCGAACACCTTCTCGGCGGCGGCCATGGCTTCATCTGTCTTGTCTTTGAGGAATCCGCCCATCAGCAGATTTTCCTCCACCGTCATGTTGGGAAAAACAGAATTGTCCTGCAAAATATAGGCGATGCCCGCGTTCTTCAGTTTCTCGTTGGTCGTAAGCCTGGTGATGTCATCGCCTTTCATGCGTATGACGCCGCCCATGATGTTGGTGAAGCCGTAGATCGAATGCAGGATCGTTGACTTGCCGGCGCCGTTGGGTCCGATCAGGCATAATGATTGCCCTCCGCCGACACGCAGGTCAAAGTCATGGATAATCTCCATCTTACCGTAGCCCGCAACAAGGTTCTCAATGCTTAACAGGGCTTCCCCAACGCACATTTCGTTCAGTTTTTCGACCGACGGCCGATCGCCTGCCAGTTTTTCCGCATCGCGTGCAACATCATCAACGGACAGAACCGTATCGACGCCGCCACTGCCGTAACCGCGGATGCCATTTTTTCCTTCTTCAGCCATTAGTGGGCTCCCAGGTAGGCGTCGATGACGCGCTGATCATTCTGAATATCGTCGGGCAAGCCTTCGGCCAGCATCTCGCCATGGGCCAGGCAATATATGTGCTCGGCCAGGTTCATGATCACGCGCATGTTGTGTTCGATCACAAGCAATGTAATGCCGAAATCCGCATTGGCCCGTTTCAGCCGGTCGATCAATCCGTTGATCAGGGTAGGGTTAATGCCCGCCGTCGGTTCGTCTAGCAGTAACAGCTTGGGATCGTTCATCAACGCCATGGCGAATTCAAGAAGCTTCTGCTGACCAAAGGACAAATCTCCGGCCATCAGGTAGCGTTTGGAATACAGGCCGACAAATTCCAACAGGCTTTCAGCCTTTTCCACCACTTCCGGCGGATACTTGGCGAACATGTGAGCAATGCCACTTTGGCGGTGGGGCATGCTGATCTGCATGTTCTGTACGCAGGTCATTTTGCCGTAGATGCGGGTTTGCTGGAAGGTGCGCAGCATGCCTAGACGGGCGATCTGCGGCACGATCATTTTTGTAATTTCACGACCCTGGAAGCGGATCGATCCGGTATCGACCGTGTGGTACCCGACGATGGAATTGAAAAGGGTTGTTTTACCCGAACCGTTGGGTCCGATCAGACCGATGATCTTGCCTTCCGGAACATTGATAGAAATATCCTGGTTAGCGACGACGCCGCCAAAGGTTTTGCTGCAATTGGCGACCTCGAGAAGATGACCGTTCATTTCACCCCCTCCCCGTTAATTTCAGCCGTCAGTTTTTCATCCACCTTGTGACCGAAGCGTTCCGGCCAGCGTTCGCGCGCCCAGCCCATGATCCCCAATGGGAAAAAGACAACGACGATAACAATCAAAAGGCCAAGGGCTACGCGCTGCCATCCCAGCAGCGTGCTCCAGAAAAATTCCTGAGTGACGTGAAAAATCACAGCGCCGACGACCGGCCCCCACAAGGTACCCTTGCCGCCAAGTATCGCCATCAGAACCATCCATACACCAAAGGTCGCACCCGGAAAGGCCACATCAAGCGGATCGATGAAACCGTTCAGGTGGCCAAAACCCGCACCCGCAAATGACAGGAAAAACGCCGACACACACCACGCCACTGTCTTGTAGCGGGTAGTATGAAGTCCCATGGCCTCGGCCTTGTCCTCGTCGTCACGAATGGCGTTGATGGCCAATCCAAAGCGAGTTGAATAAAGCCATTTCAGGGAGAAGAACGTCACCACCATCAGAATGAAAAAGAAGTAGGAGTAAAAAAGCCCGGCCGATCCCATGGCCAGTGGGAACACGGGTGCGGACATACCCGAGCCGCCGCCAACATAGCTGATGCCTCCGGCAATCTCGCCGACCGCCACGCCTAGGCCCAACGTGCAAATTGCGAAGTAGTGGCCACGAAGGCGCATGATGCCCGACCCCATCAGCCACGCAAGGAACACGCATATGATCGCGCCGACAGACATTCCCAAGCCAAGACCAAAGACATATTTTTCAGGCGTAAGCTGTAAGTTGAACTGGTCGGAAATTACCTCGAACTGGCCAACGTCGAAATAAAGCTCATGCTGCATCGAAGCAGCCGCGTACATGCCAACGCCGAAGAAAACAATGTTGCCGAAAGAGTTGTACCCCATGCGCCCACCCAGGATGTCCCACGTCAACGCAAAGGTCACCATCATCCACATGACGGCGATCTGTGTCTGAAATGCAGGCAGAATATGGGGAAGAAATATTCCAATCAGGCCAATGCCGCCATATAGCAGCCATGAATTCGTAGTCGTGCTCATTTCAGATATTCACGCTTTCGGCCAAGAATGAAACTGCGCCCGACCAAAATGACGACCAGAAGTCCAAAAACGAAGGCGATCTGGAATTCCGCTCCGAAAGTAAATCCGGCAAAGTTTTCAGCCACGCCAAGGCCAAGTCCGGCGACAACAACGCCGCTGAGGTTTCCAAGTCCGGCGATAATGGCGATCATGAACGACCGGATGGTGTAGACCAGTCCAATGTAGGGCTCAACAACCCAGATCATCGCCACCATTGACCCCGCCGCACCGCAGATAGCGGCATTCAGGCCGTAGGTCGCAGCGTAAACCTTGTCGGTGTTGATGCCCATGATACGGGCAGCCCGGGCGTTTTGCGCTGTCGCGCGGATCGCCTGCCCAAGTCTTGATTTTTTCAGGAAAAGAACCAGAAAAATGCCAAGAGCGAAAGCGGTAATAGCCGCCAGCAATTTGACCTGCTCGATGGTAACCAGACCGTCAAAATATCCCCAGGTTCCAAATCCATGGGGCGCGCGACGGATATCGGCTCCAAATACCTGATTCATAAGTTGCTGTAACAGAATACTGATGCCGAACGTCGCCAATAGCGAGGTGAAAAGATCCTTATCGACAACCCGGCAAATGATCGTTCTGTAAATTGACCAGCCAACCGCATACAGGATCACCGGGGCGACAAAAACCGCCAAAAAGGGATGAATTCCATTCTCCGCCATCAGAACGGCGACATAACCGCCAAGAACGACAAATTCCCCTTGGGAAATATTAATGACATTCATTACGCCCCAGACCAGAGCCATGCCATAGGCTGCAAGGGCAAACAGAGCGCCAATCATCAATCCGTTGATAAAAAGCTGCAGCGACAGTGGCGGAGCAATGAAAAGCAGGTTCACATTGCTGATAAATGTATCGATAACAATTCTCCGCTACAAAAGGCTTAAAGCTGCAGAATTTCCGCCCCCCTAATTAGGAGGGCGGAACTATCTTCTGCATCCGTGAGCAAAGTTTCCTTAAGGAAGCTTTCTGGGAAAGACGAGGTCTGAATCGGCCCATTTCGACGGAGCAACGAGCATATACTTCCCGTTTTGGACCTGACGCAGGATCATCGGTTTAGCGATATTCTGCCCCGTGGGCGCAAACTTCACGTTGCCGTAGAAAGTCTGCATTTCGGTAGCCGCCAGCGCGTCGCGAATTTTCGCTGTATCAAAGGAATTCGCTCTCTGGATCGCATCGACATAGACCTGAACAGACGCCGACGATTCTGCGGATTGATACGGCGGTACATACCCATACGCTTTCTCAAAAGTTTCGGCGTACTGGGCCGCCGTTCCAAACAGGTCATCCTTGTAGCTCAGCTTTTCTGACCATTGCCCGGCGCACAAGATACCTTCGCCGCCATTACCAAAAGTCGCCTTGTCGATAACTTTCGCCGTTTCACAGTGAGTCATGGCGACGATCGGAGCATTGGCCTTCTGTTCATTCAATTGACGAACGAACAGCGCGCCACCGACCGTGTGTGCCGAAACCACGACGACATCCGGCTTCAAGGCTTTGACCTTGGTCAGGAAGCTGGTCATGTCGGAAACTTCCTTGGGGAATTTTTCGTCTACAATGATTTTCATTCCGTAGCGTTTTGCGTCTTCATGAATACCCGCACCGATATCCAGCGCGAAGGGTTCATTGCGGACGCCCAAGGCGATGGTAACGCTGGAAGGATCCTTGCCCGCCTTTTTGGCTTGCTCAGCCGCCAGGTCAATGGCCGTAGACAGGTACTGCTCGGACGTAGACAACACGGCGAAAGTGTAGCGGAAGCCCTGATTGAAAATGGAACGCGACGCGCCATTTCCTTCAACCATCGGGACTCCGTATTTTTCGACCACCGGCGCGATCGCCTTGGTCATCCCCGAACTGTAGGGACCAAGAATATATTTGATTTTGTCCTGCTGTATCAGGCGTTCGGCAAGCTGGGTACCGCGTTGGGCCGTCGATTCATCATCATAATATTTAATGGCAAGTTTGTACTTCTTGCCGCCAACCATCACACCGCCCTTGGCGTTTATGAATTTGACCGCAAGATCATAGCCGTTTTTGGTGTGCTTTCCGTTTACAGCGTAACGACCAGTAATCGAAACGGCTGATCCGAGTGTGATGGTATCCCCTTCAACCTTGGAACTTGCCGGTGTCGAGATCATCATACTTGCGCTCGCAACACCGCAAGCCAGCATGGTCAGAAACTTTAGGCGTTTTGACATGGTAGCGATCCTCCCTGGTGAATTGTTTGTTAAAGCCTTCTTTTTCGAGGCCATTGCAAAAATCTGCGCGCCAAAGCCGCAGGATTCACTCTTTATATGTAGTGAATTCTAGCCTAGATCAAATAGCATTAAAGTGGAATTACTTTAAATACTAGACAGACGACACCAGTGTTCAGGATCCTGGCACCCAGCTTTTTACCGCTACGGGACGACCGGATTGAGAACGCATCAATTTCGGCTTCATAACCTGGGTAATCGCCGGTGTATCCTCAGCGCGGGCGAATGATAGAAGGAGAGCCTGAAGGGGAATTTCCGTTCGCTTACCTTTTTTTAATGCCTGCTTATACGCCAGTGTTTCCTTGCACATTTTGGTCAGACGATCAGGCGCATGATGTCCAAAACGGCGCCAAATTCCGTTGAGGAAACTTTCAACATCATCGGACATAAAAAGTTCTGGTTCGATGTTTGGACGGCCTTTGGCGAACGCCTTGTATATGTTGGGCTCGATTGGTCCCATTTCCTCTGCCACAAAAACCGCGGGCATCAGTTTCCGGCCGCCAAAAGCAACAGCGAAGTATCCCTGCGACAGATAAAGCAGGCGATGCAGCTTTTGCGGTTGCAAGTATTCGTTTTGATCAAGCGCCGTATCGGCAAACCAGAGTGCGACATCAAAAGTCGACTCAACGGCGCAGACCGTTCCCTGTTTTACGCCCATTGGCCTCACACGTTCACACGTTATATTTAACAAATCAATGGACAGTATAGAGCGGGACGGCAAAGAAATCGTTAACAACGACAAAAAGTGATCGGTTCAGGCCTTTATATCCACTGCTTCGTTGAGCATTTCTTCAGTGCTACGTACTACTGCCGCATTGGCTTCATAGGCAGATTTGGCGACAATCATATCCATGAATTCCTTACCGATATCGACGTTCGAAGGCTCTAGACCGTCTATCTGAACCATTCCGGCTCCGATCGGTTTTCCTACTGTTACTGCCGCAGCCGAATTCTCCCGAATGTCTTGGGCGAGATAGCCGTCTGTATTGACGTTTACGACATTCTGGGCGCTTGTAGCTACGCGTTCGCTACCCGCCAAAAGTCCCGATACAGCTGTTGAAAGGATACTTGAAATGCTCATAGGCGAAAAACTAGCACAACATAAAAAAGGCGCCTATGACGCCCATCACACCCAAGGTTTTCTTGAATTGCCTTAAAGTGTCAGACTTAAGTTGGAGCCCAATTGAGGGGCGGTTCCTTGAATCACCCGCACGTTGGTTTCGTAGGTATTGATCGCACGTGCAACCAAATTGGCGAAACCCCTGGAACGGGTTCTTTGCACGTCACCGCCGGAACCGGCTGCGTTACCTTCTTCAAATACTGCGGCAAATGTTTGAGCCGTGCCCGCATATTCGATAACAGGGTTGCCACGCGAGCGATCGCCTCCACGCCTGTCAGCAGCTTGTTCTTCTTGATAAAGTAGGGCGTCGTTAAAGAGAACACTATCTTGAGGGCTCAGTTCGTCGATGGGCGAGGCGTCGGCTGTAGCTACAGAACGCGGTCCACCCTGCAGACGTCCCGAAGGTACGTTTGTGGGGGCGGCAGCTGGCAAATTTCTCGGTATCTGAGCCATTCTTAAAAACGGTGCCTAACCTAGCGTTCTAAATCGGTCGTATTGTTGCTGCGACAATTACTTTGGCAACAACGCCTCTAAAACGGATAAAGCCTTTACAAACAAAGCACTATCCACATATGCATGTCGACCGCCGATTCGTGATCAGCGCCGCATACACACCTACATCTGGTAGTATACAGGAAAACAATAACAAATCCAATGCCCTGTTAACTATTTCTTTACTGTGTTTTAGGGTCGCGATGGGAATCAATTCGAGTGGATAAAATCAATACTGAGTTTGGCCGCACCAAAATCAAATAGATTGTTGTGTCCGGCGTCTGGATACCATTTGGATTGTTTTGGCATCTTCGCTCTTTCGTACAGAGCTTTTCCAAAGCGAATAGGCATGGTGCCGTCCTCTTCCCCGTGGAAAATAAGAACAGGCGCCGCCACGTCGCCAATCAGAGATACCTGATTAAAGGGATCTTTCAGCAACCATTTTACAGGGATATAGGGATAATAGTGCTGAGCAGCATCAGTAATTGATGTAAAAGGCGCTTCCAGGATAAGGGCCTTTACCGGATTTCCCTGGGACGCCAATTCCGCGGCAATCTTAGTTGCAACAGCAGTCCCCAAGGACTCGCCATAGAAAACCAAAGAGCGCTCAAAATCGCCTTTTCTTCGAAGAATTTCCAATGCAGCCCGGGCGTCGGCGAAAAAACCTTTTTGGCTCGGATTTCCGGGATTGCCTCCATATCCCCGATAACCGACTAGCAGGACCCCGAATCCGGCGTCCAAAAACGGCCTTACTTTATATCCCCTGGAACCGATATTGCCGGCATTGCCATGAAAATACACAATGATGGGCAAGTCAGCCTTTCCCTGAAAATACCAGGAGGACAGGACAAGCCCATCTTCACTTTCCGAACTTTCAAGCGTCATTTCAACCACACCGCTTCGCGCCGGATTCGGCACCGAACGATCCGGGTAGAAAAGGAGATTTCGCTGAAAGAAAAACATTCCCGCAAGTATGAGGGCGTATCCCCCAACCAACAGGGCAGCCGTGGTGATCATCGTATGTTTTCCCCGGGGTTTTTCCCGTCGGATATTTCGATCAGCCGAAGTCCTCATTTACCGAACGCCAGGATCCGTCAGCCTGCTGGCAAGCCGTTCCTGCCTGATGGGCTATAATGCCTGTTTGGGCTCCTTCATCTTTTAAGGCTAGAGTCGCCCGGTATTCACGGCATGAACGTCCGTCAGCCGTTACGAAAAGGCTGGTCGGGGTGAAAATGCCACCGTTTCCCGTTTCAGGGTTCGACCACTGGCTAATCGCGCCATTGGCTGAATTGTTTAACGCCAATCGAGCATTGTTGTCGTACGCCGCTTGATCTGATGGGAAAAGAAGCGTGCCAGCTTCGTAGCCAACTCCGGCGCCGACAAGAGCGCCAGCGCCAATGAACAATGTTCGCCCAAGGCCGCCACCAAATTCAGCGCCAACAAAACCGCCAGCAATACCGCCAACGACGGCGCCAACAACGCCCCCGGCATTGACATTTTGAGTATCGACCTCGGCGCAGGCCGTTAACGCAATGAGACATGAAACAGCAGCAATTTTCTTCATTAACAATGCTCCTTATCTCTTCCCCGAAAAGCTAATAACGGAAAAGTATCCCATCATAGTTCATTAATGTACCAGATGGAATCCCTTGACTGCCACCCATCACATTTCCTGCGTCGCCTTCACATGTATAGATAGCGGCAATCGGCGCCGCCAGGGGGCAGACTTGATAGCTTTGTTCTGAAAAAACTGCCGATTTATTGAAGCGGGCACATTCGGCAACGGCCAATTGAGAAACCTGACGGGGTGTTGCTTCAGATGAACTGTAACAAATCGTAACCTGGGAAATGTCTTCAACAGGTCTGCCAAATCCGGCTGACTCCCTATTGTACTCTCCGGCATTGTGAATGTAAGGAGGCGACGAACATGCCGACGTTGTCGTCACTAATCCCACAAGGGCCAAACTAAAAAAAAGATGTTTCATCAGGCCTCTATACTCTTTTTTCCTTGGGGTCACAATTATCTTGATACGCCTAGTCTTCCTCACTTAAGGACATCAATGCCGCATTGCCGCCCGACGCAGTCGTATTCAATGAAATCGTTCGTTCGGTTGCGAATCGATGCAGATATCGGGGTCCGCCCGCTTTCGGTCCCGTTCCTGACAAGCCTTCGCCGCCAAAGGGTTGAACGCCGACCACGGCGCCAATCATATTGCGATTTACATAGGCATTTCCAACCCGCAGGCGTTCCTGAATATAGCGCCTGGTCGCATCTACCCGAGTGTGAACGCCAAGAGTCAAACCGTACCCGCTATTATTTACGGCATCGATTACCTCGTCGAGCCTGTTTGCGCCATAAGTGATGATATGCGCAATGGGTCCAAAGACTTCCCGTTCAAGTAAACTCAAGCTTTCGATCTGGTATGCTCGAGGCGCAAAAAAAGTGCCGTTAACACACTCATCCGTCAATTTCGCCTGACAAATCTTAGTGCCAATTTTATCCATTTTTTTAGCGTGGGCCTCAAGATTGGCAAGGGCTTCCGCATCAATAACTGGACCCACATCAGTTTCAATATTGGAAGGGTTTCCGACCCGGAGTTCTTCAACAGCCCCGGCCAGCATTTCAATCATGCGCTTCGCGATATCTTCCTGAACAAACATCACGCGCATCGCCGAACAACGTTGCCCGGCGCTTCGAAAAGCCGACATGACGGCATCCTCAACAACCTGCTCCGGCAAGGCCGTTGAATCGACGATCATAGCGTTTTGCCCTCCTGTCTCGGCAATCAATGGAGCGATGGGACCGGTTTTGCCGGCAAGAGTTCTGTTGATTAATTGGGCGACTTCGACCGATCCGGTAAAAACGACGCCGGAAATTCTTTCATCAGCGATCAACGGCGCACCGACACTCGGTCCGTCTCCCGGAACGAAATGCAGGACTTCTTCAGGGATACCGGCCTGATGCAACAAACGAATTGCGCGTGCGGCGATCAACGGCGTCTGTTCGGCGGGTTTAGCTACAACCGTATTACCGGCGGCAAGGGCAGCGCTAATCTGCCCCATAAAAATCGCCAATGGGAAATTCCATGGGCTGATCGCAGCAAAAACGCCCCGACCATGCAGGGAAATCTCGTTCGTTTCGCCGGTTGGTCCGCGCAAAGTCTCCGGTTCAGCAAATTCCACCCGAGCACGATGAGCATAATAGCGGCAAAAATCTACGGCCTCTCGCACTTCAGCCAAAGCGTCGTCGACTGTCTTACCTGCTTCATTGACGCAGAGCGACATCAGTTCGGCCCTGTTTTTCTCCATCAGGTCGGCTGTAATATCCAGACAATGTGCGCGGTGGTTTGCCTTAACGGAATCCCAATCAGCAGCCACCCGGGCGGCCACATCAATTGCTTTTTCAACATCCTTAGCTGTGGATTCAACGACTTTCCCCACAGGGATGTTGTGGTCGGCGGGAGATGAAAGCGTTCTTCCGTTGCCCCCACTCAGGGCGCCACTGATTATCGGAACCGCGCGCCAATCGCTACCGGCTTGTTCCATTTCACTGGACAGGCGTTCAAGATCGGATGGTTCAAACAAATCAAGCCCGCCGGAATTTCTTCGCTCTTCCCCGTACAGATCAACAGGCAGCGGGATTCCCGGATGCGGTTTCACCGGCAAGGCTGACACCTGGGCAATCGGGTCTGCGACAATCTCATCAATTGGTGCGGCCTCATCGACAATGCGATTGACAAACGACGAATTGGCGCCGTTTTCAAGGAGTCTGCGGACAAGGTAAGCTAGCAGGTCTTCATGAGAACCAACGGGAGCATACACGCGGCAAGGAATGGGTTTTTCCTCGCTGTTTGTTATTTGATCGAACAGACTTTCGCCCATTCCATGCAGGCGCTGGAATTCAAAATCACTGTTTTCGCCGGATATTTCCATAACTGCCGCCGCTGTATGCGCATTGTGAGTGGCGAACTGCGGATAAAAAGACACAGGTGATTGAAACAGGCGTTTAACACAGGCCAGATAAGATACGTCGGTCGAGGCTTTGCGGGTAAATACGGGATAACCGTCCAGGCCTTCCACCTGGGCCCGTTTGATCTCCGTATCCCAATAGGCCCCCTTGACCAGACGGATCATGAAACGGCGTTTATGCCGTTGAGCAACATCATCAAGCCAATCGAGCAGCGGATATGCGCGTTTTTGATATGCTTGGACCGCCAGCCCCAGCCCTTGCCAATCTCGCAAGTTTGAGTCGCCTGATAGAACCTCAAGAATATCCATGGAAATTTCCAGGCGGGCGGCTTCCTCGGCGTCAATGCAAAGTCCGATGCCAACTGTTGCGGCTCGTTTGCACAATTCGAAAATGTTTTCAACCAATTCACTCATCACCCGTGAGCGTTTTGTTGACTGGTTTCGTGGATGCAATGCCGACAGCTTCACCGAAACTCCAGGACCATCTATTACGCCCCGATTCCTAGACGCCGCACCAATAACGTCAATGGCATGTCCATAGGCCTGAAAATAGGTATTGGCGTCGACCGCTGTATGGGCGGCCTCGCCTAACATATCGAAGGAATATCGATATCCCTTGGCCTCGCTGGCGGCCCCCCGTTGCATTGCTTCTTCTATGGAACGGCCCAGGACGAATTGCCGCCCCATAATACGCATGGCTTGAATCATGGCTTGCCGGATCACGGGCTCGCCACTTTTCGCAATCAGTCTTTTTAGCAGTGAAGCTGTATCTTTTTGGTCTGTGACATCCAAATTTATGACCCGACCCGTCAGCATCAAAGCCCAGGTGGAGGCATTTACGAAAATTGAATCGCTGTGTCCAAGATGGGAACTCCAGTCGGCGTCTCCGATCTTATCCTTGATCAGCTTATCGGCGGTGGCCGCGTCCGGAATGCGTAACAGTGCTTCGGCCAGACACATCAAGACAACCCCTTCGGAGTTGGACAGATCGAATTCGTGCATGAAGGCGTCAAGACCGCCCTCGCCGGCCCCTTTTTCCCGCATGCCCTCTACTAGAGTATGTGCGTGCCGATGGATTTCCGTTAATGAATTCGTGGACAGCGCCGCCTGCGTCAGGCGTTGCCCAACCACGTTCTCTTCGGTGTCGTGATGAGTCTCGTCAAGCGCCCGGCGGAGAGAAGTCGAATCCGGCAAATCGCCAATAATCAATGATTTATGGTTCATGGTCTTGCTCCGTGGGGCATTCTGTAGGACCTTATTGACAATAAAGGAGTTTCGGATGACGCCAAAAGAAAGTCCACTAGATATATTCGGCGTTAGCTGGTTTGCAGGCATCGTAATCGGATTTGGAATCTTCCATGATCAATGAATTTGGCGCTCACAAACCAATCATTGAGCAGGGAATTCCATCAGGCGAAGAGGTTCTATCCCTAGGGAGATCTTTGGCCAAAGACTGGAAGGTCGCCGAATGCCCGTTCCTGCGTCAGTCGAAATGTTCGTCAGAGGCGGACTTCAAACGCAATTGCGTCAACCAAAAACGCATCATGCAACATGCACAAATAGGCTTTCGTGATTTCGACAAATCCAGACGTGCCTGGGCGGAAATCTACGAGACCTGCCAGAAGCAAAACGTGCTAGTAGACCGATATGGTATTTGCCTCGACTGGACCATGGGCCTGCCACGGGATTTACGTGATGAAAAATGGCGCGGAACGGGACTCATTCTTGAAGACATTGATGATTTCGTAGCTCTGGTTCAGGACGCACCGGTCGCCCCACATTTTGGCGATTTCGTTCTCGGATTCCCGGCTTCAGTAGAAAATACCCAGGCCGCATTGTGCGCTGGCTCAACGGCAATTGGAAACCTGGGGCAGTATTTCACGTTCCGAATTCCCGGATACGAAGACGATATCGCCATCACTGAGGCAACTCTTACAGCTCTAGGACTGATCGCCGCTCAGAATGTCGAGGTTCTCGTTCATTCCAATCTGGATGACGGCTTTGCGGCCATGTTTGCGGATCTTGCTTCAAGTTTGGGAGCTGTACTGATTGAAAAGTACATCGTTGAAGATTTGATCGGCGGCCATATTTCCCATTGCTACGGCCATCATTTTTCATCCCCCCGCAACCGGCTTTCTTTTCATTTGGCCCTGTCTCAGGTGGCGACGTCGCCCGGCACCATGGTCTATGGAAACACTACCAGTTACCTGGGCAATGAAGCAGAAAACTTCGCAAGTCTCGCCGCATATCTTTCAACCGACATTGTCGCCCAGATATTGACCCCGAGCGGGCACGCTATCAACCCGGTTCCAGTAACTGAAAATCAGCGTATTCCGGACATTGATGAGATCATCGATGCGCAACTGTTTGCAGGTCGACTGGTTAATCATGGAGTTGGCTTAAGCGATATCACGGACTTATCGGTCGTCAAAAAAGAAGCCGAGGTCATTGTCGATGGCGGACGAACTTTTTTTGACAACACCCTCGAAGGATTAAGGGGATCAGGCATCGATATCTCAGATCCCTTTCAAATGTTGCTGGCCCTTCGTCGCCTTGGTGGAAAACGCCTGGAAGAATTGTTCGGCGCAGGAGATGTCGAACCCGATTCCTGGCATGGGCGAAAAGCTCTGATACCCTCTTCCATTGTTGAGGAAGCAGATAACGCGGTTCAATCCCACCTTTCATTGGTTTCCGACGAGGTGAGGAAAAGCCTGTCGACAGGGGAGCTGGAAATACTGATCGCAACAACGGACGTGCACGAACATGGAAAATTGCTCATAGAAAGAATGTTCAGAGAACTTTCAGTTGGAGCCCTTGATGGTGGCGTTTCAGTTGCTCCGTCTTCCCTCGCCGACAAGGCTGCTTTCGTAAATCCGGATGCGATAGCTCTCAGTACGTACAACGGCATCGCCCTGACCTTCATACAGGAATTAATGGATGAGCTTCAGAAACGTGAGCTGGAAATTCCTGTATTCATTGGCGGACGGCTCAATCAACTCCCTTCAGGAAGCAATACCAGCTTGCCGGTTGACGTCGCCGATGAGTTGGAAATTTGTGGTGCAATCGTTTGCCGAAATGCAAAAGATGTCATACCGGCCTTGCAAGATATCGCGGCAGAAAAAAACAGGAAATGAATATGAGCCAGGTCACACACAAAATTGGCGTTCTCGGTGTCGGACACTTAATACAGCATATGGCCGAGGGAATCGTTAAGGCGGTCGCAGCTTCGGAAATCCTGCTTTCGCCTCGCAACGCCAAGAGGGTTCAAACCCTTTGCGATAGGTATGAATTTGATGTAGCTCACGACAATAAATCACTTGTACAACGCTCGCAGTACGTGGTTATCGCTGTTCGCCCATTTCAGGTAGAAGAGGCCATTGCCGGTTTACCCTGGCGTCCGGATCAGACGGTCGTTTCCTTATGCGCCGGTGTGCCTATCAGTATTTTCGATAAGCATGTTTCTGGTGCGAAAGTCTTCCGGGCCTTGCCGGTTACGGCATCTGAATTTGGCGCCAGCCCGACAAGTATTTTTCCAGATGACCCGGTGGTTGCAGGTATGCTGAAAGAATGCGGTCCTGTAATTCCTTTCACATCGGAAGAAGAATTCGAAACCGCCAGTGTAATGGGTTGTTATTACGGTTGGGTTCAGGCCTTGGTCGCAGAAGTTACACAATGGCTGACTGAAAACGGCGTCGAATGTAAAACCGCACGAAATTTGGCTGCTGAAATGACCATGTCCGGGGCGACGACAATACGGAAAAGACCCAACACGGCCTTGGAAGATCTTGTCGATGAACTCTGCATTCCGGGAAGTTTCACGGGAATGGGTGTCGACCATCTGCGCTCGAAGGGCGCTTTTACGCCTTGGCGGGAAGCCTGTCAGGCGGTGCTGGACAAATCCAGAAACGGCGAATAGGACGTTTCAAAATTTTGAGAAATTTGCTTGTATATTGTTATTAAATAATAATTTCGCCAAATATGGAAGCATGTGAGATGATCATCGTGACTAAAAATACGCCGGTGAAATTATCCAAAAGGAAAGGCCAGGGTAAAATGGTTTTTCAAAAATGACGGACGAAGCAATTCCAAACCGACGAAAAGGTGACCGACGAAAAGGTGACCGACGTAAAACAAACCGCGGCCGCCGGAAAAGTGATAGCAACAGTATCCGAACCTTGCTGTATCTGTGTTGCGCCGCTTTATTCGGCCTTGGAGTTTTTATCGTTTTCGAGACAAAAGTCGGCGACGAAATCGACTGGCGAAGGCTATTTTTCCAGAAAGAGGCTGAAAAACAGTCATTTAAGATGGGAAATGTCAGCTTGGGCATGACGCCGGACAAAGTGAGGGAACAACATCCCAATCTGGACCTTTCAAATCTGGGCCGTGGGGAATCAGCGGTAACCTTTAATTTCGAAGGAGCTCACTACACTGTGTGGTTCATTAACATCAATGGACGCGACAAGGCTTTCCGCATGCGCTATGACCAAAGCTTTAGAACCCGAACCGAAGCAGAAATTCTTGAAAGTATCGGCAAGAAACACGGCAAACCAGGAACCAGTGAATGTTCTAAAGCCGGTGATCAGGAAAGGAAATGTCATTTTCAATGGTGGCCTTTTGGTGGAACGGCTTTAAATGTGTCAACAACGGAAGTAAAATCGGGACAAGGCAAAAGCCGCACGGATGTAACGATGATAGCCACCGACACATATCTGGACGGCAAGAGGCTTCGATTGCAAAGCGTTCCCAGTAGTCAAAAAACGAAAACTGGGCAAAAAAAGTCATCTGAGAAATTGCCGTTTTAATTATTTCGGTATATACATACCTCTTTACCATTATTCGGAGACACCATCATGTGTTCTAAGCCCGCTTTTCAATGGGACGATCCGTTCCTTATAGAAGACCAGTTGAATGAAG
>CAZBEC010000027.1:0-50357 GCA_964490815.1 uncultured Thalassospiraceae bacterium
AGACGGACCCGGATGACGGGATTGAGTCTGTGGAGGTGAAGCAATTGCGTTTGATGCCGTTCGATAATAATGGCGAGCGCGTCACTCTCGAATGCCTGCGCAAAGCGGATCGGACCATCTGGAAAATGTCGGCAGACCGGTTCGGTGCAAACGACCCTCTGGCTGGTGGCTGGGTCGCAACCCAGGCCAAATTGACCATCAAATTCCATCCGAAGGGGTCGTCAAAACGTGGACGCACTTTGCCGCTGACGATCACCATGCCGCACGGGTGTAACTTGAAGGATCAAACGGAAGAGGAGCAGTTGATCGGTGAGAAGTACCTGCGCCGTTGGGGCATCTTGAATGACGTTGACTGATATCGTTCCGTTTTCCCGATCAGATGTCCAATTGGTGCAGTCAATCCTGCAGACGCCTGATGCGTTGATCACCGGTGCGGCTTTGGATGGGTTACCGAACATGTCTCTTTAACGGCGATGTTGGAATATAAGAAACTTCTCGGCGATGCCGCCGATAGCCCAATCGTCAAGGATAAAGGGGACGATAACCAGTTCATGTCCGGTCTCATACTGAGCTACAGTTTTTAGTTAGGGTGTTAATTTGAAAGCTCTGCTCCTCATCACCGGCTTAGTGCTTGCCTCTTTGACGGCATGTGTTACGAGTGGCGAAAACGTTGATCGTCACCTCGAACCCTCCAGAGCCGCCACAGCTTTTGACGAAAGCCGTTATCGCAGCTTCCAAGACTACCAGGCCTGGACACGCCATCTGCTGGAGACTGAAAAGGTATTCAAGGAAGATCGTCATCGGGATAGGGAAATTCGTGCGGCGATGCCGTTTGAGTTACCCCCGGCATCACATTGCTCAATGACGGATTCGAAAAAGCCGGCCAAAGGTATCCTGTTGATACACGGTTTGTCCGACACGCCTTTCGCCGTAACAGATTTGGGAAAGGCGTTTTCCGAACGGTGTTTTCTGGTCAGGGCTATCCTGCTTCCCGGACACGGGACCCGTCCCGGTGACTTGCTGAAAATTCAACGTGAAGACTGGCTGAATGCGAGCCAATTTGCACTTAAGACGTTGAAGAGCGATACCGACCAGGTTTTCGTCGGCGGATTTTCTCTCGGCGGGTTGTTATCCGTATTGATTGGACTGGATGATCCGGACGTCAAAGGAGTGTTTGCCTTTTCACCGGCATTGAAGCTCAACAGATCGTGGCAAATTCGCCAAGCAGTCTGGCTGCGGCATTTTATCGACTGGGCGGATGAGGGATTGCCTGACGACTATGCCCGCTATGAGGCGATGCCTCTAAACGGGGTGGCGGAAACATATTTATTGACCGAAGAACTTCGCGAAGAACTTGACAGCCAAAAGGTTCAAACACCGGTCTTTATGGCTCAAAGCGCCGACGATCCAGTGATCGATACAGCCGCCAATCAACAATATTTTACGCGTAACCTCATAAACAGTGCCAATCGCCTCATCATTTATCAGAAAAAACCGGCACGCTCATTTGAACCGGACGACAAGCGTGTTTTTTATGCCAACAGTTTCTTGCCGGACCAGCAGATTTCCGGGTTCTCACATCAATCAATTCACGTTGCTCCGGACAATCCGCATTATGGCGTCGAAGGCGACTACCGCAATTGTGGCGAAAACTTTGACCGGAACGCCGAAGATGTCGCCCGCTGTCTGACGAGTAAGAAACTATGGCGGGGCGAAATTCTGGATGACGGCGCCGACAATCCCGTTATCGCCAATGCCGGTGCCCGATTGACCTTTAATCCCCTTTTTGCCGAGATGATGAAGGAAATTGATGAATTCCTGCATCGGCAATAACTGTTCCGGGTCGATGTCGTTAGAAGCAAAGTCGTTAAAGGCGGTATCAAGGAATTTTGATAACTGGATTGCTCCTTGGACCGCACCGCCGCCAGCCTGCTCAAAAAGGAGGTGTTTTCCGTAAAATTAAGGATTGGCGGCGAGTCGAGAAAAGCTACAATCGTCGCACGTACATCTTAAAAAGGATCGAACCCGGCGTCGGTTTCTTTCTTCGGCAACGGATAGTCTTTTTGCAGAGCTTTAAAAGCCTTTTTCAATTTGGGGAGTTCATTTTTTACGACGTTCCAGATAATGGAAGTGTCTACGGCGTCGTAATCGTGACGCATGACGCTGCCGAATTGACGGATGGCGTGAAGGTCGACGTCATCCGGCATTGAGCCGTCGAACTGGTCACCGAGTTTTCTCGCTGCTTCCGCAATCCGTTCCATGCATCGCTCAACGGCGTCGACGGCCATCCTGTTTTCGAGGAAAGGCTGTTTTGTAAGCTTCCTCGTATACTCTTCGATGGAGGCAATGTTCGCCAATATGTCGTGGATACGTTGGGCCGGTCTGTCAGTAGGCAATGACGACTTCCTCCTGTGTGGACCGGTCAAAACTGTCATTGAATTCCTTCAGCGTGACGATCTCGACGGGCGCGCCTAGAATATCCTGCAAGCCAGCTTTGACGCCTGCCAAGCGAAAAGCGTCCATGTCTTTGGATGTCTTGACCAGCAGGTCAACGTCGCTACCCGGCTTCTCTTCCCCGCGTGCGACGGAGCCAAACACGGCGATGTTCAGAAGACCTTTGCTCATCAGGTCTTCACGGTGAGAGCGTAATTCCTTTATCGCCTTGCCAAGCGAGGGCGGCGGCGTCTGCGTCGTCAATCCATCAATAAAACGGGTGACGAGACGCGACGCGCTGACGCCGGTTTTCTTGGCGTGCTGCTTGATGGCCGATACATGCGGCGGGTCGATGTTGAGCGTTAAGGGCATGGTCTAAACTCTTATTACGTAACAAGCGTAATAATAGCAATTATACGTAATATCTCCTAATCCTATCTGTATGTTGATTTTTTCATACGGATACACCAGAACTATATTTCTCAGAAAAGTGATCTGGAAATTCATCGAAACACAAGCCCGCCACCAAACGGCCGCTAAATAAATCAATAAAAATAATGGATTAAAAAATCTCTGGTTCCGGGTTCGAGTCCTATACGGACCACCATTCCATATCAAAGCTGGGCACTTTTTGGGTGTCCGGCTTTTTCGTTTCCATGAATGCACTTAGGGTTCTGCATGGGTTTTCACCCGGTGAAAGCCCTGTGTCAGGGCATTTTTTTTTAATTCATGGGAAGAGGTCCGGGTCGAGAAAAGCAACCTGAGACTCTATTCTGCATAGAGAATCCGCCACCGTGTTTTTAGACCCTCCCGTGCTACTGATCACGGGGCAGTAAATCTCCACTTTCGCGCACAAAGCAGAAGTGTAATCAAGGAGTTGACTGGGGCCACTCCTGCCCCTAACCGGATATGCAATTCTAACCCACAGGTGTATACTCTAACCTATTCACGGGAGATCTCTCAGCGACTGTCCAAGGCCGTTGTAAATGCATTGAGAAACTTCTATTTTCGTTGAATTATACGCAGATAGGACGGCACATCTATGGCCTTTGAGAAAGATAAATATGACGTGGTTTTGGTTTACCCACCGGCCCGAGCCATTCTGGAAGTCTATGATCTTCCGGACTTTCCCAACATTGGAATTGCCTATATCGGAAATTACCTAAAATCCCACACCGGCATAGTCCCGGCCCTGATTGACGCCAAGTTCAGTCGCCTTTCAATTGAGGAAACCGTTGCGGAGATCGTTCGCCTGCAGCCGAAGGTTGTTGGCTTCGGCGCCATGACGCCGATGGTCACCGTCGCCGCCGAGGTAATGGCATTGGTTAAGGAACAATTGGGCGATGTGGTCACGGTGCTGGGCGGGTTTCATGCCACCTTCATGCCGGGACGCACATTGCGGGAATTTCCCTCCATTGATTATGTCGTCGTCGGTGAGGGTGAAATGGCTTTCTCCAGCCTTGTCAAAGCGCTTGTCGATGGCCGGCCGGTACCCAACATTCAGGGACTCTGGCGCCGCCGCGACGGCGATATTGTGAATGCCGGCCGGGCCGAGATACCCGAAACCCTGGATGAGCTTGGCTCGCCCGGATGGGATTTGTACGACGCGGCTGAAATGGAAGAATTCTGCGAGTCCCTGCCGGTCATGGGGCAACGGGGGTGTCCGTTTTCCTGCACATTTTGCAGCCGCCCGTATGGCCAATCGGTCAGGAAACGCACCCCGGCCCTGATCGCAGACGAGATCAAAGACGACATTGAAAAGTACGGGGTCCGTAACATCCACTTTTACGACGAAACATTCAGTGTCGATCGCAAACACACATCGGAATTATGTGAAGAGCTGATCAGGCGCAACGTGCCCAAAAACGCCCAATGGACGGCGACCGTTCACGCGAACACCATCGATCTTGAACTGGCGACGCTAATGAAATCTGCCGGCTGCGGGTTCGCCGGGTACGGGGTCGAAACCGGCGACGAAGACATCATGGCGCAAATGAAAAAGGGCGTTAACAAGGACCGTTTGCTGAAAGCTCGCGAGGTTTTGAAATGTGCCGGGATAACCACATCCGGGTATTTCATGCTCGGCCATCCCAATGAATCACGAAGATCGGTTTTCAAGACCATTGCTTTCGCCGTTAAGCTCAACCCCGATGTCGCCGCCATTGGTATCATGGTGCCGTACCCGGGTACGCAAATCTGGGAATTGGCCACGAAAGGTGAGGGGGGCTACAAAAAACTTTCTGTCAATTGGGACGATTTCAACAAGCAGCTAGGCAACGCGGTCGAGCTTGAAAGTATCCATCGCCGCGAGATCGAATTTTACCAGCTCGTTGGCTATGCATCGCTTTATGTTTTCAATTTACGCTTTGGCGATCTGTTCCGGGTCATGCGCGACAACATGAAGTTGCTGCTTTCGGTGGTCGCCAAGATTGTTTTGCCGAAAAAAACGCTCAATACCTTTGTCTTGTTCAGGAACGATGGTGGCCGAGTCTGGAAGGCTAAGAAAAATAGCTACCTGATGAAATCCTGACTGGTATGGCAAATATAATCAACGAATCAACGCCGATCGTCGCCGTCGTAATTCCGTGTTACCGCGAAATTGACCATGTGCTGCCGGTCATTGACGCCATCGGCAGTGAGGTCAGTCATATTATTGTGGTTGATGACGCCTGTCCGTTGAAAACCGGTGAATATGTGCGCAAAAACAGCCCCGACAAACGGCTCGTGGTCATTGAGCACGACGTCAACACTGGCGTCGGTGGAGCAACTATGACTGGCTATTCCCACGCCATTGATCTGGGAGCCGACATCATCGTCAAACTGGATGGCGATGGGCAAATGCCCCCAGCCCTGATCCCCAACCTGATAGCGCCTATAGCCGAGGGTAAGGCTGATTATACCAAGGGCAACCGTTTCCACCAGTTAGATGCACTACGCCAGATGCCGACCATTCGCATTGTTGGTAATCTGGTGTTGTCGTTTTTCTCCAAGCTGTCCAGCGGCTACTGGAATATTTTTGATACCAATAACGGTTTTACCGCTATCCATACCAAAGTTGCGCGGCTGCTTGATTTTAATAGCATCAGCAAGGGATTCTTTTTTGAGTCAGACATGCTATTTCGGCTTAACCTACTGGGCGCGGTCGTCCGTGATATTCCCATGGCGGCGATCTATGGAAACGAGAATAGTCATTTAAGAATACGATCGATCATCTATGAATTCTCTGTCAAACACTGCGCCAACACGGTCCGGCGTATTTTCTTTACATACTTTGTGAAAAATTTTTACGTCGCTTCGCTGGAACTGGTGGTGGGGAAAATACTTTTTCTTTTCGGTGTTATTTATGGTGCTTTCCGGTGGTGGCAAAGTGTTAACACCGGCATACCGGCGACTGCGGGCATGGTTCTTATGGCCGCCCTGCCAATTATCGTTGGCAGCCAGTTGCTGATTGCTTTCATTAACTTTGACACCCAGAATGTTCCCAAAAAACCCCTTAACCGACAGTTATGATTAACTATTTCAGTTATTTTATTGATGGCCAGGACCAGTTCCTGACATTACTTTCCGTTTTGCTGCTGTGGTTCGGGCTTGCGGGGATCGGCGCCCTTGTTACCGGCCTACGTCGCGAATACGAGGCAACGCCTCTTTACGGTTGGGCCGTCGCGGTGGTGCTGTTCACCTTTGCTGGGGTGTTAACCGCCATTCCGTTTACCTATGTTGCCGTGTTGCTGGCATTTCTCGCCATTCCGGCAACCGTCGTTGCACTTAGGCGTCCCGGTGGCCTGCTGGCGGCTGGCAGCGTAAAGATTTTTTTTATCGGCCTGCCGCTGGTTCTTGTTTCAACTGCGATGGTGGCGTCGCAATGGGATGAATTTTCACATTGGCTTTCGGCGCCAATGTTTATGTTGGAATATGATTCCTTTCCGTCTCTGGCTAACCCACCTGACGGAAGGCCGATGCTACCGGCATACCCCTACAACTGGCCTTTGCTGACATATCTGAGCAGCCGTATTGCCGGCACGATGCTGGAAGGTTCTGGCAGGATGCTCAATGTGCTGATGTTGATGGCCTTCGGCCTGATGACATTAAAGCTGCTGCTCAAGGGGGCGGGGCGTGAAATGCCGGACAAACCCGGCTGGGTGCTTTCAGCCCTGGCCTTGATCGGGGCTACACTTTTGAACCCGACCTTCGTGCAGAAGATTGTCCTGACCACCTATGCCGATACGCCGACCGCCATTCTGGTGGCTTTCTCAGTTTATGTATCGTGGCGAATGCTCGAAGCCCTGTCGACAAAAGACGATGCTGCAGCCTGGAATCTGGCCTGGCAGTTCTCGCTTCTGGGCCTGGTGCTGATCAACATAAAGCAGGTCAATCTGGTTCTGGCTGTAGTGATTCTGGTCGCAGTCGTCGTCGTCGGTTTGCGTGATCCTGATATACGGTTTTCCAGTTTACTTAGGCGTTTAGCGCTGATGGTGATACCGATGCTGGTAGTCTATTCGTTGTGGCGCTTCCACGTGAATTTGGAACTGGCAGGCATTGCCGGAGGAGAAGCTTCGTTTAGTCCTTTCGCGGACTGGAACGTCGCGATCATCCCGCTCATAATTAAGCAAATGCTGGTAATCGCCGCAAAGAAGGCGCAGTTCTTTCTGGTGATGGCTATCGCCGTCGGTTTCGCTATACGGGGATTGTTCAAATTCGGGGGTTCCTTCGATCGCCTGACCATCCTTGTAGCGGTCACGTTTCTGGGTTACAACGCGTTCTTGCTGCTGACTTATGTCGGTTCATTCGGAGAGGCGGGCGCGCTTGGCGCCATCGGCTATTGGCGCTACAACATGCATCTGGGCTTGCTGGCAGGGACCTTTGGCGCCTACGGCGTCGGTATTTTGTGGCGCAAGTATATCGGGGACCTGACATTGCCGGCTTGGCTGAAGGTAGCCCCAGTGTTACTGATCGTGGTGGCGCCGCTGTTGTTTCCGCACAAGCTGCGCTTCGATTTGGAAGATCCAAAGAGAAGATTCAACGGGGCCGCTTTTTTTGCCGCCGAGAACATTCCGATGGAAAAGGGATTGTTTGTCCTTGATCCAAGAGGCAATGGCGAAGGTTCGGTCATTACAAGGTCGAGAACAAAACGCGCAGTCATGCCATTCTCTAACTACGGAACACATAATTCCGTAGCAGCCATCCGCAAATTACTGTCCGATCTTCCTGAAGACGGCTACTTAATCGTCCATTCGGTTACACCCGACAGCAACAAAGTCCTGGGGTTGGAACTGGAAAATTATGTCAGTTACCTGCTTGTTCGTAATGGCAAGGGGGGGTGGAAAATACTCCGAACCTGGGCAAAGGATGGCCAGGTGGTGGTCTATGAATAGGGCAAAAATGACAATTGGCTTTGATCATCGCCGATATCGACGACTTCAAATTATTCAATGACACATACGGCCATCCCGCAGGAGATTGCTGCTTGCGAACCGTGGCAAGATTTTTGAAAGAGAACCTTGTGCGCAACACGGACTTGATTGCCCGATACGGGGGCGAGGAATTTGCCTGCCTTCTTCCGGCGACGGATCTAAAAGGCGCGTTGGAAACTGCCGAGCGATTATGTAAGGCGGTTGAACAACTGGCCATCCCCAATAAAGGGAACCTCCCCGAAGGCATAATTACCGCAAGCTTCGGCGTAGCCGCGCTTATTCCCGAAAAGGACGGTGAGCCGGGCAATCTCGTTCACGTCGCTGACCAAGCTCCCTACCGAGCCAAAGACTTTGGGCGAAATCAAGTCACCGACACACAAACAATTGTACGCAAGGTCTCTTGAATATCGACTTTGGTTGCGGTTTCTCTTCGTTCATTGTTAGACAGCAAATAATCCGGTTTTGGCTATAAGCAGACTTATTCCGGGCCCGTCTTAAAAGTCTGCATTAGGAAGCTAAAGCGGACATTATCCGGCGGTTGTCAGCATGTCGGCTAATAGCTAATAGAGGTCATTGCGGTCCATGTCGCTGCAAATATTGGGCTGGTTGGAGGCGGATGTAACCCCGGAACAAATTGAGGAAATCGCGGGTCTTGTTGTCTTCCCATTGGTCCCATTGTTCACGGCGACTGCCGCCATACGCGCTAACCTATCTACACTTGCTCAGGCTCACTCGACCATGCAACTTCCCAACACCAGGGTTGATGTGGCCGATTTCAAGAAGTTTATCAGGTTCGCAAAATTGGACCTAATGCAAAACCGCTTCTTGGTTGGCCAGTAGTATTTGCCTAAAAAATCCTTCGTGAAGTAACTTGAAACTAGCTGATTTCAAGAAAGCTGAAATGGGTTAGATACATACGTCCTTTTAACTGCCCTGAGCGAAGCGGCACCAAATCTGTTAACGTTTAAGGTGCCCGAGTTAGCGACTTTGAATTATCCAGCAGCGATTGGAAGGGTTAGGTATTTTGCGGCCTCTCCCAAATTTCCAGCACTCTTCTTTATCTCCATACGGGCGATGCTGCGCAGGTGAACTTGATCCGGGCCATCGGCGAATCTTAAAGCGCGTCCCCAGGTGTAGATATCGGCTAGTGGCGTGTCCGGACTGATACCCATGGCGCCAAATATCTGCATGGCGCGATCCGCGATCCGGCACTGCATTGGTGGAACCAAGGCTTTGATCATGGCAATTTCTTTGCGGGCCGCTTTTGCGCCGACGGTGTCAATCATGTATGCCGCTTTTAAAACCAGCAGGCGCGCCTGTTCGATTTCTATTCTGGATTGGGCAATGTCTTCGGCGACGCCGCCATGTTCATGTAAATATTTACCAAAAGTTTTGCGCTCTTGAGCCCGCTCGCACATAAGTTCCAAAGCAACTTCACACTGACCGATTGAGCGCATGCAATGGTGAATACGTCCCGGCCCCAAACGTGCCTGCGCCATCATGAAGCCGTCGCCTTCGCTACCCAGAAGATTTGACGCAGGTACCCTGACATCGCGAAATAAGACTTCACTATGCCCCTCCGGAGCATGGTGGTTCAAAACCGGAATGTTGCGTACCACTTCAACTCCTGGGGTGTCCATTGGGACCAGGATCATACTTTGCTGCTTGTGAGAAGGTGCTTCGGGATCGGTTTTTCCCATAAGGATGAAAATTTTGCAATTGGGATGTGAAGCGTTGGTGATGAACCACTTGCGTCCATTGATGATGTAATCGTCGCCGTCGCGCCTGATTGATGTCTGAATATTGGTGGCGTCCGAGGAAGCGGCATCGGGCTCGGTCATGGCAAAGGCTGAACGAATTTCACCGTTGAGCAGGGGCTTTACCCATTGCTCATTTTGCTCGGGCGTTGCGAACATATGCAACAGTTCCATGTTTCCCGTATCTGGAGCGTTGCAATTGAACACCTCAGAAGACCAAATAATGCGTCCCATAATTTCTGCTAAGGGAGCGTAGTCCATATTGCTAAGCCCAACTCCGGGCTCATCTTCATTAAGGCTTGGTAAGAAAAGATTCCAAAGGCCTTCTGATTTTGCCAATTTCTTCAGGTCTTCCATAAAGGATACCGGGTAGCGACCACTTGAAACTTCTTCATGCCATTGCTGGTTCCTGGGAAGGATATGGTCATCTAAGAAACCACGGACCCGGCGGCGATAATCTTCACATTTGGGGGAATAGGTAAAATCCATAACTTAACTCCTAAATAAGAACCGCGTGCTGGGCGCCATCTACGGGCAGCACTGTACCATTGATAAAAGAACCGGCGTCACTGGCCAGCAGCAGCAAGGGGGGAATCAATTCTTCGATTTCCCCGGGGCGACGCATCGGCAGTGACTGTAAATAAGTCTGACCAGCCTCGCTGGTTAGGAACTCTTCATTCATTTCAGTAACGAACCAGCCAGGCGCAATGGCGTTTACCCGAATTTTATATCGGGTTAGATCGACGGCCATGGAGCGGGTCATCTGGGCGACTGCAGCTTTAGAAGCCGCGTAAGTCCCATATCCCTTTTGCACGCCGAATGAGAGAATGGATGCGATATTTATAATCGAGCCTGGACGGTCGGCTTCGACCATTCGCCGAGCGCCTTCCTGGGCGACATGCCAAACGCCACTGACATTGGTTCTCATCGTGGAGTCAAAGGAGTCTTCGTCCGTATCAAAGAAGGGCTTGATATCGGCAACGCCGGCATTGTTAACAATAATATCAGTGACGCCAACTTGCTCCTGTGATTCAGCGAAAGCCCGATTGATATCTTCACGGCTGGAAACATCCATGGAAACTGCGACGGCACCGCCGCCGTTATCTTTGATTTCACTTACCAGTGTTTCCAGGCGATCAGCTCGACGCGCTGCTGCAACAACTGTCGCCCCTGCTTCTGATAGTCCTTTAGCCATGCCGTATCCCAGACCACTGGATGCGCCCGTAACCAGAGCCGTGCGGCCCTTTAGAGAAAATTTTTCGACAGTCAATTTACGATCCCTCTTCCTCAATTACTTTGATCGCCGCTTCCGCCAAGGGACGTGCAAACGCACCCAGCTGTTGTGCCGTTTCATTGGAGGCGTTTCCGTCCACGGCCCGCTTGGCGATGCCCTGAAGAATTGCTGCGAGGCGGAAATAACAAAAAGCCAAGTAAAAGGTCCAGTTGCCGATGTGACCGAAGTTCATGCGTTGACAATAAGCGGCAACATATTCTTCTTCGGTTGGGATGCCGAGCGCCTTCCGGTCAACCCCGGCAAGACCATGCAGAGTGCCCATTTTAGGCATGCGCCATTGCATGCATTGATAGGCGACATCGGCGTAGGGATGCCCCAATGTTGACAGCTCCCAATCAACAACAGCCATGATCTTGGACCCGTCAGGGGAAAAAATCATGTTATCCATGCGGTAGTCGCCGTGAACGAGGCTAACCAATCCATCGTCGGCGGGGACGTTATTCACCATCCAGGGCATCAGTTGGTTCATAGCCTCAATGGTCACGGTTTCGCTTTGCTGATACTGGGATGTCCAACGGGATATTTGTCGTTTATAATAATTGCCGGGCTTGCCAAAATTATCCAGGCCAACGGCCGTAATGTCGACGCTGTGTATAGCCGCTAATACCCTGTTCATCTCGTCATACAGCGCTGTCCGGTCTGGATTTTCCATTTCCGGCAAAGAGGGGTCCCAGTATATTGGCCCTTCAACAAACCCCATAATATAGAAGGCGCTGCCAATGACTTCATCATCTTCACAAAGGTGGAGGGCCGGGGCGACGGGAACGTCAGTCTTTGATAATGCCTTGATGACACGAAATTCCCGATCAACGGCGTGGGCGGATTTGAGCAATTTTCCCGGCGGTTTTCGCCGAAGAACATAGTTGCCGGTCTCAGCCTCTAATTTGAAAGTAGGGTTAGATTGTCCTCCTTGGAATTTTTCAAGTGCTTTCATTCCTTTAAAACCAGAGACATGGGCTTCCAGATAGCGACCTAGGTTTTTTTCATCAATCTGATTATTCATTGCATCCTCGCCTACATTTATTCTGGATTTGGTTTAGCCGTAGGTAATTGCGTCAAGTCTGGCTGGGATATCCAGATGAGGAATAGTGTTGAAACTATGCATATGGATATTCGCTTCGTTTGAATAGAGCTGAGTCATACTTGAATTCTTAAGTTGAAGATTCAGAGCAAGAGATTTTTCCGCCGACACCTCAAGCACCTGTTTCAAAATGCAACTTATCGGTCCTCCCGAACTAACAACCAGAATTTTCTCAGCGCTGCATGCGCTTTTCCTTATATCGAACAAGGCATTGGCCACCCGTTTTTCAAACTGTATCCATGTATCTGCCACGTCATCTATTAGTTCACCGTTGATCCAAGCCTGTAGTGCTTTTTTGAGGAGACGAAAGTGACCTTTTGAACCACTGAATTGTTTGCGATCAATACCGGAACTTTCAACGAAAGTATTAATGAGTGAGACGTGATCGTACTCGTTCAGGCGATTATCGACTTTGATATCCGAAGGAAATTTAGATGCTTCATTCAGTCCTTTGAGGATGGCTTCCCATGTCTGTAGATGACGTTTTTGGCCGCCAATGAAAACCTGATCAAACTTTATTTTCCGCTCAGAAAAATACTGACCGAGGTATTGCGACTGAGCGTCTCCAAGTTCGGAAAGTCGGTCATAATCTTCGGCCCCAAGGGAAGCCTGACCGTGCCGCACGAGGCATATTTCAACCAACAACAAATCTCCTGTCACTTTTCTGCTTGTATTTTAGCTCTCTTTTATAATAAATAAACTTTATAATAATGATAAATTATTATTCACAGTATTAATAGATAAAGGCTTACTGTCCATGTCCTTCAAGAAGATGGATCTCAATCTCTTTCTGGTTTTTGATGTCATATATTCTGAAGGTAATCTTACCAGGGCTGCAGAGGTTTTGAACATTACCCAGCCAGCAGTCAGTAACGCCTTGGCCCGCATGCGCTTAACCTTTGATGATCAGCTTTTTGTTCGCTCTGGCCGCGCAATGATACCAACGCCGGTCGCCCGAAATTTAATTGCTCCTGTTCGCCAGTCCTTGAAGCAGTTGCGCGAGAGTTTTGAGCAACGAGGAACCTTTGATCCAAAAACGTCGAATAAAATCTTTACGGTCGTGGCAGGTGACGTGGTCAGCTCAGTTCTTATTCCTGAACTTATGAATAGGTTAAAAGTCGAAGCGCCTTTTGTTCGCATCCAATGTTATCAAATGGATCGCAAGGAAATACATGTTGAACTCGCAGCTGGTCGAGCGGACTTCGCTATAGAAATTCCGTTGCTTCCTGGAACGGGGCTTAATCAAATGAAACTTCTGGAAGAGGAGTACGTGTGTGTTCTGAGGAAGGACCATCCTGACGCAAAAGGGGAAATACTCCTAGATCGCTTTTTGTCCTTAAACCATTTGATGGTATCTCAACGGCGAAAAGGATTAAGTTTCATTGAAATCGCGCTTAAACGGCAAGGCAAGAAGATAAGGCCGACTTTACGGGTTCAAGATTACTTAACGGCTTTTAATTCCGTTCTGACAAGTAATCTGGCTCTCGCAGCCCCTCGGTCATTGGCTAATAACTATGACGTATTTATCCATGAATTACCCTTCGTAGTACCTCGCCTGGAAACGGTCCTCTATTGGCATGGCAACGTTGACAATGATTCTGCCAATAAATGGATGCGTGAAATACTTGCGTTAGTCGGAAATGACATAATGGGAAGAAGCAGAGGTAAAGTTCAGGCGTCCCAAGCCAGGAGGAAACAGCCATGAAAATATACAGTAGAGACGCTCTTGATATCTAACACCCGATCATTCGGGGCGGCATTCCCCTGATCAATATTCTCAGTGGAACACCGCGCCAGCGCCCTATTGAAATCCGTATGATGGAAAAACATCCATTGGGATCGCAGGCTTTTATGCCGGTGTCCGGGTGGTTGCGCGGTGGGCGCGGATTCCCGCGGCAACGTCATTTACACCGTGTTTTAAATCGCTACGAATCCATAGGTAGCCGCTTTGGTCAGCTACCTTGGTGGCGACGGCTCCTTCAAGCAGTTCCTTGTAAGACCCCTTTGCCACGTTATCGATCAAAATGGCTCTATCAATTTCCAAAGCTCTCGACCTTTTGAGAACGGCTCATTTTGTCGGACAGTACTTTGAAAAAAGAATAAACTGGAAAAAATAGGTCATCATCGTAAAAATAGCTTGAGCAAGAATTCCAGGATTTCTGCGATCGAGTTTTTTCCTATGCGGCAACTATTTGTTCTTATAGCGCTATTTTGTCTACCTCTTTCTGCAATGGCGGAAGACAGGCCATTGCGGATACTCTCTCATGATAGGCCACCCTTTCACTTCAAAGATGAATCCGGCAAAGTTGTCGGAATAAACGTCGATATTGCGGCGGCTATATTTTCAGAAATGGATATTGAATTCGAGATAGTTGATTCCAGCTGGGCCAGAGTCTGGCATCAGATCGAACGGGGAAAAGGTGAAGCGGCATTTAGTACCTCGAGAAAGAAGCCCCGAGAGGCTTACCTTTACTATCCGGAAACGGATATGTGGCGATCAGAATTTGTATTTTTTGTGCATAAAGACAACAAGATGCTTGCGCCAAATGGCAGCTATGAAGAAGTCGTGAAATCAGGACGTGGAGTGGGAATTTGGCGGGGCGCTTCATACAGCCCGGAGTTCTGGCAACACTTCCCAAGCAAAGATGGAAGTACGGCTTATAATCCAAAGATGGCGTTGTCAGGGATGTACAATAAGCAACTCCAAGTTTCTACGGCTCCGATTAATCTGTTCAAAATGGTAAAAGCCAAGAGAGTGACATTTTGCATTGAGGACAGAACGGTCGGCCTTTACTTAATGAGGATTCATAATATTGGTGATAGCGTCGTGGCGTATGAAAATCCTGTTTTTTCAAAGGGATACCCTATGCCCTTTGTCAAGAAGTCGACATATCCCAATCTGAAACAGATTTCAGAAGAATTTGAAAGTAGATTGATCGCCCTGAAGGAGGATGGACGGTATGCAGCTATTTTCAACAAGTGGCTAAAGGGTAATTAGATGGCGAAACCATATTTAGGGAATTCGGCCCATCAGCCGGACAAAACCTGTGCCTACACGGGCAACTGAAACTGCATCCACCGCCAATCATTTTCATTTGAACCCATCGGCAAACTATCGATCGCCCGTAGTCTCTGCGCCTTGCAGTCTGAAACTCACCGATTATAAATTGTATAGCTTTGCCCGGTTCGTCTGACAGTGCCCGCTAAGGAGTCCGCTTCATGTTAAGAATGGCCTATTTGTTCCTTTTGATCCTCTCGGCTATGGGGATCGATACGGCGATGCTGAATTCCGTTTCCGCAGCGGAAGACCGGCTGTTGTCCGGTGTTCGGCAACTAACGTTTGAGGGGCGCCGCGCAGGAGAGGGCTATTTCAATGCCGATGGAACCAAGATGATTTTCCAGTCTGAACGTGATGAGAAAAACCCGTTCTATCAAATCTTTCTCATGGATCTAGAAACCGGAGACGTCCAGCAGGTGTCGCCCGGTCATGGACGGACGACTTGCGCCTGGGTTCATCCTTCCGATAAACGGGTGCTTTATTCTTCGACCCACGATGATCCCGACGCACACCGGAAGATGGCGACCGAATTGCGCGAAAGGGCATCCGGCACAAAAAAGCGCTATAGCTGGAACTTTGATTCGTCATACGAAATCTACACCCAAGATTTAACCGGCACACAGCGTGTGAACTTGACCAAGGCGCAAGGCTACGATGCCGAAGGGTCATATTCGCCCGATGGCAATTGGATTGTTTTTGCGTCCAACCGCCGCGCCTACACCGCTGATATGAGCCCAGCCGAGGCGAAATTGTTCGCGCATGATCCGGCCTCGATGATGGATATCTATTTGATGCGGGCGGATGGGTCGAATGTAGAGCGCCTGACCACGGCGCCGGGTTACGATGGCGGCCCTTTTTTTAGCGCCGACGGCCGGCGCATCACCTGGCGCCGCTTTTCAGAAAACGGGGCCAGCGCTGAACTATACACCATGGATTTATCAACACGCGAAGAGAAGCGCATCACCAACATGGGACATATGTCGTGGGCGCCCTATTTTCATCCCAGTGGCGACTATTTGATCTTCGCATCCAATCAGCAGGGTTTTGCAAATTTTGAACTGTTTATAGTCGATGCAGCGGGAGGCAAAGATCCGGTCCGTGTCACTTTCACTGACGGTTTCGATGGTTTGCCGGTGTTTTCTCCAGACGGCAAAAAACTCTCCTGGACTACCAAGCGCACGACAAACAAGACCAGTCAGATATTCATGGCGAACTGGAATGATGGAAAGGCGAGGGCGCTTCTAGGATTGGACGCGCTGTCGGGTTCAGAAACACCGAAAGCAAAAACCAACCAGTTGGAAGGAATGACGGCGGCGATCCGTTCACAAGACGCCAGACTGCATGTGGAACGACTGGCCTCCAGCGACATGGCCGGGCGCTTGACCGGGACTGCGGGTGAATTGCGAGCGACGGCTTACGTCAGAGACGTATTCGAACAACTGGGCCTGAAGCCCGGTGGGGAGGACGGAAGATGGTTTCAGCAATTCTCCTTTACGTCCGGTGCGATTTTGGGGCCAGATAATAGTTTGGCGATTGCCGGTCTTGATGGCGAACCAGTTCTCAATAGGGATTGGCGACCGCTGGCTTTTTCACGAATTGGCGCGGTTACATCAAGCGAGGTAGTCTTCGCCGGCTACGGGATGACGGCGCCGGGAACCGATAAACTTCCGGCCTATGACTCCTTTGGCGATCTTGACGTGACCGGTAAATGGGTCATGGTTTTTCGTTTCCAGCCTGACGACGTATCGCCGGAGTTGCGCCGTCATTGGCTACATTATTCCGACCTTTCCTATAAGGCTGCTGTTGCGAAACAACGCGGGGCGAAGGGCCTTATCGTCGTGTCCGGCCCGCAGGCCGGAACCTCCGGCCAATTGATGGAATTGAAGCTCGACAACACCACGGCAGGCACCTCATTGGCGGGTATCTCCGTCAGTGATGGGTTGGCAAATCGCATGTTGAAGGCTACGGGAAAAAGTCTGATCGATCTGCATGCAGGATTAAGCAAGGGCCAATCCGAAAAGGGTTTCGTGCTCAAGAATATTTCAGTGGCGGCATCATTGGACATACAACGCCAATCCAGACAGGGCCGCAACGTGCTAGCCAGACTTGAAGCAAAAGCGCCTACTGGTGAGCCTCCCATCATCATCGGGGCCCATGTCGATCACCTTGGACAAGGTGAGGTTTCCGGATCCCTAGCTAGGTCCGACGAAAAAGGCGCCATCCATCACGGGGCCGACGACAATGCCTCGGGGGTCGCCGGATTATTGGAAATTGCTCAGTATCTGACCGATCAACATCGCCGCGGCAAACTATCGCTAAAACGTGACATTGTGTTTGCAGCCTGGTCGGGCGAAGAACTCGGAACGCTTGGATCTTCTTTTTTCGTCGAGGCCCTTGCCGGGTCAGCCGTACTGAAGGACAAAGTGGCTGCTTATCTTAACATGGACATGATCGGCCATTTGCGTGAAAAAGTTTATTTGCAGGGCACTGGCTCCAGTACCATTTGGGCCCGCGAAATCGAGCGACGCAATGTGCCTGTTGGCTTGCCTATCTCGACGCAAAGTGATCCTTACCTACCAACCGACACCACGCCTTTTTACATGAAGGGGGTGCCAGTGCTGAATGCCTTTACGGGGGCGCATGAAGATTATTCGACGCCACGCGATACCGCGGACAAACTGAACTATGATGGGCTCAGGGATGTTGCTCGACTGATGGCTGGTATCGCCCGCTCACTAGCCAGGCAGGTTGAAGAACCCGATTATCAGGAAGTAGCCCGAAAAAAGGGCGGGTTGGCCCGCAAGCACTTGCGCGCCTACCTTGGCACCATCCCGGCGTATGGCCAGGATGACAGCATCAAAGGAGTGAAACTGCAAGGTGCGGTCAAGGGAGCCCCGGCGGAAGAAGCCGGCATTCAAAACGGCGACGTTCTTATTGGTCTGACTGGTGTCAAGATCGAGACCATTCACGATTTTATGAATGCACTGGGCGGTTTGAAGGCTGGAGAAGCAACAGAAATGACGGTGAAGCGTGATGGTCGAACACTGAATCTAACCGTCGTTCCAGCAGCCAGGGATTAACCAGATTGGGTCGTGGTTAGGCGAACAAACAGAGACGCCATTGAAATCGTTTTTAGCTTCTATAAAGGGATTTCCATTGCGATTTCACGGAGAAATCAACAGCACCTGAAGATCGGCGACATTTGTCCCTGTTCCACCAATAACGAGCGAGTCACCCGAAGCTTCAAGGGCGCGGAAGGAATCGTTTTTGTTCAGAATATCATCGATATCGATTCCGCCTGCGCGCATCCTTTCCAGGCTGAAGGAATCGACTATCCCGCCGGCTGACTCCGTCGGCCCGTCCCGGCCATCGGTACCGCCACTGAGAAATACCCAATTTCCTTTCAGTCCTGAAACCTCGGCCAGTGCGGCAAAACGAATTGCCAATTCCTGGTTGCGCCCTCCAAGACCGTCACCGCGAACGACAACGGTCGTTTCGCCTCCACAAATGAAAGCGAATGGATGATCTTTGGGACTGGCAGCTAAAGCAATTTCCATCAATTGGGCCGCCGCTTCGGAAACGTCTCCCTGCAGACAGCCTTGTAAAGTTTCAACGTGAAAGTCATCCGTGGCTTCAGCAATTGCTGCATTGACGCTCAGACTGTTTGAGCCGATCAGAACGTTCTCGACATGATCGAAGGTTTCTGCTGATTGAATTTCCTTATTCCTGGCCTCTAAATACGTCTGCGCCGCCCGGGGAAGCGATTCCCACAAACCGCGGGACCGCAACAGTTTTCTCGCCTCATCTGGCGTAGCAAAGGCTGGAGACGTGGGGCCGCTGGCGACTACCCGTAGGTCATCGCCGGGTACGTCCGACAATATCAGAGCCAGTACCTGGGCGGGCGCCGCCAATCGCGCCATGCCGCCACCTTTTAGGCGGGAGAGTTGTTGGCGTACCAGGTTACACTGGTTGATATCGAAACCGGATTTCAACAACAGATCGTTAACCGCCGCCTTATCGGCTAAAGACATACCTTCTGCAGGACATGGTAACAATGCCGATCCGCCACCGCTGATCAACGCCAGTACAAGATCATCCTCTTTGGCTTCCCTTAAAAGTTCGACAACTTTTTCCGCGGCGGCAATACCATTTTCATCGGGAACAGGATGGGCCGCCGCCAAAACTTCGCAGCCTTCAATTTTTGTCTCGTTCTCGTAATTTGTGACGGCGATCGCTGCATGCAAAGAACCCCCCTGAACGTGCCTAAGGGCTTCTTTCACCATCGGGCACGCGGCTTTTCCGACGGCAATCAAGAAAATTCGCCCTTTGATTTCAGAAGTCAGATCTCGACTTCCCAGCACTCGGTTTACAACTATTTCGGGGGCGGCCGCCTCGACGCCAGCCAGAAAAATCCGGCGGGCGTCTTGGCGAAGGTTTTTTATAATTTGCGACATAGCCTTTGATCCTTCGTGTTTTCGAGGGACCAAAGGCCCGCCTGCAATCTATTGTGCCGCAATCTGGTCGGCCTTTCCAACCAGTACTTCGGCCTGACGGATCGATGCATAATCGATCAGGCGGCCATCAAGGGAAACCGCACCTTTTCCTTCCTTTTCAGCCTGCGCCATGGCCTCAAGAATACGTTTTGCACGTGAGACTTCCTCTTCGCTGGGGCTCATGACTTCATTTGCCAGTTCCACCTGGGAGGGATGAATAGCCCACTTGCCTTCACAACCCAAAACAGCAGCCCGTTTGGCCGCAGCGCGATAGCCATCAGGATCGGAGAAGTCGCCAAACGGACCGTCGATTGGGCGCAGGCCATTGGCGCGGGCGGCGACCACCATGCGGGCGATAGCATAATGCCACATATCGCCCCAATGCTCTTCACGGTTGTCATCTTTGTCCGGATCCGTCAGTACCGCATAATCCGGATTGACGCCGCCGATAATGGTTGTACGGGCACGGGTGGAAGCCGCGTAATCGGCGACTCCAAAATGCAGTGATTCGTTTCGGCGGCTGGCGCCGGCAATTTCGGTCACGTTCTGCATGCCAAGCGCCGTCTCAATGATGTGTTCGAATCCGATGCGCTTGTTGTAGCCTTTGGCGTCTTCGATCTGGGTTACCATCATGTCTATGGCATAGACGTCGGCCGCGGTTCCTACTTTTGGGATCATGATCAGATCCAGACGCTCTCCAGCCTGTTCTACAACGTCAACGACGTCCCGATACATGTAGTGAGTATCCAGGCCATTGATGCGAACGGACATGGATTTTGCGCCCCAGTCAAGATCATTCAAGGCCTCGATAATGTTCTTCCGGGCCTGTTCCTTCTCGTCCGGTGCAACCGCATCCTCGAGGTCCAGGAAGACGACATCAACGTCAGATTTTGCTGCTTTTTCAAAGAGTTGCGGTTGACTGCCAGGAACGGCTAATTCGCTCCGATTGAGTCTCGCAGGGGCTTGTTCGATAGTGTGAAAGCTCATTTTTTTGTTACCCTATTTGGAAATGAATCGCATAGGGTCGCCATAGATTGGGAAGGAATTGTTGCATGTCAAGCACAATTTTTTCACCCAAGGAAATACCAGAGTGCTCAAAGCGGGGTGTTTGCAGAGGCGGATCAATCCTCTTCAAGTTCACCCGGATCGTCGAACGGCAAGCTTGATTGGGTGGAATAATAAAACGCCATGGCCTGCGCCCGGTTATTGACCGAAAGCTTGTCAAACAGATTTCGCAAATGAAATTTCACTGTGTTGACCGAGATATCGTATTCGCGCGCGAGTTCCTTGTTTGTCATCCCCTGGGCCAGCGATGTCAACAACGCCCGCTCCCGTTTGGTCAGCGAATGCATGGGGTCTTGGCGAAGGTCCCGCACGTCGACGAACGGAAAAACCATACCGCCGGCGGCGACGCTGGCGACCGTGTCCAGAAGATATTCCGCCGGCTTGCTTCGCGAACAGTAACCGGCGGCTCCAGCGGCCATGGCCAGGCGTGGAATATCCGGATTGTCGCCATGAGCGTAAACGACCATCCGCGGCGGCTTTTCCTGGCTGCGGATAATTTCCAGTAACCGTTCGCCGCCTAGCCTAGGCAAAGTCCAGTCGATTACGCCGACGTTAATCGAGGTCAGATAAGAAACTTCAAGAAAGTTTTCAGCCGTCGCCACGGCCGCAACAAGGCTGAAGCGATGATCATTGTCGAAAAATTCCGACAAGGCGGACAGCATCAGCGGATTACTGTCGGCAATGGCGACGTTAATCAGTTCATTTTCTTCTGCGGCAGGCACGAATCGCCCTCCCTAGATCAAAAACCTACCCATCGAGGTTCCTATATTAGCAGTATTGCGTGCAATAACAATACTAAAGGATAGGTTTTTACCTGACCAACAGGTCACTCAAAAGCAGGAGTTTCGGGTGTTGTGGGATAATCCCCTATCCGGTCTTACTGGCGTCAATGCGAGGGAGGGCTGTTGCGGTTCGCCACGCCAAACATTTTTTAGTCTATTTGGAGGAGATCCCAATGCAGGGAGCGAGAGGATTATTTGTACCGGGGCCGACAAACGTTCCCGAACAGGTTCGCAAAGCGATCGATATTCCGATGGAAGATCACCGGGCGCCGGATTTACCGGAATTTACCCTGCCGCTTTTCAGGGACTTGAAAAAAATATTCAAATCCGAATCGGGCCAGGTATTCCTGTTCCCTGGTTCCGGAACCGGCGGCTGGGAAGCCGCCGTCACCAATACTCTGGTGCCGGGCGATAAGGTTCTCGCCGCCCGTTTCGGCCAATTCTCCCATCTTTGGATTGACCTGTGCGAACGCCACGGTCTGGAAGTCGAAGTCATCGACGTCGACTGGGGCGAAGGTGTTCCGCTGGATATTTACGCGGACAGGCTGAAGGCCGACACGTCGCATTCCATCAAGGCGGTCCTGGCGACCCAGAACGAAACCGCGACCGGCGTGCAAAGCGACATCGAAGGCGTCCGCAAGGTTCTCGATGACACTGATCACCCTGCCATGTTGTTTGTTGACGGCGTCAGTTCGATCGGCAGTATTGATTTCCGCATGGATGAATGGGGGGTAGATGTCGCCGTTTCCGGTTCTCAAAAAGGTTTCATGCTTCCTGCCGGACTGGCCATCATGTGCGTCAGCCAGAAAGCCCTTGAAGCCTCCGAGAAGGCAGGCCTGCCGCGCTGCTACTTCGACTTCAAGGATATGATCAACGCCAACAAAGACGGATACTTCCCTTACACACCGCCGATGACTCTGGTTCGAGGCCTGCGCGCTTCGGTCGACCGCCTTCTCGACGAAGGTCTGGAAAACGTGTTCGCCCGTCACCACTTCCTGGCCGAAGGCGTCCGTCAGGCTGTCAACGCTTGGGGCCTGAACCTCTGCGCCAAAGAGCCGAAATGGTATTCCGATACTGTCAGTGCGATTTGTCTGCCCAACGGTTTCGACTCCGGGGAACTACTGCGTCACGCCTACAGCCGATACGGTATTTCACTCGGGGCGGGCCTGTCCAAGGTCGCAGGCAAGGTTTTCCGTATCGGTCACTTGGGTGACCTCAACGAAATGATGTTGATGATGGCCCTGGCCGGATCTGAAATGGCCATGCGCGATCTCGGGATCTCAATAGAGCCCGGCAGCGGTGTCGCTGCCGCTCAGGAATACTATCGCTACGCCCATGCTGATTTAGTTAAGGCTGCCTAGGCGAGAGCCCGTTAAGGAGAAAAAAGCATGGATATCCATGAGTATCAGGCCAAGAGCATTCTGGCCGAATTCGGCGTCAACATTCCACGCGGTGGCCTCGCCTACAGCCCGGAACAAGCCGCCTACAGCGCCCGTGACATTGGTGGCAGCAAATGGGTGGTCAAGGCCCAGGTGCACACCGGCGGTCGCGGCAAAGCTGGCGGTGTCAAGATTTGCGATTCCGAGGACGAAGTACAGGAAGCTGCGAACGAAATGTTCGGTAAACGACTGGTCACCAACCAGACCGGACCGGATGGTAAAATCATTTACCGTGTCTACGTTGAAGGCGGCGTTTCCATTGACCGTGAAATTTACCTCAGCTTCGTCCTTGATAGGAAAGCCGAACGGGTAATGGTCATCGCTTCCGGCGCCGGCGGCATGGAGATTGAGGAAATAGCCGAGAGCGATCCTGATTCGATTTTACGCACGATCGTCGAGCCGGCCGTCGGCATGCGCGATTTCCAGGCCCGCGAAATCGCTTTCGCTCTGGGAATGGAATCCACCCAGATCTCTCAGGCCGTTGAAACCATCAAGGGCTGTTATCGGGCGTTTCGTGATCTGGACGCCACCATGCTCGAAATCAATCCGCTGGTTGTTACCACCGAAGGATCCATCATCGCCCTCGATGCCAAGATGACCTTTGACGACAACGCCCTGTTTCGTCACCCGGATATTTCAGAACTGCGTGACAAATCGCAGGAAGATCCACGTGAATCCCGCGCGGCCGATCGTGGCCTCAGCTATGTCGGCCTGGAGGGCCAGATTGGTTGCATCGTTAACGGCGCCGGCTTGGCCATGGCCACCATGGACATGATCGAACTGGCAGGCGGTCATCCCGCCAACTTCCTGGACATCGGCGGTGGCGCCTCGCCCGAACGCGTCGCCAAGGCTTTCCGCCTGGTTATGTCGGACAGTAACGTACAGGCGATCCTGGTCAATATCTTCGCCGGTATCAACCGGTGCGATTGGGTCGCCGAAGGAATTGTTCAGGCCCTGGAGAACAATCCGGTCGATGTTCCGGTGATCGTGCGTCTTGCCGGCACCAATGTTGAAGAAGGCCGCAAAATTCTGGCGCGCAGCGGGCTACCCGTGATTCGCGCCGGAACGTTGGGCGAAGCCGCAGAACGCGCCGTTGAAGCGTGGAAAGGCGGTAACGAAGGATTGAAGGAAGTCCTGGCGTCATGAGTATTCTTTTGAACCGTGAAACGAAAGTCTTGGTACAGGGTATCAGCGGCAAGATCGGTAGTTTCCACACCAAGGAAATGATCGAATATGGCACTCACGTCGTCGGCGGCGTCGTTCCCGGAAAAGGCGGCGAAACCGTTGAAGGCGTGCCGGTGTTCGATACTGTAAAAGAAGCGGTAAAGGAAACCGGCGCCCAAGCCAGCATCGTATTTGTTCCCCCGCCGTTTGCGGCGGACGGCATTATGGAAGCCGCAGACGCCGGAATAAAGTTTTGTGTCTCCGTTACCGATGGTATTCCGGCCCAGGACATGATGCGGGTGAAACGCTACATGCGCCGTTACCCGAAGGCGAAACGCATGCGCCTGACCGGTCCCAACTGCGCCGGTACCATCACGCCGGGTGAAGCCCTGCTGGGAATTATGCCGGGGCATATCTATATGCCTGGGCCGGTTGGCATTGTCGGGCGTTCAGGCACCCTAGGCTACGAAGCCGCGTCACAGATGAAAGACCTGGGAATTGGCGTTTCAACCAGTGTCGGTATCGGCGGTGATCCGATCAACGGCAGCTCGTTCAAGGATATCCTTGAATTGTTCGAAGAAGATCCTGGTACGGAAGCCGTGGTCATGATCGGTGAGATTGGCGGGCCACAAGAAAGCGAGGCCGCCGAATTCATTCGTGATCATATGAGCAAACCGGTCATCGCATACATTGCCGGCCTCAGCGCGCCAAAAGGCCGCACAATGGGCCATGCCGGCGCCATCGTCACTTCTTTCGGCGAAAGCGCCGACGAGAAGGTTGAAATTCTGCGTGATGTCGGCGCAGCGGTCTCTCCAAACCCGTCCGCCATCGGTGCGACGGTTGCAGAAGTCCTGGGCAAAAAAGCCGCTTAGTTAAGGAGGTTCAAGTCATGGACAAGCCCAAAGTTGTTGTTACCCGCCGCTGGCCAGAGGCCGTCGAAGCCGCCCTTCGGGAGGACTTTGACGTTGTCTTCAATGAGAGCGACCGCGCGATGACCTCTGAGGAATTGCGCCAGGCAATGCAAACGGCGGACGCCGTGTTGCCAACGGTTACCGACAAGATTGACGCCGAGGTATTCAACGGCGGAAACCCGCGGGCAAAGATCCTTGCCAATTTTGGCGTCGGATACAGTCATATCGACATCGGCGCCGCCAGGGAACACGGCGTTACGGTCACTAATACACCTGACGTTTTGAGTGACTGCACCGCCGACCTTGCTATCACCCTGATGCTGATGGTGGCAAGGCGGGCTGGAGAAGGTGAACGCCAGGTTAAGTCTGATACCTGGCACGGCTGGTCGCCGACCCACATGATGGGAACACGAATGTCCGGCAAGACGCTGGGCATAATCGGCTTTGGCCGCATTGGCCAGGAAGTCGCCAAAAGGGCTCACCACGGGTTCGGCATGAACATCATCGCCTATAACCGTTCGCCCATACCCGAGGAGGCCCTCGCAACCTGTAACGCAACGGCTATAGACACAATCGACGCGCTGCTTCCGCAAGCTGATTTCGTTTCTCTTCATTGCCCAGGCGGAAAAGAGAACAAATACCTGATCGATGCCCGCCGCCTCAACTTAATGAAACCGACGGGCTATCTGATCAACACGGCTCGCGGTGAAGTCGTCGACGAACATGCACTGGCTCAGGCACTTTGGTTTGACACCATCGCAGGCGCCGGTCTGGACGTTTATGAAAGGGAGCCCTGCGTTCCTTCCGAACTTGTCGGTTGCGACAATGCCGTTTTGCTGCCGCACCTGGGCAGCGCGACCCGTGAAACCCGTGAAGCCATGGGTTTTCGTGTCGTTAAAAATCTTAAGAGTTTCTTTTCAGGCAAACCTCCGAAGGATTTAGTTGCGTGACCCCAACAGCCGCACTCAAAACGAGCGCGAGTGCGAACCGGAACGGGATTGAAGGCGACACTTACCGCGAGGAGACCGGAGACCTGCTTTTTGGGTTGCTGAATGATGTCATCGCCTGCCAGGAACCCCGTGTACGCAGTGTCTTAAAAGGCGATCTGACCACCATCGCCGATCCAGCGTTACGAATCCCTTCGTTACAGGCGATCAGCATCTGGTTGCAATTGTGCAATATTGCCGATGAAAACGCCTCAACTCGTGTTCGCCGGCAAATAGAATCATCCGCCGGGCCCGACCAGGTTATCGGCTCCTTCTGCCACGCTTTATCTGATATTGCAGCGTTGGGCGTTTTACCGGAAACGTTGGGTCGGACTCTGGAGAATTTTGAGGTCAATCCGACCATCACCGCCCATCCAACGGAAGCTAAGCGCATTACCGTTCTGGAAATTCACCGGCGGATCTACCGAAAGCTAACGGAGTTGGACACCAGGCAATGGACTAGGCGCGAGCAGGATCAGTTAATCCGTGATCTTCGCAATGAAATTAGTCTGCTGTGGATGACCGGTGAGCTTCGTCTGGAGCGCCCCAGCCTGGAACAGGAAATCGTTTGGGGACTGCATTTCTTCCGCGAAACCATTTATGACGGCGTCCCACATATATATGAGCAGTTAATGGGTGCTCTGTATCGACATTTTCCCGAGTACCAACAGCAAGTGAAACCGTTTTTACGTTTTTCCTCGTGGATTGGCGGGGATCGTGACGGCAATCTGAAAGTCACTAACGAAATGACACGGTGGGCCCTGCGGGCCAATCGTGAAGCCGCCCTTGATTTACTGCAGGAACGCCTGGATGAACTGATTACCAAAATCAGCATCAGCGCCAATATTGTCTCCATCCCGGCCTCTTTCGAGGAAAAGCTGTCCAAGATTTTGGAAGATTCCGGTGAGGAAGAAATAATTACCGAACGTAATCCAGGTGAATTTGTCCGTCAGTACCTAGTTGCCATAAACAGGCGCATCGCCGCCACTCGGGGAATCCAGGATACCGCGCTGGCGTATCACGATCCCGCCGAACTGGCCGCCGATCTTTGGAACTTGGAAAGCGCATTGCATGAAATGAAGGTGACCACCATCGCCACCAGCATGGTTCGCCCCCTGCGTATTGAGGTGCAGGTATTCGGTTTTCGTACCGTATCACTGGACATTCGTCAAAATTCAACTGTGATCAACAGGGTCGTCGGCGAATTGTGGTCCAACGGCGGCAGGGATACCGTTCCTGAACCAAATACACCGGAATGGTCGCAACGGCTCCGCCGGGAGCTTAGCCCTCAAAATAGTAAAATTCCTGACATGTCCGGGTTGTCGAGTGAATCAATGGAAACGGTTGAGTTATTCCAGGTAATCCGTGAAGCGATCGATGGCATCGATCCGGAAGCTATCGGCGCCTTTATCTTGAGCATGACAACCTCGGCTGATGACCTCCTGGGCGTTTATCTGCTGGCCAAATATGCCGGATTGTTCCCCGGCGGGGATCAGAGCGCACCGGTTTGTTTATCCATTGTGCCGCTATTCGAAACCATTGCCGACCTTGAGAGAGCCCCAGGCATCTTGAAACAACTTCACGGCGTGCCCATCGTCCGTCGCAGCATTCAGGCAAACAATAATGTACTGGAAGTTATGCTGGGGTATTCGGATTCCAACAAAGATGGAGGCTATCTTTCATCGACCTGGGAACTGGCGAAAGCGCAGAAACGAATAGTCACGACCGCAAAATCCTTGGGCATCGCCATCAAATTCTTCCACGGGCGCGGAGGCTCAGTCAGCCGTGGCGGCGCCCCAACCGGTAGGGCGATCGCCGCGCAACCGGCAAATACCGTTGGCGGACAACTGCGAATTACGGAACAAGGCGAGGTTGTTTCCTCCAAATACGCCAACCGCAGTACGGCCCTTTACCAGATGGAGTTGCTCACATCGAGTGTTCTTACCCATACCCTGAAATCCCCCGACGAAATCGAACTCAAGGAAAATCCCGAATACGACGAAGCCATCGGCGCCCTTTCGGGTATGTCGCACGCTATCTATAACCGCTTCCTCGATACCCCGGGCGTGATTGATTATTTCAAATATGCCAGCCCGGTTGAAGAAATGTCTTTGTTAAAAATTGGTTCGCGCGCGGCGCGACGATTCGGCGTCGGCGATATTAAGGATTTGCGCGCAATACCTTGGGTCTTCGCCTGGAGTCAGAACAGACACCTTGTTTCCGGATGGTACGGAGTCGGCGGCGCCCTGGAATCCTTTATTGAAGTCCGAGGCGAAAGCGGTCTTAAGCTGCTTCGGCAAATGTTTGAAAAGTCCCGTGTTTTCCGGCTCGTCATCGACGAGGTTGAAAAAACCCTCTATCTGGCGGATATGGATATAGCTGCCGAATATGCCCAGCTGATGCCGAATGAAGAACAGCGCAAGAATATCCTGAGGCTTCTTCAGGGTGAGTATTTCCGGACGTGCAAACACATTTTTGCCATCAACGGCCAAAATGGACTCGCCGAACGCTTTCCGGCATTCAGAAACAGGATCGACCATGTTCGCCCGCTGATCGACCAGACCAATAGATGGCAAGTCGACCTTCTGCGTGAATTCCGAGCGACACCAGAAGACAGCCCTGAAAGGGAAGAGGTAACAGTCGCCCTGCTTATGACAATGAGTTGCATTGCCGCGGGCCTAGGTTGGACCGGCTGAACGAATTCGTATTTTTTATATCTAAGGAGCGTAAATATGGATGTATTTTCCCCACGTGTAATGCCGGGTTTCTTCAACGAAACCTTATCGACATCGGATCCGGAACTTGCCGTTGCAATCGATAAGGAACTCGGGCGTCAACGACGTGAGATCGAATTGATTGCCTCAGAGAATATCGTATCGGCCGCGGTCCTGGAGGCCCAAGGTTCAGTTCTGACCAACAAATACGCCGAAGGATATCCCGGGCGTCGCTATTATGGCGGTTGCGAGTATGTCGATATCGCGGAAAACCTTGCCCAAGCCCGGGCCAAGCGATTGTTCGGTTGCGAGTTCGCCAACGTGCAGCCGAATTCCGGCTCGCAGGCCAACCAGGGCGCATTTATGGCGCTTGCCAAACCCGGCGAAACAATACTCGGCCTTTCTCTTGCCGCCGGCGGTCATCTTACCCATGGGGCCCCGCCCAACCAGTCGGGCAAATGGTTCAACGCCATCCAATATGGCGTTCACAAAGAGGACTCCCTGATTGATTTCGATGAGGTTCGCGCCCTTGCTATTGAACACAAACCGAAAATCATTATCGCAGGGGGATCGGCTTACCCCCGCATTTTCGAATTCCCTCGTTTTCGCGAAATCGCCGACGAAGTCGGGGCCTGGTTCATGGTCGACATGGCGCATTTCGCCGGTTTGGTCGCCGCCGGACTGCATCCAAGTCCGTTCCCGCATGCCCATATCGCAACCACTACCACGCACAAGACCCTACGCGGCCCTCGAGGCGGTATGATTCTGACCAACGACGAGGATATTGCGAAGAAGGTCAATTCCGCCATTTTTCCCGGATTGCAAGGTGGGCCGTTGATGCATGTCATCGCCGCGAAAGCCGCTGCTTTTGGTGAAGCCCTTCGGCCGGAGTACAAAGACTATATCCAGGCCGTTGCTGACAACGCCGACACCCTGGCCGAAAAACTGAAAGCCGGCGGTCTCGATATTGTTTCCGGCGGCACCGATACGCACCTGATGCTGGTTGATCTGCGTCCCAAGGGCGTGACGGGAAAAGCAGCCGAAGCCGCCCTGGGCCGCGCAAACATTACATGCAACAAAAATGGTATTCCCTTCGATCCGGAAAAACCGACGATCACCTCTGGCATTCGTCTTGGAACGCCCGCATGTACGTCGCGGGGATTTGGAATCGAGGAATTTGAAGAAGTCGGAGAAATGATTATCGAGGTACTCGATGGCTTAGCTTCCAATGGCGAGGACGCTAACGGCGACATTGAAAACACGGTAAAAGCAAGGGTCATCGCATTGACCGATTGTTTCCCGGTCTACCAATAAATCCGACTGCCCTATCTACGAAAGAGGGGCGTTTAAAGGCGCCCCTCTTTTACTGATCAATTTATGATTAAAAAAATTCAGAGTACCTCGTTCTTCAGCGCCTCTTCCAGGTTGGCTTTGGCCGCATCACGTAAAAGGATCACGTCGGATCCCGGCATGACGTAGTCATAACCACGCTTGAACATTTTGGCCGGCGTGTCTCCGGACAAACACAGGCCGCCAAGCCATTTATCGCTTTCTGTAACCACGGACTCTACGTGCTCTAATGCCTGGACGAATTCAGGGTTCTGATAATCGCCTTTTCGCCCGATCGACGCCGATAGGTCCAGTGGTCCGATAAACAACAGATCAATACCAGCCACCTTGCAAATAGCCTCAATATTATCTACGGCTTTGATGCTTTCAATCTGGCACATCACCAATAATTCCTTGCCGTCGTCTTCCCCATATTGTGCGGCATCCAGGCCGTAGTTGGATGCCCGCACTAGGCTATAGGCCGCGCCGCGTATGCCTTTCGGCGGATAATGGCAGGCGGCAACGGCATCCCTGGCTTCTTCAACGGTGTTGATGCTGGGGATCATCACGGATTCTGCGCCCGCATCCAGAACCCGCTTTATCACCACCGCATCGTTCCAGGGTACCCGAACGATGGATGTGGCCGGTAAAGCAGACATAGCCTGCATCTGACGCGTGGCAGAGGCGATGTCCGAAGGACCATGTTCCATATCGATCAGCAAGGCGTCATACCCGACCAAAGCCAGTAACTCCGCTGCCGCCGGGCTGTCCAGGCCAAGCCAGCAGCCGATGGGATTTTCCCCTTTGCGAAGCTTGGCCTTGAGATGGTTAGGACGGTACATGGATTTTTTCTTTAGTTGCCAAGGTTGGATGTAAGTTTTAAGGCGCTTTTTTAGACCAGGTCGCTGACTTCTTAATTCTGCGACGACGCGCTCATGAATAATAGAGCGAATATGGATGGACGGCCATCACCGGGTTTATCGGGGAGGGTTCTGTCAAAGCTTTCTTTCGGAAATTCCATGGAAATTGAATAGTCTCTTGCATCCATTTTCCGGTGGAAATTTCCAAATATCTTAAAATATGACCTTTGCGGCACCTAAATTGTGGGTAGTTAGCCGAAAATCGTACATTTATTTAAAAATGGTTGGAATTGGGTCAAATAGGCCCTATTTTCCAATTTAGCTACTGTGTTTTCGTTAATGTGACGAACCCTATCATGCCATGGAGGTATGTCGGGTTCGGAAGGCCTAGCGAATCTGTAGCCTGAAGCTACGGCGTCGAGAAATTGGATTGAGACGCAATTCTTTAACGGTGATGGTTTGACGAACTTATGACGAGTGCCTTTGGAAGTGCTGTCGGATTATCGGTATCGGCGACTATGCCGAGCATGAAGCTGGAGTCTTCAAAAACAATCAAGGTTGGTTTTTTAGCTCCGCTTAGCGGAAACGTTTCGGCATGGGGCGAGCCGGGCCTAAATGGCTGTCTGATCTGGGCCGACTGGATTAACTCCCATGGCGGCATAAAAATTGGCGGTGAACGCTGCAAGATTGAAATCGTTTCCTACGACAATGAATACGACCCAGACAAGGCCCTGTCGGGCCTTAAGCAGCTTATTAGCGAAGATAACGTCAAATTTATCATGATGCTGGGTGGTGACACGCTTGTGCCCGCTGTTCAGGAGGTCATTAATCGCCGCAAGATGCTGGTGTCGACGCTTCTGCCAAGTGATTTGTCCCCGAACACGCCCTATATCATCGCGCCCTGCGAGGTCCATCCGATCTATAACGTGACGGCTGTTGAGTGGCTTAAGGAACAACGCCCAGAGTTGAAAACGGTCGCCATGTGCGCCCAGAACGATGCCCTTGGCGTGCCGTCCGTGGCGACGTATCGGGCGGCGTTCGAAGCGGCGGATATTGATCTGGTCAAGGAAATATTTTTTCCCGTTACGACGGATAATTTCAAACCCATTATCGATGAAATGCTTAGCGTCAATCCGGATATTCTTTGTTGGGATACCGCTTACGAACCGTTCGTCCATGCCCTGACCAAGGAATCCTACCGCCAGGGATTTAAGGGGCAGATGCTTTCGTGCACCTGCGATAATTATCATCAGCTTATCGATGAGACGAGCAAGGAATTCATGGAGGGGTTTGTTTTCCAGTTCCCCGATTTTGACGACCCGGCTTTGAATGACACACGTGTTAACCTTACCAATCCCAACGATTTCTTCGAAGAATTCAACCGGCGTTACCCCGGCATGTGGACCGCAGTGTCGTGGGAGTATGTTTCGATTCTGGAATTATGGAAGGAAGCCGTGGAGCGCGCGGGAACAGTAGAGCCCTTGTCGGCCCTGGCCGCCATGAAGGCCGGCGGTGTGGCTAAACACGCTTTTGGGGAAGCCCGCTGGTGGGGTAAAGAACTGTTTGGAGTCGACAATGCTCTGGTTGGAGATTGGCCGGTCGTGGTGATACGCGATGGGCATGCTAGAATCGCTGCTTTCAAATCCATCACGTCCTGGTGGGACAAGCATGGTAAGCGCATGGTTAAACACATGCGCGATCTCGGCCAAATGTGGGATCAAAAAGAAAAAGATTTAGGCGAAACGGGATAGCTGCCGCTGGTGTTTCCCCACCCGAAAAAAAATCAGGTGTCGTGCATCAGGTCTCGTTGAACTTCGGTCATGTGTAGCTTGGTGAACTCAACGACCGCTTCCATATCCCGGGCGTGCAGGGCTTCGTAAATGGATCTGTGCATTTTCTGATAAACTTTAATTCTGTTGGGCGAAAGGGTCAGATCCTTGCTGATCGACCAGTGGGCGTGACGTCTGACGTGACTTATCAAATTATTGATGGCGATAAGCAGGGGGTTGTGAGTTCCTTCGGCTATGGCCCCGTGAAATTTCTCATCCCAATAAGCAAAATCCTTCGCATTTGTCGTAACCTTTTCCAGGTTCTCCAAAGCATCCTTAAGGTCGGAAAGGTCCCGGGCCGTCATGTTGATAGTGGCCAGGCGAACCATTTCAGGCTCGAAAATGCTGCGGGCGACATTCAATTCCAACGGGCTCGTAATTTCGGCCAGATTTTCATCCAGAAGGGTTTCGTCAATTTCCGACTTTTGGTTGGCCTGAGGCGCCCGGAAAATAACAAAGCTGCCACTGCCGGGGCGCCTGGATATAACGTTGTGACTTTCCAGAAGGTCCAAAGCCTGCCGTACCGTGTTGCGAGAATAATTGAACTCTTCGGCGATGTGGCGTTCAGCCGGGAGCCTTGTGCCAAAAGAATAAGTTGAAGAAACAATCCGATCAAAGAGATCATTCGCCAGGGTTTTTACGGCTTGCGTTACAAGTTGCTGTGCCCGCTCGCCAGCCTCCCACGGGGGGGTAACGCCACCGGTTGTTATCTTTGACAAAAAACTCTCCCCTCGATTCCTAGGTACGTCTAGGCGACATTATAAAATTATATTGATTCAAGCCACGCCCAAAAAAAGATAATCCCAAGCTAGACGATAAATAGACCAAAATCAACCAATATTACTAATCACGGGATATCTGGTTGCTAATTTTCAAGCCATAAATCAAATAAAAACAATGTATTAAGGCATATAAGTAGTGCACCAGAGAACCGGGGGCTAAAAATATGCGCGATTTGTTTACAAATGGATCAGGTATTGGTACTATCGGGCGCTAATTCGGATAAAATTGATCAAAATTTGGTTCTATGTGGTATAGTAGACGGTTCTAATGTAACCAATAAAAAGGGAGGAGATAATGGGAATTACTAGAAGAGACTTTGTGAGGACGACTGCGGCAGGCGCGCTAATCGCCGGTTCGGGGTTGCCCACACGCGTTTTCGCTGCGGGGCAGAAAACGGTTAAAGTAGGTATGAACATCCCAATGACGGGCGATTATGCCCCTTGGGGATTGCCGGGCCTGTATGGCTGTCAGATTGTCGCCGATGATATTAACGCCGCGGGCGGCGTAGAAATTGGCGGCGACAAGTACATGATCGAAATCGTTTCCTATGATCACGGTTACGATAATGAAAAAGCCGTTCAGGGTTACAAGAAAATGGTGTCGGAAGACGACGTCAAAATGGTCATGATGTTGGGCGGTTCCACCGTCGGTGCGGTGATGCCATGGGCCGATCGCAAAAAAATGCTGACGACGACCCTTTTGTGCAGTGACATTACGCCCAAGACGAAGGGCCTGATCGCCACTTGTGAATCCCATCCGCTTTATAATGTCACCGGCGTCGAATGGCTTGCCAAGAATCACCCTGAAGTCAAGACCGCTGCAATCGTCACAAACAACGACGCCGAATACGGATTGCAGTCCACGGCTACTTATCAAGCGGCGTTCGAAGTGGCGGGCATCGATGTCGTCGACGTCAATCTGCACGGTTTTGACGTCACGGACTTTGCGCCGATCGTCAGTTCGGTTCTGGCGAAGAACCCCGATGTCTTCTGCATGGCGACCAGCTTCTATGTGACGCCATTGATGGAACAGCTTTACCACCAGGGCTTCAAGGGCAAGATCATCTCCTGCACGCTCGACTACTATGATGAAATCATCGCCAAGACGAGTAAAGAGTTCGTCAACGGCACCATCTTCCAGTTCCCCGATTTCGATGATCCAATGCTGAATGAAAGCGGTATCAATTTCCCCAATCCGGGCGACTTTGACGCCAAGTTCAGAAAAGATCATCCCAATGACTGGTCCGCGGTTGCCTGGGAATATCCGGCTATTCTTCTGAATTGGCTTGAAGGCGCAAAAGCTGCCGGCAGCGTCGAACCGATGGATGTTCTGAAGGCTCTGAAGAGCAATTCCCAACCCAACTTCGTCTTTGGTGGAGGCAAATGGTGGGGCAAGGACCTGTGGGGAGGCGACAGCGTCGTCGTTGGCCGTTGGCCGGTCGTCGTCGTTCAGGATGGTAAGGCGCGCATCCAGGAATATGGAAGCGTTTCGAACTGGCTGGACAAGAATTCCGCAGTTCTCACCAAATACATGAAGTCGCACGGTCTCCGGATTGTCGGGTGACGTGAAACCAGCAGTTAAACCAGAATGCCTGGTTTAACTGTTCTGTGGGAGTTTTCGTTGCGGTGCGGTGTTTAGGTCAGTCCGGCCTGGCATCGTTACCGCAGCGGTAACGAACCGGCCCAAGGGGAAATGTGCACATAAGTTTTTTTTTCTGTGGCATGATCAATTCTGGGCACAAAAAGAATTTCAACAAATTTAATAACAGGGTTTTTTGATGGAGCTCTTTCTCCTCTCCATAGTTAACGGATTAATTCAGGGCGGCTTTTTTGCCCTGTTCGCCGTTGGCTTGGTGCTTATCTTTGGCGTCATGGGCGTCGTCAACTTTGCCCACGGCGAACTTGTAATGGTAGGCGCCTTTACGATCTGGCTGCTGCATGCGCAATTTGGCCTGGGCTATATCCCGGCCATCATGGCGGCAATAATTCTGGTGACCATCATCGGGCTGTTGATGGAACGCCTTTTGTTCAGGCCTACGCGCTCAGATCCTTTGGCCGGGTTGATCTGTTCGATCGGCGTGCTGTTCATTTTGCAAGTCATCGCGACCCTGGTCGGCGGCGACGGTCCCTCGAAACAGGTTCCGCCGCCTTTCCACGGCACGCTTGTCCTCTTCGATTTTCTTCGCATTCCCTATCAAAGGCTTTTTAGTTTAGTGATTTCGGCCTCGGCGCTGGGTGCGTTGTGGTTCTTCCTGACCCGATCAAAATTCGGCTGGGCCTTGCGCGCCGTCGCACTGGATCGGGAGGCCGCAGCCTTGCAGGGGATCAATACCAATCGAATTTCCATTATCGCTATTGGCGTTGGCGCCGCCCTGGCCGGATTGGCCGGCGGGCTTGTTGCGCCTTTGACCAATATCAACCCTCACATGGGACACAACGTCATCATTACGGCCTTTATCGTCACCATTGTTGGCGGCGTGGGAAGCCTGTCCGGCGCTGTGCTGGCGGCCGTTCTTTACGCAATGTTCCACACTTTTATGACGGTCTACTTTGGGGGAACCATCGCAACGATTTCCGGGCTCATACTGATGGTGGTTGTCTTGATTGTTAAGCCGACGGGCATCATGGGAGTGAGAGTAAGTGAATAATAACAAACTCACCGTGCAAAAGGTTCTTATCGGCGCAGTATTGCTCGCCGCGATCCTTGTGATTCCCCATTTTCTTAAATTTCATCATCAGGACCTGCTGATATTCCTGACGGTTAATATATTGGTTGTCTGCAGTTATCGGCTTGTTACGCTGACCGGTGAATGGTCGTTAATTCATGCGGTTATGATGGGGGTCGGAGCCTATACAGCGGCTCTGCTTTTTATCCATTTCAATTTGGATATGTGGTTTACCTTGCCGTTGGCTGGCGCCGCCGCAGCCCTTATCGCCGCACTGTTGTGTTTTCCGTTATTACGGATGACGCAGTTCTATTTTCTGATTGGATCGTTCGCCGCAGGTGAAGCCATTCGTCTGTTGTGGATTGAATTTGTCGGGGTTTTTGGGGGAACCGGCGGCCTCAGTGGCGTTGAAGCGCCGATTCTATGGGGAATTGATTTCCTTGACCCGATACCGTTCTACTATCTGAGCCTATTTGTCGTCGGGCTTTCCCTTCTAATTCTCTATCGAATCGAAAACTCCAGGATCGGGCTGACTTTGCACGCCATTCACTGGAAAGCTCCTCTGGCTGAGTCCGTCGGCGTCGATGCCTGGCGATATCGCGCTTTGGCTTTTATCGTGGGTTCTTTTTTTGTCGGCGTCGCCGGTGGACTGAAGGTTCATTATCTGGGCAGCGTGAGTCCCAATCAGGCTGCCATCGGGTTTATGGTTTTCATTTTGATCTGGGTTATCGTCGGGGGGTACAACAAGTTCTGGGGCCCCATTATCGGCGTCATCGTGCTGACGGTATTTGACGAATCGATCAGGACGTTCGAAGTCATGCGACCGGCCATTTACGGGTTCGTTCTCATATTGTCGATACTTTTCCTGCCCTTGGGGCTGGAAAGCATTCCCGGCAAATTGAAATCGTGGTTCGGCATCGGTTCGCAGCCGCAAGAACCGCCCCTAACCGACCATTAGAGCTGTAGTAGAAGAAGAATATGGCAATTCTAGAAATCAATAATGTGACCAAACTATTCGGCGGCTTGACGGCGCTGAATAATGTCAGCTTCAAGGTCGAAGAGGGGGAAATCCGCGGGCTTATCGGCCCCAACGGCGCCGGCAAAAGCACGATGTTCAAGAACATCGCCGGTTTCTATTCTCCGACACAAGGGACCATCGTCTATCGGGGTGAAAATATCGAAGGCAAGAAACCTCACACCATTGCTGAAAAGGGCATCGTTCGCACATTCCAGGAAACCACTCTGTTTCAGGAAATGACCGTATTTGAAAACGCCCTCGTCGGCTCTCACATCAAGGGACGATGCGACATTTTCTCCGCCATCCTGGGCCTGGATAAGCGCAAGCAGCAGGCGGCCTGTGAAAGGGTTATGGAAGTCCTGGAATTCATGGGGTTGATGGAGCGTAAAGACCAGCTTGCTTCGGAGCTGCCTTTGGGATCACAGCGTGCGTTGGCGGTGGCGATCTCGCTGGTTTCAAAGCCGCACGTCATGCTGATGGATGAACCCTTTGCCGGCATGAATGCCGAAGAAACCAACCACATGATGGATCTGACCCGAAAGGTAAGGGAGTCGGGTATCACCATTATTCTGGTTGAACACGACATGAAAGCCGTCATGGGATTGTGCAGCAATTTGACCGTGTTGAACTTTGGCGAGGTGTTGGCTCAAGGCACCCCGGAAGAAATTCGTAAAAACGAAAAAGTGATTGAAGCCTACCTGGGCGGGGCGAATTAAGATGCTTTTACAAGTCAATAATATTCATGTTCATTACGGCCAGGTCGCAGCCCTCAAGGGGGTATCGCTGGAACTGGGGGAAGACGATTTCGTCACCCTGATCGGCTCCAACGGCGCTGGCAAAAGTACGACCTTGCGTGCCATTTCAGGGCTCGATAATCCGAGTGCAGGCGAAATAATCTTCGACGGGGAAAATATCGAAAAGTACTCCGCCGACAAGATACTGAAAATGGGCATTGCCCACGTTCCGGAAGGCCGCCGGGTGTTCAAGGACCTGTCTGTTACCGAAAACCTTCTTCTTGGCGCCTTTACCCGCGATGATTCCGATGGTGTTAAACGGGACTTGGACAATATCTTTGAACGTTTTCCCCGCCTGCGCGAGCGCCACAATCAGTCGGCCCGGACCATGAGCGGCGGTGAACAGCAAATGCTTTCCATCGGCCGCGCACTGATGTCCAATCCGCGGGTGCTTTTGCTCGATGAGCCGTCCCTGGGGCTTGCTCCCAACATCGTCAAGGATATTGCCCGCATCCTCGTGGAGATAAATAAACAAGGCGTCTCGATTATTCTTGTGGAACAAAATGCGGAGCTGGCCCTGGAACTGGCGCGTCACGGCTATGTTCTGGAAACCGGCAATGTCTCCCTGGAGGGCGAGGCGAAAAGCCTGATGGATAACGACCACGTCCGCAAAGCTTATCTGGGAATTTAACGGCGGCGTTTCTCAAGGAAAGTTCTGCTGCGATAACATGGCCGTCATGCAGATGGCCCCTAACAGTCGCCGCATATCGTTCATGGTATGCGGGCGATCATTTTCCCAACGTTGCAAGGAGCTTCTCGTCGGATTGGCTTCGCTTTTTTTTGCACGCTCAAGGTAATTCGCCGATGTATCACCTGAGCCAGAGAGCCCGGCCAGGGCGCGCAGGATCAAGGCCAGTTCTGGATTGCCGATTCCGAATGCGAGTTCGCGAAGCCGCAGGGATTCCTTCAACGCCTCCAGGCCTTCGGATTTTCTATCCATACCGACCAACAGGACACCCAAATTAAAGGCCGTGATCGACTCGGCGCCATCAATCCAATCGGCATATCGGCTGCGTGTATGTTCCCTGAACTGGTTGTGATGCCGGACTTCGAGGCGATGGTGAAAGGTCGAACTTTTCGCTGTTCCATTGACCTCCATCACATTCGTCCAGGCCCTCGCCTTTTGCCATTCCTCCAGTGTGCGCCGAAAAGTCTTTTCAGATTCCTCCGGCCGGCTGTCTAGGCAATTCATAACGCCGGCATTATTCAGGGCCGTGCAGCGCCGGGGGTCGTCGGTTGGGAACTTGTCCGATACCTCAATAGACTTCCGCCACAGCTGAACGGCCTTGCCGGCATTCCCCGAAATATAGGTTCCAAGCGCCTCCCGGCAGAGGTTTTCCCAGGCGATTTCGTCCTTCTGGACTGTATTTGCGGCGTCACTTTTCACCAGGTCTGGTCCTCCGGCCAATTTCAGCTTCAGTCTCGTGCAAGGAAGCAAATTTGGCAAGATTCAATACCAATTAGTCCGTAGCACCTTTCACTGCAGGGCGAACTTTTATTATTTCAATTTTTTCAATGCATTACAGCAAATTTTAAGGTCTTTTCAAAACTAAAAACAGTCCTTTCAGCATACCACATTTGGGACCGCATTCCCGATTTCTAACCAGAATTGGATTTCAACTGGTCAATATCTCTCTAAAATGGTTTGAATTGGCGTGTAATCGTTGCTAACATCTATTCTGAAATTTTGCGCTGCAAGGTCCTAAGCGAATGCCAGCAAGGGCTTTCAACAAAAAAGTACCAAATTCAACCAGGGAGGAGTCATTCAGTTATGCCACGCGATCCTAAACATGATATTCTTTTTGAGCCGCTTCAAATTGGCCCAAAAACGATAAAAAACCGCTTCTATCAAGTTCCACACTGTATCGGTGCTGGTTCCGAGAAGCCGGGCACCCAGGCAGCAAACCGCGCCATGAAGGCAGAAGGGGGCTGGGGCGCCTGTTGTACGGAATATTGTTCCATTCATCCTGAATCAGACGATACGCATCGCGTATCTGCGCGTTTGTGGGATGAGGGTGATGTGAAAAACCTGCGTCACTTGAACGACTCGCTTCATAAGCATGGCGCTCTGGGCGGCGTCGAAATGTGGTACGGCGGCGCCCATGCGCCGAATATGGAATCACGCGCCGTTCCCATAGGCCCTGGCAGCAGCGCTTCGGAATTCGAATACCTGACTTTCTCGCATGAAGCCGATGAAGACGATATCAAGCATCTGATTAATCATTATGTTGAAGCGGGCAAACGGGCCGTTCAGGCAGGTTTCGATATTGTTTATGTCTACGGCGCCCATAGCTATCTGCCGCTGCAGTTCCTGTCGAAATACTACAACAAGCGCACGGACGACTATGGCGGGTCGCTTGAAAACCGGGCCCGTTTCTGGTTGCAGTGTCTGGAAGGCGTAAAGAACGCCATCGGCGGCGAAGCTGCTCTGGCGACACGCTTCGCCATTGATACCCTCTACGGTCCCGATGGTCTCGAAGTCGGTGACGACGGCCTGAGGTTCGTTGAAATGGTCGATAACCAGGGCCTGCTTGATCTTTGGGACATCAACATCGGCGATATCGCCGAATGGGGTGAAGATGCCGGACCGTCACGTTTCTATAAGGCCGGTCATCAGCGCAATTGGACCGACGAGGCGACCAAGATCGCCAAGGTTCCTGTTGTCGGCGTCAGCCGTGAAACCAGCCCGGACGACATGGCGGCCCGTATTCGGGAAGGCCGCCTTGACCTTATCGGCGCGGCCCGTCCTTCGATTGCTGACCCGTTCCTTCCCAACAAGATTGATGAAGGCCGGGTCGAAGACATTCGTGAATGCATTGGCTGCAACGTCTGTATTTCCCGTTGGGAAATCGGCGGTCCTCCGATGATCTGCACCCAGAATGCAACGGCCAACGAAGAATACCGTCGCGGCTGGCATCCTGAAATCTTCACCAAAACCGCCAGCGAAGATTCCGTTCTGGTTGTCGGTGCGGGTCCAGCCGGTATGGAATGCGCCCGGGTACTGGGTGAGCGCGGTTACGACGTCCACTTGCGTGAAGCCGATTCCGAAACCGGTGGCCGTGTAAGGAAAATCGCCAAGTATCCAGGTCTTTCCGAATGGGCTCGCCTGCAAACCTATCGTCAGATTCAGCTCGATAAGCTGAAGAATGTCGAAGTCCATACGGGTGTCGGCAAAATGACGGCTGACGACGTGATCAACTACGGCGCGGAAAAAGTCGTTATTGCTACCGGCTCCCATTGGGCGACGGATGGAACCAACAGCATCACCCACGACCCGATTCCAGGGGTTGATGCTTCACTGCCATATGTCGTCACGCCGGAACAGTTGATGATGGAAGGCAAGGAAACCGGAGACAATGTCGTTATCCTGGAAATGGATGGATATTTCACCGGAATCTCCATGGCCGAGTATCTGCGTGACCAGGGCAAAAACGTAACCATCGTTACTGGTCTTGGCGCCGTTGGTCCCTACACGCACTTTACGCTCGAAGCGCCCAACCTGCATCGCATGATGCATGAAAAGGGTATCGAGGCGATTACGTCCAGCTGGGCCGAAAGTGTCACGGAAGGCGAATTGACGATCTTCAATTTGTATCGTGACGGCTACAAACGCTATGCCGAGCCGAAAACGGGTCAGTTGCCTCGTGATGCGGGCACCCATGTCGATATCGTGAAATTTGATTCATTGGTCATCGCTACGGGCCGTGAGCCAAATAACGAGCTGTATCGCGAATTGCGGGCCCGCAAGGATGAATGGGCCGACAACGACATCGGCGGCATTTATCAGGCTGGTGACTGTTTCGCGCCGCGCCTGTTGGCTGACGCGATTTTCGATGGCCATCGTATCGCCCGCGAGTTCGAATCCAAGAACCCGCAGTATGCGCAGCCATGGATTCGTGAGCGTCAGGTATGGGGCGAGGAAACGTTCCCGAAACTCAGCGATCGTGAAGTTCAAGGTTAACTCTCCTAGGTTGCTTTGACGACTGGGGCGGTGTTCTCACCTTTTTTGAAAACACCGCCCCCTTCTTTTCAGTGAAAAAAGTTGAATACAGGATATTTGCGTGGAAACCCGTGAAGTTTTTTGGGGGCTTGATACATCCCAGCTAGTTTTGTTTTATGGCTTCGGGGTGGTCGCCATGGCCGTATTCGCGTGGGGCGTGTGGCGCCATATATCCAAGTACCGCCGCGGCGCCCCATTGGGGCAATCGCCGGACATTATCGGCGGCATCAAGCGAATGGTCGGCGATGTGCTTTCCCATCGCACCTTACGCCGCCGCGACACCATGGCAGGCATTGCGCACGGCGGAATTTTTTTAGGATTTTTACTCGGATTTATCGGCACCGCGCTGATTTTCCTTGAGACCGATATTCTCAAACCGATATTCGGCCTTACCTTCTGGAAGGGTTGGTTTTATCTAGGCTTCAGCCTTTTGCTTGATCTGGGCCATCTGGCAGCCGTGTTGGGCATCGTTTATATGATGTGGCGGCGAGGCTTCTTAGGGCTCGCTAAACTTGACTATCTCAGGAATTATCGTGGCGAGACCGCCTTGCGCCCGCCGGCTGCAGTTTGGAAAGTCGAAGACTGGTGCTTCGTTTCCTTTCTGCTGATTATCGAACTGACAGGCTTCACGCTGGAGGCCGCGCGCATTCTTGTCGACCAGCCCGCGTGGGCTGCGTGGTCTCCAGTAGGCAATGCCCTGGCCGGTATTTTTTCTAGCTTTGGCATGAGCCTTGAAAAAGCAAATGATATTCGCGCCTCCGGGTGGTGGCTTCATGGCCTGATGGGACTGGCATTCACTGCGGCAATCCCTCTTTATAAGGCCAAACATATCGTTTCCGTGCTGGGCTCATTGTCCGTTCGCGATAGCGCGCCTCTCAGGCGCTTGCCCGTTGAAGCCGAAGACGCCGAAAGCGCGGGTATCGCCACGGTCGCCGACTTCACCTGGAAGGACATGCTGCACTTTGATGCCTGCACAAAATGCGGGCGTTGTCACGAAGCCTGTCCGGCGCGCAACTCAGGATATCCCTTAAGCCCGCGGGATTTGATCCTGGACTTGCGTCTTCACAACGATAAACAGCAGGGAGTGACTGCAAAAGACAAGTCCTTGATCGGCGATGTTATCGATCCCGATACCCTGTGGTCGTGCAGAACCTGCGGCGCTTGCCAGGAAATTTGCCCGGTTGGCATCGAGCATCCGTCCATCATCGTGCGCATGCGCCGCCAGCTTGTCGATCAGGGCAATATGGACCCGTTGCTGCAAACGACGCTTGGAACCATCGGCGATACCGGAAACAGCTTTGGCGAAAATTCCCGCAAACGCTCCGCCTGGACGCGCGAACTGGATTTCAGGGTTAAGGACATTCGTGAAGAAGCCGCCGACAACCTGTGGTTCGTCGGGGACTACGCGTCGTTTGATCCGCGAAACCAGAAAGTCAGCCAGTCTTTTGCCGGTTTGATGAAAGCGGCTGAAATCGATTTCGCCCTGTTGCATGAAGCCGAGCGCACCGCAGGAAATGACGTTCGCCGCACCGGTGAAGAAGGCTTGTTTGAAAGCTTGGTCGAACAAAATATTGAAAGCTTCGATGAAGCCAAACCGTTTTCCAGAATCATTACCACCGACCCTCACAGCTTCAACACCATCAGGAACGAGTACCCGGATTTTGGCGAAGTCGGCCCGATTGAACATTACAGCTCGGTTCTGGCGGAGCTGCTGCGTTCAGGAAAACTGAAGGTTACCAATCCGTTGGGTCGTCGCGTCACCCTGCACGACCCTTGCCACCTGGGACGCCTGAATGGCGGCTATGAGGCGCCACGCGAAGTCCTCCGTTTAATCGGCTGTGAAATCGTCGAGATGCCCCGCAATCGCGACAATTCATTTTGCTGCGGCGCCGGGGGCGGCCGTATCTGGATTCCCGACCAACAGGGATGCGAAAAGCCCTCTGAAAATCGCGTCCATGAAGCCGCCGCTCTTGGACCGATTGATGTTTTTGTTACATGTTGCCCGAAGGATCTGACAATGTTTGAGGATGCCCGAAAGACAGGCGGACACGAGGATGACTTCGTCGTCCAGGATTTGGCCGAGCTTGTCGCCGAAGCCGTCGAGTTGCAATCGATCTCACTGAAGGACATGCCGTCGCTGGCCGAACGCATAACAGACGCGGTCGCCGTCAGGATCGCTGACGTCGTTGCCGAGAAAATCGACAAGGTGCTTGAAGCCAGGCTTACCGCCATGCCGGCCCCAACCAATGTTCCGCTCCAGGCTCAGCCGGAAGCGGCTCCCGCCATTGAAGCGCCGCAAGCCGAACAACAACCGGCTGAAACCGCTCCGGCGCCGGAACCCGAAACAGCCCCGGCCCCGTCCGATACGCCTTGCGCCTCGTCATCAACGGGCGCAACGGAGCTCACCGCCATGGACTGGGACAACCTGACGCCGGTGCAGCCCGCGGGTTTTTCGGACTATCAAGCCCCACCAAAAGAGGGACCCCGAATACTGGTAGCCGTCAAGCATGCGGCCGTTTTGGGTGACGAACATGGCTTTACGCCGGATGGCCGCGATGTCCTGCCGGATTACCTTGAATATACCCTCAACGAATGGGATGACGCCGCGCTGGAAGAAGCATTGCTGACCATCGAAAAGATCGGCAGCGGTGAAGTTGTCGCCGTGGCCATCGGTCCGGAGGACGCTGACGTCTCGCTGCGAAAGGTCCTTGCCAAGGGCGCTGACCGCGCCGTGCGGATTTGGGATGAAACGCTGGCTTGCGCTGATCCTGTCACGATCGCCCGCGCCATCGCTGGCATCGCCAAAGCCGAACAACCGGACCTGATATTCACCGGTGTGCAGTCCAGCGATCATGCTCATGGCTCCACGGGCACTGCGCTGGCCCGCATTCTGGGACTCCCTCATTCGGCTGTCATCATCGGCGTCGAATGGGACGGCACGCAAAAGCTTTCCCTGGTGCGTGAACTGGAAGGCGGAACCCGCCATATGTTCGAATTGCCCAGCCCAGCCGTACTGGCCATTCAGACCGGCATTAATGAACCGCGCTACGCAACCATGCGCATGATCAAGCAGGCCAAGAAAAAACCGCTGGAGGTCGTCGATGGCGCAACGGTCGTCGACGGAACGGGCGGCTACATCGTGCGCAAGATGTACGTGCCGGAACAAACCAAGGCCGAAATGTTTGATGGCAACCCGGAAGAGGTCGCCTCGCGCATAGCCGAAATCATTCGCGACAAGATGGGAGAATAACAATGCCTGGAATCCTCATCATAGCAGAACACGTTCAGGGCGCGTTGCGCGATATTACCGGTGAAATGATCGGCGCCGCTGCTACCATCAAGGAGTCCTTCGGCGGACCGATTAATTTGGCGATCATCTCCGACGATCCGGGGTCACTTACCGAAGACGCCAATCTTAACGGCGTCGACGAAATCTTTACGGTCAAAACCGCAAGCGCTGATTTTGATGCAGCGATTTACGAAGAAGTCGCCTGCCAGATCGGCGCTGAAACGAAGCCGGGGCTGATCCTGTTTGGCCATACGGTCAATGGCATGGCCTGTTCGTCGGCTGTCGCGGCGCGGCTGGGGGCCGGTTACGCAAGCGATGTCTTCGCTCTTGGCGTCGAAGACTCGCAAATCGTGGCGACCCGATCCGCTTACGGCAACAAGGTCAATTTGGAAATCGGATTTCCCGGCAAAGGCGTTGTGGTTCTGGGACTTCGTGGCGCGACCTTCGCCGTACCCGAAGAAAAGGGCTCGGCAACGATAACGGCCAGAGAAATTGATCTCTCGGCGCTTGACGGCGTCATGACTCATCTTGATTACGAGGAAGCGCCGCCTTCCGATATTGATATCTCCAAGGCGGACTTCATCATGTCCATCGGCCGGGGCATTCAGGATAAAGAAAACCTGCCACGCTTCGAGGAACTTGCAGGTCGCCTGGGCGCGACTTTCGGTTGTTCGCGCCCCATCGTAGATTCAGGCTGGCTGCCCAAACCCCATCAGGTCGGCCAATCCGGCAAGGTCGCTTCCAACTGCAAGCTTTATATCGCCTTGGGCATTTCCGGGGCCGTCCAACACCAGTTCGGCATGAAGCATGTCGACACCATCATCGCCGTCAATACGGACCCGGAAGCACCGATCTTCAACGTCGCTACTTACGGCGTGACCATGGATATTTTTGAACTGGCTGACGCTCTTGAGCGGCAGTTTAACTGAGACTTAAATCTAGTAACTAACAGGAGGGAAAGATGAGCACACGCGTATCTGCACTAAGGGATCACCATATCGCATTGGGCGCCCTGCCGAATTCGGGAGAGGCCGTCGGGCTGGACGACTGGAACGGCATGGAAGTGGCCTGGAGTTACGCCACCGATCCCTGCGACGAGCACGACGCCGTTCGCGAAGCGGCCGGCCTGTTCGACGTTTCGGGTCTTCGTAAAGTCATTGTAAAAGGACCGGACGCCCTAGCCGTCGTCGATGACATCATCACCCGTGATATGACGAAGATCTATCCCGGCAAGTCAGCCTATGGCCCGGTCCTGCTGGAAAACGGCAATATCTGCGACGACGCCATTATCGCCAATAACGGCGATGACGGATTCATGGTCGTGCACGGCAGCGGCGAAAGCATGGAACGCCTGCGGGAATCAGCCGAAGGCAAGGATGTCTCGATCGAACTGGATGACGATCTTTTCGATATCTCCCTGCAGGGACCCAAGTCTGTGGACTTCCTGAACCAGCACACGCCAATGGATCTGCCCAGCCTGCAGTATTTCCATCATCAGGACACGACCTTGTTCGGCAATGAATGCACCATCTCACGCACTGGATATTCCGGCGAACGGGGATACGAAATTTTCGCCCGGGCCAAGGAAATTGTCGATATCTGGGAGAAAATCCTCGAACACGGCAAGTCGGAAGGCATTATGCCCTGCAGCTTTGCGTGCCTGGACAAGATTCGCGTCGAGGCGGCGCTGTTGTTCTTCCCTTACGACATGACCCAGGAAAACACTCCTTGGGAAGTAGGCCTAAATTGGGCGATTTCCAAGAATGGCACCTACCGTGGCAAGGAAGCCTGCGCCGCCGCCAAGGGCCAGGAAAAAATCAAATTTGGCGGAATCGTCGCCGATCATGGTGATGCGCTAGCCGGTGAAGAAACTCTTTGGATTGACGGGCAGGAAGTCGGTGTGGTTAACGGGCCCGTCTGGTCTCACCGCATGAACAAATCCTTGGCCCTGGTTCACTTGACGCCCGAAGCCGCCGTGCCGGGCACCAAACTGACGGTCAAGGGCGATGGCATGGAAACGACGGCTACAGTCAATTCGGTGCCGTTTTATGACCCGGACAAAACCCGCACGCATGCTTAACTAGGCTGTAGACGGTTGCGCCCTCCCACATAAAAAGGGTGGGAGGGCGTATCTATTCTGTAAGGATTTCAACTTGTCCATCGGCTCTATCAGTTTCGAAAACAAGGCAAAGCTCGCCTGTGCCTACGGGGGCATGATATGGGGCGTCTTCTGGATTCCCATCCGTGCACTGGATAACGCCGGGATAATGGGATCCTGGGCGACGGCGGCTTTTTTCGTGCTGCCCCTGATCATAATCGCACCCATCGTATTGTATCGTTGGCGCTACCTTATCAGCGGCGGCGTAAGGCTTCACCTGATTGGCATTTTCACGGGCATTGGGATGGTTCTGTACGCCGATGCCTTTCTTTTCACGGAAGTCATCAGGGCCATGCTGCTCTTTTACCTGACGCCGATCTGGGGCACTTTACTTGCCAGGATTTTCCTCAAAGAAGCCATAACCCCGGTTCGTATATTGGCCATTGTTTCCGGATTTACCGGGATGCTGGTTATCTTTGGCATCGACACGGGATTTCCCTGGCCGAAGAATGTCGGCGACTGGATGGGCTTGGCCTCCGGATTCGTTTGGGCAATAGCGATGGTGTTGATGCGCGACGATGAAGGAAACGGTCCCATAGAAATCACCACGTCGTACTTCTTGTGGGGATCGGTCGCCGCCGTTGCGGTATTGTTCATACCCATTGCTTCCGATATCCCGGTTCCAACCTTAAGCACGTTGATCGACACCCTGCCCTGGCTGATTCCGGTTATGTTGATTATTGTCATGCCCGGCGTTTATGCGGTGATGTGGGGAACACCTCATCTTAATCCTGGCGTCGCCGGGCTGCTCTATATGACGGAAATCAGCGTCGGCGCCGCAACGGCGGCAATCTGGGCCAACGAACCCTTTGGATTGCGGGAAATTACCGGCATCGTTTTGATTACGCTTGCGGGCCTTATGGAGGTAATCGCACCGCCAATGGTTCGTGTTTTATCCCGGCAAAGGGGATAGACCCTAATGCACGAAACTGCCGACTTAGCCGCGAATTTATGCCCAGTCGCCGATTTTCTTGACGGCGTGTCCATTTCGATTACACCCGATGCGGCTGCGGCAATACCCGATCTGGGCGAACATCTGAGGCCCGGAACAACGGTTTTCATCGGCCTTCTTCCCGGCGAAGACTACCGCGACGTAGTTAAAACGGCGGCCCGATTCCACGACCAGGGATTTCGCGTTGTACCCCATTTTACCGCGCGCAACATCGCCAACCGATTGGTGTTCGAAGATTATCTCAGTTCTGTTTGCGGGGCGGCTGCCGTTGACGAAGTCCTCGTCCTGGCCGGCGATATGGCTGAACCCACCGGTGAGTTTCACTGCTCCATGCAGCTTTTGGAATCCGGCTTGTTCGATGAGTATGAGATCAGGCGCATCGGCGTTGCCGGTCATCCGGAAGGCACCCCGGATATATGCCAACAGGAATTGAACAAGGCCCTGGCGCAAAAAAATGCGTTTGCAAGGCAATCGGACGCTGACATGTATCTCCTCACCCAGTTTTGCTTTGATGCGGCGGCTATCATCTCCTGGGAAGAAAAAATCAATGCCGCAGGAAACCAATTGCCTATCTGCGCCGGTGTCGCCGGCCCGATGGCTTTAGGGGCGCTGCTTAAAATTGCGACGAAATGCAAAATCGGTCAGTCCATGCGCATGCTTGGGCGTCTTACCGGCGGCATCGCAAAGTCAAAGACTCTACAGACGTCGGACCGCGTTCTCAAAGATCTCGCCGAATATCGGGCCCGAACGCCGGAAACCAAAATCCAAAGGGCGCATGTCTTCACCTTTGGCAATTTGGCCATGGCGGCGAAATGGATCAATTCTCTGTCGGGTGCTCTTGAAGGTTCATAGGCGGTCAAAAATTTTTATTGGTACAAATTTGGTTTGAGTGCGCTCTACTATTGTCAAGGATACTGGCAAATTAGTTACCTTAATGCTTGAGTTTTAGCGGGTCGACGAATAAACTCTTATTAGACCAATTTGCTAAAATTGGTCTAAAATTGATTAGATCAACGCTGTTCTTTTTAGTCCCGGCGTTGAGGGAAAATATAAAAACCAACCAAGGCATCGGATATGGCGTCACCTGCAATGCACAAGAACATCGACGGAAAAGAAGTGGCGAGGGAGCTGCTTGAGGCAGTTTCCATTGATGTCGCCGAGTTGGCTTCGGCTGGGTGGCAGCCAAAGCTTGTGGCCATCGTTATTGGCGATACCGAGGCCGTTGCCCTTTACGTGCGAAACCAACGCCGTTCATCCGAGAAAGCAGGCATTGAGTTTGAAGAACGGGCCTTTGCTGGGGACAGTTCTGAAGAAGAGGTTCTTGCGGCAATCGCCTCGATGAATGCGGACCCGCGAATTACCGGCATTATCCTGCAACGCCCGGTACCCGATCACATGAACATCCGGCGTCTGCAGTCGGCCGTCCACCCCCTTAAAGATGTCGAGGGCATGCACCCTTCGTCCATCGGCGACATCGTCTACAACGATATACGCCTTGGTCCCTGCACAGCGATGGCCTCGGTTGAACTGTTGAAACAAACCGGGCTTGACCTCGAAGGACTGGAAGTCACCGTCATTGGTCATTCGGAGATCGTCGGTAAACCCATCGCGTTTTTGCTGATGGCCGAAGGAGCGACGGTGACGGTATGTCATCACATGACGCGCAACCTGGCTATTCATTCGCGCCGTTCCGACGCGGTTTTCGTCGCCGTGGGCAAGCCGGCCCTGATTTCGGGCGACATGATCAAACCCGGGGCGGCGGTTATCGATATCGGCATCAATCAGGTAACGGACGAAGACGGCAACACCAAAGTCGTGGGCGATGCTGATTACGAAAGCTGCGAGAAGGTGGCAGGCTGGATCACGCCGGTTCCCGGCGGCGTCGGCCCGGTCACGGTGGCCATCTTGATGCGAAATTCAGTCATCGCTGCAACCCGCCAGAAAGAACATTACGAGGCCCGTTTCGGCACGGAGCCGTCAGGTACAGCAAATCCACAAGCGGTAAAAAAAGCTTAAACAAACCTATTGATATTTTTTGGGAGAGGACGATGTCCAAGGGCAACGATCAGCACAGTAATCCGAAGAGCGACAT
>CAZBEC010000028.1:0-40245 GCA_964490815.1 uncultured Thalassospiraceae bacterium
TGGTGCCGCCGGACAGAATTGAACTGTCGACCTCGCCATTACCAATGGCGCGCTCTACCCCTGAGCTACGGCGGCATATTTGGGGCGTCGAATGGGCATTCGACCGCACCCGACGGAACCCCCCGGGCGCGAAGGCGCGCACAATGCCATAGGGCTCCTGTCCATGCAAGAGTGTTCCTGCCCCTGCAGGCTACCCTTGACGAAGAATTTTTGAAACCTCACCATGGCGGACGTTTCAACGCCCTCAAAGAGAATGAACATGTCGGAAAAAGAGGATGACCAACAATCGCAACCGCCCGCAAAAAAGACCTCAAGGCATGGCAATCGGGCGGAAGAGCGCCGCCAAAGGCAGGCCGAAGCTCTTCGCGCAAACCTGAAAAAACGAAAAGCCCAGGTTCAACAGCGCGGGAACACGAACAGGCAAGATAAGGATTGATCCTTTCGGCATCACTGCTTGTCCGCAGCTACGCCATGGAGTAGAAGTCCTGTGCTCGTTTTCTTTTGATTTTTACATTTATGGACCTCAATGGACCGAATACTCATTCGCGGCCGCAAACAACTGAACGGCACAATCAATATCGGCGGGGCCAAGAATGCGGCGCTCCCGCTACTTTGTGCCTGCCTGCTGACTGATAAAACGCTGACGCTATCGAATTTGCCCCATTTGGCCGATGTATCGACGATGGCCCACCTTCTGGCCGATCTGGGCGTTTCCATTTCCATGAACGGGCATGCAGACGGCGGTGGAAATCTCGGCCGTGTGTTTGAGTTGAACGCCGCCGACGTCGAGGATACGACTGCCCCCTATGACCTTGTTCGAAAGATGCGGGCATCGGTACTGGTTCTGGGGCCGCTATTGGCCAGATTCGGCAAGGCCCGGGTATCCCTGCCCGGTGGCTGCGCTATCGGCACCCGCCCGGTTGACCTGCACCTTAAGGCGTTGGCGCAAATGGGTGCGGAAATCGACCTGCAGGAAGGCTATATCGAGGCCAGGGCTCCCGGCGGTTTAAAGGGGGCCCATATCGTTTTCCCAATGGTTACCGTTGGCGGAACGGAAAACCTGTTGATGGCGGCAGCGCTGGCCGAGGGGGAAACCATACTGGCCAACGCGGCGCGCGAGCCGGAAGTCGCTGATCTGGCACATTGCCTTGTCGCCATGGGCGCAGAAATTGACGGCATCGGCACCGATACCTTGCGCATCATCGGCCAGAAAGAACTTCACGGCGCCCAGTACCGCGTCGTGCCCGACCGCATCGAGACGGGAAGTTACGCCGTTGCCGCGGCGGTAACCGATGGCGACCTGTTGCTGAAAGGGGCGCGCCTGGACCTGATTGAAGCGGTTGCGGATATTCTGAGGCAGGCAGGCGTTGAAATTACGGAAGTAGAGGGCGGTCTACGTGTGCGCCGGGATAAAGGCGGCCTGACCGGCGTCGATGTCATGACCGAACCGTTTCCCGGATTCCCTACCGACATGCAGGCGCAGCTGATGGTATTGATGTCCGTCGCCGATGGCGCATCAATGATTACCGAAACGATTTTCGAAAACCGTTTCATGCATGTACCTGAACTGTCGCGCATGGGCGCCAACGTCAACGTACACGGGGCGTCAGCCATTATCCGGGGCGCAGGCAACCTAAAAGGCGCCCAGGTCATGGCAACCGACCTGAGGGCCTCTGTTTCTCTTGTCCTGGCGGCCCTGGCAGCCGAAGGCGAAACGGAAATAAACCGTGTTTATCACCTGGACAGAGGCTACGAGCGTTTAGAAGAAAAACTCGCCGCCTGTGGGGCCGATATAGAGCGGATCAAAGGTTGATCCTAGACGTAGAAATATTTAGTCGACAGCGACCAAATTCTCTGCCGAGCTGCGTCCACCGTCGCCGGGAACGAGTTCGTATTCAATCTTTTGCCCTTCACGAAGGGTGTCCATTCCGGCTTTTTGAACGGCCGAGATATGAACGAAAGCGTCTTTGCCCCCATCTTCAGGCTCAATGAAGCCAAATCCCTTCGTCGGGTTAAACCATTTAACAGTACCAACAGACATTTTTTTACTCTCTTTAGATAGTCACAAGCAGCGCAATAGTCGCGCGACAAAAGCTCCCCATCAAGCATTTGCGAATAGTTTGTTAGCATGGGATTGCAATAAATCCCAACAAATTCTACCTTTTTTTTTATCTAACGAATTGATTATCAAAGGCTCTTCGTGGATTTTTAGGATATTTCAGCGGGTATTTATCACCCCATTGCAGAGCCGGATATGCATCGGAACGGGCTGGCGAAAACGCGAAAAACCCTTTATTAATGCCGCCTTTCCATCATCGAACGTATTTACAGCCCGAGGGAAGAATGTCGAGCGCGAAAGAAAAACTTGTCCTGGCCCTGCCCAAGGGGCGCATTCTCAAGGAAGTGATGCCTCTGGTTCGTGCTGCCGGAATTGAACCGGAGCCGGCGTTCGAAGATGACAGCGCGCGCCAGCTTCGCTTCGCAACAAACAGGGCTGATCTGGACATTATCCGAGTGCGCAGTTTCGACGCCGCGACCTTTGTCGCCTTTGGCGCCGCCCACTTAGGTGTCGTCGGCGCCGATGTCCTGATGGAATTCGACTATCCCGAAATCTATGCCCCGCTTGATTTAGGCGTCGGATATTGCCGCCTTGCGGTGGCCGAACCCAAGGAAATGGTTGGCGACGATGATCCCGGCACCTGGAGCCATGTTCGTGTCGCCACAAAGTACCCGGCGATTACCAGCCGCCACTTTGCCCAAAGGGGCGTTCAAGCCGAATGCATCAAATTGAACGGAGCCATGGAATTGGCTCCCAATCTTGGACTATGCAGGCGGATTGTCGATCTGGTATCCAGCGGCGACACCCTACGCGCCAACGGCCTCGTCGAAATCGAACAAATTGCCGAAATTACCTCTTCGCTAGCCGTCAACCGCACCGCCTGGAAAACCCGGCCCGATGAAATTGGGCAGCTTATTGAAAGTTTCCGGCAGGCGTTGGCGAAGTCGACGCCAGTTGCCGAGACGGTCTGATGACGTTCCGCCTGAATACTATCGATGCGGACTTCGAGGCCGCCTTCACCGATTTGCTTTCAGCCAAAAGGGAAACCGATGAAGACGTAAATGACGTCGTCTCTTCCATTCTCGATGATGTCCGCGCCCGTGGCGATGGGGCCGTCGTTGAACTGACCCGGCGGTTTGATCGATTTGAACTCAATGCAAATGACCTTAGGATCAAGAAAGAAGAAATAGACGAGGCCGTCAGCCAGTGTAATCCGGAGCTGCTGGAGGCTTTGGGCTTGGCTTCTAAGCGCATTTCCGATTTTCATGGGCGGCAAATGCCCGATAATCTTGATTATACGGACGATGCGGGCCTGCGTCTTGGCTACAGGTGGACGCCCGTTTCGGCCGCGGGTTTATATGTTCCCGGCGGCACTGCGGCATATCCGTCGTCTGTTCTGATGAACGCCCTGCCGGCCAAAGTCGCAGGCGTTGAACGGCTGGTCATGGTCGTGCCGACGCCTGATGGAATCCTCAATCCGTTGGTTCTGGCTGCTGCCCGGGTTGCAGGTGTCGACGAAATTTACCGCATTGGCGGCGCTCAGGCGATTGGGGCGCTTGCCTTTGGCACCGAAAGCATCGCCCCGGTCGATAAAATCGTCGGACCCGGAAATGCTTACGTGGCGGCGGCGAAACGCCAGGTTTTTGGAACCGTCGGTATTGATATGATCGCTGGGCCCTCGGAAATTTTGGTTGTCGCCGATGCTGGCAACGATCCTGACTGGATCGCGGCCGATCTTTTGTCCCAAGCCGAACATGATACGGCTGCGCAATCCATCTTGATTACAGATAACGCCGAATTCGCCGACGGGGTAAGCGACGCTGTAGAAGCCGCGCTTAAAACCCTGCCAAGAGCCGAAATTGCAACCAGAAGCTGGCAGGATTTCGGCGCAATAATTCTTGTTGATAACCTGGACGAGGCGGTTCCCCTTGTCGACCGCCTGGCGCCCGAACATCTTGAGTTGGCAGTCACCGATCCGGACGCCCTGGCGGCAAAAATACGAAATGCCGGATCGATCTTTCTTGGCCGGTACACTCCTGAAGCGCTTGGAGATTATGTCGCCGGTCCCAATCATGTCCTGCCAACGGCGAGAAGCGCGCGATTCTCGTCTGGCCTCGGAGTGCTCGATTTCATGAAACGCAGTTCCCTGATCAGCGCCGACGCTGATAGTCTGGCGGCGATCGGCCCAGCCGCCATGTTGCTGGCCGACACTGAAGGTCTGGACGCTCATTCCCGCTCAATCGGTATCCGTCTCAACCGGCGCGGAAAGGGATAATTCCGCCGTGGAGAATGATCAGAGAATAGCAGAAATTTTCCTCGACGAGCGCAGCGTGATCAGCCGCACCGCACAAGTGGAACACGAGCGAAAAGTCGCCATTTATGACTTGATCGAAGAAAATCATTTCGAGCCCGCAGGTGACTTTACCGGGCCGTTTAATCTGCATTTGTCGATCGCTGAAAATCGTTTGATATTCGACGTAAGAGATACCGAGGACAAGGAACTTGCAAGGTTCACGCAGCCTTTAAGTTCCCTGCGCTCAGTCGTTAAAGACTACTTCATGGTCTGCGATAGCTACTTCAAGGCGATCAAGACTTCGTCGCCTTCGCAGATCGAGGCCATCGACATGGGTCGAAGGGGATTACATAACGAAGGCGCTGAAATTCTAAAGGAGCGGCTCGCCGAAAAGGTAGTCATTGATACGGATACGGCAAGACGATTATTCACACTGATTTGCGTTCTGCACATCAGGGCATAGGCGGATCGAAGATGACCGATCTTCCATCAGCCGTCTTGTTTGCATGTACAATGAATTCGGTTCGCTCGGTGATGGCCGAAGGGATCCTCAAATACCTTCATGGTAGCCGCATATACGTGGACTCTGCAGGCGCAAGACAAGGTGAAGTCGATGGCTTCGTGATCGAAGTCATGGATGAGATAGGTATTGACAGTTCGAAACATAAATCCAAGACATTCGATGACCTGGAAGACAGTTCTTTCGATGTCGTTATTTCCCTGTCGCCGGAAGCCCAGCACAAAGCTGTTGAAATGACCCGGGTTATGGCCTGCGAAGTTGAATTCTGGAACACTTTCGACCCGACGATTGTCGAAGGAAACCGCGAAATCAGGCTTGATGCATATCGACAGGTTCGCGACCAATTGATGGCTAAAATCAAGGATCGCTTCCCTATAGCGTCCGCCTCACACGTGTAAGTTCATGTTATTATGATGGTAACTGAGGAAAATACTTGACCAATTGGCCTTCGGGCGTCACTTATGTGGCCAATTAAACTGTTTGAGAACTTAGATGGCTAAAGAAGAGCTTTTAGAATTCTCCGGTATCGTTAAGGAGCTGCTGCCCAATGCAATGTTTCGGGTGGAGCTGGATAACGGGCACGAGGTCCTCGCCCATACGGCAGGCAAGATGCGTAAATTCCGTATCCGCGTGCTGGCAGGCGACCGCGTCAATGTGGAAATGACGCCCTACGACCTGACCAAGGGCCGGATCACCTTCCGCTTCAAGTAATCTTAATTTCGGAGTGAAGATCGTATGGCGGGTTCCGGCAAGGATTTTCCCCGCTTGATATTGGCTTCCGCCTCGCCAAGGCGTATGGATTTGCTTGCCCAGATCGGTATCTTCCCCGACAAAATCGCCCCGGCTCATATTGACGAAACCCCATTAAAAGATGAACTGCCTACGCAGCTTGCCCGGCGCTTAGGGATTGGCAAAGCGGGCGCCGTTGCGCCTGATCATCCCGGAGATTGCGTTCTGGCTTGCGATACAGTGGTCGCTGTCGGTCGGCGTACCCTAGGCAAAGCCGAAACCCCCGACGATACTCGGCAGTTTCTTCAATTGCTTTCCGGGCGTCGTCACCGTGTTCTTGGGGGTCTTACCGTGATTGACCAAGCCGGTAAAATTCATGACAAGCTCGTTTCAACAGCGGTGGTCTTCAAGCGCCTGGAGAAAAGAGAAATCGATGATTATATCGATTGCGGCGAATGGCATGGAAAGGCGGGAGGATACGCCATTCAGGGTCGCGCAGCGACGTTCGTAAAAAAAATTAGCGGATCCTATTCCAATGTTGTCGGCCTTCCACTTTTCGAAACATCTATGTTGCTCAAGGGGTTGGGATACATTCCAGGCAAAGAGGACTGAGCAGTGGCGAAAGAAATCGACGTCCTGATCGAAGTTCGCGTAGGTCGCATTCGAACAGCCCTGCTGGAGGGGGGGCGGTTGACGGAGTTGATCGTTGATGACGAGAACAGACCAAGCCTTGTTGGCAATATTTATCTTGGCCGGGTGGAAAAGGTCGTCGAACCCCTGAATGCAGCGTTTATAGACCTGGGACTGGAGCGTTCCGGATTTCTTGCCTTGGCTGAGGTGCGCCCCGCAGGAACGAAGGGGAATTCAAAGGATTCAATCACAAATTTCATCTGTGAAGGGGACAAAATAGTTGTTCAGGTACAACGGGATCCTTTCGAAGACAAAGGGCCGAAACTGACTGCCCGCATAACTTTGACGGCGCGAACCGCTATCCTGACTCCAGGTGATCGGGCGGTCCGTTTATCGCGTCGTATAGAGGACGGGGAAATACGCGATCGTCTGGCGGCCAAATTTGACGACGAAGCCCGCAGCGAAGAGGGCTTTATCGTCAGAACGGCAGCTCTTGGCGCGACGGATGAAAATATTTCCGCCGATATTGAAATTCTTCGCGAGGCTTTCCTGGAGCTAGAGGCCGGGCGAGACACTGGAAAGCCGCCGGAACTGCTTTTGAAAGAACCTGACGGCGTTATCCATGCCCTTCGCGACCTGGTTCCGGTCGATGTGGGCAAAATCGTCATTGACGAAACGAAGGCATATCTGAAGGCGAAAGCCTACCTTGAGAAACAGGCCCCTGGGTTGCTTGATCGTCTGGTTCATTACAATGACGGTCGTCCTCTTTTTGAAGACGAGGAACTCGCCGAAGACCTTGAACGAGCTTTGGCGGCCAAGGTGCCCCTGCCAAGCGGCGGCGATGTCATATTCAGCGAAACCCCGGCCCTTGTGGCCATCGATGTCAATGCCGCGGGTACGGCCAAGGGCGGGCGAGAGGCTTCTGCATTTCAATCCAATCTAGAGGCAGCCAAGGAAATCGCTCGGCAAATCAGGCTTCGGAACCTGAGCGGGCTGCTGGTTATCGACTTCATTTCCATGAAGAACAGAGACAATGGGGCCAAATTGCTCAAGGTTCTGAAGCAGGCGGTCGCGCCAGACCATAATCAGGTGTTCGTTGGCGGGTTCACCCGCTTTGGATTGGTTGAAATGACCCGCAGGCGAACGCATCCCTCTTTGGCGGCGAGCCTTGGCGCTCAAAGCCAGGTTTGCTCAGGCGTCGGAACAGGCCTTTCTGCTGAATCCACCGCCTATAAGGCCTTGGACCGGTTCGCCATGGAGGCCGATTGCGCGCCGTCGCAGGGCATTGAGTTAAGGGTAGGCGAAAAGGTGGCTCAGGCTCTTGAAGGACCGGTGAAGGGTGCGCTGAAGGCTTCTGAAGAGCGTTTGGGGCGCAAAATCAATATTGTCGTCGAAACCCATAAGGCGGACGATGAATACGAAATCACCGGAGTCGAAAGAGGAGAAAAGCATGGCTGAGGTTGTTGAGTTGAAACCCAAGACGTCCAAGCGGGTTTGCCCCATGTGCGAAAAGCCAGAGAATCCTGAATTCCGGCCATTTTGTTCGAAGCGTTGCGCCGATCTGGATTTGGGAAAATGGCTGAAAGAGGACTACCGGATTCCAACCACGGAAGAAGCCGATCTTGATGGTGAGCCTCGTGAAGGCGAGGAATAAAAAAGCCTGTTTGCGACGCTGGACAGGTCCTCTTATTTCTTCTATAAGCCTGTCTCTCATTGGCGAACGCATGCATCGTTCTCGCGCTCTCGCTAATCAATGCCCGGGTAGCTCAGTTGGTAGAGCAGTGGACTGAAAATCCTCGTGTCGGTGGTTCAAATCCGCCCCCGGGCACCATTTTCCCTCAACCAAGTCCGTATTATGATGCCCCAAGTAACTGGGCGGCTTTTTCTGACGGCAAAACTAGAAAATATTGCCTTCTATCCCCGCCGCCATCGACATGCCGAGAAGGCGGCAATCTTCAAGGAAGCGTTCGTCGAATTCGCCCTTGCACAGCAAGGGTTCCTGTACAGCGCGCCAGCGCAAGCCACCAGTGATGCTTTCGATGGCCCTGCGCGTTCCGGTGCCGTCCAAGCCGGCCCGGATGTAGGTGGCAAACGGCATTCCCTGACATTCTTCCAGGCAGGGGTAATAGATGCGGTCGAAAAAATCTTTTAAAGCGCCGCTCATATAGCCCAGGTTTTCCGTGGTGCCCAGAATCAGGCCACTGGCGGCTATAACGTGATCCGGGTTGGCGTCAAACGGGCTGAGTGTGACGACGTCGACGTCTTCGATTTCCGGTGAACGCGCGCCTTCTTCCACCTTGTTCCGCATGGCCTGGGTGTTGGGAGAGGGCACATGTCCGACGATGAGCAATAACTTACGGTGATTGCTGGAAACCATAATAACCGTTAGCCCATTTCAACGGCTTGTCGGCGCGATCGCGTCAATTTACTGGACAATGACCCAGGTGCCATCCTCTACGCGGCAGGCGCGGCCCGTGGCGGGTTGGGTTTCGCCGTCTACCGTAATGGTAGATTCGAATTCGCGGCAATCCCTGCCTTCACTCTTGTAGGTGCTGGTGGGCGTATAGGATCCGGAATTTCCCGTATCGGGATTTTGCCAGGAAGAGGTCTCGCCCGACTTGTTGTATTCAAGGGAAGCTTGCGCCGTTTCCTGATCTTTCATCTTGTCTTCTTCATCCATACCCTTACCAACTTCACTGCCGATCCAGGCGCCACCAACCGCGCCAACGGCTGTCGCAGCCAGTTGTCCGTTTCCGCCGCCAAATTGCGACCCAACAAGGGCGCCGATGCCGGCTCCGAGGAGTGCGCCATAGGTCTGCTTCTCCTTGCCTTCGGTACAGGCAGCAAGGACGAGGATGGCCAAGGCGGCGACTGAAATAAATTTCCGTTTCATGGCTGTTACCTCCATTGCTGAGAAATCAATTAACGAAGCGCAAAGGTAATTAGAGCAAAGCTCATTATACCACAAAACGCTAATGCTTGGTTAAAAAGACCCGGCGATGAACGGGATGTGATCGCCCTTAATCCGATCACGCCTAATCGGAATCACTTTCCGGTTCCGATTAAGCGTGTGAATCGGCTCATCCTATAAGAATCGATCAGTTTCCCACTTTTCGTTTGAAACATGACGAGTTTAAACGAAAAGTGAACTGATCTGGGATCAATTGCCGGGCCGTTTAGTTTAAATATGCTTATCAGGTCTCGGGCGCTTTAGAATACCGAATTACCTACGATAAACGTCAAGCCAAGCAACATTCCCAGCAGCATTCCGCCGGAAACTCTAAGAAGTACCATTGCCTTGGGTTTGATCATAATCGCCTCCCATTCTGGTGAGCTGTGTGACGGGTTCTTCTGAACCACGGAAAAATTCTATCGAGTCGATGAGGCAAGAGTCAAAAAAAGTATGCAGGGTGCGCGGTAACGATCCTGTGAGGCTGGAACGATTATGATTCCGAGCCTGCGAACTTGAACCCGGGAGCGTCTTCGGCGTTTTTCAGGTCGTACATGGCCTTATCCGCCATCTCCAATAAGGATTCCGGGCTGTCGGCATGATCCGGATATAATGTAATGCCAATGCTTGCGCCTATCCTAATGTCGACGCCTTCCAGATCTAGGGATTCGTTCATGGATTGATTGAGCTTGTCGCAAATTCTCGTAACAGAGGCCTGATCATCGACGTCGGGCATGATGATGACAAATTCATCACCGCCAAAGCGGGCGATAGTGTCACTGGCGCGGACACATTTCTTCATTTTCTCGGTAACCAGTTGTAAATCCAGGTCACCGGCCTTGTGACCAAGACGGTCATTTACGATCTTGAAGTCATCCAGATCGACGAACATGACAGCGACCTTCGAATTGTTGCGTTTAGCCCTGATAAGTTCGTGCTCCAGTCGGTCACGCATCAGGTTTCTGTTGGGCAGGCCGGTTAATGGGTCGTGGCCCGCCATATGTAGGGCTTTTTCCTCGGCCCGCTTTCGCTCCGTTACATCGTGGAATACCAGAAGCAGGCGTTCTTCATTATCGATATCAATGATTTCACCGTTGAATACGCAGTCGCGCGCTTCATTAGCCTTGTTGACCAGAACGCCCTCGAAATCACGAACCGTTCTTTGTCGATTAAGTGTTTCTACCAATCTTGCGCGGTCTTTGTAATTTTGCCAAAGCCCCAACTCCGCCACGGATTTACCGATAACTTCCGACTTGTCATATCCGGTGGTATCGCACCAGTGATCATTTACGTCATACAATATGCCGTCACTAATTCCCGCAATGGCTATTGAGGCCGGGCTGGAATTAAAGGCCTTTGCGAAGCGTTCTTCTGATTGCAAAAGGGCTTTTTCAGATTCTTTGCGTTCCGTAATATCGCCGTAACTGGTGACGAATCCGCCTTCGTCCATCGGTCTGCCACGGATTTCAATGACGGTTCCGTTGGGAAGCGTGCGTTCAAAATAGTGGGGTTCGAATTTTTTGGCTCGTTCGACGCGCTCGCGAACCAGTTCCTCTACGTCTCCAGGGCCATATTCACCCCGTTCGGCATTGAAACGAATAAAGGCCTCGAATGAATCACCAACCTTGAACCGGTCAGAAGGGAAATTCAGTAGGTCCAGAAAACGATCGTTAAAGGCGACGAGATTAAGGTTCGCGTCGACCATGGATATTCCATCGTGCATATTATCAAGCGTCGTTTCCAAAACTTGCGATTTCTTCGCCAGTTCTTCCTGGCGAGCCAGGTAAAGCCACAATAGCCAGGCCAATCCGGCTGAAATTGCGAGCGCGAACATCAGAGCTATTTTAGATGTGACAGATGATAAACCCTTTAAGGCCAATGCCGTCGGCATTAAAGAAATTGTCCATTTCCTGTTCGCGACAAAAAAAGTTCGCTGAACGGTAAATGGATTCATTTCGTCAACGGTCCCCTGGGTGAAAACGAGCTTGCCATCGTCGTAAATCTGATAGTGGTAGTTGCGTTCCAGATTTTCTTCCAGCGCCGCTTTCACCAGAGGGGTAATTCTAAAAACAAGGTTAATATAGCCTTCGGTTTCTTCACCGTTTCCCAGCGGGAGGTATGCTGCAAATCCTTTGCCGCCCTGAGCGAGTTCAATTGGGCCAGTGGCTTGAATTTCCCGCAGTTTTTTGGCCTTTCTGAGAATGGGTCCGGCAAAGGGGTGTTTTTCAAGATCCAGCCCAATGGCTCCCTGGTTTCCTTTCTGAGGTGTCACCCAACGGATTATGCCTTTTTTGTCGGCCCAGTTAATGGCCTGAAAATCGGGGTACAACTGATGGAAAGATGTTGCCTGATTGGCAAATTTTTCAGGCGTATTGATTAGGTGATCATTCCATTCGTGACGCAGGTGTTCGCCGATGGCGAAACGGTTTGAAATGAACGACTCCAGCCTTACTGCTAGCTGCTCGGTGACCATAGCGCCGCTGAACTGAGCGTTGCGAATGCGACTTTCGTCACTAAGTTGTCTGATCCACATTATGGAAGCAGCCAGTATTACGAAAACAGCGGCAGGAATAAGGTAGGTTCTTTTCAAGCGGTCTTTCCCCTTTTTCCTTAGGTTAGCCGTTCACTCTGACCGGAACATTACAGTATACGCCATCAGGCATAAGAGTTGGCAGTGCACCGGATTTCATCCTTGCGTGATTGTAGCAATCGACTTCAATCATTTTGCCGTGAAGAGGCGTGTCCTTGAAGGGTTCCTGCAACCCTTCGATGTTCAGTTCACCTGTCGTACCGGGGATTGGGCAGACGATGGTGGATTTTACCGGCTTGCTCAAGGGCGCCCAACGATCCGTTTCCGGATCGAATTCCAGGTATCGCATCCTTTCACACAGCTGCAGCGACCGGGTGGTGTCAGGGATATCGCTTCCCCACAATAGGATTGCGGCCGACGCCGTCACCGAAGTCAAAAGCAGGATAGTCAGTATTGCCCTCATCTTGCTCCTTTGCTTTTCCCGGCTTGAATGGTCTTGGCTCTCCTGTGATGATAGGTCAGCTTTTAGTTGGCGGCTACTTTTTAACGAATTGAATTCTAATGAAACTTACCCTCAGGCTTTTTTCCTACTTTACCCAGTTTTTACCCCCGGACGCCAAGAAACAGTCCATGGAGGTTGACGTGCACGAAGGGGCAACCGTTGAGGACGTCTTAAACCAAGTGGGAGTGCCGGTTGATAAATGTAGACTTGTCATGATCAATGGCGTTACCCACACCAATCCAGCCTTTTCAATGGAAATGGAACTGCACCAAGGCGATACCCTGGCCGTCCTGCCCAGTGTTTTTTAGATGCGTTAGTCGTTGGCAGGCGATTGGTTCGCCTGTTCCTCGGCAATTTTAGCGTGGACTTCTTCCATATCCAGCCCCTTGGCCTGAGTGACAAGCTCTTCCAGCGCCGATTCAGGCAGGGCTCCCGCCTGACTGAACAGCAGCACCTTATCGCGCATGATGGCCAGAGTGGGTATGGATTGAATACCGAATTGCGCCGCTAGTTCTTGCTGGCTTTCGGTATCACACTTGGCGAAAACGACACTTTCGTGATTGCCCGACACTTTTTCGAATACGGGCCCGAACATTTTGCAGGGGCCACACCATTCAGCCCAGAAGTCGATTACGATCATATCGTTTCCGGTGATTGTGGATTCAAAATTTTCCGCAGTCAGTTCCAAGGTCGCCATGTTCGGTATTTCCATCCAAAAATAAATAAGTATTTACTAATATAGTGGGTATACGGAAAATTACCAGTCTGGACAAAATAAAACCGGGCAACCCAAAGATTGCCCGGTTTATTTAGATCATATGATCAACTAATCAGTGAACTTTAACGGTCTCAAATTTGCCGCCTTTGACTTCAAGTTCCTTGTACGTGCCAAGAACTTCACCGATTTTGTTGAATTCTACATTTGTCGCACCGACGTAGTCGATGTCGCCGCCGTCTTTCAGGATTTTCAGGCCCTTGGCGAGTTCGCCCGGCATGATTTTCGTTCCCGGCGCATTGCCGACCATCATCAATTTCGACTGAATGGCGGCGCGATCTGCTGAGCCGGCGGCTTGCATGGCCAGCGCGAGCAATGCGGCGGCGTCATAGGATTCAGCCGTGAACGGTCCGCCTTTCTTGATACCGGCTTTACCGGCCATATCCTGGAACGAGGACGCACCAGCGCTCTCCGAACCCGGCAACGTGCCAATGGCGCCGTTAAGGTCAGCGCCGATTGCGGCGGTAAGGGTGTCGCCGATCATGCCGTCAGCCAGGATGAAGTTTTCAAAAGCGCCGGAATCCAGAGACGCCTGGATGATGCCTTTGCCGCCTTGATCCAGATAGCCGAATACGGCCAGATGTTTGGAGCCGGACGCCGACAAAGCGCCGACTTCAGCGGCGTAATCGGCTTTGCCGTCTTCATGTGCTGCAGACATGGAAACCTTGCCACCTGCGGCCTTGAAGGCGTTGCTGAAGGATTCAGCCAGGCCCTTGCCATAATCGTTATTGGTATAGGTAACGGCGGTGTCCTTGATGCCGCGGCTTTTCAGGATAGCAGCCAAAACTTCGCCCTGACGCGCATCGGAAGGTGCGGTGCGGAAGAAGTAGCCTTTGTCTTCCAGAGCCGACAACCCGGGAGAGGTCGCCGAAGGCGATACCATGACCACGCCGTTTGGAACCGCTACGTTGTTGGCGATCGCACCGGTAACGCCTGAGCAGTCAGCGCCAAGAATGGCGTTAACCTTGTCAGCCGTAACCAGCTTTTCAGCAGCAGTCGTCGCGGCCGCCGAATCAACACAGGTAGAATCTGCACGGACGGCTTCGATCATTTTGCCGCCCAGCAATAATCCTGAATCGTTCACTTCCTTGAATGCAAGTTCTCCAGATGCGGCCATATCGGGTGTCAGGGATTCAATTGGTCCTGTGTACCCAAGAATAATGCCGACCTTGATGTCTGCGGCAAAAGCCGGTGTAGCCGCAACGGCCATCACGGCAGATGCCAAGAGTAATTTTTTCATGTTTTCCTCCACTGTTTGTTTATTATTTTAGCCGTCAGGTCGGTTATTTCCAGCCTTTCGAGCCTAAATCGACGATTATTCGTCAATTACATTTTTTGGCCTTTCGGCCCGATTGACGGTTTCGGGCAGAATTCCTCCCGGATTAAACCGCATAACTAGCAACAGTATCAATCCCATTGTGAACAAACGCATGTGTTGGGCAGTGTTCATCAGGTGCAGCCGGATAGGATTCTCGCCGTCCATCCAGCTGGTCGCAAAATCTATCAGCCATACCCCAACCGGTTCAGCTTCGACCCAGAAGAACCAGATCACGAATCCGCCCAGTACGGCCCCAAGATTGTTACCGGAACCGCCGACGATAACCATCACCCAGATCAGGAAAGTAAATCGAAGCGGGTTGTAGGTCCCCGGGGTCAATTGACCGTCCAGGGTCGTCAACATGGCCCCTGCAATGCCGATCACGGCCGAACCGATGACAAATACCTGCAAATGGCGTCCGGTAATGTTCTTGCCCATGGCGGCGGCCGAGACTTCGTTGTCGCGAATGGCGCGCATCATGCGCCCCCACGGAGAATTCAGCGCGCGCATGCTAAGGATGAAAACAATCACCAGAACGGTTGCAAAAAGTCCCGAATAACAGATTTTTACGAATAAACTGGAAAACTCGGTAACCTTCTCGTTCAGCAACTCGGTACGCTGTGCCCCGGAAACGGCTGCAAGCGCGCCTTCATTCAGCCATTCCACCCAGCCGATGAACTTCTCGGATTCCTGAAGATCAATCTCGTATGGGACGGGTCGCGGCAGGCCGGCGACGTTTTTTACGCCCCTGGTCAGCCAATCTTCGTTCTTGATCACGGCAATAATGATTTCGGCAATGCCAAGGGTAGCGATGGCCAGATAGTCGGAGCGAAGACCTAAGGATATTTTTCCGACAATCCAAGCGGCGCCTGCGGCAAACAGGCCGCCCACCGCCCAGGAAAACAGGATCGGCAACCCTAGTCCGCCCAGATACCCGGCGTGGGCCGGGTTAACGGCTTCGATCGCCGCGACGGCGGGGTCAAAAAACTGACGAATAAGGATGAACCCGATGACGATTGTAACCGTTATAGCAAGACTACGGATCGGTCCTTTGTCTATGCGCCGATAAGCCAGAACGATCACGGCGATTGTCACCGCGGCCATGAGAGCCGCCATAAACAGATCGGTTCCACCGGCGGCCCATGATTCGGGGATCGGCGCCTTGGAAACCAATACGGTGGCCACTCCACCAAGGGCGGCAAACCCCATGGTCCCGACATTGAACAGACCGGCGTAACCCCACTGAATGTTAACCCCAAGGGCCATTACCGATGAAATCAGGCACAAATTGAGGATAACCAGCGCGACGGACCAGGATTGGCCGAACCCGACGGCCAGGAACAGGATCGCCATGATCGAGAAAGACAGAACGGCGCGGTTTGTGTTGTTCATATCGATTTCCCTTTCACAATACCGGTCGGTCGCACCAGCAGGACAACCACCAGGATGATAAAGGAAACGGCGAATTTGTAGTCGGTCGATAATAACTGCACCAGCCCCTCAGGCGCCCAGCTTTCAGGCGTAAGATAGGTCAGGAACTTTTTGTATGCATAGGTAATGGATATTTCCGAAAAGGCGACGACGAATCCCCCGACGATAGCGCCCAGCGGCTGGCCGATGCCCCCGACAATGGCGGCGGCGAAAAACGGCAGCAAAAGCTGAAAGTAAGTGAAAGGCTTGAAGCTTTTATCAAGTCCGTAAAGCGTTCCTGCGATTGTCGCCAGCGCCGCGGCGATGATCCAGGTCACCATGACAACTTTTTCGGGGTCAATTCCGGAAAGCAGGGCCAAATCTTCGTTGTCTGAATAGGCGCGCATGGCCTTGCCGGTGCGGGTTTTTTGCAGGAACCAGAAAAGGGCGGCCACCAGCAACAGGGCCAATACGACCGTCAAACCCTGACTGGTCTTGATCGCAAGCCCTTCGTTCAGTCCTGTCATTTGTTTGAAGGCGCGCGCCTTGATGATGAAGCGTTCCCCGTCGGCGAAACGCTGGTCATCGGGACCAATGATAAAGCGCACGACGCCGTTAAGTACGAACATCACGCCAATGGAGGCGATAACGAAAATAGCCGGCGAGCTTCGTTGCTTGCGATAGAACTTGAAAACGCTCCAATCGAAGAACAAAGCGAGGAAAATAGTGATGGCTATGGCGAAAGGCAGCGCCAGTAACGCTGTTGGCAGGGGGCCGAACCCGACGCCCATGGACTGAAACCACCAGGTAATTAGAACAGTGGCCATAGTGCCGAACGTCATCATGTCCGAGTGGGCGAAATTGGCGAAGCGCAGGATGCCATAGATCAGTGTGATACCCAGCGCGCCCAGTGCAAGTTGGGAGCCATATGCCAAAGCCGGAACGATGACGAAGTTCGAAAGCAGGATTATGGCGTTCAATATGTCGGTCAAAATGCTCTAACCCCCCAGGAACGCGCGCCGGACTTCCGGGTCGGCCAACAAAGCCTGGCCGGTATCCGTAAATTTGTTTTCACCGGTGACCAGAACATAGCCGGTATCGGCGATCGCCAAAGCCTGGCGGGCGTTTTGTTCGACCATCAGGATGGCGATACCTGTTTGTTTGACTTCAATAATCCGGTCGAACAATTCGTCCATCACGATGGGCGATACGCCTGCGGTTGGTTCGTCCAGCATCAACAGCTGGGGCTGGGTCATCAAAGCGCGCCCCACAGCGACCTGCTGGCGTTGTCCGCCTGAAAGTTCACCCGCCGCCTGATCGCGTTTTTCCTTTAATACTGGGAACAAATCAAAAATATGGTTCATGGTTTCGAATATATCGTCGCGGCGCAGGAAGGCGCCCATTTCCAGGTTTTCCTGAACGGTCATGGAAGGAAAGACGTTATTGGTCTGGGGCACGAACGCCATGCCTTCCTTGACCCGGTCCTGCGGCGATAATTTGGTAATATCCTTGCCGCCAAGGGTGACGCAACCCTCGCGCAGGTTCAGCATGCCGAACACGGCCTTCATGGCGGTTGATTTTCCCGCGCCATTGGGCCCGACGACGACGGCGATCTCGCCCTTGTCGACGGATATGTTACAGCCGTGCAGGATGTCTGCGCCGCCGTAACCACCGGTCATGTTTTCCCCCGATAAGAAGCTCACTTAATGTATGGCCCCCACCTTGTTTTTCAGCCCGGTGCCCAGGTACGCCTCGATCACTTCCTCGTTGGACTTGACCTCGTCCGCCGTTCCCTGCACCAGAACCTTGCCTTCGGCCATAACGACAACCGGATCACAAAGTTTGGAAATAAAGTCGATATCGTGCTCAATCATGCAGAACGTGTAATTGCGTTCCTTGTTCAGGCGGATGATGGCGTCGCCAATCTCGTTCAACAGCGTTCTGTTGACGCCTGCGCCGACTTCATCCAGCAGAACCACTTTAGCGTCCACCATCATGGTGCGCCCCAGCTCCAGAAGTTTCTTCTGGCCGCCGGACAGATTTCCGGCCTGTTCGTCTGCCAGATGACCCAGATTGAGAAATTCAATCACCTCGTCTGCCTTTTGGCGGTTTTTCTCTTCCTCTCGGGCGACTTTGCCACGATTAAACCAGGTGTTCATCAAGGCTTCACCGGATTGGTTCGCAGGCACCATCATCAGGTTCTCGCGAACCGTCAGCGACGAAAATTCGTGGGCAATCTGGAAAGTCCGCAATAGGCCTTTTGCGAACAACTCGTGGGGTTTCATTCCGGTGACGTTTTCGCCATCCAGAATCACACTGCCGGCCGACGGGGCGAAAACCCCGGCCACCAGATTAAATAAAGTCGTTTTCCCCGCCCCGTTGGGGCCTATCAACCCTGTTATCGTGCCCTTTTTTATATCGAAGCTGGCGCCGTCAACTGCGCGCAGGCCTCCGAAGTGAAGGGCTACGTCTTTTAAATTTATCATGAATTGCAGGCTAGCATTTATAGGCAGTTATGCAAATCGAGGAGTTGATTTTTATGGGATAGAATCTTCTTCGCCTATTGTTTCCTTTGAAATGGAAGATCATTTACAAGATGCATTTAGATGAAATTATCGAAGGTCAGCGAATCTTGGGCTACGTCGGCAACGGCAATTAACTGCAATTCCGTTGCAGCAATTCCGGTATCTGTAGCGTCGCCGGTAAATGCGAATATCGCCGCTGTGCTCGTTATGGTTCCATCGTCGTACATAGCGAACAACAGATTATCAGTCGAAGCGGTGTGATCGACGGTGGCCAAAGCCGTCGCCGCCCATCCTTCGATGGTCGCCGAAGTAGTGGTGCCAACAATGATGTCATTGGCGCCAAGGCTCGCGCCGGTGAATTCGAAGACACTGACCGCACCGGCGGCGCCGGTGATAACGGTGTCGCCGATTGCTGTCGACAGGAAGTTAGATGTCGTCAAGTCCGCGGCGGCGGCCCCGCTGGCAGTGCCTTGATTGCTGAGCGCGGTGTCCCAATCGAAGATATCGGCGCTGGCCCCGGCGGTGAAATCGCTAAGAGTGTCGTAAGCGACCGAGGCGCTGCCGGCGGTGGCGACATCAGCATTGATCGTGGTGAATGTATCGCCGCTAGCGCCACCGGACAGCGAGTCGGCTCCCGCGCCACCGCTGATGGTGTCGGCTCCATTGCCAGCGCTAATGGTGTCTGCACCGCCTGAACCCGTAATGTTGTCGACACCGGTGCTGCCATTTATGGATGAAATATTGGTGAGAGAATTAGCTGCGAAGTCTACGGTGCCCGTCACCGAAATGACGTCGTTATTGTCGGTGCCACCGGTGATAGCAGCGCCGCCAAAAGCTGTGTCGCTATCCACAGTCAGGGTTGATACCCCTGAATTATCGGTGTCGAAACTGACGGCATCCACATTGGTCAGCGTCACTTCAGACAGGTCCATGCCGGTGGTGCTGACGATATTTGATGTGCCGCCGGTGCCGTTGATCGTGACGTTATTTGTCGACGTTGAATCGTTGGTGAAGTCGGTCGTTGAATTGACGGTCAGGTTAGCGGTTCCACTGGTTGTATTAAAGTTGATAGTTGCGATGCCCGCCATCAGGGCATTGCTAAGGTCCATAGCGCCTGTGCTGGTGATAATATAGCTGTCAGCGCCCAATCCGGCGGTCGTGCCAGTCGATTCAACACCCCGAATCAGGAAGGATGACGATATGCTCCAGGACGTCGAAGCGCCCAAGGTTAGCGTTGTCGCCGTCGTGCCTGATGTCCAATCAGAGTCAAGCAATATGGCAAGGCCCCCGGAACCCGCATAGGAAACGGACGAAACATTCGATAAGTCCATTCCATCGATGCTTTCGATGTGGGCATGGTTGGTGTTGCTGCCGAAGCTTATGGTGGTGCCGCTGGCAAAATCCGTCGTACTGTCCACTGTCAGGGTCGTGTTTGCCGTAAAGCCGGAAATATTACTGTTGTTGAGGGATATCGTTGAAACCCCGGTGATCGATGTACCGGCTAGGTTCATGTCGCCTTCAGAAGAGTCCGCAGACCCCGTTGTTATCAGAGTATCCGTGCCTCCGGCGTTGGCAATAGTCAGAATTCTCGTAGTCGAATCAACAGAAATGCCATCATTTCCAGCGCCGCCATTCAAAGTGTTAAGTCGTGCCCCATGCAGGCTGATTGTATCGTTGTCCACTGATCCGGTGAATGACCCAACATCCCATAGCATGTTGTTCATGGCGGTGCCGGTGGCGGTATCCGATACCAGTGCCGTTGTTTCGTATTTATTATCGAAACTGTCAAAAAAGCTGGAAATGGAAGCGCTGATGCCAGTTGTACCGGTTAGGTCGAGGGTCGAATAACTAAACGTGTTAAGATTTGCGGTTGGAATTCCAGCACTGTTGGCGCTGGAGTTATCGGTTGCCGTAATTCCGCCTATTAAAATAGCTTCAGTCTGGACTGAAATATTGAATGTGTCGCCGCCGCCCTTGCCGAAGGCGATTATGCCATCCATGCCTGAATCATTGACGTTTATAGTGTCCGCGGCGGAACCGCCGGCGACCACGTACCCGACGTCTGTGGTCTGCAGTGACGGCATGACCAGGACGTCGCTGTGTTCCGCATCGGTAGGTGTCGCCGTTAAATCTTCTTCGGTTTGCTCGGTAAAACCGCCGGACAATGACGGTACGTTGCCATCGGCGAACAAGTACTGTCCGACGCCCGTAAAGGCAATGGTTGAATTCTCCGATCCGCTGTAGCCACTTAAATTATAGGTGGCCGACGAGGTGTAATCGGCCGTGGAATAATCCGCCCAGATCGAGATGCTGCCAGTAGTTGCCACGGAACTATCTATCGTCATCTTGATGACAGTATTGTCCAGGCCATCGAAAGCGATCTGGTCGGTGCCGCCATTATCTGTAATGGTGTCGCTGCCAAGCAGGGCGCTGTGAGCGAAGTAGTAGTTTGTGTTCAGTTCGGTGCCCGTAAGGTTGTCGGGCGATAGTGTTCCAATCAATAGTTCGTCAAACGAAGAAGGCGGAAGGACGGGCGCGGAAACGAAGTCGTCGTCGTCATTGATGGCGTCGAACACCGGATCCAAACTAAAGAATTCACCCAAAAGCGGATCGAAGTGATCGCCGCCGAAGGGGTCATCGAAGAATTCATCTCCAAAATAGTCGTCCCCACCGCCGCCAAAAAGGGGATCGCCGAAGAAATCGCCGCCGCCAAAGAAGGGGTCACCGCCGAAGAAGGGATCGCCGCCACCAAAGAAGGGATCGCCGCCTCCGAAGAAAGGATCACCGCCGCCAAAGAATGGGTCGCCACCACCAAAGAACGGGTCACCGCCGCCTCCGAAGAAAGGATCTCCGCCTCCGAAATCGCCGCCGCCTCCAAAATCGCCGCCTGGTGCATTGGGATCTCCGCCAAAACTGCCACCGGGAGAATTCGGATCTCCGCCAAAGCCGCCCGGTGCGTTCGGATCTCCAACAAAACCGCCGGGAGCGTTAGGGTCTCCGCCAAAACCGCCGGGTGCGTTGGGATCTCCGCCAAAACCTCCCTGTGCCTCGACTGCAGCCAGCACAGTTTGACTGGCTGCTGAATCCGCTGCCCTTTGTGCTTCTTCTTGGCTAGCGCCGTTTGCCAACGCTTCTTCATAAGCCGCCGTAGCAGCTTGTTCGACTTGTTCCTGACTTACGCCGGGCGGGAGCCCACCAGGTCCGGGACCACCAGGGCCCTCGTCCGGTCCTGGGCCAAGTTGCCCTGCCGCAGCGCCCGCCGCCTGCAAGGCTTCTTCAGGACTGGCTCCGGCAGCCAAAGCGTCGTTATAAGCTTGCTCTGCTGCAGCGATCTCTTCCGGACTCGCGCCTTCGGCCGCTGCTTGCTCGCTGGCTGCCTCAAAGGCCGCTTGTGCCGCTTCTTCTTCAGTCGCCCCTGCAGCCAAAGCTTCTCTGGCTGCCTCTTCCGCGGCCTGCTCAATGGCGCCGCCATCCGGACCGGGGCCTTCACCATCAGGCGGGCCCTCGCCTTCGGCCAATTGTTCCCCTTCACCCTCACCTTCGCCTTCAGCCAAAGGGTCACCTTCGCCCTCAGGCGGTCCCTCGCCATCGGGTGGGGCTTCACCTTCCTGTGGAGCATCGCCATCGGGCGGAGCGTCGCCCTCAGGGACGGCCTCGCCTTCTGGCGGCCCTTCACCTTCAGGCGGGGCGTCGCCTTCCCCTCCTTCGGGTGGCGCTGCGCCAAACTGGGCGAAGGCATCGGCCTGTGCCTGCATTTCGTTGTTGGCGTGTTCGGCTTCCGCCTGTGCCGCCTCGGCTTCCGCCGCTTGGGCTTCAGCTTCCGCCGCCTGGGCTTCGGCTTCCGCCGCTGCCGCTTCAGCTTCCGCCGCCGCCGCCTCGGCTTCCGCCGCCGCCGCCTCGGCTTCCGCTGCCGCCGCAGCTGCTTCGGCTTCCGCCACTTCTGCCGCCGCCAGCGCTTCCTCATCGCCCGCCGCTTCTGCTTCGGCGCGGGCCGCTTCGGCTTCCGCTGCCGCCGCTTCGGCTTCCGCAGCCGCTGCTTCGGCTTCTGCTTCCGCCGCCGCCGCTTCGGCTTCTACCGCTTCAGCCTCGGCCCCGGCCGCTTCGGCTTCCGCCGCTGCTTCTTCAGCTTCCTGCGCGTTCTGTTGCGCTTCTGTCTCCGCCTTTACTGCGACGGTTGTCGTCAGTGTCGTTAGAGATGCGCCAAAGTTTTGCTGAATCTGCTGCGGGCTGAAAACTACAGGCGGGGGCACCGGCTCAAAAGCGCTTGTCATCTGAACCGTCGCGCCGACGCTCGCCAGCACCACTGGCGGGCCTCCTCCTCCAAGGGGGGCTACCGCCAGTTGTCCTACTGACTGAGTACCGTCGGGATTGGTTTCCGGCAACAGGGAAATTGTATTTTGCGAGCCTTCCTGAGCAGCCCGGCCTGCAACCTTGGTGCCGCGGATGCCGATAGTGGCCACAGGCGTGGTCACTGTCATCGCATCGGGGCCGGTTTTGGCGATCTGGCCGCTGACGAACGAGAACACACCCTGCACCAGGTTGGCGCTAAAGGCGCCTTCCTGGGTGCCCGGATCGAACACCATCTCGTCGATAACCATGCGGCCTTCTTCGCCCAGCGAGAAAGTGGTGTCGTCGACAAAGGTAATGCCGACGGCTGCGCCCTTGGCGGTCATCAGGGTATCACCTTGGAAAATATCATCGCCTTTGGCGAGAGCCACCTTGGTGCCGTCGACCCGGATCGCTTCGACAAGGCCGTCGGTGGCTTCGACCCGGCCAATGGACTCGGCGGCCTGGGCCAGTTCGGCAAACGGTCCGCTTTCCAGCAGGGCGAATTGTCCGGGTGCGCTGGGGCCGGCCAGCTTGGTGGCCAGATCGGCAGGAATTATGCCGCCAGCTTCGGTTGTAAGGTCGGGCGGGACATCAAGATTGAAAAAGTCACGTATCAGGACCTGTGCGCCATCGGGGCCGGTAAGCAATAGGTCGGAGCCTCGCGGCGCAAAATCTGCCTTCAGAAGCCAGGAATCTCCTGGGATTGTAAGCAGGCCGCCGTTATCCGCGTGGAGAACCAATAGGTCCCCCGAACCAGTGTTGCTGATCTGCGCGACTGCTTGCGACATCTTTACGGCCTTTCGTTAGCGCGGCCCTGCAAACCCCAAGTAGTGTCGTAACGATAATAACACACACCCTACTGTTTTCACAAGGTTTATCCCGAAGGCTTTAAATTTGAAATGAAGTGCTTAAAATGCACTCATTCAAGGGGGAAAAGGTGAGGATACATGTCGGGCGCGACGGAAATATATCTCTGTAAACCGGGTCAGGATCTAAAGCAGGGCCGGGTCGAATATTCGGACAGCATCGCAACCAAGGCCGACGCCGAAGCCGACGCCCTTCAGCGTTGCAGATTCGATAAAAACCTCGCAAAGATCGCTTACTATGCCGTCAACGATGAAGGCGATTTCAAGGTAATTCTGACCTATAACAATCCCAATATCGGAACCGAGGAAGAGGAAAAACCCAAGAAGGCCAAAAAGAAGCCTGAAAAAAAGCCCGGTCTTTTAACCCGGGTCATCAACGCCGTAACCGGGAACGGAGCGCCCAAGAAGAAAAAGAAATCCGCAAAAAAGAAAAAAAAGAAAACCAAAAATTAATTTCATACTGCATTAATGTGCCTCGTTGAATACGCCTCCTTCCTCGAAAGGCTCTAATTGGACGTGCGGAAAAATGGCTAAGAAGAAAAGAAGATCTCTGATTCTAAGGCTGGTAATGGCGATGGCGTTCGGCCTACTGATCATTGAGGTCATGGTGGAGTTGTCGGCGGGCATTACGTTGATCGGCGGAAAGGATGGACTATTCATCAGCCGGTCCGAAAGCGCGCTTGGCAACGCAAAAATCGTCAATACGCCCCTAAGAATAGACGTTCGGGTAATTCAAACGACAGACATCCGCGAGCAGCCAACCTTGCACGCCAACAAAGTCGGGAAACTGGAAAGCGGAACAAAGCTGCGAACCGCCGGCAAAACAACCGTCAATGATGAAGTCTGGTATCAGGTCACGCGCTTTGGTGGAAAAATCGGCTACATTCCCGGCAACACAGTCCTAAAGAAAAAACCGTCACCTAATTGAACACCGGCAGGTCGGGAGGCTTGCCACCCTCAGCCATTGCCAAAATTTCATCGATCAATTTTTCCGGATTCGTTACTGCCCCGAATTCAAGCAGCATAAGAGCCTTTTCGCGCATTTCCCTCGCCGATAGAGCGTCTTCCGGATCACCCTTGCAATGAGATCGTTGTGCTTTAATTGTCTCGCTGTCTTCGTACCTGACTTCGACGCTGCTGCCCCAGTCGTTTGGATAGGCCGATACATAAGGATCTTCGGCTTGTAGGGAGACTTTGCCTCTGTATTGGGCCATTTCATGCTGTAAGGGCTCATCGAATGTATCAAAACCTATTCGCCCCTTTGTCAGGGCGGCGGCGACGCAATGCTGAAGAGAAAATTTCGCCTCGTAAACGCTTTCCGGTTGAGGTCGGTCGCAAACATCCAGCGCTGCGCGATATGTTTTGACGTCTATAGATACAATCCTGGAAGGATTCACTTTGTCCGAAAGTTCAAGCGCGGCGTCTATCGTCGGGTGGGTGTGGCGGCACGATGGCCAGGGTTTGATCGAGGTTAACAGCAATTGCCATCCTTGCTCAGGATTGGCCAGGACAGCCGCTGGATTGGCGTCGGGACAAGCACCCGCGAACAACCCCCGCTCACCTTCCAGAATTTCAGGTGGACCGGAAAAACCGAGTGAGGCAAGCTGCGCTGCGATTACGCCCGCTTCCGCCCCTCGTCCCGCGTGCAGGTGTTTGCTCATGGCTCCGGTATCGAGGAACTGCCATAGTCCTGCGGCCTGGGTGCCGGCGTTGCCAAGGGCATCGACACAGGCGTCCTCATTCAAACCAAGCAAATGAGCCGCAGCCATGGCTGAGCCAAACGGACCGCAAGTTGCTGTGGAATGCCATATCCGATAGTGCTCCTGACCGACGGCCATTCCGACGCGGCATGTGGCTTCGAAACCGTGCAGGATTGAAGTAAGAAAATCGATGCCGCTGACGTCCTTGTCGCGCGCAAGCGCGAATGCGGCTGGAACAACCACACACCCGGGATGGACTACGGAAGTCCGGTGCAGGTCGTCCATCTCCAGAATATGGGTCAATCCCCCGAACAGCAGCGCCATTCGGCCAGGATCATCCTTTCCACCTATTTTATCGATCAGATGCAGCAATTTTTTGCCGGGCTTGCTGCGTCTTCCTCCCAAAGCGTTGGCAACGGCGTCCAACGTAAACAGGGCGGCAACATCAAGGTCAGACTGCTCGACATTTTTCATGCGGATGTGGCGAACGAGGTTTCGTGTCAGACTCATAATTATTCTTAAAACCTCTTGATGACTAAAGAGGTGATATCGTCCGACTGCGGCGCATCACCAGTAAACATATTGATGAAGGCAAAGGCGTTGTCCGTCAGCGCATGGGCCGACAGGGAACGATTCTCCAACAAATAATCAATTAGTCGCTCGTCGGAAAATTGGTTGCGATTTACGTCGAATGCTTCGGTAACACCATCCGTATAGAAAAACAGGGCGCCACCCGGATCAATCATGATTGAACTTTGTTCGTAAGGGACCTCGTCCTGAATCCCAAGAACGACGCCGTCTCCCCCATCTAGTGCGCGGATATTTTCGCCATTACCGGGGATCAAATAAGGCGGCAGGTGTCCGCCATTTGAATAACGCATTTCCCATGTACGGGTATTAAGAATGCCGTAGAAGACAGAAACGAACATCCCCGGAATATTGTGTTGGTACAGTAGTTTGTTGACATGCTGAAGGCAGGGCCCCGGTTCGTGTACCGTGAAGGCGACGGCGCGGATCAGGGTCCGGGCAACGGCCATGAAAAATGCGGCCGGGACGCCCTTGCCCGATACGTCGGCAACAATCAGGCCTATTTTATCGGTGCCTAGTTCAAAAAAATCGTAAAAATCCCCACCGATTTCCTGGGCGGGTGACGTTCGCGCGAAGACATCAAGATCATCACGTTTTGGAAAATCGCTGGGAAGAATTCTCTGTTGCAGATCCCCTGCGACGTCTATTTCACGGCGGATCGCGGCCAGTTCCGATTCCGTGCGCCATGCCTTTCTACGGGCCTCACAGTCCTGATAAACCTTATCAATGGTTGCCTGCAGATCATCAACGGAAACTGGCTTGGTTAGAAAATCGACCGCGCCATCCTTCATGGCGGCGCGAATAACGTTCAAATCGCTGCCCCCGGTCAGGGCGATACGCGGAATACGGAGTTTCCTTTCGCCTTTCAAACGGCGGAAAAGGCCCATGCCACCGATATTCTCGCTGTCGATTGAAACCAGAGCGATATCGATAGAAGAATCTTTGCCCAGGATGTCCAAGGCTTCATCATCGGAGTGGGCGAAGGCGAAATCTTCGTTGCCATTTTCGGCAAGCAGCGCCTTCAAGTGATGGTCGTCATCGATGACCAGTGTCCTGGGCATGGAAAATCTCCGAAAATCCATAGTCTGAAAAGCAGTTTAGGTGCTTGTATTGTAAATTCAAATGGTCAGCGCATTGAATCGTGAAGAATTTGCATTTTGCGAGGCGAAATGAATATGGTCTTTGACTTGGGGTAGTTTCCAAAACGAAGTTCCAGGCTTCGAAGGTAGGATTTCCTAGTCTTTTTTTGATTAATTCAGGATGGCACGCCCTTTGCTTATTAACGGTTGTGATTAATTCAACAAAATGAGTGGAGGCCAAATTGTCGGATATTATCAGTTACTATATCGTTCCTCCGGGAAGCTTGTGCGTTCGTATGGCGGACGGTCATTTCAGGCCGGCGACTGAAGTCGAAACGGTTCATTTCTACAGGTTGGAGGTTTGTCTTCAGACCTGCCGTGGATGGGGCTCATCGTTTAAGAAATCGATCCGGGAAGTCGGTAAAGATTGACTGGACGCCCCATTCGAATAGTTCCTCGCCGCGCTTCGGTTGATTTACAGTAAAGCAACGAAGATCGTATCCGGCATCAATAATCGCTGCGGCTTTAGCTTTATTCAAAAGTTCATGTTTGCAGTGCAGTGCGATGCAATCGAACTTTTGCAGGCTGTCCTGCCAGCCTTTTAAAGTTCGCCACATGTTCAGGGCCCTAGGAATTTCTGGGGTGTGCTGCTGGGCAATCTCGAGAGCCGGTTCGCTGAAACTGGAAAGAATTGGTGTTGGCAGGGATTTTGGCCACATATCACGGACCATTTCTACGCTCTTTCGCGCCGTTTCAATATCCCGCCCGTCAGATGGCTTGATTTCGATTACGGCGCCCATTTGCAGTTTTTCCAACAAAGAGATTGCAGCGGATAAAAGCGGGATGCCTTCTCCCGAGAAATCTTCTGAGAACCAGCTTCCGGCGTCCAGTAGGCTCAAGTCTTCCCACTTGGTATCCGCGACGTTTCCTGCGGCTCCTGTCGTCCTTTCAAGGGCGTCATCGTGAAACAAAATGACTTGATCGTCGCCGCTTAGCATGGCATCGAACTCAACCCATTCGGCTCCCAGTTCATGGGCTTTTCTGATCGATGCCAATGTATTTTCCGGCCCATGTCCGCAGGCTCCCCGATGACCGATGATAGGTGGCGTGTTCACGTGGTCGCCTCCGGTCCGACATCTGCGTGGCCGCGCTTGTGTTCCCGGTGGAAGATATAGAGTCCGCTTGCAGCTATGACCACAGCACCTGAAATTGTCCACAGATCTGGCAATTCAGCGAATAGTATAAAGCCGAACATGGTCGCCCAAAGTAGGTTGACGTACGAAAATGGCGCTACTGTCGCCGCCGGTGATGTTTCGTAGGCCTTGATCATTGAAAAATGCCCCAAGTTAGACGTTACGCCAAGCGCCGCCATCATAATCCAGCCAGTGACATCGGGGACCTGCCAAAAGAATGGCGCCAATACCGTCGTAACCACCGTTCCCGACGATGCCGTGTAAAGCAGGGTCGTCATGGTATTGTCGGTTCGTCCAAGAAATCGTGTCGAAATTTGATACAGCGCATAAAGACAGGCGGCGCCCAGTGGAAAAAGGGCTGCCGTTTGCATCATGCCGGAACCAGGGCGGATGATGATAAGCGCGCCTAGAAACCCGATGGCTATGCCGGCCCAGCGACGCGGCCCGACTTTCTCTCCCAGCATGGGAATCGAAAGCGCCGTAACAAGAATTGGCGCGACAAACATAATGGCCGAATTATCGGCAAGCCCTATCCTGGACAGCCCAAAGAAAAACAGGATCGAAGTGACTAGCAAAATAAGGGAACGCACGATCTGGAGGTTCAGCTTGCTGGTCACCATCACTTGCCTTATTCGGGGACCCAGGAAGATCATTAACAGCAGTAGCTGGAAAAAATACCGCGCCCAGACGATCTGCATCACTGGATAATGCCCGGTTAGAAATTTCGCACAAGCATTGGTGCCAGAAAACATCATCATCGCAGCGAGCATCCATAAAATGCCTCGGCGGGAGTCGAAAGACGGGGCTTTTATCTTTGTGTCGTCAATCATGGATGCGGCCCTGTTGGTTGCAAGAATCCATCGCCAACCGACCCTATCACGAGCTTATTCCTGCCGCCATGCGGACAGGGGAATATCGATGTCAAACATTAACAACAAAAAAATCATGTTGACTAAAATAAAAATATACAAATATTATGTAAATCAAATTTAATTAACCTTAAATAAATGTGAATAAGAACCATGACGAAACAGCATAGCTACCCCATTGTTTCTAAAGACGATTTGTCAGAGTACCGGGAAGGTCTGGATAAATTTGCCAGTGGCCGTTGGGATGAGGACAGATGGAAAACTTTCCGGCTTCGTTTCGGAATCTACGCCCAACGCCAATCCGAGGCCTATATGGTACGGGCGAAAATGCCCGGTGGCCGCCTGAGCTTTAGTCAGGCGCGGGCTGCTGCAGCGGCTAATGCCAAGTACTGCGGATCGGACATTCACATTACAACCAGACAGGATTTTCAATTCTATTTCGTCGGCCTGGAACAAACGCCTACTTTGCTTGAAGCCTTGAACGAGGGCGGTATTACGACCCGGGAAGCCTCCGGCAATACGTTCAGGAATGTTGTTGCTTGCCCGCTGGCGGGAATTTGCCCGCAAGAACGCATCGACGCCATGAAGGTTGCGGAAAATCTATCAGCGAACTGGATTCGTCATCCATTGGTCCAGCATATGCCGCGGAAATTCAAGACGACGGTATCCGGCTGCGCCCACGATTGCGGCACCAGCGCAATCGATGATCTTGGCTTTATTGCCGTGAATGAGGCTGGGCGAAAAGGCTTCAAGGTGGTTGCGGGCGGTGGCCTAGGAAACCGGCCACACACGGCCATAGTTGTCGAAGAATTCGTTCAGGCAGAAGACATGCCAGCCGTTCAGGAAGCTTTCGCCAGATTGCACCATGGGCATTCGAACCGGGAGAACAAGAACGCGTCGCGTATCAAGTTTCTGGTAGATAAGTACGGCGAAGAAGGTTTTATTTCTCTCTTCAAAGAGCAATTCGCCCAGATCAAAAACCTGGAGCGGCGAAAAAGTGCGCAAGTGCTATGGCGTTCGCCGAAACTTGAAGAAACGCCACCGTCGGTCGGTGAAGGCGTCATCGAACAGCATGATGGCCTTTTAGCTATTGTGGTGCGGCCGCCATTGGGCATGCTCGATTCGGAACGCTTGCTGACCCTAAGCGATATCGCCGAGGAATTGGGTGCGAAGGAATTCAGGCTGACCCGCGATCAGAACATCATGGTTGTTGGCTTGCCCGAGGAAAGCCGTGCTTCGTTTATTGCCCGGGTTAAAGAACTCGGCTTTGAAGTCGGCTCAAAAGGCGATGCCCTTTCCGATCTGGTGTCTTGCCCCGGAACCAGCACTTGCCCAATCGGCATTACCAACTCGAATGCGCTTGCTTCGGATATCCTTGCGGACCGTGAAATTTTCGCCGATTTGCCAAAAACCGCCGTTCGCATTTCCGGATGCCATAATTCCTGCGGACAGCATCACATTGGTGAATTTGGGCTGCATTCGCTCGCCAAGAAAATTAATGGAAGAAGCGCCCCTCACTATCAGTTTCATGTTGGCGGCGATGGCACCCGCAAGGATGCTATTGCTCTGGCCGGGCCAATCGTACCCGCCCGCCTTGCCAAACCGGCGCTAAAAACGTTGGTGCGGGAATATGACGCTACTCGCGGGGACAATGAAAATGTCCGCGGGTGGATCGACCGAATCGGCATTGACGCCCTAAGCGACATTCTGAAAGCCTACACGGCGGACGGCTATGACGCCGAGGATCCAAACCTGCTTCTTGATGTTGGCAGTGACGACAGGTTCTTCCCGCCGATAACGGCGACGGGCGAATGCGCAGCATCGGCGGTCGTCGGCGAATATTTGTCGGACCTGGCCGAAACAGCGTTGTCAGACGTCTCGCGCTATTCATTGGCCGGGGACAAGTCTGGCGCGGCCTATTCGGCCAAGGAAGCCGTATCACTTTCCATCAGGCGTTTGTTGCTGATCGTGGGTTCTGAAGAAAAGAGCCTGAGTTACGGGGCGCTGCTGGAATCTTTTCAGGCCAAATTCGGCGGCAATCCCCACGCCGTTTCGGCACTTAATGTTGCCCTTGGTGCGATTGCCGAAGGCGATGACGACGAATCCGTCGACGCTATTGAAAATTGGCTTGTCGCCGCTGATGAACTAGCAGAAACCTTGATACCCGGCGCGGTGCCGGTGACGGTACCGGCATGAACAACATTGCAATAAAATCTCCTGCCCCGCCCGCCTATCCGGATAAGGGTATACTGGAACCATACCTTCAGCTTGAAGGCGAGGAATTGCTCGACGTCATGATACGAAGGGTTTTCCCCGGGCGCATTGCGGTGTCATCTTCCATCGGGACTGAGTCAGCCATCTTGCTTGATATGGTCGCCCGCGTTGATCCTTCGACGCCGGTAATCTTTCTTGAAACGGGTAAGTTGTTTTCGCAAACCCTGGAATACAAGGAAATTCTTCGACAACGTCTCGGGCTGACCGATATCAGGGTCGTTCGCCCCGACGCAGGCGAAATCTTGAAAGTTGACCCCAATGGCACATTGCATGCAACGGATCACGACGCTTGCTGCGCATTGCGGAAAGTTAACCCTTTACAACAGGCGCTGCTCGGGTTTGACGCATGGATTACCGGGCGCAAAAGGTTCCATGGCGGGGAACGATCATCGTTGCCCGCTATTGAGCTGGCCGAAGGACGCATGAAAATAAATCCTCTGGCCGGATGGTCTCAGGATGAAATTGACGACGCCTTCGATCAACGTGGATTGCCACGCCATCCTTTAACTTTTGAAGGCTACCTGTCTTTGGGGTGCGAACCCTGTACGCAGAAAACTGCCTGTAGCCAAAATGTCAGGGCCGGTCGCTGGGCCGGATCCTCAAAAACCGAATGCGGAATTCATAACAATTCATCTTTACGACAGGATCAGAAATGACACAGCCGAATGAAATTAGAAAACAAGATAAGAAAGTAAAATCAACCAATCTTCATGCCGTCGAACACCGCGTGCCGGTGGAAGGCCGGTGGCGTAAAAACGGCCACAGGGGCGGTGTAATCTGGCTGACGGGACTTTCCGGGTCGGGTAAGAGCACCCTTGCAATGGAACTGGAACAGGTTCTTCACTACGGCGGTTATCAAGTTTACGTCCTAGATGGTGACAATGTTCGCGGCGGCTTGAACGCCGACTTGGGTTTCTCGCCGGAAGACCGCGCTGAAAACATCCGAAGGATTGGCGAGGTTGCCGCCCTTTTCGCCGACGCGGGAGTTATCGTTGTAACGGCCTTTATTTCACCTTATAGGGAAGATCGTGAACTGGCGCGCTCCGCCGGCAAGGATCAGTTTCATGAGGTCTTCATCAAGGCCGATCTGGACACGTGCGAGGAACGCGATCCTAAGGGTCTGTATAAGAAAGCAAGGCTAGGAGAGATTCCGGAATTTACCGGAATTTCGGCCCCCTATGAGGCTCCGGTGGATCCTGCTTTGACGATTAACACCTCGACCCATTCCATTCAGGAAAGCCTGGATGTGTTGCTGGAATACGTCGAAAGCAACTTTGCCGAAAACAGCGAAGTAGAAAGCGCAGCTTAGCGAATTAGCGCTCACCCATGGCGCCGCTCATTGTATTGAGGAACGGGTCGGCGAGATATTCCATGACCGTTCTTTCGCCGGTGCGAATTGACGTAACGACCTGCATGCCGGGGAATAACCGGTATTGCAGGTCTCCGCGCTGGAATCGGTCGCTGGCGGTCTCAATTCTGACTTTGTAATACGGTGCACCCTGTTCATTGACCAGGGTGTCGGGACTGACATTGGTAACCGTGCCATCCAGGCCGCCAAAACGCATGGCGTCGGCCGACGTCAGCTTGATCAATGCCGACTGCCCTGCCGCAACGTAGCCGATATCCTGGGTCGGCAATTTGGCCTCGATAATCAAGCGGTCGTCAGCCGGAACGACATCGATAACCGTTTGCCCAGGCCTCAACACGCCCCCGACGGTGGTGACGTGCAGAGTTTTGATCACCCCATCGACGGGCGAACGCAGAATTGTCCGCGCCAGACTGTCTTCAAACTTCTGTTCGCGTTGGCTAAGTTCGTTAAAGCTTAGCCGGGCTTCTTCCAGTTCCTTACCGGCTTCCTCCAGAAAGGCAGTATAGATGCCATCCATATTGGCCTCGGCTTCCTTTAACGCCGATTTTGCCCGCTGCATGGCCGCTGAGTCTTCCTCCTTGCGGCCCCTGATATTGCTGGCTTCTTTAAGCAGGTCCAGGTGATTATATCGATTTGTTAAATCCTCTTTCAGCAACTCTTCGCTGATTGCGATCTGTTCTTCCATTAATTTCAGGCTACGCGATTGGTTCCTGATCCGGGCGTTGATCTCTTTTATTTCCTGGGAGCGCTGGGCGATGGCTTCCCGTTGCGAGGCAATGCGGCTCTGCTTTGCCTTTTTGCGGCTTTCAAACCGCGCCAAAGTCTGCCGGACCATTTTGGGATTGTTGGCTTTCAGGTCATCATCAAAGACCGGTTTGTCGGTGCCGCTTACTTCTGCCTCAAGGCGGGTAATTTCCGCGCGCAGGGATAGTAAACGGACGCGGATTTCACCGACGTCGGCGCCACTCTGCGTGGGTTCCAGGACGATTAATTTCTGGCCTTGCGTTACTTCCTCTCCTTCGCGAATGGCTATTTCCCGAACGATCCCACCCTCCAGATGTTGAACGCTCTTTACCTGGGACGAAGGAATGACTTCTCCACTGGCAAGCGAGACGATATCCAACGTCGAAACGGAAGCCCACCCGAAAAAGGCCATGCAGGCAGTAACGCACAATACGAGTAGCAGGTGCGTGGTGCCACCGGCTTTCGTGTCCGGCGCTACTTCTGGGGTGGTTGTAGGGGTAGCAGTGCTCATGACGTCGCCTCGTCTTTCTTGGTCGCCGTATCAACCGGGCGCGGACGGTCAGTAATCCGGGGCACGGGTTTGTTGTTTAGATCAATGGCGACCTGAGCTCCTTTTACGATCTTTGGATCATGGGAAACGACGATGATGGTCCGGCCACGCTTGGCTAGATCTTTCATGGCCGTGTAAACGCACGAAATACCCTCTGCATCCAAACCTTCGGTGGGCTCATCGAAAATTACGAGCATGCCATCCGTCGTCAGAGCACGCGCAAGGGCAAGGCGACGGCGAATGCCCAATGACAAATTCCGGCCGTTTTCGGTTACTGGCGTTTCCAGACCCTTGGGACTTTCATCGAGATAGCTGACGAGGCCGGCGGCACTAATCGCCATCGCCAATTGTTTATCGTCAACATCCGGATTAACGGTCATCAGGTTTTCGCGGATCGTCGTGTTCAAAAGTGTCGGTTCTTGGGGCATATAGACAATCTGCTTATGCCACCATTCGGGCGAAGCCTGACGCAAATCCAGACCATCGGCTAGAATCTGTCCCCTTACAGGTTCAATTATTCCAGTGATGAGACGCGTCAGGGTGGTTTTGCCCGCGCCGTTGGACCCACTGATAACCAAAATCGTTCCCGGTTTAATGTTGAGGGAAAGAGACTCAAACAACGGAGTCGTGCCGCCAGGAAAAACAAAGGCGACATCCTTGAATTCCAGGCCGCCTTTATACTTGGTCTTGAATGAACCACTGTCCGGTTCCAAGGGAAGCTTGGCGAACTCTTTCAAGATTGACAGGCTTTCGCTGGCCTCCGCAAACGTAGCACCCAATTGCGAGAAACGGGAAATTGGCATTAAAGCCCTGGCAGCCAAAATGTTGGCGCCGATCATGGCGCCGACGTCGATTTCACCTGCGACAACAAGAGTCGCGCCAACGGAAACAACGAAGACGCTCATCAACGCCGTGGCCGTCTGAATGATGGTTTGGGTACCACCTTGGCGGGCCTCCATAGCGCGGCGCAAACCCTGCACCTTGTCCAATTGCGCGGACCATAATTTTCCCATAAAGGAGGACGCGTTGAAGGCCCGAACCGTATCTATTTCCGCCGTTGCGCTTCGGATCAGGGAATTGGAATTACCGGAAGCCTGCAGCAGTTGGCGCGTTTCCTTTTGCAAGCGAGAAGCGCTAAAAGCGCCCAGAATAAAAACAGCTACCAGAAAAATACAGACAATCCCTGATAGGGGAGGGCTGAGGAGGAAAAGAACGCCAACAAACAAAAGGGCGAATGGGACATCGAAAACGGCGCTGATATTGCCGGCGCCGTAGGCTTTTTCGATGGACGATGTGGCGCTGACAATTTGTTGGCGTTGTCCTTGTGGTATGCGTTCAAGGGCGCTGGCCTTTACTTTTAGCAGGACGTTGAAGCCCGCGGTCGCGATATTATTGTCGGGGCCTGAACTGACGGCCCTCGCCAGGCGCATACGCACCTTTCTAAAGGCGTATTCCAGGGCAATCGCCAAGAGCACGCCAGACGTTAACGTCATCAATGTGGCGTCAACACCATGGGCAACGTAGCGATTCAACACCTGGATTACGAAAAGAGGGGCTGCCAACGCGAGGATATTTGCAAATATCGATGCGATGAATATTTCTAAAGCCAAGCCGGGTTTTAGTTTCAGGCGGCGAAAGAATTCCTTCATTTGCGTGCCAATACCTTCTTGTTGTCCGGGCGACTATTATACCCAAGCTTTAGCAGCAATCGAAACATATCCGACACGAAAAACATGGCTCGTCCCGGTTATGGCAACAAGAATCGTATTGATGGGACGGATCGCTTTTCGTATCTGAACTTTTTTATTAAACCGCGATCGAATGAACGCTAAAAAAGGCTTATTGCATGTCCGACTTACGGGTTAGCGCTTCTTCATCCAGTTCACCCATGGCGTCAAGAAGGGTGAAGACGGCGATGGCGACATCGATTTCAGCCGATGCTGCATCACTGGAAGAATTGATCAAAGCGGTTTCACCGCTGAGGACATCAAGCAAAGAGCGGCGCCCCAAGGTGCGTTCCTTGCGGGCGAATTCAAGGAACTCGGCTGCAATGTTGGCCTGATTGCCCAACAACTCAGCATTATTCTTGGCCGTTTTCAATTGTTCCCACGCATTGCGGGTGGCTTCTTCAATTGCCGTCCTGGCGTCGGCGTAGCGGAAATTTGCGGCGCTGTGGGCGTCTTCCGTCGCCTTCAGTGTGTTAATCGCAGTAAAGCCAAGGTTGAACGGGAAACTCACTTGCACCTTACCAAAGACCTCCTGCTGGTGGCCGATGGTGGCGCTGACATTATCTTTCAACTTCCAATCGACGATGCCATCGACGGTCGGTGTAAAACTGCTGGCCCGCGTCGAGTTTACAGCCTCCAAGGCGATCCGGCTGGTCAGGTTGTTGGCGACCAGAAATGCGTTATTGGTCATCGCTCGCTTGACGGCTTCGTCAACATCGGCAGGAAGCAAGTCAACAGGAAGGACAGGCTTAACCAGGGTATCGATCGGGCCGGGTTCTTTCAAAAAGACTCCGCGATAGGCGTTCTTGGCGACTTCAAGTGCACCGGCCGCACGAGTCCTTCGGGCCTGGGCGCCAGCCAGCTGCACCTTGGCCTGCAAGACATCAGTTGAAAAACCAGCGCCACGCTTAACCAGCGCGTCTTCGAGTTCCGTTTGCTTCTTGATGTTGTCTTCCGAGCGAATGGCATAGTCCAGCCCTTCAGCGGCGCGGATGACGTTTGCGTATGCCGTAAAGGCCCTGAGCAGCAGGCTCGATTTAGTTGACGTGAATACGGCTTCGGCTTGTTCATGGGAGAGTTCGGCCGTGCGAACAGATGAAGACGTCGCGCCTCCGTCCCAAATCCGTTGGGTCACGGTGAAATCGATTTCACGGGAAATCAGTCTTTGATCATCGGTGCCCGAAGGTTTGTTTTGTTTCTCAATACCCTGTGTGCCGGTAATGCTGAGCGCCGGGTACCAGCCGCTCATCGCCGCATCTGCCGTCTCCTTGGCGGCGGAGACGTCCGATTTAGCGGCTTTTATCAGGTTGTGACCATCGATAAATTCGGGAAGCAAATCCCCTAACGAATCAGCATGCGCGTTGCTGGTACTAAGCGCAACAGCCAAGACGACCGCCATTCCTGAACCTGAATTAAATAGATTCGATTTAAAAAAACTCATCTGCCAAATACCAACCCAAGAAGTCCCCGATTCGTTAGTATATAGTGGGTAGAATCGTTAACCAATACTAAATACGCCGATTAATTATTATTCGTTCATAATTTTAAAGAACTGAAATATCAAACAAATCTCAGCTCGACAAGAATTTCAACAGAGAAAAAAACCAAGGGAAGCGGCGGTGAGAAGCTGAATTTTTATGATGAACAAAGATACTAATTAGTTTAGAAATTTCGCCACATTTTCCAGAAAGCTGGGTACGGAAACCGGTTTGGCGACATAGGAGGAGAAACCGGCCTCCATAATCCGTTCTTCGTCGCCTTTCATTGCGAAAGCCGTAACCGCAATAACGGGGATGTGTTTCAATTCATCATCGGCCTTCAGCAGTTTCGTAATTTCTATGCCTGACATCCCTGGCAACTGAATGTCCATGATGATCAGATCAGGGCTCTTCTCCCGGGTGAGATCGATAGCATCGCTGCCATCGGGAGACTGTACCGTGTCGTAACCATGCGCCTGAAGAAGGCCGGTAAACAGCCTCATGTTCAATTCGTTATCTTCAACAATCAAAATGGTTTTTGACATTTTTTTCTCCATCAGGATCTTCTGATCCTATCGGTCGGGAAGCTGTTTGTCACTGCTGTTCCTTGGTCAACCTGGCAACAAATTGCCGAGGCACGGCGTATTGATCCAAAATGCTACTTCTTATTGTTCTGTAGCGTACAACGAATTCCAATGAAATAGAAATTTCACTCGTTGTCGTAGCCACATACCGACTTGGAAGTCATTCCAAACTAAGGATTTTGGCGCCTACGGCATTAAGTTTTCTATCCAGTTGGCATATTGCCGTTTGCGAGCATTTCTGTAATTGACCCGGGCTAAATTTCCAAAATTCGGATTCAAATTGGGACTTGAATGACGACTGAACGCTTCCAATCTGATCTTGATGCGCAATGCGCTTGCCACCGAAAACTGGAAGGTAGTTAGAGAAAATGAAAGCGACGACAAAGGAAATTGGCGTCACGGTCTTGGACGAGGACCATGACGAGCTCGAATTCATTCTTGAAGGGCTGAATGCGGCTCTTTATAGCAAAGAGTACAATTCCGGGAAAATGGAAAAGGCCTTTAACGAACTGCATGAACACATAAAGGAACATTTTCAGCGCGAAGAGGCCTGGATGGCGAAAGCCGGATATCCCGGTATTAAGTCCCATGTGCAGCAACACAAAAAAATTCTCGAAGGTCTGGAAAACTTTGGTAAGCAACTAAGCGCCGACCCTACCCTTGATTCGGGGGTAGATGCATACAGTTTCGCCACCGAGTTCCTGATTGACCACACGATTGGTGCCGATCAGGTCCTGGGCGGTTATTTGGATTATTCCAAACGCAAACTGGGTTCGTATCACTGACGTCAATATCTCTCATTCGGGAGAAGGCTGAAACGTGATCATTCCGTCTTTTTCCGGTCGAGCAAGATTGCGAATCCATCGATGTCAGGAACACCGTGTTTTTCCATGTAGGCGGCAATGCCGTCGGCGATGTGTTCGCTGCTAGTGGGCTCAACGAAGCTCCAGGTGCCAACCTGAAAAGCCTTGGCGCCGGCAAGCAGGTACTGAATGGCGTCCTCGGCGTTGGTAATGCCGCCGATGCCGACAACCGGGATTTTGATCGCGCGGCTGACCTGATGGGTCATTCGTACTCCGATAGGGCGGATCGCCGGTCCCGACAGGCCGCCGGTCTTGTTGGCCAGCACGGTTTCTTGGGCGTCGATATCGATAACCATCCCGACCAGGGTGTTGATGCAGGTCACCGCGTCAGCGCCGCCGCGTTCCGCCGCCACTGCGATTTCGGCGATGTCGGTTACATTGGGTGACAGTTTGACCATCAGCGGCTTCTCAGTGAAGGTTCGCATTTTCGTGGTTACCTGTTCAACCATGTCCGGATCGGTGCCGAACTGGATCGCACCAACTTTTACATTGGGGCAGGAGAGGTTGATCTCGTACCCCCAAACCGCGTCATATTCGTCAAGCCGCTTGATCACATTGCAGTAATCATCATCCGTATATCCTGCAACGTTGACGATGACGGCCGTGTCTAATTCCGACAGGAAGGGAAGTTTTTCTGTGACAAACGCCTCGACGCCGACGTTCTGAAGGCCAATCGCATTGAGCATTCCGGACGGTGTTTCGACAATGCGCGGCGTCGAATTTCCCAACCGCGGTTCCATGGAAATAGCCTTGGTGTAAATGGCCCCTAGTTTGCTTAGATCCATTACCGGATCGAACTCCTGGCCGTAGCCAAAAGTGCCCGAAGCCACCCCGACCGGGTTCTTCAGGGTCCGTGTGCCGATATTGACACTTAGTTCCACGTCAACACCTCGCTGTCAAAGATCGGACCATCGGCGCAGACCCGCGCCAGCCCTCCGTCCTTAAGCTCCACGACGCAACCGACGCAAACGCCTAATCCGCAAGCCATCATTTCCTCCACCGATGTTTCGCACACGAGTCCTTTTTCCCGTGCGAACAAGTGGGCGGCTTGCAGCATAGGCATGGGGCCGCAGGCCAGTATACGCGTTCCCGACAGCGCCTCATCAGGTAGCGTGCGCAGGTATTCAACCACGTTTCCGGCAAAGCCTTCCGAACCGTCATCCGTGCAGATCACGCTGTCGGCCAGGTCCGACCATAGCTCCCGGTCCGGGATCAAGTTCTGATGGCGAAAACCGGCAACGAATTTTACCTGGCTGCCCGCCCGTTCCATGTCTTGCGCAGCCATCAGAATTGGTCCCAGTCCAACTCCGCCGGCTACTGCGATCACTTTCTCGGGCCGGCCTTCAAGACCGAATGCATTGCCCAGGGGGGCAAGGACTCGCACCGTCTCGCCCGCCCGCTTGTCCGCCAGCATCTGTGTTGACTGGCCGCGAACCTGATAAATCATGGCCGCGGTTTCTTCGGTCACATTGTAGTCGGAAAACGCAAACGGGCGGCGAAGCAGTGGCGCCGTGGCTTCCGTAACCCGAAGCTCCAGAAACTGCCCGGCGCGTGGCGCGCCATAGGCTTGTTTCCAGTCGAAACGAATCTCGTAGAAATCAGGTGATATTTGCCGATTGGCCAACACCGTGACCGTTTGATCTTTCATAAACGTCTTTCCAAAATTATCAGTCAGGGATGGAAACTAATGGGCATCTCCGCCTTTGGCAAATGCGGCTTCTGCATATCCAGGCGGTGGAGGGAAAGTTTTTTTCGGAAATGGCGTCCCCTACGGGAAACTTTTGTGCCACA
>CAZBEC010000029.1:0-39487 GCA_964490815.1 uncultured Thalassospiraceae bacterium
ATGATAGGGGTTGGATAATGGAAATCCGGGCCGCGGAAATCTCCGCAATTCTCAAGGATCAAATCAGCAATTTCGGGACCGAGGCGGAAGTCGCCGAAGTCGGCCAGGTACTATCGGTCGGTGACGGTATCGCCCGTGTATATGGACTGGACAACGTTCAGGCCGGTGAAATGGTTGAATTCCCTGGCGGCATCAAAGGGATGGCGCTTAACCTTGAAAACGACAACGTCGGTATCGTTATTTTCGGCGATGACCGTTCGATCAAGGAAGGCGACACGGTCAAGCGGACCGGCGCCATCGTTGACGTTCCCGTCGGCAAGGGCCTGTTGGGCCGCGTCGTCGACGGCCTGGGCAACCCGATTGACGGCAAAGGTGCGATCGAAGGGGCTGAACGTTCCCGTGTTGAAGTCAAGGCTCCGGGTATTATCCCGCGTAAGTCGGTTCACGAGCCGATGCAGACCGGCCTCAAGTCCATCGACAGCCTGATCCCTATTGGCCGCGGCCAACGTGAATTGATCATTGGCGACCGTCAGACCGGTAAAACAGCCATTATCATGGACACCATCATCAACCAGAAAACAGTCAACGATGCCGCCAAGGATGACAGCGAAAAGCTTTTCTGCATCTACGTCGCCGTCGGCCAAAAGCGCTCCACCGTGGCCCAGATCGTCAAGACCCTGGAAGAATACGGCGCACTGGAATATTCAATCGTCGTCGCCGCTACTGCTTCCGACCCGGCGCCGCTGCAGTTCTTGGCGCCGTACACCGGCTGCACCATGGGCGAGTATTTCCGCGACAACGGCATGCACGCCGTGATCGCTTATGACGATTTGTCGAAACAGGCTGTTTCCTATCGTCAGATGTCGCTGCTGCTTCGCCGCCCGCCGGGACGTGAAGCTTACCCCGGTGACGTTTTCTACCTTCACTCACGCCTGTTGGAGCGCGCCGCCAAGATGAACGAAGATAACGGCGCCGGTTCGCTGACCGCATTACCGGTTGTTGAAACCCAGGCTTCGGACGTTTCGGCCTACATTCCGACCAACGTGATTTCCATCACCGATGGCCAAATCTTCCTGGAAACGGAACTGTTCTATCAGGGCATCCGCCCGGCGGTTAACGTCGGTATCTCGGTTTCACGTGTTGGATCCGCCGCCCAGGTCAAGGCGATGAAGAAGGTATCCGGCTCGATCAAACTGGAACTCGCCCAGTATCGTGAAATGGCCGCCTTCGCCCAGTTCGCTTCCGATCTGGACGCCTCAACCCAGCGATTGCTGGCTCGTGGCGCCCGCCTGACGGAAATCCTCAAGCAGGGCCAGTTTCAGCCCTATCCGGTCGAAGAACAGGTCGTCGCCATTTTCGCCGGCGTGAACGGCTATACAGATGGTATCGAGATCGACCAGGTTACTGCTTATGAGCAGTCGCTGATGGATGATATCCGCGCCAACGGCCAGGACATTTTGGAAGACATCCGCGACACCAAGGACCTGAGTGATGAAACCGCAGAAAAGCTGAAAGCTTTCCTGGATAAATTCACCAAGGCCTACGCATAGGCGCTGTCGCAAGGAAGTGGATTAACTTCAAATGGCTAATCTCAAGGACCTGAGAATCCGGATCACCAGCGTCACCTCGACGCGGAAGATCACGTCGGCCATGAAAATGGTGGCGGCTTCGAAGCTCAGGCGTGCGCAAACGGCGGCCGAAGAAGGCCGGCCTTACGCTGAACGAATGGAGCGCATGCTGGGGGAATTGACCTCCAGTCTGTCGACCATGGACGGAGCACCCAAACTGCTTTCTGGCAGTGGATCGGATGAAAACCACTTGATCGTTGCCATAACTGCCGACCGCGGATTGTGCGGCGGATTCAATGGCTCGATCATTCGCGAAGCGAAGCGCCAGGTCATGGACCTGCAGGCCGCAGGAAAAAAGGCCAAGCTTCTTTGCCTGGGCCGCAAGGGCCGCGACGGACTGAACCGGGATTTTCCGGATCAGATAATCGATACCGTAGAAGGCCTAACCAAGACAGGCGTTGAATTTTCTACTGCCCGGGATGTGGCGAACAATCTGGTTGAACGCTTCGATGCAGAGGAATTTGACGTCTGCACGATTATCTACAACCGTTTCGTTTCAGCCATTACCCAGGAAGTAACCGTTCAACAGGTCATTCCGTTCCCGGTGCCCGAAGCATCTGAAGAAGAAGCTACAGCCGACAAATCCCAGAACGCTATGTATCTGATGGAGCCTTCGGAAGAGGAAATCCTCGGCGATTTATTGCCACGTAACCTGTCGGTGCAGATTTTCAGGGCCCTGCTTGAAAGCAATGCGTCCGAACATGGCGCGCGTATGAGCGCCATGGACAACGCCACCAGGAATGCCGGTGAGATGCTGGATGACCTGACCATAACCTACAACCGTACTCGCCAGGCCGCTATTACCAGCGAACTGATTGAAATCATCTCCGGCGCCGAGGCCCTTTAGGGGACTTCCCGAGCCGGTAAACTGTTTGAACGAATTAAAGTAAAGAAGGCATTTTAGGAGCCTGAGCCATGAGCAAGAATAACGTTGGAAGCATTACCCAGGTCACAGGCGCCGTCGTCGACGTGCGCTTTGAGGGCGACCTACCCAACATCCTGAACGCGCTTGAAGCCGACAATGGCGGCAATCGCCTGGTTTTGGAAGTTGCCCAGCACCTGGGTGAATCGACCGTCCGCACTATCGCAATGGATACCACCGACGGATTGGTCCGCGGTCAGGAAGTCGTCGATACCGGCGAAGCGATTTCGGTACCCGTCGGGCCCGAGACCCTGGGACGTATCGTTAACGTCATCGGCGAGCCGGTCGATGAGCGCGGTCCGGTTGAAACCAAGATGAGTTTCCCCATTCACCGCCCTGCTCCTGAATTCATCGAGCAGTCGACGGAAACGGAAATTCTCGTCACCGGTATTAAGGTCGTTGATTTGCTGGCGCCCTACGCCAAGGGCGGCAAGATCGGCCTGTTCGGTGGCGCCGGCGTCGGTAAAACGGTTCTGATTATGGAACTGATCAATAACATCGCCAAAGGCCACGGCGGATATTCGGTATTCGCCGGTGTTGGTGAGCGTACCCGTGAAGGTAACGACCTTTACCACGAAATGATTGAATCCGGCGTTATCAACCTGGAGGACGACTCTTCCAAGGCGGCCCTGGTTTACGGCCAGATGAACGAACCTCCGGGAGCCCGCGCCCGTGTTGCGCTTTCCGGTCTTTCAATGGCGGAATACTTCCGCGACGAAGAAGGCCAGGACGTGCTGTTCTTTATGGACAACATCTTCCGCTTCACTCAGGCCGGTTCGGAAGTATCCGCTCTGTTGGGCCGTATTCCGTCTGCTGTGGGTTACCAGCCGACGCTGGCCACCGACATGGGTGCTTTGCAGGAACGCATTACCTCGACAACCAAGGGTTCGATTACCTCGGTGCAGGCTATTTACGTCCCGGCCGATGACTTGACCGACCCCGCGCCTGCGACATCGTTTGCTCACCTGGACGCAACCACGGTTCTTAGCCGTCAGATCGCCGAACTCGGCATTTACCCGGCTGTTGACCCGCTGGACTCCACCTCTCGTGTTCTTGAGCCCCGCGTTGTCGGCGACGAACACTACCAGACGGCTCGTGAAGTTCAGCGCGTTCTGCAAACCTACAAGTCCCTGCAGGACATTATCGCCATTCTGGGCATGGATGAGCTCTCCGAAGACGACAAGCTGACCGTTGCCCGCGCCCGTAAAATCCAGCGCTTCCTGTCGCAGCCGTTCCACGTTGCCGAAGTATTCACCGGAACGCCGGGCGTGTTCGTCAACCTGGAAGACACCGTAAAGGGTTTCAAAGGCATCGTCGAAGGTGAATACGATCATCTGCCGGAAGCGGCCTTCTACATGGTCTCGACCATCGAAGCGGCTGTCGAAAAGGCCAAGAAGATGGCTGAAGAAGCGGCTTAAGGCTGAACTCCGGAACTAAGGAAACGCCCCATGGCGGAAGAAAAGATCGATCTGGAAATTGTCACCCCGGGCAAACTGTTGCACAGCGCGACCGCCGACATGGTTGTGGTCCCCGGTGGCGAGGGTGATTTCGGCGTCCTGCCGGGACACGCCCCGATGCTGTCAACGGTCAGGGCCGGAACTATCGACGTCTATGATGGCGACAAGGTAAGCGCTCAGATTTTCGTTGAAGGCGGTTTCGCCGAAGTGACCGACGAACGTTGCACGGTTTTGGCGGAAGAGGCGATGATGGTCGCCGATATCGACAAAGCTGCAGCTGACGCGCGCCTGAAAACGGCGCGCGACGCGCAAGCTGCCGACAAGGAGCACATCGATGGCCTGGATACGGACGAAGTTGTTGCCGCAGAGGCGATGGTTTCAGCGGTTGAAGGCTCAAAGAACTAGGCGAATTTAGTACGCCTTTTAAAATTAAAAGCCCCTGATTATGCCAGGGGCTTTTTTTTGTCGGTTGATCCGGGGTAAGATTTCCCCTATGGCGTTGTATCTGGCTCAGCACGGCGAAGCGCTTAGCAAAGCCGACAATCCGGAACGTCCTTTAAGCGACAAGGGACGCGACGATGCCGAGCGCATGGCCTCCTTTCTGGCCCGAAGCGGGGTGCGGGTGGACCGGGTTTATCACAGTGGAAAGGCTCGCGCCCGCGACACGGCGATGTTGCTCAGCCAGACACTTGGTCCCGGCGGCGTGGTCGAGGAGATCAGCCCCGGCCTGGCTCCTAACGACGCAACCGATAATCTACATACCCTAGCCGAACGATGGGATGACGACGTCATGGTTGTTGGTCACTTGCCGTTCATGGGGCGAATGGTCTCGCATCTTGTTGGTGGATCGCCGGATAGTGAAACAGTGTCTTTCGAGCCGGGAACAGTGGTTTCGCTTGAAAAAAACGAAGATGGCGCCTGGGCCATTAATTGGATGGTCAGGCCTTCATTGCTCGGGTAATGGCTACCGCAAAAAATGGTTGGTCATTGGGGCTACAGGTAAATATTGATGTTTCGTAATCGCGGCCATTTATCCTTAGCAACGATTATAGCGGTGGCAATTATTCTTGCTGCAGGCTGGATGTCTTACTTAAAGGTTGAGACTGAGATCAAACGGGAACTCAAGGATTCACTGTTTACCGTACTTGATAACTCCCATAAAGCCGTCAAGTCGTGGTCCACGGAAACCCAGAGAGAAGTCATGACCTGGGCCAATATTCCGGCCATTAAGGATCTTACCAGGCGCTTGCTAGAACTTCCTCCCAATCGTAGTTCGTTGATTAATTCTCCTCTTCAAGAGGAATTGCGCCAGGCAATCAGCCCTTTTCTCACAGGAAAGAATTACTTCGGATTTTTCATAATAGGTCCAGACAATCTCAATTACGCTTCCTTGCGTGACGAAAATATTGCCTTAACCAATCTGCTTACGAAACAGGAAACCTTTCTCAAGAGAGTGTGGTCAGGCGAAACGGCGCTTAGTTTACCGATGATATCGGACGTACCCTTGCTGGGTATCACCGGCAAGTTACAAAGTGGCGAGCCGACGATGTTCGTTGGAGCCCCAATAAGGGACGAAACCAACACCATTATCGCAGTCCTGACTTTTCGTATTAATCCGGCGACAAATTTTTCGGAAATTCTTCAACGTGCGAGGATTGGCAAGACGGGAGAAACCTATGCCTTTAATAAAGCGGGGAAGCTGATCAGTGAAAGCCGTTTTGACGACCAGCTGCGAAACATCGGTGTTATTAGCTCGGAACAAAGGGGCATTCTTAACGTTCGTGTGCAGGATCCGGGAAGGAACCTGATAGAGGCAAGGAAAGTTCCTCGGGACCTGAATATGCGCCCCCTGACGCTTATGGCCGCAAGCGCCGTATCCGGGGAATCTGACCATAATCTCGAAGGGTACAACGATTATCGGGGCGTTCCGGTCATCGGCGCCTGGCTTTGGGATGAAGAACTTGATTATGGTATCGCTACCGAAATTGACGTTACTGAAGCCTTCGGGATTTTGGGCATTATTCGAGGGGTGCTCATTGGATTTTCCGGCGTCTCCGCCACGTTAATGATTTTCCTGACAGCAGTGTTTTTTCGGGGCCGAAGAAATTTAGAAGTCAGTGAGCAGCAGCAGCGCGACCTGTTGAACAACACTTCGTCGGTCATTTACATAAAAGACATGGATGGAAAGTACCTGTTTATCAATCGCAAGTATGAAGAACTTTTCAACATCTCAAATGAGGAGATCAAGGGAAAAACGGACTACGATTTGTTTCCAGAGGAAATGGCCGATGCATTTCGGGCCAACGACCTAGAAGCTGCAAAAATGGATACCCCTCAAGAAACCGAAGAGCTCGTTCCGCAAGAGGATGGAAACCATACCTATATATCTGTGAAGTTTCCCCTTAAAACGAGTTCAGGCGATAATTATGCCGTGTGTGGTATTTCCACCGATATAACCGAGCGCAAAAAAATCGAAAAAGCGCTGCTTAAAACAGAAGCTCAATTGGAAATCTCCATCGAAAGCATTTCCGATGGATTCGCTCTTTTCGATGCCAATGACAAATTTGTTTTCGCCAATACAGCTTATCGAAAAACCCATTTTGAAATTCCAGATGACAAACTTACAACGATGACGTTTGAAGATATCGTCCGCCATCTCGCCGCGAAGGGATTTTATGGCAACGACCCCGACGAGATAGAGTCCTTTGTCAAAAAACGCCTGGCGTATTTTCGCGGAGATAAACCATTTGAATATTGCGCTGAAAACGGACGCTGGTACGACGTTCATGAGTACAAAACCTCAGACGGCGGGGTTGCGCTTGTGCGCAGCGATACCACAGACCGCAGACAACTTGAGGAACAATTTCGCCGAACCCATAAGATGGAGGCAGTGGGGCAATTGACCGGCGGCATCGCCCATGATTTCAACAACATCCTTGGCATTGTCATGGGCAATCTGGAAATTATTGAACAGATGGTCAAGGGAGACGAGAAGATTTCGGGACGGGTAGCGACCGCTCTCAGAGGTGCGCGCCGGGGTGCGGAACTGACACGCAAATTACTTGGTTTTTCAAGTCGGGAATCACACGAGGCCGTAACGGCTTCGGTCAATGAGATCGTTCATTCCATGGACGAGTTACTCACCAAATCACTGACCGTGGCCGTTGGCATTGAACACAATCTCGCCGATGATTTGTGGTCGGTAAAAGCGGACCCCGGTGACCTCCAGGATGCCATCCTCAATTTGGCGTTGAACGCCCATGACGCCATGCCTGATGGGGGTATTTTGAAAATTGAGACGTCCAACAACGTATTGGACGAGAATTACGTAAAAAGAAATCCCGGAAGTCGAGTCGGTGAATTCGTTATGTTGTCACTAAGTGATAACGGCGAAGGAATGAGCGAAAAGGTAAAAGAAAGGGTGCTGGAACCCTTCTTTTCGACAAAGGAAGAGGGACGAGGTTCGGGCCTGGGCCTAAGCATGGTCTATGGTTTTGTGCAACGATCAGAAGGTCATATTCACATCTGTAGTGAACTGGGTAAAGGAACGACGGTTAGTCTTTATCTTCCCCGGGCGGCGGAAGAGGAAAAGAAAGGTCTTGAGGAAGAAGCCATTGATATTGAAATGCTGCGCGGTGACGAAACAATATTGGTTGTAGATGATGAAGAAGCCTTGACGGACATTGCCGTTCTTTACCTCGAGGAACTTGGCTATAAAACGCTCTCGGCACACAACGGCGAACAGGCCCTAGAGGTTCTGAATGAAAACAAAGATATAGACATGCTGTTTACGGATGTCATCATGCCCGGGAAGCTTGACGGCTATCAGTTGGCGGTTACCGCACAGAAAAACCGGTCTAACCTGAAAGTTCTGATTACAAGCGGGTTTACAAAGAAGAAAGAAGATATCTTCAACCCGGATGATCCGCTGTATACGAAATTGTCCGACAACCTGTTAAACAAACCCTACAATCAGGCCGAACTGGCGATGGCTGTTAGAAACGTTCTGGACTAGCATTTCCTTCAGGACCGCCTGTTATCGCGACGGATGACGGCCTTTAAACCCAAGAGCCTTTGAAACGCCCTTAGATTTAGTAACCCCAAATTTTTCAGGGGCTATTTTTAACAGCCGATCCGGGGTAAGATTCCGGTTCTGGCGATGCTCGCGGCAAAGCCGGTAATCCGGAACGCCGTCAAATCTACACGTGCGAAAACGGTGTATGACTGTCAAGTGGATGGTCAGACCTTCTTTATTAGGCGGCTAGGTTAAGATCAGGGGCTTTGCAATCAAACATTTTGGGTTTGGTTGAAATGACTGCTCGAGGAACAACTTTAATATGGATTCCGCTGCTGGCGGTAATGCTGCTTGCCCTATTTTCCGCGTCTACAGAAATTCTGGCCGATGCTGAATCGAGGGCGCAGGACGAGGTCGTCGTCGTATTTAGTGAGTATCGGCCCTACCAATATCTGGATAACGGAAAGCCGCAGGGACCGAAAGTAAAAATTCTTTCACACTTGATTAGCGAGCTTGGATTTAGGCCCACTTTCAAATTTCTGCCGTGGAAAAGGGCGCTTTACCAGATTGAACAGGGCGAAGCGGATTTGATAACGGCGCAAAGATCGCCGGATCGAGAAACCTATATGAATTTCGTCAATGAGCCGCTCTGGAATGTCAGGATCGTCGCGATCAGGAAAAAAGGCCTTCCGGAGTATTTTACCGGCGATATTTCCTCGCTTTTCAATTTTCGTATTGGCGTCGTCAATGGCTATAGCTACGGCAAGAAATTCGACCAGGCCGCCAAGGCGGGAAAATTCCGTTTTTTGACGACGACAAAAACGACCGAATCTCTTGTCCGTATGCTGATGGCGGGCCGCATAGACGTATTTGTCAGCAACGAAGCTGTCGCTAACGCAACCGCTGGGTCACTTGGCGTGGCTCAAGCCGTTGAAATCGATGGGCCCCCGCTACGCACAAGTTCAACAAATATCGCAATCTCAAGGAAGACGCCTTATTCAAACCTGCATAAACGAATGTCGAATCTACTTAATGCAATGAAGAGCGACGGCAGATACACGCTGGCTTTACAATCGGCCTTCTCTTTTCAAGAAGACTACTAGGGACATTTCAATAACGGCAGATAAATTGGTTTCGCAGCTGGAGATTATCAGACGGTGCAGAACGATATTGGAATTACGGATATTGGAAAATTCCGGGCTTTGGTCGTCGACGATGACTCGAATATCGTCAGTCTGATTACGATGGTTCTCAATTCCATGGGCGTAGGTAACTGCGAACGCGCCGCGGATGGCGAGACGGCGTTGGAAATGTACCGTCATAATCCGGCTATGTTCGATTTTATCATCTGCGACTGGATGATGCCGGGAATGAGCGGGTTGGAACTGTTTTTGAAAGTGAAAAAGATAAACCCGGAAATTCCCTTCATGCTGTTAACCAGCAAGAAATCTGAAGACGCGGTTAGGACCGCCGTCGAATCCGGTGTTCGCTTTTATCTGGCCAAACCCTTTACACAGGATGCACTACAAAAAAGAGTTCTCGCCATGGTGAAGAAAGTTTCCGCCATTCACGGTCTTTAGCTGTTATCAGCGGCTATTTGGTTGAACTCTATTTTTCCATCAGCCCGGCATCAAGCCATTCTTCCGCATCTTCAACTGTCCGAAAGGCCTTGAAGCGTATTTTTGTATTGCTCAGCTTGGCAGACAGTTCACAGAATAATTTCGCCAGAATATAACGCCCGGTATCGTCTCCAACCAACAAGGCTGCGCGCCCGGTTCTTTTCTCCAGTTCTTTCGATTCCTTAAAGATGGTCCTGAACTCGTCAAACCGAACTTCGACTTTCGTGATCCCAAGAAAGTCAGCCAACGTGCCGTATGTGGGATCAAAACCATCGACCCCATTAATCACCTTATAGGACTGAATGATATTTTCTTTGTTGATGGGCCCCCATTGAGTGAAGAGAATTCGCCGTTTCTCGTGGTCGACTTCAATCGACATATTTTCAGGGACTGAATTATTCAACGGCGATCTCCTATGGCGATATCATAGGCGATAATGCACCAGCCTCAATCTAATTAGTTTTGTTCTAAGGAACAGATTGCAACCGGACCGGTCTACGCAACACCGCAATTTTTCGATGAGCAAAAGTCAGATCAATCTTTCCCACAGAGCGTCAGCCATAGCGTAACGCGCATAGCGGAAGTCCCTGATAAAGCCCAATCCTCGGTTTTCGAAACGAAGAAGGATAAAGTAGGCCGGTCCGGCGACAACATCTTCGGGATCGAAGCTCAGCATTGCCGGACGCCCTTCCACCAGACCCGGTACCATCAACCAATCGAACACATTCGAATAATTACTGTAGTAGTTGCTGACCTCGGCCTTGCCTTTCAGATGCGTGCGGCTGACCAGTTCGAGGCGAACCTCTTGAGAAAGCATATCGCGCAACTTGTCGAATTCCCTTTCATTGAAAAATCTGGAATAGAGGGAAAGCCGTTCCTTTTCTTCGTTGGTTAGGGGTTCCGGTGGCTGTGGCGGCGCGTCCCGGAACTGATGCAGTGCCGCCCTGCCACGATGCAGGGCCGCCTTTACAGAGGCGACGGTGCTGTCGGTCAATTCGGCAACCTCACTTGTCGTGTAACCCAGTACATCGCGAAAAATGACACTGCTGCGCTGGCGCGGCGAAAGCGAAAGAAAAGGCCGCAATGAATCCGTAACATCACTGCGTTGAGGCATTTCGGAATGAATCTGCTGTAAAGGTTCTGTCGATTCCTGCATGTTGATCTCGCGTTTTTTGGCGCGCAGATGATCCAGCGCCGTATTGTGAGCGATGCGAAAAAGCCAGGAGCGCAGGTTGGCGACTTCCACTCCTCGCTCCAGGGCCTCGAACGCCTTAATCAAGGCGATCTGCAATATATCTTCCCCGTCAATGACTGATCCCGCCATGCGGCTGCAATAACGATGAATATCGGGACGCAGAACAGGCAAAGCGTCTTCGAACATTTCCATAGTTACGATTTTGACATCGTTGTCCGTCAAGTGAATCTCCGTAGCCTGTGGCTGCGTCCCAAATATTTCATTACAGCGCTTCCACGCTGGTTCCCGTGATCGCAAAGGCGCTTGAGCCATTTTCAGGCTTGTTATCCAAAAGATCAATTATATGGGCGCTGGCGACTTCGGCGCTTAGTGGCTTTTCCCATTGACCCATGAATTTTTCGACTTCGATCCCGGCGGCCTGAGCGTACGCGCTGGAAGCTTGCGCGCCGATATCAGTGCCAGCCATGAGTTGCTTGGGTATGACGCACATGAAGCGCAGTCCCAGCCCCAGGCGTTCGGCCTCGCGCTGACCATAATTAACCAGAAAATGCTGCATGCGTTTAGCCCCGGCATAACCACCGGACAAGGGTGAACCGCCGAGGGCAGCGCCACTTGAAAAGCTGATGAACGTTGCGCCTTCTGGCAGGGGTAGATTTATGGCGGCCTTGGTGAATTCAAACGCTACCTTGGTGTCATTATTCCAGGTCGCGCTGAACTCTTTCCAGTCCATCTCGTTGACCGGCGCCATCTTCGGGCGCTCACCGCCAACGAGGACAAGAAGATCCGGCGCAAACTCATCCAATAGCTTTTCAGCGACGCCATCCTGTCCCGCGTCCATAGCGACGGTTTCGATTCCTGAATGTTCCGCTTTCAAGCGGCCAAGGCGATCCTCGTTGCGCCCAACGGCGATTGTCCGTACGCCCTTGGATGCCAGACTGACAGCCAATTCCCGGCCGACGCCGCTGCTGCCGCCGATGATCAGGGCACATTGATAATCAATAGACATGATGAAAATCCTTTTGTTGTTCGGGTTGTCTTCAAAGGGAAGACGAACGAAATGGCAAAAAGGATTCGCTCATTGATACTTTTTTTTCTTTCTGAGATTTGATTGATGGAACAAAAGCTTGAATCTGACCTCGGTGAAGACAATGTTTCTGACTAGGGAAGTATGCATAACCGGAGGAATGCTAGTTGCTCAGGTTATTCACGATAGCTGTCATTGTTTTTGGTGTTTTGTCTTCTGCGGCCGTTAGAGCGGAAAATTTGACGATCGCCGTCAATACAAATAATGCTCCGTTTAGCTGGCTCGATGGAAAGATTGCACGCGGTATCGATGTCGATATCGTTCGTGAAGTGGCGGAACGTGCCGGTCACGTTGTGCAATTTGTGGTTCTGCCCTGGAAAAGGGTGCTTAATTCCGTTGAAACCGGAGCTGTCGACGGCGGCACCCCGGCCTTCTATCGCACTGAACGCGAAATATTCGCCCGCTACATGAAAGTGCCGTTTCGATTTGCCCAGTTCAGCGCCTTTGTCGGCAAGGAAAGCAACTTGACATATGAGTCCCCGGCCTCTCTCAAAGGGTTGACCGTCGGAAAGTTGCTTGGATATGCCGTAGGACCAAAATTCGACGAGGTCGTAAAGAAAAAGGATTTGGACATTGTCGAAGTCATGGGGGTGGAGCAGGCTCTGCATATGCTGCGGCTTGGGCGAATTGACGTGTTTATCAACAATTCCGTCGTAACAAAATACCGCGCCAAGCAGCTTAACATTAACGAACAATTTTCAATGCTCACGCCGCCGGTTAACCCTGGCGAAGGCGTGTTTCTAATTTTTTCGAAAGCTAAATTCGGTTCAAAGGAAACCCGGTTTTTCGACAAATTCGATGAGGCCCTGCAATCGGCGATCGATGACGGGACGATCGAGGCGATATTCAATCACTATACCCAATAAACAACTTCCGCAGGCTTTCCTATCCCCTGCGCCGTTTCTTGTGCTTTTTCGCCCTGCCTTTGGCTTTTGGGGTCCAGCCGCTCTCGGACGCCGCCTTCAGTGAGACGCCGGCTTTGTTCAGGCCCAATTCGCTGGCTTCCAGTCGGCGGATTTCGTCGCGCAGGCGGGCCGCTTCCTCGAATTCCAGGTCGGCGGCGGCGGTCTTCATTCGCTCTTCCAGATCCGCGATATGGCCCCGCAGGTTATGGCCGACAAGGTGCGTATCGCCCGAAACGCCGGTATCGACGGTGACGTAGTCTTCTTCATAAACACTTTCCAGGACGTCGGAGATGTTCGAACGAATGCTTTCCGGCGTGATGTCGTTGGCGGCGTTGTAGGCTTGTTGCTTCTCCCGCCGCCGGTTGGTCTCGCCGATGGCATAGTCGAGAGATTCAGTCATCTTGTCGGCGTAAAGGATGACTCGGCCGTCCACGTGACGGGCCGCCCGGCCAATGGTCTGCACAAGAGATGTTTTGGAGCGCAGGAAACCTTCCTTGTCGGCATCCAAAATAGCGACCAAAGCGCATTCCGGGATGTCGAGCCCTTCGCGCAGCAGGTTGATGCCGACCAGTACATCGAAGGCCCCAAGGCGCAAATCACGGATAATTTCGATGCGCTCCAGGGTATCGATGTCCGAATGCATGTAGCGCACTTTGACTCCATGATCATGCAGGTATTCCGTCAGATCTTCGGCCATGCGTTTGGTCAGGGTGGTGACCAGCACGCGCTCGGCCCGGGCGGCGCACTCCTTGGCCTCCTTCAAAAGATCGTCGACCTGTGTCTCCACCGGGCGCACAATACACATGGGATCGATCAGGCCGGTCGGGCGCACCAGTTGCTCGACGAAGACGCCGCCGGTGTGTTCCAGCTCCCACGGCGCAGGCGTAGCCGATACAAAAATGCTTTGCGGGCGCATGGCGTCCCACTCTTCGAACTTCAATGGCCTGTTGTCCATACAGCTTGGCAGGCGGAAACCATACTCCGCCAAGTTGGCCTTGCGGCTGCGGTCTCCCTTGTACATACCGCCGATCTGTGGCACTGAAACGTGGCTTTCGTCTACGAACAACAGGGCGTTTTCCGGCAGGTATTCGAACAGTGTCGGCGGCGGCTCGCCGGGATTGCGTCCGGTCAGATAGCGAGAGTAATTCTCGATTCCGCTGCAATATCCTGTGGTTTCCAGCATTTCCAAATCGAAGGTGGTGCGCTCCTGAATTCGTTGCGCTTCTATTAGTTTTCCCTCGGCCGTAAACTGTTCAACCCGGGCTTTCATTTCCGCCTTGATTTTGGGCAGGGCCTGCATCAGCGTCGGTCGCGGGGTGACGTAGTGGCTGGACGGATAAACCGTCACCGTATCCAGTGACGAAACTTTTTCCCCGGTCAGTGGGTCGATCTCCCAGATTGCCTCCAACTCATCGCCGAAAAATGACAACCGCCAAGCGCGGTCTTCATAGTGGGAGGGAAAAATCTCAACAACATCGCCGCGAACCCTGAAGGTGCCGCGGTGAAAATCTGCATCGTTACGAGTGTATTGAAGCTCGACGAAGCGCTTCATGATCTGGTTGCGGTCAACCAGCGTTCCGGCATCAAGTTTTATGGTCATGTCAGCGTAGGTTTCCACTGCGCCGATACCGTAAATACAGGACACTGAAGCCACGATAATGACGTCATTTCGTTCCAGCAGGGCGCGGGTGGCGCTGTGGCGCATGCGGTCGATCTGCTCGTTTATGGATGAATCCTTTTCGATATAGGTGTCCGTACGCGCAACATAGGCTTCCGGCTGATAGTAGTCGTAGAACGAGACGAAGTACTCCACCGCATTGTCGGGGAAGAACGCCTTCATCTCCCCGTAAAGCTGTGCGGCCAGCGTCTTGTTGTGTGCCATGACAAGGGCCGGGCGCTGAAGAGCCTGAATAGTATGGGCGACGGTGAAAGTCTTGCCCGATCCAGTCACGCCGAGCAGAACCTGGTTTTGCTCGCCTTCCTTAAGGCCTTTGCTCAGTTCGGCGATAGCTTCTGGCTGATCACCAGATGGCTTGAAGTCGGAAACCATTTCGAAGGGCTTGCCGCCCTGGATGGCGGGGCGCTTTTGATTAAGAAATGCCGGTAAGGGTTGGGGGCTGCTCATAAGTGATTTTATAAGCGGCGCTCGCGTGGGATGCGAGTCTCATTTGGAAGCATCCCCAAAATTAAATTTTATTAAGAAGAATTCTCAAAAATTACTTGACCCCAGCACTAAGGTATATGAAGATCAAATCAAGGATAGACGTTGGACATCTGACAAGGCAAAGGTCGAAATCAGAAGTCTCCGGAAGGGGCTTGTACTCCCGCCCCCTTTCCCCAAAGCTCCTTCCGGCGTCGTCCTAAATCCCCAAAAAATTTGATGGTTTACGGACAATATAAGCATATTGCAATATACAGACCATGAACCAGTCCGCTTATTTCCCCGCTACCGGCATGCCCGATGATGACTGGTGGAATGTACTGTGGCCCGACCCGAAATCGGTTCTCATCAAAACCGGAATAAAACCCGGCATGACGATTGTCGACTTGTGTTGCGGCAATGGCCACTTCACGGCGTCTTTGGCTTCCTTGCTTGGCGGGGATGGCATGATTTTCGCCATCGATGTGGATTCCGAGATGTTGAATACGGCGCGCGTCCGCACCGAACAGGCCGCGCAAAAGGAAAAACAGGCCCCTTGCCTGTGGATCCAGGGTGATGCCTGCCTTGTTGATAAAATCCTGGAACACAAATTAAAGGCAGATGGGCTAATCATCGCCAATACTTTTCACGGAGTGCCCGACCAGAAAGGCCTGTCGCAGGCGGTATCCCGGGTGCTAAAGCCCAGCGGGATCTTCGTTATCATTAACTGGCATGCGCTGCCGCGCGAGGAAACCGTTGTTCTCGATCTGGCCCGTGGGCCGAAAACCGGCATGCGCATGGCCCCACAAGAGGTCGCGCGTATAGTCGAACCCGCCGGATTCGTCCTGAAAGAAGTCGTTGAACTACCACCCTATCACTATGGGGCTGTGTTCCAGGTTGCGTAAGCATGCCCAAGGGCGTAGATTGCCGCCGGTTTTTAATCGTTCAAATGGACCCAAAAAAATGACATTCCTAGCTTCACGTCTTTCGCGAATTAAACCGAGTCCGACGATTGCCGTCGCAACCAAGGCGCGCGAGCTAAAAGCCGCGGGCCGCGATGTTATCGGCCTTGGCGCCGGCGAACCTGATTTCGATACCCCCGGCCATATTATAGAAGCCGCAAAAGCGGCGATGGATGCGGGCGAAACCCGTTATACCGCGGTCGCCGGAACGCCGGAACTGCGCCAGGCTATCGTCGACAAATTCAAGCGCGACAATGGGCTTGAGTACACCCCGGACCAGATTTCAGTTGGCTGTGGCGGGAAGCAGAATATCTATAACGCCTTGACGGCGACCCTTGATCCTGGCGACGAAGTCATTATTCCGGCGCCATACTGGGTATCCTACCCGGATATCACGCTTTTGGCCGAAGGCACCCCGGTCATTGTCGATTGCCCCGCAGAAGCCGGATTCAAGTTGACGCCCGAAGACCTGGAAGCGGCGATCACCCCAAAAACCAAATGGCTTATCCTGAACTCACCGTCCAACCCGACGGGTGCCGGGTACACGCTTGAGGATATGAAGAAATTGACCGACGTGCTGCTTCGCCACGAGCACGTTTGGGTTATGACCGACGACATGTACGAACATTTGGTCTATGACGATTTCGAATTCGTCACCCCGGCCCAGGTAGAGCCGGGCCTGTTTGGGCGCACCTTGACCCTTAACGGGGTCTCCAAGGCCTACTGCATGACTGGCTGGCGCGTCGGATATGCGGCGGGTCCGGATGAAATCATCAAGGCGATGAACAAGATCCAGTCGCAAAGCACAACTCATACGTCTTCGATTTCACAGGCTGCCGCCCTCGCGGCGTTGACGGGACCGCATGATTTTATCGCCAAGCACAATGCCATTTTCGTTGAACGGCGCGATCTGGTCGTCTCTATGCTGAACGAAGCAGTGGGCCTGTCTTGCCCCAAGCCGGACGGTGCGTTTTACGTCTATCCGTCCTGCGCCGGCATGATCGGCAAAACGACGCCAGAGGGCAAGACCCTTGAAACCGATGAGGACGTTGTCGCCTATCTGCTAGAAAGTGAAGGCGTCGCCGCCGTTCATGGAGAAGCGTTTGGCTTGTCGCCCCATTTCCGCGTGTCTTATGCGACCTCGACGGAACTGTTGACGGAAGCCTGCACCCGCATCCAACGGGCTTGCGCCGCTCTAAAATAGTCCGACCGACCGGATCGACGGTTGAAATAAGAGGGCTTGGCAACCAACTAATTAGGAACACACGCAGATGTGAATTCCACCATAACCTATGGTTGATTATGGTGGGGATATTGTTTTTTTGTTTATTCTTGGGGTAGCGAGTTGAGGCAGCGAATTCTACAAGTCGTTCAATCAGCTTTTTGTTTTCAGCTGTGCTTAATGCTGGTTTTTTATGCTTGGCTTGCCTCGGCATATGCCGAAAAACCTTTAGTAGAGCCAACAGGTCACATCGTGCTTCTAGTAGCAGGCGGTATTGCTGCGTCAAATAGCGCAAGTGGCGCCCAGTTTGACATGCAGATGCTGGAATCCCTTGGTGACCATACTTTAAAGACAGAAACTTCATGGACGGAAGGCGTTCAAACTTTTGAAGGCCCTCTGCTACGAGATATTATGAAGCTGGTTGGGGCAAAGGGCAAAGTGGTTAAGGCGTTCGCCATCAACGATTATAGCGTGGAAATTCCCATGGCTGATTTTGAGGATTATCCGGTCATTTTAGCCCGGCGGCACAACGGAAAAGAGATGTCCGTCCGGGAAAAGGGCCCCCTGTGGGTGATTTATCCATGGAGCGATTTTTCCGAACTGAGAAACGAAAAGTTTTTTTCTCGCAGTATCTGGCAAGTAAACAAAATCGAAGTGAAATGATGCACAACCGTCACCGGATCGCCATCGGCCTGTTTCTAGTCACAGGCCTGGTTCTTCTTTTCATGCTTGCCAGCACTGTCAATATCGCCTGGCGTGAAAATCAACGCGCTAACGAGGCGGTAAGGGATAATATTCTGTGGGGCGTAAGCCAGCTGGAAACGGAACTTCAGAACTTCGCGATTGCCCTGTACCGTTATGGTTCTTCCTCAACGCCAATATCCCATGACGATTTGCAGCTAAAACTTGATCTTTTGTGGAGCCGCCTCAATACGTTCAAGGTCGGTGAAAATGCCGCTACATTTGATCTGGTCGAAGGCGGGCCTGAGGTCATCCAACAGCTTTCCAGCGCGCTCCCCGTGATCGAGGGCAAATTGCTTTCTCTCGATAGAAATCCTCGCCAGCAAACTATTGAACTGGCAGATGAATTGTTGTCGATAAAGGTCTCGTTGCATGCCGCCGGACTGGAAACATTACACCATCTGACGAACAGGTCCGTCGCTAGTCGCGAAGCATTGCAACAAAGCCTGAAAAAGTCGATGTGGTATTTAATAGCGATCGCTGTCTGCAGCATCGTAATAGGGCTGTTGTGGTATTTTGAAACCCGCCGGGCCCGGGCTTTTGGCCAGGCCCGAGATACTGCCCTGATAGAAGCGCAATCGGCTAACCAGGCCAAATCCGCATTCCTGGCTTCGATGAGCCATGAATTCAGAACTCCCCTGAATGCAATCATCGGGTTCTCACAAATGTTGGGACTTGAAGATGAGGATCGACTGACAGCGAAGCAGAAAGAACGCCTGGATTATGTCCTTTCCAGCGGTTTCCATCTCCTGGATTTGGTCAATAAAGTACTGGATCTTTCAAATATCGAATCCGGGATACTGGAACTGAAGGTGGAAGACGTTGAACTCGAAGGTGTTTTGAAAGAAATCCTGGTTGTCGCGGAACCGCTGGCGGCTAAAAAGACCCTTACGATCGTCAATAACACCTTGGATAAGAATTTGCCATCCATTCAAACGGATGTGACCAGAATGAGGCAGGTCTTGCTGAACGTACTGTCTAATGCGGTTAAATATAATGAAAATGGCGGTAGCGTAATTCTGGATGCTGAGCAAATTTCTGAGCAGTTGGTCCGCATCAGCATCCAGGACACCGGTTCCGGTATTGCTGCGGACAAATTGCCAAGAATTTTCGAACCCTTTGATCGCCTGGGCCGCGAAGCCCTGGATGTAGAAGGAACGGGTATCGGACTGACGATCTCCAAACAATTGGTCGACCTGTTGGGAGGAAAAATCGGATGCGAGTCGACGCTTGGCGAAGGCAGCAAATTCTGGATCGATTTGCCAATGGCCACCCCCGAGCCAATGGAAGCGGTTCGTCGGCAAATGCAAAGGCCGATTTTGGATCCAATCTCCGTAGAATAGTTCTCAGGTATATTTTTTTCTTGGAGTCATCTCCGTGGAGTCATACCCTCCTAGTTGACGCCTTTTGAAGGCGCTCGCTTTAGAAGCGCCCAAACGCGTCCAAACTGGTTGAAGCATAATATGCCTGGGAGGCGCAGTCGTGACTAAAACCCCATCCGGACCCCGTGTGGCGGCCCTTGTCGGCCCATATCTGAGCGGCAAGACGGCACTGCTTGAAAGCATTTTGGTAGCTAGCGGGACAATCAATCGAAAAGGCAATGCCAAGGAAGGCTATACGGTCGGAGACGGATCGCCGGAATCCAAAGCACGCGACATGAGTACGGAACTGAGCGTCGCTACAGCCGACTACATTGGTGAGAAATGGACATTTATTGATTGTCCGGGTTCCATCGAATTGGTTCAGGAAACATACAATGCGCTGTTGGTAGCCGATTGCGCCGTCATCGTCTGCGAACCGGAACAAGACAAGGCGCTGACAATTTCACCTTTATTGAAGTTCCTGGATGATCACCAAATTCCCCACATTATTTTTATTAATAAGATGGATCATGCGTCGGTCGGTGTGAAGGCGACCCTGGAAGCCCTGCAAGAAGTTTCCGACCGGCCTTTGGTGTTGCGTGAAATTCCGTTGCGCGACGGCGATGAGGTCAGCGGACATGTCGATCTGGTTAGCGAGCGCGCCTTCCAGTGGAGGGAAGGCAAGGCGTCCGATCTGGTGCAGTTGCCGGAAAGCGCTGAGGCCCGTGAGGCGGATGCGCGTACGGAAATGCTCGAAACGCTGGCCGACTTTGATGACAAGTTGTTGGAGGAATTACTTGAGGACGTGGTGCCCTCGACGGATGAAATTTATGAAAATCTAACGAGGGATTTTCAGGAAGATGCCATCGTTCCAGTCTTTTTCGGCTCGGCGGAAAATGACAACGGCGTAGTCAGACTTTTGAAAGCGCTTCGCCACGAGGCGCCCGAACAGGCGCACACTGCAGGGCGCCTGGGGCTGGATACTGGATCAGCGACGGCGCAAATCTTCAAAACCGTTTTTGCCGGCCACGCCGGCAAGTTATCCCTCGCCCGTGTATTTTCAGGTTCGATAAAGGATGGATCCGATCTTGGCGGAGAACGCGTCAGCGGCGTTTATTCTCTTTTAGGGCAAAAGCAAAACAAGCAAGCAACGGCAGAAGCCGGTGAGATTGTAGCACTTGGCCGCCTGGATGACGCTTTGACCGGAATGTCCCTGACAGAGAAGGAAGGTAAGGTTCCGGATTTTTGGCCCGAACCGCTGACGCCATTATTCTCGATGGCTATTCATGCGGAGAACCGTTCCGATGAAGTCAAGCTGTCGGGCGTGCTTGCCAAATTGGTAGAAGAAGATCCTTCGCTGGCAGTCGAACAGAACCAGGACAGCGGCGAATTGCTGCTTTGGGGGCAGGGTGAGATGCACCTGCTGATAGCCATCGATCGAATGAGCAACCGCTTCAACATGGCTGTCACTTCCGACCGGCCCGAGGTTCCCTACAAGGAAACCATCCAGAAACCCATTTCCCAGCATGCACGCCATAAAAAGCAAAGTGGCGGTCACGGCCAGTTCGGCGATGTACATCTGGATATCAAACCGTTGGCGCGGGGATCAGGCTTTACGTTCGATGACACCATCACTGGCGGCGTTGTCCCCAAACAATATATTCCCGCCGTGGAAAATGGCATCAAGGATTATATGAAGCGGGGTCCCCTGGGTTTTCCGGTTGTCGATATCTCAGTCACGTTGACCGATGGGCAATTCCATGCCGTCGACAGCTCCGACATGGCCTTTAAGGCGGCGGCTCAACTTGGCATGCGTGAAGCCATGCCCAATTGCAGCCCGGTACTTCTGGAGCCGATATGTCAGGTTGATATTTCTATTCCGAACGAATTTACCTCTAAAATTCAACGGCTTGTCAGCGGGCGCCGTGGACAAATACTCGGCTTTGACGCCAAGGAAGGCTGGAAAGGCTGGGACGAAGTGACGGTGCAATTGCCCCAATCAGAAATGCATGACCTTATCGTCGAGTTGCGCTCTATGACACTTGGCATTGGCACGTTCAACTGGCGGTTTGACCATTTGCAGGAATTTGTCGGCAAACAGGCCGACCAGGTCGTAGCCAGCAGGGCTGGCTAGACCGGGTTTAAAAAAATTTGCCGGACCCTCGTTTGGCCTGGGTCCGGCAAGTTCAACAGGGAGGCTTAACGTCTTTAAAAAGACGTGGGAACCGGTAAGCCAAGGGGGAGAAAAGCGCCCGGTCCCCAAGCTCAGTTTCAATACAGGGAGGTGTCAAAACTGAGTTAATCAACTTTCTCTAATATAACCAATTTCTAATGTATGTCCACAACAAATTGCGCCTAATTTCATTTCCTTCCATCGGGCCGAACATCCTGCGCAATGGTCGTCAGTGGATTAAAATCGTGGTTAAGACGCAGTTTTTCTGTTTAATTAAACCAGAGATTAGCTGAGGGCATTCTTATCCATGACGATTATTCATACACTCCGGGCGGGCCCCCCGTATGAACCACAATCATGGTGGATAGATGATGTAGGAGAATTGCATCTGAATGGCTCTCTTAGCCTATTCAATGAAAGCTGGTTTATTCGAAATTTGGGTCAGGTAAAGCTGACTATTGAACCCCTTCATATTGAAGTGACCTGGGATTGCGAGCGTGTCTATAGCGAAGCTATCGATGCCGCCAAAAACCTGCTATCGGAATTGAATCTGGATGTAAATGTCCGGCTGAATTTTTTCTATCACGGCTGGATACACGAAAACTATGGGGATATGTTTTGCGCTTTGGAGCGCTTGGAAGAAATCCAGGAATGCCGGCATGTCTCCATTCTTCACGAAACACAAATACGCAATTGCTCAATTTCCGATATTCATTTCGCCAGCAAACGAATTAAGAAGGGCTTCCAGAGTTGGGAAAGAACGCGGGGCTATTTTGACAAAATTGACCAGAAAGAATTTGCACAGTTCGCGCCTCATTTTTTGATGTTCAGACCCGACAAAAAAGAAAGAGAACCTCGTTTATTCTTGGGTTGGTTTGCAGTCGACGGCGGCAAGAGTGAATGGACCTGACTGGTTAAAGGAATCGATCGGTCAGGTTACTCACAAGGCATTTGGGATTGAGAGTCAGAATTTTGCCGACATGATTAATGTTGGTATTGCAAATACGATGATAAGCGGCGAACCGTTGTACCAACATATTCGGACGTTGGTGCGAGATGATGGTCAGGATCCTTTTTGGGTTTCCTACGAAAGATTATTGACTTGCCATATGACCAGGGGCGGGGTCCCTGTTGTGATTGCTGATATTTTCCCGACCCAGTATGTCGATGTCTCTATTGTCGGTGGTCCATAGTTTTGTTAGTTCTTGACCGCTTACCCAAATAAGGTATTCGTCATAGTACTTTGAATTATTTCGTATGCGCCATCGAGGCGCCCAAGGATGCATGTGCAGGAAACCGGCACGTGCCGCCCAACCGCGAGCCACCATTTTTGGCGGGCTAAACGCGTAAAGAAAATCAGCGGAAAATTGAATTAGAGCTGTAAGTGTGCCGTATCTGCACAAGTAAGCGGCCAATCCTGTCCTTCTATAAGCCTTGTCCAGCCAGTATTCCCCCAAATAACAGACGTTTCCAGTCGCTATATGCGAGATGGGAGCGGTTTGAAAATCGCTGTTATCGATTTCAATGTCATATCCGGCTGGCGCGTATAGAAGCGCCTCAGATAGCCATCGTTTCTGAAGAGTGGTTCCAGTTAAGTCGTCATGGCGGATAGCTTGTACATGCACTACCTTTCCGGTGCCGTCGAATGCCTTTATCCATAACCCATTGCTGGCGTCGATTTCGCAGTACCGGTTATCGAAAATTCCGGTAAGCTCGGATATATCGGGTATTGAATCCGCTATTTCCCGAAAAACGCTGAAATCGGTATGGCATTCCAAAGAAACACCATACCCATTTACAGCCTTTTCAAGTTGAAGAAGTCTTTCAGTCAACCTTATTTGGGTTTCGACTTCTTCCTCGGATTGATATTCAACCGCATATCCCATGACAGGGTGACCTAGAAGACCAGCCGCCGTGAATCGCCGCCGCGTGAAGGGAATGACTTGCGAAGATCGGTCGTTAGATTGAATCTTTTGAGCCACCGATCCGAGCCATCGTATCGGGGCGAAAAAGGTTGGCGGCCATGGATCATCCGGGAGTTATCGACGAACACAACATCGCCCGGGTGCAAGGGAACATCCTTCAAGTTTTCGTCAAGAGCCTTTTTCAGGATATCGTAGGCCGCTGCGCATGCATTATCGCTGGGACGATCCATGAAAATGGGATCGACGCATATATATGGCGCATCTCGCCGACCGGAAAGTATGGGCACTCTAGGCGGCTCCCTGTCGACTTCGTCCATTGCCAGATAAGAGTCCTTCAAGTTTTCTCGTTCTTTTTGATTCCAGTAAGTCTTTCGTCCTTGAAATTCAGGGGTATGACTAAGGTCGGGTTTAAAAGCGAAGCGTGGTTCAAAAAGAGTGGCGATTACCTCGTCTGATAACAGCGTCAGGTCGAGAGAGCCGATGGTTGTGGCTGTATTGTCCGGATTTCTGAGGCACATCAATTGGACATAGTCACCCCTGTACGGATGGAAGGCGTCTTCCGTATGCCACGCCAGAACGCATTCACTTGATCCGCCCGTTTGCTCCATTTCCAGACCCTTAACAGGCAACAGGTCATGGCAAACGTAGCCGCCTTGTTGAGTCGCCCAGCCGAAGGCGTCCGCGACGAGGGATCCTAGGAGCATGGCATAGATCTCCTCCTTTAAAGTAGGAGATACTGCAGAGCGATTGTCCCAGTGGGAAGGCGTGGGACCGATGGATTTGTTATCGATAGGGAAACCGGAAACGACCGCATAATCAGAGTCCTCGTCTTTCAGCCGAAATTCGTTGAGGAATTCTCTTATGGCTCGCGGTAATTCATGAGCGTAAACATTAACGCAGGACAGGAATTCCGGGTCCTCGACGGTTGAATGGCGTTTGCATATTTCCTTGATGATGTTTGAGATGTCCGCTCGATCGTCGGACCCAAGATTATATTGTACCGGCACGACTGATTCCTCGTTTCTACAACTTTTAATTTATATTCATGAGTATTGCTCTAATGAAAAAGGCAGTACCTATGAATTTATTCACGGTATATATCCACGTAACGAGTAAATAGAATCTTTTATTTGCATTTTCTATCTATTTTAAAACATTTAGTTGTATTCGCGATTCTGAATCTGCGAACGACGCAGCAGCACAGGAAATCAAGCTGTGTAGGAGTCTGATTTTTGAGATTCCGACAAAAAAAAGCCGGACCTAAAAAGGTCCGGCAAGTCTAACAGGGAGGCTTCACGTCTGGGAGACGCAAGGGGCCACATGAGGTGGTCCCTTTATTCGGGCGTTGCGCCCAAAACTCTGTGCGATGCTGCGCTGCAACATTGCGTGAAAGGAATATAGGAGGGGATATGAAGGATCGCTATGGACAATTTAGCATTACAGCCATGCATAAAACGCATAGCAACAAAAAAAATTAATATAAACAAAAGGCTAGACACCAAAGGATATTTCAGTGGGACTGAAATATTCTAGAATAATAATGACTTTTAACCTTTGTACATGATCCGCCGGACCCTTTTTCTGGCGCGATTCCAAAAAAAATTGGAAGATCCTCTAGCCGATTGATAATGAGCGTTCTAATACCCTTCGCCCTTTGAGATCATCACTGAAAAAATAAAGAGGACAAATTAACCCCAAATTGATGAGGGTCAACGCATACCACAATATTCATCAATAGGCTTCAAATGGCGTTAAACGCCAGGGAAGTTTAGGTGAATGAAGGACTATTCCATTGGACGTTGAAAACATACAGTCGATTAGCGAGGGGCGCCCCGATATTGGCGCGAAGATAGCCGAGCAGGCTGGGCATATCTGGACCCACTTGGCGACGGTGGCGATCGAAGCCAAGGAACTGACCGATAATGTCAGCACGCAGGTGTCGCGTGCCCAGACATTGAAGGAGTCCTCAGAGTTGCTGCATGAGAGAAGTGAGGAAATAAGTTCAGTAGCCGAGACCACTAATGCGGCTGCCGAAAGGGCTTCTGAAACGACGCTGCGCTCAAAGGAGTCCATAGATGCTAGCTTCCAGCATGTAAAGACGCTCGTCGATCAAGCAACCAGTATGTCTGAAAAATTCGACGAACTGGTGACAGCTTTAGAACGGGTTTCGACCGTTTCTGAATCCATTCAGGGTATTACGTCGCAAACCCAACTTCTCGCTTTGAACGCGACAATCGAGGCGGCTAGGGCCGGCGAGGCGGGGAAAGGCTTTGCGGTTGTCGCTGGTGAGGTAAAATCCCTGGCCAGAGAGACCGAAAGGTCCACATCCGAAATTACCTCGACCATCGAAAATCTTTCGAAAATCATTACTGATTTAAAAAGTCAAAGCGACACGAGCGCTGAAAGCGCAATTGCCGTGCGCGAAGACAGCAAGAATATTTCCAATTCCATGGAGTCCCTTCAAAACGTTTTTGCGGAAATGAAGTCACAAATTTCGGCGATTAATGATTCGTCCCATGAAAGCCGCGAAACCAGCGCCAACGTCATGAAGGAAGTGGCCGGCTTGTCGATGGATATCGAAAAGGAAGGCAAGGCGCTTGGGATTGTCAATTCGGAAATCTCCGATCTTCTGTCGCTTAGCGAAACGACGGTCGAAATGATCGTCGAAAACGGTTACGAAATTGCCGACACGCCTTACATCAAATTGATCCAGCAGGGCGCAGAGGATATTTCAAGGGTTTTTGAACAGGCAATTGCCGATGGTGAAATATCATTAAGCGATCTTTTTGACGTTAATTACAGGCCAATACCGGGCACCGACCCCGAGCAAGTCATGACCAGGAAAACCCTGTTTACGGACAAGTGCCTGCCGTCCATTCAGGAAGCCATTTTAACTCAAGGTGGCGATAAGGTTCTTTTCTGTGCTGCTGTAGACGTGAATGGGTATCTACCGACCCACAACAATATGTATTCATCGCCGCAGGGCGATGATCCGGTCTGGAACGCTGCACACTGCAGAAACCGTCGAATTTTTAATGATCCTGTCGGCCTGGGCGCCGGTCAGAATAAAAAACCCTTTATCATCCGCACCTACAAGCGCGACATGGGTGGCGGTACAACCATACTGATGAAAGACGGATCGGCGCCGATTTACGTCAATGGTCGCCATTGGGGGGGGCTGCGTATGGGTTATCGAAGTTAGTTGCCGGAAAGAATAAAACGACTAGCTGCGATTAAAACCGTCTTCGGCTACCCGACGTATCAGAAAATCGCGAAAAGCGCCAATGCGCTTCATGTTGCGCAGTTCTTCCGGGTAGACGAAATAAGCGTTGATGTGAGGTCCGTCCAGCTCTGGAAGCACTTCGACGAGACGTGTTGATTCCCGCTGCATGTAGTCGGGCAGAGCACCAATACCCAAACCGCCTTCCACGGCGCGGAAAATGCCGTAGATTGAATTTACCCGAAGCGCTGCCGGTCGGATCTGACCTTTGGGCATTCCCTCTTCAAGCAACCAATTTACCCTGTCGATCGGGGGATTTGCGTCTTCGCCGTAGACAATAAGCTTGTGTTTATCCAGATCCGAAACCACCCTGGGAATACCGTGACGTTTTAGATAGTCCGGAGCGGCGAAGATTTTATAAGGCATCTTCATCAGTTGACGCTGGATCAGATCGCCCTGAGCAGGGGGCGACATGCGAATAGCGACGTCGGCCTGACGCATGGAAAGATCTAGGTCATCGTCGGAGAGAACTAGCGAGACATCAATACCGGGATACTGGCGAAGAAAATCATGCATTCGCGGCGTCAGCCAGACCGAACCAAAGGCGACGGTTGTGGTAATTCTCAACGCGCCTTCCGGGCTAAGCTTGCTGTCGACGATGTGCTGCTCGGCAATCGCCAGTTTGTTGAAAACGTCGTGCGCCGTTCGGTACAACAATTCGCCTTGTTCGGTCAGGATCAAGCCACGGGCGTGGCGATGAAACAATGATACGTTCAGGCTTTCTTCCAAGCCGCTGATCTGGCGGCTGACTGCGGATTGGGACAGGTTCAGAATCTCACCGGCATGGGTGAAACTGCCGGCTTCGGCAACAGCGTGAAAAACGCGTAGTTTATCCCAATCCATTTTATCCCTTATTTACTCAGCAGCCTGGGCGGTGGTGCCGTGTTCGGCGACAAACTTTTCAACCTCGAGGGCCGCCATACATCCAGTTCCGGCCGCCGTTACGGCCTGGCGGTAGATCTTGTCCTGCACATCTCCGGCTGCGAAGACCCCTGGTACGCTAGTCTGGGTCGTTCCGGGTTCGGTGAGAATGTAATTCTCTTCATCCATGTCAACCTGCCCCTTGAACAATCCGGTGTTGGGGTCGTGGCCAATGGCGATGAACACGCCGTCCACTTCCAAATCAGATGGATCGCCTGTTTTCACGTTCCTGACACGAACGCCGGTTACGCCGGGTGGGTTGTCGCCACCCAGAACCTCATCCAGGACACTGTCCCACAGTATTTCGATTTTTGGATTTGCCATGGCACGTTCCTGCAGGATTTTTTCAGCTCTAAGCTCATCGCGGCGATGAATCAAGGTCACCTTAGATGCGTGATTGGTAAGGTAGATGGCTTCTTCAACGGCCGTGTTGCCGCCCCCGATCACAGCCACTTCCTTTTCACGGAAGAAGAAACCGTCACAGGTCGCACAGGCAGAAACCCCAAAACCCATGAATTTCTCTTCCGAGGGCAATCCCAGCCAGCGTGCCGAGGCACCTGTGCAGATGATCAGCGTATCGCCGGTATAAACGGTGCCCGAATCACCCTTCAACGTGAAGGGCCGTTTTGATAGGTCCGCCTCGATGATAGTATCGTCGAACATGGTGGTGCCCACATTGGACGCCTGTTCCTGCATGGCGATCATCAGATCGGGTCCCTGTACGGCTTCGGCGAAACCGGGGTAGTTTTCGACCTCGGTGGTGATGGTCAGCTGTCCGCCGGGCTGCAGGCCCTTGACGAGGATCGGCTCCAGGCTGGCGCGAGCGGCGTAAATGGCGGCAGTATAACCGGCGGGGCCGGAACCTAAGATAAGGGCCTTGGTGTGATGGGTTTCGGACATTGTGTTAAGTCTTCCTGATACTTGCGAATGCGGTGCCCATAGATAGCAAAAAAAGTTTTCCTAAAATAAGTACGGCGGACAGTAGACGCAAGTGAAGCCGCTTGCTGAAGCGGATAATTGCCAAAAAAAATCCTAGAGCCGACTATTTTCAAATGGAATCATATCGTGCCTCCATTTGAACATTCAAATCGGCACGCTCCTAAAAGAATCGGTCGGATTCGCACCATTAGCCGGAAACTGTCCAATTCCGACTAAACTTGATCCGTTCTAGCGGTCGGTTCTTTGACTTTATCACCAGCCATTGTAATATAATTACTCAAAAGGGAGGGTGTCCTGGAACACAAAGACTCGAAAAAAGTCAAACTTGACCAAATTGATCATAGAATCCTGCATGATCTGCAGGCCGATGGCCGTATTACCAACGTCAAACTGGCTGAAAATGCCGGAATTTCGGCGCCTCCGTGCCTCAGACGCGTTCGTGCGCTGGAAGAGGACGGCTATATCAGGGGTTATCACGCCGAAATCGATCCGGCGCGCCTGGATTTCAAGGAAATGTTCTTTGCCTTGGTCGGGCTTTCGTCTCAGGCACAGACTGTTTTGCAGGGCTTTGAGGATCGGGTCGCCCAGTGGCCGGAAGTACGCGAATGCCACATGATTCGGGGTGGTGGCGATTTCCTGCTCAAAATTGTCGCCCGCGACAAGGAACAGCGTGACGCCTTGACCATGCAACTGACATCGGCCGAAAACGTGATCAAGGTAACGACGCTGGAAACCATTCGCACCTCGAAAGACCTGCCGGGGGTTCCGGTCGATGTATCGCGCGGCGAACCCGGCGAAGAATATTAGTTTATTAGAAATCTTTTTTAACTGATTGAAAGGGGGAGGCTTTTGAATTCAAAGTGGCCGACCCTACCTAACGGCTCCGTGGACTGGGTGACTGTATTCCAGCATCCGGAAACAGGGTTAATGGTAAATGTCGAGCGTGCAGACACACCTGAAAAACTTAAGGCCTGCATGCACGTCGTTCTTCACGCCTTGTTTTCACGCGACAGCGACGCCTCCGTACGGCGTACCTTTCTTGCATCTACAAACGAAATGTTCACCGGCAAAGGCACTACTTTGGAGGCCAAAAAGGCAAAGATGAATCTACTGCTGACCCGCATCATGTACGACCGGGAAGACAGGGCGCGTGCCTATGCCGAACTGCAGGCGAAGGAAAAGGACCCACAAGAAGAACAACGCCTTGAAGAAGACGATCCCCTTCAGGCGCTGGATGTTATCAAGAAAGAGACTTGATTACTTGTAGTCGACCTTGATGATTTCGTAAAATTTGGATCCGCCGGGGCTGACCACCTCGACGCTGTCACCCAACGATTTACCGATCAGCGCACGCGCCAGCGGCGCCGTAATCGACAAGCGGCCTTTGTTGATATCGGCTTCATGGGTGCCGACGATCTGGTATGTGGATTCAGCATCGGTTTCTTCGTCAGCAAGATCCACCGTGGCGCCAAAACGTACCACATCCCCGGACAAGGTCGTGGGGTCAATGATCTCGGCCAAAGAAATGATCGATTTAAGTTCCGCCAACCGGCCTTCGACGAAGCTCTGGCGTTCACGCGCGGCATGGTATTCGGCGTTTTCCGAAAGATCGCCGTGTTCCCGCGCTTCGGCTATGGCTTGAATGATGGCGGGGCGCTCTTCGTCCTGAAGACGGCGTTGCTCTTCCTCAAGGGCCTGAACGCCTTCTTTTGTCATCGGCAGCTTTTCCATGGGCTTCGTCTTCTTTAACCAGTAATTCGAAACAAAAAATTCATCCCGCGGCCCTTTGGTAGGGTGGCCGCGCAAACATTCAACCTAACTGAGTGCTAGAACGAAGGGGTAAAATAGGACTGTAGCGGCGCAACTTCAAGTCCGCCGTCGCCCAAAGACTCGATCGCCCCCACGGCCGCCGTTGCACCGGTCATGGTAGTATAATGCGGCACGTTGTTTATCAGCGCCGATCGACGGATCGAATATGAGTCTTCGATGGCCTGCGCGCCTTCGGTCGTGTTTATGACAAGCTGCACCTCGCCGGAAATAATGGCGTCCACGCAATGGGGGCGGCCTTCCAGCACCTTCATGATGTGCTCCACATCCAGCCCTTCACTTTTAAGGTGCTTGGCTGTGCCACCCGTTGCCAGCAGCTTAAACCCGACCGCCGAAAGACGACGGGCCAGTTCGGTCGCCACCGGCTTGTCCTTGTCCTTAACGGAAATAAACACCGATCCTTCACTGGGTACGTGCATGGACGCGCCCAACTGTGACTTGGCGAATGCCCGCTTGTAATCCGTATCCAGACCCATGACCTCGCCAGTGGATTTCATTTCCGGCCCCAGGATGATATCGACGCCCGGAAAACGCTGGAAGGGGAACACGGCCTCCTTGACAGCAACATGGTCTCGCTTGGCCGTGGCTTTCAGATCGAAATCGGACAATTTCTCACCGGCCATGACGCGGGCGGCAATCTTGGCGATGGGAATACCGGTTGCCTTGGCGACAAACGGCACGGTACGGCTGGCCCGCGGGTTCACTTCCAGAATATAGATGTCCTCGCCCTTGACGGCGAATTGCACATTCATCAGGCCGACCACTTTCAGGGCCAGCGCCAGTTCCGTGGTTTGGCGTTCAATTTCGGCGATCACGTCGTCGGACAGGGAGTAGGGCGGCAACGAGCAGGCGCTATCGCCGGAATGGATACCCGCTTCCTCGATATGCTGCATAATGCCGGCCACATAGACCCGCTTGCCATCCGAAAGAGCGTCCACATCTACCTCGATGGCGTCCTGCAGGTAGCTATCCAGTAGCACCGGGCTATCGCCCGAAACCTTAACCGCGGTTGTCATGTAGCGGTTCAGGGACTGGTGATCGTGGACGATCTCCATGGCCCTGCCGCCCAGCACGTAAGAGGGTCTAACGACCAACGGAAAACCGATCTTGTCGGCGACCTTGGTCGCTTCCTCGTTGGAGCGGGCCAAACCATTGGACGGCTGGCGCAGTTTCAAATCATGCAGCAGTTTCTGGAACCGCTCCCGGTCTTCGGCCAGGTCGATGGCGTCTGGCGAGGTGCCCAAAATGGGGATGTCGGCGGCTTCAAGCGCATGGCTTAACTTAAGGGGTGTCTGGCCGCCCAGCTGGACGATGACGCCCAGAAGCTCGCCCTTTGACTGCTCGACCCTGATAAGCTCGATCACGTCTTCGGCCGTCAGCGGCTCGAAATACAGTCGGTCAGACGTGTCGTAATCCGTCGATACCGTCTCTGGGTTGCAGTTGACCATGATCGCCTCGTGGCCAGCTTCCTTGGTCGAATAAGCGGCGTGGACGCAACAGTAATCAAATTCAATGCCCTGACCGATTCGGTTGGGACCGCCGCCCAGGATCACGACCTTTTTGCGCGTTGACGGGTCTGCCTCGCATTCTGGCGGGTTGACCCCGTCGCCCTCGTAGGCTGAATACATGTACGGCGTTTTGGACGGGAACTCGGCGGCGCAGGTGTCGACCCTTTTGTAAACCGGATGCACATTCAGGGTCCGCCTGATGCGGGCTATGTCTGCCGCCGTGCCGCCCAGAAGCTCGCCCAAGCGCTCGTCGGAAAAGCCCATTTTTTTGAGTTTCAGCAGGGACGGCGCGTCCTGGGGCAGTCCGTCGGCGCGAATCTGCTCCTCGGCGGCGACAATGGCGGCGATCTGGTCCAAAAACCAGGGATCGTATTTCGATGCTGCCTGTACTTCATCGACAGTAAGGCCATGGCGGAAGGCCTGGGCGATGACCAGAATCCGATCCGGGCTCGGGATCGTCAGGGCCTTCTTTACGGCGTTCTTATGGCCGCCTTCAGCGCCTTCGATTTCCACCTCATTCAGGCCCGTCAGGCCCGTCTCCATAGAGCGCAGGCCTTTTTGCAGGGATTCAGCAAACGTGCGGCCGATGGCCATGGCTTCGCCGACGGACTTCATGGCCGTGGTCAAAAGCGGATCGGTCCCCGGAAATTTCTCGAACGTGAAGCGCGGGATCTTTGTAACCACATAATCAATGGTGGGCTCGAAACTGGCGGGGGTGACGCCGGTAATGTCGTTCATCAACTCGTCCAGGGTGTAGCCTATGGCGAGCTTGGCGGCGACCTTGGCGATGGGAAATCCCGTTGCCTTGGAGGCCAGCGCCGATGATCTCGACACCCGCGGGTTCATCTCGATCACAATAAGGCGGCCATCTTCCGGGTTGACGGCGAACTGTACGTTCGATCCGCCCGTATCGACGCCGATCTCGCGCAAGACTGCGATCGAGGCGTTGCGCATGATCTGGTATTCTTTGTCCGTCAGAGTCAGAGCCGGGGCGACGGTGATGCTGTCGCCCGTGTGCACGCCCATGGGATCGACGTTTTCGATGGAACAGATGATGATGCAATTGTCCGCATTGTCGCGAACCACTTCCATCTCGTATTCTTTCCAGCCCAGCACCGATTCCTCGATCAGCACTTCGGTAACCGGCGAAGCATCCAGCCCGCCGTGGACGATTTCCTCGAACTCGGCCTTATTGTAAGCGACGCCGCCGCCGATTCCGCCCAGGGTGAAGGACGGGCGGATGATCACCGGCAAGCCGATCTCTTCCATAGCCTCGCGGGCTTCTTCCATGTTCTTGACGACTTGGGATCTCGGGCACTCCAGGCCGATTTTCTCCATGGCGTCGCGGAACTGCTGGCGATCCTCTGCCTTGGCGATAACATCCGACTTGGCGCCGATCAGCTCCACATTGTGCTCGGCCAGCACGCCCGCGCTTTCAAGGTCGATGGCTGCGTTCAAAGCCGTCTGGCCGCCCATGGTCGGCAATACCGCGTCCGGCTTTTCCTTGGCGATGATTTTTTCCAGCATCTCCACCGTGATCGGCTCGATATAGGTGGCGTCAGCCATGGCCGGGTCGGTCATGATGGTGGCCGGGTTGGAATTGACCAGAATTACCCGGTAGCCTTCCTCGCGCAGGGCCTTGCAGGCTTGCGTGCCGGAATAGTCAAACTCGCAGGCCTGACCGATAACGATGGGCCCCGCGCCGATGATCATAATGGATTTAAGGTCTGTTCTTTTGGGCATGAGTTCTAGCTGTGCTCCGCGATCATCTCAACGAACCGCTTGAACAGGTAGTGGCTGTCCTGGGGTCCGGGGGAGGCTTCCGGGTGGTGCTGGACGCTGAAAGCGGGTTTGCCCTCGACGCGGATGCCTTCCAGGCTGCCGTCGAAAAGCGACGTGTGGGTCTCGATGACGCCCTTGGGTAAAGACTCGCGCTCGACCACGAAGCCGTGATTCTGCGAGGTGATCTCGACCCGGCCGGTTTCCAGATCCTTGACCGGATGGTTGGCGCCCCGATGGCCCATGTGCATCTTGGTCGTCTTCGCGCCCATGGCCAGAGCCAGCATCTGGTGGCCCAGACATATTCCAAAAGTGGGCAGGCCGGCGTCAATAACGCTCTTTATCATCGGTACCGCGTATTCGCCGGTGGCCGCCGGATCGCCGGGGCCGTTGGACAGGAACACTCCATCGGGCTTGTGGCCCAAAATCTCCTCGGCAGATGTATTGCCCGGAACGACGGTGACGCGGCATCCGGCCGCGGCCAGACAGCGCAGGATGTTCTTTTTGGCCCCGAAATCCACGGCGACCACATGGTACTTGGGCGCGTCCTGCGTGGCGTAGCCAGCGCCGATAGACCATTCGGCCTGATCCCAGGAATAAGTTTGGGTGCAGCTGACTTCACGGGCCAAATCCAGCCCTTTAAGACTTGGAACCGATTTGACCATTTCCCTTAAAGCCGCCAGATCGATGTTTTCCTCCGCGTCCGGCAGATGGATCATCACGCCCCGGGGAGCGCCGTTGTCGCGTATGTGACGGGTCAGCCTGCGGGTGTCAACGCCGGTGACGGCGACAAGCTGGTGCTTTTTCAGCCAGGCGTCCAGATGCTGGGCGGCGCGCCAGTTGGCCGGGTCGGTGATGTCTTCGCGCAGGATGCAGCCCCGCACGGCAGGCGTGTCGGTTTCAATGTCTTCGTCGTTGACGCCCACATTGCCAATGTGCGGAAAGGTGAAGGTGATGATCTGCCCGGCGTATGACGGATCGGTGAGGATTTCCTGATAGCCGGTCAGCGATGTATTGAAACAGACCTCGCCCATGGCGACGCCTTCGATACCTGCACCCCGTCCCCAGAATACCTGGCCGTCTTCAAGAACAATGGCCGCGTTGACTCCCGGAGGCCGGGCGTCGTGGTGCGTCGCAGGTTCGGTCTCTGCCTCGGACATATGGTCCGTCGTCCTTCTTGTATTAGAGTTGGGAGTGTTTAAGCAAAACGCCTCGCAACGTCAAGGCCCCTGTTGCTATAAAAAAGGCGCTTTGTTTTCAATGGCTTAAATTACAGCAAGTATTTGCATTTTGCCGCCGATTTCGCTAACGTCTTGCCTCCCTCGAATTACAGGAAGATTTTTCATGCTTCGCGCACGCATTGACGATGCCCTGAAGACGGCGATGAAGTCCAAAGAGACCCACACCGTCGCCACAATTCGCCTGATTATGGCCGCACTGAAAGACCGCGATATCGCCGCTCGCTCGAAAGGGAATTCCGAGGGAATAACCGACGATGAAATCCTTTCCATGTTGCAGTCGATGATCAAGCAACGCCGCGAAAGCGTTGAAATGTATGAAAAAGGCGGACGTGCCGAACTTGCCGAGCAGGAAGCCGGTGAAATCGCCATTATCGAAACCTTCCTGCCAGAACAGATGGATGAAAAGGCCGTGCGCGCCGCCATCGAAGAAGCAATTAAGGAAGTGGATGCCTCTTCCCTTAAAGATATGGGAAAGGTCATGGGACTCCTGAAGGAACGTTTTGCCGGGCAGATGGATTTTTCAAAGGCCAGTGCCGGGGTTAAAGCCAAACTGACCTGATTGGTCGCGATTCGCCCTGTCCTGTGGAAAACGGGTGGATAAAAAAGAGTATCTCTTTGCTGCTTTAACGGCTCTCCCGGAATAAAATCACCGTGCTTATATATATGAGATGTTGAATCGTCGCCCGGGATCACCGCCAAATGGCTTTTTCGCCGCAGTTTCTTGACGAGTTGCGCATGCGCACCGGCCTTGCCGACCTAGTCGGCAAGCGCGTGCGTTTGACCCGCAAGGGCCATGAACACTCAGGGCTTTGCCCCTTCCACAAGGAAAAAACCCCGTCGTTCACCCTGAACGAAGAAAAAGGTTTTTATCACTGTTTCGGCTGTGGGGCTCACGGCAGCGCCATCGATTTCGTTATGAACATTGACGGCCTTACCTTTCCCGAAGCCGTCGAGCGCCTGGCTCAGGACGCAGGGCTGGAGGTGCCGGTCGATTCGCCCCAGGAACGCGAACGGGCCAAGCAGCGCCAGTCCCTGTACGACGTGATGGAGGCGGCTTGCGCCTTCTTCGAGCAGAAACTACACGTGCCGGAAGGAAGGGCGGCGCTGGATTACCTTAAAAGCCGAGACCTGGATGACGCGACAATCGCCAAGTTTCGACTTGGTTTCGCACCGGACGGACGCGGCGCGCTGAAGGCGGCGCTCAGGCGCGACAATATTACCGACGAGCAGATGATTGCCGCCGGTTTGTTAATCCAGCCCGAAGATGAGAGCAGGGATGCCTACGATAGATTTCGGGATCGGGTGATCTTCCCCATTACCGACAAGCGCGGCCGGGTCATCGCCTTCGGTGGGCGGATAATGGCGGGCAACGACGAAAAGAAACTGGCCAAGTACCTTAATTCTCCGGAAACGGCGCTCTTTCACAAGGGGCACGTAGTTTACAATATGGCGAACGCCGCGCGCGCCTCGCGTGAAAGCGGTACAATTATCGTCACCGAAGGCTATATGGACGTCATCGCGCTCAGCCGCGCCGGGTTCGAAAACGCCGCAGCCCCCCTCGGCACCGCTCTGACCGAAGAGCAGATCGCCGAATTATGGAAAGCGGTGCGCGAGCCGGTTCTGTGTTTTGATGGCGACAATGCGGGTGTTCGCGCGCAAGCTCGCGCTGCGGAGCGCGCGCTGGCCATGCTGAAACCCGGATACGCCCTGCGCTTCGCCACCCTGCCGGTGGGCGAAGACCCGGACAGCCTGATCACCAACCGGGGGGCGCAAGCCATGGCTGACGTTATAAACCGCGCCGAGCCCCTATCCGACGTCCTCTGGCGCCTGGAAACCGGCGGCAGGTTGCCAAAAACGCCAGAGGCGCGGGCGTCGGTACAAAAAGCGCTGGAAGATCATGCACGGCGCATCGCCGACCCAACCGTCAGGGCTCATTTTTCAAAGGATTTCAAAGACCGCATCTGGGCTGCCGGCGGCCAAAGCGGGGACGCCAGGGCGGCAAATCGGCCACACGGCGCACCGGCCCCGACCATGGGTCTGGCCTCAAGCGCGGCATCAACGGCCAAAATCGACGCCCACACCCTGCACGAACGGATTCTTATAGCAACCCTTTTAGGCCATCCGGAGCTTTTTGACGCCGTCAGTGAACGCCTTGGAACCGTGTCATTTTCGGCTCCCGGCCTTGACAATATACGTCAGGAAGTTCTAAAGACCTTGGCCGGGGAACCGGGCCTTGACTCTGAGGGCGTGAGACGCCACCTCAAAGAGAATGGTTATTCGGAGATTCTGGACTTTGTCTGGGGGCCAAAGGTTTTCGAGCACGCATTTTTTGCCAAACCGGGAACGGATATAGAAACCGCCCTGGAAGGTTGGGAAGAGACTTACGCTCTTTATAGAAATACAGACCTGGGATTGGAAATTAAAGAGGAACGCGAGCGCCTGATAGAAAATACGTCGTCGGAAAACTTCAATCGTTTCAATTCGTTATCTGAACAACGGATGGAAGCCTCGAAAGGTATTGAAGAAGGCATAACGGAACGCGCTGGCGGAACCGCAGGGAAGTACTAAGAGCTGAGATGTAAACGGAAATTCGTCCCGATAAACGCCGAGAAGGGATCGGCGGAGAGAGGGACGAAATGATTTTAGAAGGTATAGATGGCGACTAAATCGACCGCCACTGCGGAAAAAACCACTCGTACGGAGGAAACCACGGACAGTCCGCTTCTGGACACCCTGGGCGCCGCCGTAAAAAAAATGTTGGCCAAGGGCAAGGAACGTGGATTCGTCACATATGACGAATTGAACACGGCGCTGCCGCCTGAACAGGTCTCATCCGAGCAGATCGAAGATACCATGACCCAGCTTTCCGAGATGGGCATCAATGTCGTCGATAACGAGGAAAGCGAAGACGCAAAAACCGAAGCGCCTGCCGAGGCCGAAGAGGAAAAAGCCAGCGGCAACGTGGATGAAAGCGATCTTGGACGCACCGACGACCCGGTCCGCATGTATCTGCGTGAAATGGGCTCGGTCGAGCTTCTGTCCCGCGAAGGTGAAATCGCCATCGCCAAGCGTATCGAGGCCGGTCGCGAGATGATGATTGGCGGTATTTGTGAAAACCCGCTGACTATCCGCGCTATCGTCGAATGGCACGACGCCCTGCTGGACGAAAAGATGCTGCTGCGCGACATCATCGACCTGGATGCCACCCATGGCGGCGGACCGGGTCAGCCCAACCGCAATGGCGTCGCCGAAGGTAATGATGAAAACGAAGAAGGCGATGAAGAAACAGGTGAGGAAATCGCCGAGGAAATCACCGAAGAGCCCGCCAATGATGACGAGCCCGAAGAGGAAGAGGGCGAAGAAGAAGGCGAAAAGAGCGAAGGCGATAGCGGCAACGATGAAGATGACGCCGATGAGGAAGTGAACCTGTCCCTGGCGGCGCTTGAAGCCAAGCTGATGCCTGAGGTGATCGAAACCTTTGAGGTTATCGCCAAGACCTACAAGAAATTGCACCGCCTTCAATTGCAACGCATGGAAGCTTTTTCGAAAGGTGAAACCATCAAACCGGCCCAGGAAAAGCGCTACGGAAAACTGCGCCATGAACTGGTCGAACTGATGGAAGGCGTGCATTTGAACAATGCCCGTATCGAACAACTGGTCGAGCACCTATATGGTCTAAATCGTCAGCTGCTGGGCTTTGAGGGCAAGCTGTTGCGCATGGCCACCACTTCCAAGGTCAAGCGCGAGGATTTCCTGGAGCAATACCACGGCCACGAGTTGGACCCGCGCTGGATGAAGACCATCGCCAAGCTTCCGGGCAAGGCGTGGGAACGCTTCGTCAACCGCTATGGCGACGACGTAAAGCTGGTGCGCAAACAGATCGGTGAAATTTCCAACGAGGCCGGCTTGCCGGTCGGTGAATTCCGCCGCATCGTCGCCGTTGTTCAGAAAGGCGAGCGCGAAGCCGCAAAGGCCAAGAAGGAAATGATCGAGGCCAACCTGCGCCTGGTAATTTCCATCGCCAAGAAATACACCAACCGCGGCCTGCAGTTCCTGGATCTGATCCAGGAAGGCAACATCGGCCTGATGAAGGCGGTCGACAAGTTCGAATACCGCCGCGGCTACAAGTTCTCGACTTACGCCACTTGGTGGATCAGGCAGGCGATTACACGCTCCATCGCCGATCAGGCGCGCACCATCCGTATTCCAGTGCACATGATCGAAACCATCAACAAGCTGGTGCGCACCTCGCGCCAGATGCTGCATGAAATCGGCCGCGAGCCGACGCCGGAAGAGCTGGCTATCAAGCTTTCCATGCCTTTGGAAAAGGTCCGCAAGGTTCTGAAGATAGCCAAGGAGCCGATCAGCCTTGAAACGCCCATCGGTGACGAGGAAGACAGCCATCTGGGCGATTTTATCGAAGACAAGAATGCCGTCCAGCCGCTGGATGCCGCCATTCAGGCTAACTTGCGCGAAACCACGACGCGGGTTCTGGCGAGCCTCACGGCGCGCGAGGAACGCGTGTTGCGCATGCGATTCGGCATCGGCATGAATACGGATCACACGTTGGAAGAAGTCGGACAGCAGTTCTCGGTCACCCGCGAACGAATACGTCAGATTGAAGCCAAGGCGTTGCGCAAGCT
>CAZBEC010000030.1:0-29682 GCA_964490815.1 uncultured Thalassospiraceae bacterium
TCGGAAGCCACATCACCGGAGAACTTCGAAGGCAGGCTGCCAAGAATGAGGCCGCCTCTGGATCAGATCTCGCCGTGCCAACCGAACCAACGCTCGATAGCACGACTCGATCGATGCAGGGGGCAATTCATCCTTGGCTCATGGGCGGGGAGTATCTCCCCCCTCTCCGCTCGGATGAAGTGGAGATCGCACGGGTCACCTTGCGATCTGTTACGATGGATGTCTTTTCGATCAGGGCGCGACGTTCTGGTGAACGGATCTATTATCGACTGGTCGATGAATACATGGAGCAAGAACCACCAGAACGTTTCGTCGTGAAGCCGCGGTGGGCCAAGAACCCACTGTCGATGCGCCAGGTGATTTCCATCATCAACGGAAACGGGCTTATTGATGACTACAGAGATTTAAACTTCGATGGGACCAACGCCTACGAAATCTTCAATTTTGCGACAGCGTCCTCGGAGTTTTACCCTGAGCTCGCAGCATACTCCGATCACCAAAATAAAAAATGGCTCGAAGAGCAAATTAGACAGTCATCAGACGATGACACTGAATGAGAAACGCCACATAGTGCTTTGAGCAGCAACAATAAATTATGAATAGGAACTCAGAATGCACGACATCATTCCAGACATCCACGGACAGGCCGACAAGCTGAAGGCCGCCCTGACCAACCTCGGCTACCAAGACCGCAAAGGGGCCTGGAGACACAGCGATCCCGATCGCACCGCAGTCTTCCTTGGCGACTATATCGATCGCGGACCGGAAAACGGTGCGGTGATCGATATCGTCCGGCGTATGGTCGACGCGGGCACTGCGCAGGCGATCATGGGCAATCACGAGCTCAACGCGATCCAATTTCATACCACGCATCCCGATACGGGCGAGCCGCTACGGGAGCATTCGGAAAAGAACTTTCGGCAGCACGCGACTTTCCTAGATGAGCTTCCGCTCGGCCAAGTCCGGGAATTGGCGTAAGATACAAAGAGAATGGCAAAAGGTCCCAAGCGCTTCCAAAAAAAGGTACAACCACCTAAGGTGAGCGAAACGACCTGTCGTCTCTAACTTGCGGTTGTCTTTGGGGGCTAGCGACTATTTTCCAATGGTTTACCTGCGATTTGAGGACCCTGGCTTTGAGCGGCGTGTTGAAAATTCATGCGCGTCATGGATGAATTGAGCAAGATTAAACCCGCGCGGAAATGTTCGCGATAAAGTACGTGGAAGTGCGCACTCGAAGTCAGGTTACTGTGAAAAGCCTTGCCCAAGAAGGCAAAACAACGAATTTGGAACGATAAGACAACAAATGAAGTTAGTACCGAGCACGATCCTAAACTCCCAAAGCGCTGCGGAAGAGCGAGTTTTCGAACTGCTCAAGCAGGTGAATCTTGGGCCAAACGATGTTGCCTTGCATTCGCTTAACCTCGGGAATCACGAGTACAAGCGGTGGGGCGAGGCCGATTTCGTCATCGTTTCCACGAAGGGCTTGCTCCTCCTAGAGGTGAAAGGTGGGCGCGTGGCGTGCAGGAACGGCGTGTGGGAGTTCAAAAACCGCGAAGGAAGGATTACGCGAAAACGGGAAAGCCCGGCGGCCCAAGCGGGGTCGGCCTTTTTCTCGCTTGAGAAAAACTATTTACGTCCCCGGTTTCGGCAGGAGTTGAACGGAGTTCCCATGGGATGGGGTGTCCTGTTCGAAGGTATCGAAAGAGTGGTCACCCCGGGATCTTCAGCGCTCCCAGAGTTGCCCGACGAGATCACGGGCTATCGGCCTGATTGTGCCGGTCACAACACGCTTCGTACTTTCCTTGAAGGCGTGTTTTCTCATTGGCGTGAGAACGTTCATGGAAAACCCCGCCCGATGCCGAGCCACTTAGTTTCGGAAGTCGTATCTTTCCTGCGACCCAATTTCGAAAAGGTTCCGCCACTCAATAGCCAGTTGAACGAGTTCAACACCGAGTTGTGTACGCTGACGCAAGAGCAGTGCGATCGGCTGGACGAGGTACAAGAAAATGACCGCATAATGCTTCTTGGAGGCGCAGGTTCAGGCAAGACTTTTCTCGCCATGGCCGCGGCTAGGTACGATGCAGCCAGCGACTTAAGCGTTCTTTTCGTGACGCGAAGCCCATTTCTAGCTGAAACGCTCAGTGCACATCCACTTCCCGGCAACGTGACAATATGTAGTCTTGGGGAATTGGATGCTCGTGTAGCGGAGCATGGGCAGTGGGACACGTTGATCGTCGACGAGGGCCAAGACATGTGCCAGATGGAAACTCTTGACATGCTTGACAAATCCGTGCGCGGAGGCTGGGAAAAAGGGCGTTGGCGTTGGTTTGGAGATCCCAATAACCAGGTTTCCTCGGCTCACCCTTTTGACCCAGATGCACTGGGCTATCTTCGAGGTCTTTCGTTCCAAAGGAAGCTCTCGGAAAACATTAGGAATGCCCCTCCCATAGTTGAAACCTTGCACAAGGTTGCCCCTGTTGACGTCGGCAAACCCAGATCGCGTGGCCTAGGAAGCGAGGTGAAGGTGCACAGGGTTCAAAATGTTGAGGATATTTCAGTACGGGTACGAAACGTCGTTTCGAGCTGGGTGTCATCCCCTGAAAAAAACGTAGACCGATCCGACGTGGCAGTTTTGTGCCCGGACGAAGCACGGTGCGACGAAATCTTGGACGCTCTTAAGCCCAGTCGCATTCGGGCGGAGAGGTTGTCCAAGCGAGCTCTAGGCGGTCGCCGGCGAAACTGCGTGCTCGTTGCGACGATCGACGAATTCAAAGGGCTCGAGAAGCCAGTGATTTGTGTTGCCGGGCTCGGTGCGTTGGACAATGAAGAGCGCTTCTCGCTGATGGCATACGCGGCTTTTTCAAGGGCGAACCACACGCTCGCTTTCGTCTGCTTGGATCAAGAGGCTCACACGATGATCAAGCTCGAAAAAAGACGGGTTCTTGAGTTGGGGGAACAGGAGTAGCAGATGCAGGCTAGGGAAAAACTCGTTTCATACTTGCAAGACAAGCTCGTGGGGCCGGGGCTGGGGATTCCCCATGACGATGATGGTTTCGAACGTGAAACAATCGAGGGGAGGATGAGTCTTGCTTACATGCAAGGTATGCTTTACCCGCGTCAAGCTGTTGCGGAGGAAGACACGGGGGGAGACGAGGGGCAGGAAGTTGACGACGACGCGGGGGACTTTGCAGATGCCGATGACCCTCTTGGCATGGCCAGCGAGTTACTGCCAGCGTCCATGGGCCTCACGTTTTGTCTTGAAGACGAGGGCTCCGCCGAAATTGCCGTAAACGCTGCGATATATCAGAAGTTGGAAGAGAGTGATGAAGAGGCTTGGCAACGTGTTCCGCTCGAATCCGAAAAAGTGCCTGTTCACGCTGGTATACAGCCTGATGACGTGCTCTTGTTTGATCAGCGCGCAACGCTGTCAATCCTTACTCGCCGCCTGAACGACGGCAATTCCCTGGTAACGGTAAGCTTAAGCAATAACGCGGAGGACAAGCACCCTAACCCTGCAAAGACGTTGTACCAAGTCAGCTTATCTGCAGTCCCGTTGACGGGTCGAATCGTGAAGTATCCTGCGTCAAGCTACCGCCCTCCAACTGAGGAAGAGCGCGAGCTGCGCGTTATTTATGGCCAGCAAAGAGAGTTTGCAGTCGGGCATGGGGTTTCATGCAATTGGGACGTGGACGATTTTGGGGTGTGTTCTAGAGTTAGCACGGCTTCCATTCCAACTGCGCACGTGTGGCGCCCACTCTTTGATAGCCTGAAGATCGGGGAGGGCGAAGGAGCCAAGCACTTCGACGACAATGGCTTGTTCCAAGTTTCCTTTCTTGGTTCGGATAACCTAGAAGTAACCGATCTGGTCAAGCGGCTCCGGAATTTCGTCAAGTTCTATGAGCAGTGGATAGTTTCCCAGGCCAGTATTCCGGTTGAACCGGAATTCGTGGAAGACGCCGATAGGATCATCAAAAGATGCAAGAAGAGCGCTTCGAGAATGCTCGACGGGATTTCGATATTGGAACAAGATCCGGTCGCTTTGCGTTCCTTCCAATTGGCAAACAAGGCCATGCTTATGTCCATGTGCCACCATGCCCGGGCGATTGGAAAAAACCGCGATGACGGACTTCAAGGTCCTTTCGAGCTGGGCGTGGCCGAAACCAGCGAAATCGACTACGAGGCGAACAAAAAAGCAAATTGGCGCCCGTTCCAGTTGGCTTTCTTACTTCTCCTGATCCCGTCGCTTTCCCGCGAAGAACATCCCGATCGAGACCTTGTTGACGTCATTTGGTTTGCGACGGGCGGGGGTAAGACGGAAGCTTACCTTCTGGCCTCTGCTTTCGAGTTGGTGCGTCGGCGACTTGTACATGGCGAAGCGGGTGCCGGAACGGGCATCATCAATCGCTATACCTACAGGTTCCTGACTTCAGACCAGTTCCAGCGAACAGCGGGTATGATTTGTGCACTCGAACTTCTTCGGCGCAAGCTTTCAAACGAAGGAGATCAAAGCCTTGGTTCTACGGAATTTTCCATCGGGTTATTCGCGGGTGGAGAAGTTTCACCCAACCGCTTTTCGACGACCTACGGTAGCGGCGGTGCACATCAATGGCGATTGCAGATCGAGGAATCAAGAACGCCGCGCGCAGATAACCCGTTCCCAATCGAGAGCTGCCCTTGCTGCGGCACGTTGCTAGTGCCGAACAAAGAAATGCGCTTGGCCGATGGAAGTGTTGATCGGGACTACTATGGTTTTACTAGCACGCAAAACAGCTTTTCGATCAATTGCCCAGACGAAGACTGTGATTTTCATGAAGGTTTGCCAACCTACGTAGTTGACGAGGCGCTATTCGAAAACCCGCCCTCTTTTCTTCTAGGAACAATCGACAAGTTTGCGATGATCCCGTGGAAAGAGGAAGGCGGCAGGCTCTTTGGAGTTGGCAAGGGCTTCGAGGCGCCATCTCTCATTATCCAGGACGAACTGCACCTGATCTCTGGACCTTTGGGGACATTGGCGGGCATTTACGAGGCGGCCTTCGAAACCGTGATGAGAGAGGTCTCACCGCGGGGGCCAAAGGTAATCGCGGCAACGGCAACGATTAGAAACGCCGCGACGCAATGCCAACGCATTTACGGGCGAAAAGGCATCGTGTTCCCATCCCCTGGTGTTAATGCCGATGACTCGTTCTTCTCCAAGATGGATGCCGGCAACAAGGATAGGTCGCGCCTCTACGTTGGGCTAATGGGACAAGGCTTACGGTCGACCGTTGCTGTGAGCTGGGTAATGTCTGCGATCCTACAAGGCGTGAAGGAGCTTGAGCTAGATGGCGAGCTATCTGTTGCAGAGCTAGACAGTTACTGGACCTTGGTGGCCTACCACAACAGCAAAAGGGAACTTGGGCGGATTTCAAATGCGACCCGGGACGAGATCCCATCTCGGCTAAAAGTCTATGCGACTACCGAGGATTCTGAGAGAGGCACTAGTTTCGAGGTCCTCGAATTGAAGGCGCACTCGGACACGCCTATTCCAGTGGCGAGACAGCAGCTAACAAAGAGGCATACAAACTCACAAAACGCTGTCGATATCGTGCCTTGTACCAACATTATCTCAGTGGGCGTGGATATCGACCGGCTTGGATTAATGCTTATCAACGGCCAGCCAAAGCTTACCGCAGAATACATTCAGGCATCGAGCCGGGTGGGTCGAGGAGAAATCCCGGGTATAGTCGTAACTTGCTTCTCACCTAGCAAACCTCGAGACCGGTCCCACTACGAGGCTTTCCGGGGATTTCACGAGAAGTTTTACAGCTTCGTGGAACCAACGAGTGTCACACCCGGTTCTATACCGGCGATAGAACGCGCTCTGCACGCGGCGCTGGTTACGGTCGTCAGGCACGGTGCTGGGCTCGTTAGGGTTGAGAGCGCAAGCAAGTTCGATTCCTCATCCCCAAGTGTTGCCAACGTAATTCAGCAGCTTGGAGAGAGGCTCAATCGAGCTTACCCGGGAACCGGGGACAAGCGAGTCCGTAAAAGGCTCTCTGACCGGTTAGAGGATCGGGTACAGGAATGGGAAACCTGGTGCAACGGTGGGGAGAGGGTTCGCTACGTTGCGCAAAAGGGACAACAGCAGGCCGCGTTGCTCGTGAGATTCGAAGATAAAAAATGGGCGGGTATCGGTTGGCATACACTTCAATCGATGCGCCATGTTGATACAGAAATAGACTTAAAGGTTTAAACTGATGGGAAAAATTAGCTTGCGCCGCGCCCAGCTCGTCTCTCCTTTCGGAGTAGGAGCCTTGTGCGAAGTAGATGGTCAATCATTCTTCATCAAGAGTACCGCCCGATGGCCGGGAGGAAAGAACCTTTCTGAAATTGACATTCCGTCCTTGGTTGCGAAGCTACCGGGTATACAGTCTCTGAAGAAGCCCGAGTATTTTGTTTCGGCAGACCGTTTCCCGCGCTGGTATTTCTGTCCGAATTGCAGGGAAATGGTGAATTGGACTTACCACAAGGATAAACGCGAGGACGAAAAAGACCCGCTGCCTGTTCCCGAGTGCGACAAGGCGAAGTGCAAGAAACGCCAGCTAGTGCCCATGAGGTTCATTGCCGTTTGCGATCAGGGCCACATAGACGAGATTGACTGGTATTATTGGGCACACAGGGGAAAAAATACTGCAGAAACCGGTCAATGTGATCGCAAAACCGCCACGCTAAGGTTCTTAGTGAGCGGTAAGAGCGGCGGTGATTTTAAAAGCATGCACATTGCGTGCCAATGTGGCGCAAAGCGCTCGTTGGAAGGGATTAGCGACCGAGCATTACCTCAAAAATGCAGGGGTTACTTCCCAGGCGAGGGGCCACAGGGGTGTACAGGCCTTGGTAACGGCGACAGTGCTTCTCAGATGTGGATGGAACCTCGGGGGTCGAGCGCTCTCCACTATGCGTCGGTCATTTCTGCGCTGGATATCGCGCAGAAAGGAGTAACGAACGATCTTTCAGACCTAATTATGACTGATCCAATACTCTCTAGCTTCCTCAAAATGGCGAAGAGCCAAGTCGAGAAGAATGTGCTGGAAGTGGATCAACTCGCGACTTTTTACGAAGACAATGTCCGGAATTTTTCGGATCAAAATAATCTTGATCCGAAGGAATGCTGGGAAGCATTTGTCGAGCTTGTGACAACCGCAGAGTTGGATGATGCAAAAGAAGAAGTGGACGAGACTTTCAACCAAGGTGATGTCTTGGGCAACGAGTTTCCAGTCCTAGCATCGCCTTCCGGGTTCGACGGTGTTTCGTTACGCTGCGTCGCACATCCACCGCCCAGCCTGTTCTCGTTGGCAGATCTTTTTGAACGCGTTGTCCAGGTAGAAAAGCTTCGAGAAGTCCGAGTTTTCCGTGGTTTCCAACGTCGTGATGTAAAGAAAGAAAACGCGTTGGTGACACCAGATCTCGGTGTCGGAGGAGTCAATTGGCTTCCAGCGGTCGAGGTCTCGGGAGAAGGTATCTTCATCGAGTTCAAGAAGAGCGCGCTTAAAGCGTGGCTGTCTCAAAACGATGAGGCGATCCGGGAGTTCTCTCGTTCTCAGCTAGAAGCTTCGGAGCGAGATGGGTTGCCCTCGCGGATGGGGTTTAATGCAAACCCGGTCTTCATAATGGTGCACACTTTTGCGCACCTTCTGATTAACCAGCTGTCGTTCGACTGCGGCTATTCTTCAACTTCGTTGAGAGAGAGGATCTATTGCGGGCCCTTGGATGACTTGCACGCTGGCGTTCTCATTTATACGGCGGATTCGGATGCGGAGGGTTCAATGGGCGGCCTCGTTGAAATGGGCAGCGCTGAAAACATTTCGGAAGTAGTTTTTAGAGCTGTATCCCGTAGCGAATGGTGTTCTGGCGACCCGGTTTGCCGAGAACTCGAGAGCCAAGGTCTCGGGGGCATGAACCGCGCAGCTTGCCACGCCTGTTCGCTGGTGGCGGAAACAAGTTGTACCTTTTCGAATATCCTTCTCAACAGGGTGTTGGTTTCCGGTGACGGACGAAAGAACGGTCGTGGTAAAGTCGAACCCTCCGGATTTTTTCAACCGGTGCTCAAAGGGGCCTAAGACATGAAGTTTCCGTCGCTGAACGACCTAGATCGAGAACAAAGGCGCGTATACGGTAACGCGCCAAATGACGGTGCTATCCTTGTGATCGGCCCTCCAGGTACTGGAAAAACCGTCATGGCCATGCACAGAGCACGCAAGTGCATCCAGCTCCGCCAATCTCCGCAGGTGATCATGTTTAATAGGGTCTTGCGTAGGTATTCAAGTGCCTGGGCAAAGGTCGACGAAAACATAAACGTCACAACAATGCTTAGCTGGGCCGGTAAATGGTGGAGAGGTGCGGGGATGGGAGCGATCCCAAAGATTGACAAGTGGACCGTTGATTGGCTGGAAGTATTGAATGGAGTGCTTGCCGTTGGTCCGGACAAAGAAAAACTAGCAAAGCTGAACTGGGGTCACCTGATAATTGATGAAGGCCAGGATTTTCCGGAAGCTATGTACATGGTTCTAGGGAAAATACTAGGGCACTTGGTTCGCAATGGACAAAGCACACAAATCACTGTTTTTGCCGACGACAATCAACGGCTGCAGGCAGAGTTGAATTGTACTGTCGAGAACATCGCAAATTGTCTGGGGATTGCCCAAAACAAAGATCGCAAGTTCTATTTGGGAAAGAATTACAGGAACACACTGGAGGTCGCCAAGTTCGCTCAATACTTCCAGGTTGGAAAAACGAGCGGCGCGGCCAAGTTGCCTACGAGCAGCGGCGAGGTCCCAAGCGTAGATTTTTTTGCCGACTACAAAGAACGTTCGGATTTCATTGTCCGCAAGCTCAAGATTTCGGCCGGTAAACAAGTGGGCGTAATTGTTAATGGTGCACAACGGGACGTGGCAAGGGTGACAAACCAGCTGGAATCCCGGCTGAAAGATACCAACTGGAGCGTCCAAACGTACACTAGCAAGCTATGGAAAAAAGTCGACGAGCTAGATTTTGACGCAAAAAATATGGTCACGGTTCTACACCAGAACTCGGCAAAAGGATTAGAGTTCGACCTAGTGTTTTACGTCGGACTTGAGAAAATTGACATGGATGCTTCTGGTGGGATGAACGAAAGAATGGCGATCTATGTTATGGCAAGCAGGGCCAGAGAGGAATTACGCGTAAGCTTAACCGGATTGGATTTTTCGGAACGCCAACCAGATGGATTGAAACTACTGCCAGGCCCGGATCGAGAATTGTGCCGTTTCGAGGGTTTTGGAGATTTGCGCAGAAGTGATGTCCTCGAGTACTTGAAAAAAATCGAGTGGCGCGAGCCTGAGGAAGGTTCCCCGTATTGGGAGGAGGTTGCCTAGATGCCTGCACGAGAATCAAAATCACAAGGGTTCCCTCAAAAAACAACAAACTCAATGCATTTCTTTGTGCCAATGCACAGCGAGAACTGGGCACTGGCCCTTTCTAGGGGCTACCTGGGTATTCCGCCGACTGCGGATGCAATCAGGGATATCCAAGTGAAGAACCCTGGAGGAGTGCTTGGTTTTGCATCCGGCCCTCCTGTCTGGGCCATGCAGTGCGAAGAGCCCGGTGCGATGGTTGTTCTGGTTATTTCCTTAACCGGAATGGGCAAAGTGGCTGACAAGGAACCAGTCTTTTTTCCCGGCTTGCTAAGAGTATCGAGAGTTGAGCAAGTAAGGTTTTCGAGCCAAGCTGAAATTGAGAACTTTTTTGCTTCCTACTCCGCGTTCCCTGATGTTCCCACGGACCTTGTCGAAGCAGTTGTGTTTTCCGAATCTGCCGACCTTTTCGACGACACCGAGGAGGTCGAACCCTCAATTGCGGCAAGGCAGCGAGATGAAATTGACGCAAGCTCGCGTGACTTTTTCGGTGGCTTGAGTGCTGGATTATTGCAGATTTTGGAGGCTGGACAATTCGATGACGAAGTTGAGAAGTTTTTTCTAGCACTAGGAGATCATGCGTCCAACATCACTATTGAAGTTCATGCAGATGCCTTGTTGGAAGCGTTTGACCCCGGCGCAAAGAATGTAGATCAGGCAATCTGGACAGCATTGGTCCTCGTATTAATGGAGACAAGAGGCGCGCACGGATTTGATCGCCTAGACTTAATCGATCAAATTGAAAATCATATCACATCTCTCGGAGAGAAGAGCGAAGGCGTTGAAACTTGGCTCGAAGTTGCTCGGGACGTTGTCTCTGCTCGCCGTGATCCAACGCCTTTGAATGACGAAGGCTCATTGGGGCAGAGGGCAAGCCTTGCATTCTTGCTTGCCCATGAACCGGGAGCCATTGGCTACTTGGAAGCCGGCCCAAGAGTGTCGGCTCTCGTTTCCTTGCTTGCACTTGCCTATCAAGGGTTCGCGCGTGCGGACGTTAGTTTTAAGCGTCCGGTCTCAAGGATGGACGCGGTTTTAACCATAGCGGAAGCGCTAGAAACAGGAGACGTGAAGGAATTCCTTGCTGAGATTGGTCACTTGGATTCCCAGATGAATGAGCGAGATGTCTTTTCTCTTAATGGTACAGTTATCGTTCAGCGCGAGCGAGAAATTTCACCCTATAGACTCATGCTTCGCGCGAGAGCGCTGGAAGCCGGTATGGAGCTACTAGTTGATGAAAAGCTTGGGCTCTTGTTTGTAAAAACATCTGGAGTACACAGTTTGAAAATCTTCATTGACGAGGACCCGTCGTCAAAACGCGGTCAGCCTGTTGTCAGGTTCTGGGCACCCCTTGTTGAAATGAAGGCGAAAAAGCCAAATGCCGGCGAGGTAAGAACGCTCCTAGAGAGGTCATGGGAGACAGGGTGTGCCCTGGGTGTTCACACTTTCGACGGCAGACAACACTTGTGTGCGTTTGTTACCCAGCTGACCAATACCTTGGACAGGGACGAATTCGACGCGCATGTTGAGAACATTGGAAGGATGGCCGCATCCATGTAGGCGCGGCCGGCAAGGTTTTTTGTCTCGTGAGTGCTGAGAGCCAATGTAAGGTATGGGGCCTCGCTTCTTTACTCGATGATCTGGTTGCACCTTTTCGACAGGTATAGCGCGAATTTGCAAAGAGCATCGAATAAATGCGGCAACCTAGGAATTAACAAATGGAAAAATCAGTCCCTAGGAAACAAGTTTACGTCGAGCTTTCAAAGTTTGTGCGCGACGAGTGCGAAAAGCGCCTCAGAGCTTATGAAGCGCAGCCCAGGGATGCCGCGGAACACTACGAAACGGAAAACGAAGTCCTGTCCGGTGGATATGCGTATCGCCAGCTGTTTGAGCTGGTGCAGAACGCAGCGGACGCGATCTTAGAAGCCGGGGAAGAACAAGGTCGCATACAAATAACTTTGCATCCTGACCGGCTGATGGCTGCAAACACCGGTGCGCCACTTGACGAGGACGGGATAGTCGCGTTGCTGAACGCGCGGAGTTCGTCGAAGCGCGGAAATCAAATTGGGCGTTTCGGCATAGGCTTCAAGTCATTGCTTAAGCTGGGAGGACGTGTTGACCTGGTTTCAAGGTCGATCGGCCTAAGGTTCGATCCCTCGCGTTGTCGCAAGAAAATCCGCTCGCACCTGGGCCTTCATCACGATGCTCCGGCTCCGGGAATGCGTTTGGCGGAGGTTTTGGATCCTGCAGACGCAGAGAGCCCTCTTTCGATAAATGGTGAACACAGGTGGGCTACAACCGTTGTTTCCGCTGAAGTCAAGGATGGCGCGGCGTTCGAAAGAATTTCCCGCGAAATTGAAGATTTTCCCGCAGAATTTCTGCTTTTCTTGCCGGCAAACATCGAGCTGGTCATGGGCGTCAGTAATGGCGCTACGCGTCATATTCTCAAGACCTTAGAAGGGCCGACCGTAACCGTGAGCGACGGTCACACGGAGACCAAGTGGATGGTCTTTGAACGGTCAATTGCAATCAAAAGCCCAGACGCGCGAGAGGACGCGACCCATATTCAGCGTCGTGATCGTATCCCGTTGGCTTGGGCTGTACCTGTAGGAGGGAGAGACCAAGCGGGTAGGTTCTGGGCCTTTTTTCCAACCGAAACACATAGTTTAACTTCTGGGATTTTGAACGCGCCATGGAAGTTGAATAGTGACAGGACCAACCTGATTCGCGGACCATGGAACGAGGCGATAATGGAGGCGGCCGCCGATCTAATGGCAGAGTCGTTGCCGGAACTTGTGTCTCCAGAAGATTTCGGAGCCCCGATTAGTGCGTTCCCTCGTCAACCAGATAGGCAGGACGAAATCGCGGTTCCTCTTGTTAAGAAGCTTTGGAAGCGCATTCTGACCAGCAAGGTAATTCCGAGCGTAGCCGGTATCATGCGTACGCCAAAAGAAGTCTCGCACCACTTCATAGAGGATTCCGAAATTTGCGATGAGTGGGGAAAACTCGCCGACCCAGAAACCCAAGCGAATTACTTGCATCCTGATTGCTACAAGTACAAGGCGCGGATTTCTCGATTAAAAGCACTCAAATCTGAGGCCGCCAGAGACGAACAAATGGTTCTGCCGGAGACAGGGGTCACGGAGTGGCTGGAGAGCATTTCAACCTCGGAACCATCCCACGTAAAACAAGTTCTCTCTTTCGTCAGTAAAATCCTCGAGAACCGATACCAACACGGAATTTACGGTTCGCTAGATGCCCGCCTTGTACCCGACGAAACTGGCAACCTAGTTGCACCGGAAGACGCGATAATCAGCCATGGTTTGAGTGCGCCGGCCGGGTATTCCGCTATACTACCCGCGATCGCGGAAGACCCTGCTTGCCGCCGGATTCTAGTGGATTTTCTCGAAGTCAAGGAATTGTCGGACAATGCATGGGATGAGCTTCTAGAGGCTTCGCTCACAACGGCAGAAAATCTGGATAACCCAAGTGACTGGCAAAACTTTTGGGAAAACATTGCGACGGCGCCTCTCAATGCTGGAAGTAACTTTATTGCGGAAGTCGATAGTGATCGGTTGAAACTAAGAACCGTCGCGGGCTCCTGGGAGCGGCGAAACAAGCTCGTTGCATCAAGACAAGGCTGGGATGTACCTGACGAGTTGGCTATTGATCTCGAGTTCATCACGCAACTCGGCGTTAACCTTCCAGAGACAATGCTTTTGGAGTTTCCAGTTGGAACAGAAACTGTAAGCAATGAAGCTGAAGGCATAGGTGGGTACGAGGGGTATCTTTCCTGGGTTAGCCCTGCTTTTGACAAGCTATGTCGAGAGCGTGTTAACCGCACTCCCAATTATTACCCAGGGTTTCAGGGACGAGCAGTCCGTTTTCCCGCTGGCTGGGAGCTCCTCTCTGACCTACCTCCCGCCGCCCGGGCCCAGCTCACGCAGAACCTCGTCGAGATTGTTTTTTGCGGTAGCCCGAGTGCTCACCCAGTTAAACTCGTTCACCCTACTCGGGCAAACGATTACCCAAAAATGACAGCGCCACACCCTTTTTGGTTTTGGGTTACGAAACACGGACGGTTCAGAATCGGAAGTATCATACTGCCGATAAGGGCACTGCACTCTGAACTGGGAAGAGCGCTCGTGGAAGCCGAGATTCCTGGATTCGAAACACTCGAGGCCTATCTTCAGCAGCGTGACGAGGAGAGCGATTTGGGCCCTCTGCTCGAGTGGGAAAAACCAGGTTTGAAACGCAAGGTCGTTGGCAAGTTTTGGGCAGCTTTGTTCGACGTTGTCCAAAACCGCGGTTCGGGGTTCGCAAAACTTCAGCCCATCTGGGAACTGGCTTGCTCTCAAGGCGAAATTCCATCCAAAGTCCCAACTTGTGACGGTCCGGCTCCACTTGAAAACATCTTTGTCGTTTCGGATCAAACCGTAGGTCATGACCTAGATGACGGCAAAATCGTATTACTGTCCGAGGCGGCCCGTGCAGCGTGGGTGAAAGCAGGCGCGCACCCGCTCGACTCGAGTTCGCTCCTTAGTTTCCGGCATCGAGTTTCGGAGCCATCTCACCTCTTAGATGTCTTTCCAGGGTTGGCTGCGACTCAGGATTTTTCGGGGAACGTCGCGCATCTTTCCGTAGTATGGGTCGACGGGTTGACTGAGGCACTAGGGCCACGCGTGACCGAGGTGCCAGTCGCAATGGACGCTGATGGCGCAATTCTATTGGACAAGTCAAAGCTAGGAGACCGTGATTGGGAAGATGTTGTTCGGCTCTTACTGGAATGTCTATCGCGCCACGGTTTTGTCTCGCCAGAAGAATCCGTGGAGGATCTTCTGCGTTCGATTCTGGATAAAAAACCCGGGGAGGCCCGAAGTCGGGTAAGGAGCCAAGCTAATCTTCCAAGTCGGTTGCTTGAAGCCGTCGGAAGGGATGAACAAAGTCTATTGTCGCTTCTGGAGCTGGCCACAAGAAAAGCGATTGATACAAGTGCCGAGCCGGTCGAAATTGCCGAGCTTGTATTGGCCGTTCATGGCCCAACTGTTTTAAGCAAACTTCGTAAAGCTCTCGAATTCCAAGGACTCGCACCCCCTGCCCGTTGGGGAGGCGAAGCGGCCAGAGAATTCGTGAAGGACCTGGGTTTCCCATCAGAGTTCGCAGCTACAGCGGGTGATCGCAGGGAGGCTGAAATATCGGTGAGCGGTCCAATAAACTTACCCGCATTGCACGGGTATCAGCAGGAAATCCTTGAAAGCGTTTCAGGGCTTCTTTCATCTAGCGACGGCAGAAGGCGTGCCGTAATTAGCTTACCCACCGGGGGTGGGAAAACCAGGGTTGCTGCAGAGGCTGTAGTGAGATTGGTTCTAAAGAAAGATGGACGCCGTTCAGTACTCTGGATTGCCCAGACAGATGAGCTTTGCGAACAAGCCGTCCAATGCTTCCGCCAGCTCTGGGTTAACGTCGGCGAACCCGGTGAAAACTTGCGTATAGTTAGGTTTTGGGGCGGTCAAAGAAATCCTGCGCCTTCAGACATTGATGAAGCGGTGGTCGTTGTAGCCAGCATACAGACTTTGAATAGCCGTAGCAGCAGGTCCGAATTGGAGTGGATGACCAAGGCAGGACTGATCGTCGTCGACGAATGTCACCATGCGATCACCTCGAGCTATACGAACTTGATGCGTTGGCTAGATATGCAAGTTGGAAGTGAACGAAAAAAGGAAAACGAAACGCCCATGATCGGGCTGAGTGCGACACCTTGGCGTGGATACAACGACGAAGAATCTGATCGCCTCGCATCCCGTTTCGATAGGCGTTGGTTTCCAGAGGACCAGGCCGGGTTGCACGAAAAACTTTCAAAAATGGGTGTGCTAGCCGACCGAAGCTACCGGCCCTTACGCTACGATCGACCTGTAGCGCTTTCGGAACGCGAGCAGCAGCACGTCGATACCTTTGGTGAACTACCAGAGAGCGTGATCGAGCGAATTGGCGCGGACCAAGAACGCAACGACCTCATCGTTCAGGCTGTTCTCAGAAGTTCTGCCGAGTCAATTCTGCTCTTTGCGAACTCGGTTGCGCATGCACAATACCTTGCAGCCCGGTTGCATATGGAAGGCTGCCCGAGCGCCGCGGTAAGTGGCCAAACAGATCGCCTTGCGCGGCAACACTTCACGCGCAGGTTTCGGTCTGGGGATCTACGCGTGATCTGTAACCATAGCGTGCTCACAACTGGCTTTGACGCTCCCAAGGCAGACATGATCCTTATTTCGCGACCAGTGTTTAGCCCGGTGCTTTACATGCAAATGGTTGGCCGTGGTCTCCGGGGACCTGCCAACGGGGGAACAGAACACTGCGACATCATGACGGTCGAAGATAATATCATGAGTTTCCAGGATAGGATGGCGTTCCATTTCTGCAGGCGTTTCTTTGACGCTTAAGTACCAATTCCTGCGCTATACCCCAAAGAACTGTAACCCGCATTCCCCAAGTAACTCGTTGAGTTTTCTGTCGTGATCGTGTTATTTTCGATATAAATCATGGTGTTGGATGCTGTGAGGGGTTTGTTTCATGGATCACCCAGAGGGTGCGGGCTTGGCTCGGGCAGATCGGGTCGATTTCGACCCTCGCGTGCGGCTGGAATTTCGCGGCACGCAGCTCAGTTCCGACGGCGGCCTGCTGGTGATGCGCGAGCTTGATGACGCGCTCGGGCTGTCCGATCTGGCGGCAACGGCGCTGCGCGACACCCGACGTGGCAAGAACACGACCCACCGGCTCGACGGGTTGTTCCGGCAGTCGGTGTTCGGACGGCTGGCTGGATACGAGGACGTCAACGACGCTGATCGGCTGGCCCTCGATCCGGTCATGCGCCAGATCGTGGGTGGCCGGGCGGTCGACGCGCAAGCTGCCTCGGCCTCGCAGATGGGACGGTTCGAGACCGAGACACTGGCCCTGGCCGAGAACCGGGACGCGCTGGCCGACCTTAACGGGCAATGGATCGACCGGTTTCACGACCGCAACGGGTTGAAGTTCATCGTGCTGGACATGGACAGCTCGGTCAGCCCGACCCATGGCGATCAGGAAGGTGCTGCCTGGAATGGCCACTTCGACTGCACCTGCTACCACCCGAACTTTCTGTTCAACCAGTTCGGCATGCTGGAACGCTGCGCCCTGCGCAACGGCAATGTCCACAGCGCCGACGGCTGGCGGGACGTCCTTGATCCGGTGATCGCTCGGTATGCAACGCGGGACATCCTGCGGTTCTTCCGCGCCGACGCCGCCTACGCGATCCCCGCTATCTACGAACGGTTGGAAGAGGCGCAGTATTTCTACGCCATCCGGCTGCCCGCAAACGCGGTGCTCAAGGACAAGATCGCCCATCGGCTGACCCGGCCCGTGGGGCGGCCTTCGCTGACCAAGGTCAAACGCTTCTACGAGGACTTCGACTATCAGGCGGCGTCCTGGGACAAGGAGCGCCGGGTGATCGCCAAGATCGAATGGCATCCGGGCGAGCTGTTCCCGCGTGTCGGCTTCCTTGTCACCAACCTGCCGATGGAACCGGACTGGGTGGTGCGGTTCTATAACCAGCGCGGCATCGCCGAGCAGCACATCAAGGAAGGCAAGTATGCCTTTCGCTGGACGCGGCTGTCTTGCCAGAAGTTCCGCGACAACGAGGTGCGGCTGCAACTACACGCGCTGGCCTACAACCTGGCCACCTTCCTGCGCTGCATCGATTTGCCCGAGGCCATGGCGGACTGGTCATTGACCAGCCTGCAACTGAAGCTGATCAAGATCGGGGCACGTGTCGTCCGCCACGCCCGCGCTATCATCTTCCAACTGGCCGAGGTGGCCGTCACCGGCCCGATGGTCCGCGCCATCCTCGCCGGCATCCGCCGATTGCGAGCGCCTCCGTCGTGCGCGTGACCGCGATCCGGACCCAAACTGAACGAAAGCGGCAGGACAGGTCTGCCCGCTGCGCTGAAAAACACCGCTGCCGGGACAGAACACGGCGCTTTCGCGGTCTGATCAGCCCAGTTTCCGCAGCCTGCGCGACCGCAGGCGCCGCTCAGGGCGAAAAACGCTTGTCCAGCGGTCGGTTTCAGGCGATCTTCACATCAGACGGCACGCCACTTGGGGAATGTCGGCTGTAAAACGATGATGATTATCGACAATGTTCAGAATATCTATGGCAGTGCATTGTATCGCAGCTTGAATGATTTTGGTGGGGACATGCGACAGATCGTCGGCAAGTCGGCATTTGACCTATAGCCGGTCATTCACCTCCCGCTAACCTTACCCAGGTTTCTTGGCCTCATACGCGTATGGAAACTCGAAGCCAGTGAAAACATGGATTGTCGCCCTAGCCGTTGGGGCTGGGCATTGGCGAAAACGGCCGATGAAGCACTGGCCATGTGTCAGCACACATCCGCCATGCCGTGCAACTTCGTCCACGAAAAGCACCCGGCAATGATCTGGCCAGGCCGGCCAGATGAGCAAGTCAACTGGTCTTCCCGGCCCTACCAGTGCTGCACCACTTCTTGAGAATGCAATCTGTGCATTTTGGTTTGCGTGGCTGGCAATAGGCATGGGCAAGATCAAGCGTGGCCCAGTTAACGCGGATCGGATCGGCCCCACGTACCAGCCAGTGTGACGCTGATTGCAGCCATGGGTCATACCGAATGTCTGCCAAGCGCCTTGGGTGAAGATAGCGTTCAATTACGCGGGCCATATTCACGTCGATGAGCGGCCTGGGTTGGCTGTGTTGAAACAGAAGGATCGCGTTTGCGACATACTGGCCCACTGCAGGCACATGCGCCAACTCGTCTTGGGTGCTGGGGAAAACTCCACTGCGGGCAGTGGCATAGGTCGCCAACGCTTTTAGGGATTTCGCTCGCCGTTGCCAGAGGCCGATAGGTTTGAAGGCCTGCTCCAGCTCGCGAATATCGGCATCTGCAATGGCCTGCCAGCTGGAGAATCGCCCAAAGAAGGCTGGATAGATCGCCGCCACGGTCTCGGCACGGGTTCGCTGCAATAGCACCTCGACACATATTCGTTCAAAGGTGCTGGCCGCAGGGTCGCGCCAAGGTAGGACACGACCGTGGTTGGCATACCAGTCTAGGAGACGGGTCTGTAGCTTGTTCAGGCGGAGCTTGTCGCTTCGCGTAAGTATATCACGCGAAGACATGGGTCTCGGAGGGTGGGAAAAGGGCTGGGAAGTCCGCTGCGTGCATCTTGAACAGGTAGCCATGATCCCGCACGCGCTGCGGTCCTTTCTGTGACATGAGGTAATCGACGGAGATGACGCCTCCCTCGATCAACGCATCAAAATTGCGGACCTTGGGTTGCCTGGTGTGCTCTACTTGGACGTAGTGAAATTCCTCGTCAGCCCCTCTGCCGCGCGCCTTGGCGCCCACCCAGAATGTCTGCGGGTGCTTTTCTTTCAGGCGCTTGCGCAGTTTCTCCATTTCCCAGGTGGTGACGTGGCGCGAGACAGCGGTTTCCGGGTCCTGGTGGTTCTGCTTAAGCCAATCACGATTGGCGTCCACTTCCAGAACGAAGCCAATGGAATTGGGAGCGCTGGCGTTCATTTCATGGTTGAGACGTAGCTTTCCATCGCGGTGGTAGCCATAGGTGGACAAGAGATTCCAGGCAGACCCAATGGGACTGAGTTTCCAGTTGGGCACCTGCGAAAACAGCGTGACGCGGTTGGCTTTGCCTTTGCGGATACGCTTCGCCTTTAACTCGATACCCTTGTAGTCAGGGGCTTTGCTGGTGTTTGCCGCAATGCCCAGCATCGTCTCCAAGGTCATACCGATGCCTGTGTCGCCTGGGCGCAAGGTACGCACAAACCCCTGGGCGGACACGTCGCGGATCATCTCTAGTAGTTCCTCGACCACAGGGTCCGTAGCGGGCTTTGACGCAGCTGCTATCGCGCCAAGCGGCGTGTCGGGCCGATGGATCGATTCTAAGACATCAGCGTCACTGCAATTGACGATGTAGGCCACGTCTTCGCGCACCAGTATGGCCAAAAGGTTGTGCGGGTTGGCATAGCCTTTCAGCTTGCTGAACCACACGCGCGGATCACCCGACTTGGTCTTGGGACGATATAGCGAGGCGCTAGCCGGTTCCAGTACCGTGGAACGCACGAAATAGGCTTTCTTCACAACCTTCGCTTCTGGCCCTTGGGCCTGCGTATCATAGTCGTGGAATCCCGTATCGTGGAAATAATCTCTCACACCAGCCGTGGCATCCATGATGGACTTTTTCATGCCCGTCTCGGTCGGCACGAGCAAGCCGACATCAAGGTTGTAGCGGTTAAAGACCGTCAGGGTGTCAGCTATGCTCGTGTCACTTTTTTCAAGCATCCAATGCCTTGTCCAATATCACTCTAAAATGCTTGCCAACGCGCTCTGCCAACCCCACGGGCACGGCATTACCAATCTGTGTATACTTGGGTACTTCCCGGTCGAAGATACCTTCTGTCGGCTTGCCAGCGCGGCGTAGGCCACCCGTGGTGCGCTTGCCTGCGAAACGGTACCAGTCGGGGAAGAGCTGAAGGCGTGCCCATTCTCGCACCGTCAGGACACGCGGCTGGCTGTAATGCACGTAGTCATCGGGCAGCGAAGTTGCCGTGATATTCGGCTCGCTGTTGCCCCAATGCTCTTTCAGCACCCGCTGCGAGAATTTTCGGGTCTTGTAATGCTCCGGGATTTCGCCGTTGTTCTGGAGCATGTGGTCAAACTTATCGACAACCGCCCACTTGTGTTTGCTGTATTCTTGTTCCGTGAGGCGCACACCGCGATGCGGGTACCAGCTGGGAGCCTTGCGCAACTGTTCTTGGATCGTGCCTTTCTTTGGCGGGCGTGGATAGCTTTTGGTTTCAAAACGCCCAGGCTCAAAAGTTTGGTTTCGCAAGATATCTGCAACGGCTGGATCAACCAGGTCACCAAGCAGATCACACAGGTGCGGAAATTCCCCGGGACGACCCTTGGGAAGAAAACCGCATTTGACCGCGTCTTCCAGGTCGGCCCGTGGGTTGAGCAAGTCCTTCAGGCTCGGGCTTGCGAGAATGTCCTTGCGGATACCAACCAGAAGAACGCGCGGTCGGTTCTGAGGCACGCCGTAATCTTTTGCATGGACCAAGGACCAGCGCACCTCGTATCCTGGTATCTTGCGAAACTCGGCCTTCACATCCGGCCAAATCAGGTCGCCACCTTCTCGGGTCCACTTGGCATTTAGCAAGCCTCGCACATTCTCGAACAGGAAGATGCGCGGTCGCAGGCGACGGATGATTTGTGCCATGCGGCCATAGAGGTGGTTGGAGGGGATTTCCTTGCGATCTACGACATACGACCTGCGGATGCCAATGCCGGAATAACCCTGGCAAGGTGGGCCGCCGGTCAGCACGTCCAGAGTGCTTCCTGCGCCACTCTTGTCAGTGCCTGCGCTATCAAAACGGAAGTCGATCTCGCCCAGATTGGACAAGTCGGAAACCATCTGCTCCAATCTTTTACCTTTTAGGTCCTGCGCGTCGTTGCAGCGCAACGCAGTGTTGTTGGCAAACTTCTCTCCGCCGAGCTCATGGTGGCGGTTCAAGAGGTAGGTTTCAATGGCGTCGTGGTGCAACTCGTTGACGAATACCGGCGTGAATTCAGCGTTTTCAAAACCCTGAGACAAGCCTCCGCAACCGGCGAACAGGTCAACCATCGAATAAAGACGCCCGGCGCTTGGCCGAATAGACGACTTCTTTGGTTGGATTGCAGCTTCTTCAAGGCTTACTTTTTCATTTAGCAAGTCACGATTCCCTCATCGCCGTTTTAGAAGATCCGATTAGCATAATTAGATGGGGCTGTCCAGGTGTCCACTACATGCTGTCGTGTCCAGCGTTTGCTGCCTAGCTGCCTTGATTGTCGAGCACCATCCGCACAGCTCTCGCGCGTGTCTCAGGTGAATAGCGGTTCGCTCTGTTGTCCTTTTCCATGGCTCCAATCTTTCCTTGATTTGGAGCCTCCGGAAAACCCGGGGCGGTTCATTTCGGACCAAAAGTCCGCTTTCCTGACGAGCGCCAACCTAACTGGTCACGCCATGGAAAGAAATATCGAGGCTGGCGCGCTGTTCCGTGGCGGCGATACGCCGCGAGACGTCGCACGACATCTACGCGGTCTGATCGATCTGAAGATACTTGCCAGACTCGACAATTGAGGACCTACGGACTCACTGTGCGATCCAGTCTTGTTTGCCTGCCTCAAGCCATTTTTTTGACAGGAGCCATCAAATCCAAGTCGGTGTGGTCACGGATGGATCTGGAACCTTGGCTCCCTTCTCAGCCAACTTCCCTAACGTAGACTTTGGCTCCATTCTGGGCGCCAACCTCGACCACCCCATCCAGGCCCGCAGCCCAATCTTCGAGTTCCTTCGTCGCAAATCCATGCAGAAGCGTATGGGTAAACTTCGGGTTTGATCGCCGCGCCTGATCCGTGAGCGCCAGCGTCATTCCCTGCCCCCAATAATCGGGATGCAAGTAGACGAAATGCGTACATCCAACTTTTTCGAGATCAACACCGTCACGGACAAGCCGAACTTTGACCGGCACCCAGTCGGGGTCTGCGATGAAGTGATGGCAGGCACCAAGGCAGACGCAACCGACAAGGCGGTCTCCCTCCCAAGCCAGTGCAGCAGTGTCGCCACGCCTGGCAAAGCTCTGCAGCGACGCCAGTGCATCGATGGGTGGCAAACCCTTGGTTCCACGCACCGTTGCCACAATCTCTGCGATCGCTTCAAGATGCGGCGCGGCCTCAGCAAGCCGGATCTGGTCATAACGCATCAGAATTACACCTCGATGGTTTGGGCAAGATTGAACAGGTCGTCCAAATCGGGCTCGGTGAGCGCTGTCTCATCCGGCCATGTCAGATAGGGCGCAAGACTATTGAGGAGCGGGCTCGAGCGGCGGAACTCGACAGCCTCTGTCCAGGCCAGCCGGGTCATGGCGTCCATTCCCGCCAACAAATCTTCTACCTGATCAAGGAGTCCCATCTGCAGGAGAGCCGCTTTTGCTTGAAACCGGGAAACGACCGGGTCTGGCTTGGCGGGACCATCTCCCACCACCAGTGCATATGGCGCGACGGAACCGTAGCCGCCTCCTAGGGCTGTCTCGTATTCTGGATTGACGCCTTTTTCGAAGGTCGCAATCGTGTCGGGATCGATATCGACAGCGATCAGGTCGCCATCTTCCGTCAAGTACCGTGGATTATACACTGTTGCCCTCCACTGCTTTTGAGATGCCGGGGTAGAGATCCACACCCCCGGTCTGGAAGCGGACATTGCGGATGTAGATATTGTGATACTGGATGTCTTTTCCGGAGCCGGTGGTGGCACCCTTGTACTGAACGGTCACCTGATCTCCCATTTTCACAGCGACATCGGCCGTCTTCGTCACCCAACTGGTCGTCGCGGTATAGGTTGCGATTGTGGTCCAGGAACCATTGCGAAAACGCCTGATACGGGTTTGTGGCCCGGAGCTTCCAGTGTGCATCAAATCATGCACGACGCGGATCGTGCCGCCTTGAAGAAACTCGAAGGTATGGCGCGTGATCCAACTGGTGCTGGTTGTATTGGTTTGCCCATCGACGCGACTTCGAATGTTCGCGCCCGCCGTAAGCGACGGCAAACCGGATGTTGCGCTGAAGGTGAACTTCTGAGTGCCGGTTCCTCCGAGCCCTGTATTGGTGATGGCGATTCCATCTCCCGCTTCGATGTTCGCCCCGTCAAGAACCGTGACCGCGCCATCCACACCTTGTTGCGTGCGGTAGAGGATCAACCCTTGCGATGCGTCGAACCCCAGATCGCCATCGCTCGAGAGCCCCGATTTCTCCAGATTGTCGAAGGTGAGCTTGCGCGCACTTAGGTTTTCGAAACCCTCGTCCTGACCTGCATTAGCCAGCCGCTGGATGCTCTGAGCGCCATCGTCGCGTTTCAGATAGAGCTTGCCGTCATGGGTGTTGACCGCAAGCTCACCGAGATCCAGCTGCCCCGTCGTGGGCACTTTGCCCGCCACGGCGGAGCGTTTCATCTTGAGGGCCATATGGCCTGCCTCCTTGTCTGACTATCAAGTCGAAGTTGTCGGGGATCAGAATGTCCCGCCATCAAGCGCGACCCCGGAGATGCTGCCGCCAGTAATGGCCACGCTGCTGGCCGCCTGCGTGGCAATGGAACCAAGTCCGAGGTTCGCGCGCGCGGTCGCCTTGTTCGGCACGTCGGCCAGGTTTGATGCCTTGGCCAACTTGTCGGCGAGTGCATTGGTCACCGTCGTGGCAAAGTTTGGGTCATTCCCAAGGGCCGCGGCCAATTCATTCAGCGTGTCCATTGCTCCGGGTGCCGCATCGATCAGTGCGCCTATTGCCGCTGACACAAAGGCTGTCGTGGCTACCTGCGTTGTGCTGGTGCCATTGGTCGCCGTGGGCGCAGTTGGTGTGCCGGTCATTGCGGGTGATGCCAGGGGCGCCTTGGCGTCCAGAGCACCTTGCAGCCCGGTCACTTGCGCAATGGCATGGCTGTGGGCAGATGGCGTGAAGCTGGACGGTTTGCCAGTGATGCCAGCCCAGGGCACGCTGTCCGCCGCCTCAGCCGCATCGACCTTGCCATCGGCATCACTGTCATAAGTGGCCTTGAGCATGTCGCCCGCGCCGAAGCCCGCAAGTGCCGACTGTACGAAGGCCGTGGTCGCAATCTGGGTGGTGTTCGTGCCGGATATGGGTGTTGGTGCGGTTGGTGCGCCCGTCAGCGCTGGTGAGGCCAATGGCGCCTTGCCATTCAGCGCCGTCTGTAATCCCGTCACATCGGCGATCGCATGGCCATGCGCATCGTCCGACTTGCCATCGAGCGCCGTCAACAGCCCGCTCACATCCCCGATCGCGTGGCCGTGATTGGCATCTGCCTTGCTCGCCAGTCCCGCATCGAGCTGTGACTTGCGCACAAGGTCCGTTGCCGCGGACGCGTCTTGCGAGGATTTCGGGACCACGGAAAAAGTCTTGGCACCGGCGATGGTCTGGGTATTTCCGAGATCCACAAAGGCCCCGCGCCCGGCAAGCGGCAGGATCGTGGTGGCGTTGCCCAACCCATCATCGCCCTTGCCGACATAGAGCGTATTGTCAACCTCGTTATGGGCAAGCTCACCGGATTTGAGCACGACCGGTGCACCGGCATTGCCCGAGACGCGGCGTTTGAGCTGGATGGTATTGGCCATCAAAAATGTCCTCCATTGATGGGGGTATCGGTGGGAAGAACGGTGATCCCGGGTGCGCCCTGATCGCCCTTGTCACCTTGTGGGCCAGGGATACCCTGCGGTCCTGGCCTGCCTTGCACGCGTAAACCAATCGGAGCGGCAACCAGCCGGAGCGTGATCGGTTCGTGGGAGGCGACGCGCAGCCGGATTGGAGCCACCGCGGCATTGAGATTGACGGTCCCGGACATGGCTAAAACCCTCGGGTCACCGGCAGCAGGACGGGGATTTCCAGAAAGACATTCATGTGCTGCGGCGGGGTAAGATCGGTCCGCACCAGATCCAACACGATGGACCCGGGCGCGAGCGCGGCGGTCACTGTCTCCGGAATGATCAGTTCCAGCGTGCTGTCGCTGCGCCGCAGGATCGTGCTGCTTTCGCTGTTCAGCGTTGCCAGCACGGTTTCTTCGTTGAGATTTCCCCGCAATTGTCCGATAAAGCGTGCCTCATCCGGAAACAGCGCCCCCTCTGCTTCGAGCTGCAGACGGTATTCATAGCCGATCAGGATGGCTGGACCTTCGGCAAGCATTGTGGTCATGGACGCCACCCGCACAGACGCGCACCGATTTCATTATGGGCGAGGATCTGGGTTTTGGTATTTTCCGAGAGCACATCTGCGCGCGCCGGACGGATTGGCTGCGCCCAGTCGCAATCCTCACGCAGAAAGCGGCGGTCAGTCCCGCATCCAGCGGTCAAGGCGGTGATTGCGATCAGCAGGATCAGAGGTTTCAACATCATGGCGGATATCCCTGGAGGTGGCGAGCGCGCGAATGCGGGCCTCGGCGCGGCGGGTCGCGTAGGCGGCCTTGCCGGCCGCCCTGCCCCGCCGCCAGGTGACTGCAAGACCCGCGATCAGCGCCAGGCCAAGGCTGAGCCAAAGGACCACCCGTCGCGTCAGCCCCGTGAGCATGCCGGTGACTATCCCCAGCATGCTCACATCGTCCTCCCGAAGCGGTGATCCTCGATCCGGGCATAGCGAGTGCGCACCGCGCAGAGGATCACCACAACAAAGCAGAGCGCTCCAATCCATGGCAGCAGACCGGGCAGCCAGGCATTCAAGCCGATGAGATCAACCAGCCGTGCCACGCCGTCTTGCGCGGCCTCGGCTTCCGCCATGATCGGCGGGAACTGCGCCGTCATCGTTCCAACCGCTCCGAGAAGCCCGGCGCCGATCTGGGCGTCACTGGCGGCAACAATGCGACTGCGCTCAGGCATGCCTGCAGCCCGCTCCGGCGCGACAGGTCGCGGATCGGCTGTTGCCAAGGCCTCCTCCAGAGCCACATCGATGATCGGGACCAGGGGCAAGGCATGATCATCCCGGAATGCAAAGATCGCACCCCGCGTCCGCGGTCCGAGCTGGCCGTCAGCGACCCCGACCTCATGATAGCCGAGGTCCTTCAGACGCTTCTGAACCTCGCGCACTGTCATGCGCGTGGCCGGCGATACATGCCCCGCACGGCGGATGCCAAGCAGTTTTGAGACCGGGTAGCGTCTGATATTGACCGCATCGCCCTGGTTGCCCCCCAATCCCCAGACCCAGCCGCCTTCGATCCGATCGATAAAGAAGACATGGCCCTGCCAGCTGGAAGACCCACGCGGGATGATGCCAATGTCGCCCTGTTGCGCCTCCTTGATGTCCACCGGCACGCCCCAATTCAGATAGGAACGCGCGGTCAGTTTGCGCGTCGAGCGGATCCCGGCCCGTTCCAGGCAGTGGCCGACAAAAGCCGCACACCAAGCTACGCTGTCATGTTCCACCCAGTCGTGGCCGACCGAGGCGTACATTTCGAGAATGACCGGATTGTTTTCCGGGCCAGGACCTTCGGTCGTGCCGATATAGGATGTGGCGATGTCAAAAGGGGTCATGGCAATAGCCTCCTTGCCCCGCAGGCGAGACGGCGGGTTCTTTAGTTCGTGACGGATGTTCGGGTGGTGAAAGCCTCAATCAGCGACACGATGCGTGACTGTTTCATGCGGCCTCGCGTCCATTTCGGATCTCGTCAAAGCCGCGACCATCACCATCGAGAACCGCCTGTTGCCCGGTGAACTGCTGCCAGCGTTGCACCGCCACATCGACATAGGCCGGGTTCAACTCGATCCCGTAGCAGACCCGGCCCGTCGTCTCGGCCGCGAGCAGCGTGGTGCCCGATCCCATGAAGGGCTCGTAGACTGCCTGCCCGGGGCTCGAATTGTTCAGGATCGGCCGGCGCATGCATTCGACGGGCTTCTGGGTCCCGTGCACCGTGTCAGCATCCTGGTCCTTGCCCGAGATCTGCCAGAGCGTCGTCTGCTTGCGATCTCCGGCCCAGTGGCCCTTGCCGGTCTTTTTCACCGCATAGAGGCACGGCTCATGCTGCCAGTGATAATCGCCGCGGCTCAGGACAAGGCGATCCTTAGCCCAGATGATCTGGGAGCGGATCGCGAACCCGGTCGCCTCGAGGCTGTCGGCGACCGTGGTCGCATGCAGCGCACCGTGCCAAACATAGGCAACGTCGCCCGGGAACAGCGCCCAGGCCTCGCGCCAGTCAGCGCGGTCATCGTTCAACACCTTGCCAGTCCGCTTGGTGGCAGCGGCACCCGCCTTGTTCCGCCAGCCCGGATCGTATTCGACCCCGTAGGGCGGATCGGTCACCATCAGGAGCGGCTTCACATCCCCCAGCAGGCGTTCAACATCGGTCGCGACAGTTGCGTCGCCGCAGAGCAGGCGGTGCTTACCCAGCAGCCAGAGATCACCGGGCCGGCTGATCGGGGCTTCGGGCGTTTCGGGAACATCATCCTCGCCCTCCCGCGATGCAGTCTCCGGCTCGACCTCTCCGGCTAACAGAGCTTCAAGTTCACCGTCATTGAAGCCGATGAGCGACAGGTCGAAATCCTCGGCCAGAAGGTCGTTCAGTTCCTCTGAGAGCAGCACATCGTCCCATGCCCCTAGTTCGGTCAGCTTGTTGTCGGCGATCCGGTAGGCACGGCGCTGTGCCTCAGTCAGATGCCCCAACACGATCACCGGCGCCTCGGTCAACCCGAGTTGCGTGGCGGCCAGGACACGGCCATGGCCCGCGATCAACTCGCCGTCCTCGGCCACAAGACAGGGAACGGTCCAGCCGAACTCCGCCATGCTGGCAGCGATCTTGGCGACCTGATCCGCCCCATGCGTCTTCGCGTTTTTCGCGTATGGCTGCAGCTTGGACAGCGGCCAGGTCTCGATGCGCTCGGGAGCGAAGCTCAGTGTCATGGCGGGGAACTGCCTCGATAGCTGGATCCCTTGGATACCGGACACCGGAAGCCGCTCCGGACCCCGGGCGGAGTCCAGCGGCCACCGGATCGATCCAGCGCCAAGGGTTTGTTTTCTTGTGGTTTTCAGCGTTCAGTGGGTGGATGCCCGTAGGGGGTGGTTTCCCAAAAATTCGGGCCTGTCGCTAGCGACATGCCGCGCCTCGCCCCCCCGTATACGTTTTCGGCCAGGAAGGACCCGTGAAATCAGTGAGTTAGCGGATCGAACCCCAACTGGACCCGCCGCTGGATCCCGGAGGCCAGCACGGTATCCGCCAAAGAAAACGGGGAGAGCCGTCTTCCAACGCACTCTCCCCATCATGCCCTACGGATAGCATGGATATGTTGCATGTGTCGAACACAAAAGTGTTGCAACACATTGGAGTCGCTAGGCATTCAGCCGCGAGGCGATCTTGGTGAGCGCCAGTTGCCAGCGCCGCCACGCTGTCGTGCGATCGCATCCCAACTCCCCGCTGATCTGCTTCCACGGCACACGGGCGGCGCGCGACCAGACGAGCTTGCGCTCGGTCTCCTCGATCCAGAGCACCCAGTCGAAGGTCTGCTCCAGACGGGTGATAGCGGCAGCCGACGGCCAAACCCGCATGGGCTGCGGCTCCATCGCCGCGATCTCACGCGCAGACCGCACGATGTCGGGCCAAGCGTTGAAATAGCCACGCGCCTTCACGGGTGGCAGCTTGCGCAGGGTGCGGAACGCCTCCTCGAAGTGATCGGCGACGTCGTCGGCGGTCCAGGTCTTCTTCTCACCCATGGCGCACCTCCCCCGCACGGCGCGGCCCGTAGAGTTTCGTACCCAGCTGCTCGACCAATTCACGCTCGGGCCAGGTCAGGCGGTGATCATCGACCGACACTGCAAGGACGCCCTGTTCCCGCCAGCCATCGCGTTTGACCTCTTCGGATGACCGGCGCTGGCCGCCATAGCCTTTTGGAAAGTAGCTCATGCCACACCTCCCCCGGTCTCGATGGCCCAGAGCAGGATGGCGATGGCGTCGGCCTCGTTGTCGTCGCCGGGGCTGAACCCGCGCGCACGCGCTGCATCAATCATCGCCTGCTTCGGCGCATTGCCCCTGCCAGTCGCATGGCGCTTGATGGTGCCGACAGGCACGCCCTCGTAGGGAATGCCCCGGAGTTCGGCCCAGGATGTCAACGACGCCATGAGACCGCCGTAGACATGTGCCGCGTCGGTGCCGGCGTGACGGCGGACTTCCTCGAACCAGATGAGGGCGATCGGCCCGGACAGCCGGTCCAGTTCGGTCAGCCAGTTGGTGAAGCGCAGATAGCGCATGCCACCGCCGTCGTAGCGGCCGGGTTTGAACGATGCTGTGCCGCTGGTGATCAGGCCATCAAAGCCCCGCATTGCCCAGCCCGTCGTGGTTCCGAGATCGAGCGCAAGTATGCAGCGCCCCTGTTCTTGTGATTGGGTCATGACGACCTCCTCTTCGGTTTGATGAGCTCGGCGAGAGGGCTGGCCGGTGAAGGCCGCGGTCTCGCCAGGCCCCGAAGGGTGGTCTGGTCATGTCATGTGCGGGGCGATCGGGCCGCCCGGCACTTCTTTCAATTCCTTCAGCGAGCCGATTTGAAAGAAGTCGGCCCCTAAGGTGTTGATCTATATATAGAATATACCTTCTTTCAATATTTCAATTAGGGTCATGCCTAGTTGAGTGACTAATATTTGTCATAAGGCTATGAAAAGGCATG
>CAZBEC010000031.1:0-29334 GCA_964490815.1 uncultured Thalassospiraceae bacterium
GAGCCGGCCGAAGACGCATTTGAGCTCGACACCAGCAATCTGGACGCCGATCAGGTATTTGATGCGGCGCTGGATTATATCCTGAACAAATAGACGTTTCTGCAATTGCAGATAGATCAAGCCGCATTTAGTAGGTTTTTAAATGCGGATAATTTGATCGATGTTTAAGGAAACGAGCAACTTATCAGCGTTTTTTCGAAAACGCAGGTTGCTCGGGTGAGATGGCTTTCCCACATGGTGTGGGTCGGCTTTATTATTTCCGTTTTAAAGACCGCCGGAATCAACCGGCTGGCCGGAAGAACAATTTGATTAAGGATACCAGATCATGGCTCCTGCACCCCAGGTAAGCACTGAAGAAACCCCGTTTGATACTGGCGAGAATTTCGCCGACCTCCTTGAAGAATCACTTGGCGATGGCGCCCCGTTTGAGGGCTCAGTCGTAAAAGGCACCGTTGTCGCCGTTGATGGCGATGCTGCGACCATAGACGTCGGACTCAAGTCCGAAGGACGCGTTGCCTTGAAGGAATTTGCCCTTCCCGGCCAGGACGCCGAAGTGAAGGTTGGCGATACCATCGACATTTTTGTCGAACGCTTCGAAGACCGCGAAGGTGTTGTTCGCCTTAGCCGCGAAAAAGCCCGCCGCGAAGAAGCCTGGGCCGAACTTGAAACCTCATTCAACGCCACAGAGCGCGTCAACGGCGTCATCTTTGGTCGCGTCAAGGGTGGCTTCATCGTCGACCTTTCCGGCGCGGTGGCTTTCCTGCCCGGATCACAGGTCGATATACGCCCGGTTCGCGATATTTCGCCGCTGATGGGTACCCCGCAGCCGTTTCAGATTTTGAAGATGGACCGCGCGCGCAACAACATCGTCGTATCGCGCCGCGCCGTTCTGGAAGAAACCCGCGCCGAAGAGCGTGGCGAGTTGATCTCCAACCTGTCCGAAGGCCAGATACTGGAAGGCGTCGTCAAAAACATCACCGATTATGGCGCATTCGTCGATCTGGGTGGCGTTGACGGCCTGTTGCACGTCACCGATATAGCCTGGCGTCGCATCAACCACCCCTCGGAAGCACTGCAAATTGGTCAAACCTTGAAGGTTCAGGTTATTCGTTTCAATGCTGAGACCCAGCGTATTTCCTTGGGCATGAAGCAGTTGGAAGCAGATCCCTGGGAAGGCGTCGAACAGAAATACCCGGTCGGCACCAAGTTTAACGGCCGCATTACCAACATCACCGATTACGGCGCATTTGTTGAATTGGAGCCAGGCGTCGAAGGTCTGGTCCACGTTTCCGAAATGAGCTGGACCAAGAAGAACATTCACCCGGGCAAGATCGTATCGACCAGCCAGGAAGTGGAAGTCATGGTGCTGGATGCCGATCCGGACAAGCGCCGCATCTCGCTTGGGCTCAAGCAATGCGGCACCAACCCGTGGGAAGATTTTGTCGATTCCTACTCCGCGGGTTCGGAAGTCGAGGGCGAAATCAAGAACATCACCGAATTCGGATTGTTTATCGGCCTTTCCGGCGACATCGACGGCATGGCCCACCTTTCGGACCTGTCCTGGGACAAATCCGGCGAAGATGCGCTGGCCGACTACAAGAAGGGCGACATGGTTAAGGCCAAGGTGTTGGATGTTGACGTCGAAAAGGAACGTATTTCGCTTGGCATCAAGCAGCTGACCGAAGATCCTTTCCAGGGCGAAATCTCCAGCCTCAAGAAAGGTTCCGTTGTTACCTGTACGGTTACCGCTATTACGGACGGCGGCATCGAGGTCAAGGTCGGCGAAGGTTTGCCGGGCTTCATTCGCAAGAGCGACCTTTCGCGCGAGCGTTCCGAACAGCGTCCAGACCGTTTTGCTGACGGCGATAAAGTTGACGCCAAGGTTATGCAGATCGACACTGCCAGCCGCAAACTGACCCTGTCGGTCAAGGCGCTTGAAGTAGCCGAAGAAAAACAGGCCATGAAAGAATACGGATCGTCCGACTCCGGCGCTTCGCTCGGCGATATCCTGGGTGCTGCTTTGAAGGAAAAGCAGGACGCAGCCGCAGACGAGAAACCGGCCAAGAAAGCAGCACCTAAAAAAGCCGCTTCAAAAAAGGCGGATAAGGCCGAAGAAACGCCTGACGAAGCCGTAGAAGAAAAGGCTGAGGAAGCCGAAGAGGAAGCAAAGCCCAAGAAGGCTGCTGCTACCAAGAAGGCTGCTGCCAAGAAAGCCGACAAGGCTGACGACGCGGCTGATGAAAAAGAAGAAAAGAAGGCAGCGCCGAAAAAAGCTGCCGCCAAGAAGGCTGCTCCGAAGAAAGCGGCGGCCAAGAAAGCAACTAAAAAAGACGAAGACAAGTAGGGTCTTAATACCCAGTAGAATTCTTGTCTTTGCCATCTCGGTTAGGCCTGATGTGGAAATTTTCTGCATCAGGCCCGATCTGGATCGATCCGGAACAGCGGAGGGAAAATGTCACTCGATGCTGATTATGTTGTCGATAGACGTCGATTGAAGCGCCGCCTTCTTTTTTGGCGCGTTCTGGCCCTCGCCATCCTTGGTGTCGCGGCGATTTCTGCCCTGACAAATATTGAAAATTTTACCGAACGCGACCACATAGCACGCCTGAACATCAGCGGCATAATTGTCGATGATTTCGAACGCGAGCAGGCGCTGAGCGAGCTAAAAGACGATGACGGCGTTATGGCGCTGATCGTCAGGATTGACAGTCCCGGCGGAACCGTCGTCGGTGGTGAAAGCCTGTATCACCAAATCAAAGCGGTCGGGTACGAAAAGCCTGTTGTTGCCGTAATGGGATCAACTGCGACGTCGGCCGGTTACATGACGGCGCTGGGCGCCGACCAACTGTTTGCCCGCGAAGGATCCCTGACCGGTTCCATTGGCGTGTTGTTGCAAACAGCCGATTTAACTGGATTGCTGGAAAAGATAGGCGTTAAGCCAGAAACCATAAAAAGCGGCCCCCTTAAAGCGCAACCCAATCCAATGGAGCCAATGACGCCGGCGGCCCGTGAAGCCGCACGCGAAGTCGTCATGGACATGTACGATATGTTCGTAAATCTAGTGGCGGATCGCCGCAAAATGCAACCGGAACAGGCCAGGGCTCTGGCTGATGGGCGGGTATATACCGGCCGTCAGGCCCTCGCCAATGGTCTTGTAGATGCCATCGGCAGCGAGACTGAAGCGGTTAACTGGTTGGTGAAATCGAAGAAGATTCCCAGGGGCCTTCCAATTCAGGACGTGGTAATTGAACGTCCAGGCGAGCAATGGTGGCAATTTTTTAACAGTTTGGTCGGAAAAACACTGTTTTCTGAAAGACTTAGACTTGACGGCTTGATCTCGCTTTGGCACCCTGAGAGCTGGTAAAGTCAAAAACGTGGCTTAAAAACGGCCCTTTTTAAACGGGAGGAAGGTGGCGATGACAAAATCAGAACTGATACAACGTCTGGCCGATGCGAACCCACACCTTTACCAAAGGGATGTGGAACGAATCGTGACGACGATCTTCGATGAAATCACCACCGCGCTGGCCAATGGCGATAGAGTCGAGTTGCGAGGATTCGGCGCTTTTTCCGTAAAAGAGCGCGGCTCCAGGATCGGCCGCAATCCTCGAACCGGCGCAGCTGTCAATGTGGCGGCCAAGCACATTCCGTATTTTAAAACCGGAAAACAACTACGCGAAAAACTCAACGGATAAACTTTAAGTGACTCGGATTATCTCCTGGATTCTGATGGTCCCGCTTGCGGCGGTGGTTGTCGCTTTTACCTTTTCAAACCGTGGCAAGGTTTTAATAGACCTTTGGCCTGCGCCCTACAGCTTTGAAATACCGACGTTTGCGGCCGTTTTGGTCGCGGCATTTGTCGGTTTCCTCATCGGCGGCATTATTTCGTTTGTTTCGGCGGGCGGCCGCCGGGCCCGCAACCGGCAACTTATGCGCATGCTAGAAAATTCCAAGCGCGAGGAAGCCATGTTGCGCGAGCAAATCAGAAAGCTTGAAAAACAAGTATCGGAAAAACCGTCAGTCGAACTTCTGGCAACCGAGCAGCCTCCCTTGCTGACCAAGGTGGACGCGGCTTAGGCTCATGCGCCTGATTTCTGCAGAAGAACTAAGACATTCTCTCGACTACGCTTCCCTGATCGACGCCATCGACAAAATGTTCGCCGAAGGCTGCACGACGCCTGTGCGCCACCACCACGGCATCAATACTCCCGACGGTCTCGACCCCACCTTGCTATTGATGCCGGCATGGCGGCAGGGGGATGTCATCGGCGTAAAGATCGTCACCGTGTTTCCCGAAAACGGTGAGATAGGACTACCCGCCGTGATGGGGTCCTACATGTTGATTGACGGAACCAATGGAACGCCGTTGGCGATGCTGGATGGAGCTGAATTGACTGCCCGCAGGACGGCATCGGCTTCCGCCGTGGCGTCCCGTTACCTGTCTCGACAGGACGCAGGGACCCTGCTTATGGTTGGCACAGGGGTCCTGGCGCCGCACTTGATACGCGCCCATGCAACCGTCAGACCGATAAGCAGGGTTCTTATCTGGGGCCGAAATCCAGATAAGGCGGCGAGTGTCGGCGAACTGCTCGTGGAGGATAAAATTTCCGTAAGCCTCGTCGAAAATCTCAGAATCGCCGTCCCACAGGCCGATATCATTTCATGCGCCACCTTGTCGCGGGAGCCCTTGATTCAAGGAGAATGGCTGGCTCCGGGGCAACATCTCGATCTGGTGGGCGGGTTTACGCCGGAAATGCGGGAAGCCGACGACGCCTGCGTCAAGCGCTCCCGCGTCTACTGCGATACCCGCGCCGGGGCCATGAAGGAGGCCGGCGATCTGGTTCAGCCATTGGCCAGCGGCATCATCTCCGATGGGGACGTTGTCGGCGATTTGTTCGACATGGCGGCAGATGAATGCCCGCTTCGTAAAAATGATGACGACATTACTTATTTCAAATCCGCCGGGACGGCCCTGGAAGACTTGGCTGCCGCCAAGCTGGCTTTTGATCGCGCAAAAGGCTAAGACAACCATCATGACAATGCTGCATCCCCATGAAAGAACCTTCGTTGCGCTGGATACCACCGATCTTGGCCACGCCCTCGATCTGGCGAAATCCTTAAGCGGCCATGTCGGCGGCATGAAGGTTGGCAAGGAATTCTTTACCGCCTGCGGTCCGCAAGGGGTGCGCGCCGTTACCGACTGCGGTATGCCGGTCTTTCTGGATCTGAAATTCCACGATATCCCAAATACGGTGGCCGGCGCCATTCGCGCCGCCTTGCCGCTGAAACCTTATATGCTCAACGTACACGCATTGGGCGGCGAGTCGATGATGAAGGCCGCCGCGGCCGCCGCGGCTGAAGCCGGCGAAGGACGCCCTTTGGCGTTGGCCGTCACGGTATTAACCTCGATGGATGAAAGCGATTTAGGAGGGATCGGCGTCGATGATTCGCTCCCAGATCAGGTGTTGAGATTGGCCTCATTAGCCCAGCGCAGCGGCATGGACGGCGTCGTCTGTTCGGCTCGCGAAGTTGAGGACCTGCGCGAACATTTAGGGAGCGATTTCAAGCTGGTGGTGCCTGGCATCCGGCCAGAATGGGCGTCCAGCGACGACCAAAAACGCATCGTCACGCCGGCTGCAGCAGTCGCAATGGGGGCCGATTATCTGGTCATCGGCAGGCCCATTACCGGCGCCGACGATCCTGTCCAGGCCGCCGATAAAATCGCCGCCGAAATCGCGGCGGGGATTTAGGTAGTGAAATGGCCATTGATATTAAAATCTGTGGCCTGAGCACACCGGGTGCGGTGCGCGCCGCCGTTCAAGGTGGCGCGGCCTATGTCGGTTTTGTTTTCTTCGAGCCCTCGCCGCGGGCAGTGACGCCGGACGTTTTGGAAGCCTTGTGTATGACGGTTCCCGAACATGTCACCCGGGTCGGCCTTTTCGTCGATGCATCATTTGAAGAGATCGGGGCTGTCGTCGCCACAGGTAAGCTGGATATGCTGCAGCTTCATGGATCAGAAACCCCCGGCATGGTTGCCCAAATAAAGGACAAATTTAAACTGCCGGTAATGAAAGCCGTCGCCATGGCCGGAGAGGACGATGTTATCCTGGCCAGGGAATATGAGATCACAGCCGACAGGCTGTTGTTCGACGCCAAAGCGCCCAAAGATGCAACCCGGCCGGGAGGAAACGCACTAACCTTCGACTGGGATCTGATCGCCGATCAGGACTGGGTGTTACCGTGGATGCTGGCAGGCGGAATCGATGCTTCGAACCTCGCCGATGCGGTTAAGGCCAGCGGGGCGGTGGCTATCGATGTGTCAAGCGGCGTCGAAGATGAGCTTGGCGTAAAAAATCCAAATAAAATCAGTTACTTGCTTGATCTCGCCTCGAACATTTAAGTAACCTTCAGTAACGATCAATATAGCGGTTTGATCTACGGCCGCTTTATGGTTTATTACGCGGCTCATGAGCACACGCAACACATACCGGGCCGGGCCCGACGAAAACGGGCGCTTTGGCATCTACGGCGGCCGATTCGTTGCTGAAACCCTGATGCCGCTTATTTTGGATCTGGAGCAAGCCTACGAAACGGCTAAGGATGATCCCGAGTTCGCCCGTGAAATGGGCTACTATTTCTCGCAGTATGTCGGGCGGCCAAGCCCGCTTTATTTTGCCGAGCGGTTTTCCAATCACGTTGGCGGCGCCAAGATTTACTTCAAGCGCGAAGATCTGAACCATACAGGCGCCCATAAGATCAATAATTGTATTGGTCAGGTTTTATTGGCCAAGCGTATGGGCAAGACCCGTATCATCGCCGAAACCGGCGCCGGACAGCATGGCGTCGCCACGGCCACCGTCTGCGCCCTGTTTGACCTGCCTTGCGTCGTCTACATGGGGGCCAAGGATATTGAACGCCAGTCCCCGAACGTGTTTCGCATGCAGATGCTGGGTGCTGAAGTCAGGCCGGTTACCGCAGGATCGAAAAGCCTGAAGGATGCCCTTAATGAAGCCCTGCGTGATTGGGTCACCAATGTGGAAGACACTTTCTACATCATCGGCACCGTCGCTGGACCACATCCGTTTCCGGCCATGGTCAGGGATTTTCAGTCGGTCATCGGCGAGGAAACACGGTCCCAGATTATGGAGGCTGAAGGCAAACTACCAGACACACTTGTCGCCTGCATTGGCGGGGGCTCCAACGCCATGGGCCTGTTCCATCCGTTCCTGGACGACAGCGAGATTGAAATTATCGCTGTCGAAGCGGCCGGGCGCGGCATTGATACGGGTGAGCATGCGGCAAGTTTGAGCGCCGGAAGCGCCGGCATCCTGCACGGCAACCGCACCTACCTGCTGCAGGACGACGACGGACAGATTACCGAGGCTCATTCGATATCTGCCGGGCTCGATTATCCCGGCATCGGTCCCGAGCATTCCTGGCTGCATGATATCGGCCGCGCGCAATATGTTTCGATCACCGACGACGAGGCCCTGGAAGCCTTCCAGTTGTGCACCCGCCTGGAAGGCATTATTCCGGCGCTGGAATCCGCTCATGCCATAGCGCACGTGATGAAAATCGCCGCCAATTATCCCCGCGATCATGTCATCGTCATGAACATGAGCGGCCGCGGTGACAAGGATTTGAACACGGTGGCGAACGCAACCGGCATGACGTTTGGGGTCGAATGATGAACACCACCCCGGAAACCCGCATCGCCCGGCGATTTGCTGAACTGGCCGAAGAAGGCCGGGGCGGACTGGTTACATTTTCCACCGCTGGCGATCCTGATTACGAAACCTCTCTGGCGCTTTTAAAGGGACTGCCGAACGCGGGCGCCGACTTGATCGAACTGGGCATGCCGTTCAGCGACCCCATGGCCGATGGGCCGGCAATCCAGTTAGCTTCTGGCCGGGCATTGGCGGCCGGCCACACCATGGTGAAGACGCTGGATATGGTTCGTGCTTTCCGCGAAGGCGACGACGACACGCCGATTATCCTGATGGGATATTTTAATCCCATTTACGTTTACGGGGTCGATAAGTTTCTGGACGACGCCAGAAAGGCCGGGGTCGACGGGCTTATTGTCGTGGATTTGCCGCCCGAGGAAGAGATCGAACTGTGCGCACCAGCCCTGAATGCGGGCATTAACTTCATCTTTCTGACAGCGCCAACGACGGATAACATGCGACTGCCCCGCGTCATGGACCAGGCCAGCGGCTTCGTTTATTACGTTTCCATTACCGGCATTACCGGCACTGCATCGGCCGCCGCCAGCGATATCGAGCAAGCCTACAAGAGATTGAAGTCATATACGGATTTACCTGTTGCTGTGGGTTTTGGTATCAAAACCCCTGAACAGGCGGGGGAGGTTGCCGCCATTGCTGATGCCGCGGTCGTCGGCTCGGCCTTGGTGAATATTATCAAGACCAACCTTGACCCCAACGGCCAGGCGAAACCGGGGCTGGTTGACGAAGCGCTGGAATTTGTCTCCGGTTTGGCCAAAGGTGTAAGATCATCAGCGAAAGGGGCAGATTAAATGAACTGGCTCAAAAATATTGTCCGCCCGAAACTGAAACAACTTGTCGGCGGCCAGAAGGAAATTCCGGATAATCTGTGGCACAAGTGTCCGGCTTGCGAAGAGATGGTCTTCCATCGCGATCTTGAAAAAAATTTCAGGGTATGTCCCCATTGCGGGCATCATATGCGATTGGGTTCCGCTGATCGTCTGAAAATGTTGTTTGATGGCGGCGAGTTTCAAAGCATCGAACTGGCTGAAGCCGAAGTCGACCCATTGAAATTCCGTGATCGCCGCAAATATACGGAACGCCTGAAAGAAGCGCAGAACAAGACGGGGCTGAAAGACGCCCTGACGGTCGCACACGGACGCATGGGCGGACTCAATGTCGTTGTCGCCGCGTTGGACTTTTCCTTCATGGGCGGCTCCATGGGCATTGCCGTTGGGGAGGGGCTGGTGACAGCAGCGCGACTGGCCGTTGTTCAGGATGCACCGCTGATCGTCGTCCCGTCATCGGGTGGCGCACGCATGCAGGAAGGCATTTTGTCACTGATGCAGATGGCTCGCACGACTATCGCGGTGGAAGAGGTCAAGGACGCCGGCCTGCCTTACATTGTTGTGCTGACAGATCCGACAACTGGCGGGGTTTCTGCTTCCTTCGCCATGCTGGGGGATGTGGCGATTGCCGAAACCGGCTCTGTCATCGGTTTTGCCGGGGCAAGGGTTATTGAACAGACCATTCGCGAAAAACTGCCGGAAGGTTTCCAGCGCGCCGAATACCTGCTGGAGCACGGAATGGTCGATAAGGTGGTACGCCGCCAGGAATTGCGCGATACCCTGATTCGGGTCATCGGTTTGCTGATCAATACCGGTCCCGCCGCCGACGTCCTGGCGATCCCCCCGGGTGCGCCCGACGCTCCGGCCCTGGAGGCTCCCGCTGACTGACAGCGACGCCATCCTGAAAAGGTTGATGACGCTGCATCCAAAGGTCATCGACCTGACATTGGATCGCGTCGAAACCCTATTACAGCGTCTGGATAATCCCCATCACAAGCTGCCTCCTGTCATTCACGTAGCCGGAACCAACGCCAAGGGCTCGGTTATCGCCTACATGCGTGCAATGCTGGAAGCGGCGGGTCTTAGGGTCCACGTCTACACCTCGCCCCACCTGGTCCGTTTCAACGAGCGCATTCGTCTGGCTGGAGAACTGATTACTGATCAGGCGCTTAACGACGTCCTGGAAGAATGCGAATCGGTTAACGGCGGCGACCCAATCACCTATTTCGAAATCACCACGGTTGCCGCCTATTTGGCCTTTTCCAGAACCGATGCCGACGTGCTGCTGCTGGAAACCGGTCTTGGCGGCAGGCTGGATGCAACCAACGTTATCGATAATCCCGCGCTAACCATCATCACACCGGTGTCTATGGACCATCAGCAGTTTCTGGGCGATACGTTAAGCGAAATCATTGCCGAGAAAGCAGGTATCCTCAAAGCCGGCGTTACCTGCCTTTCCGCCAAGCAAGAACGTCGGGAGGAAAAAAAATTCATTAAGCTGGTCGAGAAGGCTAGCGCTCCACTTTTGATCGAAGGTCGGGACTGGTTCGTTCGCAAATCCAAAAAGGGCATTGTTTTTGAGTCTAAACGGGATGGCGAAAGAACAATCAGAGAATTTCCGCTTCCGGCGCTGGTCGGGCCGCACCAGCACAGAAATGCCGGTTTGGCGATCGCCGCAATGGACCACCTGGTGGAATTCGGTATACCCGACAGCGCCATCGCGCTGGGCCTAAAAAGTGTTGATTGGCCCGCGCGCATGCAACGCCTGAAAAGCGGACCTCTGGTTGAAATGCTGCCCGATGGCTGGGAACTTTGGCTCGACGGCGGCCACAACGGGGCCGCCGGCAAGATGATCGCCTCCCAGGCTCGCTCTTGGCGCGACAAGCCTCTGCACATGATTTTCGGAATGCTCAATTCAAAGGAACCAAATGATTTCCTCCTGCACCTGGAAGGCCGTATCGGGCAGTTTCGCGGTATTGCCATCCCGGGGGAGGAAAACTCCCTCAGCGCCGAAGACGTCACCAGTGTGGCCCTTAACTGGCGGATGGATGCTCTGCCTTCCGAGGACGTCGAGACCGCCCTTGCAGGTATAGTTGATCAATCTGAAGAGGCTAGAGTGATAATTGCGGGATCGCTCTATCTGGCGGGAACCATTCTTAAAGAAAACACCTAGAATTTCCACGTCGGGATTGCATTTTTTAAAAAATGATAACCTCAGGATTTCATTGACGCAGATGGCGTGCATTGGGAAGCTGTAGTCGCCAACAGTATTACTTTGTATTTCGTCATTTGGGGTCAGGCGATGAGTGAAGGTCTTTGGGAATTTCCTGGGGAAATAATCGGTGCGTTCCTGCTGTTGCTCTTGTTACTCAACGGTTTTCTTCTGTATCGAATTCGCCAAATAAGAAATTCAACAGCATCCGTAATTAAGGCTGAACCCCCTCAGATAGATTTCAAGGCGGTCGTGGATTCTCTGCCATCGGCCGTTTTGGTCATGGATGAGAATTTCAATTTCCTCCTTTTTAACAAAAAGTATTCCGAATACATGGAGTTGGATGAAAGAACCATTTCTGAAATAGGCAGCCTGGACAACATAATTGCCCATCAATATCAACAAGGTTATTTCGACAATTTCGAAACATTGGAAGCCGCTTTAGAGGCCGTCCATAGCCTTCACGAAGCCGGTGAACCGTTTGGCTATGAACGCTATTGGCCAAATTTTGATAAGCACGTGCTTATAGGGGTGAATCCTATTTCAAGCGGTGGATGGGTGCTGGTTCAAACGGATATTACGAACCTTAAGAAAGCCGAAGAACAGGCGAACAATCTGGCCCATTTTGATCAATTGACCGGTTTGCCCAACCGTAACTTGCTGAATGACCGTTTGGAGGAAGCCATAAAAAGATCAAATCGCCATAGCAGTGGATTGGCGTTTTTGTATATTGATTTGGACAAGTTCAAGACCATCAACGATGATCTGGGCCACCGGGCAGGAGATACGGCACTAAAAATCGTCGCAGATCGATTGAAGGCGAACGCACGGGGGACCGATACGATTGCCCGCGTCGGAGGCGATGAATTTGTCGCTATTCTGGAAGAGGTGAATTCCTTCAAGGAAGTGAAGCAAATAGCCGTCAAGATTTCTGAGGCAGTCAGCAAGCCGATGATGATTGATGGCAATGAATGCACCCTGGGACTTAGCATCGGCATCAGTATTTTTCCCGATCATGCCGAAGATGCCGCCGGTCTCATTGATTGCGCCGATCAAGCTATGTACGCGATCAAAGGAGATCGTGAAGGCCCTGGCTATCGTCTCTTCAAACCGGGGTCGGCGAAAAAATTGGATGATTGAATTGCAGCCTTGGCGCTGAATAGGGTTTCCTGAAAATTTTTACGTCTGCTTTTCCTACAAAAAAATACTTGCACAATTCAGAACAATTAAATATATGAACAAGTATTCAAGTATTTAATTAAATCGGACTGGAACATGCATCACGATCAGGCCACTGAATTGGCAGAAGTTTTCCACCTTCTGGGGGATCCGACCCGCCTCAGGATTGTTGTCGCCTGCCTGGACGATCCGCAGAACGTCGGTGAAATCGCCGATATAGTTGAAGTTTCCTCGTCATTGGTCAGTCATCACCTGCGCCTTCTAAGGGGCGCCCGTCTGGTCAGGGCCGAAAGACGGGGTCGTCAGGTCTTTTATGTTGCAGCCGATGAGCACGTGCGTCGTACCTTAAGGGACATGATCGACCATGTCGCCGAGCCGGGCGGGGAGGACGACTAAAATGTCTTCTTGCTGTAATCATGACGGCCCGGGTCAGGCGGCGCCGCCTTCTTATAGGCGGGTTCTTTGGATCGCCCTTGCGATCAATGCCGGAATGTTTGTTGTTGAAATAATCGCCGGATTGCTGGGCAACTCACTGTCATTGCAGGCCGATGCTATGGATTTCTTCGCCGATGCGGCCAATTACGGTATCTCACTGATGGTCTTGGGCATGGGCGTTCGCTGGCGCGCTGGCACAGCCCTGGCCAAGGGAGTCGCCATGGGGCTCATCGGTATTTGGGTCCTGACCTTTGCCGTGTACCGCGCCTTTTTCGAGCAAACGCCGGATGTCGCGATTATGGGCTGGGTTGGATTTTTGGCCCTGATTGCAAATGGCGCAGTAGCCTGGATGCTGTTCCATTACCGTAGCGGGGACAGCAATATGCGTTCGGTGTGGTTGTGCAGCCGCAACGACGCCATCGCCAACGTCGCTGTTCTGCTCGCCGCCGCCGGCGTTTGGGTGACGGGCACCGGCTGGCCTGACCTCGTCGTTGGCGTCCTCATTGCGGGCCTCGCCCTCACATCAGGGTTACAGATCATCGTCCAGGCCCGACGCGAGTTGGCTGTGGCATGAGGAATTAGTGGGCGCCGCTAAAAAAGCCGGTTTCGAAAACCTCGCTGCGCTCGCCCTTCGACCATCTAAAAATGTCAACAAAATCAAGGATGGTAGCGATCCCGTTTATAACGAGGAATCCGCTGAGGAAAATGAAATATCCCTCCGGCTGACTTTCATATCCACCGTTCAGATATTCCATCACGGCGATCATCATGGCGACGAGCCATGGAACAACTCGTGGCATACCCAGCAACCGGGAAAAGCCGTATTTCGAAGCGACCAAAATTAGCCACAACACAGCGACAAACGGCGTAACCACACAAACAAGTGGCAGGATTGATGTTGAGCCCCAGTAAAGCATCAAGGCGCCTCCGCCTAAGAACCACATACTGAATATGTTAACCCAAACAAAAACGAGGGGTTTCTCCTTGGCCATTGTCACCAGCCCCCGGCCGACAACACTTAAGCCTACCGAAAACGAATAGTTTGTTCTTGGGTTCGTGTTCATGGAATCCATCCAGTACTTTTTCCGATGTGAGTCCGTCGCCTTGAAAGAGGCGTTTTGTACATATGTGTATAATATATAATTTGCGTTTTGTCCATATATGTATAAAATTTTTTGTGAAAAATTACGGAGAGTAATAGTGGCACGACCCTCAAAATTTGATCGTGATGTAGCCGTAGAAATAGCCATGAAGGAAATTTGGCGCCACGGCTATGAATCAACGTCAGTTAAAGCGTTGTCGGAAAAACTCGGCATCACAAGGTCCAGTTTCTATAATGCTTTCGGTAACCGCGAGGCTCTATTCATAGAGGCCTTGCAGCTCTATGCCGGACGTTCACCGGATATTTTGTTAGCTGATGAGACGCCAGGGTCTTCAGTCAAAAAAATCATCACCGAAACGTTTCGAACTATTTGTAAAGTGCGGGCATACGACCCAGAAATCCGTGGGTGTCTAGCGGTTAAAAGCATTGCAGAGTTAAGCAACACACATTGTGAGTTGGGGGAAATTATGAAGCAAGCTGTGACAGGTAACGCAGCGCGCATCGAAAATTTGCTCAAACGAGGGGTCAGGCAAAAGGAAATTTCACCCGGCGTTGACATTCGTGCGCTGGCGCTTGCCCTGCAAAATCTGCTTTTTGGGATAAATGTGTTGAGTCAGGTTGTTGACGAGGAAAAGGAGCTCTGGAAAACAGCTGAACTTACACTCAAAGGGTTAGACCTGTTTGAAAGCAATGTCCAGCAAGGCCATCCTCTATAACCTAACCGACGGCTTCGGGTAACGGCCCGGAAAATCATGAAAATTATCCGGCTAGACCCACTCAATCAGCTTGCTGAATTACGCGGTCGTGACGATTGACGGAAAAGAGTCGCTTCCAAGATCATTACATACTAAAAAGCCCTTATGCGCCTGTGAGTAAAAAAAATTGAACCAGAGGAAAACGGCGATGAACAAGCCTGTCATTGGGGTATCAAGCAGCTTTCACGATTTTGGTGACTATCAAGGCGTCGGATTTCACCGGCCGATCGTTCTTGCGGGGGGAATTCCGCTCATACTCCCACGAGCCGAGGGTTCAATGGATGATCTTCTCGATCTTTGCGATGGATTGGTCCTGGCCGGTGGCCGGGATATCGATCCGCGCTTTTACAATCACGCGCCTCATGAAAAACTAAAAAACACTGAACCAGCCCGCGATGTCTTTGAATTGGAACTGATCCAAAAGGCCCTTGCGCAAAAGATTCCGATCTTAGGGATGTGCCGAGGAATTCAGATACTGAACGTCGCCCTGGGTGGCACCATGACGCAAGACGTATCTCTGGTTCCCGCCTGGAAAGACCATCCGTCCGATCCGGAATGGACCGCTTGGGCCGCTGTTGAAAAATCATCACTTGACGAAACCCCGGTTCCGCCCCACCCGCGTCATCCGATCAAGATCGAGCCTGGCAGCCGACTCCACAAAATTCTGGAAACGTCGGAAATTGAAGTCGACAGTTTCCACCATCAGGCAATCGATGAACTTGCTCCCGGCCTCAATGTCGTTGCGCGCGCTCCGGATGGCGTTATCGAGGCGGTAGAGATGAATGATCCCTGGGTTCTTGCCGTTCAATGGGAACAGCAGGAAGAATGGCGGGTAGATGAGCGCTTCTTTGGGCTGTTTGAGAATTTCGTTAAGGCCGCTGGCGGTAACGAACAGCCCCCAGCCATTGGTTAGGCTAGCAGGAATCTACCTTGCAAATTTCAGGAATGTCGACGGCCTAGATAACTGACTCGACCCATTCGACAAGCTTTCCCTTGGGCAGTGCGCCGATCTTGGTGGCGGCGACCTGGCCGTCCTTAAACAGCATCAACGTCGGTATGCCGCGTACGCCATACTGTGAGGGAACGGTCGGGTTTTCGTCGATATTGAGTTTGGCGACTGTGACCTTGCCTTCCATTTCGGTGGCAATTTCTTCCAGCGCCGGGGCGATCTGCTTGCACGGACCACACCATTCCGCCCAAAAATCAACGATTACCGGCAGGGATGAGTTTTTTACGTCGGTTTCAAAAGAATCGTCGGTGACGGCTATGGGCATCTATTCTGTCCTTAAAACTGTGCAAAAGAATCTCTTCGAATCTAGGCAGCCCTATCGTCCCAGTCAAGGTGCGTGAACGTCCAATAATTCATCAGGCAATGTCATCAGACGAGGACCATCAGTCCACGCCAATATGCAGCTCACGCTGCGGCCTGGGTAGATTTCTCGCAGTAGAGAGCGATACAGAGCCATCTGCTTTAGGTACGCGGTGGCAACCTTGTCAGGCGTTTCTGGTGGCGGTCGGTTGGTTTTGTAGTCGACGATGGTGATTTCCTCGTCATTGATTGCGAGCCGGTCGATACGCGCCGAAACGATGCGCCCGGCCACCAGGCCGCTGATGGGAACCTCAGCCAGAGATTTGGGCCCGAACAGGTGAGAGAAGTCCTGGTTGAGCAATAATTTGAGAACCTCTTCGGCGATGGCGCTTTGTTGATCTTGATTCAGACCATGAATGGGCCGGGCGAGATACCGAGTTGTCGCGCTGGCCCAGCCATCGGGCGCAAGGGCGGGAAGGTTCTCCAGCAGGCGATGGATCAGGTTGCCGCGTTTGAAACGCACTCCATCGTCACTATCCAAGGGGGCGCGTACTGGCGGTTCTTCCTCTTCCGATAGCCGCGACGGGCTAAGGGGCGTAGTCGGTTCAGGTTCCGGTTTAGGGGGGGTCAATACCCAATCAGGTAAGGCTGCCGAACGGCCAATGTCAATCGTCCCTGTTATGGATTTCGCTTCGGGCTTAGCCGTCTGCTGGTTGGACAGCCGGAGCACTGTCTCGCCTGAGGGGACTTCGACTTCCTCTGCAATTTCCTTAAACGATGATTCGATCAAATTGTACCAGCAATCCTCATCGGGTTTGCGTTTCCCTTCCCAGCCGCCGATATAAAGGCGATCGCGCGCGCGGGTCATGGCGACGTACAACAGGCGGCGGTATTCCTGGGCACGTAATTCTTTGTTTTCAATAGCTAATTCAGCGGTTCGACTTTCTTCCCCGTCTTTTGATGGCGCCCATAGCAAAGCCGGCTCAGGCTCGCCGACCCAGCGCAGTTTTGATTCCTGGCGCGCCGTGGGTACCGAACACGTATCGGGCAGGAAAACGATATTGCCTTGCAGTCCCTTGGAGCCGTGGATGGTCATCACCCTTACTTCGCCACGACCCTGCTCCAGGTCGCGCTTTATCTGTGTTCGTCCGGCTTCGACCCAACTCAAGAAACCTTGAAGAGCCGGCACGTGCTCGCGCTCATATTCCAGGGTCAAGCTCAAGAACTCATCAACCGGATCTTCCGCCTCCTGTCCCAATCTGGCGATTATATCGCGACGCCCGCCCTCGGGACCTAACAGCCTGGCATAAAAATCGAACGGCGGCATGAAATCCGCCCGGTCCAGTAATTCCGAAAGGCGCTCAAAGGCATGCCGGTATTTAGGTTCATCGGCGGCCTTAAGCGCCTCCCACAGGCTTTCCGAACGCCCGTAGGCCAGTGGAAACAGATCATCATCGTCCCTAAATCCGAAAAGTGGACCTTTAAGGACAACTGCCAGGGTCAAATCGTCTTGCGGCAACAACAGAAATCGCCCAAGGGCCAGCAAATCCATTACGGCCAGTTGCTCCGTCAGAACCATACGGTCGGCACCGGCTACGGGAATGCCCCTCTTTTTCAGCGTATTGACCATTTTCTCTGCAAAACTGCCGCGTTGACGCACCAGGATCATGATATCGCCCTCTTGGATGGGGCGACCGGCCGATGGCAGTTCTTCTTTCGTTTCCAGCCAGCCTGAAATGGTGTCGGCGATGCGTCCGGCCATCCGGTCTTCCGGGCTGTCGATGGCGATGCGGTCCAGTGGCGCATCCCAGGGTTTGATTTCGATGGTTTCACCCGGTTTGATCGTTGGCCACAACTCAACAAGTCCAGCTTGGCCTTCACGTTCCCAGTGGTGGATTATCGGTTTTTCCTCGAACGTCAAACCTTGCCGGGCGACGTCATTTTCAAATACAGCGTCGACAGCCTTCAGCACTGAAGCGGTCGAGCGATATGACCGTTCTAGCTCGACCGGCTCGAAGGCTTTTCCTGCTGCCCTGGATCCTGCTGAAAAGTGCTCTCGGGTATGGCCGAACATGAACGGGTCAGCTCCCTGGAAACTGTAAATCGATTGTTTTTCGTCTCCGACAGCGAAGACCGTGCGCTCGCCCTCCCTGGCTCCCTCACCTGCGAAGAAATCTACCGCGAGTTCCTTGATGACATCCCATTGCTCGGGACTGGTATCCTGGGCTTCATCGACCAGAACATGATCCAGGCCACCGTCTAGCTTGAAGTGAACCCAGGAAGATCCGCCATCAGCCTGTAGAAGATCACGGGCCTTGAGGATTAAATCATCGTAATCGAGAAGCGCTCGAGCTTCCTTCAATTTTTCGAAAGTATCCAGAAGATGCGAGCCCAGGTGAATCAACGCCTCACTGGCTGCGAAAATATTGATGGCGCGCAGGCGTTCCACAATCTTAGCCAGACGGTCTTGTTCGTCCAGCAAGACTTGCAGTCCGGCCGGGTTGGCATCGGCGATTTTGCTGGTCATCAACTTTGCGCGTGGCTCAAGAGTTCTTTTTAGGAAAACATCCAGATAGGCACTTTCAAACGTCGCCTCGCGAGTCGAAATGTCTCCTTTCAACCATTCTCGAAGGCTATCTGCGCGAATTTTATCTGTTTTGGTTCCACCGGAAAGCGCTTCCGCGGCGTTCATCAGAGCCTTTGATCCGAACGAACTTTCGTCGCAGGCCTCACGGATAATGGTTTGCGCCGACTCGCCCTCTTTCAACCCCAAGGTCCGGTGCGCTGCATCTATCACACCCTCAATCGATCCATACCGGCTAAACAGGGCCTTCAGGTGCGCACGCCGGGATGACAAATCGGCCATCAAGCGGGTGAAATCGTCTTCGTTCAACAGACCGGCCATCAAGGCCAAGGAACGGGCGATTGCCTCCGAACCCGTTTCATTGGAATGGACTAGAATTCGGTCACGTGCTTCCATCATAAGCTCGGCGGCGGTGCGCTCATCAATGACGCTAAAATGCGGCGCGATCCCGGCTTCGATGGGGAAACGGCCTAGCAGTGATTCGCAAAAGGCGTGGATGGTGCGTATTTGCAAACCGCCTGGCGTGTCCAAGGTTTGGGCGAACAAACGGCGAGCCGGGGCCAGCACGGCGTCTTCGGGAGGTTTTCCAAGCAGGGCTTCGATCTCGATTTTTAGATCACCTTCTTTGGCGACTGCCCAATTTCCCAGCCGTTCGGACAGACGCGTCGCCATTTCGGCCGCTGCCGCCTTGGTAAATGTCAGGCATAAAATGCGTTCCGATTTGACGCCGTCCAACAACAAGCGGGTGATGCGATCCGTCAATACCTGTGTTTTGCCGGTGCCTGCATTGGCTGAAACCCAGACCGAACTTCTGGGGTCGGCTGCGGTAACCTGTGCCGCCGTTCTGACATGAAGTTTGCTAGGTCGGGCGGACTCGTTCATTCTCCGCCTCCGTCATCGTCACCGGCCATCCATTCCTTGACCCGCGCCAGGTGATCGTAGTCGCCGAAGCGGCGCGAAAACATTGGTACGGGCCTTGAAAGATAAGGCGTATCCACCTCATCGAAAGCTGCGATGCGATCCTTTAATCCCTTAAGTGCCCCATCAGCTAATGCTTCGACGCCCTCGGTGACGCCGCTTTCCTTACCTGCTTCCCGACCACCAGAGAGCTTCATATAAACCAGTTCGGAAACGACTTCCTCTTCGACACCGGCAAAATGGCCCCCAGCCGCCATAGCCGCTTCCAATGTCAATTGAGGAGTCAGTCCGATTTGCATTTGCTTTTTTGACGGCACGCTACCGGTCTTGTAATCGATGATCGCAAGTCCGCCGGTTGCAGATCGGTCAATACGGTCGGCGCGGGCTTTCAGGGTGAACGCGCCACCAGGAGCTTTAAAGCTCATTTCGCCGACGGTTTCCGTAGCAATGGGCAATCGACCTTCACCACGTTTAACTTTTTCGTTCTCGATGAACCACTCAGCGATTCGCTCAAAGCGAGGCCACCAGAATGCCCTTAAGGCAGGGTTACTCATTTCTTCCTCAAAGACTTTTGAGCCGATTTCTAGAAGCTTCTCCAGGGCTTTGTCGGGCAACTCCTCTGGCCATTTCCCGATAAAGCGCTCCAGCACCTCGTGAACGACGATACCCCTGTCTGCAGCGCCCGGGTCGGCGTCAATGGGATCGAGTACCTTCAACTTCAGGATATGACGCGCGTAGATTGAATAGGGATCGCGTATCCAGGTTTCGATTTGTGAAACCGGTAACCCTCGCGGCCTGCTGGTTATCGGTGGTGTCGGTTTCGGTGCGTCGGTCCCAATGTAATGCCGGGGTTTATCCAGTTCGGCAAACAAGGCGCTCAACTCGAAATCGGGGCGAAATTGCTCTTCAAGCGTCGTGCCAATTATAAGAGTTTCCAGCCGCATCAGCCAACGCGAAGGTACCGTAGGTGCGCCACCGTTGCGCGCCGCCCGGCTAAGAATGACTTCAGCCGCGGATGCCGCCTGGGTAAAATCGTGGGCTGTCAGGCCCAGTCGCCTTTCCGGTTGGGAAAGGCCGAATTTTTCCAGCATCGGGCGGCTCATCCAGGGGCTGGCCTTGGCTTCGGGCGGCCAACTGCCTTCGTTGAGGCCGCCGAGGACGACAATGTCGGCCTGTTGCAATCTCGCCTCCAGCAACCCCCAGATGTGCAGGCGGGGGTGTTTGCCATAACGGGGTCTGTGGGCCTGTCCGTCTATCAGGGCGTCTATCAGGGCTGGATATTCAAGGGCGCTTATGGCGGGCAAGGTTTCCGAAGCCTCATTCAGCTCGGCAAAAAACATTGCCAATGCTTCACCATCTTCCCCCCTCCAAAGGCGTTCCGCACCGCTTTTCTCAAAATCGGCAGCTAGGACTTCGGCCATGGCGATATGGCTCCTTAGCAATCCCACCAAAGGGGCCTCGGAATTGGTGAAATGATCAACGAAAGGTGCAACCGCGAGATCAAGCACGTCGATGAATTCGTTTAGATTTGCAGTTTCGTCATGCCTTGCTGTTTTCAGTGCGGCGCGCAATCCCTCGATGCCTTTTTCGGGCCGGGGGCCACGCAAAAGAGCCAGCTCAAGTTGGCGTACGAGATCGCGAAATTGCGCCGGTTTCATGCCCCCGGCGGCGTAAGGGTGTTTTAGCAAACTAAGCAACCCGACCGGCGCCAACCCATCGGCGACAACTCGCGCACAAAGACGAACAAATGTACCGGGCGGAGTTTCAGCCAAAGGCCGGCCGGCGGAATCATCGATATCGATGCCCCAGCGCCCCAGTTCAGCGGAGACCCGACGTGCCAAGGTTCTGTCAGGTGTTATCAACGCCGCCGTTTTTCCCTCCGTCTCGAGGGCTCGGCGCATGATCAGGGCGATCATTCCCGCCTCGCCTTTTTCGTTTTCGGCTTCTATTCGACAGAAGCCCTTCAAGGCATCTTCTGGTGGATGAGCGCGATTTCGCCAGTGATCGGTAGCGTCTGCGGGGATCAGGGCGTCGCTGATCAGTTGCGCACGACTGGATGGAGCTACAGCGTTGATAGGCGAAGGCCATTCGGCCACATCCTGCCTTTCGACATCCAGGTGCTTGAGCAAATGAGACAAACCGAATTGAGGGTGTGTGGCTTCCAGGGCATGCCAGATTTCATCATCGGCGTTTATATCGAGACCAGGCAGGACGAGCGATCCCTTCGGCAGATTGGCAACCACCTTTAACAGTTCGGCAGTGGCCGGGATCGAACCAGTCGAACCGGCGGCGATGACGTTTCCATCCGGCGGGTTTTCGCGCCAAATTCTGGCTTGGGCCTCAAGCAGTCGATTACGCCGGTCTATCGGATCAAGGACTCCTTCTTCGGCTAGGATAGTGGGCCAGTGTTCGGTCAGTATGCCTAGGAAGTTGACTGTTTGCCGCCAGTGTTCGGATAATCCGGGCTCTTCGACCAGAGCCTCAAGTCCTTCGAAGGAAAGCTGTTCGGTTTGCACCTGATCGAGCAGACGCGCTAGTTCCCGGGCTAGCCGGGCGGCTTGATCCGGCGTGGCTTCAGTGTCCTTGCGGGCTAAAATCAATCGCGACAGGATCAACTGGCGACGCAATCCGGATATGGCGGGTGGAATATCGAAAGCGGCTTGGCCGCCCAAACTTTCGCCGCCCGTAAGCGCCAGTTCATCCTCGTCGATATCCCCCAGTGGCGTCATCCTGGGAAGCAGCATTGGCGTGCCACCGCTTGTGCGTAGAAAGGCATCAGCCAAGGAACGGCAGGCGCGGCGGGTAGGTAGCAAGACAGTTACTTGTGCGAGGGCTTCAGGATGTGATCCGACCCGTTCGATAATGCCCGCCGCCAGGGCGTCAAGAAAAGGCACGCCCGCTGGAATCGAATAGACGGCGGGCTTTCCCGTCATCTGTGTTTGACCCCGGCGTAGCGTAGACGCATATAGGCTTCGGCTTCGTCCAAAGCCTCAGGGGTGCCGACATGGAACCATTCGCCGTCATGGACCATTCCGTACAGACGTTCTTCTGCAATGGCTTGGTCATACAACACGTTCATGGAAAAGGCGCCTTGGGGCGCATCCTTGAAAAGCCTGGGGTGAAGAATTTGCACGCCGGTGAATAAATAAGGCGTAACTTCGCTTTCCGGGCGGCGAGTCAGCAGTCCCATTGGATCGACACAAAAATCGCCGATACCGTCGTAGCCATAGGCGTCGACAGTCGAATGCAGCATCAACAAGGCATCCATCTGTTTTTCGTGCCAATGGCGAAGCATGCGCTTCATAGCATCCTGAAATCCGTTCAGCCACAGGGTGTCGCCGTTGCAGACAAAAAAAGGTTCGCCATCAAATTTGTCTATTGCGTTGGCGATGCCGCCGCCGGTCTCAAGAATCGGGTCTTCCGGAGAAAAGAGAATTTCGACATCGTCACGCTTCTCCAAATGATCATGAACCTGTTCGCTCAAATGATGGGTATTGACGACGACGGTTTCCACCCCGGCATCCATCAGGCGGTCGATGGTGCGATCGATAAGGGTCCGCCCCAAAACCCTAACCAATGGTTTGGGCGTGGTGTCTGTGATCGGGCGAAGACGTACCCCAAATCCAGCGGCCAGGACCATGGCGCGCTTAAGGACTGTCATTGGGTCACCTCCTTTACGGGAGGAATTCCGCGCATGGCTACCGGCATATGAGTATCGAACCAGTTTTTCATTTTTACCATTATCGGGTTTTCCAATGCCGCTTCAAGCAATCCCCATACCCTGGGAATATGAACCAAGTAGTCGGGCTTTCCATCGCGTTGACAAAGCCGGGTAAAGATACCGATAACCTTGGCATGCCGCTGAGCGGCTAGAATTGTGAAGGCCGTCATAAAAGCCTCGCGATCCAGTTCAGGAAATGCATCGAAATAGCGTTCCTGCATTTTAATCTTAAGTCTTTGGTCTATATCGCGCCTAGCATCTTCCAATAACGACATCAAATCATAGGCGGGATGTCCGGCGACCGCGTCTTGAAAATCGAGCAGGCCGCAGGCCTTAATCCCATCTCGGTTAGGCAACCATAGCAAATTATCGACGTGGTAGTCGCGCAAGACCAAGGTTTTTGTTCCGCGGTCCACTAATGAGAACAACTCCAGCCAGAGCTCACCGTAGGCGCGCCGTACATTTTCTGGTGGCACCTCTCCCGCAAAGGCCGCATAAGTCCATTGCGGCGCTAGAAAGACTTCATCCAAAAGCCGGCCGTTGCCGTAGGTCGGCAGACCCTTAGGTAAAGATTCGACGACGGGTCGCCGGTGTAAGTCGATCAGCACATCGACGGCCAGTTCGTAAAGACCCTGTTCGTCGCCGTCTTCGGCCAGAATCCGGGTGTAGGTATCGTCACCCAGATCTTCCAGCAGCAATAATCCACTTTTCTCGTCGATACCAAGAATCTCCGGCGCGGAATAACCCATGCCCTTAAGGTGCCGGGCGACTTTAATAAAGGGACGGATATCTTCTTCCGGCGGAGGAGCGTCCATTAACACGGCTTGGCGTTCGCCATCGATGATACGGTCGTAACGCCGAAAAGAAGCGTCCCCCGCCAGTAATCGACGCACACATCCGTCCCAACCGTTCTTAGAAAGAAATTCTTCAATGACGGTATCACGCTGGGCGCTCATCCTTTTATCTCCCCCAATCGCGGCACCCATTTTTCCGGAGCCGTGATAACGCACACTCTTTGGTTTTCACTCTCCCCGTAACTCAGAGCGACTTCAAGAAGATCGCGAGGCAACAAGTATCCCATCCTTTCGGGCCATTCAATCAACGAAATACCTTCAGCGAAGGCGTCATCGATATCCAGTTCCAGAACCTCCTCGGGGTCTTCCAGGCGATACAGGTCAAAATGAAACAGCGGCAATCCATCCCGGGCTTCATATGTCTGCACCAGCGTGAAGGTCGGGCTGGGGACTTCGATGTCATCACCGCACAGGCAGCGAATAAAGGCGCGTGCGAACACTGTTTTGCCGGCCCCCAGATCACCCTTCAGGGCTAACCGATCACCCACTAAAGCCTGCCCAGCGATTGTGCGCGCCAGAGCCTCAGTCGCCGCTTCGTCGGCCAATTCGAATGTGATGGTGTTTCCAGCCTTCACGATAACAAACCCGTCTCTTCCCCTTGCAAGAATCGCCGCTAAGGGCGATAACCTGTTTAACCTTTTAAAAAGAGAGATTCCATGTCGAATCAGACTAATTTGCCCAACCGAGCCATAGAGACCGATGTCGCCATCATTGGCGCAGGCCCGGCGGGCCTGTTCAGCGTCTTCGAATGCGGTATGCTGAAAATGAAATGCCATGTGATCGATGCCCTTGACGCCATCGGCGGGCAACTTTCGGCGCTTTACCCGGAAAAACCGATTTACGACATACCCGGCCTGCCCAAGGTGCTAGCTGCTGATCTTGTCCATAATCTGGAGGAACAGGTTGCACCGTTTGAACCGGTCTATCATTTAAACCAGCAGGTGGTGACGTTGCTGGAATATGAGGGAGATCGCTGGCTCGTCGAAACGTCGAAGGGAACCCGTATCAATGCGGGCGTTGTCGTTATTGCCGCTGGAGTCGGAGCTTTTGGACCCAACAGGCCACCCCTGGAGGGCATAGAAGAATTTGAGGGACAAGGTACAGGCGTGGGAGTTCATTATCTTGTAAAGCGCCGTGAGGACTTTGAAGACAAAAAGGTGGTTATTGCCGGAGGGGGCGACTCCGCCGTCGATTGGGCTTTGTCGCTGGCTGAAATCGCCGCCAGCGTTTCAGTCGTTCACCGGCGGCCGAAATTCCGCGCGGCACCCGGCAGTGCGGATAAACTTCAAAAGTTGGCAGATAACGGAGTGATTGATCTTGTCATCCCATTCCAGCTTGCCGGTATTGATGGCGATGGGGGAAAACTGACTACCGTCACCGTTGCGGATCTGGATGGCAACCGGCGAGAGCTGCAAGCCGATGTTCTGTTGCCGTTTTTCGGCTTGTCGCAAAATATCGGCCCCATTGCCGACTGGGGGCTGAATCTGGATCACAACCACATTACCGTCGATCCGGAAACCATGGCCACCGACCGTGCTGGAATATACGCCATCGGCGACATCATCACCTATCCCGGTAAGCTAAAGCTGATCCTGAGTGGATTCGCGGAAGCGGCGACAGCCGCCCATTCGGCCCGCGCCCACCTGCATCCGGGCGAAGAGCTGCACTTCGAATATTCAACGACACAAGGCGTTCCCTAAATTCGAACGACTATGAGCGGCAGGCGATAAAGTTGGCGGCGTTAAAGACCATCACCACGTCGCCGTTTTGATTCATCGTCTCAATCATTGAATTGACGATGCCCCGATCCGGCTTTGATTCGGATTGGCGTGTCTCGGTTATGGTTACGCGAACACTCAACGTATCCCCGGGGCGTACCGGCGCAACCCAGCGAATATCCTTAAGTCCCGGTGAACCGAGACTGGAGGCATCTGATAGATAGAATTGCGTCAACAGTTTCATAGTCATGCCTGCCGTGTGCCAGCCACTGGCGATCAAACCGCCATACATACTGTCTTTGGCCTTTTCTGGGTCAACGTGCATCATCTGCGGGTCGTACCGCTTGGCAAACTCAATTACCTCCGATTCATCTACGTCGATTGAACCGAATTCGTGGATATTCCCTTCTACGTAATCTTCAAAAAAACGCTTCAGACCCGGGGCTTCAAATAAATTTGTCGATGTCATGTATTGCTCTCAAACTTAGTTGTTAACGACGGATAGATCGGGCCTGTTATCGCGCCTTGTTCCTGTCGCCGGTAGACGGCAGGTTATGGACGTATCTCTGCCCTGCGGGGACTTGACCTCAACTTCGCCACCGTGCAGATCCACGAAGCGCTGCACCAGGGTAAGTCCGAGACCGGCTCCCATTTGTACGCCGCCGGGGTGGGCGGATGTTGGGTCCGTGGGGCTGTTCAGGTTTGAGAAAATATCCAGTTGTTCGGATTGCGAGACGCCGCTGGTTTGACCCGTCACCACAAAACTTACGAAGGCGTCATCGTTCTCGCCACTGCGCTGTGCATGCAGGCGAACCCGTCCCCGAGGCGGTGAAACGGTAACAGCGTTTGAAAGAAGATAGAACAACACCTGTTTCAAACGTTTTTCATCTGCAACGATCCACCCGATATCGGGCGAGCAGTCAAAATCAATTTCAAGGGATTTTCGCCGCGCCCGCTCGTTGATCAAATTCAGAACCGATGCCAGCATGGAATGAATTTCAACCGTGTCGAGCTCCAGTGTCATCATGCCGGCCTCGATACTGGCCATATCGAGTATATCGTTGATGACGCTGGTTAGCCCCTGAGAGCTGTCGATAATGCCCTGGCAATATTCCCTCTGGCGGTCATTTAATGTGCCGAAATACTCTTGGGCCAGTATATCGGCGAAACCCTTCAGAGTGGTCAACGGTGTGCGTACTTCGTAGGAAACGTTGGCGATGAATTCAGATTTCAGGCGGTTGGCCTGAGCCAGTGCTTCAGCGCGCTGGCGCAGCGCCGCCTCGACGCGCGCACTGTCGGAGACATCCAGATAGCTCAACAGCACCGCGCCATCGGGCAGGGGGACGCTGGAATAATCAAGAATGGATTCATTGCGCAATTGAATTCGTCCACTTTCCGCCTGGCGACCGGTAAACTGGGCGACAACATTCTTTACGTAGGCGTGCCATTGCTCATCGCTCCAGGAGTCAACTCCCGCCGTCAACGCCCGGGTCGCGTTGATGAAATCGGTTAGGTGTGGTTCGCCCGCCAGCACGCTTTCGCTCAGTCCCCATATTTTGGCGAAAGCCGGGTTCGACAGTTTCATTTTACCATCGCTACCGAATACGGCGATTCCCTCGTACAAATTATCCAGGGTTTCCCGTTGGACGGCGTTCAGGGTTTTGAACGAACGCTCCAGGTCAAGGCGATCGCTCACGTCTTCATAGGAATAGACAATTCCGCCTGGTGAATGGGGGGCGACGACGGACCGAAATGTCCGGCCATCGGGGAGATGCAGCATGGTTTCGCGGGGCTCGTTCAAGTCATTGAACTGGGCATGTTGTTCTTCCTTGAAAGCGCGGAAATCGGCCACTTCCGGCAACTGCCGGCGTTCGCGCAAACGATCCAGAATTTCGCTTAATGAGGGTTCATCCGCCAACCACACCGGGTCAAAGCGCCAAAGGGAAGCATAAGCGCTGTTGCAAAACAAAAGTCTGCGATTATCCCCGAAAATAGCAATCGCCGTGCTTAAATTATCTAGCACCTCGTCGCGCGCCAGGCCGTTATCGGTAACGGAGGGAACGTTTGAAGAATGGGCGAATTCAGCATCCAGAGCCTGTGCGAACCCTATCGTACCCGACCAGCCACGAGCGGGAACCTCGCTGACTTCAAAGACACTTGGAGCGCCGTCCATATCGATTGAATATTTTTCCAATACCGCCCTTGCTTCCTTGCGCGCCAACTGTGCGAGGCCTTCGCTGGTACGGCTAGCTGCGACATGAGTATCGGCTCGGTTCGAAAAAACAACATCCAGCCTGCCATTCCTGATCCATATCGGCATCGGAAGACTATCGAGTAGCTGGTGAAAATGATCCAATGCGGCCGTATCCTCGCTCGGGTTGTCATGAACCGGTTGTCTGAAATCGCTGGTGACATCGCGCATCCACATCAGATCGTCCAGAGGCCGGCCTTCAAGGGACGACGCCCTTGCACCGGTTACCTGCATGGTTCGCCGGTCCAGCTTTAGAAGGAGGTCGAATGAAGCGCCGCTTTTATGCAGTTCTTCGACGGCTAGTTTCAGGGTGCGGGCTTCCGGCGCGGCGAATTTCGCCAACACATCTTCGAAGCGCGAGCCAGTTCCCCCTTCAAGCCCGAGCAGTACAGCCAGGCGACGCGAGCATTTTTCTTCGGCCTTGCCATGATCCCACATGAATAATCCGTCGGGCGCGGCGGCCAGTATCTCTCGGCTTTGTTCGGCTTCCGCATGAAGCCTTGCGTTCTCGGTTTGCAGACCTTTCAGGCGTTTGCTTAACCACAACACAAATGGCGCAGCAATAGCCAACACGGCTATAACGCCGACCAGAAAGACCAGAAGCGGCTCGTTATTCAGGGAATCCAACACGAGTCGGATTTTAAATCGCGAGAGGCAATAAGAAAAGAGGCGGTCCTTTTAAAAAAGGCCGCCTCAATTCAAATTCTATCCAAAGGGTAAGCTTAGTAACGATAATGCTCTGGCTTGAACGGGCCTTCCTTTTTCAGGCTCAAATATTCGGCCTGCTCGTCGGTCAGCTTGGTCAGCTTGACGCCCAGTTTTTCCAAATGCAAAGCGGCGACTTTCTCGTCCAGGTGCTTGGGTAGGACGTAGACATCTTTTTCATAATTGTCCGCGTTGTGCCACAGTTCGATCTGGGCCAGAACCTGGTTGGTGAAGGAAGCGCTCATAACGAAGCTGGGGTGACCGGTGGCGCAACCCAGATTCACCAAGCGGCCTTCGGCCAGCAGGATGATGCGTTTTCCGTCGGGGAATTCAACTTCGTCGACTTGCGGCTTAACGTTATGCCATTTCAAGTTACGAAGTGCTGAAACCTGAATTTCCGAGTCGAAATGACCGATGTTGCACACGATGGCGCGGTCTTTCATTTCACGCATATGGTCGATGGTAATGATATCAACGCCGCCAGTACAGGTAACGAAGATGTCTCCTTGCGAGGCTGCCTCGTCCATGGTCGTGACTTCGTAACCTTCCATGGAGGCCTGCAAGGCGCAAATCGGGTCGATTTCAGTAACCAGAACGCGTGCACCCTGGTTGCGCAAGCTGGCGGCTGAGCCTTTTCCGACGTCGCCATAACCGCCGACGACGGCGATTTTGCCTGCCAACATGACGTCAGTTGCGCGTTTAATGCCGTCAGGCAGGCTTTCGCGGCAACCGTACAGATTATCGAATTTTGATTTGGTGACGGAATCATTCACATTGATGGCGGGAACCTTCAGGGAGCCTTCCTTGACCATTTCATACAAGCGGTGGACGCCGGTGGTGGTTTCTTCTGAAAGCCCTTTGACGTCGTCCAGCAGGTCCGGATAGTCCTCGTGCATCATCAGTGTCAGATCGCCGCCGTCGTCCAGGATCATATTGGGACGCCAGCCGTCGGGGCCTTCGATGGTTTGCACGATGCACCACAGGAATTCTTCTTCCGTTTCGCCTTTCCAGGCGAAGGT
>CAZBEC010000032.1:0-23615 GCA_964490815.1 uncultured Thalassospiraceae bacterium
CTCAGCCGGTCAATCTTGTAAACGACAACAACGTCTACCAGTCCCGCTTGAATATCTGCGAGGAGTTGCTGAAGCGCTGGTCGCTCAAGCGTCCCGCCGGAGATGCCGCCGTCATCATAAAAATCAGGCACTAGAACCCAGCCTTCCTGCTTTTGACTAGCGATATAGGCTTCGCAAGCCTCTCGCTGGGCATGAAGGCTGTTGAACTCCAGCTCGAGGCCTTCCTCGCTGGATTTACGGGTGTAGACTGCACACCGCGTTTTGCGCATGGGCACTTGTTTCATTGGACTTCTCCTGCTTTGCGAAGACCAAAAAAGACCCACCCGTTCCATCTGGTTCCGGTTATCCTATGCGGGAGGGCGCAGCGCGGGATTTCTCTACCGTTAGGCCCGCAAACTTACTTGACAGTCGCTTGACAACTTGACGTAAAAAGCCCGGGTTTCTGGGAAATTTCCGCGTCCGTGTATGTCAAGTAGGCCGTCAACCACACATTCGTTTGTCAAGTTGCCTTCCTGCCGTCCCATCTTTCGTGGTGCGGGCGGTTTTCTTGTTTTTACCGGAACTACATGAACCTAAACATCGAACAAACACCGGTCGATCGGCTGGTACCGTATGCGCGGAACGCCCGGACTCACTCCGATGAGCAGGTGGCCCAGATCGCGGGTTCCATCGCCGAGTTCGGTTTCGTCAACCCGATCCTGATCGGTGAAGACGATGTGATCATCGCGGGCCATGGCCGATTGATGGCGGCGCATAAACTGGGCCTTTCCGAGGTGCCGGTTATTCGTTTGGGCCATCTATCTGAAACTCAGCGCCGAGCGCTTGTTCTTGCGGACAACAAAATCGCCGAGCAGGCGGGTTGGGATGAAGAACTCCTCCGCCTTGAGTTGGAGGAGCTGCAGGCCGAGGACTTCAATCTGGAACTGACCGGATTTGATTTTGATGAAATCGACCGGCTGCTACAAAGCGGTGACGGAGACAGTTCTGGCAACATTGAAGATGATGAAGTGCCGGAAGCCCCTGTCGAGACGGTTTCCAAGCTGGGCGATCTTTGGCTTCTGGGCTCTCATCGGCTGCTTTGTGGTGATGCCACGCAGTTGAGCGACGTTGAGCGAGTCTTGGGCGGCGGTCTGGCCGATCTGACCTTTTGCGACCCGCCCTACAATGTGGACTATGCGGGTGGGGCTACGCGTACATCTGACAGGCGCATTCAAAATGACAATCTCGGTGAAGGGTTTTATCAGTTTCTCTATGACGCCTGCGTCAACATTCTGACCGTGACCAAGGGGGGGACCTATATCTGCATGTCCTCGTCCGAGATCCACACCTTGCAAAAGGCCTTCGTGGATGCCGGTGGGCATTGGTCAACCTTCATCATCTGGGCCAAGAACACCTTTACCTTGGGCCGCGCCGATTACCAGCGCCAGTACGAACCGATCCTTTACGGTTGGAAAGAAGGCGTCGATCACTTCTGGTGCGGAGCCCGTGATCAGGGCGACGTTTGGTTCATCGACAGGCCGACCAAGAACGACCTACACCCAACCATGAAGCCGGTGGCCTTGGTGGAGCGCGCCATTCGCAATTCATCGAAGAGCCGCGACATCGTGCTCGACCCCTTCGGGGGATCCGGCACCACATTGATCGCTTGCGAGAAGACCGGGCGCTCGGCACGACTGATTGAAATGGATCCCAAATACGTGGATGTCATCGTCCAACGTTGGCAGGAGTTCACGGCGCTTGAAGCGACGCTGGAGGAAGATGGAAGGACATTTAAAAGTGCGGCCTAGACTCTTGAGGTTAACTGGCCAAAGCGCGTTCGACGGCCTCAGGCTCACGGTCAATGACGGTCAGAAGAACGCGCGCCGAACGATCCGGTACCCGTCGGCCCTGCTCCCAGTCCTGCAGGGCGCGAACGTCCAGGCCGAAACGATCGGCAAACTTCTGTCGGCTGAGTTTCAGCCGTTTGCGAAGGGCGCGAATGCGTTCTGCCGTCGGGTCATCGACAATGCGGCAGGGCAGATCAATTTCGCCACGCACATGGTTGAGAACCTCGCCCAGTGCTTCTTCGACTTCGTTACCAATGGATGTCCGTTTGGTCATCACAGCACCTCATGCTTTTTGATCTCGGCAACCAACTTCGCCCACGCTTTCTTGTCAGTCGGTGACAAGTCTTCCTGCGATGCTTTGGCGTAAGCTGTCAGAAGATAAACAGTGTCCGGTCCGACATGGTAAAAGTAAATCGTCCGAATTCCGCCACGTTTGCCACGTCCAGATCCTGACCAACGAAGCTTGCGGATGCCGCCCGTTCCGGGGATGACCGGAGCTCTTGTAGGATCGGCGGCAATGGCTGTTTCCATATCCTTCCGAGCGTCCGGTGAGATCGCCTTGCGAATGGCGCGCTCGTAAGTCTTGGTCGTGAATATCTTCATCAAATTGACAATGCGGCAATGCCGCACTTAATGCAAGGAAAATTATGCGGCAATGCCGCATATTGACGTATCATTGATTCCAAGATGAATGACTTCACAACTGATCAGTCAGGCCGAATACGCGCGTCGTCGCGGCGTATCCCGCCAATATGTGGGCCAGATGGTGGCCAAGGGCGTCATCCGGCTTTCGAATCGCAAAGTCGACCCGGACCAGGCCGACGCTGCCTTGGCCTCGGTGCGTGAACCGGCCCGACCTGAACGGAAAACCACAAGCAAAACGGGGGCCACCCCTACTCCAGAGGTTCATACCTCCGAAACGCCCTCACTGCCACACAGCGGTGATCTGCCCACATTGCTTTTGAAAACCCGCATCAAAAGCGAGGTCGAAAAAGCGAAACTTCTCGAGATCAAGGCACGGGTCGAGGCCGGAAAATACGTAGATGCCGATGAGGTGAAAGCCGCTGCATTCAACAGTGCCCGCGTGGTGCGCGACGCTCTTTTGAATATTCCCGAAAGACTGGCGGCGGTTCTCGCTGCTGAAAACGACGAAAGCCGCATTCATGCGCTGCTCCATACGGAAATCCGCAGTGCCTTGGAGGACCTGAGCGGTGCTTCCTAACGCTGCCAAAATCTATAACGTAGCGTTTGATCGCGGCCTTCGCCCGGACCCGTTGCTCAAGGTGTCTGAATGGGCAGACCAACGCCGCCGATTATCGGGCAAAGGCGCATCAGAGCCCGGCCCCTGGCGAACGGCGCGAACACCCTATCTTCGCGAGATCATGGATTGCCTGTCGCCATCGTCACCATACGAGCGGGTCGTGTTCATGAAAGGCGCGCAGATTGGAGCGACCGAATGCGGCAACAACTGGATTGGTTACGTCATCCATCATGCACCTGGACCCATGTTGGCTGTGTTGCCGACTGTGGAGATGGCAAAGCGGAATTCACGTCAGCGCATTGACCCACTGATCGAAGAAAGCGAGGTGCTCTCAAGTCTGGTTAAACCAGCGCGGGCAAGAGATTCAGGTAATACACTTCTGACCAAAGCCTTTCAGGGCGGTCTATTGGCGATGACCGGAGCCAACTCAGCTGTTGGTCTTCGTTCCATGCCGGTACGCTATCTGTTTCTCGATGAAGTGGATGGCTATCCCGGTGACATCGACGGTGAAGGAGATCCGGTTTCTCTGGCTGAGGCCCGGACACGGACCTTCGCCCGGCGAAAAGTGTTCATCGTCTCGACGCCGACGGTCAAAGGTGTCTCAAGGATCGAACGGGAGTTTGAAACTTCTGACCAACGCAGGTTCTTTGTGCCTTGTCCGCACTGCGGTCATTACCAATGGCTCGAGTTCGAGCGATTGCATTGGGAGAAAGGTCAGCCGGAAACCGCGCATTATGTATGTTCCGAGTGCGATCAAGAAATCCATGAGCACCACAAGACACGGATGCTCGAACGAGGCGAATGGCGAGCAACAGCCGCTGTCAGCCAAGGCAACGAAAAGACGGCTGGCTTTCATATATCGAGCCTCTACAGCCCCATCGGCTGGCGCAGCTGGGGCGAGATCGCAGCTGCTTGGGAAAGCGCACAGGGAAACGATGCGGCTTTGAAGTCGGTCAAAAACACCGACCTCGGTGAGACTTGGGTCGAAACTGGCGAAGCGCCGGACTGGCAGCGGCTCTATGATCAGCGCGAAAGCGGTTCTGCGGGCATTATCCCGACCAAGGGCTTGTTCCTGACAGCAGGTGTCGACGTTCAAAAGGATCGCTTTGAGATCGATGTTTGGGCTTGGGGCCGAGGATTAGAGAGCTGGCTCATTGATCATATCGTGATTGACGGTGGTCCACAGGACCCAGCGGCGTGGCTAGGCCTGAGTGACCTTCTCAGCCAAACTTGGGAACATAGCTGCGGCGCTCATTTACGAATTGCTAAGCTCGCCATCGATACCGGTTACGAGGCCCCCGCTGTTTACGCCTGGGCCCGTAAAACCGGGTTTGGGCAAGTGGCTCCTATCAAGGGCGTCGAAGGCTTCAACCGTTCTTCGCCGGTCTCTGGCCCCACTTATGTGGACGCGACGGACGGTGGCAAGAAGCTCAAACGAGGTGCGCGCCTTTGGACGGTTGCGGTTTCGACCTTCAAGTCTGAGACCTACCGATTCTTGAGACTGGAACGCCCAACGGATGAAGAAAAAGCAGATGGGGCAGACCATCTCCCCGGCACCATTCACCTTCCCGATTGGGTGGAGAGTGAATGGCTAAAGCAGTTGGTTGGCGAGCAACTGGTCACAGTTAAAAACAAGCGCGGCTTCACGCGCTTGGAATGGCAAAAACTCAGGGAGCGCAATGAAGCGCTGGATTGCCGGGTCTATGCCCGTGCGGCCGCCTGGATTGTTGGCGCGGATCGCTGGTCCGAAGCCCGCTGGCAGGACCTGGAAAGCCAGCTCGCGCTCGCACCTGAAAACACGAACACCGATCTGGCTCCCGCGCCACAAGCGGGACAGGTCAAACGCTCACAACCGGCGACACGCCGGGTGATATCGAGCGGATACATGATGAGATAGAGGCTTAATTGGTAACGTTAGAAGAGATCCAAACCCAGCTGGACGCGCTTAAATCCCAGCGGGCCAGTGGTGTTGCCCGTGTGAGTTATGACGGTAAGTCCATCGAATACAGGGGCCATCCAGAGATCGCTGAAGCTATCCGCTCACTTGAGGCTGAACTGAAGTCACTCTCTGGCGATAAGCCTGTCCGCCAAATCCGTGTGACGACATCCAAGGGTTATTAAAATGGCATTCTGGCAAAGATGGGGTTGGGGTAAGGCAAACACCGCCAAAGCCCAAGCCTTCGAGGGTGCCCGCATGGCCAGACGGTTGGCGTCCTGGCGGGTTGGCAGTGACGGCATCAATGCGGCTATCCGCCAAGGCGGAGATGTGTTGCGCGCTCGATCTCGTGATCTGGTTCGCAATAACCCGTACGCCAACAATGCGACCACCAGCTTTGCCGCCCATGCCATCGGTGCCGGGATCAAGCCTTCCAGTTTGATTGAGGATGCCGATCTCAAAGACCGGATCCAAAGGCTGTGGCTTGCCTGGACGGATGAAGCGGATGCGGATGGTCTGACGGACTTTTATGGATTGCAGTCGATCGCGGCACGCGCTGTCTTCGAAGCCGGGGAGTGTTTCTTCCGGTTAAGGCCCCGCCGCCCAAGTGATGGCTTGGTGGTTCCCTTGCAGCTTCAAATGCTGCCATCGGAACAATTGCCATTTGCGCATTCTGAAACCCTGCCCAACGGCAACGAGGTGATCTTCGGGATCGAGTTTGACCGCTTGGGTCGCCGCGTTGCCTATCACTTCTTGCGCCAGCCTCCGGGCGACGTGCGTCAAAACGCGGATCACTCTCGGGTCCGTGTCCCGGCCAATCAGGTTCTTCATATTTTTAATCCCGTGGCCGAGGGACAAATCCGAGGTGTTCCGTGGCTGACGCCCGCCATGACGCGGCTTTGGTTGCTTGAGCAATATGACGATGCGGAACTGGATCGCAAAAAGGTAGCGGCGATGTTTGCGGCCTTCGTAACCAAACCATCGCCAGAAGAGATGATGGGCGAAGACAGTGCCTCCAAAGATCAGGACAACGCTGCCCTGATTGGCCTGGAACCGGGAACGCTTCAGATGCTTCTTCCCGGCGAAGACATCAAATTCTCAGATCCCGCTGATGTGGGCGGGTCCTATGAAGCGTTTCAGTATCGCACGTTGCTGGCCTGTTGCTCAGCCATGGGCGTGCCTTACACCAATGTGACCGGTGATCTGCGTCAGGCAAACTATTCCAGCCTGCGCGAAGGCAAGCTCGAGTTCCGTCGTCGGATGGAGCAGTTCCAACATAACGTTATGATCTTCCAGATGTGCCGTCCCGTTTGGCGGCGCTGGATGGAAGATGCTGTCTTGTCGGGCGCTCTGGATATTGGCGATTTTGCTCAAGTTCCAGGTCGCTATCTGCCCGCCAAATGGATCCCGCCCAAATGGGATTGGGTCGATCCTCTCAAGGATCGTAAAGCGGAGATCGAAGCCATCAACGCCGGTCTCAAGTCTCGCTCCGATGTGATTGAGAGCGAGGGTTATGACGCTGAAGAAGTGGATCGGCGCATTGCTGCCGATCGGGCTCGAGAAGAAGCGTTGGGTCTGCAGTTTGAAAAGGACAGCGGCAACTCAACGCTGGCTGTCGAGGACGAGGAAGCCTCTCAGCCTGAGAGCGCTTCGGTCGCCTGATTTAAGGACAACAACATGAAATCCTGGTTTACAGCGCGCGCCCATGCGGGTGTCGCGGAGCTTTCTATTTATGACGAGATCGGCGCTTACGGCGTTCCGGCCAAATCCTTCATCGGTGAGCTAAAGGCGCTCGGGGATGTGACTGACCTAACGCTCCGGCTCAACAGCCCGGGCGGATCCGTGTTTGACGGTATTGCCATTTACAACGCGCTCAAGCGTCACCCCGCCAAGGTCACTATTACGGTCGATGGACTCGCAGCATCTATTGCCTCAGTCATCCTGTGCGCCGGTGATGAAGTGATCATGCCCAAGAACGCCATGATCATGATCCACGACCCGTCCGCCATGGTGATGGGCAACGCCGCTGATATGCGCTCCATGGCCGATGCTCTCGATAAGATGCGCGACGGTCTGGTGAGCGCCTATCAGGACAAAACCGGCCATACACCCGAAGAGATCATTCAGTGGATGGCCGAAGAGACCTGGTTCGACGCAGAAGAAGCGCTCGAGATCGGGTTCGCTGACCAGTTGGAAGAGCCTGTCGCTATGGCTGCGACGTTTGATCTCTCAAGCTACGCCCGTGTGCCGCCTGTATTGGCCGCACTTGCCACTTCCCAATCCCCCCATTCTGAGACCGAGGAGACACCCATGAGTGAACCCAATACCCCTGATCCGGAAAAGACTGAGCCCACGCCGGAGCCGAGCAAGGAACCTGAAGCGCTGAACGATGACAACGTGGTCGATCTTGATCATGTCCGTGCGCAAGAGCGCAAAGCGACGCTCGCTTATGTGAATGAGGTGAACCAGCTTTGTGCCTTGGCAGGCGTTCCCGATCTGGCAAGCGGCTTTATTGCCAAGGCGACGTCTACGGAACAGGTGCGCGCTGCATTGCTGCAAGCCCGGGCCGAAGAAGATGAAGCCTCGGCTGTTCGCGCCATGCGACCCGGTCAAACCCAGGCTCCATCTGAGCCCGTTATCGATACCGCTGCCATTTATGCGGCGCGCAACAATACCTGCGTTTAAAGGAGTAACCCATGCCTGTCATGACAGAAGGCCAGCATGCTGGCGAGTTTGTCGTTTCTGAGGGGAACGGCACCATCAGTCGGGAGACCGTCACCATCCTGAACGGTCGCACCCTGGAGCCGGGAACGGTTCTCGGGAAAGTCACCACGTCTGGCAAATACCGTGAGATTGATCCGGTGGCCACCTCAGGCGCTGAAGTCGCTATCGCTGTTCTGTACGACGCGGTCGACGCTTCAGCTGGGGATGCGCCTGGAGTGGTGCTCACGCGCCTGGCTGAAGTTCACGGCGGTGAGATCGTTTGGCCCGATGCCATCACCGATCCCCAGAAACAAACGGCCATCGATCAGCTGGCCTCTGCCACCATTATTGTTCGATAGGAGAGGCTCATGCCCGCACTCGATATCTTTAACTCCAATGCCTTTTCGATGGTGTCGCTGACCGACAGCATCAACAAGGTTCCGTTCCTGCCCGGGCGCATTGGTCAGCTTGGCCTGTTTCGCGAACAAGGCGTGGCGACCACCTCGGTTCTTGTCGAGGAACGTGAAGGGTCGCTCACCTTGGTCGAGACCACGGCGCGCGGTGCGCCTGCCGTTCAGAACACTCATAACAAGCGTAAAGCCCGTTCTCTGACGGTGCCCCACATCGCGCTTGAAGACACCATTTTGGCCGATGAGGTGCAGAACCTCCGGGCCTTTGGATCAGACAGTCAGTTGGAAGGTGTTCAACAGGTGGTCAACGATCGCCTTGAGGAAATGGCCCGCAAGCTGGATGCGACGCTTGAGCATCTGCGCATCGGGGCCATCATGGGCAAGATCCTGGATGCGGATGGTACCACGGTGCTTTACGACCTGTTCCAGGAGTTCGGCGTGACCCAGCAAACTGAAATCGACTTTGATCTGGATAACGCATCGCCGACAGCCGGTGCCATCAAGAAGAAGTGCCATGACGTCAAACGCAAGATCGAGGATGAGCTGGGGGCAACGCCCTATGGGCACATCCACGCGATTTGTGGCTCTGCCTTCTTTGATGACCTGGTAACACACTCCGAGGTCTCTGCGGCTTATGACCGCTATCTGGACGGCTTGTTCCTTCGCGAAGGTCAGGCCCGTGGATCGTTCGAATATGCCGGGATTGTCTTTGAGGAATACCGGGGCCGCGTGGGCTCGGTGGATTTCACAGACACCAATAAGGCGCACTTCTTCCCGGTCGGCGTGCCGGGGCTGTTTAGGCAGTACAACGCGCCTGCGGATTTCGTGGAGACCGTCAACACCATCGGCTTGCCGCGTTATGCCAAGCAGGCACCGGACACCCAGTTTAACCGCTGGGTGACGTTGCATACCCAGTCCAACCCGCTTCCCATCTGCACGCGCCCGCGTGTTCTGATGAAAGCGAAACGGACTTAAGCGACCGGTCATGGGAAGTGCATTTACACAAGCTATAAATGGGATATTCAATGATTCCAACATGGCGGCAACTGCAACCTACACCCCAGCAAACGGTGAGCCGGTTTTTGTCCGCGTCATAGCTCGACGTCCAGACGAGGTCGTCGGCTTCGGGGAGACCCGCATCTATACCGAAACAACGGTGTTTGATGTGCGGAGTTCCGATATCACCGATCCCCGCCAGGGTGATCGGCTGGCTTTGGGCGGCATTGACTACGTCATTCAGGGTGAACCTGAACGACGAGATCCTGAGCGATTGGTTTGGACGCTGGATGTGAGACCCGCATGAAGCTTGCAGCATCTATGGTGGGATCGTTTAAAGCAGATCTCAAATCTGAGATGCGTCAAATCGAAAAGGCCGTTACTGGCGGGGTCAAAGAAGCCGCTGACGGCCTTAAAGGTGGCCTACGGCGGCAGGTCATTACGGCAGGTCTGGGGACGAGGTTGGCTCGCACCTGGCGAAACCGAGCCTATCCAAATAGGGGATATGATGCGGCAAGCCTCGTCTGGTCGAAGGCGCCTGAGATCGTTCGATCTTTTGATCGTGGAACGGTTATCAAAAGCAAGTCAGGCTTCTGGTTGGCCATTCCCACAGCAGCAGCTCCAAAACGAGGCGTTGGCGGGAAGAGAATGACGCCTGCGACCTTTCCAGAGCATCGGTTCGGGCCTCTGTGCTTTATCTATCGGCGAGGCCAGCCATCGCTATTAGTGGTAGACGGTGTTCGGATTAACAAGTCAGGCCGAGTCGGACGTCGGGTCAAGGGTGGCGCATTCACCAAGACCGGGCGCATGAAGCAGGGCATGACCACCGTGGTCATGTTCATCCTGGTGCCGCAGGTGCGGCTCAGGAAACGGCTGGATGTGATACGGGAAGCCAAACGGTTGGAGCGGAAATTGCCGGGGTTAATTAGCCGCGAAATGGCTCGCTTAAAGTGACTTCAGCGGCAGAAACAGACGGTTTGTGGGCTTGTTTAAATTCATGAAACCGAACCCCTGGTAAAAGGCTTCGGCATCCGCGTTCAAAGCATCGACCACCATGGCATAGACCGCGATCTCGTCGCTGAGCGCCAGTGTCCGTTTGATCGCGTCTGCAAGAAGGAGTTTCCCAAGGCCCGCTCCTTGAGACTCAGAGCTGACCGCCAGTCGACCAATCAGCGCGGCGGGAACAGGGTACTTGGGCAGTTTCTTGGCGAGGTCATTTGGCAGAGAGGAAAGATCAATCGAAAGGGCGCTCAATGTGTAGTAGCCGAGAACGGTTTGATCATCGTCTTCGGGCCGAATGATAAATACTCTGGCAATCCGTCTCTTGATGTCTTGAGACGCCTGTCGCTGGAGGTAGCCGTCAAGCTCCTCCGTGCCACAAGAAAAAGCCGCTCGGTTGTGTTTTTTCCCAAGCGGCTCAATGACCAGGTCTGGTTTGTCCGTCATTTGGAAATAACACGCCGATCATGCTCTTCCAGGGCGGAAAGCAGTTTGGCGTTGAGCTTGACGGGTTTGGACAAGGCATCAAAGAACGCCTCGGCGTCCCTTTTGCTTAAGACCATGGTTTCATGCTCGTGGATCGTCTGTTCCGCAGAGGCCAGAGCACTGTTGAGAATGAATTTGCTCACCGTTTGTCCCTCAAACGATGCGGCGCGTTCAATGGTGCGTTTGGCATCGCCATTGAGACGCAAGTTGACCCGTTGGTCTTTTGAAATTGCTGTGGCCGTCATGGTTTCGATCCTTTTCTTGCTGTCTCTATTTGTACGTCAAAATGGTGCCTTTTTCAAGGGTGTTGTGAATGAGCAAACTCGAACAAATCCTTGAGGCCATCAAGGCGCTGTTGCTTGCCGTGCCGAATGCCAAGGTCGAGCGCAATTCGGCGGTGCCGGAGAAAGTACCGTTGGGCGGGTTGATCCTGGTGCGAGACGGTGATCCTGGAGAACCGGAAACCGCGCTTGGCGGATTTGGAAGCATTTACTACGGCCACGACGTGGAGATCGAAGTTTATGTCGAGAACGGTGATGCCGTCATGCGGGATGCCGCTTTCGATAGCTTGTTGCTAGAAATTGGCGCTGTCCTCGATGCAGATCTCACACTTGGTGACCTTGCCTTTGGCATGACCTATGATGGTCTTTCAGGTGGCTTTATGGCCCGATGTTGGCTATATCAGGAGCATTTTAGCCCTTCGCTTGGGCGAAGGGCTAAATACGTTGCGGATTTTGCTCGGAGCGGGCTTAACTGAATCCCAGAATTTTCTTCTGCTCCGGCCACGTCAACGGCAATCGTGAGGCTTTGGTCAGCTTTGTCGCCGTCAGCATCGGCGGGTGCCGGCCATCGAGAATGGCCCTGATAATGTCCGGGGCGAGGAAGGTCAATCTGACGAGCCGGGTGAAGTAGGACCGGGTTACATTCTGGCTGCTGGCGATGTCGCTGAGACTGGCTCCGCCGCCCTTGATCAATTTGTCCCGGAACAAATGCCCTTTAACAATGAGCCTGACAAGGCTGGGATCGGGTTTTCCATTTCCCTTTCCGCCATCGGGCCCATCAATGATCATCTTGATTCCCAGACCTGTGCGTTTCAATTTCGCCGGCACAGAAAGCGTCAGTCGATCCGCCTTTTTCCCTACACCTGTTATTTCGGACAAACTCATCGGACCGTTTTGCAAGACATCGGCGATGCGCATGGTGTTGATCGTGATGTCGACCCTTTCCTCGTGAATTTTAATCCGGGCGATAAGGGCAAGGAGAATGGACCTAACCTCCGCAGGGCTCAGTTCTTCCCATCGTTCCGTTAGGTCTACGGCATGGGCGGTGAGCCTTTTTTGCTTTGCCGCCATTTTGGAATGCCGGCTGATCGCTTCGAACACCTCGGCGGGATCACCAAGAAAATCCTGAATACGACGGATAACAAGCCCTTCGATTTCTCCCGCCGGGATACGGCGCGTGGCCGGCGCGCTGGTTCGGTTGCCCGTCGTCAGTGAGTGGGAGATATAATAGCGATAGCGCTTGCCGCTCTTGTTGGCATGGCTTGGCGTCAGGCGATGACCATGTCCGTCATACAGGAGTCCCGCCAACAGGCTCGGCTCTTTGGCCGCTTCGCCGGTTTTTCGCTCAACCCGGTTTGCAGAGAGCTTCGCTTGCACCATGTCCCATAGGGCTTTTTCGATAATGGCGTCATGCTCGCCCGGATAACTCTTGTCCTTATGAACGATCTTGCCCAGATAGATGCGGTTTTGCAGCATCAGGTAAAGTGCGCCACGGGCTAAGGGAACACCGCCCCAGCTTCGCCCGGTTTTGGAATGCCGGATCTTGCTGACGACACCGTTGGCATCGAGTTCTTCCTTGAGTCCCCGGACCGATCCAAGAGCTGCATATCGCTGAAAAATATGCCGGACGACTTTGGCTTCCGCCTTGTTCACGATGAGCTTGCGGTCCTCGGTGTCGTAGCCGAGGGGGAGTGGTCCCCCCATCCACATGCCTTTCTTCTTCGAAGCCGCGATCTTGTCGCGGATACGCTCGCCCGTCACCTCGCGCTCAAACTGGGCGAAGGATAGCAGCACGTTTAGGGTCAGCCTCCCCATGGAGGTCGTGGTATTGAACTGCTGCGTCACCGAGACGAAGGAGACGGTGTGGCTATCCAATGTTTCGATGATCTTGGCGAAGTCGGTGAGCGCACGGGTCAACCGATCAACCTTGTAAACGACGATCACATCAACCCTGCCATCGCGAACATCGTCAAGTAGACGCTGCAAAGCGGGTCGCGCCATGGTCGCCCCGGAGATGCCGCCATCGTCATAGTATTTCTCGATAACTTGCCAGCCCTCGTGTTTCTGGCTCTTGATATAGGCCTCGCAAGACTCCCGTTGCGCATCGAGGCTGTTGAAGTGCTGCTCAAGGCCCTCCTCCGAGGATTTACGGGTATAAACGGCGCAGCGAACACTCATGCTTCCATTTCGCCCTTTGCCCGGATCAGGCTTGCCCATTGTGAGCCTCCATTGCGGCACTTGAGAAAGGCTTCAAGGCCCGCCGGATGCCGAAGAAGCGTGGTCCCGACCAACGGGCGCCGGTAATTTCCCGGGCGATCATCGATAGTGATCGATAGGACTTACCATCGTAATCGAAATCCTCCTCACGCACGATCACAGTATGGGTTTGACCGCCCCACTCGCGAACCAACCTAGCGCCAACCTTCAGCATGATGCCGGGCTTGAACTTGTCGCCTTCCCCGGCTTCAAGCTGACCCGCGAGCGCGCGGAGTTGCCGTTTGACCGGATTGGAAAGGCCACCATGCGCACGTTCCTGTATTTTGTACGCGATGGCCCTGACCAGCAGATCGCGACTCAGGCCCGACGGCGGTTCGGCCTGGTAAAAACGCCGCCATCGTTTATGCAACTCTTTGGACGTCAGGTTTTCCAACTCGGCGATCTCGCTCTCAATGTCAGCCATGGTCATTGCTCCGCGCTGACATGGTAACGGCTGATCTTGCCATTCCCCTTATCCCGGGCCACCCCATGGCCTTTTTTGCGAAGGCCCGTAAGAGCTGCGCGGATGCTGTGATCTTTCCAGCCAACGGCTTTGCGAAGTTCGGCGATACTGGCTCCCTTGGGGCGGCGAAGGAGTTTGAGGATGGTTGCGGTCTTGGTGAGTTTTACGGGCATGGTTGCCTCCTTGATACTGGCGCCCGCGCGATGCGGACGCTCCCACTGCCCGAGGCCCGGCCTAAATAAGAGTCAGATCCGAGCAGGTGGTGGTTGGAGGATTTTGCAAGCCCTAAAGGCCATGACCACACACCCACAGTACCGCTCTGTTGGCGGCGGAAGTCCAGTCGTATTTGGCGTTTTGAGAAAAGAAAATCCGGGCTAGTATCTTGCGAGCGGACCTCTTCCGGAACGGGACATTACAGGGGGGAAATAGTCAACGGTGGCTCGTCGAACCAAACCATCTCTTGATGAAGACACCCTGGTGGCACTCGGGGCGAGACGACTGGCAAGGCTGGTTATCGAACAAGCGCACGGTAATCCAAGCCTGCGCGACAAGCTGGACGCCCTTCTCCCGGGTACCAATGATGCCCCTGACCCGCCAGAAGATCCCTCAAGTCGTCTGACCCGTTCCCTGGAACGGCGAATAGGAACGCTCGAGAACATCGACGGGTATGAAGACTGGCGCTCCGCCGCCGCCCTTGGAGCCGACATTAGCGCCATCCGCCAAGACATCATTGATGATCTGTTGCCCAACGCCCCGAGAATGGCAGCGGAACTGTTGGCTCGGTTGGTCGACCTCCAGCATACGCTGTTTGACATGGCTGATGACTCCGACGGGGAACTCGGCAACGCCCTGTTTGAGGTGGTGGATGGTTGGGCGCGCGCTTGGACCATAATCGGTGACAGAGACCCGGAGGAGATTGCCGACATCGTGTTCGAGGCAGTCCAAGACAATCCCTACGGCGTCCTAGACGAGGTCATACCGGCCTTCGCCGATGCATTGGGCGACAATGGCCTGAAGGCACTGGCGGGGCGTTTCCGGATGAAACTGGATGACCTGCCGACATCCAAAACTAGCGACGACCATTCGGAAACAGATTGGGCGCGAAGTCGTCAGTATCGCGGCCTGCAAGACATCGCCGATATCAAGGGGGATGTGGATGCCTTCATCGCCGCCCACGAGGCGAACGGAACACACCTTGTCTATGTGGTCGAGATCGCTGAACGCCTGTATAGGGCTGGTAGGCCCGAGGACGCGCTCCGCTGGATTGAACGACCGGACGGGCGCGCACATCCAAACAACGATTCTACCGACCTGCATGCCGCAATCCTGATTGACCTGGGGCGCAAGGATGAGGCCTTTTCCGTCATCTGGCGGGCGTTCGAAACAACGCTGTCGCCTGATCATTTTCGGACTTGTTTCGGGATGGTGCCGGAGAACGAACGGGCAAACCTGAAAACCAAGGCGGTAGCTATCGCGGGCTGTCATGAAAACGTTCACCTCGCCTTGGCGTTGATGACGGAAATCGATGCTGCGGCGGAGGCAAGCGTTCTGGTCATCCAGCGGGCTGGTGCGTTCAACGCTCGCGCCTATTGGGTCCTACGGCCTGCCGCTAAGGCGATGACGCCGGAATATCCCCTTGCCGCCACCGTTCTTTACCGACTCCTCGCCGAGGGTGCGCTTCGAACCGGCAAAACCAAATACTATCCTTACGGTATCAGGGATCTTCGGCAGGCCACCCTGCTGTCCGAAGACATCAGTGATTGGCAAGACCTGGAGGAACACGAATTATTCATGAATAGGCTGCGAGCAGAACACGGAAGAAAACGAACATTTTGGGCACAGTGGTGAATCATCGAAGGAAACCACCAGAAACCGCCAATGCAACTATCTGGTTGGGAGTTCGAGTCTTGCCCGCCCCACCACTAAGTCACTGTTATCGCAGAGATTTTTGAGATTTGATGCGCTGAGTCAGGAACGAAACTCCAACCAGAACGTCACTTCTCAGTCTCTGCGATAGCAGATTTCCCCAATTTTACTCAAAATCCAGTAATTTTTCATCAACGACCAGAGCCATTCCACATAACTTAATGAATTCGATGGGTTAAAACGTCTCTGGTTGGGGGTTCGAGTCCTGTATCCTGCCAGTGTGGCAAGCTGATTGTCCGCTAACATGAACGCCCGAATTTCGTCGGAGTTCAGGTGATCAAGAATAATGACGGGGACTAATTTAAGGCCGATGCTTATTGCCGCTTCCCATCGCCCATGGCCGGCGATGATGACGTTGATTTTGTCTATCAGGATCGGGCAGTTGAACCCGAGCCTTCTTATCGACGCCTCAATTGCCCTTCGTTGTTTGCGATTGTGGGTGCGCGCGTTATGGGGATTTTTTTTGTCCTGCCGAAGTGTTTATACGAGTGATTGCGTAATAATTACATGAGGCAACATGAATTTTCTAGTTGAATATGCTCATCGTGATTACTGGTCGGGTCGACATTCAATACCTGCAAATGGCCCAGATAATTTTTAGAAAGTCTACAACAAGAAAATTTCGCACTCAAAATACTGACCGTCCTCAAGCTCTAGAACCCCATAGTGATTCTGTTCTTGGGAGTGTTTGTGTTTACTGGCTCTGTTCCCGTTCGGTTTCTTGAAATCGCATAACGTCAATTTTGGAAAGAGCATGCCAAAAAATTCTTTGAATTGGAATCTTAGGAATGGAACAGCATCATCGTTTCTAAATTACCCATCCAATTTAATCCGATAAAGCTTTCAGTCGTTTACCGAGCATAGGATGAGAATGATAGGCCCAGGCAAAAAGTGGCTCCGATCTGGGCGTGGCGGCGTTGTGGCTGTTTAGCTTGATCAGGGCGCTGCCGAGAGCCTCGCCATATCCCAATTGAACGGCGGCGGTGTCGGCTTGATATTCAAACGACTGGATCAGGGCTGAAAAAAATGGCTGTACCCAAAAGATCAAGAGCGGCGTCAGCATCCACATCAGGGCCAGTGCCTGCCCTGGGCCGAAATGTTGAAACACCAAAAAACCGGATGCGTATCCGAAGACGCCAATCCAGATGGCGCTAGCCAGCGCCTCAAGGGATCTGTATTTGGCGATGTGAGAATGCTTCTGGTGACCCAGTTCATGGGCCAGTACGCCGAGGATTTCCTCAAGGGTGAGAATGTTAAAAAGGGTATCCAGCAGAACCACGCGTTTTGTCGTGCCGAGTCCCGCTACATGCGCATTGCCATGGGAAGAACGTCTGGAGCCGTCCATGATGAGCACTTTGCCCACTTTTGTTCCGGCTCTGTTTCCAAGTTGTTTGACCTTATCGACCAGGCCGACATTTTCGGGTGAGCTGAAGTCGTTGAACAGGGGGGCGATAACCAGCGGATAAAGCCAGGTGCGCAACAAACCGAACGCCGTCCACATCAGCCAAATAGCGGCCCATCCCATCAGCCCCCATCTTTCCAGGGCGAATAGAGCCCCGCCGCCGATGACAAGCGTGAGCGCAAACAACAGAATTCCCTGAAACAGAGTGTCTTTGATGAATAAAAAAGCAGTCTGATTGGAAAAGTCGAACCGCCGTTCGACACCCCATACACGGAACGCGACGATGCTTCTTCTAACGGCGGCCAAAGCCAATACGACGCAAACAAGAAAGGCGATATCGACAATCGGCCCGGCCCCACCCGTCCAGATGGTTTGCAACCAGGGCAATCCGCCGCCGAAGACCAGGACGATAACAAACACCGTCTGAATCAGGATTGAGGCTGCGGAAACTTTAAGCCCAGCTATTCTGTAGGAGGCGGTTTTTTCGTCCAGGTCCGGCTGGTCTTGCCCGGCGCGAAGAAACCTTATCTCGCGGCTGTGAAGCCAGGTCTGGACGGCGGCGCTGAAAATCAGCAAAGCCAAAACCAATGTTTCAAGAAGGGTCAAAGCGCACCTTCCGTCAACAAGCGCCGGGGGAGTGACATACCCTTTTCCCAGACAGAGGAAAATACCTGAACCGCTGCCGCGCCCGCCTTAAGACGGGCCTGCATATGCTCCCGGGTCGCTATTCCACCAACCGAAATAACGGCCATCTTGCTGTTTTCGGATTTAATTACCTGCATGGTTTCTTGGAGCGTTGTTTCGGCGTTCCCGGGCGAGGATACCAAAACCACCCCGTCATAACCAAGTTTGATGGAGAGGCGGAGTATATCACGCAATCTTTCGGCAGGATATTCAATGGCGGATACTTTCAGAGCCAGGGGGATGCGCCTGGCGCTGTCCTCCTGAAAGTGCTCGCGTTTTTCGGCGCTCGCTGAAAGCAGGCGCTCAATCCAGTCTTTACCTTCTTCGCGGGCCCGGCGGGTGAAAGGGGAACTGAGGTTAATGGTGGCGAAGTCAAACAGGGGAAGACATCCCCGCAGGGTTTCGGTTGCCTGCCCGATGGCCTCCTGACCGACAGCGCCTCTGCGAAAGCCGACATTGACGCCGACAAGAAAACCCGGCGGCCGCTCAGGGCCAAGCTTAAGGTTTCTCTGGATGCGGGCGAGGTTGTCTGGGGTAACGGTCCCGACTTCGCAAAAACCAAATCCGGCGTTTCGCGCCCCCGTGATAAGATTCCCGCTCAAGTCGAACCCGGCCGCAAGCCCGACCGAGTTTCTCAATGGCAATCCCATTAAATGAGTTTCCTGTCCGGGAATGGAGATCTCCCGGCCAAATTTCCCGGCCGCCCATAACTTCAGAACCGTGGAAAGAACGTTAAACCGGGTGGCGTAGGTTACTCTCATCATTCACTTCCCAACCTCCCGATCAGCGAAGTCGGTCATGAATTGGGTCAGGGCGTTGACAGCGTCTTGTTCTACGGCGTTATACAGGCTGGCGCGGATGGCCCCCGCCGCCGAATGGCCTTGAAGATACAGAAGGCCGTTCTCAGCCGCCTCGCTGAGGAATTGTTTTTCAAGTTCTTCGGTCGGCAAGCCAAAACAGACGTTGACGCTGGAGCGCACTCTTGAGGCGACCGGACAGCGATAGAAATTCCCCGCATCGATAACATCATACAGAGCTTTGGCTTTGGCCCGGTTGCGCCTGGCCATTTCCGCGAGCCCTCCTTGCGATAACACCCACTTGAAAACCAGCCCGGAAATATAAACGGCCCAGGTCGGCGGGGTGTTGACCTTGGAAGTGTTGGCGGCAAGGCGGCCATAATCGAAGACTGCGGGCGTCGTCGAAAGCGCCTGACCGGCCAGGTCATCCCTGACGATGACAATTGTCAGCCCGGCGATGCCCATGTTCTTTTGCGCCGAGGCATACAGAGTGCCAAATTTTGAGACATCCAGGGGGGCCGTCAGAAGGTCCGAGGTTACATCCGCGACCAGGGGTACATCTCCGCTATCGGGAAGGTGAGGCAACTGCAACCCGTTCGCGGTCTCGTTGGTGGTGAGATGGCAGTAGGCGGCATGGGGGTCAAAGCGCCATTTGTCAGGATTTTCAATATCGGTAAAGTTTGCGGCGGAACCATCGGTGACGATGTTGACCTTGCAATACTTGCGCGCCTCATCGGCGGCGCGCTTCGACCAATGCCCTGTCACGGCATAATCAGCACTGTCATGACCGCGCAACAGATTCATCGGCATAAAGGAAAACTGACCATAAGCGCCGCCCTGAATCATCAACACATGGTAATCGTCGGGGATTGTCAGAAGCTCTTTGAGCGAAGATGTGGCATCGTCTAGGATTGATTTGAATTCTGGGCCGGTGAAAGGAATTTCCATCACCGACTGCCCGCATCCCCGCCAGTCGGTCAGCCCCGTTTTTGCTTCTTCCAACACGGCTTTCGGAAGCGCCGCCGGTCCAGCAGAGAAGTTATACGGGGGCATGTTGCTGTCATCCGAATAAGAAAGCGCTGTGCGATCCCGCGGCCATGAAGAAAATGGTCGGGAAGGACAGAATGGTGTTTGTGCGCGATGAAAGAAACGTGATGCGCGAGCAGCGGATGCGTTCGTCGTGGGACGCGGGAATAAAGCCGATAACTTTTTTCTGGTGTGGCCAAAGAACGAACCACAGGTTCAGGATCATAAGAAAGCCCGTCCAGACGCCGATGCCGATAATGGCCTGGCCGTTCTGCAAGGTGAGGACGTCAATCAGGATGCCCCTGTGCCACAACATGAAAACGCCCGTCGCCAACACGACCAGCGAGGCATGCCTGAAAACGCCGTGTTCGCGCTTCAGTGCGGCTTCGAAACGTTCTCCCATAGCCTCTAGGGGCGTAGTGGGGCCGACCGGCTTATAGGTCGGATTTTGCACGACATTGGCGAAGTTATGGCCCATCCAGATAACGAATCCCATGATGTGCAGCCAGCGGGCGGCGATATCTATGACATCAAGATCCATTGATTAAATTCGCCACAAAGATCAAAAGCGCCGTCAGGAGGGCTCCCGAGGCGATGGTCCCGGCAAGACTGTCATGAGGGAGTTTCATGAGCGCAACAATTTCATGCTGTCGCTGACCGCCCCTTTGGTTCTCATGACCAGCGGCAAGTGCGGTCCCTGGTTGATGCGTGCGGCTTCGACCGCCGACTGGATCAGGTCGAAATGACTGGATTTGGAACAGGCCGGATCGGCGTTGGCGGCGTCTCCGGTCAACTGGAAGGCTTGACAGCGGCAACCGCCGAAATCCGTTTCCTTCTCGTCGCAATCAACGCAAGGCTCTTTCATCCATGAATCGCCGCGGTAGAGCTGGAAGGTGGGAGACTCTCGCCAAATCCAGTCCAGGTCATTGTCCCTGACATTGGGAAACTCCAGGCCCTCTATCACCCGGGCCTCCTGGCAGGGAAGCGCCGCGCCATCCGGTGCGATGGTTAAATGGATCGCGCCCCACCCATTCATGCAGGCCTTGGGACGGCCGTCGTAGTAATCGGGGATGACGAAATAGATCGTCATGTCATTGCCCAGGCGTTCACGCGCCGCAATGACCCGTTCTTCGGCATAGTCCAACTGCTCTTTAACGGGCAGCAATTCAGCCCGGTTGAGCAGGGCCCAGTTGTAATATTGAAGATTGGCAAACTCGATGTATTCGACGCCGATTTCTTCAGCCATGTTGATGATGCCGTCAACGTCGTCAATATTGTATCGCGAGACGGGAACATTCAGGACAACCGGGAACCCCTGGGCCTTGATTTCCTCGGCGATCTCCATCTTCTTGTCAAAAGACTCGCCTCCGACCATGGCGTCGTTTTTAGCCCGATCGCTGTGTTGAAGGCTGAGTTGAATTTGTTTCAGGCCGAGACGTTTGAGTTCCTTCAGGCGGTCTTTGGTCAGCCCCATGCCGGAGGTAATCAGATTGGTGTAATAGCCAAGGTCCTCGGCCTCACCGACAAGTTCTTCCAGGTCTTTACGCAACATTGGCTCGCCGCCCGAGAAGCCCAGTTGCAGGCTGCCCAGTTTTCTGGCGCCGCGCAGGACAGTCTTCCACTCTTCAGTGGTCAATTCGTTGTCGATTTCGGCGAAATCAAGCGGGTTGCTGCACCACGGGCATTTAAGCGGGCAGCGATAAGTCAGTTCCAGAACGAGCCAGAGGGGTTTACCCCCACCGTCAACTCTTAACTCTGATCCATCCTTTACCAATGGCGACCTCCATAAAACTGTAGATATCGTCCTCAAGATCATCGACGCCGAAGAGTTGCTTCAGGTCCGTGATGATCTGTTCCAGGGTGTTTTCTCCGCTGCACAGTTTGAGGATATTGCCGGCTGAATCGTTAAGTTTGATGATTCCTTCCGGATACAGCAACAAGAACGCCTGCTCCTGCTCTTCCCATCTGAAGACATAGAGCGGATTGATTTCCGGGCATTCATTTAATTGTATTGGGGCATTTTGCACCATTTTATGCATTGCCCTCCTGCAGATGCTGTTGATTGAATTTTGCAGGTAGAACGCATCGGGGCGCTAACCTTTTTGAGGAAGCGCCCCGAATTGTCATACCTTAACGGGTATAGACGTAAGCCGTTACTTCAAAACCCATGCGAAGCTCACAATAAGCTGGAATTTCCCACTTCATTTGATTCTCCCTAGAATTTACTAACTGACTATATAGCCCGGTTTTCTACCGTTCTTAAAAAAAACAGAAGAATATACTCCGAGATGACTGACATCATGTTGGAGAAAGAGGGCCGTAACAACTAGACAATAGTCTTACGACGCCGTTTTTCCCAGCAAAGGCGGGATTATTTGCGTGTGTACGCCGTTTCCGACATGTCTTCCGGCACAAATGCGCCTGGTGGAATCAACCCCGGCGAGACGTAAGCATGATGCAGGGCGTCCAGTTGCGCCCACAACAGTTCCGTCTTGAAGGTCAGGGCCGCTACACATTTTTCCTGCTGCTCGCGCGTTATGGCGTGTTCCAGCACATAGGCCAGGCCGAACTCCACGTCCCTTGGCGCTTCAATCAGACGGCGGCGGAAATAGGATAAGGTGGCATCGTTGGCGAACTCGTAATAGCGCTCGAACCCATCAATCCGTTCCCGGTGAATGTCCGGGGCGAACAGTTCGGTCAGGGATGACGCGATACCCTCCAGAGTCGGCTTGGTCGATACGAAATGAACGTAGGCATCGACGGCAAAGCGGGTCGCTGGCAACAGGCCTTTCAGGTTTTTGACATCTTCGCGGTTCATCCCCAGGCCGTCCGTCAGGCGCAACCAGCGTTCGATCCCGCCCGTGCCGCCTTCACCGCCGCCATCGTGGTCCAGAACGCGTTGACGCCAGGTGTTGCGAAGCTCAGGGTCTTCAATATGCGACATCAACGCCAGATCTTTGCGCGGAATGCTGATCTGGTAATAAAAGCGGTTCAACGCCCAGGCCTGCACCTGGCCCTTTTTCAGCTCACCGCCGTGCAGAAGCTGATGAAACGGGTGCAAATCATGGTACTGGCGCTCACCGATGGCGCGCAGTTTCGCCTCGAAGGCTTCGGTGGTTAAAGGCTGGGTGTCGGTCATGGCGTTATTTCCAATCCATCATGGGCGACGACCCATCCGGCGGCCTCGGCTTCGGCGCGCTCGGGACTGTCGTCAAGAAGAACGGGGTTCGTGTTGTTGATATGGATAAAAACCTTTTGCGCGATATCAAACCGGGAAAAGGTGTCGATGGTTCCCTCAGGCCCGTTCATGGCCATATGGCCCATGCGTTGTCCTGTCTTGTGGCCGACCTTGCGGCGGATCATTTCATCATCGGTCCACGTTGTGCCATCCATGAAGACCAGTTCGGCACCCATAAGGCGCTCGGCCAGTTCATTGGGAACGGCGGCGCATCCGGGTAAATAGAAGAAACGTTTTTTGGTTTTGGTATCCGTGACCTCAAGCCCAATGGTGTCTTCGGGAACGGAGCCGAAATTGTCCTGAGAGTCGTCTTCCAGGTACAGGGCCACCTTGCCCGGAATGGCGAAGGGGGTGACGGTTAGGCCCAGGTCCTTGTTGTCGATATCAACAAGTTTCTCAGGCTTGTTTAACGACAGGGGGCGTCTCGGCACAAATTCAGGATTAACGACCTCGTAAACGGAATTCCCTGCGAGAACCCCGAGCACCCGGGGAGTGGCGTAAAGCGCGAACGGCTGGCTTTCCCTTAACGTTAGCAGGCCGGCGGAATGATCGATATCGGCATTTGTCAGCACCGCCGCCGAAATGGGCGTATGGCGCAATCCTTCCTGGGGATGCAAGGCGGCATTCTCGAAAATTTGTTGGCGCAAATCCGGCGAGGCATTGAGCAGCACCCAACGTTTTCCATCTGCGGTCACAGCAAGGGAAGACTGGGTACGGGGTCGTGCGGTAGGATCACCGGCGCGGGCCTTCGAACAATTATCACAATTGCAGTTCCATTGAGGAAAGCCGCCCCCCGCAGCTGAACCAAGCACCAGAACCTTAAACATTTCCGAATTCCTTTCTGTCGCATTCGGGCGATTGATCCTGAAAGAGATAGTCCTTCAATATCCCAGACAAGGTGAATCAGCAAAATTCGACTTTAGGC
>CAZBEC010000033.1:0-19578 GCA_964490815.1 uncultured Thalassospiraceae bacterium
GAAAACTGTTCTCCGCCAAAGTGTTGGCAGACTTCCTTAATGTCACTATCCGACAAAGCCGCGTAAATACCCATAAGATTTGCTGCTTCCGGTCTGCCATCGAAGGCCTCCGGGCTACCGGGCAGGGCGTCCGGGTCTGATTTCGCTTTTCGGATTTTCTTGGCGATGGCGTCCGCATCGTCGGTCATGGTGATGCGCGAAAGGTCAGATGGGTCGGATTTGCTCATTTTCTTGGAACCGTCGCGGAGCGACATGACCCGGGTCGCAGCGCCGAAAATCAAAGGTTCTACAACGGGGAATATATCTTTCTTAAAGTCGTTGTTGAACTTCTGGGCGATGTCGCGGGTCAGCTCCAGATGCTGTTTCTGATCTTCGCCAACCGGAACATGGGTCGCCTTGTAAAGCAGAATGTCAGCAGCCATCAGACACGGATAGGCAAACAGGCCGATCGATGCGTTTTCCCGGTTCTTGCCCGCTTTTTCCTTGAACTGGGTCATCCGGTTCAGCCAGCCAATACGGGCTACGCAATTAAATATCCAGGCTAGCTCGGCATGACCCGGTACCTGAGATTGGTTGAAAACGATGTTGTGTTTGGGGTCGATGCCCGAGGCCAACAGTGCGGCAGCCACTTCGCGAGTGCTGGCTAGCAACTCATCGGGCTCCTGCCAGACAGTGATTGCGTGCATGTCGACGACGCAGAAAAGACATTCATAGTCGTCCTGAAGGCGAACCCAGTTGCGGATTGCGCCAAGATAGTTGCCGAGATGAAGATCGCCAGTGGGCTGAACGCCGGAGAAGATTCTGCTCATAAGTTTGGACCTTAAAGCCTTTGTTTTTGAGAGGGCGACTTTATGGCGGCATATGTCTCACGGGTCAAGTAGTGGCCTCAGGCATTGATATCGCGGGACATTCTTTTAATACTCTCCGAGAGTTGAAATCTAATTATGGGAGCAGCCAAGTGAGCGAAAGTAATCAAGAAATAACAGGCTCTTGTTTGTGCGGGGACGTCACCTTCCTAATTTCCGGAAACATGCGCCATATCGTGGCCTGCCACTGCAGCCAATGCCAGCGCAGCCACGGTCATTTTGCCGCCTATAGCCGATGTGCCCGCGGTGATCTGACTTTCACTGAAGAGCGTGGGCTGAAATGGTTCAAATCGTCGGATACCGCCGAAAGGGGATTTTGCCAGAATTGCGGCTCGTCGCTGTTTTGGCTTCCCAGTGGCGGGGATTATATAAGTGTCGCCGCCGGCAGCATTGATGACCCTAAAGGACTTAAGCTTGTCGGACATATATTCTGTGATGATAAACCTGCGTACTATTCCCTGGATGACAACCTGCCAAAATATCCAGGTTCGTCACAAGGCGCCTTCGATTAACTCCGTAGCCGCTTTTCCCAGAATTTCAGATAGCAGGTCAGCCCAATGGGCTTGCCCTTGCTCATCGGTGATCAAGTCCTGTCTAAGCTCGATTTCAACGGCGGCGATTCCGCGGCCTTCGGCGTGGTACGGTATGGTGTAGACGTTGTCATCGGACATGGCGAAGGGTTCGTTATCCCCGACGTGAATATCTTCGCATTCCCCCAGCAGCCTTAACAGACTGTCCGCCAGCCGTCGTTCACGATTATAGATAACGCCAATGTGCCAGGGGCGGGGCGAATCGCCCGTCAAAAAGGGGGTGAAGCTGTGCAGGGTGATAAGAATGCAGGGGCGCTTGGAGTTTTTGCGTCGTTCCAGTTCGCCATCGATTTTTTTATGGAAAGGAGCGTGGATGTGTGAAAGACGATGCTCGATATCATCCGTGCTCAAGTTTTGGTTGCCGGGAATAACTGTGCCGTCGCTCACTTCGGCGATGATATCCGGGTCGCCTGGATGGCGATTGCAATCAATGACCAGGCGCGAATAAGGTTGCAGAATTAACGTTGCGTCCAACAACACACTCAACTTTTTAGCGACCTCCCGAATGCCGATATCCCACGCGATATGCCGGGTAACGTCATCTTTTGACAGTCCAAGGTTTCCAAGGGATTCAGGAACCAGATTTCCCGCATGCTCGCAAACGAGTAAATACGGGCCGGCGCCGCCAGCGCGCAAAATCTGTCCCGGGGGCGCTTCGCTTTTCCCAATCATGAATGCCTCCCTATAGGAAACTTTTTTTGCAACAAAAGGACCACTAAAAAAAACCCCGAAAGCGCGCATATGCCGCCGTCGGGGTTTTATTCATCAAGAAGAATTTATGGACTTCTTCGTCCGCCTGATGTTTATGCTCAGGAACTTTTTCCAAGCATTGCCATAACGCTGACGGCGACCGTGCCGATTACCAGCAACATTGCCCACGCCATAAAAAATCCGCCTATTGCTCCCATCTTAGCCTCCGTTTTTTAAACTTATCTGTTGAGCGAATCGTGTAGGAATATTTCTATCCCGACGGTAATAACTTAAGGCACCGTAGACGAAGGAATCTGCCTCGGCAACAGCCATTTCGACGCAACGCCCCGGACAAAGAGGTCATCTGTCTTTCTCTCTTTGCTTGCGTATTTTTCTAACAAATTGAAAAATTTGCGTTTTTTCGCTGCAACAAGAAACCCAAAAACGAGCGCTGGAAAAATTTACCAATGTGAAAATATTTATCTTGTGGTGAATATTTTTAGCTTGAGATGGCTTGCTGGAACCTGTTTAATAATGTGCGACCGTTTCAATGATCGCGATTCATTCATGGAAATGGTCATAATTGCCGCAACTGAGGTCGGCAAACGAGCAATTGATTATGAGCCAGTCAATCGATTCGATCTCGGGGAGGATATAACGCTACCACTAGGAAGGCATGCCGCTGTTAGATGCCCCTGTTTGGAATAAGCCCAGTAGCAAACTGGCAGCGGCCTACAACAGAGAGGGAGATTAATGGGAGACCCACTTGACGCTCTTACGATCATCTTTACCGAGGTTTACTACTGGATAACGGTGGTCTTTATGTTCCTGATTCACGTTGGCTTCTGTATGTATGAAGTCGGCGCCTCCAGGAAAAAGAACATGATGCACACGCTGATGAAGAACACGATGGTGATCCCGTTGGTCACCGTAACCTTCTTCTATTTCGGCTGGTGGATCTATTTTGGCTGGACGAATGGTCCGTTCATCACCGGCGGCGTCAATGACGCCCCGTGGGCGACGCCATGGTCCGAACTGATGGGTGCCCACATGGGTGGCGCTCCGCATCAGGCAACCCTGACTGCCGATGACACCATGGGCTGGGCGCGCATTAACGGCGTTTTCTGGGCCGCATTCCTGCTGTTCTCATGGACGGCGGCTTCGATTGTTTCAGGTGCTGTCATCGAACGCATTCGCTCCGGCGCTTTCTGGCTGTTGGCCGTGTTGATCGGGTCCTTCACCTGGATTATCGACGCTGCCTGGGGTTGGTCGCCTGACGGATGGATGGTTCAGTTGCTGGGCTACCACGATGCCTATGCGTCCGGCGTTATTCACGCCATCGCTGGCGGTTTCGCCCTCGGCGTATTGGTTGTTCTTGGTCCTCGTATCGGTAAATTCCGCGCCGACGGGACGCCGCGTAACATCGTGCCGCACAATCCGTGGCTGGTAACCATCGGCCTGTTCCTGATCTATACGGGCTTCTGGGGCTTCTATGTCGCGTGCAACATTCCGATATTCGATGTCGGCGCTGCCGCTGGTATGGAAGGATCGTTCTTTACCTCCACCAACATTTACTTGACCCCGACCACCACGTCGGCGATCACGCTCAACTTCCTGATGTCGCTTTCGGGAGGCTTGATGATGGGTTACATCGTCTCCAAGGGTGATGCTTTCTGGACCTACTCTTCCGGCTTGGCTGGGATTATCGCCGCGTCTTCAGGTAACGACTTGTATCATCCGATTCAGGCGATGGTCATTGCCGGTGTCGGTGTTGTCGTCGCCTACAAGATGCACGGCTGGGTCGAGCGCACGTTCAAGATCGATGACGCCGTCGGCGCTGTCGCCGTTCATGGCTACGCCGGCTTCTTCGGTGTTGTCATCGCCGGCTTTGTGCTTTGGGGTTATCCGTCTTCGATGAATCCTGATTACGCCCACATCAATCCGCTTGGGCAGTTCATTGGAGCCATCATCATGTTCTTCGTCCTTGGTTTTGCGCCAGCCTGGATCGCTTCCACGGTGTTGAACAAAATGGGCGTGCTTCGTATTCCGGAACATGTGGAACTGGCCGGTCTTGATTTGGCTGAGTACCACGACCGTTATCTGGACGAGGCCGATGTATTCGAAGCCGAGACGTCTGAAGCTAAGTCTCGCGGTCTGATAGATTAAGGAAAGGGAGTAGAGAAATGGAAACCGGACTAACAACCTGGAACATGAATCTGCTGGAAATCGGTACGTTGTACCCCTTCCCGGGGACCGAGATGCTGTGGGCCATTATCGGTCTCGGAACGTGGATCGTCTGGCACCTCATTCAAATGAGGAGCGAAAACAAAAACCTGGTCGAGGAGGAGCAGCATTTCTCCGACAAAGCCAAACTCTCAAACGCGATGAAGGTTTCAAACGCTGAGACCCTGAACGAAGCGTTGAAATCACACGAAGAAGGCATCAAGGGCTGACGTCCGGACCTTTTTTCGCGTGACGAAGAACTGTGGGAACCCGGTACTGTCCGGGTTCCCCTTTTTCGTATAAAAACCACCGTGATCTTGATAATGACTTCGGAGGAACCATGAACCTGAACCTCGACCCCTGGCTGTTGCTGCCGCTCGCCTTGGTTCTTTTCCTGATGGCCATGCCGATATTGTCCAGGCGCATAAAGGGCAAGGTGGATTACATCACTGACGGCGAGTTGAATAACATGCTGGCCCAAGCCAAGGCGGTCGTGATTATCGACATCCGTTCCGGGAAGGATTTCGCGCAGGGGCACATTGAAGGGGCGATCAATATTCTAACCTCGGAATTAGAGGACAAAATCAAAAAAGGTGGGCCGGATTTTGAAGACCTGAAGCAGCAACAGATTGTCATCGTTTGCCGTTCGGATCTCGATTCTATAGGTGCGGCCAAGCTGCTGGAAAATTCGGGTTTTAAAAATGTTCGCGTGCTTAAGGGCGGCGTGCTGCGCTGGAAACGCGGTCATTTACCAATGGTGAAAAACGGCTAACCCAAACTCTAAGTATAATGTGAGGGGATAAATGACGCCTGCATTTTGGGGACTGTTAACCGCCATGTGCTGGGGCAGCGCGGACTTTATCGCCCGCTTCACCGGTCGTGCCGTCGGTCATCATGCAGCGCTTTTTGGCATGTTGCTAATCAGCGCCATCGTTTTTAGCGTTATTTTCCTTTTTGCCGAACAGCCTTTTATCTGGAAGCCTTCAGGACTGGGCCTTCTCTTCATGACGGGCCTGGGAGTGATGGCGGGCACCTTGCTTTTGTATTGGGGATTGGCTCGTGGACCGGTAACCATTGTTTCTCCCATAGTGGCCAGCTATCCCGTAATTAATGTTCTGTACGCCGTTCTAATCGGGCACAGCCCGACGATCATCCAGTGGGTTGCCATGGGCGGCGTCATGGGCGGCGTCTATGTCGTCGCCAGATCAGTTGGGCATTATGAAGGTAAGGAAGAATATTCACTTGCCGGATTGCAAAAGACCGTTCTGATTTCCGTCGCAGCGGCCCTTGTATTTGGTGTCACGGTCATTTCGCTTCAGGAGGCCGGGCAAATCTATGGCGAATTGCAGACGGTATTTGTTACACGCTGGATTAGTCTAGCGGCGATTTTTGTCGTCGTGGTCTGGCGCGGCAAAGCGCCTTCTGTCGGCGGCCGCTGGTGGCCGTGGCTCTGTCTGCAGGGTCTTTTGGATGGTGGCGCCTACTTATTCTTGGTGATTGGCGGGGAAGCCGCGGGCGGCGAAATAGCCGCGGTTGTGGCGTCGGCCTTTAGCGCCGTAACCATCATCCTGGCCCGAATGATTTTGAAAGAAGCCATGTCGGCGCTTCAGTGGGCCGGGGTGGCGCTGATAATTGTTGGCGTTGGGGTGCTTTTGGCTCCCTAATCACCGAAAAAATTTCCTGTAATGAAAAAACTTTTCTTGAAAACAACGGGTTAGCCGAATAGGCTAAGCTGACGCTATTTTTTAGTTGCAAATCAACGCCTTCTGAACAGTTATATAAGAAATAATGAATCTTCTAACTAAGTAGGTTTACATGCAGCAAGATCCCCATGCGACCAAGGACGCCAAGAGCAATAGCCTTGAAATAGCCATCGGCAGAGAGGTAAAGGGGTTTCGAAACAAGTTGGGAATGACCGTCGTCGAATTGGCCAAATTGGCGGAACTTTCGCCCGGCATGCTCTCGAAAATCGAAAATGGCCAAACGTCTCCTTCCCTTGCCACACTTAAAAGTTTGGCCCTCGCACTGAATGTCCCGGTGACTTCTCTTTTCCGTCAATTTGAAGAGGAACGCGGCGCAAGCTATGTTCCAGCCGGCGAGGGAATTGAGATAGAGCGCCGCGGCACAAGGGCCGGGCACCACTATCGGTTGCTCGGCCATACCGTGGGTGGTGCTGTCACCGTAGAGCCTTATCTTATTCACTTGACTGCGGATTCCGATGTTTTTCCGATTTTTCAGCACGACGGAACGGAGTTTCTTTACATACTGGAAGGTGAAATGGATTATCGCCACGGCAACAAGGTCTACAATCTAAAGCCCGGTGATTCCCTTTTCTTCGATGCCGACGCCCCGCACGGTCCGGAAAACCTGATAAATCTTCCAGTGGTTTTCTTGAGCATCATTTCCTACCCGGCATTGAGCACAAAAACCTAATTAATATTTTCATCACCGTAAAAATTTATTCTTCCCAGTTGATCAATGGTTCTTTTTTGGTTACTTTAAAAATGGCGCTCACGGACGGGCGCCTGAGGACTGAAAATGTAACCATTTAAGGATCATGCTCATGTGCGGAATCGCTGGTGTCATGTACAAAGGCGAGGCTGTGGAAGCCGACGTCGGCAAGGCGTTAATTGCCATGCTGGACGGCTGTCAGCACCGCGGACCGGACTCGACGGGATTTGCGCTTTACCATGACGCCGCTCCCGGCGAGCTAAGACTTCGCTTCTTTGTTGGCGATCAGGACCAGGCAGATGCTGCCATCGGTGAAATTCAGGCGAAACTGAAAGAGTTCCAGGCGGAACTGGTCAGGGAGGAAAGAGTCGGATCGACCTATTTTGTCAAAATCCGCTTTTCCGGCGATATTCAAAAACTGGCCTACGCAATGGAGCATGCTGCTAAACTGGTATCCATTGGCGAGAGCCTGGACATCATCAAGGATCTGGGTGGCGCCTATGACGTTGATGACGTGTATGAAGTAAAAAATTTTACCGGATCCCACGGCATAGGCCATGTTCGCCTGGCCACTGAATCCGATGTCGCACCGGAAGCGTCGCACCCGTTCTGGGCTACCGGCTTCGCTGACGTCTCGATCGTTCATAACGGTCAAATTACAAACTACTGGAAAATGCGTCGCAGGCTGGAAAAACGAGGATTCGAATTTAATACCGACAATGACTCCGAACTCGTAGCGGTTTATCTGGCCGATAAGCTCTCGCAAGGGGTTCCCCTGAAAGAGGCATTAGGCACGTCGATTGACGACTTGGATGGAACGTTTTCTTTTCTGGTGTCGACGAAGGACGAGATCGGTTACGCCAAGGATCGCCTTGCCGCCAAGCCAATGGTCAAGTTTGAAAATGACGAATTGATAGCAATCGCGTCTGAAGAAGTTTCTCTTAACAGGCTTTTTCCAGGGCGCGCACTGAACACGACAGAACCTAGCCCAGGGACATTCGATACATGGCAACGATTGACTTAGCAGAACTTTCCGTTCGCGACGCCAACGAGCGCATTCGTGAAATCGGGGCGAAAGGCGAGGACGTGGAAGTCCTCAACCCGGACGCCAAACACCACATCGGTGTCGGCCTTGTCCACGACGTTAGGGTGAGGGTTCGGGGATCCGCAGGATATTTCTGCGCCGGTTTAACCGACACCGCACGCTTCGAAATCGATAACAACGTCGGATGGGGGCTGGCCGACAACATGCTGGGCGGGTCCGCCATCGTTCACGGCAATGCCGGCGCCATTGCCGGCGTGGCTAACCGTGGGGCAGATATCGTTGTGCACGGCAATGTTGGCTCGCGCGCTGGTCAGGTGATGAAAGCCGGGACTCTTATTTGCGGCGGCAACGCCAATTTCATGGCCGGTTACATTATGTACGGCGGGCGGATCATCATATTGGGCGAATCTGGAGATCAGGTCGGCCAGGATATGACCGGCGGCGACATCATTGTCGGCGGCCGTATCAATTCGCTGGGCAACGACGCTGCAATGACCGATTTAAGTGCTGCGGAAAAGGACGAGATTTTTGAGTTGTTGGACCGTTACAAAATTTCTTTCAGCGGCACCCTCCAGAAAATCGCCAACGCAGGAAAATCGTTGAATTATGCACGCTCCGAACCCAGGGTTCGCAACATTCCGTTTTTTGAAGCTACGGGCGAGGCCGGATACTGGAACGAAAAGGTTCTTGAGGACATTCACATCAAGTCCCAGATCGGGCGCTATCGGATCAGGGGTTACGGAACCACCCGGCCGCTGCCTCATTTTGGCGACATCGCCTTCAAAAAAGACCTGAGCAAAATCGAGACCGATCCAAAGGCCCTGGAGAAGATCAATCTGCGTACCAAGATCGGCGACCGAATGGGCGGCAAACCCCTGGATCTGAGTATGCCGGTAATGATCGCGCCCATGAGTTACGGCGCTTTGTCGAAGTCGGCAAAGCTGGCTCTTGCGACGGCCTCCCGCCTTTCCGGAATTTCAGAAAACACCGGTGAAGGCGGCATGATGGACGAGCAGCGCGAAGAGGCCGATCAGCTGATCTACCAGTGCCTGTCCGGTCGTCTTGGCTGGTCCATCCACGATATGCAGCGAGCCGATGCGCTCGAAATATATGTCTCGCAAGGGGCCAAGCCGGGCCTTGGCGGGCAGCTGATGGCCAATAAGGTGACCGAGCAGATTGCCAAGATTCGCGGTATACCGGCGGGCATCGATTTGCGTTCGCCGTCACGCCACCCCGACGTGCTGGGCGCCGATGACCTGGTCATCAAGATCGAGGAATTCCGCGAAGCGACGGGCTACCGGGTGCCGGTATCGGTCAAGCTTGGGGCTGGCCGCGTGCGAGACGACATCAAGATCGCCTGTAAGGATGGCTTTGACTACGTCTCCCTGGACGGCCTTCAAGGTTCGACGGGTGCGGCCGGTAACGAAGTCCTGGAGTATGTCGGCATTCCAACGCTGGCCGCCATTACCGAGGCGGTTGATGCACTGGAGGAAATCGGAAAACCCGGCGAGTTGCCGATCGTTCTGATGGGTGGAATCAAGACCGGTGTCGACGCCGCCAAAGCATTGGCCCTGGGCGCAAGCGCGGTTGCCGTTGGCACGGCGGCCCTGATCGCGGGCGGCTGCATATCATGTTTGCAGTGTCATGTCGGCAAATGCGTCGTCGGTATAGCTACGCAGGATCCCGAACACGAAAAGCGCTACAACATTTCTGCCGAGGCGCAAAATATCCACCACTACCTTGAATCCCTGCGCTGGCAGCTGGCAGCCATTACCGAAGGCCTGGGCTATGATGACGTGCACAAGATCGGGCGTGACGATCTGGTTGCCCTGACGCCGGAAGCGGCTGAAATTACCGGCCTCCCTTATGAACCGGAAAACCGGGATCGCGATCGCGATCTGTTAAGTAAGGCATCTTGAAAATGAGCGTATACGACATCAACCGGATCGCGCCCTGTGAAGCGCCTACTGAATTCGCCGACGACACGGGCGACACCCATTTCGTTCCGGCGCCTTGCCAGGTCGCCTGTCCCATAGGTACCGATGCGCCTTCCTATATCGCCTACACCTGGGAAGGAAAAATGGAAGAGGCCTTCGAAGCTATTACGGCGACTAATCCGTTCAGTTCCATTTGCGGACGCGTATGCGACGCCCCGTGCGAACCAGCCTGCCGCCGTGCGGACAGCGATGGACCCATCGCCATTCGCAACATCAAGCGCTATGTCATGGACCAGCTTGGGCCGGACTACAAGCCGAGCGCGGTCGAGGTAACCCGAACAGAAACAGTCGGTATCGTCGGCGGCGGCCCGGCCGGACTGACCGCAGCCAAGGATCTGGCCGAAGCAGGGTTCGAAGTCCACGTCTATGAAATGATGGACAGGCTGGGCGGTATGATGGTTTGGGGTATCCCTACTTTCCGTCTCCCCGACGGCATTATCGATGAGGACCTGGATCGTCTGACCCAACGTTGCCCTGGCATTAAGGTTCACCTTTCCTGCACCCTCGGCAAAGACATCACCCTTGAGGAATTGAAAGGAAAGCACGATGTAGTGCTGCTTTCCATCGGCGCTTGGGGCGGAAAAACCATGAGCGCGCTGAATGTCGATGACGAACGCGTTATCAATGGCGTGGATTTTCTGCGCCAGATAAACGCCGGTGAACGTCCAAACATGCCGGAAACCGTTCTGGTTATCGGCGGCGGCGATGTCGCTATGGATGCCTGCCGCGCCGCCAAGCGCCTGCCGGGATGCAAGGACGTCAAGGTTGTCTATCGTCGTGGTGCAGAGGAAATACCCGCCCGCCGCGAAGAGCTTGAAGGGGCGATAAAAGAAGACATAGATATCATTTACAACGTCCAACCTGTCGCCGTGGCCGGTGGCGAAACCGGATTCGGCCTGACGTGCGTCAGGACCGAGTTGGGTGAACCTGACGAAGACGGTCGCCGCCGTCCGATAGATATCGAAGGCAGCGAACACTTCGTCGCCGGTGGGCTGGTCATCGTCGCCGTCGGTCAGCAGGCCGAATGCGAAAGCCTTGATGAAGCCGGCATGATGGACTGGGACAGGGTCCGCACCGATTGGGATTCCATGCGCACCGACGACTCCAACGTTTTCGCTGCCGGGGATGGCGCGTTCGGTGGGTCGACTATCGTCATGGCCATGCAGCATGGTCATCGCGCCGCTTATTATATGAAAGCGTTTCTCGACGGTATTGAAAACCCGTTGCCCTATCGTACGCCGTTTCGTACCCGCCGGGTACCGGTGGCCCAGGACGCCGAATGGGAAATCATTAATCGCAAGAATCTTGAATTCAAGGGCCTCGGCGATACGCCGGTGGAATTCCCGGAAATTGAAGTGACTTATGATGCCGAGGCGGCCCGCTGCGAGGCGGCGCGGTGTTATCGCTGCGATGCGGAAACTGGCTCAGCCGACTACACCGTTCACAGCCGCGAAGATATCTTTGTGATGGCGCGCGCGGAACTGGATGATGCTCCGACTCAAAAAGCGATACTGAACAAGCGCCTGCAGTCTCATGAAGAACCCTTCAAGGAGGATCATTTTCCGACCCTGGACGATTTGATTTTCCTTCCGGCCAACCTGTCGAGGCTGGTTATCGATCCCTATCGCGACCCGTGTAACGTCAAGGCCCGAATCGGAGACCGGATCGAGCTCGCCTCGCCTCTGATTGCTGCCGGCTTCGATGAAGCGCCAGAGGAAATTCGTAAAAGCCTGGGTGAAGGATTAGCCGAACATGGCAGCGCGTATGTCGGTTCCAAACAATTGCCGGTGTCGGTTCCTTGGCTGCAGTTGGCTGAAGTGGACGCGGATGAAATTTCCAAAGAGGCGGCCGGCGTTCTGTTTACGCTTGGTGGCGGCTTCAGGGAATTTGATATTCCGGCTCTCGCCGGCGGCCAGTGCGTCGGTCTTTCGGTCACCAAGGATGACCTGAGCAAGGCGATTCCTTTTGCGTTGGATAACGAAATGGATGTTTTGCTGTTGAACGGCTGCACAGGTTCCAGTGCCTGGCCTGAATTGGCTGGAAATCCTGATCTCTCGGTTATCCGCGATGCCCTTCGATTGCTCAGGGCCATGAACCGGGAAGAAGATATCGAAATACTCTATTACGGCGGCGTTCGCTCTGGCACGGACTTGGCGAAAATGATCGGCCTGGGAGCCAATGGTGTCGCATTGGGCGCGGCTTTAGGTTTCGCCATGGGCGGCAAGATGGTCGATGGTTCGTTGGCGTTTACAGGTGACAGTTCCGATGCCGAACGCGCCGAAGCTGTTGCACTTTATATGAAGTCTCTGTCGTCGGAAGCCTCAATCATGGCGCGTTGCACCGGCAAGACGGATGTTCATAATATAGAACCTGAAGACCTGCGCTCGATAACCAGAACGACTGCCGAGGCGACAGGCATTCCGATGCCGGGAAAAAACGCCCATCAAATTTGAACGCTGAAAATATATAAAATGAGGCCGAGGGGATCGGCCAATTAACAAGGGAAAGGAATACGGGGATGGCAAAAGATTTAGCGGCGATAGCAAAGAAACAAGGTATTAAGTACTTTCTAATCAGTTTTGTTGATCTGTTTGGCGTATTGCGCTCGAAGCTGGTTCCGGCGCGTGCGATCAAGGGAATGCAGAAAGAAGGCGCTGGTTTCGCTGGATTTGCAGCCTGGCTCGATATGACTCCTGCTCATCCGGATATGTTCTCAGTTCCCGATCCGGACAGCCTGATACAGCTTCCGTGGAAACCAGAAGTCGGCTGGCTTGCCGGCGATCTGTGGATGGACGGCAAGGAAGTAGAAGCCTCTCCCCGCGTCGCCCTGAAGCGTCAATTGGCGAAAGCCCAGAAGAAAGGCTACCGGATCAAGACCGGCGTCGAATGCGAATATTTCCTGACTAACCCGGACGGAACGGAAATTTCCGATCCGAACGATACCCAGGAAAAACCCTGCTACGATCAAAGCGCGCTGATGCGTCGATACGACGTCATCTCGGAAATTTGCGACCACATGATCGCGCTGGGCTGGGGCCCCTACCAAAACGATCACGAAGATGCCAACGGCCAGTGGGAAATGAACTGGGATTTCGATGACGCCCTGAAGACGGCCGATCGCCACACTTTCTTCAAGTTCATGGTTAAAGCGATTGCCGAAGAATACGGCTACCGGGCGACATTCATGCCTAAACCCTTCATCGACCGCACCGGTAACGGCTGTCACGCCCATATTTCATTCTGGGACAAGGCCGGAAAGAAGAACCTGTTCCTCGATAAAAAAGGTGAATTGGGTAACAGCAAATTGGCTTACCAGTTCCTGGGCGGCATCATCCATAACGCTCAGGCGTTGTGTTCGTTCTTCAACCCCACGGTCAACAGTTACAAGCGCATCAATGCCCCGGTAACGACATCGGGCGCGACCTGGGCGCCCAACACAGTGACATATGGCGGCAACAACCGCACCCACATGGTTCGTATTCCAGACGCGGGCCGGTTCGAGCTGCGATTGATGGACGGGGCGGCCAATCCGTACTTGATGCAGGCAGGCATTATCGCCGCCGGTCTGGATGGCATCGCCAACAAGCGGGATCCGGGAAAACGCCTGGACATCGACATGTATGCCGAAGGCCATAAGGCGAAAGGTGCGAAGAAGCTGCCGCTTAACATGCTGGACGCTATGCGACTGACCGAAAAGAGCAAGGAGCTTCGCGCAGGTTTGGGCGACGAGCTGATCGACAGCTACGTCAAACTGAAATACCACGAATGGGACCGTTATTGTCACCATTTGTCTGGCTGGGAAAGGGAAAATACTCTCGACTGCTAGACTGCTAATTCTTCCCCCGGAGAGGCCGAAAGTAACGCCTCGGTCTCTCCACCTCGTCAAACTCGCAAGCCTTCGCGGGTGGCCGGAAAAAAAAAGACGATCAGAAGGGGCTCAGCCTACTGATCGTCCGGGTGTAAACTCCCCGTCGGAATGATAATTCCGCTCTTGCGCCCAACGATACGTTTCCGGTTTCCCGCGGAGGCTATTTTTTGTCTCCGTCGCAAGGGCGCGTGCACGATCCTAGCGGCAAACAGGCGGCAAATTCAAGCGGGCGAATGCCCGGAAATCAAATTGAATGGATAAATCCTTCTGACGGATCAGAGTATATTTTGAATGGACGTTTCCACCGCGTGCAGGAAAGAGGCTGCGGAAGACGAAGCGCTGATCAACACAAACGCATCAGGCCCATCAGGATAGATAATGACGCCCATGTGCTCCATGGATGTGCGGGCCACATTCCCCCCTTCGAATGTCGATGGGTTCAAGTCAATCGGGCAAATCCGCGCCAAGGCTTCACGGCATTTCGGTCCGGAAATTCTCAGACTCACCCAATTGTCGGACTGCAGAGTGTAATAGCCAGAATCCTTAAGCCTGGCGGCGATGGCATCGACCGCGTCCGGTCCCTGATGATCGAAAACGGCGAACATCTGGTCGCTCCCCATTCCGAGGAACAGGGTCGAACCGTCGTCGGACAGACTGACCTGGCCGGGCTTGGGAAGGGTTGCGCCGTAGCCATTCTTAAGCTCACCCGCAAGCACATCCTCGCCACCCAAAGGTGTTGCGATAGAGACAATGGCCAGATCGCCCAACTCTTCCAGGGCGACGCCGTCAAAGTTTTCGGTGTATCCGCCCAGAGCGGACGAGGCGGTTAATGTATACTCAGACACGCAGACGCTCCCCTTCCGGATCGACAAAATGCGGCGATATGATTTCGACTTCGGTGGTGCGGCCGCGCACCAGATCAACCGCCTGGACGACTTCGCCCATACGTTCATGGCCTCTTTTGATGAAACCAAGGCCAATGGAATGCCCCAGCTCCGGCGAATAGGCGACGGAACTCATCCATCCCTCGTCATTTTCGGTTGTTGCAGGTTTACCAGGGCGAACAAAATGGGCGCCGCCGGTAAGCAGGACATTGCGATCTACCGGCCTGAACCCTACCAGCCGGACGACATCCTCGCTGGAAAGTTCTTCTCGCTCAGAAAGAGTATTGCCGATGCAGTCCTTCTTTTTCGACACCATCCGGCCCAAGCCCAGATTTTCCGCAGTGGTCTGGCCGTTCAACTCGTTGCCGGCGGCGTGGCCTTTTTCGACGCGCATGACACCCAACGCCTCGGTGCCGTACGCCACGGCGTCAAATTCCTCGCCGGCGGCCATCAACGTGCGCACCAACGAATCACCATAACGGGCAGGAACGGCAATTTCATAGGCCAGCTCACCGGAGAACGAAATACGGAATAATCTGGCGGTTGTTCCGCCGCAGATCGTAATCTCGCCGCAAGCCATGTACGGGAACGCCTCGTTGGAGATATCGTGTTCGGGGTCAACAATCTTCTGCAACAGATTGCGCGCGTTGGGCCCTGCCACGGCGAACTGCGCCCATCCGTCAGTGGTGGAAATCAAATGCACGTCCAAACCCGGCCACAGACACTGCCGGCAGAATTCGAGATGGCGGAACACGGGTCCGGCTTGCGCGGTCGTGGTCGTCATGACGAAATGGTTTTCGCCCATGCGTGCCGTCGTGCCGTCATCCATGGCGATTCCGTCTTCGCGTAGCATCAGGCCATAGCGGACCTTGCCGACGGCTAGCTTGGCGAATCCGTTGACGTAAACCTTGTTTAGGAATTCCGCAGCATCACGACCCTGAATGTCAATCTTGCCCAGGGTCGTTACGTCGCAGACGCCAACGGAGGCGCGCGTCTGCGCGGCTTCTCGGTCGGTGGTTTGGCGCCATGTGGTTTCGCCTTCGCGCGAGAACCACTGGGCGCGCAGCCACATGCCGGCCGTGGTGAAATCGGCGCCTTGTTCTTCGGCCCATTTATGGCTGGGCGTCAGGCGGTAGGGACGGAAATCCTTGCCGCGCGAACGCCCAGCCAAAGCTCCCATAGCAACCGGGTTGTAGGGTGGGCGGAAAATGGTGGTTCCGGTCTCAGGAATCGATTTGCCCGTGCACTGGGCCATGATTGCAAGCGCGGAAACATTGGCCGTCTTTCCCTGATCGGTGGCCATCCCCAGGGTGGTGTAGCGCTTCAACAGTTCGACGGACCGATACCCTTCAGTGTGGGCGAGTTTTACGTCCTTGACAGTGACGTCGTTCTGTAAGTCAAGCCAGGCCCGGTGTTTGCTTTCGCTGACATGCCAGAAGGCGGTAACCTCAGCGGCCTCGTCTTCGGCTTTTGTCGGCTCGAATGCCGCGGGCGTAAATCCAAGATCCGACAAAGCGGCCTCTGATTTTGAACGCCCTTCGGACAAAGCCGCCGCCAAAGTCAGGGAACCGTTTGCCGCCCCGCTGACAGCCATGCCAACGGGGAGTTCCATACCTGGAACGAAGGCGGCTATATCATCGCGCCAGTCGGGGCGGCCTCGCTGATGGCAGGTCAAATGAATGTTCGGATTCCAGCCGCCGGAGACGGCGAGGCAGTCCGCTTCAATAGTGCTGCCACCAACAAGTCTAATTGATTTCAGGCCTTTGCGGCCGTTTGTGTCCATGACACGACCGCCCATAAAGATACCGGCGCCCGGAATCTCCACCAGGGGCTTGCCATCACGGGAATCTATGACAGCCGAAATATTGACGCCACTTGCCGCCAGATCTCCGGCAGTGCGCCATCCATCATCGTTATTGGTAAAGACGGCCACCTTTTTACCGGGAGCCACGCCCCAACGGTTGGTATATGCCCTGACCGCACCCGCAAGCATTACCCCCGGACGGTCGTTGTTGCCAAAGGCAATCGGACGTTCGGTAGCCCCGGCCGCTAGAATGGCCCGCTTGGAGTAAATGCGCCAAAGTACTTGTCGGGGTTTTCCGTTGGAGGCGGCCAGATGATCGGTCCTGCGTTCAAGCGCGCCATAAATTCCGTGATCGTAGGATCCATAGACAGTTGTACGGGCCATCAGGCGAACGTTGTCCATTGTCGCCAGTTCCGCGACAACTTTGTCGGCCCATTCGCTTCCCGAAATTGCATCGATTTCGAGGGTTTCCGCATTCAGCCTTCCGCCAAATCGAAAATCCTCGTCGGCCAATATCACCTGCGCCCCGGATCTTCCTGCGCTCAATGCCGCAGATAAACCGGCGGGTCCACCGCCAATAACAAGAAGGTCGCAATGCAGAAAACCCTTATCGTATGAGTCAGGGTCCGGCTCACCGGAGACCCGGCCCAGACCGGCCGAATTCCTGATCATCGGTTCGTACAGTTTTTCCCATAGGGCGGCGGGCCACATGAAGGTTTTGTAATAGAAACCCGCCGACAGGAACCGCGAGAACAAGTCAGTGACTTCCATGAAATCATTCTCAAGGGAGCCGCGATGGTTTTGGCTGGTTGCTTCCAGACCATCGAAAAGTTCCGTTATGGTCGCCCGTGTGTTGGGTTCCTGATGCGCCCCACGCCGCAGTTGAACCAGCGCATTGGGTTCTTCCGAACCGGCGGTGAAAATTCCACGTGGACGATGATACTTGAAGCCGCGCCCGACCAGCCGCTGGCCGTTTGCAAGTAAGGCGGAAGCCAGTGTGTCGCCGGGGTGACCCTCAAATAGTTTGCCGTTGAAGGAGAAATTCAAGGTCTGAGCGCGGTCGACGAGCCCCCCGGAGATGCGATTTGACTGTGTCATCGGCTGCGCCCCCTGGCCAGGGCCACATCACGGGCCAATTCGACTTTGGAAATTTCATGGGTCAGGGTATTGCGGGTTACCACCAGCCAGGAACGATCGCCTTGCTCGTGGTACCAAAGTTCCTGATGTTCGCCGTCGGGGTTGTCGCGCAGGTATTGATATTCATGAAATTTTTCGGGCGCATTGTCGCCTGCCGGATCGGGACGATCGATAAGCGAGGCATCGCCAAGATAGGTAAATTCCTGAGCGTCGCGGGGACCGAGCAGTGGGTGATTGATGATCATTTTTTATCCCTCCGATCAATGCAGGTTCGGTTGGGCGCCCACGCCCTTTTCGTCGATCATCGCACCGCGCATGAAGCGATCCAGCCTGTACTCCGTAGCCGTCGGATGCGGCTCGTCCTTAGCCAGCAAATGTGCGAAGCAATATCCGGATGCCGGGGTGGCCTTGAAACCTCCGTAACACCAGCCGCCATTGAAATACAGGCCGTCGATATGGGTCTTGTCGATAAAAGGCGATCCATCCATGGACATGTCCATGATGCCACCCCACATGCGAAGCAAGCGCACACGCCCGACCATCGGCATGATAGCCATGCCACCTTCGCAGACATCTTCGACCACTGGCAGATTGCCCCTTTGTGCATACGTGTTGTAGCCGTCGATATCGCCGCCAAAGACTAGGCCGCCCTTGTCGGATTGGCTGACGTAGAAATGTCCGGCTCCGAATGTGATCACGCCGGGTAACAACGGCTTCAGTCCTTCTGTTACGAACGCCTGCAGAACGTGACTTTCGATGGGCAGGCGCATTCCCGCCTTGGCCATAACTCTTCCGGATGATCCGGCGACAGCGACGCCAATCTTCTTTGCGCGTATAATTCCCCGATTTGTTTCAACGCCCGTGCAGATACCGTTTTCAATCGTGAATCCCGATACCTCGCAGTTTTGGATGATGTCCACTCCGTGGATGTCTGCGCCGCGTGCATAGCCCCAAGCGACGGCGTCGTGACGCACTGTTCCGCCGCGGCGTTGCAGGATGCCGCCCTTAATGGGGAAGCGGGCATTTTCGAAGTCAAGGAACGGGGCGATAGCGCGTACGCCTTCAACGTCAAGCAACTCCGCATCGGCGCCCGCCATACGCATGGCGTTGCCGCGACGCGCGAAGGCATCGTGTTGAGGGTCTGTATGGGAAAGGTTAAGAATGCCACGCTGCGAAACCATGGCGTTGAAATTGAAATCCTGCTCCAACCCCTCCCACAATTTCATGGAAAATTCGTAGAAGGGCTCATTGCCCGGCAGAAGGTAATTTGAGCGTACAATTGTCGTGTTACGTCCGACATTACCGGAACCGATCCACCCTTTTTCCAGCACGGCGACGTTTTTAACGCCAAATTCTTTAGCCAAATAGTATGCCGCCGCCAATCCATGGCCGCCACCGCCGACAATTATGACGTCGTATTCGGCCTTGGGATCAGGATCACGCCATGCCGGTTTCCAGCCGGTATTTCCGGTCAGGCCTTGCCAGATGACTTTCCAACCTGAATAACGCATTCGTTTTTCCCTCCCGATCCCCTTTTTTTGAACGTCAATGCATGTGTTTTTCGTATGTTTCACACACGACTTTCAAAAAGTTTAACTCTTTTACCAAAGGCAACCGTTTTAATACCAAAAGTCAATCAAATTGTACCAAAGATAGATAAGCACGTAAATTCAAAAGGTTACAAGGCATAGACAGAGTATACCAAAAATCATTTTTTTCCTTAACGGAAAATATAATTCTTGATAAGAAAATTTAAAAGGATTATTTTTCCACACCATTGGAATATTTTTTTGGCATGTCCTGTGCCTTGTCGTTGACGGCCTTTTTGACCGGATCGACGAAAACGGCGGTATTATAGTCGGATATGAAGCATTGATCCGATTGCAGGCGGGCTAAATGAGTATCTCATCGGTTTTGGGCGGGATGCGCCAACACTGATTTTTACTATTGAATAAAGATTTCAAGGCAGGGAGAGGACGATGTCCAAGGGCAACGATCAGCACAGTAATCCGAAGAGCGACAT
>CAZBEC010000034.1:0-15023 GCA_964490815.1 uncultured Thalassospiraceae bacterium
CGGGGCGGCGCACATATTGCGGACAATAACCTCATGGCCACGCCTGGCCAGTTCCTGCATCAGATTGACGACCGATGATTCCACCCCGCCAAGGGGTTTTTGTTCCGGTGTGCGGCCGTCGAATTCTATACCGTCATCTGCAAATACGATGCGCGCCACTCAGTCTTCCTCCAACTTTGCTTTCAGGTGGGAAACCAGCGGGTAAAGACCGGCAAACACCGCAATCAACAACCCATACCCACCTTCCCGATAGCCTTTGCGCAGGACATAGCATTTAAAGAAACGTGAAAAAAGCCGTCTTACATTATTGGCGGTGGAACCCCAGGTCTCACCCGCATCGCGAAGATCCTTCGCACGTGCAGTGGAATAATTGTCAAGGCGCTTAACCATGTCTGAAATGTTCCTATCGACATAATGTTCAAGGCGGTCTTTCAACATCGGCCCTTTTTTACCCGACCATTGAAGCGATGGATGAACCCGTTGCAGTCCCCAAACCTTGGCCCCTTTTTTGAACAGGCCAGGATATGCGGCTTTGCCGAATGAAGCGCCCCAGCCCCATCTCACCAATCTTTCGCCGATATAATTGTCGACAAGAATTTCGTGCCAATCGAATGGGGAAGTTTCAACAGTATGCCGAATTTCTCCGGCCAATCCATCGGGAACTCGCTCGTCTGCATCTATCTCAAATATCCACTGTCCGTTACAGCAAGCTATGCCGGCATTGCGCCGCTCTCCCTCCAGTCCCCAAGCCCCTTCGTGAATATGATCAGTGAACTTTTCCGCTACAGCTTTCGAGCCGTCGCTACATTTATCCAGCAAGACGACGATTTCATCGGCAAAAGAAAGTCTCTCCAGGCAGTCCGCCAGTTGCGCTTCTTCGTTATGAACGGAAATCAAGGCGCTTAAAGTGACATTCTTCATGATGGCTCCACTTCCTCAAGTGTCGCCTTCAAAAGCGACACAAGCGGGTAAAGCGCTGCTAAAAAAGCGATCAGCACCCCGTATCCGGTTTCCCTGTACCCCTTACGTGCAACATAACATTTCCAGAATCGGGAGAATGCCTTGCGCACCATATTTGCGATGGAGCCCAACTCGTTTCTTTCGACCAGGTCCTTCGCACGCGCTGTCGTATAGCGATCGAACCGCCGGATCATCGCAGAAATGCTATCGTCAATGTGGTGAATCAGCGGGGTGATGAGGTCGGGCCCCTGACGACCAGTCACAGTCAAATGAGGATGGAGACGCTCCTGTCCCCAGGATTTAACGCCCTTTCGGAATAATCCCGGGTAACCATTCTTGCCGAAATTACCGCCCCAGCCATACTGCACAAGATGCCCGCCAACATAGTTATGCACGGGAATATTAAAAATATCGCCATTGCCTGCGGCGATAACCGATAGAATTTCATCGGCCAGTCCTTTTTCCACCCATTCATCAGCGTCGACTTCCAAAATCCATTCGCCTCTGCAAAATTTTATGCCCTGATTGCGACGATCCCCTTCAAGCTGCCAAGAGCCTTCCATTATTCGATCCGAATATCGCAAGGCAATGTCTTTTGAACCATCGGTGCATTTATCCAACACAACAACGAGCTCGCCGGCAAAATTCAGACGCTTTAGACATTCCTCGAGCCTGCTCTCCTCGTTGTGAGCGACGACAAGGATTGAAAGACTCCCCGGATTACCATGCTCACCAGTCATGATCGGATTTCCGCTTGTGCCCGGCTCCACAGACTGCGTGCGGCCCGCTCGGCATCGTCTACGCTCAGGCTGTCCATCAGCGTGTCGGAACTGCGGTGATCGAAATTTGCCGGGAAAATTTCTTCATAAGGAATGCGCGTCGTGGCGATATCGCAAAGTTCTCCCCAAGGGGAATACAATTCCTTCGGGCTGGGACCAAACAGGCCAAGCGTTGGGATTCCTGCTGCCGCCGCCAGATGCATCAACCCTGAGTCATTTCCGACGTAGAAATCACAGCATTTCAAACAGGCAAAGGCCTCCAGCAAATCAAGATGGCCGACCAGATCGATACGCCGTTCGGTAGGAACAGCGTCGATCAAACTGAGTGCGCTAGGCCGTTCATCATCGCGGCCAAATATGGCGACACGCCCGCCCGGTATTATCCCATTCGCTCCCGTCAGACGTTCAATCAATTCCACGAAGTGTTCCGCACGCCAGGTTTTCGCCCGCCAATTTGCTGTCGGCCCAACTGCAATGATCGGTGCGCCTTCGCCGATAAGGTCGGTTACGGCGGCCTTTACCGCTTCTGACAGCCAAAGTTTTGGCGCTGGAGGTTGGTCCGCCAGGCCCAGGATACCCGCCAGTTGTTTGATTCGGTGTTCTGCTCGGTCGGTTCGCCCGATACGCCATCTTTGACGTGAGGGCAGGACATAATACATCGGCGAATTTCTAAGATCGACGACGGCACCCCAGAACCGCCCTACACAAAGCGCCCACAATCTAAGCCAATGCAGAGAGAATACCATTTTATCGAGAACGATAATTCTCTCCAGCCCCGGAACGGCCTCGAACATCGACGCAGCAGCGCCGCCACACGCGACTGTCACTTTCGCTCCCGGGTGCTTGCGGATAAGATGATCAAGAAGGCCGGTTGAAAGGATAGCGTCGCCCACTCGCGTCGATGTAATAAATAGGATTCTCATGTGAGTTGTTATACGTGCGATAAGAGCTGTTGCAAAGCGCTCACCCCTTGCCAAGAGGTCAAAAACACACCAAATCTATGACGAGTTAATCAATAGTGGCGATAATTGGAAAAATCATGTCCAGCAGCACTCATGTGATATTGGAAAACCGTGGCCTTTTAGGCCTTACAGGGGAAGACACGATCGAATTCCTGCAAGGCCTCGTTTCCAATGACGTAACGAAAATCACCCCATCATGCGCCATCTATTCGGCCATGCTTTCGCCTCAGGGCAAATTCCTCTACGACTTCTTCCTGCTTCAATTTGGCGACGAGTTGTTGATCGACTGCGAGGCCGAACGCCTTGATGATTTGAAGCGCAAACTTACCATGTACAAACTGCGCTCAAAAGTAGACATCCTGGATCGTTCTCAGGATTTTGTCGTTGCCGCGCTGCTGGGCGAAAACGTAGCCGACAAACTGGGGGTAAAGAATGAAGAAGGCGTCGCTACAGGTTATCAGGGAGGCACGGCGTACATTGACCCGCGTCTGGCCCAGATTGGAGGGCGCTGTGTAATACCGAAGGAAAGCGCTGAGGTCTCTCTCACTGAAGACGGCTTTATATCGGCAACGCCGGAAGAATACGAAGCCGCGCGCCTATGCCTGGGCTTACCCGACGGAAGCCGCGATATGATCGTCGAAAAGTCTATCCTTTTAGAAAACGGTTTTCAGGAGTTAAATGGCGTCGATTGGGACAAGGGCTGCTACATGGGACAGGAATTAACGGCGAGGACCCATTACCGCGGCCTTGTAAAAAAGCGTCTGATGCCGGTTCAAATCGAAGGTCCCCTGCCCGCTCCCGGTACGCCCGTCATGCTGGGTGATGTTGAAGCGGGCGAAATGCGTTCGGGACAGGGAGAAAACGGGCTAGCCCTGATCCGCCTTGAACAGTTTGAAACGGCGTCGCAAAGTGGACAAGACCTGAGCGCTGAAGGCGCGATCTTGCATCCTGTAAAGCCGGATTGGGCCGAATTTCAATCTGAAAAATGAGGTTCTTTCGTAACCTCGGCAGGCCTTCGTATCTGACGAATATCGCCAGGGTCTTCGACCACAGGATCGACAAATTCGGCAATACGCCTAAAGGGGTTTTGTGGAAGAACATCGAAGGCCAGCAACTCCGTTTCGAGGTGCTGGCTGGGATTCTGGATGATGTGTTCCCAGCCGGGAAAATCAGCATCAACGACTTCGGATGCGGTTATGGTGCATTTTTCGATTTCCTCGTCGATCTGCCATCCACGTCTGCGTTGACTTACACAGGCTTTGATATGTCGCAGCACATGGTCAGGGCCGCCCGACACCGGATCAGCGACAAGAGAGCTATTTTTCGCGAAACCTACAAAATTGACGCACCGGCGGATTTCACTTTCGTCTCCGGCACTTTCAACTTGAAGCTTGATACCGACGATGCGCCTTGGAATGCCTACGTCAAATCGTCACTGAGAGATCTTTGGTCTATGAGTTCACGCGGCATGGCCTTCAATATGCTGGACAAGAACCACCGCGAACAGGGAAAGGACCTGTACTACGCCGACGCCAAGGAGTTCCAGGATTTTTGTTCAGAATTTTCTGCTGACGTCACGTTGGTCGACGACTATCCCCTGGATGAATGGACGATTTTCGTCCGCCGGTAAGGCTGGCTACAAAAGAACAACAAGCAGGACGGAAGCCACCAATAGAATTGCGAAACCAATATTGACCCGTCTGCTCGTTTTTTTATTTCCAAGCAAGTGACGAAGTGCATTGCCTGCAAAAAGCCAGGCCGGGTTGACGATCCACAGAATGACAAAGCATATAACAATTTGCAGATAGGTTGATTGGTCTGGCGACTGCGGGATTAGTTGAAACCCCGAAAACAGCGCTCCAAAGGCCGCATAGGCTTTGGGGTTTGACAGGCTTAGAATAAAGCCTGTCATAAAACCCGGACCATCATTCATTGTCTCCGCTTGAATGGGCGGCGCAGTCGCAATTTTGAAGGCCAGATAGGCAAGGTAGGCTATCGCGACGGCGCCCAATATTTCAGACGCCATTGGAATGGCTATGATGGCGGCGAAAACGCCTGCAGCAACGCCGATTACCACCAGCATGACGCCCAACGTCAATCCGACAAGATAGTTGCGACCACCTTGAAAACTATAGGCTGCACCTGTGGCCGCCAAGCTCAGCGATGCCGGGCCGGGACTGCCCATCAGGGCAAATCCAACCAGAATAAAGGCCAACAGCTCTTCGTAGTTTATAGGGCCCACCAAGCCTCCCGTATATTGCGATTAGGCGTTATCTTTTGCCTTTACACCCAGAGCGGCTTGCGCTGCCGCCAATCTAGCAATCGGCACCCGGTAGGGTGAACAGGAAACATAATCCAGTCCGGTTTCATGGAAGAATTCAACCGACGCCGCGTCGCCCCCATGTTCACCACAAATACCGAGCTTGATGTCGTGTTTCGCCGCGCGGCCTCGTTCGGCAGCCAGACGAACCAGTTCACCGACTCCTTCCCGGTCGATGGAAACGAAAGGATCGTTCTCCATGACTCCTTTCTCGCGGTAGATCTGGATAAACGTACTGGCGTCATCCCGGGAAAGCCCAAGCGCAGTTTGTGTCAAATCGTTTGTACCGAAGCTGAAAAAATCGGCCGTTTTTGCGATCTCACCAGCACGAAGGGCGGCGCGGGGCAGCTCGATCATTGTGCCGACGTTGTATTTAATATCACGGTCCTTTTCTTCGATCACTTTCTCAGCTACTCGATCAACGAGGGTTTTTAGTACATCCAGTTCCGATTTGACTGCGACAAGGGGGATCATTACCTCCGGCAGAACTGTGTGACCGGCGGCGGAAACCTCGGCAGCCGCCTCGAAGATCGCGCGGGCCTGCATCTCGTAAATTTCAGGGTAGGTTATGCCCAACCGGCATCCGCGATGACCCAGCATGGGGTTGAATTCATGCAATTGTGCAGCCCGCGCCTTTATGTCGGCAACGTCGATTCCTGCCGCTTTGGCCACATTGGCCATGTCTTCTTCTGAGTTGGGCAGGAATTCGTGCAGGGGAGGATCCAAAAGGCGGATTGTTACCGGTAGGCCGTCCATAATGGTGAAAAGATCGACAAAATCCTGGCGTTGAAACGGCAAAAGCGTTTCCAATGCGCTACGACGACTTTTTTCATCACCTGCGACAATCATTTCGCGCACATGAATGATGCGTTCGGCATCGAAGAACATGTGCTCGGTGCGGCACAGGCCAATACCCTCGGCGCCGAATTCACGCGCGGTTTTGGCGTCGGCTGGAGTTTCCGCATTGGCGCGAACGCCCATGGTGCGTGTTTCATCGACCCATTGCATCAGCTTTGAAAAATCGCCGGAGAATTCAGGCTGAATAGTCGGCACTTCGCCCTTCATTACTTCTCCGGAAGTCCCGTCGATCGTGATGATCTCGCCTTCCCCTATCTTCTCACCCAGGGCCGAAAGTGTTTTTTCTTCATAATCAATGCTCAGGGAACCGGCCCCGGACACGCACGGCGTGCCCATGCCGCGAGCGACGACGGCTGCGTGGGACGTCATGCCCCCGCGGGTGGTGACGATCCCCTTGGCGACATGCATACCACCGATATCTTCAGGCGAGGTTTCGACGCGCACCAGGATCACTTTTTCGCCCCGTTCCGACCAGTCTTCGGCGTCCTGCGTATTGAAAACGATACGACCAGAAGCCGCGCCAGGTGAGGCAGGCAATCCAACCGCCAGAACATGGCGATTGGCATCAGGATCAAGGGTTGGGTGCAAAATCTGATCCAGTTGGCCCGGGTCTATGCGCGAAATCGCCTCACCTTTGTCGATTAAACCTTCTTCAACCATATCGACGGCGATTTTCATTGAAGCCTTTGTGGTGCGTTTGCCGGTTCGGGTCTGCAGCATCCATAAACGGCCCTGCTGGACCGTAAATTCCATGTCCTGCATGTCCTTGTAATGGCGCTCCAGGCGATCTCGCACCTCTTGTAATTCCGAAAAAGTTTCCGGCATCGCCTCTTCCATGGACGGCAATTCAGAAGATCCACCATGTTTTCCGGCGATGGTTAGCGATTGAGGGGTACGAATGCCAGCAACCACATCCTCGCCTTGAGCGTTAATCAGGTATTCGCCGTAATACGCGTTCTCGCCGCTGGAAGGATCGCGGGTAAAAGCGACGCCGGTGGCGCAATGCTCGCCCATGTTGCCGAACACCATCGCCTGAACATTGACGGCCGTGCCCCATTCTTCTGGAATATCGTGAAGCTGACGATAGGTTTGGGCGCGCCTGTTCATCCAGGACCCAAAGACCGCATCGATAGCGCCCCACAGTTGTTCCTGCGAATCCTGCGGGAAGGGAGAGCCCAGTTCCTTTTCGATCATCATCTTGTATTCATCGACCAATTCACGCCAGTCATCGGCATCCAGTTCGGTATCCAGTTGAACGCCGCGGCGATCCTTGTGGTCTTCCAGCAAATCTTCGAACATGTGATGGTCAACGCCCAGAACGACATCGCCGTACATCTGCAGAAAACGCCGGTAACTGTCAAAAGCGAAGCGAGCGTCTCCCGAGGCTTTTGCCAAACCTTCCACAGTTTCATCGTTCAAACCCAAATTGAGGACAGTGTCCATCATGCCCGGCATGGAAGCCCGCGCACCGGAGCGCACGGACACCAGCAAGCCATTCGCAGCCTCACCGAATTTCAGATTCATGATTTTTTCGATGCCGGACAAAGCGTCCAAGACCTGTTCCTTCAATCCGGCGGGATAAGTCTTATCGTTGGAGGTGTAGTGTGTACAGACTTCGGTAGTCAACGTGAAACCGGGCGGAACGGGCAAATCCAGCGCGCTCATTTCCGCCAGGTTGGCTCCCTTCCCACCCAACAGGTTTTTCATACCGGCGTTGCCGTCCGCCTTTCCATCCCCAAAGGCATAAACCCACTGTGTCATCCTTTTTTGTCCTCAGCCCTCTACTTTTGAGAAATCGGCAACAGCTCCCATAACCGTCCTGATTTTAGACAGCATCTGCAGACGGTGCTGTCTTGTATTCTTATCTTCAGTATTTACCGTCACTTCATCGAAGAAAGCATCCAGGGATGCGCGAAGCTTAGCCATTTCCGACATGGCGGCAGTAAAGTTTTCGCTTTTAAGATGTTCCCCAACATCCTTTTCAACCGCCAGCAACGCCGCCAGCAAGGCCGCTTCCTCATCCTGTTCGACCGCACGTTCATGATCTGGTTCCTGATCATAATTTCGACCGTCTTTCTTTTCTTCGATCTTGAGAATATTAGCCGCACGCTTGTAGGCGACAAGCAAATTCGCGCCGTCATCGCTGGTCAGAAATTCGCTTAACGCGTCGACCCGCGCCAGCACCCGCACCAGATCGTCCTCACCAAGGGCGAACACGGCGTCGATAAGATCATGGCGCACGCCCTTTTCCTTCAAGTGTACTTTCAGGCGGTCGGCGAAGAATGCGAGCAAATCCGGCATGTGCCAGGCATCCAAACCCGCCGTCGCGTCACCATTTGTCGCCAGGCCATTTTGTATGGCAGGATTTTCCTGGTTCATGTATTCGGCGACGGTTTCGGCGAAGACCTTGCTTAAGGACAAGCGAAGATTGTTTTCGATAACCAGCCGGATGACGCCCAAAGCGGCTCGGCGCAGGGCGAACGGGTCTTTCGAACCAGTCGGCTTTTCGTCGATGGCAAAGAATCCCACCAAGGTATCGATCTTATCGGCCAGGGCGACGGCGACGCTGGCCGGTTTCGACGGACAGGCATCATTGGGCCCGGCTGGAGAGTAATGATCAGCGATGGCGTCGGCGATAGCGGCGTCCTCGCCGGTTTCCAGCGCATAATAGCGTCCCATCAGGCCTTGCAATTCCGGCAACTCACCAACCATGCCGGTGACCAGATCGGCCTTGCACAGCTTGGCGGCGCGCTCGACGGTTTCAACGTCGGCATCCGGAATCTGGGCGCTTAGGGCACCCGCCAACGCCGTTAGACGGTCAACCTTTTCCAGAACTGAGCCTAGCTTGGCGTGGAAGACGACACCGGCCAGTCTGGACAAGCGGTTTTCCAGTCCGTGGCTTCGATCTTGATCCCAGAAGAATTTGGTGTCGGAAAGCCTTGCACGTAGGACGCGCTCGTTTCCGGCGACAATGGCTTTGCCGCCATCATCGCTTTCCATGTTGGAGACGACGATGAACTTCGAAGCCAGATTGCCTTCTTTATCCAAAGTCGAGAAATACTTCTGGTGACCGCGCATGGCAGCAATCAGCACTTCCGGCGGAACGGCCATGAATTCCTCATCAATATCGCCCATTAACGTCACCGGCCATTCGACAAGACCTGCAACCTCGTCCAGCAGGCCCGGATCGTCGCGCAGGCTAAGGCCTCCATCTTTCGCAAGGCTTTCTGCATCCTCGCGGATTTTTTCACGCCGGTCGGCAGCGTCGAGAACAACTTTGTTTTCCAGCAGCTTCGCATTGTAGTCGGCGACGTCTTTCACTGCGAATGGTTCGGGTGACAGGAAGCGGTGGCCACGGGTTGAATCGGAAGCTGTAACAGGACCCAGTTCAACCGCAATAACTTCTCCGCCCAAAATGCAAAGAATGGAATGCAAAGGCCGCGCCCATCGTACCGAATGTTCGCCCCAGCGCATGGACTTCGGCCAGGAACCGGCCATGGCCGTAAGGGCCGTATCGATGATATCCTTAAGCACTTCGGCCGTTGGTTTGCCCGGCTTGTCGATCACTGCGAAATAGAAGGTCTTACCTTTAACTTCACGCTGTTCGCAATCGTCCAGGGTCAAGCCGCCGAGCGAGCCGAGAAATCCATTGATCGCCTGTTCGGGTGCGCCCACTTGGGGTCCCTTGCGCTCGTCTGTCACGTCAGGCTGCTTTTCAGGCAATCCTTCAATTACAAGGGCGAGGCGACGGGGCGTCGCGTAAGATTGGGCGCTTTCGAAGTCCAGTCCTGCTTTCTTCAGCCCGTCGCAGACCAGGCGTTGCAAATCTTCGCCTGCGCGTTTTTGCATACGCGCCGGGATTTCTTCGGAGAACAATTCCAGCAGAAGTTCAGGCATTAGCTTGCTCCCCCGCTTCCGGCAATCCAGGCCTCAGCGCAACCCTTGGCCAGCGCGCGCACGCGGCCAATGTAAGCGGCGCGCTCGGTCACCGAGATAACGCCGCGCGCATCGAGCAGATTGAACAGGTGGCTGGCCTTTATGCATTGCTCGTAGGCAGGCAGGGCCAGCGGTTTTTCAAGGCCCAAAATCGTCGCGCACTGCTTTTCCGCGTCTGTAAACTGTCTGAACAGCACGTCCGTATCCGAGACCTCGAAATTGAAGGCCGACTGTTCCTGCTCGTTGCGCAGGTAAACATCGCCGTAGGTCATCTCGCCGTTCCAGTCCAGGTCATAAACATTCTCGACCCCCTGGATGTACATGGCCAGGCGTTCCAGGCCATAGGTCAGCTCCAGCGACACCGGATTGCATTCAATGCCGCCGACCTGTTGAAAATAAGTGAACTGGCTGACTTCCATGCCATCGCACCAGACTTCCCAGCCTAGGCCCCAGGCGCCCAGGGTCGGGCTTTCCCAGTCATCCTCGACGAAGCGAATGTCATGCTTGCTTGAGTCAATGCCGATGGCGGCCAGGCTTTCCAAGTACAACTCCTGGCTGTCTGGCGGTGAAGGCTTCCACAGAACCTGAAACTGATAATAGTGTTGCAGACGATTGGGGTTTTCGCCGTAGCGCCCGTCCGTGGGGCGGCGCGACGGTTGCACGTAGGCCGCTTTCCACGGCTCTTCACCCAGCGCCCGAAGGGTCGTGGCCGGATGGAAGGTTCCCGCCCCGACTTCCATGTCGTAAGGCTGCAGAATGACACAGCCCTTGTCGGCCCAGAAGGCCTGCAGGTCCAGGATAATCGTTTGAAAGTTTCTTGCTTTTTCGGTAGCGCCGGACATTAAAATCAGCCCCATTATATTGCAGTGCAGCGAAGATAATCTGCGACCGATTCCCGGTCAAGAAAGGGTTTTAGCCCGGATAGGGGCAACCCGCTTTACCGCACGAGACGGCGCTGGACGAAGATACATAAGTCTCGCAGACGGCGCACTTGACCATTTCCTCGGCCTCGGACGAAGAAGTGCCGGCGCTTGTTGGATGGGAAGCCGGTTTTTGTTCGGCGCGGCGTTGCGGATTGGCCGCATCGACTGCTTTTTTTTCCTGCATGCGGTTGTACCACTTGAATCCATTCCAAACCACGATGATGGCAGCCAGAGTGAACAGCAGTTTTGTCAGCGAGAATCCAAACATGACAGCCTTTGTATAGACCGTCCCTAACCTTTGCAAGACAAGGGTTAGACTCAAAAAATATTACGGAAAATCTATAGGCCGAAACGGTTCCACATCAGCCTTTCTTCGATGCGCGACAGAGCGCCGGCGACCCAGTTATCGGCCCAGTATGCGCGCTGGGCGGAACCCGGCACGAAACGCCGCAACCAGGGACGCCGGGTTTGGACGGGAACCAGCTTCACTTCTTCTCCATAGCGCTCGCGAAGCAGGTCGTACACGTTGGCGATTCCGTCGATCAGTCCCATTTCCAGCGCCTGGGCGCCGGTCCACCAGGCACCGCTGAACAGATCGGCTTCTTTGGCTTTCAGTTTGCCTTCGCGCCGCTTCAGAACCCAGTTGCGGAAGTTCTCGTGGATGCTGCTTTGCGCTTTTTTCAGGTGTTTGACATCTTCTTTCTTTTCTGGACTGAAAGGGTCGAGCATAGCCTTGTTTTTTCCCGCCGTGTGCAAGCGCCGTTCTATACCGAAGCGCTCGAGAAGCTGAGGGAAACCAAAGCCGGAATGAATAACGCCGATGGAACCGACAATGGAGCTTTCATCGGCGAAGATTTCGTCCCCCGCGCAGGCCAGCCAGTAGCCGCCCGAGGCCGCCAAGTCCTCGGCAAACGCGATCACTTTGACGCCCTTTTCTTCGGCCAGCGATCTGATCCGCCCGGCAATCAGCGAAGACTGCACCGCCGATCCTCCCGGCGAATTGACCACTATGGCCACGGCTTTCAGGTTATAAAGCGAAAAAACCCTTTCGATGTTGCGCTCGAGGCCTTCAATGGTGAGGCCCCTGCCCATCGGTCCAATGCGCCCGATGACTCCGTTCAGGCGCAGCACGCCGACAACCGGCAGGGGATCACGAAAACGCTTCACCGGCAAACGCGCCAGCAACGACCTGACATAGTGTTTCGATTCACTCATTTTACCAGTTCCTTCAGGCAGCTACACATGAAGAGCAATTGCTGTGCCTTCCCTTAATATGGCATCCGACGCTGGAGTATACGCGCCATTTTTTTCATGCAACACCAGTCCCGGGGCGATGCGGGCCGGTGAAGAGACACCCTTTCGTCCCGCGACTATGACCCGCTTGGCCGCCTTGCCCTGCCCCGGCCATAACGGGAAGATAACGATCTCGCCCAGAAGCCCGTGAAAGGCCGCCATTAACTCGTCGATGCGGTCGGCACGGTGAATGAAAGTGACGCTGCCCTTGCGGCGAACGGCGTTGACGGCCGCGAGAACCCAATCAACCAGATCGGCTTCACCTTCAACATTAGCGAGCGCTTTGCTGTTGTCAGGGGGTGGATTGCCGCATTCGCGACCCAGATAGGGCGGATTGGCCATGACATGATCGAACGACCCCAACCCAATTTCGGTGGGCGGATCAAGCAGATCTCCGGTAAGGAATGAAACGTCCCCGGCGCAATCGTTAAGGACGGCGTTTTCGTTCGCCAGTTCGACCAGAGGCGCCTGAACATCCAGACCGATCACCTTGATTTCGGGAACCCGTGCCCCGAGGCACAGGGAAGCCGTGCCGACCCCGCAGCCCAGATCGAGCACGTTTTCACCGGATTTCGCCCCGACGGCGGCGGCCAGGAAAACCGGGTCAATGGCGGCGCGATAGCCTTCCTTCATTTGCATAAGGCGTACTTTTCCACCAAGCAAGGCGTCTTCGCTATGGTCCGGCGTTTTGATCATGGCGGGGCTCCGTTTTGGCCAAGAGTCTCCCCTTCGTGCAGGATCACCCGGGCGCGTGCCAGGCAATCGGGGGCCACCATGATGCGGCGGGGAATGGCCGAAATGCTTCCCTCCATGACCGAGGTATGTGCATCGAGCACGATCGCCTGAATACCGCTCTCGCCCAGCGCATGGACCAGCCACGATAAAAAAACCGCATCATTGGTTCGCGTCAGTTCAACCATCTATATAAGCCATTGCTGTTTCTCGGGCTTGACCGTTCACCATAGCGCTTTCTATGCTTAAACCTCAAAAGGCACCCGTCAAGTCATGATGGCCGGACGGCGGCGAGTTGGAAAAGCAAGAACCCTGGGAGACTTGAGCAAGTGGGCATCGTTGTCGAACTGGACGGAAAACGAGACAAAAAACCATCGTTCGATGATTTGACCGCCATCGTCGCCAACGATATGAAGCGGGTCAATCAACAGATACTCAAGCGGATGGAAAGCCCGGTTGCGCTTATACCGCAACTGGCGGGGCATGTTATTTCCGCCGGTGGCAAGCGCCTCAGGCCGATGCTGACGCTGGCGTCAGCCAAGTTATGTGGCTATCACGGCGAACGCCATGTGACGCTGGCTACCTGCATTGAATTCGTTCACACCGCGACCCTATTGCATGACGACGTGGTTGACGAAAGCAAACTGCGCCGGGGCCTGGAGACTGCCAATTCGGTTTGGGGCAACCAGGCCAGCGTCCTGGTCGGTGATTTCCTGTTCAGCCGTTCCTTCGAATTGATGGTCGAAGACGGCTCGGTCAAGGTTATGGGTATTCTTTCGTCTGCCTCGGCACGTTTGGCCGAAGGCGAGGTGATGCAGCTTCTCACGTCCAACGACACCCAAACCAGCGAGACGGCATATTTGGATGTTATCAAGGCGAAAACAGCACAACTGTTTGCGGCGGCCTGCCGCCTTGGTGCCGTCGTTGCCGATCGGCCGAAGACTGAGGAAGAAGCCCTGGAGGCCTTCGGCATGAATCTGGGCGTGGCGTTTCAGCTGATTGACGACGTGCTGGATTATTCCGCAAAACAAGCCACCTTGGGCAAAACTGTTGGAGATGACTTCCGCGAAGGCAAGATTACCCTTCCGGTGATATTGGCCTTCCGGCGCGGCGATGATGAAGAACGCGATTTCTGGCGCCGGACCATGGGCGAGTTGGAGCAAACGAACGCCGACCTGCAGCGCGCTATCGATTTAATGGAAAAGCACGGGTCGCTGGATGATTCGGTGGAAAGGGCCCGCCACTACGGGGCTATCGCACGGGATTCGCTGGGTATTTTCCCCGACGGCGAGGTTAAGGACGCGATGATCGGCCTGATCGATTTCTGCATCGAAAGACCCTATTAGGCGCTTGATCAATCCCCAGTTGCTCTAAACATGTTTGGGCGCTATAAACCGCCCCATCAGGCGAGCGATCGGGTACAATCCCCTAGATCGCTAAGCACCGGTCGGAGTGTAGCTCAGCCTGGTAGAGCACTGTCTTCGGGAGGCAGGGGCCGGAGGTTCAAATCCTCTCACTCCGACCAATTTTTTCAATTACTTAGCGCTTCCCAAGACAGTGCTCGGCGGTTCAATTGAACCTCTTGAGGCTCCCGTTCGCGTGAACATCCTGGCAACATTCGGGGGTATCACATGAACCAGATCGCCCCCCCCCAAGGGATTATCTTCGGTTACGCTCGCGTATCAACAGCAGACCAGCGCTTAGAGGCTACCGCCTCCCTTCAAGAGAACACTTCAACGGAGAAATGAAACATGCCTAAAGACGTAAATGGAACGGAGATAAATGTAGGTGACACGGTTGAGCACATCTTTGGGCCGTGGCCTGAGCAATGGAATGCGGATTATAGGCAAAACCCTGATGACCCAAAGTGGAAGTCAGATGGATTTGCGGGTCGCCGTGAGGTTGTTGAACTCACCAGTATTGGCGTGATCGTGAACGCAATAGACCCAAGGAATCCGCATTACTTGGCTGAATACTGCCGGGTTCTGTGATGTCCCCGATTCCAGAACACTTTTCAAAGGAAGATAAGCAATGACGTATATACACGCCGCTTACCTCTTTTATATGGCCGGTTCTGCCTGTTTTTTCATCGGAACGGCTGTCATGTGGTGGGGCGGCAAATGACCCAAGCCGCAACCGCCATGAAAACTCCCTCCCGGCCCGTGCTTCGATGGCATGGCGGCAAGTGGTTACTGGGTCCGTGGATACGTGTCAGCCGTGCCACTATCCGCCGCAGCAGAAAAACCGCTGTCTTGCACCT
>CAZBEC010000035.1:0-14402 GCA_964490815.1 uncultured Thalassospiraceae bacterium
ATCAGAGAATCACGTAAAAACTCACAATGCGAGGAGTTTTTCAGCAGCCTGCTAATAGTCGGGATTGATGATTATCCAACAGCACCTTTAAACGGATGTGTAAATGACGCTATTGAAATCGGCTCAAAGCTTGAAACAAATGGTGATGGCTCTCCTAACTTCGGCGTTTCCCGCCTTACCAGCAATGATGAAGAAGTTACCAGCGCCAAATTGATGGCGGCGATAAAATCGTTGTTCCAAGATGATGCTGAGACAGTATTATTTTATTTTGCTGGGCACGGCGTTTTTGACCCTCTTACAAACGAGGGCCATTTGATTTCTCAGGATGGAGCCGACCCCAATTGGGGAATTCCATTAAGCGCTGTTCTAGATATGGCAAATCGCGCTTACCCAAAAATAAAATCGACAGTTATTATTCTAGATAGTTGTCAATCTGGGTTTGCCGGCCAAGTCACTGGATTTGGGAGCGATGGGGGTGTCTCTGTTGTAAATACAGGAGTCACAATTCTAGCAGCGTGTCATAAGAACGGTTATGCCGCTGAGAAAAGCGGCCATGGCGCGTTTACGTCTATTCTTTTAGATGGTTTAGGAGGAGCCTCTGCTGATGTGATTGGTCGGATTACGCCAGCATCTTTGTATGCGCATGTAGACCAGACGTTGGGACCTTGGGAACAACGGCCAATTTACAAAGCCAATGTTCAATCATTCATCACGTTAAGAGAGGTCAATCCAAAAGTGCCACTTGAGGTCTTACGCCGATTGCTTGATTACTTTCCTGATCCGACCGATGTATGCAAGTTAGATCCCACGTTTGAACCGGATCGTGGAGAAGAGGCCGATAAGCTAAAAGATATTCCCGTAAATGATGACAACGTCCGAATCTACCGTGAACTGCAACAATGTTGTAACAATGGGTTAGTAACCCCATTTGGGCAGCCGCATATGTGGCATGCAGCGGTGTACTCGACAGGCTGCAAATTAACGGCGACAGGGGTCCATTATCGCAAATTGGCTGAAATGAAACGTATCTGAGTATTTAACGAGCGAAAGGCTCAGTTCCTCGATTTAGGATTTCTAGGTATTCATCGTATACAAAAACCTGCCCCCGCTTCTTTCCTGAAGCCTCGCGGAGAACCCCCAGGTCAACAAGGTGGTGTATTGATTTCCGGACAGTCGGTGCGGAAATTCCCAATTGTGTGGATGCCGCAGGCACACTGATTATGGGTTTCCTTTGCACCAACTGATGGACTCGAAGGGCAGATCCTGCGGGTCGGCCCAGACCTTCAATCCTGGTTTGATCTTTGTCGAAGAGCTCAATAATCTCACGGGCCGTGTTTGATGCTTGAATTGACGTCTCCGCTATTCCCTCCAAGAAAAACGCCAGCCATCTCTCCCAGCCCCCATCTTCCCGCACGTCCTCAAGCATGTCGTAGTACAGGCGGCGATGCGTTTTGAAGAACAGGCTCAGGTAGAGAATCGGGTCTTCGAGGATCCCCTCGACACACAGCATTAGCGTGATCAGCAATCGGCCAACGCGGCCATTTCCGTCGAGGAAAGGATGGATCGTTTCAAACTGCACATGCACCAACCCGGCCTTCACAAGTATGGGGATCTCTGGCGTTTCGGCGTGAATGAACTTTTCCAGATCCGACATACAATCCAGAACATGTTCAGGTGGCGGAGGAACAAACTGGGCATTCCCTGGTCGGGTTCCGCCGATCCAGTTTTGAGAACGGCGGAATTCACCGGGCTGTTTGCTGCTGCCTCGACTGCCGGACAGAAGAATCTCGTGGAGCTCACGTATCAAGCGGAGAGATAGTGGGAACCCTTCCTTGAGCCGGTTCAGCCCGTGGGTCATGGCCGCAACATAATTGGAAACCTCCTGGACGTCATCGATGGGGACGCCGGGAATCTCGTCGTCTTCGTAAAGAAGAAGGTCGGAAAGGGAAGATTGGGTGCCTTCGATTTGGGAGGAAAGAAGGGCTTCCTTGCGCACATACATGTACAGAAAGAGCGGCGTGTCCGGCAGAATTGACGCCACGCCATTGAGCTGACCAACGGCACGGTTGGCGGCGTCATGGAGCCCATGGAGCTTGTCCATATCAATTGGCGGGACTGGAGGGAGTGCCGGGGGGACGAATGCCTCTACCCGTTCGCCAGCGACTGTCGTTGATACGCGCTTACCCAGGCGCGTTTTTTCGCGCTTAATCGACATCTTGCGCATTTTTCCTTTCTTTGGCATTCTTGAAAAGAAAGGATAGCTCAAAATAATTTCTTTGTCATGTCTCTAAAGAAAGGATGCGTGACGGAGGATTTGGCTATCCGCTGATCCGCAAGGAATGGGAAAGCGCCGGATGGGACATGTTAGGCTGGGGATACTGCCAGCATCCAAAAAGTGGAAGGAGATTGTTGCATACCTGTCGGCTGGAGACGTATCCGTCGATGAGTTGGCGAACAAGGTCGCCGACGCCTGTGACAAAGCCTTCGAGAAAGCATCTGACGATCCGGCTTTTCAACATACGATGGAATTGATGTTCATGATTCCCATGGCGGCACAGAAGGATGATCTTCGTGCCGCCTTATCCGAGATCGGACTTCACGTTCCTGAAAACCCTTCCCGAACGGATATCATTGGCGCATTTGCAAAGGCGATTGAAGGGAAGGCGATTGAGGCCCAATCGGATCTCTACCCCTTGTCCAAGAATGCGGGGATTGCCGTTTTGAATGAATTTCTGAGTCAGGAACCGCCAGCACCGCAGATGGACTTCTTCGCCGAACCTAAATCCGATGTGCATAGAAACCTTGAAAAATTGGCCACACCGGTAGGGTTCGCGGACCTGACCCAGAATTATTTTGCCCGGCTGGCGAAGGATAACCTCCGATATTTCATGGAACGGGAATTACCGGCACATGTCGGCCAGAACGGCAATTTCAAATCTATCCCAGACCTATCCGTTTTTGATCGCAGCGTGGACCATCATTGCAAAGAAGGATCGTTCATCATGCGGCCGTTTGCTGAGACCTGGTATCCCAAGCTTCGTTATAATTCTGATAGGCCGGTTTCGTCTAAGGACATCCAAGGCTTTGCCCACGTAGCCATTAAAAAAATGCGAAAAGAACTTCATATAAGGAATCAAGATGCGCCAGTTTAAGATTGTCTGCGACGGGGTAGATCCTGGCGTTATTCCAGAAGGTTTTGAAACCCTGGAGCTTGCTGTTCAGGGCAAAAGCAAAAACGTTGAGCTTAAGGTCGCGGCCATTTCCAAAGCCGTCATGGGGAACATCCCGGATGCGGTCATGGATCTCCTGGAAATCGGTGCGTATGTCTACTGCGCTGATCAACACCTTAGCCGTGGTACGGAAGCGTTGACCAATTATGGGCAGGACTGGCGGCGCAACCTTCACTTCAAAATCCCGGTGAGAGACGTTGAACTCTGGCAGCGCGATGATCTGACCCAGGCTTTGGAAAAGACGCTGGGGTTCCTTTCCGGGGAAACCTACCGATTTGAGTTTGAGAAAGCCGCATCCCCGATCACGCAAGAGTCGTTGTACTTCGAATTCACGGACGACCCGCTGAGGCCGGAAGACGTTTGCCTATTTTCCGGCGGCGTTGATTCGTTTGCCGGTGCCGTCGAGCAGATCGTGGGGAAGGGCCGGAAACTGGCTTTGGTTGGCCACCATTCCGCAGACAAGGTGAAGAACGTTCAGACGGAACTCGTTGAAGCTCTTAAGGCGAAGGGATACGGCGACAAAATCCACTACATCTCGATCACCGTCAGGAATACAAATTACGCCACCCCGAAGGAATACACCCAAAGGAGCCGGTCATTTCTGTTCGCCTGTCTCGCCATGGCCATCGCCGATATGTACGGAAAGGACGAATTCACTTTCTTTGAAAACGGTGTTGTCAGCTTGAACATCCCCATTTCGGCGGATGTTCTGGAAAGCCGGGCAACCCGGACCACGCACCCCCGTGTGATCAATGGGCTAAAAGAAGTCTTCGGCCTGGTTTTCGGGCGCGAGATCGATGTGAAACATCCATATCAGTGGCTCACCAAAAGGGAGGTGACGGAGAAAATCAGGGAACATGGCTGTTCGGATCTATTGGAGGCGACAAACAGCTGCACCCGTTTTCATCGCGGGCCGAAAAAGGGCAAAACCCACTGCGGGATCTGCTCGCAATGCATCGACCGGCGTTTCGGTATCTGGCCGCCGTGCGTCTGGGGCTTCTGTCGGTGCCGGTGATCGTGCGCGACGACCTCTCGCCCGCACAGGTGAAGGCGGCGCGGTTGCTGGATAATAAATCCGCCGAGTCCGATTGGGATCTGGATCAACTGGTGATCGACCTGCAGGCGCTCAAGGATGAAGCCTTCGAAGGCCCGCTCGGGTTCGATGAAAACGAAATCGCCTCCATGCTGGCGAGCGGATTGGAAGAGCCGGGCGGTGTCAGCGATGAGACAGTGCCGGAACCTCCGGCAACCCCGGTATCCCGCACGGGCGATCTGTGGTTGCTGGGTGACCACCGCCTGCTTTGTGGTGACAGCACGAACACGGAAGATGTGAAGCGCCTGATGAATGGCGAGCGGGCGATCCTGTTCGCCACCGACCCGCCTTACCTTGTGGACTATGACGGCACCAACCATCCGCAGAACAGTGCGCGCAAGGCCAAGGTGGCAAAAGGCGACACCAGCGGTACCGACGGCAACAAAGACTGGTCGGAAACCTACGGCGTCACCTGGGACGATTCCGCCCAAGGGTCCGAGCTCTATCGCGGCTTTATATCGGCGGCGATTACCGAGGCCATCCAGCCCAATGCGGCCTGGTATTGTTGGCATGCGTCGCGACGCCAGGCCATGTTGGAAGAGGTCTGGACGGAATTGGGTGCGTTCCAGCACCAGCAGATCATCTGGAACAAGGAAAAGGGTGTTCTCACCCGCTCCAAGTATCTTTGGAAACACGAGCCCTGTCTGATGGGCTGGATCAAGGGCAACATGCCGCCCAAGGTGGACGGTGCTGAGTTTTTGTCGTCGGTCTGGGACATTCATGGGCTTTCGGGCGAGGATCGTCCCGATCATCCGACCCCGAAACCGTTGGATTGTTTCGCCATCCCCATGCGTCAGCATGTGGAACTGGGTGGGTTGTGTTACGAGCCGTTTTCCGGATCCGGATCACAGATCATGGCGGGTGAATCCGTTGGTCGTAGGGTTTACGCCGTGGAGATCAGTCCTGCTTATGTGGACGTAGCCATTGAGCGTTGGCAAAAGGCAACCGGCAAGACCGCAACGCTGGATGGAGATGGTCGTTCGTTTGACGAGATCAAAGAGGAAAGGGACGCAGATCCTGTCTGATATCAGGCGGCGTCGATTTTTTCTGACAGCCAGACCTTGATTAGAGATTGGTATGGGACATCACGCTTGTTGGCGGCAATTTTGATCTGTTCAAGAAGATCGACCGGCAAGCGCAGGGAAATGGACTTGCTTGAGGGCTTGAGATTGGCAAACCGCGCCGGTTCCGCCTGATCCCAATCGATGTAATCACTGGAATCATGGGTTTCCCAAAAAGCGCGCTCTTCCGCTTCGCTTTCAAAGGTGGGGATGGGTTTGCGCTTTTTACTCATAGCGGGCTCGCTCCTTGCGGTGCATGTCTCGTGCGGAGATGACACGAATCCTGGTGTTGTCTTCCCGAAGCGTAAACGTCACATGCAAACGGCGTCCCGCAGAGGTTTTGCCAAGAGCATGAAAACGGTGCTCGGACTGTCTGTGTTTGACGTCATCGACGATCAGGAGGGGCTCGTTGAAAAACACCTGCTCGGCTTCAGACTGACTGACGCCGTGTTTATCGGCGCTCTTGCGGGCATTGCCCTGGTCCCACTGAAAGCCAGTGATTTTGTCAAACGCAATCATTATCGTATATTACCATAATATACCAAAAACACAATAGAGAGACGTTCATGAGACAATCTAGACGCATGTCGATGGTGGAATCCTTGACCAATGTCGCGGTGGGCTACGGCATCGCCGTTCTCACGCAAATCCTGGTGTTCCCGCTCTTCGGTCTTGAAGTTTCTCTGGTGGACAATCTCGCCATGGGCTCCATCTTCACCTTCGTCAGCATCATCAGAAGTTTCACCTTGCGCCGTATTTTTGAAGAAGTCCGGGTTCGCCGCGTATGGCTGTGATCGCTCCAAGGGGCGTGTGACAGCGCATATCATCTGATTTTCGAAGGATCACCATTCCCATATGGCCGAGAACGCCCAATCCGCCGAAGTGCTGGCCAAGCTGCTCGACATTACGGAGCGGCGTGTGCGCCAGCTTAGCGCCGAGGGGATCATCCCCAAGGTGTCGCGGGGGCGCTACGAAATGGTCGGCGCGGTGCGCGGCTACATTCGGTATCTGCGAAATTTGAACTTGCAAGGCGATGTCGGCCCGGCTGACTACGCCACCCAGCGCGCGCGGCTCGTGAAAGCCAGGGCCGATCTGGCCGAGATGGAGGCGTCCGAGATGCGGGGCGAATTGCTTCCAGCGCCCGACGTAACAGCGGCCTGGACGGAGATCGTAGCGCTCATGCGGGCGCGGCTACTGGTGCTGCCCGACAAACTCGCACCGGTGGTTCATGAAACGACAAGCATCAACCAAGCCAAGGACGTCATCAAAAGGGCGATCTTCGAAGTCCTCACGGAAATCGCCGAAACCGACGTCAAAATTACGCCTCGATCTGACGGGGACGCCAGCGTTGATGAAAGCGGTGCGGACAACCTGCAAGGTCGCGACCCCGCCACCGGATCTGACGATCAGCCAGTGGGCGGACAAGTACCGTAAGCTCAGTTCTGAATCGAGCTCCGAGCCAGGTCAATGGCATACCGACCGGGCCGAATATCAGCGCGAAATCATGGACGCGGTGTCGGACGCCTCGGTGGAAACCGTGGTGATCAAATCGTCATCGCAGATCGGCAAGTCGGAAATCGGTCTCAACATGGTCGGCTACCACATCGACCAGGATCCCGGTGCAAGGCACCTTGGTGCAACGCGCCAGTGGCCTGGATGCGGAAAGCGGGCTGACAAGCTATGCCGCTATCGGCGCGCAAATCCGTGAAGCCCTAGCTGACAATCAAGTTCGGGCCCTTCTCATGGAGATCGATAGTCCTGGCGGTGAAGTTGCGGGCCTGTTCGATCTGGCCGACACCATTTACCAGGCGCGCGCGATCAAACCCGTTTGGGCCATCGCTAACGAAGGCGCCTATTCGGCGGCTTACGCCATCGCCAGTGCGGCGGAACGGATCGTCATGCCGCGCACGGCAGGCGTCGGCTCCATTGGCGTGGTCGCCATGCACATGGACCAAAGTGCCAAAGACGCCAAGCAAGGGATCGTTTATACGCCGGTTTTTGCCGGGGATCGAAAGGTCGATGGCAGTGAACATTTTCCGCTGAGCCCGGAAGCCAAGACGACGCTTCAAACCGAGGTGGACCGGCTTTACGAGATTTTCGTCGCCACGGTCGCGCGCAATCGCGGCATTGACGAAGCCGCCGTTCGCGCCACCGAAGCCGGATGGCTCAATCCCGATGACGCCATGGCTGCAGGCCTTGCCGATGACGTCGCGACCTTTGCGGAAACCCTCGCCGCATTGGAACGACACGCAGCCTCCCAAACAACATCACGCAAGAAAAGGAAATCGATCATGGAAGAGACGCAAGAGGTGGATCTGAGCGCCACCATCGATGCCGACGCCCTGAAGGCGGAAGGTCACAAAGATGGCCTTCAGGAAGGCCAACAGACCGAACGTCAACGCATCGCCGCCATTTTGGGTGCGCCCGAAGCCGAAGGCCGGACGGCGCTTGCCCAATCCTTGGCCCTGGAAACGGACTTGGATGCGGAAAGCGCATTGAAGGTGCTGTCGTCTGCGCCCGAACAGGTTCCGGCCCAACCGGTCGGCTTGCTGGGTGCCGCCATGGCGACGGTCGACAACCCCAACGTCGGTGCCGACACCTCGGAAACCTGGGAAGTTTATCACCGTTGACGGGCATTACTTCGTCATTTGCGGCGTCCGAGGTCTTGCGGCTTGCTGTCGGGTCTGAGCGTCTCTGCCCTGCCATGTGGAACCGTCGGGGTGAATTTAACTTTCTGACCAACGAACTTTCGTTTGTGAATCTTCCGCCCCGGCCAGAGTGTGGGTGTATAACTTCTCACGCTCACCAATCATTAACAGATGGCATTGCTACCCAACGCTATATTCAAAGTGACACGGAGGCCAAGCGGAAGCTGGTTGATCTTCCAATTGAGAGTTTCTTTTCACTCCAAAAAATGTTGTCCTGTTTCTGATACCTACTTAATCCCGGAATTCTCACTACCGTTTTTCCGGCCTCGATTTATAGGCAATTTTGGACTTTTCCAAAGCGGCTGGTTTTCGCCGTTGTGATTTCTTGCGGGAATGGATATCGGCGTGCGTGAAAACTCAAATTATGAGTAATTCTTCTATTTTGGAGTCGCGTTGAAGCCTCTCTGCGAGAGAGCTATCAGTAGTTTCAGGACACGAGACTTGTGGTTTGTCTTATATGGGTATCAGTGCGGCGTGGGCTTTGAAGAAGATATCCTTGTCGGGACAGGCGTCGGGAAGGGATAGTTTGATGCGGCGCACGGAGTTGATCACCCGGGCGCCTAATTTGAACAGTTTCAGGCGAACCGTGCCGGGCACGGCTTTTTCCAGTTTGGTGTTTTTCAAGGCTGCGCGGCGAATGCCGTCGATGAGGACGTAGGCGAACCCGGCCAGCAGGAAGCGCAACTGATTGGCGTTGTAATCATGGGCGCTCATGCGATCGCCGAACAGGTCAAGCTGGCAATCCTTGATGCGGTTTTCTATGTCGCCGCGTGGACAATAGGTGTCCTCATAAAGTTCCCTGGGCGGGAATTTACGGCCCGGCAGCGACGTCACCAAAAACCGGCAGCGCTGGGATTTCCCGGGCCTGTGTTCGACCTTGCAGCGCCGCGCCACCGCTTCGAAGCTGACCGCTGACAGATGATGACATTCATCAATTATTAGTTGACCATAGTCACCAACGATGTCATCGACTTCTCCTTTGCGGACAAGGCTCTGAATAATAGCTACGTCGATCATGCCGGTTGGTTTGCGCTTGCCACCACCGATTTGCCCAATTTCCTTGGGCGGTAAATCAAGAAAAGAACTCAATCGGGCGATCCATTGGTCGAGAAGCTGGCGGCGGTGGACCAAGATCAGTGTGTTTGTTTTTCGGGCGGCGATAATAGAGGCGGCGACTACGGTTTTGCCGAAAGCCGTGGTTGCTGCCAGCACTCCGGTGTCGTGTTGGAGTAAGGCATCTGCGGCTGCTTTCTGCTCCAGAGTCAGTTCGCCGACAAAAGTCGTATCCACGGGGCGGCCTGAATTGCGTTCATCTCTAAGTTGAATGCGAATGTCCAAAGTTTCGAATAGTTCTTCGACTTGATCCCTGCAACCGCGTGGCAGGGCGACATGGTGCGATAGCAATTCGGCACAGCCGATGATGCGAGGAATTGCAAAGGTAGGTAGGCGCATGGCCTGTGCGCTATAAAATTCAGGGTTTTGAAACGCCGCCAGGCGAACGAGCCGATTTATCAGTGTGGTGGGGAGCCCGGTTCGATCAATATAAATCTGATCACCCAGTACGACACTAACAGCTTTGGGCAACGGTTCGGTTGTTGGGATCGCTGGTTTTTTCCGGGATGGTGGTGCCAGCCAGGGTTCTTCGTCTTCCTCATTTAACGGGAGGCGCACACCGAGAATTCGCCCGTTCCGTCCGGCCTCTTCAGTTAATGCGGAAACTTCCGAAAGTGTCATCCGCCGGATCGAAGATAGGTAATGCCACTGGTCGGCGTGCGGTTCAAAATTGTGGTCGAGAAATAGACTGTTGCCTGCTTGCCGAGGCCGGTGCTGCAAGGGCAGGGCAATGAGATTTCCAAAGCCTCCGGTTGGCATGGTGTCCTGATTTGGAAAGAAGCGATCATATGATTCGAACCCGATGTCTGGGTTCTGGTCCATGGTTTCAGTGAGGATGTGTGCCCCGAGTGATCGCGCCAACGATGCGGGTACCGGTTCGGAAAAGAAAATCCAAACATGGCCTCCGTTACCAGATCGGGATCTTTCCAATACTGCGGGAACACTCTTTGCGTGACAGGTTGCCATAAACGCTGTGACGTCATGCTGCCATGATTCTTTGTCGAAATCAGCAGCCAAGAACCAGCATGTTTCATCGGGCAGCATAGGATAGACACCGATGGTGAAATCTCGACCATTCGTGCTTTCGCTTCGGAGGTGCTGGTTGATGATCGCGTCAGTCAGCGGAATAAAGGCACGGTTTGGACAATCACCACACTTAACTTTTGGTTTGCCGCAGAACCGGGGTATCCATTCTTTAGCGCAAGCGGGGGCATAACCAGATTTGCCGCTACGCGAATTGGTCCAGCGTTTCGGGAAGACATCCTCGCGGCCCCGAAAAAGGGATCGAAACAGGGCAATTTTCTCTGCAGGCGGCGACGTCGCCGTTAGTTTTCCAGTGCCAGATTGTGGCGTTTTGGTTGGTGGACTTGCTTCACTACTGGCGACGATGGTAGCGAGTTCAGCCTTGAGTTCGGCACGTTCCGTTTCCAGTGCAGAGAGCCGTTTCTTGATTGCTTCGATTTTGTCCTCGTCTGAGGACCCGGATGACGCCATGACAAAAACCGCCTCCGTTTATGATTCTGCTAACCAGTCGCGAATTTCCGGTAATAAAGCTTCAATGTCGGTAAGCGTTGCGCTTACGTCGCTTGGATCGGGATCCGCCGGAAACCAACCGCCAGGGCTGGGGTAACGCCATGCGGTCGCAGCGGCTGATAAATTATCCAGTCCAAGCAAATCCTCCTTGAAAACATGACCGTTTGGCAGCATGGCTGCTGCCTGCCCGATGTTGTGAGTGCGGCCTACAGGTAGGCCTTCTCGTTCGCACACCGCACGGGTGAGTTTTTCGGCAGCCTGCTGGACATGGAAAATCGCCTGATCCGGCATGTCGGGAAGGAGGCGGTGGGCTGCGCCGATGTCACGTTCGGCAGCGGTTACCAAGGCAGAAAGGCGTCGTGATGTCATTGCTGGTTCCCCTTGCCGTGATAGCGTTTGCGGAAGGGGCCTCCTGGGCGCGCATATACCACGCGTCCGTCCTGGTCGGCGGCAAACGCAATGGTTCCTGGTTGATGGCGGTCGGCTTCAAAATCAGAGGTTCGGCAAGGGACGACATCGACCCCGAGCCCACAACCCGCGACTGGGGCGTATGCAGCGAAATAGTCGGGAGGTCCCGTTTCTCCGTCAGGCAAAACTACCAAGAGGTCAAAGTCGCTATCCGGTCGCTCGGTACCCGTTGCGCGACTACCAAATAGAAAAATAGCTTCAGGACGCAACGCAGTTCGTAGGCGACCGACTAAGAACGATAGGGCCGCGTCGGTACTTCTGAAAGGGCCAAGATTCTTTGGTATTTCACCTTCGGTGCTAGGTTCTGGACGTGTGTGAATGAACTCCAGCACAGAGGCGGATAGTTCTGGGTCATTTTTAATAACGTTCACCACCTCGCGCACAGTTTCTTGTCGGTCAGGCTGTACGCGGAATGTCATGGTGGGAGTGGCCATATTTGCCTCACAATTTTCTGTAACACAGTATCTAGTTAGTGTAATACAGGTGACGCTGTGGCGCAAGCCGGGCTTGCTTTTCGGGGCCATTTATTGTGATTAACTTTTGACCGTCAGATTTAATCAATGGAATCACTATGGAATCATGAGGGCACGAAATGTTGAGTCTTGCTGCGAAATCGTGAGGAATTGCCAAATCCCATAAGGTTTTGATATGTTGTGTTATATCGAAGATGTGCGAAAAGTAGAGCGCACCAGAGCATACTATATATTGTGACTCATAACCTGAAGGTCGTAGGTTCAAATCCTACCCCCGCAACCAACTTTAATTGCGAAACGTCGTCTTCAGAGATGGAAGCGGCGTTTTTGCTTGTCTGGGAAAGACTTAGGATACCGGCGAGGTCGCCTTCGAGGTCCACGACGGGCTTACCGGTCTCGGGATCGGGCGTGATGACGATGCGGTCGATCAGGCCGCGCAGAATCTCCGCCGCTTCCGTGCGACCGTTCTCAGCATTCAAGGCTGTGGCTAGGTCCGTGACCTGCTGGCGATAGACCTTGTCCATATTGGGGTGGATTAGAACCGGCTCTTCCTTGGAATTAGCGAGTTGCTCTTCCAATTTCTTCTGCCGCTCTTCGAGCGCGATCATGCGGTCCTTAACCTTGATTGCCGGCACGCCGTCGCAGATGGCATCGACCAGCTTTTCCTGTTCGCGATCGATGCGGATCAGTTCCGCCTTGGCGGCCTCGATCGAGGCGTTCCTGGCGATACGGATTTCGTTCAGGTGGCGGGTGTATTCCTCAGCGAAGACTTCGCACAAGGCCGGGTCCATCAGGTGATGTTGAAGCCCGCTCAGGACTAGCTCTTCAAGAGCCTCACGCTTGATGGTGCGGCGGTTGTCGCAGGTGCCTTTGTTGCGGGCCGTCGAGCAGCCCATATGGGTTTGTGAGACGGTCGAGAACCCGCCGCCACAATGGCCGCACTTGATGAGGCCGGAAAGCAGGTACTTGGGGCGACGGCGGTCCCAGATGCCGGTGTCATTCTTCTTTTTGATCCGCAGCGCGCCTTGGCGGGCTTTCGCCTTGTCCCAAAGTTCCTGATCGATGATGCGCAGATCCGGCACGCCCTGAACGATCCATTCGCTCGGATCATTCAGCCGCGAGACGCGCTTGCCGGTCTCCGGGTCCTTGATGTAGCGGAGCCGGTTCCAGACCATGCGACCGATGTAGAGCTCGTTGTTGAGGATGCCGGTGCCGCGTTCGCGGTTGCCGTTGATCGTGCTTTGCCCCCAGCCTTTGCCGGACGGACCGGCGATGCCGTCAGCATTCAGTTGCGCGGCAATGGCCTTGGGCGACTTGCCGGCGGCATAGTCGTTGAAGATGCGGCGGACGATGCCGGCTTCGAATTCGTTGATCTTGCGATCACCGCGTTTGGCTTCGCCGTCCTCTGTGAAGCTCTTTACCACGTCATAGCCATAGGCATTGCCGCCACCAGACTTGCCAGCTTCGACCCGACCGCGCAATCCGCGCCGCGTTTTGTCGGCCAGGTCCTTGAGGAAGAGGGCATTCATCGTGCCCTTGAGGCCGATATGCAGATGGTTCACGTCACCTTCGGACAGGGTGATGATCTTGACACCGGCAAAGCTCAGGCGCTTGTAGATGCCGGCGATGTCTTCCTGATCACGCGACAGGCGATCGAGGGCTTCGGCAAGGATGATTTCGAACTTGCCGGCCATCGCGTCTGATAGGAGCATTTGCACGCCGGGACGCATCAGGGTCGCCCCCGAGGTGCCGTGGTCCGTATAACTGTTATGGAGCCGCCAGCCTTCCTTGTCGGCGCGCTCCTGACAAAGGCGGATTTGGTCCTCGATCGAGGCATCCCGCTGCATGTCGGTTGAATAGCGTGCGTAAATGGCGACGGCGGTCATCGATCGTCTCCCTGGGCCGGCGGGGTTATCCCGTCTTTGTGTAGACGTTCATAATCCCTTTCCGCTGCCGTGCGCGCAAGGAACTTGACCAATTCGACCAAACGCGGGTCGAGATCGGCCTTGTCATTCGGGGCCTTGCGCCGCTTCAGATTGTCGTTTCGCCGTTCCATGCTGACAGCATGGCGCATACGCGGTCCGGAAAACCTCGTGCGAACCTTGCGGTTCATTTTCAAAGGAGAACCGGCCCCGCGTGATGCGGGACCGGCTTTTAGGGAGCCAAGGTTTAGAAGCCGAGGGGCTTCGGGCTCGCCGTATGGCGACTGTTTGTCTCGCGGCGAATGTTTTCGAGGCTGGCGAGCGCGTTACGCCGCTCCGGCGAGTTCGGCTCGCTCATTGCCAATTCTTGCTGCGCTCTGTGAAACGCGACTCTCAGTTCTTCCAGGGGACGGTTTTGCAGTTCCGACGGTGTGATGATCCTGCTCATCTTATTTCCTCCGTTTGTTCGGAGACCCCGACCATCAGGGCCTTTCTTGCTTTCCCCGCACCCACAATCGGCACGGAAAGGCCCGCCCTGGGCGGCGGTAGAAGCGCAAAAACGGGAGAAAATGAGGAAAAAGGTCAGCGCATGACGGTGCAGAACCGCTAACCCTAAGGTGAGAGCGGCTTGAGCGCGAGCAGAGATAAGACATTGGAAATGAAGCGAAATGCCGGGAGGCACGCCTCGCAGCCAAGTAAATGTGCGCCTCTAAATTAGTTTAGGCTAATAAAAGATTGTTATATCAATTAGGCTCCAGACTCATTCAAATCCAGTAGCAGACGAGAGCTGCGAGGCATAGT
>CAZBEC010000036.1:0-13948 GCA_964490815.1 uncultured Thalassospiraceae bacterium
ACGCGCCCCTGAAGGCGCTGCTGGTGGATAGCTGGTACGATCCTTATCTGGGCGTGATGATCCTGGTCCGGGTCAAGGACGGCCACCTCAGGAAAGGCATGAAAATCCGCATGATGGCCGCCGACACGGTGCATCAGGTGGAACAGGTCGGCGTCTTCACGCCGAAGGCGACCAAGGTGGACGTGTTGGGGCCGGGGGAGGTCGGCTATATCACCGCCTCCATCAAGACCGTCGCCGACACCAACGTCGGCGACACCATCACCGAGGACAAGCGCCGGGCCGACGCGCCCCTGGCCGGGTTCAAGCCCTCCGTGCCGGTGGTCTTCTGTTCCCTGTTCCCGTCCGACGCCAACGATTTCGAGGATCTGCGCGAAAGCCTCGCCAAGCTGCGCCTGAACGACGCCAGCTTCGAATACGAGCCGGAAAACTCCATGGCCCTGGGGTTGGGCTTCCGCTGTGGTTTCCTGGGTCTGCTGCATCTGGAGATCGTCCAGGAGCGCCTGGAGCGGGAATTCGACCTGGACCTGATCACCACCGCCCCCTCGGTCGCCTACAAGATCGAACTCAACGACGGCACCGAGATGGAGTTGCACAATCCGGCGGACATGCCGGAGCCGACCCAGATCAAGGAAATCTCGGAACCCTGGATCAAGGCGACCATCATGGTGCCCGACGAATATCTGGGTTCCGTCCTGCAATTGTGCACGGAACGCCGTGGCGAGCAGATCGAACTGACCTACGCCGGCAGCCGCCCCATGGCCACCTACCGCCTGCCCCTGAACGAGGTGGTGTTCGATTTCTACGACCGGCTGAAATCCATCTCCCGGGGCTACGCCAGCTTCGATTACGAGATGGACGGTTTCGCCGCCGGGGACCTGGTCAAGGTGTCGATCCTGGTCAACGCCGAGCCCGTCGACGCCTTGGGCTTCGTCTGCCACCGTTCCCAGTCGGAAACCCGTGGGCGCGGCGTCTGCGAGCGCCTGAAGGACCTGATCCCCCGGCAGTTGTTCAAGATTCCCATCCAGGCGGCCATCGGCGGCAAGATCGTCGCCCGCGAAACCCTGAGCGGCATGCGCAAGGACGTTACCGCCAAATGCTACGGCGGCGATATCACCCGCAAGAAAAAGCTGCTGGAAAAGCAGAAGAAGGGGAAAAAGAAGATGCGCCAGTTCGGCAAGGTGGAAATCCCACAATCCGCCTTCATTGCCGCGCTACGCATGGGCGACGATTAGGGGCTGTTCTCTTCCCTGTCCCGCTCCCCTTCTGTTCCCGTGGCCTCCTCCGCCTCCTCGATCAGGTCGGCGTCGGCGGCGCTGATGATGTCCTCCTCGGGGATCGGGTGTTGCGGCATCAGGTCGGTGGGGCCGTGGTCTTCCCCGGAAAATTCCCGCTTCGCCGACCTCGCCAGATGATTGAACAGATCCACCGATTCCATGGGCGCGCTGGCGGAATCCTCGCCGTGAGCCCGGCTCCGGCGGCGGGAGACCAGCACCAGGGCCAGGCCGGGGCCGCCGTAGATCAGCCACGCCGGCAGCTTCAGGAGGGTCAGGAACACCGGGTCCCAGAGCCAGCCGCCGGACAGGCGGGTCAGGGTCGATTCCATGAAGAACAGGCTTTCCGGTGAGAAGGTGTACCAAAGGTCATGGGCGGGGACCAGACTGCGCCCGCCGGCCCCGGGCAGGCCGTGAAAGGCCGTTTCGGTGGCGGCGGCGGCGAAGGCCAGCCCGAGCAGCAGCAGGCCGATATAAAAGAACATGCGCATCGGCGCATAATAGCCGTTGCACGTTGTCTCCGCCTCAGTTAATTTGCGCCGCCTGAGACGTGTTCGACAAACGACTCAGAAACCCGCAGGAGGGGTGGCCGAGTGGCTGAAGGCGCACGCTTGGAAAGCGTGTATACGGGAAACCGTATCGAGGGTTCGAATCCCTCTCCCTCCGCCATTCACCTCTGCACGAGGATTCTCAGCGAACCGAGGAGCCCGCCCGAGAGCCCAGGAAACGCGGGCTTCTGCGGGCGGCAACCGCACCTCCAAAGCCGCTGCGTGGCCACAACTCGGCCGAAAACCCTTCTCTACAGGGCCTGTTTCTCCAAACCTTCCGCACTTTCTGGATCGGGTACGGATAATTTTCTTGTTTTAAAAGAATGGGATACGAGTCGTCGGCAGGTGTTGAGTTGGATTCTCAGCCGCACATCTGAACGGGACCCGGATCGGAAGAATAGGTGCGGTAGGGCTTTTCACGGGCGACGATTCAGAGATTTGTTACCAACTCGTACATCTTTTCCCGATAGCGGATCAACCGCTCGTTCACAGTCTCCAGATCCTCTTTGAGGGCTTCATAGTCGGGGAATTCCTTTTGCACATCCTGTGGCGAGGCATCAGCCCGATCCTCCTGCTCAAGCGCTTTCTCGTACCAGCGCCTGAAGCGGGCCTGCCATTTCGTCAGGTGGGGTCGGAGGCCGGTGTTCAGAACCTCGATTGACAGACGGATAATCTGCTCTGTGTCCCTCCGCCTAAACCTCGAAACCGGTACGTCTTTGATGAGCTCACGGGTTACGGAGAAGAAGTTGTACCAGGAATCGTAAATTTCCGAGATCACATCGTCATCGAGATCAACCGGAAGCCCGATCTTCCGTGTGCTGAGTTCCACCCAAATCTTGTAGGCAATCTGCCGGTCTGTCACGTTCGGTCGAAGTGTCAGCTTTTGATTGCCGAGACCGAACTGGGCCTGATCGATCTCGAACCGCCTCCATCCGCCAGGCCTAAGACCGAAGAAACGAACGGCCAAGAAGAGCGCAATCAGCCCCAGACCTATCCAGACCACTATCGCGTCTACCGCAAGAAACGCGCCGAGATTCCTGTCGAGGACAAAGGCAAACAGCTCGTCGCCAGTCAACTGCACCGAGGACGGCCCAGAAGCCATGTCAGCACTTCTTATTGTAGGAGAATCGTTCCCTCGGGTTCACGATATACTTCGCGTGGGTAGTTCTCCGGGCGTATGCCGCCTCAATCGCCTTTACCAGGGCGTCTGTGCTTTGCGGATATGTCATGTGGCGAGCGTAGCACTCCGTCTTACCTGCCCGCTTATCTGCCTCACTGAGAAGGTTGTCGTTGAGGCGCTGCGGGAATTGGCCTCCGCTGGAAGGATAGCTCGGCAGCTTGATGGCGAGCAGGCCGTTGGGCGTTACCGTCGCGCCGCTCCGAAGCGAGGCTTGCATCTCCCAATCAACGTACCGGCGTGCCCACGTACATCGCCCCATCAAGACAAGAGTCACGCTTGAATCCTTCAGGAACAACTCCCTGATCCTGCGCATGACGTAATCGGTATCGTCGCTATCAATGATCTCCTGGGTCATTTCCTGACCCAGCCCGCGCGCTATGAAGGTATCGTACTCATGGTCGAAATCGCGCACGAACTGGTCCACCTCGTCTTGATCGGCGTGGTGGTAAGAGATGAAGCATTTCCTTCGAACGATAGCCATGGCTGATGCCTTGAAATTGGCGTGCCCGCCCAGCTACTTGCCCTTCTTGGGCCTGTTGGGGCGTTGCGTCAAGGCTGATGCTGCCGCCGTTTTTTGCGCCTTTGTAGACTTTGGATCCCTGAGAACTCGCGCTGCCGCCGATGCGGCGCGGGCGCTCGTCACTTCCTTGTTCGGTTTCCTGGCCATTTTACGACTCGCGATAGTTGAAAACAGTGCCTCTGCCACTCTAGCGAGTCGGGGAGCAGCGGTCAATATCTATTTAGAACAAATATAGAACCACACGATATGTAGTGGTGTTGGCGCGCTCAGGAGAACTCGAACCGGCGAGACTACATGTAGGAGGCCGCCTGTCTAATCAACACGGCAGGCCCGGCAGCCGGCATTATATTTACACTTGATCAATCTGCGGACGCGAAAGGCTCGCGGAAGCCAAATTCCCGCCGCTGCTCGTCCCAGGCGAGCGGAATGCCACGGAGCAGCGTGGCCAACTTGAGCCCCTTGGGTTGCCGGCCTTCGAGGATTGCCTGGGTGATGTCGGGCGCGAGGAGGGTCAGGGTAAGCATCCTTGCGACATAGGAATCGGTGATCTTCTCGTGGGCAGCCAGCTCGGAGCCCGAGCGAAATTCCCCAGAGTCGATCTGCCGCCGCCAGCGATGGGCGCGCACCAGCGCGTTGATCAAGACTTCGTCGAAGGCGGGCTTGGCCTCTTGGTTGGCGAGGCCATCAGGCGCGATGATGAGCTTCCGGCCGCCGCGGCGCCGCAGCTTCATCGGAATGCGGATGGTGACGCCGTTGAACTCGAGCTTGGGGCCGCCGTTCATGCCACCGCCTCCTTCCTTTCCTCCGGTCGCTCGGTCTCCCGCAACTCCGCCACAAGGCTGTGGAGGCCCTCGACGCGGAGCCGGAAGTCGATGCCCTCGGTCCCGACCTCGAGCCTTTCGACGAGAAGCCGCAGGATGCGCGCTTGTTCGCCGGGAAACAGCTCTTCCCAAATGGCGTCGAGCTGCTGCAGGCTCTGGGCCGCCTCGTCGTGGCCCAGGGAACGCTCTGTTGCTGACATCCGCGCCGCGCGCATCGTCCGGGCGAGCGGGTGAGTCGATCGACCTTGTAGACCACGACCACGTCGATCTGGCCTGCCTCGACGTCGGCGAGGAGCCGCTGGAGCGCCAGGCGTTCGAGTGTGCCGCCTGAAATCCCGCCGTCGTCGTAGTGGTGCGGGACCGGCACCCAGCCCTCGTGACGCTGGCTGGCGACGTAGGCTTCGCAGGCCTCGCGCTGTGCATGCAAGCTGTTGAATTCCTGTTCGAGGCCTTCCTCGCTCGATTTGCGGGTGTAGATGGCGCAGCGCACTTTGCGGACCGGAGCCTTGGTCATTGGGCGCTCCCGTGATTCCGCAGGCCGAAGAAGAGCGGCCCGTTCCAGCGCGTGCCGGTGATGGCGCGAGCAATGGCCGAGAGCGACTTGTATCTGCGACCCTGATACTCGAAGCCGTCGGTCAGCGCCGTGACGTGGTGCTCGACTCCTTGCCACTCCCGGATCAGCCGAGTGCCGGCGACCGGGCGGTCCTTAGACACGCCGTTGCGGCGCTTACCGTTGGGCGCTTTGCCCTGGATTCGGGAATCGAGTTCCTCGCGGACCTCCCGCGGCAAGCCGCCGTAGGTCAGTTCCTGGATTCGGTAGGCAAGCGCCTTGATGAGGAAGCCTCGCCGATAGCCCGGCGGCTCGGCACCGAAGTACTCGCGCCAGCGGTCCTTCAGTTGGCCGTGGTCGAGCCCATGAAGCTCCGTGATCTGCTTGAGAATCGGTGTGGTCATCGTCCTTCTCTGTCGTGGTTCAGTTCGTGACCACACACGCTTCGTTCGGGCGAAAAGTCCAGTGGAACTTCTCTCAAACCATTGGATTTATTCGATTTTCTCTTGGATAGTCGAGTCTGGTATCGGAGAAGACCGGCGGCCAAGATTTCAGCTACCTCGTCGAGGCGCTCGGCGGCCGTCATGTGGTCGGGGGAGATCGGGTTCGGGCGATTCATGATTCGCGTGGCCATGGACAAGTTGCGGATACCCGTCAAAAGCCACCAGGGAGGCCGATACGGGACAGGTGCCCGGGAAACCGGAGTGTCGGCGCGAACATATGGGGAACAAAATTACTTGCGTGACGACGCCGACTCCCCGATTATTGCTAGTTGAGTCCTTCTCGAGCAGTTGTTGATTGAGGTGAGTTCATGCCGCGCAAATCGCTTCCCCTGGGCCCCGAAACTCTCGGTCTGATCGAGGATGCGCGCATCGATCTACTTCACGCGGTGCTCGCAGTACGGGAAGGCGACAACGAACCCTTCTTTGCGCTACCGGAAGGCATTCCCGATCTCAACGACGAGGCCGCGGTCGATGCATATCGACAGAAAGTGACCGACGTTTTGTCGGCATTTGATCCCGACGAATTGCGGCCCGCCGAAAGACGGTCTCGCCGTATACGCGCCTTTGCGAACGGCAACCCGACGGCCATTCGGGTGGTGCGCGACCATGCTGACCTGACGGCAAGGCTGGAGGCCTCGGCGCCGCTCGATGCCGGCGCCATGGTGACGTTCATCGCTCTCGCCTTTGACCTGTCCCTGCCGCCCATCGACACCGCAAGGCCGACGCCCTCGGCCAGATTGAGGCGGCAGCCTTGCGGTACGACCGTGCCGGTGAGGTGGCCGCGAAGAAGGGGCTCCAGCACGGTGCCTACCGTGTCGGCGTCCATCCCCTCGGTCGCGGCCTGATCGCCATGTCGCGGGACTGCGTCGTCCACGCATACGACGACCATCTCGAGCCGATCCTGGAGACGTCCCTCGCCGATGCCCCCGAGATTCTGGCACTGAGGAAGCGGTTCGAGGTCCCGGATGATCAGCTCAAGAACCATATCCGCTGCGTCGCGCTCTCGCGGGATGCGAGCCGCTATCTCTTCACCGCGGTGGACGAGGCGTGGTGCGTCGACATTGGCGGCAAGGGTCTCTGGGGCGCCAAGCTACCGGTCAAGGAGGGTTGGACCCGGGTCGCGACGCCGAGCAGCGAGTTCGGGACGAGCGCCGACGTGGACCGAGCACTGGCCCTCATGGGCCTTTCCCTGCCGATTACTGCGGAAGACCTGAAACGGCGGTATCGGGAGCTCGCCAAGCACTGGCATCCCGACCTCAACCCAGGCGATCCGCAGGCCGGCGAGAAAATGAAGGCGCTCACCACGGCAGCGGAGGTGTTGACCGGCGTCGAGGCGAGCGCGCTCCCGCGCTACACCGGCGCGACCTTTGTTCGCGAGATGGAACGCACGGAGTTCGAGGCCGGTGGGATCAGGTTTACTATGAGCGTCGGCATGCAGGTCGGCGAGATCCACGCCTCCGACTGGATTTATGCCGCCGGCTTCGCAGCCGGCTCGGATGCGGTCTATCTCGCCGGCTATTCTGGTCGTGTCGTACTGGTCGACGAGAATGGCGCAGGCGTGCGGGTGTACGACATCGGCAGCGTGCCCCGCAGGATCGTGGACACGGGCGATTATCTCTACCTGCTGACCGACACGCGGCTCTATGTGATGCACGACGACGCCCTCCACGCTCTTGTCGACACTTTCGACGGCGGCGACCTGGTTGTCGCGCAAACGGCCTTCGGACTGCTCGAGAAGAAGCGCCTGCGCTGGTTCCGCGAGGACGGCCGTTACATGGGCAGCGTCATCTCGAAGGACCCGATCCGACGCGTCTACGCGACTGGCGAGGGGATGGTGGTAGAAACCCGCCAGCGGCGGGCCGTCGTACAGGGTGTTCCTAGTTGGTGGGAGTGATGCTCAGCCCACTGGAGAAAATGGAGAAGGTTCGAACCCGGTCCCGTTCCCTCCGCTGGATTTTCCAATAAATCCCAAAATACTGCCGTTTATTGCCCATTTTTCAGCTATAAACCCTCGCTTTCGTCACAACAGTTGTCACGTCATTTGTCAGGGGCGGTGGTTTGGCAGGGGATATTGACAACTATCGTATCAGGTTCGATGGTAAGGTGCGAAGCCGATTCATAGGTAATCTTTGGGTTTAGGAAGATTAACAGGATTAGATTTTGAGAATTTATTTTGTCACATCTATCATGAAGAAATACCCGTGCCGATTATAACCATCAATTTCTTCACTGGTTAATCTAGGGAAACTAAATCCGTAGGGCTGAACATCTATGGAACTGAATTTTCCGAACATAATGCGCAGTTCTTTTTCTGAATACCACTCCATCCAAGGAACACCAAAACATTCCAGAAACATAGAACCGAAAAATCCGGTTTTATTTTTACTTATCAAATTATAAATGAACCGTTCCTGAAACAGTATCTTGTCGCCAAAAAACTGGAACAGGCGTAGCAATTTGGCAATCCCAACTTTTAATGAATTTCGTCTGTAGAGAAAAATTTTTGCCTGTCCGCCAGATTTCAGAACTCTATGAACTTCGTTAATCGCTTGTTGTGGATTGGGAGTATGGTGAAGCACACCCATCGAATAAATGAAGTCAAATTCGTCATTATCAAATTTCAAGTTCAGAGCATCACCTTGGACAAATTTAGGCATAATTTTGAGATCAAAAACTTCCTTGGCATTTCCGATATATCCTTTGGCACGGGCTATGCTCTCTGTTGAATAATCAATGGCTAAATATTCGTCTTCTTTATTGAGGTGTGAACATATCAAAAAACTATCGGCACCCTGCCCACAGCCGACCTCAAGATATTTTCCTAGCCCATGAGGAATAGTTCGCAGTTCACGGGGCAACCACGGTTCCATTCTATAGCGTTGTTCAATAAGCGACTCTAGGGCACCGTCTACACCACAAGGATTGTTGCTCCAAAAATCATACTGGCTCATTTTTTTCCCAAAATTGAGAGTTGCCTTATGTTATTCTGACAACTGCGCTTCAGCACGTCCTATGTTTATTATCACTAAGATGGCGATGTCATTTTTTGTGAGGCATTACCATCACAACCTATAGGCAAAAGCAGAACAAATCGCAATGTCATAAAGCACTAAAAAAATTTTACACGGTTAGTTTTGCGCAGATTTTCTTGATTCTATTAGCACTGGTGATGCTTGATGTTGCTATACCTTTATTTAGTTGCCGCCTTACAAGTACACCACAGTCCGACACACCTTTTGCTCCACCGCCCTCACGATCTAAATCACCATCACCGTTGGTTGGTAATACGGGTGGCGTGCCATTGGGTGGTCATTTTACCTACGGGTCAATCCGTGTTTCTGATGCCGTGATAAAACCTCTAAAATCCTTACAGTTTTCGTATTGGATTTTATCAAGGATGCCTTGAATCATCGCTTTGGGTATTTTTCGGGTGGAATAAAAGCCATCGTGAACCCTTAATATGACCGGATTGGGTTTCAGTTTTGCCACGATGCCTGCTTCTACCTTATCCATTATTCCGGTTTCTTTTGTCTGATAGATATACGCCATTATCTTGGGCTTGGATAACCGGCTTCCGAACACCTCTGGTGTATTGGCAATCTCGGCTTGATTGGCTTTATCCGCCAAAAAGTGCGCCACGATTACCTTGGTCATTTCCTTCTGTTCCTGCTCAAACTGGCGCAAGAATCCGCCTCGGGCATTCAGCACATCTTCCCTGTCGCCATTATCAGGAATGATTGTAGCAAAGGCACTGTATTGAATGCCTACGCCTTTCTTGCCGAACCAGAATGTTTTGCCCGTATCTGCGCCAAAGGATATTGCTGTACAGGATTTTTTGATGTCAGCTAGTGCTTTTGCCTTGGTTGGCTTGGCGTTGTTTTTCGGGGCGCTTTTATGTCGTGCCAGTCTGGCTTTATAAAGCACATCCGCCAACTGCTTGCGGATTGTCGTTTTCTTGGTCAGGTATTCCTTGGATGCGATAAAGCACTTATCAATATCATCGCCGGTCTCATCGTATATTTTTTCAAGGATGGTCAACTTCACGGCAATAACTGCGCCATTCAGATCGTATTCCCAGCACTTGCCCAACGCCGCCTCGCGTATCTCCTTTTTACAGGTCTGTAGATTTACGCCCTGATGATACGTCCTGCCGAATGGGGAGGGATTTATGTCGTATGGCAGCGCCGGTTTTTTCGTGATGCCTGTCGTTTGGCATTCTCTTGTGATGTCGGCAATTGCTCGTGCCTGCTTTATATCATCAGGATTGGCATTCTGGATAAAATCGCCCAAGGATTTCAGGTCAACCGGCACCATTGGCAGTGCGCTGATTTCCTTGGCAGTCATTTCGGGGAAGAATTCTTCCAAAACGGATGATACGGAACGGATTTCACGGAATCGCTTTTTGATAGGAATTATTTTAGTTGTCTGTCCCGTAAATCTATCGCCCTTCCTGTAAATCTTAAAAAAGGGATACAGGTCAAAGAATAAATGCCATACCCATTTATGCTTGCCGTCAATCCGTATCTTGCCACATTCCTTCGCTGCCTCTGCCAAGGGGAATGTTAATTGCCTGTCATCGTAGTTGTGTGACTCGTTCTTCAAGTGCGTCTTGTTGATATATTTTTTATTCACCTCAACATATCTGTTCCACGCCTTGATAAGATTTTTCTCTTTTGCCGATAAATCCAACACCTGCTGTGGGATGCTTATTCTCGTCATTTAGCCATTACCTGTCTTACCAAGCAGACTCGTTGCTCTCTGATATCATCTGTCCGATTTATTAGAATAGATGATTGATTGGCATTAATAGAAAGCCTACGGCTTTCTGATGTTCGCATTTATTCACTTCGCATACGCTTCGTTCATAAATCCTTCACATCGATTCTCGTTATGGTTCACTTATGTCGGATATGGATGGGCTTCTCATTTTATAGGTTATACGGATTACTATCATAAGATATGCCCCGTTTTGATTATTGGGCATTATAACTTCCTCATTTTCCAAGCCATTGTCCACGGACTCAAAATAATGGATTCCTTAAATGCCACTACACGAACACTGCCACGGGGTGGCTAATCAGCCTTCGCCATTTTCATCATAGTATCACGATTAGATTTCTGGGCTTTCTGATTTGCCAGCGTCTTTTTGCGATTGGCTATTATCTTTTTCTGATTATCCAACTGCTTTTCTTTCGCATCCAGCGCCGCCGCCAAATCCTCAACTAAATCCAGATCGCCAAAATCACAAAATCGCATCAGCATTTTCCTCCACCCGTATTTAGCCGGTCTGGAATGTTATACTTTACACAAACTGTCTCATTGTCAGCGCAACTCCTTGTAAGGATTCAATCTTGATACTCGGTCTTTCTGCTCGCCTCTAAAAAGACGTTATGATATACTCTTATAAGTAGTTTTAATAACATTAGGTGCTCGCAATGGCTAAACAGGCAAAGGTGTTAAGCAAAGGCGATATTAAACTTGTCTTGGCAATCGCCGGATCGGAACGGAACAAATGTATGTTGATGATGTCGGTGCTGACAGGTCTTCGTGCGATTGAAGTTGCTAATCTCACCATCGGGTCGGTGATGGATGGCAATGGCAAGGTTTTAGATCGGATTACTTTTTCCAAAAATCAGACCAAGGGTCGTAATGCAAGGTCGGTGCCAATCAGTAAAAGGCTGGCAAAGTATCTGGCTGATTACCTTGATACGCTTTCACCACGTCGCAAGGAACTCCATCGCCCGTTATTCATCTCGCAAAAAACCAACGATAAGTTTTCCAGCCACGGCGTTGTAATGCTGTTTCAACGGCTATATCGCAGTGCTGGTATAACAGGTGCCAGTTCCCATAGTGGCAGGCGCACATTTGCCACCAGATTAGCGGATCAAGGTGTATCCGTTTTCGTATTAAAGGAATTGATGGGGCATTCCAGCATCAACACTACCGCGCGTTACGTCCACGCTGGCGAACATCAACAGGTAAATGCGGTAAACCTTTTATGACTCGCTGGATAAGTATCCCACTAAAAACCACCGCCTTCATTCTGGTCGGCGTCATCTGTTTTATTATTGGTGCAAACGGTGGATTTAATCGCAAGTAGGCATGGCAGGTTAATAAGGTGGCTCACTTATATAAGTGCGCCAAATCCAGCCCATCATATTTTAACCTTGTAACGGCTTCGGCTTTATCAGCCAACTGGATATGCGTGTAATCCGCCGTTTGCGATTTACTGCCGTGCCCAACGATGCTCCCAACTAAAACCATATCACGGGTCGCCTGCCATAATGCCGATATGAATGTATGGCGGAATGAATGGAAGTCTTTCCATTCTTCATACGTTTTCGTCTTGCGCCGGTATACCGTAAAATCGCCGGAATATTCATAACTGTATTTGCGGTCTATGCCACCACGGTGTAGGTCGCCAAAAATGCGCCCTGTCGCATTGTTGCTGGTGAATAGCCCAAGCATACCAATATCCATTAAGGTGCGATGCACGGGCACCTGTCGGGTGCTGGTCGCCGTTTTCAACTGCTTGCCATTTCCTTCGCATACGTCAATGTAATAAATATCGCCTTCGGATTTCAGATCTGGTGAGTGCCTATCAGGACAAAACCGGACACACCCCGGAAGAGATCATCCAGTGGATGGCCGAAGAGACCTGGTTCGATGCGACCGAGGCGCTCGAGATCGGGTTTGCCGACCAGCTGGAAGAGCCTGTCGCCATGGCAGCGACCTTTGATCTCTCAAGCTACGCCCACGTGCCGCCTGTGTTGGCCGCACTTGCCACTTCCCAATCCCCCCATTCTGAGACCGAGGAGACACCCATGAGTGAACCCAATACCCCTGATCCGGAAAAGACTGAGCCCACGCCGGAGCCGAGCAAGGAACCTGAAGCGCTGAACGATGACAACGTGGTCGATCTTGATCATGTCCGTGCGCAAGAGCGCAAAGCGACGCTCGCTTAACCGTCTAGGTCACCATCCCGTGGAACTGCAATACCCTTGAATTCACATTTCTGTCGCAAAACATCAAGCAAGGCTGCTGGGGATGGTCGAGCGTCCTCATTGCGATACAGGTTTATGACATCGTACAAATCGCGAGGTCGTGTGCGCTCAGCAAGGGCTCTTACCTTTTCGCCAAAGGCTTCCTCATAGGCACATGATAAAACTTCGACACCTGAATCCGGTGCATCGCTATAGGGGTGAAAGATCGGGACGCGAACCGGTGCCATAACCAACTTTTCATCTGCCGTGAGATCAAGCTTAATGCGTGGCAACGGACCAGAACTTGGTGATACAGGGCCACGGTAGCTTAATTTCCCCTGGCAGCTAATGCTGCCACGTGAATTGGTGAAAACCTCAAAATCCTGTTTGTCAGTTGGCAGTTCAAGACCCGTCTGCTCATAAACCCACTCTGACACATCGCCAAAAACACGGCCAAGAAACGCTGCATCAAGGTGGGATGCATCCAAGAGCGTGAAATCAAGGTCTTCGGAGAATCTATAGGTTTCAAAGTAGCATTTCTTCAGGCAAGTCCCGCCTTTGAAAACCCAGCTGTCCGAAATCTCAGGGTGTGCAAAGATGCCAGCCAACACCCAGCCAAGCACATAATCCTTCTCAACAACATGTGGGTTCAGCCCCGCAGTCGCCGCAATGTCCAAGATTTCACGTTTGCCAATCATGCGTTCGCTCCATGCCAGCCCTCAGGTAAGAGCAAGCGCCAACGGGTTGCCAATCGAGGGCATTCAAAAGCGGGGTCGAGCTTTGCGTTGCCCTTGGTTAGATGACCACGGCATAACTCAGCTACCTCTTGTCCTCGCGGAAGCCTCTCAGCAAGAAAGCCGAGTCTTTTAAATACGGCCCCGTTTCCAAGCCGCTCAGCATACTCGATCAATGTGGCAGGATCACATTCGGGGTTTTGAAGATACCGTTCCAAGCAATCAGCAACATGCTGAATGCCGCCACCCGAAGCCGGATCATCCATCATATCAATGATTGTGCGGTGAATATCGGATACGGCAATTTTCGTTTGGCCACGCCACACTGTCTTGGTGCCGAAAATCAGATGTTCGGAAGTATGCTTCAGAACATAGATCATGTTCTGTTGCTCGACTTCGTGCTTTCGCACAGGCTGAGTTGTGAAAACCACAGTGTCCCGGAATATCTGCTCGGTGAGATCCCAGAATTCAGCTGCAGTTCGACCACCTATGTATGACGGATCAAATAGTGGAGGCACAAGAACCCATGGGTCCTCAACCACTTGCTCAGCATCAAGTAGCGTGATGTTGACGGGGAAATATGTACCTTTTCCGACGCGCCTCAACCACCCCTGGCCAGCCCACCTCGAAAGCAATTTGGACGCCTGTGTCCGCGAGAGATTGAGAGCCTTGATTACATCATCCGTTTGCACAACGTCGCCAGCCGCCTTGATAACGGCAGCAAGTTTGATTTTACCTGAAGGCAAGGTTCTTGTGTTCATGGAGCTACATCAATACCTTAATCCCCTATTCCCCAGATGAACCCGATTTTTCATGCCGCTAAAATGATAATCTGATA
>CAZBEC010000037.1:0-12434 GCA_964490815.1 uncultured Thalassospiraceae bacterium
CAAGAACCTCCAGCGGATCGCCGTCCTCGCTAAGCCGATCAAGGTGTTCCGACAATTTGCGTGGACGCGCGCCACGCCAAGAACGTGCTGAAGCTGCGCCTGAACAAGACCGACGCGATTGACGCCGAGGGCCTGGCGCAGATCGCCCGGGTCGGCTGGTACCGGGAGGTCCGGGTGAAGGCCATGGATAGCCATTAACGGAAACACATCACAATCGGGCTCGTTCGAAGCGGCCCCCCAAAGCTCCCCGCCGGGAGCGCGGTGAAAGGCGATCTCGTTTTTTTGGATGCGGACCGGCACTCAAGTCGACGGCAAACCGCGTGATGAACATGGAGACGCCCCACCCGTGAGCACCATCATGCGGCGGCCAAACCGGCCGACCACGAAGACAACCATCCACCGGCGGAGGCCAATGGGCCGGAGAACTTGACGAAAAGCTCGCGATTAGACAACCAGAAATCCTCCGTTACGCAATCACCTCAATGTGTCCCATTGGCGCTGACGGGGAACACCAGCAACGAAGTGCTCGATCAGCTTGCCTTGCTGACGGGGCGTACCGGTCGTCATGCCGATGCGGTGATCTTCAATCTCTTTGATATGGTCGAGAAAATTTGTGCTCATAGTCAGAACGCCTCCTGTTCCGACTAAAGGAATCCATCTTTCCTAACCTTTCGTTAGCAATTTATGATTCCGCCCTGGGATTTTGCTGAGGCGGGCGGACAGCAGATTCCGCATTCCACTCTGCAGCCAATAGAAAGGAAGAAAAGCGAGCACCGACGATCCTGAGGCGGCTACGATCAGGTATCGGCCAAGCGGCACTTGGGCAATAGACATCATAAGTGCATTGCCCAGGACGCAGCTTGCCAAAAATGCAGCTCCGGCCAATTGGGGAGAGAGCCGTCGACCAGATAGAACTCGCACAAGGCTCCAGCCTAATGTAGTGAAAATGGAAACGGCGATAATGAGGTGGACGGGATAAAACTTTGACATCCCCTGTAAAATGGAAACAAACCAATTGAAGACACTTGGGGTTAATAGCGGCTCTAGCGGGGTCGGGGGCTGACTGATGGCCGTAACGCCGCCAATTTTGCCGTCTGCCAGTGTTTGGTAGTGACGGTAGTTCTCGTCAATGCCATGCCACTGCAACAGCTCGTTCCAGGCTCCGCTTAGTTTAGTGATCGTTATATCCAGGAATTCACCGGCATTGTGCAGATGCGCATCAGTCGCTAATTGTAGCAACAACGCATCTTGCCAGACGGAGTGGTTGAAGAGTGGAAAGTGCAAGTTGACCAATTGACTATTCAACGGCGACCATGAAGATACGAAAGCCCTCAACTTTTTTTGCCCGTTATGGTCGTTGAAATAAACAATCTGTTTTTCCTTGCCGTAAGCGTTTACTTCAATGATCGCGGCGGCAATCAAGTTGTTGGGATTGCGCATGAGAAACTGATAGCGGTCAGCCGCGTCGGACAGAGCGTCATATTCTTGGCGGTAGGGTTTGATGGCATCAATAATCCGGTCACGAAGTTCGGGCCACTGGGTCGGGGTGTCGGGTTTAAGTAAAAAAGCCGTGTTGCCAGCTAAAGGCAGGCCGGAAAAACGTGAAATTCCAAAGAACCCGAAAGTCCAGTAATTGGCAAGGGATTGCGCTCCCAGACCCAATGCCAAGGGGAAGGCCAGCCAAAGCATGAGGCGTCGCCATGAATAGGAGTGGACAAGAAGCAGAAAGGGAAGGGCGATTAAAAGTATCAAGCCGACCGGACGGATGGCAATGGCAATGGCAATTGAAATGCCGAGGATCAGAGTCGTCCGGCGGGTTGGGTTTTCTAGCGCCAGTAGAGTGAGGGCCATACATGCCGTCATCCATATGAAGTACGGATAATCGCTTAGAATAAAATTGGCATGTTCAAATAAAGGCCAACAGAATAAGACGGAAAAACCGGAGATAAAACTAAGAACGATATTCCGGTATGTTCTTTGTATGACCTCCGAGAAAAAAATGGTTGCCATAACGCCTAGTAGAGCCGAGGGCCATACAATAACGGTCGGATTATCAGAAAGACTAGCAAGTACGTGCAGTATTACCGGGTAGAGCAGGGTGCGAATAGGATTAAAAGAAGTGAAGCTGGATGTATCGGAAAGAATCCAGGGAAGGCCGGGCGTTACAAGAAGGAAATATAGGAAGACGTATATCCCGAAAGGTAGGAGCAGAATGGTGACAATCCAATTGGAATTCAGGACAGACCAAGCCAAATTTGCCATTTTAGCCAATGCTTTGTTTTTTTCTGTCTGTAGATTTGGCCGGAGTAGGGATTGAAAATGAATATTTCTCCTTTGAGACTGTCTGGCAGAATGGATGGCGGTCCATCCGATCAACAAAACAACAATGACTGCGATTAGCCAGATAGCCCCTTTCATCATAGATAAGCGGTTTATGCCGAATAATTTCCAAGCAATGAAATCTTCTCCAACGCCCAATCCGATGAAAGGAGCAAGAACTGCGGCACAAGCTCCTATCATACCCGTGCCGCCAATTGAGAGGATCAAGACCTTTAATAGAGGAGGCATATTTCTCATCAGGGCTCTTTGCTTTCTGCCGGACTCAGAAAATAAATGACATAATCCGAGTTGCTATAGGCAACTGGTAAATCCATGGTTTTGGCCTGGGCCTTTCCACAACTCCACTGCGGTGGAGTAACTCCCTGACGAGGCGCCATTACATATCTCAACCCCGGCACCAGTTTTTCAATTGCCGATAGGCGGCCAGTATCGGAGACGGCCTCAACATATCCCTTTTCAACGAGGCACAATAACCCCGGCTGATGAACCAGCTTCCAAATATCCGCACGATTCATCGAGGAAAGATCTATGCCGTATATCAGGCGCAAGCGGTCCATCTCTAGGGGGACGGCGTGTTTTACATAGATGGAAAATCCCATCCATAAATAGTTGTAGACGTGTGAACGGGACAAAGAAACGTCAGCATAGGGGTAAGGTGGAACTAAAACAATGGTATCTTTCGGGGTGTTGTTCCGGAGCCAATGGATGGCGCCTAGCCACTCTTCCGTCAGGGCTTCGTTAGCTCGAGATTTCAGTATCGTAGCTTTATAGGCAAGTAGAAAAAGCAGAGCTATTCCCGCCGTTACGGCGACCCTTGCCAGCCTGTGGGGGCATGAGTGGCGGGGCGAAAACGTATCGTCATTTTCGCGAGTTCTGCTGATGAAGCGGCCCAGAAGAAAAAAGCTACCGGCAAACAGGGCTATTTGTGTCATGGCGCTTATCGCTTCCATTTCGGTAGCCTGTCGGTATGAATAGGTAACAACGATACCCGTCAGGAGCGTCAGGGCGCCTCCGCTTTGGCTCCGCCGATGAACGGCGAGCGCCATTAAAACGGCGAGCATTAATAACCTGATCCAATTTTCCGCGGGGGAAAATGCGAGCAAAATCGGAAGGCTTAATCCCAGCAGTATGGCCATCGCCGAATAGCCAGTATTGTTCATAATCAAACGGGCAGGGATAACACAGGACAAGACAAGAACTAGTAATGCCGCCAAAATAGTAGAGCGAGTTAGGATTAGGGATATGATCGAAGAGGATTGCAGGACCAATTCGCCGACTAAAGAGATGGCACAGAAAATTACTACCGCCGCCACGATGCCAACGATTTTTGTGCGCACTTGAACGTCAAGCATTGACCATGCGACGTAAACAGTTCCCCCTGTAAGGAGTGCTAATTCCAGCGCGCGGCGCCAGCCAAAAGCGGCATTCGGCCCGCCCCATAAGAATAGGTGAAAGTTTTTGCGGAGAATCATCAATCTCCACCAGTCCTCTGTTAACTCATCGCTCCCTTTAATGATGGCGGGAGCCTGATGCACCAGATCCATTAGTAGAGGGAAAGCGCTAAACAAGAAGACGGCAGCGAAAATAAGCTGATGACGCCAGCGTTCGCCCAAACGCTGGCTGCCATCCATCATATGCCCCAGGCACAGTGCGACGGCCAGAATTCCTCCGAAGGTTACGTGGAGGCAGAACACCAGTCCGGCCATGAACCACGGAATAGCTGCGCGCCAGCCGCGGTTCGGCAGCCGGAGCCATGCCGCCATGGTAACGGCGGAACCGATAATGCCCCAGGTTCCGGCCGTCATGTTGCCGGTCCAGAAGGACAGGTGAAAACCAATAATCGTTTGATTCAGCCAACTGCCCGGCAAAACCAGAACAGCGGCCAGGCCGGCCCACGGAGTCCCGGCTAGTCGACCAGTTATCCAATAGATTGCGAAAAGGCCGATAAAAACGAGTATGGGGGAAACGGCTTTAAGAGTTTCGTAAGCGCTCCATCCTGTGACGTGCATGGCAAGACTGACCAGATAGCCTCCCTTGGTCAGAAGAAAAGGGCTTATCCACGCCGTCACCGAACCTTGGGCCGGGATAATATCTCCCTGAATGATTCCAGCGGAAAGGCCATATTCGGAAGCATTGAAATTCGTGTTGAGGGCCAAAAAGACAAAGGCGGCCCATATCATACACAGGAAAATGGCGATTATGTCGCCTAGGGGAAAAGGTAAGGCGCCGGGGGGCTTGTTGTCACTTGGCGGGCCAAGCAGCCAGTTTCCGATTTGACGGTCACTTTGAAAAAATATCGTCTTCAGCAGGGAGCTTGACTGCTGTCGGATATGACTCGCAAATTTGCCTGTGACGAGGGCACCAGACAGCATTTGCAAAGATGGCGGCGGCAAGCCTGTAAGCCTGAACTTGAATTTTTGAAATAAATACAAAACAAGGCCGAAAACGCATAGAGCCACACCCTGTATCACAGCGTCACTACGGGCGATCTGGAGCGTTCGGAATAAAATGAAACTCTCTGCCCTACCGAAACCGATAAACGGAGCCAGAACAGAGATGAAAACCAGAGATAAACCAGCTATCCCAAGAAAAAATGGAATGCGCCGCAGGTTCATTTCAGCGCCTTTGTCAAATTGACATCGCCGTCTTTCAGTGTTGGAGCATCCAGTGCGCGGTCATGATAATCGGTGGGGAAATTCAAATCCTTGGCAACCGCTTTGGCCAGCGCGTAACCGATATATTGATTGCCCAGCGGATATGTGTGCATCCAGTCAAAGAATACTGGTCGATTTTCGTCGGCGAATACGGTGGAAAGATCCACCGAACGGCATCCTCCCTCCTGGGAAAACTCCTGGTTCGCGACGGTTTCATGAAAAGTTTTCCAGAATGAATCCATAAGGTAAGCGTATTTGAAGCCGACAAAAGGCTTCTGTAGGACGGCTTCCTCTTCAGGAACATTCCGCGGGACGCTGAAAATAGAAGGTTGAAAGGCATGAATAAGCTGAATCGATGAATCTTCGAGAAGCTTCGGGCACAGCTCCCGGTTACGATTGTATATATGAGCGGCGGCGCGAATCCGGGAAACGATTTTTTTTGCGTTATCAGATTTTAGCGACGCCGGGGCGTTTCTTTCGACGGTGCTTTCGGCTTTCTTCAGGGCAGTAAGAATATTCGGAAAATACTCTTTTGCCAGGGATGAAAAAAACCGCGCAATGAGCCGCCGGAACAGCTCTGCATCGGGGGTGTTTGAGGCGGGGCCTTCCCGGTCCTCGGGAGGCAAGTCAATACGGCGGCCCATTTTTTCGCGGATTAAGGAAAACTCATGATGTTCACCGGGGAAGCCATGCAGGGCGGCGATGAAATCATTTACACCATCATAAAAAACAACCGTATCCGGGCGCTCTTCGGGACGGTTGCGGAACTCAAGCAGAAACTGCACGAATTCCTGGGTGCTGACATATCCACCGATACCGAAATTAAGGCACCGCCAATTGAATTCTGGCCAATAGCGCGCCAAGGCGCGGCAGCTATGAGAGGGGATCGTATTGGCGTCATTGCTTCCTTGTCCCAACATTGTTGAGCCGCCAAAAAACCAGATGATACGTGTCGGCTTTTCGGGATAGTGCGTTGGCTGCACCGTTTTTCGCAGTCCGTCAGTTATATTCACGAACTCACTTTGATATTCCCTATATCCCCACACGGTAAATGACTGGTACGTATTACGGTCATAGGCATACATCTCCATACGGTGTAGACGACTGTATTCTCCGTCTGGACGATAGGCTATTAGCGTCGGGGAATCTAAAGAACCCTTTGATAATGTGGCGCTGAAGGCCCCATACAGCTTGTCCACCCCCATACTGGCGGCGATAGTGATGCTAATGATAACAAGGATAAGTAAGGGGTCCTTGAGCATGGAAAATTTCCCGGCAATTCCCATGAATTCCCTCTTGAGAAGGAGAGGAACTGAGGCATAAGGGCTAAGATGGCGCATTAAGGAAAACCACTTAAGGATGGCCCTCCGCCAAATTCGTTGGCTCCAGATTGGGAAGTGGCAGCGGTGTTTAGTGATGATTGCCGCAATCAGAGAGGACCCGGTGAGAGCTAGGGATAATTTGAAAAATGATTTTCGCGGCCAGCCGAAATGTTCATAGAAAAAAAAGGAAGTCCCTTCGCCAAGACCGACAAAGGGAGAGGCGAATGTAAGAAAGGAAAGGATAGCTCCGGCAACGGTCATGATTGATAGAAGTTTAACGACTTGCGTGCGTGCGCTTTTTGTATTGTTTTCTATTTCCGATTGCCGCTTTTTTAAGCAATTTGTATATATGTCCGCGTAATGTTTTTCGGTAATTGCAGGGCTCCAGTTTTGCCATGCAGTTTCGGCGGCCCGTTTGCCAAGAGATTCCCGTTTGCTGTGATTATCCAGTAACTCACGTAATGCCCGCCAATAAGAATCGGGTGTGTTCTCCACTAAACAGCAGATGCTTGGCGTTAATTCGGGAACAGGGAATCCAATGCGCCGGTTTAGTATAACGGGAAGCCCGGACAGGAGAGCCTCAAGTACGGATTTATTGAGTTCCCATGCGTCTGTATGGGTGACGAAAATATCAAACTCGGGCAGAAGGGAGCAAAGTTCATTATTGGGTAGGGAGGGGATAAATTTTACTCTCTCGCTGATACCGAGTTCCGCCGCCATCGCTTTGAGAGGCTCATGCAACGGGCCGTCACCCACCATTGTCAAATGTGTGTCGGGAAGGTCTGCAATAGCGCGGAATATGTTGTTTGCGTTTTTTTCGTTATATTGCCGCCCAACGGAAATAAGTTGGGCCGGTGCAGATAGATCGAAGTCGATCTTTTTCCGCAATGCATCTCCATCCAATACATTGTAACAGACCCGGGCATTGAAAACGCCTAGCCGCTCCAAGTAGGGGAGGATGGATTGGTAAACCGGCATAACAACATCGGCGTCGGCAAGGCATTTTCTCTCAAGGTCCTCCATAGCCTGATTGATGACAATTTGATCGTCGTCTACCGAGATCATCCGCCTGCAGGGGCTTTGGTCCGGATTGGTATGTAGAGACACGACGTAAGGAATGCCCAAAATCCGTTTAATGTAGCGGGCCAAAACAACATTGAAATCGGTTCCGTGACAGCGAACTAGATCGGGTTCAATCGAATGTACAAGTTCGAGGACCGGGGTTGCCCAGTCATCAAATAAAAGCCAACGTTTGATGGGATTGGGTTCAACAAGCGGGCGATAGTCTTCTGGAAAATTGTATAGGGTTAGACGGGCATCACCGACCATGGCCGTGACCAATTCTACTTCGGGAGCGTCGTCATTGGTCATAATGAGGTGAACATCGTTAAAGATATTGCCGGGATTAAAGTAGCGCGGCTGAATTTCACCCTTTTGAATAAGGTCCGACAGACGGTCCGGAATAATGACCAGAAGGGTCGACATTTTCAGTCCTTATCCTTCTTTTGGCAAACCACTAGGTGACGAAACGCCAGGCGGCGCAATAGTGGCAGGGAACTGATTCGCTCATCGAGCATTATACCGCCTACTCTTTTTTCTAATAGCCGCCGCCACACCGGGTGTAGGAGAGGTGCCATCCATCGAGGTTGGTCAGTCCAAAGAGGCAGTATCTGAAAGACGCGCTCATCGATAATCCGTAATCCCGCATCTTTAATCATACGATAAAGCTGGCCAGTAGTAGGACAATTAATTGGAGGCGTGTAGCGACTGCAGTTAACCGCCAGGTAATTGAGGCTGAGTTTGTTCCCTGCATCAATAACGCAACGGCCATTGGGGCGCAAAACACGGCCGAATTCATGAATAACCTTGTCCGGTGCCTGCATACTGTATAGAGCCGATAGGCAATATAGAAAATCGGCTCCACTGTCGGCTAACGGTAGCCCTATGGCATCACCGACAATAAATTCAAGACCTTCGCGGCCGGTATTTTCTTTCATGGCGGCTTCAATGTAACGCGGGCTGAAGTCTATACCTACGGCAAGCTCTACTTTATCTGCCAGCCAACCTAGTTGCCTGCCGTTGCCGCAACATACATCGACGACCATGCCGCCACGGTAATGCTGCAAAATTATTTCTAATTTTCTCATGGTCAACAATGAGAGGTATTCTGTAGAGTCTTCTGAAATTTCAGCCGAAATAGTTTCAGCCGGAAAGACCTCTCCTTTCTTGAAAGCGGTGGTCCACTGAGTCTGTTGTTCGTTGTTATTCACGGCTTGTTCCAGCAATTATTCGGCAGAAGCGTCGCCATAGGGCTGCCAACAGCATTCTTACCGCTTCCCGGCAAAGGATCAAAGATTCGCTGATACAGGGTGGTTGGGACTTCTGTATAGACTCATTCTTTTTCACGCAATCTGTAGGATGAACTTCCGTCACTGCCTCGTCGGAGGCGGGGGGAAAAGTTAGTTGAGCGCGAAAAAGCCGGTGAACTTCTCCTCCAAATTTCGATTTGAATATGGTGAGGCCAATATCCTTCGGGCGGTCGCTGTTGGGGAAAACTTCGCCGATTTCAAACCACTCGCCATTTTCATCAGCGGCCGCAGCAATAGAAGTCCACAACAGAAGATAATTAACCCCTGAATTTATGTGAGAATTTTTTGAGCATGACGTCCAATAATGATACCGGCAGCCAAAGCGAAGAATATTCATATAGGCAACGACCTCTCCAGAAGAATCCACGGCTGCTCTTAATATGGCCTGGGAGAGAGGCCAGATGACATCAGCTATTCCCTGAAAATAGGCCTTGGGGTGAGGTGTGGCCTCTGTTCGTTGATAGGTTTCCTTATGAATATCATAATAGGTGCTCACTTCACGCGGCCATTCCCGAACTTCAATTTTGTAGCCTGATGCTTCTGCCTGACGAACCTGATAGCGAGCGTCCTTAGATAATTCTTTCCACAACTGGGACTTTTTCTTATTTAACTCAATTATACGTGAATGAGAGGAGACGTCTTCCATGCCATAGCGCAAAAACGGGTTGACGCCCCAGCGGTTGCAAACTGATCGTTCGGTGGTCGGGTTGACCATGATGTCGAAATAGGTGGCCCCCATTTCGACGCCAATGGCTTTTGCTCTGTCTAAAATAATGTCTGTTAGGTTACGCTGGACGGCTGGGTGCAATCCTGCGGTCATAACCGGTCCTGACTGTCCCCAATAGGGCGACGCTAAGCGATTGAATGCCGGACTGAACCCCAAGGGCATGATAGCAATTAAGCGATCCTTCTCCACTACGGCAAAGCTAAGGTCCTTGATTTTCCATTCCGTGACATCGGCCGTCATGTCCAGCCATTGATAGATGGCCCCGGGCCAGCCATCGGGGGAGGCCTGGACAAAGTCGTTCCACTCATCTACGCCGCATTCGAGCCTCGAAACAAAACGGATGCCTTCCCTTGAGGAAGAGGGGGCTGGCCTTGAGGAAGGGGGGGCTGGCGGCTGTTTATGAAAGGCCATCGGTTGAGTCCTGTTGAGGGAGAGCTTTAACCGGGTAGTTATGCCAAACAGACTTTTGGGCAAAAACGCCTTGCCCCCGAATCAAGCCTACGCCGCCGACATACTCGCCCAAGAGGATGCGAAAACGCATGGCATTGGGAACGCAATCGATCCAACGGCACAGATCGTTCTCGTCAAAATCACCAATATTGCACATTATTGAATATTCCCCTTCCATCAAGCGGTTATCCATTATGATACAACGTAAAATCCCTTTCCCGCCCTTCAAGGAACGACAGCCATCATGGGTACTATGCATGGTTGCCGTGCGGGCACCCAGCATGTCTACCACGTCCACCTGACAGTATCCTGTCATGTTGTCGCCGATGTCATAGCCGACTTCTATGACAATGGTATCGCCAGTTAGGAATTCCGATTTTGGCGTCCCATCAAGGGTGTACATACCGATCGAGGTAATGAGCTTCTTCTGGGTGCCCTCCCAGCGATCATGGTCCCAAAGATCAGTTTCAGCGGGAAAGTTTCTCTCTTCCTCATCGCCATCTCCCATGGGCAAATGATGAATCATCTGTAGATATCGGGTAACTGTGTCTTCGGCCTCGCCGAAATAAAAGTTCTTCCCCCGTTCAAGAAGCATGCCCTTGTTGCAGAACTGTAAAATAGCCGTGGTGGCGTGGCTGACAAATAATACGGTTCGACCATCGTGAACCAGGCGGTTCAGGGCATCTATGCATTTTTTTTGGAACTCCGCATCACCGACGGCCATTACCTCGTCAAGTACCAAGATGTCAGTACGCAGATGAACGGCGACTGAGAAGGCCAAGCGTATATACATGCCACTGGAATAATACTTTACCGGATGATCGATAAACTGGCCGATGTCGGCAAATTCCATGATTTTGGGGTAAACATTCATGATGTCGAAGTGGCTCATTCCCAAAATTGCACCACTGAGGAAGATGTTTTCGCGACCAGATAAGTCGGGATGAAAGCCGGTTCCGACTTCCAGCAAGGTTCCCATGCGACCGTTGATTTCGGCGCGCCCTTCGGTCGGGTCGACCACTCCGGCAAGAATTTTCAGTAGCGTACTTTTTCCGGAACCGTTTCGCCCGACGATGCCCAAAATGTCACCGGGTTTGACGTTGAACGAAATATCCCGCAGAGCCCAAAACTTGCCGTCCCTGGAGTTTGCGAGTTTGCGTTTTCCCATTAGCGGGCGCAATGTCGCTTCGACCAGCGATTCGCGCTCTACGGACTTGCCGCTTGAATCGAAATTCAGATCGTAGGCCTTACCTAACCCTTCAGCGATAATTGCGTCGGTCATTGGTAATCAACTACTTTTCGCTCAAGTATACTGAACACATAAAGTGCCGCGATCAAAACGGCTGCCACAAGCCCCATGGATGAGGCGAATCCCAATGTGAAATTTACCTCCTTGGCTAACAGGCACCAGCGAAACCCCTCAATCATCCAGTAAAGGGGGTTCAGTTCATATATCCAGCGAAACTCACTTGGCACCATGTCTGGCGAATAAACGATCGGCGATGCATACATCCAGAACTGCAAGCCGGTTGTTTTTATATATCCCAAGTCACGATAACGCACCATCGGAGCGCACAATAACAGGCCAATGGTAAAGCCTATAATGATGACCAAAATCATAAATATAGGAAGGAATAGAAGGTTTGTTGTCAGTGCCACACCTGACGTAAGAATAATAAATAAAACGAAAACAATGAATACGACACCGTCTATGCCATCTTTAACGATGGCGCTTGCGGGCAACATGATTCTGGGAAAATCTATCTTTGAAATCAGGTCCATGTTATCGCGCATGCTCATGGATGCGCTATTCACAACACGGGTGAACAAGAACCATGGTAACAGCCCGGTAAGAATGAAGAGAGGGTACGGTATTCCGTCTGATGGAAGCCGAAATAATAAGCCAAAAAATAATGAAATTATAAGTACTTGAAGTAGAGGCTCCAACAATCCCCACGCGATGCCAAGAACCATTTGCCGATAACGGGTGGAAAGGTTCCTCCAGACTAGCATGGTGAAAAGCTCACGTGCGCGAATGGCATCCACAACGCTGGACGCGCCACGCGAATGCCCTGGCTCTATGATTCGCTTTTTTGGTGCGGGTGTAAGCAAAAACTTCTCTATATCAAAGCATTATACCAAAAGTCCTTAAAGGGACTAACGGTTTGCAAAAGACAGCGCAACCTTAAAATAACCTTTTATCGGTACTTGCGTACACCACTTGTTGCGCTCTGTTACATGTCTTACGATTTTGTATTATTTTTCTTCGTATAGAGCCGGTCGCGGCAACAATCAAATCCTGAAAAAAGAAGATTTTGGGCTCAGATTGTCAATTAGGGTCAGAACTCATTAACCTTTAAGTGATTCAATAGCTTGAAACGTAGATTTGGAGTTTTGAGCTATGAAGGGTAATTTTTGGCTTTCCGAGGAACAATTTGCCTTGATCCAGCCGTATCTCATGGGGCGACGGATCCAGCGAAGAGCGCTTCATAGTTAATTCTTCGACTGATATCCTTTCCTGGTATTATGGGAGAATCAATCATGGCTGGAAAACGCGGGCGTCCGTTAGTTG
>CAZBEC010000038.1:0-9976 GCA_964490815.1 uncultured Thalassospiraceae bacterium
CAGAGTGAATCACGAAATGCCAAATCACGCGAGGTTAATACGGGTGTCCAGCTCTTGCCTTGATCTATGATGGCAGACCTCGTCATGAGGCTGCCCGTCATGCGAATGTTGATGTTCAGAGCATTCGGGACTGGGTTTTGCGGTTCAATGGGGAAGGACCGGACGGGCTGATCGACAGGAAGTCCACGGGCGCTCCGGCGCGCCTGAACGCCAAACATATGGCGGCGCTGGGAGGCGTTGCACTTCACGACTGAATCAGCCCAACCACATCCGTTCAACAAAAAAAGATACAAGGGACGTAACGTCATTGAACGTATGTTTGGCCGCCTCAAGGACTTCCGACGCATCGCCACGCGATACGACAAAAATGCCATCAACTTTCTCGCGGCACTATGCCTCGCAGCTCTCGTCTGCTACTGGATTTGAATGAGTCTGGAGCCTAATAGCGGGTGCCCGCCACAGACCGCTTAAATCTGGCGATAAGAAAGAAATGAATGCCAGCTAAAATGTAACGCGCTGCTCTTCGCGGAGGCAGAACAAATAAATTGCCAAGTGCTTTCAATATTTGTCTGGGCCGAAAGTAAAAAAGTTGCATTGCCCGGAGGGCGAGTTTTTCCAGTTCCTCCCTACTTCTTCCGTGGGGTATCCATACGGCCGAGTGCTCGGAAAGCAAACTATTAGTGTAGTTTCCCGTATTGTCGAAAGAGCCATATTTATGGGCATCGACCCATAGCTCTGTTCCCGGGTAGGGCTCCGTGATTGGGAAAACAGCATAGTCCAGACCGCTATCTAAGGCAAATTTGATAGTACGCTCGCTGTGTTCAGGCGTTTCGCCGGGCAGGCCAAGCATAAAGGATGAAACGGTTTCGATCCCGGCGTCCCGCGCCATGCGGAAGCCTATTGCATTCTGTTCTACGGTGACGCCTTTTTTTAGAAGATTCAATAGATCGTCGTTTCCAGTTTCGCCTCCAAACACGATTTGATAGCACCCAGCTTTGCGCATGAGCGCCAGTAAATCGGGAGAGACCGTATTGGTTCGGGTAAAGCACATCCAGCTTATGCGCCATTTACGCGCAATAATAGCGTGACACATATCCTCCACTCGTTTTTTGTTGGCGGTAAAGACATCGTCATAAAATTGAAAGCCGTCATATCCCAAGGCGATCAGGGCTTCCAGTTCAGCAATTACTCGGTCTGTCGAATGATAGCGAAAGCTACGTCCGAATGTGAGTTTCGTTTCACAAAACGTACACTGGAAAGGGCATCCGCGCGACGCTAGTAAATGGGCGACCCGTTTCCCCCTGATATGTGCAGGGGGAAAATAGGCATCCATTTTATACAGTTCTATCGCGGGAGGCTTAAACAAATCGATATCGGATGCTAATCCTTCGCGTTCACCTCGAAATATTCTGCCGTCAGGGGAACGAAACCAGATACCGCGAACTTGGCGCATTTTTTCGTCATCACCCAAAGCATTCATGAGGTTGCGAACGATAATTTCACCCTCTGAAAGAACAATAATATCCAGAGAGGGGCATAAGAACGCTTCTTCAGGAAAAATAGTGACCTGGGGGCCACCAAAAATGACAGTAATATTGGAATCAACCGATTTTACTATTTTAGCGATTTGGCCGCAGCGGCGCATGTTGGTGATGTAGGCCGTCATACCTACGATATCGGGACGAAAATCCCTGATATCGTTTTCGACCTGAGACATTGGCAGGGCGCTGACTTCGTAATCGATAACCTTAACTTGATGCCCCTGATCTATAAGTGACGAGGCTATATAAGCCAGTCCCAGCATCGGCAACTGGCCAGCGGCCCCGGAAAGACGGCCATAGGACTCTTCTCTCGTTCCGGGGGGAACGACAAGCAACACTCGACGGGGGCGTGTTTCAAGTGGCGGTAAGACGGTTAATGAATGATCCGGGCGAATTGTTTTCGCAATCTGCCTCTTTTGAGATGCGGCGTCTATATTCATCGTCAAGTCGTGCCGTTTCCATAAAGCTCTTCGTTATACATTGTAGTACCCCCTATCGGAATCAAGCTCAAGAATGGGGGTGGGGCGGGGGGCGGTAAAGAACGGGCCGTCGCCCATCAATGAACAGTTGGTGCCACAACTCCAACATAACCAACGCGGTCACTCGTTTTGCTTCGAGAAAGTTGTCCTGGCCAACGCCTTCGACTATTTTAGAGATAGCATCTTGGCGAAAATACCCGCGAAGGCGAACGCTGTCGGGGTTAAGTGTATCGCGTATCAATTGCTTGAATGATGAATCAGCAAAATAGCGTTCAACGGGAATATAAAAAGGTTTCTTACGCCGGTTAGCGATAGTTGCGGGTAAAACTTTTTTGGCGTGTTGGCGCAAGAGGTATTTATTTTTGCGCATCTGTTTGATTTTCAAATGTGGCGGCACGGTGCCTAGAAATTCTATTAACTTGTGGTCCAGAAAGGGTGAGCGCGCCTCTAGCCCATGGGCCATCGTCATTTTATCCTGTCGGGCTAATACGTTGTCGGGCAACCAGTCCTGGAATTGAACGGCGAGAAGGGAGCTTAAGAAATCCAGATCCTTTTCTCTCGTAGGTGTTAGCCAAGACTGTTGACAGGCGATATCCGAATTGAAGGATTCGGTAAAAAGCCGTTCTTTGTCCCAAGTATCGAAAAGCGAAATCAGCAGCCGGTAATTCGCTGCGGGATCGCCTATTGGGATAGCTTTCAGAAACGCCAGTAGCTTCAATTTACCGGATTCGTCCAATTGACCGGGATAATCGAAAAAGAAATTGAGTAAGCGAAGAGGGAGAAATTTGACGATGGGATTGATAAGATGCCGAAGAACCGGGACCATCGTGGGATGGTTCAAGGCATTGGCCAATAAAATAATTTTATGAAAAACATATCCACCTAAAGATTCGTCCGCCCCGTCGCCGCTTAGGACGACTTTTACGCTTTTAGATGCTTCCCTCGCTAATAAATATGTTGGAACAGCGATGGCATCGCCAATCGGTTCATCGCTGTGCCAAACGATTTCCGGTAAAAGGGACATGTGCTCGGACCGGCAAACAATTTCGTGATGATCACAGCCAAGCAGTTCTGCAGTTTTGGCTGCTTGTTTTAATTCATCTCCTTCCCAATCAAATCCAACCGAAAATGTAGATATTCTATTTTTTGTCTGTGTGGCCATTTCGGCGACGATGCAACTAGAATCCAGGCCGCCACTTAAAAAAGCCCCGACGGGCACATCGCCGACCATGCGTAGTTTGATGGCCTCTTGAAACAAATGCTCAAATTGCTCTTCGTACCACGAATCGGGCCTTTCCCCGAATTGTGCTAGAAATGGCGGCGACCAGTAACGCTGAATGGTTGCCCGACCATCTTTCCAGAGCATCCAGTGCCCGGCAGAAAGTTTCCATATATTTTTGAACATGGTCCTCGGACCGGGAACATAACGCATGGATAAATAGCCATCGATGGCTACCGGATCCGGTTCCCTGGAAATCATAGGAAGGGCAAGCAAGGACTTTATTTCCGAGGCGAAAGCCAGGCGGCCATTTTCCTGCCAATAGTATAACGGTTTCTTTCCGGTGCGATCACGGGCGATAAAACAGGAGCCTTCCCTTAAATCGGCGATGGCAAAGGCAAACATACCTTGCAAGTGGTCAACGCAACCTGTTCCCATTTCCTCATAAAGGTGCAGGATAGCTTCTGTATCGGACCGGGTGCGGAAGGGAAACCGTGTTTGAAGACGTTCCGTCAGCTCCCTGTAGTTGTAAATTTCACCATTGAAAACAATCGCGAGGGTTCGGTCTTGGTTGAATATGGGTTGGGCGCCACCGGCCAAATCTATGATTGCCAAACGGCGATGGGCGAGCGCAATATTTGCTTCCATCAACAGGCCCTCACCATCCGGTCCACGATGGTTCATGGAGGAAATCATCGAGTTGAATATATCGTTGATTTCTTGAGTGGGGCCGGAAAAACCAGCTAAACCGCACATGTTCTAACTCCGGGCTTGTCGCGTTGTGACGGCTTGCTTGAGGGCGAGGGCGAAACGCTGGCCGATTTCGTCAAGGTTATACTCCTCGGCAACTCGGCGGTAAGCCGCGCTGACCCCTAATGTTTCTTTCTGCCATTGGTCATGCAGGGTTGTTATTGCTTTTGCCAATCCGGAACTGTCGTCAGGGGGCACCGAGGGGCATTGGAGACGTTGAAGTAAAAGATCGGTTGTACCGCCTGGCGGTGTCACCCCGATGATCGGCTTTTCCAAGCCAATCAGGTCGATTAACTTGCTGGGTAAAAATGGGCTTAGGGGGAAATTGGCATCGATCACCATCGCAGCGTCCGAGATCGCAAGGTCAAACAGTGTTTCAATATAAGGACGCTGTCCGACGATGGTTAGGATTTCCTCAAGCCCCCTTTTGGCAATTTGGTAGCGTAATTTGGGTTCAATCAGGCCAATCATCCTCACATCAAGGTTCTTGGCGATTGGGGTCTTCCTAAGCATGGACAGGGCTTCCAGCAAGGGTTTTGGGGTTCTAGAGCCGTAAAAATTTCCACCATGGAGAAGCCGAAAACGAGAGTTGCGTGTGGGGATGTCTGGTAATGACTGCATTAACGGGCGGTCGAAGGCATGGGGCACGACAGTGGATCGATGGCGCCACGGGGCAGGATATTTCGACATTGTCGCGTCTCGGGTCGTCTCGGATACGAAGACAAGGGCGTCAGCTCTTTCAATCACTCGTGCTTCTAGTTGTTGCTGGAGCTGCTTTTGTTCCGGGGATAAATAGCTAAAATAAGGATTGTCTGCCCAAGGGTCAGAAAAATGCGCGAGCCACGGCAGTCCCGTGGCACGCTGTACCTGCAATCCTATTTCATGATTTTCCCATGGCGAGGCAAAGGTGGCGAGAACGGCAAAGGGCCGTGATCGTGCAAGTTCAGTTGCCTTTCGCGTAGCCTGGTGCGTCCATCGCGTCATCAGAGGGGCAGGATCATCAATCCTTGGGTGTTCATATCCCGGAGAAATTTCTATGCGTTCCGCGACATCACCGTAATATTCCAATAAGTCCCAATCCAGAAACTGATCCGGAATGAAAGTAGCCGGATCAAGGGTAACAATCGTGGAGATCCAGTTTTTAGTGCGTAACGTACGCATTAGGCGGCCAAGCTGTACGGAGCGTGCCGTTAATAACGGAGCTGTCCACATAGAGATAGCGAGAATGGGCAATGTCATGATGTCCACTCCCTAAGCCAGAGCTCAAGAATGAGCAAATTCCACAAGCGATGACGGTCCAACGTATGACTATCGGAGTGAGTGCCTTTATTCAAAGTTTCTTTTATCGCCCCGGGGGTCAAGAAACCGTTGATTCGAGCGTTTGGAGAAAGATGTTCATAAGCCCATTCTTTAACAGAATTTATCAACCATCCATAGACTGGAACAGGAAATCCCATTTTTGGGCGTTGGACGATGGCCCGCGGTAGGCGAGATTTAGCATAACGTCTCAGCACGGATTTCGTTTCCAACTGTCCCGATTGATTTTGGCCTACCTTGAATCGCGCTGGTGTTGACGCGGCCCATTCCACCAGACGGTAGTCGAGGAAAGGTGTTCTAAGCTCAAGGGATGCCGCCATGCTCATCTTGTCGGCTTTCATAAGCAGGTCCTCGACGAGCCAATCCTGGCAATACGAATAAAGCATCCGGTGTAGGGGGACATCTGTGCCGCATCGAAGGAAAGAAGCTTTGATTCTCTCCATGGAATCCGGGAATTGTACATTGCCCTTCAACATTGTGCGTTTTTCCTGGGACGACAGATAATTAGTCATGTGGGGAGGCGGATTGAACTCAGTCAGGTCCGGAAAAGACATATCCTTTCCTTGCCACCATTTGCGTTTAGGCGCCGTCGACTGCCAGTCAGCGACGACTGAATCAAAGGTGTAGCCGCCGAGAATTTCATCAGCCCCCTCGCCTGAAAGAACTACTTTGACACTTTTTCGGGCGAGGGAAGACAAATAGAACAGCGGGATAGATGCCAAATCCGCAAGTGGCTCATCCGTAGCCCGAACAAATTGGGGCAGAAAATTTATAAAGTCCTCTTGGGTGATGGCGACCTCATGATGCCGAAGCCCCAAAAAATCGGCGACCGTCCGTGCATATGGTAGTTCGTCTGTTTCCGGAGAATCGGCGAAAGAGACCGAAAACGAATGCAGGTTGTTATGTCCCCCTTCAACAGCTGCACAAGCGATAGCGCTTGAATCCAATCCTCCGCTAAGCATCAAGCCGACAGGAACATCGGCCTGCATTCGCAGCTCTACCGCTTCGGTGAACAAGGCCTCGAATTGTTTTTGAGCCGTATTGTCGCTCCATACTTTTTTCGGCTTAACGTAGGGAATATCCCACCAGCGATCGATGCCGGGCTCCAACCCAGGCTTTATGCGCAGGATGTGGCCGGGAGGGAGTTTGTGGATCTGTCCCCAAATGCTTGCCGGCCCAGGCACGTAGCGGAAAGTCAGATAGTCCCATATTGCGGTCGGGTTGAGGCTGGGTTCGACAAGTCCTGATGCATTAATCGCTTTTATTTCAGAAGCGAAAATAAAACGGTCGTTCTCGAAGGAGTAATAAAGTGGTTTGACGCCCATTCGGTCGCGAACCAACGTCAGGCATTGTTCCTGACGGTCCCAAATGGCGAAGGCAAACATGCCGTTAAGCTGGTCGAGGCAGGTCTGACCGTCGAAAGCCCAGGCGGCGAGCAAAACTTCGGTGTCGGAATGGGTCGTGAAATTCCATCCACGATCGTCCAGTTCACGGCGTAAAATATGGTGATTGTAGATTTCACCGTTAAAAATCAAGGTAAAGCGCCCGTCCGGCGAGGCGAACGGCTGCTGCCCATGATTCGGATCGACGATAGACAATCGCCGCATGCCCACACCAGCGGGTCCATCGACGGCGTATCCGTGATCGTCCGGACCGCGATGAACGATGGCCCCGGCCATGGCTTCTAAAGCCGTGATGCCTGGAGCGCTGTCCGCGTTAGGAAATAAGTATCCGACGATGCCACACATGAGATGTGTTTACCTAGGCAAGGGTTTGCAGAAGGTGATCCATAAGCTCCACCCCCAACGCTTTGCTAAGGCATTGAGCATGCGTTGGGAGAGGCTCTTTCCGCCAAAATCGGGCAGCAGGTGATCCAAAACAAAGGGAACGTCCGTCCCCAACGTCGTGATGTTCAGGTCTTCGCATTTATTTAATAGCATTTTCCCTGTTTCCGAACGAGTCACGGGCCAGGTGAAAGGATTTCCTTCTTCCCGACCGCCGTCGGAATAGCGGCTGGCGAGTTCCTTATCATTGAGGAACCGGGATTCCATGTTCAGGAAACCTTCGACCCAGCGAATCTGATAGGCGTGCAAAATAGAGTTACGGTTATATAACATAACACCGGCTTCTCCACCGGGTTTAAGAACGCGCAGCAACTCAGCGACGGAACGGGCTGTATCCGGTGAATGATGCAGCACGCCCCAGGAGTATGCATAGTCGAAACTGTTATCATCAAAAGGCAGGCTTTCTCCATCGGCTTCCTTGATATCCCCCTGCAAGTCGAATATCTCGAAACGACGGCGCGTTTGCTCAATGGCGACGGGGTTCAGGTCAACGGCGGATATATTGGCGCCGTTATTCGCCCATGCCATGGCCATGCAGCCCATGCCGCAACCGACTTCCAGTACTTTTTTGCCGTGGTATTTCTGAAAGGGAAACAGTTCGGAGAAAGGGCCATCCGGCCCATGAAGTGGCGCATTCCATGAATAAAATGTTTCATCGGCAAGGGTAAAAAATTCACGCGAACCATATTCGACGCTAACCGTTTTCCCATGCTTATCGATAAAAGTGGTGGAACCATGGTCCTGGCCATAGGTCATGGGGTTGTTGGCCCACCAGGAACGTATGCGGTCTTTTATTTCCGTCATTTCCGTCCTCGCGCGGAATCTTTAATTGCCAGTATTGCCGCGATGACAAAAATACCAGCGGCAAAGAAAATTTCCGGCAATCTTGAAACGGACAAAACGCGCCGCAACAGAAGTTTTCTGCGGATGGAAATGGTATGGGCAAACCATCGACCGCGGCCATTAAGTGTGAATTGAGGCAAGGAGGCCGAACGAACTGTTTTTTCCGTCTCTCCCCAACCTATTCCGATGGCGTCGCGGTACAAAAAAATAGCAGCGCGATATTTTGTTTCGGACAATATATGCCTTAAAGCCCTGTCGTCATCGGGCAACTCATGAATTGTCGAAAAACCTATGCGGCTTTCGTCCGTCGTGGTTTGTCTGTCGTTCGAAATGACCGCCATATCCAACCGGCATTCCGGAAAGGCCAGCAAGATGGGCGCAGGGGCGGCCAAGGCCATGTATTCCAACGATCTTGGGTTGGCTTCGTAATGAACAAACCAGGTGCGGTGGTCCCACCAAATTTTTACCGATGGAATGATTATTGACAGTTTTCGCAGCAGAAATGGCATCGCCGCTGCGGGTGGGAAATCCCGGATAATGGCGAGCACTTTGTCGGCGCTTTCACTGTCTTCTGAGGCCGTTGGATTTGGCATGGTCATATGCTCTGTCCCCGGAGATCTATTGTTTCCAGCAGTTCGGTAAAGTCGATTCCAGAAAAGCCGCATTCGAGGGCCTTGTCCAATGCGCGCTTGAAGCCGTCTCCATTGCCAAGATGAGAGGGGTCCGCATACCAATTGAGAAATATGGGCAGGCCAAGATTTTTAATGTTGGCAAAAGTTCTAATCATGATCTGTTCATAGGTTTCCGTAACGACTGGATAGTAGGGGCTTTGGATGTGGGACCAGCTATCCAGAATGACGGTTGGGGTATGCCAGCCTCCGCTGCAGGGAATTTCCACTATTCCATTCTTATCGTGTGCGGCTCCGCATTGTTCGATCATCACAGGCGGCAACGTCGAGCTGGAGAACCTATATTTCATTTCGCGCAAAATACGATAGATATTTTCTCTTTGTTCGCCTGTTTTTAGAAGACCGAAATGGGGGGCACGAAAACCGGTGGGAATTTGCCCCGTTACATCTTGAACAGCCCGATGTCCCGCCATGATGTCGTCAGCGGTTTCCTCCTCCGTGAAGCGGTCGTAAAAGGTAACGCTCCAGTATCGACCGTTGCGAAACTCAGCGTGGGCCCGCCCACCATGATTGATGAAGGTAGCGCCATCCGATGCTAGGCGGGCATATGTATCGCGTTCCTGGTATAGCATGACGCCTGGAACCGCATAAACGCGGCTTATATCGCGTTCGCGCAACCAGCGATCCACGTGCACGGCCGCAACCGCATCCTCTGGTCTGTCGCAATCGAAAGAAATAAGAAACGCCGGGTATTTTAGCCCCAATTGGGCCGTTTGGCGACTGGCGGCTCGCCACCAATTTTCATTTTCTGCCGCGCCCTGAGGAGAGGAAGGAAACGCCGTGGGGGCATGTAGGGGCGATAAGTGCGACAAAAAAGCTCTCAATCTAGTCGCGAGATGCCTGCCGACCATTAGAGAGGGCCTTTCCCGTGTAATTAATTGATAAGAAGTCGTTTAAGAAACAATGCCGTAATTTCATGATCTTGCCAAGCGCCCGATCATCAATTGCTCCACCGCGATATCTGGCCTGGGTCGCGACAGCCGCCATCACCTCAAATGAGGTCTAGAATCGGTTTCAAATTGAAGGGGGTGAGCTTGTATCCCCTCCCGTGGCGTAAGAAGCACCAGACGGGTCTTTGGACGTAGGGATCTTTAGCGACCGGAGGCCAAGGCCCCGTCGTTCGGCGTGAATGAGGCGGTCACCGCGTGTCTCCGGTAAGGTTGGCGTTGCGAACAGCAACCTGACCCAAGGAGAACGACACGATGACCAACGACACCATCGCCCTAAAATCGCTTGTTGAAAAGGCCCAAGACGCCGATTTCCTACGCGAGATGATCGGTTTCGCCGCCCAACG
>CAZBEC010000039.1:0-7631 GCA_964490815.1 uncultured Thalassospiraceae bacterium
GCGTCCGACAGCACCTTCTTCAGGTTGGCCGAGATGTGCGCCGGGATCGCCTTGTCGTCAGGCTTAAGCCCGCCGCCCTTGGGCGGCACCACAACCAACGTCAGGTCGTCGATGTTCACACCGTCAAGCGCCGAGCCAACCGCGCCCGGAACCAGGTCGCCAAACGCAAGCTTGTCCAGCGTCACCGCCATAACAGCCTTCTCAAGCTTGCCGGGATGGAACGCCGCAATCTCGCCCGGCGTCTTCTTCGCGCCAAACTCAAGATCGGCAACCAAACGGTCGTTGGTCACAACAACCTTATCAAGAACAACCTTATCGAACCCCGGAACCGGACGGCCGACAACGTCCTCAGCCGTGATGCCCGCGGCGCTGCTTAGAGAGACCTCGAGAACCGCTTTTTCACTCGGTGTTTTTACAGAAACGACGGAAAGCTCGACATCCTTATCGTTGATCGCCGCTTTTCCAATCAGCTGAAACTTCCATTTTTGGACAGAAAAAACTGATGACAAATCAACTTCATTAAAAACCAGCCCCTTAAACTCCACATGCTTTCTCAGAGAGTTGAGTTGCACTTGGCCCGCGGCATGAACCTCTTTCGCATCAGGATGATAGGCAAAAGAGACCTTATCAATTTCGAGACCATGCGCCGTGGCACTCGAAGCTTCAATGCCAAAGAAGCCCCCTCCATCCTTAGAGCCTCGAAGGGCAAACTTGGGAGCCTTAACGGAAAATGGGCCAGCATTTCTAATATCTGGAAGCTCGCCCTCAAGATTTAGGTTGGACAAAAAATCCTTTCCGTATGTACGGAGCAAGCCTTCTATCTTGGATTTTAATTGTCTTGAATTCACCAAAGGTTGGGAAACAGTAGCAACTCGATTCTGAACCTTTGAAAAAGCTTTTTTAAAGATGCTGGGGTCAACGACACCGCGAAGAGGAATTTTCAAATTTGACGGCAATCGGAGAGATCGCATCAGGCTCGACAATTCTTTCGGCGCCCCACGTAACGGCAGCGACGCCGCTAAGTTCATACCCGGCTCGATGTTAAAACCGGAACGCGCAAGTTTCATAAGCCCTGAAATGACAGTGGATACAGCAACGTTGTCATCGGCAGATCTGAGATCGGAAACAAGCAATTTCCCAGCCGACTCTTTCGATGCATATACGAAGAATACGTCTTCAAGGCTTCCCAGGACGCCCAATGGCATTCCCGAAGCGCCCGGAACAAGGGTTGTAAGATTTAATTTATTAGCATGGAAAACGAGAACAGGTGCGTCTTTCCCGGTTAGGGAAAGACGCACGATATCAAACGTAATGCCGGAGACCGACACTTGCGCTGACATCGTGTTGTTTCCGAGGTTGGTTACTTTACCAAGGGCAATGTCATCGGAATCGCTAAGACCTGGGAGCGCGGTTCCATTCGGCAAATTCATTTCTTTTAATGAACTTGTTATGAATTGAGAGAGGTTGCCGGAGGAAATATCTGGCTGCGCTGCAGATTGCGCGCGCCCTTCCACTGGGAATGCCATAAACATAACAGTCCACAGAAACACCGATGCAAGTATGTTCCGCAGACGAACAACGCGAGTATTAAAGCTCATCTCCCCCCCCGGGATCAGTCATTTAATATCGCGCCAACCTTCTTAGAGGTTTTATTTGCTTACAATAAATGACTCTTTTGCAGTTAAAATTCTAAAGATCTTAAGGGAACCATATCAAGGGAACCATATCAACAATTTTTAAGCAAGGCGTGCCATTAACGTAGCTGATGATCTGTTCCAGCTTGCCGTCTTTGGGGAGTTGTCAGATTAGAACGGGTTGAGAGGCCGAAACCGGCCCCCTAGCCTCAGATTACGACAAATTCCAACCCGCTCCGCTATTTCAAGGCGTCAACCGGAATCATCCGCTTAGCGGTGATGCTTTACGTGCGATTTCTGCTTTCCCTTCGTAATGTCGAAGATCTGCTTCATGAGTGAGGTATCGATATTAGCCATGAAACGGTCCGATATTGGTGGAACCGGTTCGGCCCCATGTTTGCTGCCGAGATCCGACCAAAACGAGCCTCTCGTCTCACGGCATCCCCCTACTTATTTCCAACCTCGGTCTCGGCTTGTGCGAATAGCGTGATCCCGACCAGGATGCCCGGCACCGCCTTGAAGGCATGAGCGAGCCCAAGAAGAATAATGCCGTGGTGCGCGCCGATATCTCCGCCGGAAACATCCTCGAAAATGGATTCTCCCGCTTCGACGAGACCGGTCATCATCAAGATCAGCCCAACCACCAATTCGAGATAGGGGTTGCGCGCAAACGCCTCCATCCGTTTTGCCAGCTTGTGCATGGCCTCCTCCGTTCCCCAGTGTTCGATGTCGTACTACGATATCATAGGGGGGACTGGGAATCGGAATCGAACGCAATTGAAGGGGAGTTGTCAGATAAAAACGGGTTGAGAAGCCAAAACCCGGCCCCTACCCTTGCCAGCATATGTCTGCTTTATACCGTAGACCGGTCGAGCCCAGCTTGAATACTCGCTACACTCCAGCCATGAACTCAAAGCAGCCAACAGCTATCCTATTCCGCAACCGACGCTTCATTATTGGGCGCAATCTCTCTGATACATCCGGCATGAAGAAATTCGGATCCGCACAATTGGGGTTGGCGGGAGATTTGGACGTCCTCATCCCGAACTCGATCAACCGCCTTAGGGTAAAGGGTGCCGGTAGCCGGTTTGTACACGGCGGTGCATCTTTACAGGAAATCGTGATCCCTGTGCTGAAAGTTGGCAAACAACGTGAGGCTGACATTAAGCAGGTCGAGGTTCAGATCATCGTCTCAGGCCGCAGCCTTATCAGCTCAGGCCAAACAGCAGTAACCTTCTATCAAGCCGATCCCGTTTCTGAGAAGACACAAGCCCGCGAGCTCCTAGCTGGCATCTATGCGACCGACGGAACTCTCATATCGGATGAGTTCACTCTGCAGTTTGATTTTACGTCGGAGAATGCCCGGGAGCGGGAGATGCCACGAAAGTTCCTGCTGTCTCGCGAGGCCGATCGCTACAACAACCAGGATGTCCTGCTGAAGTTGCGCGAGCGTGTCGGCAAGACCACCCATTACCAGGACTACGCTGTCCATCATTTCCAGTTACGTCGAGGCATCACGACGGACTTTGATTTTTGAGGAACTGAGCCATGAGTGAACTCGACGCCAAAATCAACGAGCACTTTCCGGGGTACGTGGTCCGAAAGGATCTTGTAAAAGCGGTCAAAGGAAACGCGATCGTACCGACTTATGTGCTTGAATATCTTCTTGGACAGTACTGCGCGACCGATGACGAGGCGTCCATTCAGACCGGCATCGAGACTGTGAAAGACATCTTGCGTAAACATTACGTCACCCGCAGCGAGTCTGGACTTGTCCAATCAACAATTAAGGAAAAGGGGCGTCACAAGGTTATCGATCAAGTCAGCGTCTCCCTCAATGAGAAAACCGACAGCTATGAAGCGACCTTTGACAACCTCGGCATAAAAAAGGTTGCCGTCGATAGCGTCACAGTTAAAGCCCAGACTGGGTTTCATCATTAGCTTGGCCTTGATCAACTCGGCTGCTTGTTTCTCCTCGTCGGTTTCAACAAAGCGGTCGATAATGTTGGCAACGCCTTCTGCGGCAGTGACGAGACCTCCACCGATCAATTTATCCAACATGGCTACTGTCCTTTCCCTGTCAGGGCTTCGCCCTTCCGCGCCTCTTGCTCCACGATCTCAAAATGAACGAGGTCATCGAAGCTGTTGTCACGAACCTCTGTGTCCCGGTCCCAGTCTCCGCCCCAGCGCAGGATTACGCCCATGGATTTGGCGGTGGCCAGGACATAGCCCGCGAACAACGTCTGTCGTTCCCGGTCGTCCCATTTGATGGGATAAGGCGTCACATCCACGGCTAGAGAAGGCACGGTATTGTGTTTTCCGTCCGGCCATTGAACCTGACTTTTTCCTTCAGCAACCATCTGGTTTTGGCGGTCCTTGTCGCGATGCCCTTCGAGGATGGTGCAATCAAATTCCCGCACAACCTCATGAAAAACCCGCTGCAAGAGCGGGTGACAGGTCGAAAGCTTGGCGATGGATTTTTCGGAGAATGCAGGCATCAGTGACCTCCCCCAAACAGTTTAAGTTTTATGGCCACCCCCGCCATCAGGGCGATCAACACCCCTGTGGTGACGAGACGGACAATGGTCGACCAGGCGGTATGCTTGGCCACACGCAAAGCACCGAGCAGAGAGCGAAGATCACGGATATCGCCAGCCGCTTCTTCATCGACCAGACCGACATCCGCCAGCGCCCGCTTTGCACCACGCTCAGCGGCTAACTCGAGCAGTTGCTCAAATTCTTCCTCAGGCATGACGACATGCCCGTCCTTCGTTGAAGGACAGTTCATTGGCTTTCTCCTTGAATAAAATTTCAGGCGGCTAGATCGGCCTCATGGACACGAACGTCCTCGCCGACTGCCGTGATTTCGACTTGCTCACCACGAGGCCTGACTGCAATCACACGCGCCTTGGCACTCCACGCTTCTCCTGGGCCAAAGGCAAAATGGCTGCGCTCTTCTGCCGTCCCGGTGTAAGGCACAAAATCCAGCACCTCCATGACCCTCAGTAATCTCATGTCATCGCCATTCGCCTGCACCTTGAACGGCCCAGCTGGACTGCCATCACGGCGACGCAAGGCGATGTAGTGATCGACGCCATCCGACCATTCCAAAGGCTCTGAAACTTCCAGCATTGAAGTTTCTGGATCCCATGATACGACTTCGCCACCTTGTCCCCATCGCGGCATATCATGCGTGACAGCCACCAAATCCCCATAGGTCGGGATCAGGCCATCCAGTTCCGTCTGCCAGGAAACCAGCTTTCGGCGATAGCGATTGTCCGCTGCCATGTAGAGCCCTTCCCGTTTGGCTTGCGGTGCATTGGTGCAACCAAAGAGCATCACCTTGGCAGGCTTTTCTGCCGCACTGTCAGGAAGACTGGACGTGACCTCATCCGGGTTCCACGTCCGCGAATTGAAAAACTCCACGGTCACAGCATCCGCCGTATCATCACCCGGCATGATGTATTGGATCTTGAATGAGCCCTTGACGATATTGCGGGGACTGAACATGGCCACGGGCAAAGTCTGCTGCGCATCCCGAAATAGCCGCACCACACCGCCCTGCAATACGGGAACGGCCCGTCCACAACGAGCAATACGGATCAGGGCTTCCCAGACCGTCATGGTGCTGTCGAAAACCCCGTCGAAGGTATCGCCCCTTGCCGACCAGATTTGATCCAATGCTGTCAATGCCTGAAGGTCCATTCGGGCCTCAGCCAACCCAGCGCCGTAAGACGCCCGACAAGCGTCAGCAAAAGCCCAGGCAATGGAACGTGTCGGTTCGGGGGACGCCCACCCGGTTTCAGAGGTCCAGATTGAGAGCTTCCGGGTAACCACACAGTTGATCATGCGGGATGATCTTTGAGATAGGTTATCGGTCGCCCGCATTTTGACGGCCAACAGCGTTACATTGCCGAATTCCGGAGAGCCTTCCAGATACGAGCGGACAGCACCCCAGCGTAATTCATGTCCAGCACGGGATGACGTATCAATTGTATCAAGGCGGATCATCCGAACTTCATAGCGCCCAGACGAAACGGCGTATTTATAGCTGAGCCTAAGCGCAGAATTGGTTGAGGCTGTATAGCTCTCTGTGCCCAGCAATACCCAATCACCGATCGGCAGGCCTTCATCATCAATGGTGCGCGCCTGAACCTCCCATTGGGCACTGCGGGTATCAAGCCCACCGCTGTCATTGGCATAATAGAGCCCCCGGGCGAACACCACATCGATGCCGATGTGACCGGCTTTGGTCTCGGCGGGATTGGCTGTAAACGGACCAATCCAGTCCCCGCCATCACCGGTACTGCGTAACTCCTGCCCCGCGACCTCGGGTGCGGTGACCACATCGGTTTCAAATAGGGTGACGCTGTCACCCGGCCCAACGATCTCCGTCTCTACTTCTTCAAAGGACGCGATGGGCGTGTCTTCAATGCGCACCTGCTCCAGATCGAATTCACCTTGGCCGATCACATGGAGCTGAAACAGGTACTGCTCATTATTCACAAACTCCTGATAAGGTTGGGTCGCAAGATCGGGATAGATCAGGTGACGGCCATAAAGAACCGGGATCGGCTGGCCGAGACGGGCCTCGTTGCCCTGAGCCGACAGAGAGTAAGTTGGGCTTGGGGCTGGTGGCGCACCAACGGATCCGAAACTCAACGACGGTACGGACGGTTTGGGCGCAGGCACGACGGCATTCATCAACGCCATGCCTGCCAGCGAGATAATCGCCCCGCCGATAGCTTGCTGAAGGACGCCTGCGCCAATACCAAGGGCAGCCCCAGCATTGGCCGAAATGCCCATGGCCGCGCCCAAAGGACCGCCAAGCGCAAACGAAGCCACCATGACCGCAATGGATAAGACGGTGCGCAGCGGGTTCTTTCCCCCACCACCTCCACCACCGCCCCCTTGAGGCAGGGTCACAAAGGCCACCACGTCATTGTCATTGATGAATGTGGTTTCCCAATCAGCTCTCAAAACCGCCTGGCCGTTGAAAAGGCAGATCGTCGGACGATCGAAGTCATTGATGCCCTGACCAGTCAACCACCCACGAATCGTGACCGGGCTCAGAACCGGGCACACTTCCCGGTCCCGCTCCGGATAGAACGGGTTTCTGACGAGGGTGACGGCAGCAAGCATCAATTAGGTCCAATAAAGCGATAATAGCCCTCAATCCGCCAGCCATTGGCAGACAGGGATGCAAGGTTTTGAAAGGCGGCACCGGCTTCTTGGGCACAATGGAGAACCCCGCCATGATCCACATCGAGCCAGACTCCGACATGGATCGGATAACGAGCCTGGCGCATCAAGACGCAGTCACCTTCTTCTGGATTTTGGGCGAGACCCCAGCGTTTACGTTCCGGGTGATCCCGGAAGCCTCTGGCGATAGCCAGAAGATCTTCCGGATTTGGAATAGCTGGCAATTCCCGGTCAAAGTGTCGCTGCTGCACATGACAAACGAAAGCCCAACAGTGAAAACTGTCTGGTCCTTCGCCGTCTGCGGACCAAGGAATGCCAATGTATTGCTCTGCCCAGTGTGTCATCGCGTCAGCCCCGGAAACCGTTTGGCCGTGTAGGTCTCGCTTGGAAACGCCTTGTTGCCGATGTCCAGCATCCGAGCCCGTCCGGTCACCTGCAGAGCATTGGCCTCAACCTCGGTCAGCACCAGCGTGATCGGAGGATCCATCTGCGGGCCTTCAAGGTCCGTTGAGAGATAGGGCCGATAGGTGATTTCGATCTTGTCTTGAGAAACGGCTGCCGCATCCAGATGGCGAACGATCTCACGGCTGACGTTGTCCAGCGTCACCGTGATTTCAGGCACGGGGGCCGTGTCGATGGGTGGCAACGACAAATCAAAGGCCAGAGCAACGAAGGTGACCATCTCGCCACCGTTAACGGGTGCCGACGCCTCCAGGCGGGCTTCCAGATCACGGTGATCTCGCACCACCCGAATGGCCGTCGGACTTCCGTCGTCATCGACAAAAGCTGGATGGC
>CAZBEC010000040.1:0-5951 GCA_964490815.1 uncultured Thalassospiraceae bacterium
CTGACGTCGTTCACAACATCCATGAATCCTTTGGTTGGCATGACCCCGTGCTGCGCAGGCCCTGGCCGTCGCCGGGATCCATTGACCGGATGGATGAGGCTATGCAATGGCTGCAATGGCTCGAAGCGGACGTTGCCAAGATTTGTTGGTTTCGGGCGGCTGGTGAGCGCTGGAAGAAGATCTGCGGACGAGTGGGATTGCAGCGCACGGCAGTCCATCAACGCTACCTTTTTGGTCATTGTGTCATTGCCTGGAAGCTTAACGGTCATAGGGTGCCGCGTAATTGTTCGCGCCGCAAAGTGATAGAGATGGTTCAATCGGCGAAGGCATGAGTAGGGGATAGAAAGGTGTTCGGCGAACACTTTTCGCGCGGACAAAAACGGCTGGATAGGCTACATTTTTTGCCAAGCTTGCGAGAGGCGCGTCCGGGACGGAATGCCCCAAAGCAACAAAATTCCATCGAATTTGAGCGAAGAAACGGGTCCTTCCTGGCCGATATCCTATGCGGGCGGGCTCAGCGCGGGATTTTCCTAGTGACGCCCTGAAAAAAGCCATTTCGTTTCGCTTGGAGCAGCGCCCTCGTGGCGGTCTGTCCGGCAGAACCTTTGGCAATACGGCTATCGCTCACACGATCGATAAAACGAAACCGTGTCCGAGGTCATTTCGTTTCAAAGCGAAATGCCGCCGGGCTTTGCCATCCATTTAACGAGGTCATTTTGAGCGCACAGATCATCAATGTTGGTGACAAGGTCGAAATGGTCGCAGTTGGCGACCTGTCTTGTCATCCAGAAAACCCGCGTCAGGGGAACCTTGATGAGATCCGCTCCAGCATCCGCGCAAACGGATTTTATGGTGCGTTGGTCGTTCAACGCTCTACCGGTCACATTCTTGCGGGCAACCACCGCTTCATGGCTGCGGAGGCCGAAGGTCTGGATCGGGTTCCGGTGATCTATGTGGATGCCGATGATGAGGATGCAAAAGCCATTCTGGTTGGCGACAATCGCCTATCCGATCTGGCGGAAAACGATCCAGAGCTTCTGGCTGCTCTGCTTCAGGCAATCCAATCGCGCGATGTTGGTCTGACGGGCACGGGTTATTCTGATGACGACCTCGCCCAGATGCTGGCGCAAGCCGCCGGTGACATGGGGGCCGAGCTCGAAGGTGAAGATGATATTCCAGATACCCCGGAACAACCGGTCGCCCAGCCAGGAGACCTTTGGGTGCTTGGAAACCATCGTTTGATCTGTGGTGATGCAACCGTTGCCACCGACGTTGAGAGATTGCTGGGTCCGGTCAAGCCGTTGCTCATGGTGACCGACCCGCCCTATGGGGTCGAGTATGACCCGAACTGGCGCAACAAGGCTGGGGCGGCTGCGACCAAACGTACAGGAAAGGTGCTCAATGATGATCGTGCCGACTGGTACGATGCCTGGGTCTTGTTTCCCGGTGATGTCGCCTATGTCTGGCATGGCGCTTTGCATGCAACGACGGTTGCTGACAGTTTGGAACGTGCCCACTTCAATGTTCGCTCCCAGATCATCTGGGCCAAGGAGCGCTTGGTTCTGAGCCGGGGTGATTATCACTGGCAGCACGAGCCTTGTTGGTATGCGGTAAAAAAGAACGGCAAGGGTCATTGGGCCGGGGATCGCAAGCAAACAACGCTATGGCAGATTTCCAGCCGGGACCAGGACGCTGAAACGGTTCATGGCACTCAGAAGCCGGTCGAATGTATGCGTCGTCCGATTTTAAATAACTCGAGCCCGGGTCAGGCTGTTTATGAGCCTTTCATGGGATCGGGAACGACCTTGATCGCGGCGGAAAGCACGGGACGGGTCTGTTATGGTGTGGAATTGAATCCGGCTTATGTGGATGTCGCTATTACACGCTGGCAGAACATCACCGGTCTAAAAGCCATACTGGACGGCGATGGCCGTTCGTTTGAAGAGGTTAATAACGTGAGGTCGGAAACGTGAGACAGTCCAGACGTATGTCCTTTTTGGAATCACTGACCAATGTCGCCGTCGGTTACGGCGTGGCTGTCACAGCGCAAATTGCAGTGTTTCCCCTGTTCGGTCTGGAAGTCTCCCTCTCGGACAATCTGGTGATCGGCGCGATCTTCACTGGGATCTCGATTTTGCGCAGCTATACCCTGCGCCGGATATTTGAAGAAATTCGGGTCCGGAAGGTCTGGGGCTAACTCATACCTCGTCGTAAATTCGGTAGACCTGCTTGCCGCTGTAAGACTGCTCGTTGACCACATTGAGGCCGAGCTTTTTGCGGAGCACATTGCTGATCGCTCCTCGCACGGTATGGGGTTGCCAGCCGGTGGCTTTCGTCAATTCTTCGATGGAAGCGCCTGAACCGGTTTGAAGCATATCAATCAGAATGGACTGCTTGGTGATCCGCTTAGGCTTAGCTTCTTTAACCTTGTGGGAAACGGTGGTCTTTGGCGTTTCGATCCTGGTCAAGCCAGCGGCCTGAAGGATTTGTTCGCGAGTTAGTTTGTGTTCTTTCATTAATTCCATAACCCGGTCGACGGCTTTGGATTTGTAATTGAAGGATTTGGCTGTGGTTGGTGTCCCGGTGATGGTTTCGATCGCACGGGCCAATTGGCTGACTTTGAGTTTTTTGATCTCCATGGGACTTAGCTCCGCTCAGTAGTTTTCTTTGAAGGCGTAAAAGCGGACGGTCTTGCCACCCGGCAGGTTGACCCGGGCGATCGGGGCATCAAGGTCAATTCGGCTGGTGTCGATCATGTTGATCGCTTGGCTTTCGGTCTTGCCTGTGTGGTAGCCGATAAAGTGGGCGACCATTTCAATGAGCTCGTCCTGACTTGAGGCCCGGTTCCAAGGACGGGGCAGTTCGGTGCTGCCGTCGTTCATCATGATGGCAATGCTGGTCATGGAATTTCCTTTCGTTTCAAGCGTTTGGCTGAATTCAGTAACGCTCTTAATCGAAAGGGTATCAAGTCTAATAGACTGTAATTAATCACTTTTTGGCGGCCATGTCGGATAACACTCAGCCCATTTCTGTGATCTCGAGCCTGCTCGATATCTCCGAGCGGCGGGTCCAGCAGTTATCGAAAGCCGGTGTCATCCCGAAGGCGGCAAGGGGTCGGTACGAGCTTATTGGTTCGGTACGCGGCTATATCCGCCATCTGCGTGATCTCAATCTAAAGGGAGAGGCGGGGAACGCCGATTATGGAACGGAACGAGCCCGGTTGGTGAAGGCCAAGGCTGATCTTGCAGAGATGGAAGCCTCACAGATGCGAGGGGATTTGCTCTCTGCTCCTGACGTGAAAGTGGCCTGGACGGAAATCGTGGCGCTGATGCGGGCACGGCTGCTGGTGCTGCCTGACAAAATCGCAACGGTGGTTCATGAAACGACAAGCCTCAACCAAGCAAGGGACGTCATCAAAAAGGCGATCCACGAAGTGCTCACGGAAATCGCCGAAACCGACGTTGAAATCGTCCATCACATTGATGGGGACGACAGCGCTGCAACAGGTGGCGAAACAAACGCTGGAAGCGGCAGCACCGCCGCCAGATCTGACCGTAAGCCAGTGGGCGGACAAAAATAGACGACTGAGCTCTGAAGCAAGCTCCGAGCCCGGACAATGGGTGACGGAACGCGCCGAGTATCAACGCGGCATCATGAATGCCATTTCCGATGCCTCGGTAGAAACCGTGGTTGTGAAGACCTCGGCTCAGGTCGGCAAGACGGAATGCATCCTGAATACGGTCGGCTATCACGTTGATCAGGATCCATCACCCATCATGGTGGTGATGCCGACAGAACGTGATGCCGAGACCTGGTCTAAAGACCGCTTTGCACCCATGGCGCGGGATACGCCGTGCCTTTATGGGAAGCTGTCGGATCCGAAGTCTCGGGATGGATCGAACAAGATCCTGCACAAGAAGTTTGTCGGTGGTCATTTGACGATCGTTGGTGCCAACGCACCCTCGGGTCTGGCCATGCGTCCAATCCGGATCCTTCTGTGTGATGAAGTCGATCGCTACCCGCCCAGTGCGGGAGCGGAAGGTGACCCGGTTAATCTGGCGCGAAAGCGCACGGTGACTTTCTGGAACCGCAAGATCGTTCTGGTCTCAACGCCGACGATCAAAGGTGTGAGCCGGATTGATGCGGCTTGGGAAGAAAGTGATAAACGACGGTTTTGGGTTCCTTGTACGGATTGCGGAACCCATCAGGTTCTGAGGTGGGAACAGGTCCATTGGGAAAAGGACGCTGCTGGTGCCCACTTGCCGGAGACGGCTCACTACGTTTGTGAGGAATGTGGCTCGGTTTGGTCTGATGCACAGCGGTGGTCTGTAATCCGTCATGGTGAATGGCGAGCAGAAAACCCTTTCGCCGGGATCGCAGGATTCCACCTGAATGAAATTTATTCGCCATGGGTTCGATTGGAAAACATGGTCCGAGCGTTCTTATCTGCCAAAGCCCAAGGGGCTGAGGGTATGAAAACCTTCGTGAACACCTCTCTCGGTGAGACTTGGGTCGAAACCGGGGAAGCCCCAGATTGGGAGCGCCTGTACGATCAGCGCCAGCAATGGTCGCCGGGAACGGTACCAGAGGGCGGTTTGTTTTTGACGGCGGGGGCCGATATTCAGAAAGACCGCATCGAAGTGGATGTCTGGGCCTGGGGACGTGGACTGGAAAGCTGGTTGGTGGATCACATCGTCATTGATGGTGGTCCGCACGATCCAGATCCCTGGCTGAAACTGAAAGCTCTATTGGATCAATCCTGGCCCCATGTAAGTGGGGCGCATCTTCGTATCGCCAAACTTGCTGTCGATACCGGTTATGAAGCTTCGGCTGTCTATGCCTGGGCTCGACGGGTTGGTTTTGGTCAGGTTGCCCCCATTAAGGGCGTTGAAGGGTTCAATCGGTCCAGTCCGGTTTCAGGTCCCACGTTCGTTGATGCGACCGATGGCGGCAAGAAGCTTAAACGCGGCGCTCGGCTTTGGACGGTTTCTGTCTCGACCTTTAAATCCGAGACCTACAGGTTTCTTCGAGCATCTCGTCCAACGGATGAGGAAAGAGCCGAGGGAGCTGAGTATTTACCCGGCACGGTTCATTTGCCGACCTGGGTGGAGACAGAATGGCTTAAGCAGTTGGTTGCCGAGCAGCTCGTGACCGTCAAGAACAAGCGCGGCTTTACACGTCTTGAATGGCAAAAACTGCGTGAACGTAATGAAGCTCTGGATTGCCGGGTGTACGCACGGGCAGCCGCGTGGATTGCGGGAGCTGATCGATGGTCTGCAGAAAAATGGACAGACCTTGAAGATCAGCTTGGTGTTCCGGCTCAAGATGCTGAAGCAGCGGGCATGATCAACCGACCATCCAACCCGCCAACGGAAAAACGCCGTTCGGATTGGTTAGGTCGGCGTGACAACTGGTTTTAAGGAAAATTCACGATGACGTCTTGGTCAGATACAGAACTGGCAGCGCTTAAACGCGCCTATGCCAGCGGGACGTTGCGTGTCAGCTATGACGGTAAATCTGTCGAATACGGTTCAGCGGAAGACTTGATCACCCGAATCCGAACCATCGAACGGGATATTGCTGCAAGCAAGAAGCCTCTGCCGGTTGCCGGGTTTGCGGGATTCAGCCGAGGCAATTCTTGATGACGGTGAGTTGGTTGGATAAAGCCGTCGCGGTCTTCGCACCCGTCACCGCCACAAGGAGGGCTTTGGCTCGTCAGGCATTTGACGGCCTGGCTCGTGGCTATGATGGTGCGTCCAAGGGGCGCAGAACAGATGGCTGGAGAACAGCTGGCACCTCTGCCGATACAGAAGTCGGCATGGCCAGTGCGTTGTTGCGTGATCGCATGCGCGATCTTGTTCGCAACAATCCCCATGCGGCCAAGGCCGTGTCAGTATTGGTCAACAACATCATCGGCGCAGGCATCATGCCCCGGGCGGTTTCGGGCAACG
>CAZBEC010000041.1:0-5002 GCA_964490815.1 uncultured Thalassospiraceae bacterium
TGTTCCGGATACCATACAGGAAGGAGATTGAACGTTTCGGCGTCTACCCATTTTGCCGTGCGCTCAATCAATCGCATGACCTCGCCGAAACTCAATTCAGCCATTAAGGCATCAGTGCCTTCGGGTAGAGAAGAAATCGGCATCAATATTCCCCATTAGACTTTCGTGTATTTGATGCAGATCTTAGCCTATAGAAATGTGTTTGACTGCTCTTTCCAAGAAATAGGAAACGATTTTTGTAATACCTTTAGTGTCAGTGGCTGTGGCTGGCGTCCATCCAGGATCATCTCAACGATGTCCGGAGCGAGCAGCGTAAGGCGCAGGATACGACTGACATAGGAAGTATTGATTTTCTCGACCCTGGCGAGGTCCTCAATTCCCGAATAAACACCGTCTTCCAATAGCCTACGCCAGCGAAATGCGCGAGCAAGCGCTTTTACCATGGTGTTATCGATTCGGGTTTTGGGTTCCGCCCATGACGGCACACCAACAGGCGAAACAACCAGCTTTCGCCCGCCGCGCGTTTTAAAGCTCATGGGGATTTGAACCGTCAGGGTCTTCCCGTCATGGCTCAGGCGGGGTTCCAGCATCAGGCTGCCCTCCGATCTGATTCAAGGTCGGTCACAAGGGACTGGAGCCCATCCACCCGAAACCTTAAATCGAGTTTATCTGGATGAACCTCAATTCGTTCGACCAGAAGCTGGATTACGCGAGCCTGTTCGGCGGGGAACAATTCATCCCATAAGGGGTCAAGGTTCTGCAATGCTTCGCGGACATCATCTTCGGTAATGCTGCTTTCTTGCTCGCGGGCATTTCGCCATGTGGCCACAATGATTTCCGGTGCCCGCATGAGGCCCCGAACCTGATCAATCACCGCTGTTTCAATTTCAGCGGCGGGCACGCGCCGAACGATGCCTTCCGTACTTTCCCCTTTTAGCAATTCGGCGGCGACGTAATATCTGTAGAGTCGGCCCTTCTTTTTCGTGTGCGCGGGCGTCATAGCCCGACCATCAGCCCCGAATATCAATCCTTTCAGCAACGCAGGCGTTTGCGCCCGGGTGTGATTGGCGCGGGTGCGTGGGCTTTCCTTGATGATGGTGCGGACCTTGTTCCAAAGATCCAAGGTTATGATGGCCTCGTGTTCTCCGGGATAGGCCGTGCCCTTGTGAACGGCCTTGCCAATGTAGACTTGGTTTTTGAGCAGCTTGTAGAGATAGCCCTTGTTTATGGGTTTGCCGCGTTTTGAGGTAACCCCTTCGTCTGCAAGGCTTTTAGACAATACGGTGGCGGAGCCAACCGTCAAAAAACGTTCAAAAATCATCTGCACCGTTGCCGCTTCATCGGCGTTGACAACCAGCTTGCGATCCCGGACGTCATAACCAAGGGGAGGATTGCCTCCCATCCACATGCCTTTTTTGCGGCTGGCGGCGATTTTGTCCCGAATGCGTTCACCCGTAACCTCGCGCTCAAATTGGGCGAAGCTGAGCAGAATGTTGAGGGTCAACCGTCCCATGGATGTGGTGGTGTTGAAGCTTTGGGTGACCGATACAAAAGTGACGTCGTGGCGGTCAAAAAGGTCGACCAGCTTGGCGAAATCCATCAAAGAGCGGCTTAGGCGGTCGATCTTATAGACGACCACCACGTCGATGAGACCGGCTTCGATGTTGGCGATCAGTGTTTGGAGCGCAGGCCGATCAAGCGTTCCGCCGGAAATGCCGCCATCGTCATAATGACCTTCATGCAGAACCCAGCCTTCAGGTTTCTGGCTGGTGATGTAGGCTTCGCAAGCCTCGCGCTGGGCATCGAGTGAATTGAACTCCATGTCCAATCCCTCTTCGCTGGATTTGCGGGTGTAGACGGCACACCGCTGTTTTCTGACTGGTAATTTTGTCATTGACCAGCCCCCGATCTGCGAATGCCGAAAAACACCCAACCGTTCCAACGGGTGCCGGTAATGGCCCGGGCGATGGCGGAAAGGGATTTGTATGGCTGGCCTTGATAATCAAACCCGTCAGCAAGGACAGTGACACAATGCTCAATACCTTGGTATTCGCGGATTAACCGGGTGCCCGCGATTGGTCGGTCGTCCGTTCGGCGGCTGCGAACCTCTGCTTTTCCACCATCGAGCTCTTCACCCAAGGCTTCCAAGCGTTGAACGGTCGCGGGTTTAAGGCCACCGTATTCCAATTCCTGAATTCGGTATGCAAGTCTGCTTTCCAGAAACTTGCGGTTCTGGCGTGGGGCCTCGGTTTCAAAGAGGTCCTTCCACATTTTTCTCAGATCCGGCGTCGGCTTGTGCTTGAGCGTGGAAATTTTGGCGATGATTGTGTCCGTCATGAGGGACTCTCCGTCTTGGTTTCAACGGATTCATAACCGCTCTGGTGGGCAGTGAAGTCCAGACAACTCTCTCCCCGGTTCGCAGATAGTCGGCTTGACTTCCGCGCCCGCAGACGGATCACGCCAATCGCCAGGATTGACGTCAATTCGCCGATACGTTCGGCGCTGGTCATGTGATCGGGAGAGAGGGTATTGGACATTTATTCGAGTGCCTTTGATCGTGTTTGATGTTGCTGAGCAAAGAAACCTAGGCACCAAATTTCGAATAAAATAGCCCTTTCAGTTGGTTGTAGAAGCCGTTCTAAAACAAAATTAGAATAGCGAAATTCTGCGCACATGATGTTGGACCCAGACTGAGCGGAAATGACCGATTCGTCTTGAGCTGTGCGAATCTATCCCACGACCCAGGGGGCGGTTCGATTACATCAGCCCTACAAATCAAGGGCTGAGGGAAAAAGTTTCGATCAATGATGGTTTATATACAGCAGATTATTATAATCCCTTAAGTAGTGCTGTTGACTATGGGCCTTTATTGCCCGTTAGGGGAATGGGGGGCATGGGTCACACCCGATTAGGCAAACTTCTAACGTCCAGAAAATGGACACAGATCGTCGAGATGATTGAGCTTGGCGATGTGTCTGTCGCCGACTTGGCAACGGCGGTCCATGAAGCTTCGCTGTCGGATCTAAAGAAGGCCTCCAAAGATCCTGCTTTTCTGGAGGCTCTGCATCTGTTGTGCAAAATTCCACTGGCAGCAAAGGAAAAGGATTTTCAGGCTGCGCTAATCCCGCTGGGCATCAGCGTTCCCGCCAATCCAACGTTGAACGATGTCATGATCGGCTTTGGAAAAGCCATTGAAACCGCCCAGCAGACACAAGGGGGTGAAATCACGGACCTGGGTGAGATGGCAAAGATGGCAGGTATGGCCGTGTTCCATGAATCGGCCCAAAATCAAATGGGCCTTTTCGACTCACGCCCCGAGGATGTCCAAAGTGCCTTCTCAGGATTTTCATCACCTGAGCGCTTCGGCGATTTGATGCATTCCTTCATGGCCCGCCTGACACAGGACAACATTCAATATTATCTTGATCGCGCCATCCCGAACCATGTCGGTCCCGGCCAATACCTTCCAACAATCGGTGATATGGGAACGGCAGAACAAACCATTCAAACTCACGCCTATGAAGCGGCGACCATTGTTCGTGCTTTTTCCAAGGACTGGTATGGCAAATATGCCTATCAGCCAGAGCATGAAATCAACCATAAAAGTGTCCAAGGATTTGCCTGGGTCGCGTTTGAGAAAATCGGCAAAGAATTGACCATCAGGAACACGCCAGATGAAGACGTTTAATTTCGTATGTGGGGGCGCTGATGTTCCTGACGAGTTTGAAGACGGGGAAACCGTCCCCATGGACGTTCAGGGCGCTGAAAAGAGCGTTCAGCTCAATATCGACGACATCGGTAAAACCATGCGCGGCCAAATCAAAGATATTCATTTGGATTTGGTCGAGGTTGCCGCCTATGTGTATTGCGCAGATCAACGCACGAAGCGCGGGCCAGAGGGTCTGGGCAACATGGGCAGTCAGTGGCGACGCCGGAAGAATTTTATCATTCCGGTCAGATGCCCCGAGGTTTGGTCATCCGAGGAGGTGACTTCTGCATTGGAAGAAACCCTGGGCTTTTTGTCTGAGCACATCTACAGCTTTGTTTTCGTTAAGGCGACGACGCCAGCCCAGGAAACAGCGCCCCACTTTAGCTTCAACGACGACAACATGACCCCGGATGAAATCGCCCTGTTTTCCGGCGGTGTGGATTCCTTAGCAGGAGCCGTCATGGATGTCGTAGGCAACGGCAAGAAAATGGCGCTCGTGGGTCACCACTCGTCCTCCAAGGTATTCCAACATCAAAAACAGTTGGTTCATGAGTTTCAAGAGCGCGGAATTGGTCGGCAGGCTTTCTTCATTCCCGTCGAGGTGACCAATTCCAACGTCAAGGCTAAGGAATACACGCAGCGTACACGCTCGTTCCTGTTTGCTTCTTTAGCTGCTGTGGTTGCCGGGATCTACGGGAAAAGCCGATTTACGTTTTATGAAAACGGCGTGATCAGTCTCAACCTTCCCCTTAGCAAGGATGCCATGGGCGCGCGCAGTACGCGGACAACCCACCCAAGGGTCATTCGTGGATTCGAGAGAGTTTTCTCGGCCGTTTTGGGCGAAAAGGTTGAAATCGATACCCCGCTACAGTGGCTGACAAAAACGGAGGTCGCACGAAAGCTCAAAGAATATGAGTTTGAGGGTTTGCTCGGTAAGTCTAGCAGTTGCACCCGCCCATATGGCTGGACCAAAGAAAAACACCATTGCGGTCTTTGCTCCCAGTGTATTGACCGACGATTTGCAGTTCTTGCCGCTGGCTTGGCAGAAAGTGATCCCGCAAGTGGTTACAAAGTTGATCTGCTCTTGGGAGATAGAAGCCAGGATAAAGAGATCGCCATGGCCGCAGATTACGTTCGCCTAGCGCAAAAGATCCGGGCGACGCCGAAAGAGCGGTTTGCATCGACCTTCCCGGAAGTCTTCTCTGCCGCCGACCATTTTCCTGGTTTGAGCAGCAGCGAGGCCATCGAGAAGATGTACGACCTATTTAAGCGCCATGCAGACGCCGTGTTTTC
>CAZBEC010000042.1:0-4629 GCA_964490815.1 uncultured Thalassospiraceae bacterium
CAGAGTGAATCACGAAATGCCAAATCACGCGAGGTTAATACGGGTGTCCAGCTTGCGGACGCACTAGTGGTTCTGTATACCCCGGCAATACCTATAAACCTTCGGAACTAATGGCTCCCGGAGAAGGGTCCGATAAAGCATTTCACGGAAAATGCCGGGAAAAGATACGACACGGATTCGGATTTCAATGGAGGCACACTGAAGAATATAAATATCCCAACGTGGCATATTCCGGCTAATGATTTGAGTAGCTGTTGATCTGGCGGCTTCATGATATCAACGACGTCGATTGATAGCAGTAATTTCCTCGATAGGCCGATCAAGCCAATCATCACCATAGACATGATTGGCATGGCTCAAGTCATAACCAGATGTACGCAGTCCTTCGGCTCCGTGAAGCCGTCGAAGACTCAGCAGAGTTTCGGCCGGAATCACCATTTGCTTTTGTATCTTTTCAGCTAGTTCCCAATCATCGGCTTTCATGGCGGCATGAACGAGGGGGGAAAGATGGTCCGTGGGAGCAAACCACCGGTCATATTCTTCCTTGGTGTATTCAATTTTATTAAACCTCCCACATTCGCCCCAGGAAGCCCGACATCCCCTTTTCCGCCCCCTCGCTACCCCATCGGCCCCAGCGGCCCTGTCGCCCCGTTTAAGACCCTATTAACGGCGAAGTATTTTGCCGTCCCAAGCCGATTATTGCAGCCAATCCCCATCTGGGGTATGGATGAGAGCCTCCTGGACATTCCCGCCACGAATCCCCGCCTTTCCGACGGGCGCAACGGTTGCGCCCTTATTCGCGTCCCGCCGCCTTGGGATGATGCCCGAAATTCCCCGCCCGGACCGAAGGTTGCCGGCTTCGGGGATTTCAGACACCCGAATGGAGGCGGCCATGCCACAAGGGAACGGCGAAACCCATCCCAAGACGATCGAGATTTTCAAGACCGGGGTCCACAGGGCCATGTCGGGAGACACGCTGTCGTTCACGGAATCCGACTTGCAGACCATCGCCGGCAACTATGACCCGGCGGTTCACGAGGCGCCGATCGTCATAGGCCATCCCAAACACAACGCGCCGGCTTACGGCTGGATCAAGAGTCTCTCCGCAGATGGCGATGTGCTGACGGCGGACCCACACCAGGTCAACCCCGCCTTCGCGGAAATGGTCGATGAAGGCGCGTTCAAGAAGATCTCCGCTTCCTTCTATCGGCCCGGCCAACCCGGAAACCCGACGGACGCCTATTACCTGCGCCATGTGGGGTTCCTCGGCGCCCAGCCGCCGGCGGTGAAAGGCCTGAAGCAGGCCGAGTTCGCCGACGACGAAGAAGGCGTGGTGACCATAGAGTTTTCCGACATCGCCGACGACGCCGGATGGGCGCTGAAGGATGTCGCCCGGATTTTTCAGCGGCTTCGCGATTTCATGGTCGAGAAGCACGGCGTCGAGAGCGCCGACAAGGTCATCAGTTCCTGGGACATCAGCCAACTGACCCAGGACGCCGCTAACATCGCCGCGGAAGCGGCGCAGGACCTGGCCGCCCGCGAACAGAACCTTGCCGAGCGCGAGGCCGCCTTCGCCGAACAGGAAACGGCGGCGCGCAGCCACGCGAACGAGGCCGTCCTGGACGGCTTGATCGAACAGGGACGCCTGCGCCCCGCCGACAAGGACGACACCCTGCGGTTCATGGAGTCCCTTGCCGACGCGATGTCGCCTCGCTCCAGGAACCCCTTTACCGCCCCCGACAGAATGGCAGACCGGCCTTCACGGCGAATATCGCGGAGCGCGTCCTCGCCCAAGGCCTGGTCGTATTCCTTGATGGTGTCCTGCGAGACAACGACCCGGGCTTCGGTGTTCCACCCGCCGGCAAATCCCACCGTCTTGGTGCCGGTACCCAACACGTCGGCCCCGCCCAGATGAAGGGGTATCCCGTGGTCAAACTCGACCCCTTCATCCAATGATAATTTCCGCCCGCAGCCGCAGCCGCAGATCAGGCGCTGGCGTTTTAAAATCGCCCTGTATTCGGACTTTTTGAATCGCCGTCTCATGTCGCCGCCCCCAGGCATGCTTTATTGGGGGTACGTTTATTCGTGACAACTTTATTAAATGGGGGTACATTAAAGCGATAAAGGGAGCGGAAAACTTTATGTTTGATCTGGAATGGGACGAGGGAAAACGAAGGTCGAACCTGATCAAGCACGGCGTCGATTTCGCCGGAGCCGAGCGCTTCAACTGGGACAACGCGATTGAATTTTTGGACGACCGAGGCGACTACGGCGAAGAACGCTGGACGGCCATTGGCTGGATTGACGACGGTATTCACGTTTTGACCTACACCGAACGCGACCAGTCCCTCCGCGTGATTTCGCTTCGCAAGGCGACGAACGAAGAAAGGAGACGATATGCCAAGGAAACCCGATGACATCGCGCAAGAAGACTGGGATGCCGTGGACTCTCCGGAACTGACGGCGGCAGACTTCGCCAAGATGAAACCCGCAAAAAAGCGGGGGCGGCCTCGTCTGGCGCATCCGAAAGATGCCGTCAAGCTACGCATCGACCATGACGTGCTCGAATACTTCAAGGCCGGCGGCAAGGGATGGCAGTCTCGCATCAACGAGACGCTGCGTAAGGCCGCCAACCTGAATGGGTGACGAGGGCCAAAAGGTTTTCGATGATGAATAGAAAAGCCGTTGAGCCTTGCATCCCCGAAATGGCGCGGATCGAGTCCGTTGAGGCCGGGCCCGATGACCACACCCTCGTCGTAACCTGGGATGACGGCGCCCGGCACAGAGTCGACATGACCGAAACCGTCAATCGCCTGCCCTACTTCGAACCGCTTCTGGACTCCAGGGTCTTCAGAACGGTTGAACTTGCTTTCGACGGCCACGCCATCGCCTGGCCCGGCGTCGAACTGGACTATTCGGCCGATTCTCTGAAGGCGTTGGCTATGGCCCGACTTATCGGGTGACAGCCGGCCTCGTGAAAGGTTAAATAAGACCACGGGCGAGGACATCCTCCTTTGGTGCAACTTAGGTCAGGTCGTTTTCGTCTCCAGCCCCGGGTGAGTCCGCCAAGATGAACCCGGGGCGTTTTGTTCTAGGCCGTATAGCCGTTCAGTTTTATTCTTCCCTCAGGCTGAAAAAGTCTTCAGCTTTCAGGTCGATTCCGCTCTTTTGCGCGAATTGAAAAAGCGTCTGTTGATGTTCAGCAGGAATAATTCCTCCAGATCCACGTTTCTCCTTCAAGTATTTCCACCTATGAACATTCGATACATCTACGCCAACGATTTCGGCGACCCGCTGAGGGCCTCCACATATGGATATTACATGTTCAGCGATATTCTTCATGTGCCAAATATTTAGAAAATGGCAATTCGTGTCAATAGAAGAATTGTAATCTTCACAATGTCTCTCTAGTTTGATACTGATTGCTTATGGATAGAGAGTGGTTCAAGTCTAGTTTAAAGGCTCTTGGTAAAACCCAGAAGGATTTAGCTTCATTTGTGGGGGTGGACCCGTCTGCCATTTCGCTTCTGCTCAAAGGTCAGAGAAAAGTGAAGTCTGGCGAGTTGGTCAAATTGGCCAATTTTTTCAATGTCAGTATTCGTGAAGTAGCTTGGAAGGCCGGGCTTTTGAACAGAGAAGGGAAGCCGGAAGTAGACGATGATATAGAGTTGTCCTACGCGGCCAGAGTAAACGTTTATTGTTCTTCGTATGGAATTGCAGACGATGATAGTCGGCGTTTTTCGCTCCCGTGGGACAGCAGATATCCCGGTGCCCTAAGGTTTGCGATCGAGTTACAAGATAAATCGGCTAACCTTTTTTTTCCGAAGGGGGCCATCCTGTTTTGTATTCCGCTACACGACATCGGGCGCCGATTGAGGAGCGGAGATTTGGTGGTCTGTAAAAGGGAGAAAGAAGGCGAGGACGGCCAGGTTTTTGAAATTACCGTAAGACAATTTAAATTTGAAAACCGTCAAAAATCTTGGTTTTTTTGCCCGACAAATGATCCGGAATTAATGGACACAAGAAAAGTTTTGTCGATAGTTTCGCGTAACGAAGAAGTGTTTTCAGGTTTTTCTCTTCAAAAGATGTATGCAACATTGATTTCAGATTCGGAGGCTGAAGAAGAGATTGCGGAGTTGGTGGGTATAGTAAGCGCCAGCTACCAACTTGAGGGAGTTGACGAAAGCCAAGCCCCAGGTGAATTGTGAAAAACACAATTAATGCCTTGACTAAAAATTGCTAATATCACAATATTTCCTCCTGCACGAAAGGAGGAACCCATGCTCGATACAATCTCACCCCCCGAATCTCATTCGACGCCGAACCCCGTTAAAGAAAATTCCGCTTTCAATTCTTCGCCGACAGATGTCCCTCTGGGCGGCGAGGCGGAGACGATTCTGACCCCTTTGCCCAGAACCAACTTGTTCTCCAGTGTGATGGCGGACAACCAGCCGGCCAGTGAAGCTGTGATAGTTCAGGGAATAAAGCAGGAACTGGAAGCCGCCGAAGACACGCTTAATAATCTGCCGGGGGGGCCTGGAAGGGCGCTTTTCCTGGAAGCCCGGTCTCACGAACTAGCCCGGAAGATTCACGAAAGGTTACCGCCAAATCCTACTAATGCGTTATGGT
>CAZBEC010000043.1:0-3810 GCA_964490815.1 uncultured Thalassospiraceae bacterium
TCGCCGGCGACTTGGTTTTCTGGCACTGGTCGTTGCAGTTTACGACGGTCGCCAATGCCACACTTTTGGCGACCATGGCGCCGATCTGGGTGACCCTGGGCTCTTTTGTGCTTTTTAAGGAACGGTTTTCGAAATTGTTCCTGTTCGGCCTCGTCGTTGCTATTTGCGGAACCGGGGTTCTCATGGGTGACAGCCTGCGCCTGAGCATGGACAGGCTGTTCGGTGATTTTTTAGGGGTGGTCACGGGCATGTTCTTCGGTGCCTACATGATGACGGTCGGACGCCTGAGGGCTCATTTTTCCACCTCGGTGATCATGCTGTTAAGCACTGCTGTAACCGCGGCGATTTTGTTGCCTGCTACGCTGATTTCCGGTGAGGGAATGATCGCCGTCACCATCAACGGGTGGATCGTTTTGCTGGCCCTGGCCCTGTTGAGCCAGGTCGGCGGGCAGGGGGCGATCGCCTACGCCCTCGCTCATCTGCCATCGGCCTTTACGTCCGTCGCCATGTTGCTTGAAGGGGTGGCAGCGGTCGTTCTCGCCTGGATCATCCTGGCCGAGGTCCTGGGGCCGTGGCAGGTGCTGGGTGCGTGTGTCGTCGTCGGCGGCATCGTCATCGCCCGGCGCGGGTCGCTCAATCGAGGGCAGTCATGAATCTTTCTCAAGAGGACCGCAGGTCCGGTTTTTACCCCTGGCTGGTTTGGGGATTGGCGGCGCTTTTTTACTGTTACGGATTCTTCCAGCGCGTAGCCCCCAGCGTCATGGTTGGCGAACTGATGACCGATTTCGGCGTTACCGCGGCCATATTGGGCAACCTTTCGGCTTTCTATTTTTACGCCTACGCCAGCCTGCAGCTTCCTATCGGCGTGCTTGTCGATCATTGGGGGGCTCGGCGTATGCTGGTCGGGGCAGCGTTGATGTGCGGCGTAGGCAGCCTGTTGTTCGCCAAAGCCGATAATCTGATGCTGGCCTACGCCGGAAGGCTGCTGATCGGCGCGGGGGCCGGATTTACCTGGGTCGGGGCGCTGAAGCTGGCCTCCCAGTGGTTGCCGCCCAAACGCTTCGCCCTGGTTTCCGGCATGACACTGATGTTGGGTATGATGGGCGCCGTCGCAGGTCAGGCACCGCTTGCGGCAGCCGTATCCGCCTTCGGCTGGCGTGGAACTTTGAACGTGGCGGCGATCGTCGCCATCGCCCTTGCGGTCCTGATCTGGTTGATTGTGCGCGACCCGAAAAACGAGACAGCCGATTCCGCCCAGGAGGATGTGAGCGCGCAAACAGCCGGTCTTCTGAATGGCCTGAAATCAACCCTGAAAAGACGACAAAGCTGGTACGCCGCTGTCTTCGGCGGCATGATGACGGCCCCGATGCTGGCCTTCGCAGGCCTTTGGGGCGTGCCTTACCTGATGGAAATGTATGGCCTCGAAAGGCCGGCTGCCGCGGCCTCGACATCGCTTCTGCTGATCGGTTGGGCGTTTGGCGCGCCGTTATCCGGCTGGGCGTCGGATCATATCGGATCGCGCCGCCTGCCAATGCTTGTCGGGTCTATCATGGCCCTGGCTATCTTCGCCGCCATTATTTTCGCACCCGGTCTATCCCTAGGGCTCACGAGAATAATGCTGTTCGCACAGGGCTTTTTCGCAGGATCCATGGTGATCTGTTTCGCCATCGGGCGTGAACATAACAGGCCGGAAAGCGCCGGGGCGACGCTCGGTTTCGTCAATACCATGGTTATGGCCTCCGGTGCGCTTTTCCAGCCGCTGATTGGCTGGCTTCTGGATTTGAACTGGGACGGCGCGATCCAATCCGGCAGCCGTGTCTATGCGGTGGAGGCTTACCAGACGGCGTTTATCAGCCTGATCATTTGCGGTGTCGTCGCGGTCCTGTCGGCGTTTCTGCTCAGGGAAACCCACTGCCGGAATGTTTTTGAGGAAGACAATAATTCCTAGTTAAGGGGTTGTCAGTCGCCGGAGGCAGGCTCGATCTCAATTTCCTGGTCTTCTCCGTCATCGGCGGAAACAATGGCCAAGTCTTCGTCGTCGAAACAGATTGATCCTTGGGTGAATAACGCACGGGAGACGGAACAATCCCTTTGCACCAGGCTAGAAAGAACATGGTCGTTCATGGTCTTGCCGGACGAAGCATAGAAAATTCCATTGATGGCCAGGCTTATCGGTAGGGGAAGACAGCCAGGAAGCAGCAGCAGGACGGCAAGGATTGCGACCCCGCCAAGGGGAGCTTGGGTTTTTTCACCCATAATAACCTCCATTACTAAAGAGGATGGTTGGCGGGATCCGCAAACAAGGGAAATAAAATTACTGTAAAAACTATAATAAAGAAATTAATACAAAATAAAAGATGAAATAATTTATCTAAATTTATTTAAAATTTTAAATAAATCATATATTTTTTCATTGGGTATGAACATTGCTGTAGTTGCAGACGAAAATGCTGCATTTGTGAAAGGGGGGATGTCGAAAAAGCAGGGAAAATAAATGGTGCCGCCGGACAGAATTGAACTGTCGACCTCGCCATTACCAATGCACTGTTGCAAGTGTATTTTATTGTTTATTTTCAACTGCTTGCTTCTTTCGTGTTTTCCGAGTCCACGGATTTCTCACGGGTTTTGTTCATGGGAGAGGCTTCCGCAGCGGTCTTAATTTCCTCATTCGGGACGTGTACTGCTTTTCTTCACGCAGCAATTTGTTCTGCTTAATTAGCCGGTCAACGCATGAATGGCTTCCGTCAAATCCGTGATCCCAGACGTAACCGCAAGCATAGCAAGTATGAGTTTCTGGATTTCTCATGATTCAGTGTTCCGTATATCGGATGGGGTTAACCGACTGACATAGCGACCCTGTCGCATAAAGCCTTCCGCATTGCGAATGCCTGCCGTCACACCTTTGGGCGACAGCCAAATGACGGTGCAAATTTCTTTAGTGAGGTAGTCGGTTACTTGATCACCGATGCATATTTTCGTCATTACGCGGCCTCCCGTGCCTGTTCTATTTTCTTCGCTTGTTTGTCCAAGTACCGCTTCTCTGCCCGATACCAAGTATTGCGGCCTATCTGATAAACACGGCAAAGCCTGGACACGTTCCACTTGCCAAACCGCAAGAGGTCTATGCCCTCTTTGATTTGCTGGTCTGAGAGTTTGGGCTTCCTGCCGCCCATACGGCCCTTTTTCTTGGAAGCCCGTAAACCCGCAATCGTGCGCTCTGAGATCAAGTCCCGCTCGAACTGAGCGAACGCCGCCATGATGGTGAAGAACAACTCTCCTACGGCTGTATCCGTGTCTATGTAGTCGTTCAGAGACTTGAAGTAGATTCCGCGCTCTTTCAGATCGTCTATGATGGATAGGAGTTCCCTGGTAGATCTTCCGAGACGGTCCAGTTTCCAGACAACCAGTGTGTCGCCAGTTCTCATTAGGCGTAGACATTCGGTTAACTGTGGGCGCTTGGCCTTCACACCTGAGATATGTTCCTGGTAGATGTAGTCGGGGTGAACGCCAGCTTTCTCGAACGCCTGTAACTGTAAATCTAGGCGCTGGTCCGCTGTTGATACGCGGGCGTAGCCAAACGTGATCCCGTGGGGGGGGGGGTGATCTGGTTCATTGCGCCACCCAGAACGAACCGTGTCCAAAGTCCACGGATTCTCCACATAAAAGCTCGCATGTTCCTACCGTGTTCTGCATAGGAATGCGTTTTGCGTGGTTTGGATATTTGCTGTAAACCGCAAGGATACTGCGGTGTAGAGTGGTGCCGCCGGACAGAATTGAACTGTCGACCTCGCCATTACCAATGGCGCGCTC
>CAZBEC010000044.1:0-2650 GCA_964490815.1 uncultured Thalassospiraceae bacterium
TTTCAGGGCGTCACTAGGAAAATCCCGCGCTGAGCCCGCCCGCATAGGATATCGGGCAGGAAGGACCCGTGACTTCGCTCAAATTACATTCTCAACAAACGTACCGTCCGGCGTTACGTTTCTGATTGACGAAACGTACCGCCATACGGTACGCTTGGTGATGATTAAAAGTTTTGCCGACAAGCGTACTGCCGCAATCTTCGCGGGCTATTCCGTAAAGGGTTTGCCTGCACAAATTCAGAAGCGCGCTCGCGCAAAGTTAATGGCTGTTGATGCTGCGGCTCAACTTGATGATCTTCGAATACCGCCTGGCAACAGATTGGAAGCCTTGCAAGGAGACCGGAAAGGTCAGCATAGCATTCGGATCAACAACCAATGGCGTATCTGCTTTGTCTGGCGCGACGATGATGCATGGGACACCGAAATTGTTGATTACCATTGAGGAGCAAACCAATGATCATTAAACGAGACGACCTCGACAACCACATGGTTGACTTCTCAGAGGTCACAAACGGCAAACGACTTGATCCGGTTCACCCCGGTGAAATTCTTCGTGAAGAGTTCCTCGAACCCTTCGAGCTAAGTGTTTACGAACTGGCCAATGAAATCCATGTGCCGCGCTCGCGTGTGAACGATATTGTCCGTGGCAAACGATCAATCACCACGGATACCGCATTGCGCCTGTCTCGCTACTTCGGAACCTCTGCCGAATTCTGGATCAACCTGCAAACACGCCATGACCTTGACGTCGCAGACCGGAATACACGCAAGAAGATTGAGCAAGAGATCACGCCACACGCGGCTTAATCATTTTCCTATTGGATCCCAGCAAGCGGTGAAGGTGCATCGGCATCCAAGCCGTTCTTTTGGCGTTCCTTGTGATCCATGTATGCGATCAAATCCGAGTGCTGAACACCCCATGTTCCAAGGCTAGTGATGGTTGCTTCTATGAATTCTTCTGCCAGTTTCAGTGATAGGTCGAACCATTCCCCTCTGATATTGCGTGACTGAAAATGGCTTTTGAACGCATTTTCAATCCGTACAGTTATCTTTCTTCCGGGCATCCACCAAAAACGATGCATTCGGATAGTCAGAAAATTGGCTGACTGAATGGTCGAGAGCCGTTCTAATGGATCTCTTGCGATCCCCACTTTGACGGGGTTATCCGTCTCAGTCGTCATCAGGTAAATGCTATGAAAGCCCTGCTTCCTGATAAACTCTTGAAATCCATAGGGACGCCTCAAAATATCTGCCTTCAAATGAAAACGCCCACGGGACATTTTCCATGGGCGCACAAATCCAAGTCTGACCAAATAATAGCACTCACAGCGCGAAAATGTCCGCGCGAAAAGTGTTCGCCGAACACCTTTTTATCCCCTACTCACGCCTTCGCCGATTGAACCATCTCAATCACTTTACGACGTGAACAATTACGCGGCACTCTATGACCATTAAGCTTCCAGGCAATCACACAATGTCCAAAAAGATAGCGTTGATGGACGGCTGTGCGCTGCAATCCGACCCGACCACAGATGATTTTCCAGCGCTCACCGGCTGCGCGGAACCAACAGATCCTGGCCACATCCGCTTCAAGCCACTGCAACCATTGTATCGTCTCATCCATCCGGTCAATGGATCCCGGTGACGGCCAGGGCCTGCGCAGCACCGGGTCATGCCAACCAAACGATTCATGGATGTTATGGACGACGTCGGGCCAGGCAGAGAAGTAGCCCTGCACTTTTTCTTCCGGCAGGCGCTTCAACACACTTGCGGCTTCAACCAAACGTTCCTCCACCAGTGGAGCTGTCCAACGCTTATCGCTCATGAGTTTCCTCCTTTCGTTTGCCATAGAGCCGTTCGCCCAGCTGACGCACGAGTTCTTTCTCGGGCCAGGTCAGGCGGTCGTCTTCTATGGAAATCGCCAACGTGCCCTGTTCTTGCCAGCCATCACGTTTGACCTGGTCGGCATTGCGACGACTTCCGCCGTATCCGGGGGGATGCCACCTCATTGGTTTCCACCCCCATCACGGTGGGTCATGGCCCAATCGAGAATGGCCAAAGCATCGGCTTCATTATCGTCTGCCGGATCGAACCCACGATTGCGGGCAGCCAGGATCATGGCTTCCTTGTTTGCGTTCCCTTTGCCGGTGGCATGGCGTTTGATGGTTCCAACCGGCACGGCCTCATAGGGAATGGTGTGATGTTCGCACCATGCAGTCACATGGGCCAGAAACCCGCCATAGGCATGGGCGGCATCGACACCGGCGTGGCGACGGACTTCCTCAATGAAGACCGCATCCAGACCACCGGCCATCTGCTTGATCTCGGTGAGCCATTGCTTGAACCGCAGGAAGCGCATGCCACCGCCTTGCCAGCGATCGTTTTTAAACTCGGCTGTTCCGCTGGTGATGGTCCGATCCGGCAGACAAACGGCCCAACCGGTTTTTGTGCCAAGATCAAGGGCCAGGATCTTGAGTGAACCCGCACAAGGATCGGTTTGAATTTTGGTCGATGAAAGTTCAGGCATTATGACCTCCGTGTTAAATGAACAAAGCTGATGGGTGATTGGGCCGGACGGTGTCGACAGGCATGGCAAAGAGGGTTCGCCAAGCGTCAGCGCTGGCGTAGCCCTCTCCCCCTTTAGGGGGAG
>CAZBEC010000045.1:0-1783 GCA_964490815.1 uncultured Thalassospiraceae bacterium
GACGAAGCCATTCTCAAAGCCGAAAAATGGTGAGTTTTTCAGCAGCCTGCTAGTGCTTTTCTCATATTAAATCATCCTAACTAAGGCCCTATCCCCAATTGCGAATAGCCTGGACAATTGATTTTGATTGCCATTTCACCAATTCATCCGCAGCATCTCGAACAGTCGAAGATACTTGCTGCGCTCCGAATGCTTCAATTCCAAGCAATGGCTTTGGACTTGAAAATCCTTTTGCTGCAATCGCAATTTCCTCGTTAATCCACTTGCTATAGGTAGAGTATTTTCCAGCCATTACCAAAACCACGCTTGCGTGTTGCATTTTGTCTTTTATTGCGGCCCTGAGCTGGGCAGCATTATCAGCATCATGGATGGGGTCGTCTTTCGGTACGGAGTAGTTTTTGTACGTAAAGCCCGAGGCTTCATCGAGCATGCCGGTGAGTTTTTCATAGGCATCCCCATACGACCACGAGTGGCTGATAAAAATATTATAGGTTTTTGACGCCATTTCAGCTCTCCCGATTCTATAACCTGCCTCGAAATAAAGGCCTTCTCCACCCTTACCCTATCTTTTCTTTCGAGAACAGGGGAATGGCTCCCCATTCCTTAAAAAACGAATTACCCTTTGATTTTAAGCGCTTCGCTTCCCCGTTAGTGCATTTTTAGTACACATAGCAAAAAACCGCCCCAGAGGGACGGTTTTCTAATTTTATAACTCTTTGTAATTCAAAGAGATTTTTGGTTGCGGGGGCAGGATTTGAACCTGCGACCTTCAGGTTATGAGCCAGATCATAGCCGGTTTCCAAGCCCTTGATTTGTTGACACGTTTCCGGCGTTTTCGCTCTACTACGCTGTAATATTTAGCTATTTTGTTGACTTCATCTGTAACGCCCCGCAAAATCGCGCCATTGAGACTTACTTGATGTGTTGACATAGTGTTGACACGAGGAGACGCGATGGCCGAACAGATTACCGACGCCCTGGTCCGACGATCCAGCGCGGGAGACCGCGCCCAGGTGTTCTTCTGGGATGCCGAGGTGAAGGGCTTCGGCCTTCGGATCACCAACGCCGGGGCAAAATCCTTCATCCTCGATTACCGCATCCTGGGCCGCCAGCGGCGGATCACCATCGGCAACTATCCCGACTGGTCCGTGAAGGCCGCCCGGCGCGAGGCGGGCGATTTGAAGAAGCTTGTCGACAAGGGCGAAGATCCCATGGGCGACCGTCATGCGATGCGCTCGGCACCGACGGTGGAAGACCTCTGGACGCGGTATCAACGCGACCACCTGCCCCGCAAGGCGGAGCGCTCCCAGGTGGACGAGCGCATCATGTGGGAAAAGCTGATCCTGCCGGAATTAGGGAAGTACAAGGTCATGGAGATCACCCACGACCAGGTGGAAGCCCTGCACAGGAAGATCACCGTCGAACGCGGCACACCCGTTCGCGCCAACCGGGTCGTCGAGGTGTTGCGCAAGGCCTATAACCTGGCCATTCGCTGGGAATGGGTCGAGGGCAATCCGGCATCGGGCATCCAGAAGAACCGGGAAGAAAAGCGCGAGCGATTCCTGTCGCCGGAAGAACTGGCCCGCCTGTCGTCGGCGCTGGCCGAACATGGCGAACCAGTGTCCGCCAATGCCATCCGTCTCCTGATGCTGACCGGTGCCCGCAAGGGCGAAGTGCTGGGAGCCACCTGGGAGATGTTCGATCTGGACAAGGGCGTCTGGGTCAAGCCGTCGGCCCATACCAAGCAGCGCCGCGAACACCGGGTTCCCCTGTCGGCGGCAGC
>CAZBEC010000046.1:0-1517 GCA_964490815.1 uncultured Thalassospiraceae bacterium
TGACCGGCGAGAACTTCGCCCTCTGAACTGCTGATGGCGGTTAATTGCAGACTGGGCGGCAAGATCGTCGTGAAGGAGGACGACAGGCTATCCATCGCCGCCTGAGACTTCACTTCTTCGACAGTGGAGATGCTGACAAGCAAAATGAAGAAGGCGAGCACAAGAAGGTAGAGCGCCAGAAACAGGGCGATAGAGCTACCGCCATGGCCTTCTGTTGGATCGTGAAACTCCTCATGTAAAGGCATTCAAGTCCTAATCGAAACTGGCTAATAATGCGTCGATTTCCGCCTGGGATTTGGCCTTATCCGCCGACTGGGGACCATTCAACAAATCCTCGTCGGTAATCTCTTGCTTGGTTTTCGTGGTCGTTTTTTTCTTACGTTTCACTGATTTTCCATCCGTGAATACGTTGAGCAATCCATCAACCTTGTCTTCGATATCCTTCAGGGTTCCGACAACTTTGGTAATGCGCTGGCCGGTTATATCCTGAAAGGTACAGGCTTCGTAGATGCTCGTCGTTGCGTGCAGTAAATCATCGGCAGGCTTGCCCTCAAGGGACGACATCACCTCTTCGATAATCTCGGTGGCGTCCATGATCGAGTTGGTGGCATCCGCCGTGGCCTCGACAATGGCGTCCAGTTCATCGGATGCGGTGGGGAGAAAATCGTCCTTAACCTGGTCCGGGCTAAGGGCGGCAATCTCCTTCTTGGCATCCTGAATGTATGTCGCCAGGGATTCCAGTTCCGCAAACAGGGTTGAAATCTTGGGTTTCTCACCCTTTACGGATTTCATCACCTTGCGAACAACTTTGGCCGCTTTGCGAACCTTTTTGGTGCCTGCTTTTGCAGGCTTGGGGCTTACCGGCTTAGAAGTCGTTGATTTACGAGGTGTTTTTGCCGCCGTCTTTCGAGCCGTCGGTTTTTTCGCCCCGGACTTCTGTGCGGGTGTCCGTGTGCTTCTGGCTTTCTTCGGGGCGGCAGGCATTTCTGCTTACCTCAAAACTCTCCAAGCACGCTGACAAGCTTGGATTTCAGGGTTTCCGCGTTAAACGGCTTAACGATGTAGTTCGATACACCGGCCTCTTTGGCGGCAATAACGTTTTCAGACTTACTTTCAGCCGTGATCATGATGAACGGCAGATGTTTCAGCTTGTCGTCACCGCGAACTTCACGCAGCAACTGGATGCCTGTCATCGGCTCCATGTTCCAATCGGAAATTACCATGCCGATATTTTGGGAACGCAGAATGTCGAGGGCCATGCTGCCGTCGGTCGCTTCTTCAATATTGTTAAAGTTCAATTGTTTGAGAAGATTCCGAAGAATTCTCAGCATCGTCTTGTAATCATCGACGATCAACACATTCATATTCAAATCGACAGCCATATTTCACTCCATTTTAGGCCAGTCGCAATTACACTAAAAGGATGGCCTAAATCCTGCCAAGTGCACCCCATATTTAATAGATATTGGGGCTGTCCTAGATAACGCCAATTAGGTGTTATCATGATCAGTATGAGA